>NZ_JAAGOH010000104.1 GCF_010499455.1 Ideonella livida | reverse complement strand
CGTCCCAATCCGGGTCGGTGACGTCACCGCCTTCCGGGGCGTCGTTGACCGGGTTCACCGTGACTTGCACGGTGACGGGGGTTTGGCCGCCGTTGCCGTCGTCGACCAGGACGATGAAGGAATCGACACCGCTCCAGCCGGCATCAGGCGTGTAGGTGTAGATGCCGGTGGCGGCGTCGATCGTGACCGAGCCGTTGCTGGGGTGGGTAT
>NZ_JAAGOH010000103.1 GCF_010499455.1 Ideonella livida | reverse complement strand
GGCGTCAGGATCAGGATGGTGGGCGTCATGTCCATGGCCGTGCCCACGGCTATGACCAGCAGCATGATGGCGATGAGCAGCAGCGTGGGGCTGTCCATCAGCGGCTCCAGCAGGCTCACCATGGCGCTGGGGATGTCGGCCACCGTGATCAGCCAGGCGCTGACCATGGCCGCGGCCACCAGGAACATGATCACCGCCGTGGTCTTGGCCGCGCTCACAAACACCTCGTGCAGCGCCTTCAGG
>NZ_JAAGOH010000102.1 GCF_010499455.1 Ideonella livida | reverse complement strand
TCGCGCTGGACTGCCGGTCGGACCAGCTCTGGCTTGCCTGCATCGTTGACGCCATGCACGGCGAAGACGTTCTTGGCGAGATCAATCCCAACGCATACGATGGCCATGGACTTCTCCTTTGACTGAGTGTCAGGTCCCGGACGAATACCTTCTAAAAAGTAGACGTCCGTTGCTGCTGGGGCGGGCCGTGTTGGCTGAGGTCGTGGCAGCATGGAAGGGCCGGAGGCCGACATGCTGATCAAGTTGCACAAGA
>NZ_JAAGOH010000101.1 GCF_010499455.1 Ideonella livida | reverse complement strand
GTCGCTCGGCCAGCGTGGTGGCCCACAGGCTCAGGCGGTCTTTCTTGCCTGCGGCTGCAGCCAGCATGGCGCGCGCACCCATGATGAACAAGGTGCGCAAGTAGGCGTCGCCGGCTTTGGTGATGCGCCCCAGCCGGCTCTTGCCACCCGAGCTGTATTGGCCCGGTGTCAAACCCAACCAGGCGGCAAACTGCCGCCCACAGCGGAAGTCGTGGCCGTTGCCGATCATGGCGCTGGTGCAGGTGGCCGTGGTCT
>NZ_JAAGOH010000100.1 GCF_010499455.1 Ideonella livida | reverse complement strand
CGTCCTGACCAACAGCGCGGGCTTTGACGACTACATCAGCACCGGCGCCGGCAACGACCACATCACCGTCAGCAGCAGCCACGTCTGGGGCTGGGGCAACGTCTACGCCGGCGAGGGAGACGACACCATCCTGGGCGGCAGCGGCACCGACATCAACCTCTTTGGCGAAGCCGGCAACGACTCCATCGACGGCGGCGCCGGCAACGACGCCCTGACCGACGGCGCCGGCGATGACACCCTGGTCGGCGGCACCGG
>NZ_JAAGOH010000099.1 GCF_010499455.1 Ideonella livida | reverse complement strand
CGCCGGCCACCACATTGAGCACCGTGCCCACCGGCGGGGTGATCAGCCCGATGGCGTTGTTCATGATGAACAGCACCCCGAAGTACACCGGGTCAATGCCCGCGGCCTTCACGATGGGCATGAGCACTGGCGTCAGGATCAGGATGGTGGGCGTCATGTCCATGGCCGTGCCCACGGCTATGACCAGCAGCATGATGGCGATGAGCAGCAGCGTGGGGCTGTCCATCAGCGGCTCCAGCAGGCTCACCATGGCGC
>NZ_JAAGOH010000098.1 GCF_010499455.1 Ideonella livida | reverse complement strand
CCTGGGCCATTCTCAGAAAGGGTGAGCAGTTTGCATTGCCAGGCTGAGAGCGGCATTCAAGTGCCCAAAGACCAAATTCCGCATTGAAGGAAAAATCTCCACCGCCGTGTGACGGCAAGCGTTGATGACAACAGGTTTGGGCCTGCGCGGACAGTGACCGTTTAACTCAAGGGCGGCGAAACAGTTGCCGGCTAACGAAAGGGTCGTCCGCGTGCGTCCTTCATCAGGGTCAGTGGCTCGAATCCAACCGCCACAGTGACCGTTTGTA
>NZ_JAAGOH010000097.1 GCF_010499455.1 Ideonella livida | reverse complement strand
CATCGACGGCGGCGCCGGCAACGACGCCCTGACCGACGGCGCCGGCGATGACACCCTGGTCGGCGGCACCGGCGACGACCGCCTCTATGCCGACTGGTCCAGCGCCACCACCGCCATCGTCGCCGACCTCTCCGACCCCAGCGCCACCCTGCTGCTCCACGGCAATACCGTCTCCGGCTTTGAGGCTTACAACCTCACCACCGGCAGCGGTGACGACATCGTCCTGACCAACAGCGCGGGCTTTGACGACTACATCAGCACCGGCGCCGGCAACGACCACATCACCGTCAGCAGCAGCCACGTCTGGGGCTGGGGCAACGTCTACGCCGGCGAGGG
>NZ_JAAGOH010000096.1 GCF_010499455.1 Ideonella livida | reverse complement strand
GCCTTGAGCTTCCTCCCCACCCCGCCTCGCGGCGACGCAGTTGCCCTTTGGCTAACCTTCGGCTCTGCTGATACCTGGTATCGGGACTCTCACCCGACTGGATTCGTGCCATGCGCGGCACACACGTCGGCGCTCAGCGGGCGGCGAAGCCGTCCGCTGCAGCAAAGGGTTGAGCGGCGATTTCATTCAAGCCAATCGTCCGTAGCCCGATGCTGCCCTAGACCGACCACATCGAGTTCATCGGTGGCGCCTGGGCTCTAGACTGAAGTGCAACACCTCAACTGAGCCAATGACTTGAAGCGATGGGTCAAGCATATTCAAGCCTGAGCATGGAGGAGCGCACGCAGATCAGCCTGCTGCTGAGCCAGGACGTCA
>NZ_JAAGOH010000095.1 GCF_010499455.1 Ideonella livida | reverse complement strand
CCACCGTGCATCATTGGCATGGAGGCCTGTTCTGGCGCGCACCACTGGGCCCGCTTGTTCATGGCCGCAGGCCACACCGTGCGGCTGGTGGCGCCGAAGTTCGTCACGCCGTACCGCATGAGCGGCAAGCGGGGGAAGAACGATGCAGCCGATGCTGCGGCCATCTGCGAGACCATCCAGCGCCCGCACATGCGCTTTGTGCCCGTCAAGAACCTCACCCAGCAAAGCAGGCTGAGCGTGCACGTGGCCCGGCAAGGCTTTGTGGAGCAGCGCACCGCCC
Organism: Ideonella livida; assembly: GCF_010499455.1. Classification (GTDB taxonomy): domain Bacteria; phylum Pseudomonadota; class Gammaproteobacteria; order Burkholderiales; family Burkholderiaceae_C; genus Ideonella; species Ideonella livida. The sequence goes on along the minus strand of NZ_JAAGOH010000095.1, from coordinate 150 downwards.
ACATCAACCGTGTGCGGGGTGTCCTCAGTGAATACGGCATCGTCCTGCCGCTCAAGGCCAACACCGTGCGCCAGCGCGCACGCGACCACCTGGACGCCCTGCCGCCCTGGGCCCACACGGTGGTCAACGATTTGCTCGACGAGATCACCC
>NZ_JAAGOH010000094.1 GCF_010499455.1 Ideonella livida | reverse complement strand
ATGTGCGGGCGCTGGATGGTCTCGCAGATGGCCGCCCCTTTGGGCAGGGCGCGCCAAGCCAGAGGCTTGGCCCTTCGCCAGGCAGGCTCTGTCCACTGGACAGAGCCAGTCCGGGCTCAGCATCGGCAGCATCGTTCTTCCCCCGCTTGCCGCTCATGCGGTACGGCGTGACGAACTTCGGCGCCACCAGCCGCACGGTATGGCCTGCGGCCATGAGCAAGCGGGCCCAGTGGTGCGCGCCAGAACAGCCTTGCAGGCCGCGTCAAGCCAGAGGTTTGACCCCTCGCCAGGCACAAGCCGTCCTCAGGACGCCTTGTGTCCGGGCTCGGCCTCCATGCCAATGATGCACGGTGGCAGCTTTGCGATCAGCTCATGCAGCTTGTCGCGCTGGACTGCCGGTCGGACCAGCTCTGGCTTGCCTGCATCGTTGACGCCATGCACGGCGAAGACGTTC
>NZ_JAAGOH010000093.1 GCF_010499455.1 Ideonella livida | reverse complement strand
ACTTCGGGGTGCTGTTCATCATGAACAACGCCATCGGGCTGATCACCCCGCCGGTGGGCACGGTGCTCAATGTGGTGGCCGGCGTGGGCAAGATGAAGATGGACGAGGTCACCCGCGGCGTGCTGCCCTTCATGACCGCGCAGTTCGCGGTGATGTTCCTGCTGGTTTTCTTCCCCGCCATCGTCACCGTGCCGGCCCGCTGGTTCGCCAGCTGAGCCCAACGGCTTTCCAAACGTTGGAATCTCGTTCCAGAATCTCCACCGCCAGGCCGACGGCCTGGGCCCAGAACGGAGCTGCCTGCCCCATGCCATCCTTCACCAGCGCCAGAGAAGCCCTTGGTCCCTTGCCCAACCCCCTGGGCCTGCAGGGCATCGAGTTCATCGAATACGCCACCAGCCGGCCGCAGGCGCTGGGCCAGCAGCTGGAGCGGCTGGGTTTCCGGCCGGTGGCGCGCCACCGCTCGCGCGAGGTGCTGCTCTACCGCCAGGGGGGCATGAACGTCATCATCAACGCCCACCAGGACGTGGCCGAGGGCGGCCTGAACGGCGCCCCGCCGCTGACCGAGCGC
>NZ_JAAGOH010000092.1 GCF_010499455.1 Ideonella livida | reverse complement strand
TGCGTCGTTTCGTGCGGCGCGGGATGTTCAGGCCCAACTCGCAATACACGCGCCAGACCCGCTTGTGATTCCAAGGCCGCCCATCCAGGCGCAGACGGTCGAAACACTTCCAGAAGCCCCAGCGGCCGTTGCGCTCGACCACACCGTTGAGCGCATCGATGACCTCCGCGTCCTTCTCCTGAGGCAGCGGTGGCACCTTGTAGTACGCCGCCCGCGACAGGCCTGCGACCCTGCAGGCCCGTGTGACCGACAGGCGGTGTTCGGTCGCCATGACCGAGACCACCTGCCGCTTCGCGGACGGCGTCAGAATGTTTTTGACAGCACGTCCTTGATGGCCGCGTTCTCCAGCGCGAGGTCCGCGTACATGCGCTTGAGCCGCGCGTTCTCGGCCTCCAGCTCCCGCATGCGCGTCAGGTCCGAGACGGTCGCTCCAGCGTACTTGCTCTTCCAGGCGTAGTACGTCGGCGAGCTGATGCCGTGCTTGCGGCAGACCTCGATCACCGGCATGCCGGACTCGCCCTCCTTGAGGATCGCCACGATCTGGCTCTGCCGTGAACTTGCTTTTCCTCATCGGCCTCTTCCTTCGGGGTTGGGCCGCATTCTCTG
>NZ_JAAGOH010000091.1 GCF_010499455.1 Ideonella livida | reverse complement strand
GGCCGCTGGGGCTTCTGGAAGTGTTTCGACCGTCTGCGCCTGGATGGGCGGCCTTGGAATCACAAGCGGGTCTGGCGCGTGTATTGCGAGTTGGGCCTGAACATCCCGCGCCGCACGAAACGACGCACTCCCAAGCGCGATCCGGTGCCGCTGGCAGCGGCGCCCTTGGTGAATCAGGGTTGGGCCCTGGACTTCATGCACGACGTGCTCTACGACGGCAGGCGGTTCCGCACGCTCAACGTGATCGACGAGGCCAACCGGGAGGCTCTGGCCATCCTGGTGGCCCAGTCACTGCCGGCGTCGATGCTGATCCGGACGATGGACCGCTTGGTCGATTGGTACGGCTCACCGCAGTCGATCCGGATGGACAACGGGCCGGAGATGACCAGCCACGACTTCGTCGAATGGGCCCGGCGCCGGGGCATCACGCTCAACTACATCGAGCCCGGCGAGCCCAACCAGAACGCCTACATCGAGCGCTTCAACCGGACGTTCTGCACCGAGGTGCTGGACGCCTGGCTGTTCAACTCCATCGAACAGGTTCAGGCCATCGCCGACGACTGGCTGACCCATTAAAAAAAACGCCCGGCAAAGACCGGGCGTTTTACTCTGGTATGGAGTAGCCTGACGATGTCCTACTTTCACACGGGAATCCGCACTATCATCGGCGCAGAGGCGTTTCACTGTCCTGTTCGGGATGGGAA
>NZ_JAAGOH010000090.1 GCF_010499455.1 Ideonella livida | reverse complement strand
CGCAGTTCGGGCATGACGGTCTTGAAGCGCCGGCTGAAGCCTTCGAGGGCATGTGCGGCGGTGCAGCCGTTCATCTGCGTGAGCAGCACAAAGCGGCTGTAGCGCTCAACGGCTGTGCCGATGGCGCTGGCATTGCGGGCACCCTTGATGAAATCGCCTTCCCAATGGCCGGGCACCGCGCGCGAGTCCACCTCAGGCGGGCGCTCGCTCAGCGGCGTCATGTTGACGATGGCGCCGCCTTGGCGGCTGGTGCCGCGGGCCCTGGGCATGCGCTTGCCCCGGCTCTGACGCAGGGCGTTGACCAGTTCAGTGCGCAATTCGCCCCGGGGCACCAGATAGACGGCTTGGTAGATGGTCTCGTGCGAGACGCGCTGGGAAGGATCTTCAGGATGCATGCGGCGCAGTCTTCCCGCAATCTGCTGCGGCGACAACGCACGGCACAGTTCGCGACGCACCCATTTGCCCAGGGGCGAATCCAGCAGCGGCCCGAGTTTGCGCTGGCCGGCCTTGGCCGCCGTGCGCCGGCGCTGGGCCACCTGCTGGGCCGTGGCCGCCAAGTAGGCCTTGCCCGCAGCCTTGTTGCGCCCCAGCTCCCGGGTGATCGTCGACCTGGCCCGGCCCAGTTGCCGAGCGATCTCGCTGGGCTTGACGTCCTGGCTCAGCAGCAGGCTGATCTGCGTGCGCTCCTCCATGCTCAGGCTTGAATATGCTTGACCCATCGCTTCAAGTCATTGGCTCAGTTGAGGTGTTGCACTTCAGTCTAGAGCCCAGG
>NZ_JAAGOH010000089.1 GCF_010499455.1 Ideonella livida | reverse complement strand
CCGCCCCCGCCTTCGCCGCCACCGGCGTCAGCGCCAACATGGAACTCGACACCGGCGTCCAGAACATCAAGTCCACCGGCGCCAAGGGCTCCTACCAAGCCGGCCGCGTCGAAGTCAACTTCACCGGCCGCGCCGAAGGCAACGGCGGCTTCATCGCCGGCAAGGCCTCCGCCATCCTCTCCAAGGGCGGCGCGGCCTCCACCGACGACGCCTGGGTCCAGCTCGGCTCCTCCGCCTTTGACGTCAAGCTCGGCCGCTTCGAAGCCGCCGACCTCTACCCCACCCCGGCCGACGCCGCCCGCATCGGCGGCTTCTACCAGACCAACGCCCTGCGCGGCCGCATGGGCGACCGCACCCACGCCGCCGCCACCTTCGCCCTGGGCACCGGCCTGTCCCTGGAACTGGGCCTGGTCGACATCAAGGACACCGGCGTCTCCGGCGGCTCCAAGGGCCTGCGCCCCGTCCTGTCCTACGCCTCCGGCCCCCTGAGCCTGCGCGTGGGCCTGGAGTCGGGCAAAACCCAGGACGGCGCTGATGAGGCCAACTTCTCCGGCGCCGGCGCCGCCCTGGGCTATGCCGTCGACGCCGGCCTGAGCCTGCGCGCCGCCGTCTCCTCGGGCACCGCCAAGTTCGCCGCCGGCGACCAGAAGCGCTCTGCCGCCCTGCTCGGCGTCTCCGCCGGTGGCCTGAACCTGAGCGTGGAATCGGCCAAGACCGGCGACACCAAGTACCAGGGCGCCTTTGGCGGCTACACCTTCGGCCTGTTCGACATCAAGGGCGCCAGCATGACCCCCTCCTTCGGCACCCAGTCCACCGACGACGGCACCGCCAAGGTCACCAA
>NZ_JAAGOH010000088.1 GCF_010499455.1 Ideonella livida | reverse complement strand
CTGGTTGTAGAGCCACACATAGCGGTGCAGGGTCTTCTCCAGATCCTCCGCGCTGTTGAAGTGGTGCGTGCGCAGCACCTGCTCCAAGCGGCCATTGAACCGCTCGACCATGCCATTGGTCTGTGGCGTCCTGGGCTTGGTCAGCCGGTGTTCAATGTCCAGCGCCTGGCACAGCATGTCGAACTCGTGCTCGCCGCTGGCGTCCTTGGCCCGTTGGCCAAACAAGCGGTCGGTGAACTCTTTGCCGTTGTCCGTGAGCAGCGTGTGGATTTTGAAGGGCGCGGCCTTGGACAAGGCGTTGAGGAAGCTGCGCGCAGCTGCTGCCGTCTTGTGGCTCTTGATGGCGATGAACACCCAGCGCGTGGCCCGGTCGATGGCCACGAACACATAGCGCCTGGCCTGCTCGTCGGCCATCTGCGGCAGGTACTTCACATCCATATGCACGTAGCCGGGTTCGTAGGCCTTGAAGGGCTTGACCTGGCCCTCTGGCTTTTGGGGCACGGGCAGGCGCGAATGGCCCCGCCTGCGCAGCAGTCGGTCCAGCGCCGAGCGGCTCATGTCAGGCTCGATGAACTCTCGAATCACCGCCAAGAGGTCATCGAGCGGCAGCAGCAACTGCGTGCGCAGGTAGATCACCAACTCTTCTTGCCCCGCATTGAGCGTGGTCTGCAAGCGGTGCGCCGTATGACTGCCGTCCTGCACCGTATCGCGCTTGCGCCACTTGCGCACCGTGTCGCGGCTGACGCCAAACTGCCGCGCGACCTCGTAGTCGCTGCCTGTGGCTTTCTGGATCGCCTCGCGCGTGGCGGGGGTGGTGGTCGCGTTCTTGTGCAACTTGATCAGCATGTCGGCCTCCGGCCCTTCCATGCTGCCACGACCTCAGCCAACACGGCCCGCCCCAGCAGCAACGGACGTCTACTTTTTAGAAGGTATTCGTCCGGGACCTGACA
>NZ_JAAGOH010000087.1 GCF_010499455.1 Ideonella livida | reverse complement strand
GCGCGTGGCCGTGCTCAATCGCTTCAGTCAGATCGGCCGACCGCAGACCGTGCCGGTGGTCGCCGTGGCATGAGTCCGTCCGGGGCTGGGGTCATGCCGTCTGCTCACGGATTTGTGCAACAGAGCCCCTACAGGTGGCAATTTATGCCCGGATGTGGGTGTTGAGGTTGTCGTCGACAACACGTTAGGCCGCACAGGAAGCACCATGGTTGTCCCACCGCCGATTCAGGACTTCGAGCGCTTCTGGAATCAGACACGCTTGCCCGTCATATTTCAGCGCGAGCGCCCTGCCCCGCTTCTCGTTCGCCTTCCCTTCGCCCCAGACAACAAGGTATGGCTTCGCAACCAAGAGAGAAGCAAACCCAGCTGGGACAAGGAGCACCGTGCGTGGGAGGTACCTCAAGCTTGGTTCGAGAGAGTAATCAGGTTGTCATTTACTCGTTACAGGGCTTGCTATGTCATTCAGCTATATCGCGAGAAGGAAGTTTGTGCTCCAGCATGCTGGAACGCTGTTGGTGCCGACTGCGAATGTTCGTGTATGGGTGCAAGCCACGGTTCTGGACAGCCAGTTGGACGTTGGTACGAGGTAAGCGAGACATTCGCTGTAAAGTGGGGCGTCCAGCGTTACTCGGTTCGCCTGCTCAAAGTGCCGGGTGCGGCCTAACCATTCGCTCAACCGGACCCATTGCGGTATGTGGCTAAAGGCCCGCCATTTCATTCTGGGCCTTTAGCCACATACCGCAACGGTCCGGTTAGCTCAAACTACAAGGGCTTCCCCGCCCAGCGCAAGCAAATAATCCCCCCAAGGCCCCGCACGCGGGCCTTTTTCATTTCTCTCATGTCCTGCTCCTGAGCCGGCGCACTGGCAAGCCTGAAGAAGACAACAGGGTGTGGACTGGCTAAACTACAAACGGTCACTGTGGCGGTTGGATTCGAGCCACTGACCCTGATGAAGGACGCACGCGGACGACCCTTTCGTTAGCCGGCAACTGTTTCGCCGCCCTTGAGTTAAACGGTCACTGTCCGCGCAGG
>NZ_JAAGOH010000086.1 GCF_010499455.1 Ideonella livida | reverse complement strand
GGCTCTGTTGCACAAATCCGTGAGCAGACGGCATGACCCCAGCCCCGGACGGACTCATGCCACGGCGACCACCGGCACGGTCTGCGGTCGGCCGATCTGACTGAAGCGATTGAGCACGGCCACGCGCACATGCAGTTCCACCACCTGTCGCTCGAACGTGCGGGCCGTGACCCGCTCGCCCAGCCGCTTCAGGCAATGCATCTTGGTCTCCACCAAGCTGCGCCGGTGGTAGCCGCTCCACGTCTTCCAGATGCCATGCCCCAGGCGCTGGCATGCCCGGACGGCCTCATTTCGAGACTCGGATCCCGGACTGGATCTGCGCCACAGCCGAGCGTTCTTGCGCGGCGCGATCACCACCACCGCGCCGCGCCGCGCGATCGCATCCCGGCATGCCCGCGTGTCGTAGGCGCCGTCTGCCGTGACGCTGGCCAGGGCTTCATCCGGCGGAATCTGCGCCAGCAGCTCGGGCAGCATCGGCGCGTCGCCAATCGCATTGCTCGTGACCTCGACCGCGCGGATCTCCAGCGTCTGCGCGTCGATGCCCAGGTGCACCTTGCGCCACTCGCGGCGGTATTCGGCGCCATGCTTCTTGCGCTTCCACTCGCCCTCACCAAGGAACTTGACCCCCGTGCTGTCGACCAGCAGCTGCAAGGGCTCGGCGCTCGGACGGTAGCTCAGCTGGGTCTGCAGCGTCTTCTGACGTCGGCACACCGTGCTGTAGTCAGGTACCGGCCAGTCCAGCCCCGCCAGCCGCAGCAGGCTCTCCACCAGCCCCAACGTCTGACGCAACGCCTGCCCGAACAGGCATTTGATGCTCAGGCAGAACTGGATCGCCGCGTCCGAAAAGGTCTGGCTGCGGCCGCGCTTGCCCGACGGCGCAGCCAACCACTGCATGTCCCTGTCCAGCCACATCGTCAACGCCCCTCGCGCCTTCAGCGCCGCGTTGTAGACCTTCCAGTTCGTCGTGCGGTACTTCGTCCGCTTCTTCTTCGCTTCGCTCACGGCGTCAGTCTACGAGCACGCTCCCGCTCGCTTTGTGCAACAGAGCC
>NZ_JAAGOH010000085.1 GCF_010499455.1 Ideonella livida | reverse complement strand
GCGCCATCGGCACAGCCGTTGAGCGCTACAGCCGCTTTGTGCTGCTCACGCAGATGAACGGCTGCACCGCCGCACATGCCCTCGAAGGCTTCAGCCGGCGCTTCAAGACCGTCATGCCCGAACTGCGGCTGAGTCTGACCTACGACCGTGGCAGCGAGATGGCCCGCCACGAAGAGTTCACCCAAGCCACAGGCATGCCGGTCTACTTCTGTGAGCCCTACTCCCCGTGGCAGCGCGGCTCCAACGAGAACATGAACGGCCTGGTACGTCAGTTCCTGCCCAAGGGCACCGATCTGTCCACCGTCACGCCCCAGAAGCTGGCCTACATCGAGGCCATGCTCAACGACCGCCCCCGCAAGATCCTCGACTTCCGAACACCCCGCGAGGTGTTTATGGAAATCGTCGAGGCCGAGCGCTTCAAGCGCCTGCATGGGCCGGGGCTCGGTGTTGCACTTCAGGGTTGACACCACCCTGCTTGACTCCACGGGAAGTCCTACTAGAGGGGTTAGGCTTCACGCGCGCGCCCCCCGATATCACTCTATTCTTTACGCTTCCGATCAAAGATCAACGAGCGCTTTTGAAGCTTTAGAGCTAGATTTTCGGCCTCGTCGATGCGTACAGTGAGACTGCGAACGTGACTTGAGATTGCAGCGCAATAGTCAGAGAACCCCCATCTATCAATCGCCGAGCCGAAGCTGATCTCGACTTCCATATCGCTCTCTCGTCTCTCAATCTGAAGCCCCTCTGCCCGAAGCTCATCGATTTCAGTCTGCGTGAGCGATTCAGGGCTGATTGAGAATGCCAACCTCGAGAGGACGTCGCTCAGCTCGGCGCTGTAGAAGTTGTCTGCGGTCTGCCAGCTGCCGAAGGCTGAGCGGCGATAACGTGACTCCCCCTGGCTTGGAATGCGGTAGGCGATGTAGGCCTTCTTCATCCAGCTAGGCATCTTGCCGGTGACTTGTTTGCCGCTCTTGCATTCCGACAATTGCTGAAAAAGTGGCAGCGCGCCTCTCAGATTTTCGATTGCGAAGTACTTGGCAAATCGATAGGGGTCGATGCTTTGCAGGAAGCGTAGACACTCGGTGGTGTCAACCCTGAAGTGCAACACCGAGCCCCGACCCATGCAGGCGCTTGAATCGCTCGGCCTCGACGATTTCCATGAACACCTCGCGGGGCGTTCGGAAGTCGAGGATCTTGCGGGGGCGGTC
>NZ_JAAGOH010000084.1 GCF_010499455.1 Ideonella livida | reverse complement strand
AGCCGGCCTGCGGCCTCAGGCGTGGCGTGTCCGCCGGGGCGCCCCAGGCCGTCAGCAGGTCGACCCAGGCCTGGCGGTCCAGCACCTGCAGCGTGGCCTGTGTGGTGGGCGCCGCCCAGTCGGCCAGGGACGGCGGGGCGGCTGGCACCGGGATGGGGACGCGGTCCTGCACAGGCGCCGCTGCGACGGAGGCCGCTGCCCCCGGGGAGGCGGCCGAAGCCGGCCCGGCGGCGCGCTCTGCCTCAGGCAGAGCCCTGCTGGCCAGCAGCGCCAGGACGGCGCCCAGGCCCAACGCGCCCAGGCCCCCGACCAAGAGGCCCGCACCGCGACCGCCCCAGGCCTGCGCCGCCGCAGGGGACGTCGGCGCCAGGGGGTTGAGGACTTCGCGGGCGGCCTGGCGCACCGTGGCCCGGTCCACGCGCCGGCGCCCCTGCGCCCAACAGCCCAGCAAGGCACGGTCGCACAACAGGTTGAGCCGGCGCGGCACGCCGCCGCTGCGCCGCTGCAGCTCGTCCAACGCCGACGGCTCAAAAGGCGGGGGGGCGGAGCCGCCGGCGGTCTGCCAGCGGGTCGCCAGGTAGGCGGGGAGTTCCTGGGGCGTCAGGGCGGGCAGGTGGCAGCGCGCCACCACCCGCTGGTCCAGCTGGCGCAGGCCGGGCAGGGCCAGTTGGGCGCGCAGCTCCGGCTGGCCGATGAGCACGATCTGCAGCAGCTTGCGCTCGTCGGTCTCCAGGTTGGTCAGCAGGCGCAGGGCTTCCAGCACCTCGGCGGGCAGGCGCTGGGCCTCGTCGATCAGCAGCAAGGCTTGGCGCCCCTGGGCATGGCAGGCCAGCAGGTGGTGGTGCAGGCGGTCCTGCAGCTGGCGCCGGGCCAGGGGGCCGGCCAGCGCCTCCGGCAGCGGCAGGCCGAACTCCTGGACTACGGTGGCCAGCAGCTCCAGCTCCGTGGCCGGAGGATTGAAGATGCAGGCCAGCGGTGTGCCGGGCGGCACCTGGGACAGGAAGGCCCGGCCCAGGGTGGTCTTGCCGGCCCCGACCTCGCCGGTGAGCACCACCACGCCGCCGCTGCCCTGCAGCGCGTGCAGCAGGTGCGCCAGGGCCTCGGCATGGGCCGGGCCCAGGTAGAGCCGGCGCGGGTCCGGGGCGATGGAGAAGGGGGCCTCCCGCAGGCCGAAGGCGGCGAGGTAGGGCGGCCCGGCCAGGGCCGCCGCAGGGGCGGCGGCGGGCGGCACTTTGCCGGTCGCCGGCGCGGGGCGGGGGGCGGCCGCAGGGCCGGCGTCGGACGGGTGG
>NZ_JAAGOH010000083.1 GCF_010499455.1 Ideonella livida | reverse complement strand
GAGGTCTGGAGGGTGATCCAGCGCAGCTCGGTGAAGGCCTCGACGCCGGCGCGCCCGCCAAAGCGGCCCCAGCCGCTGCCCTTGACGCCGCCAAAGGGCATCTGCGCCTCGTCATGCACCGTGGGGCCGTTGACGTGGCAGATGCCGGCTTCAATGCGCTGCGCCACGCGCCAGCCACGGGCGGTGTCAGCGGTGAACACGGCCGAGGACAGGCCAAAGGCGTTGTCGTTGGCGCAGGCGATGGCGGCCTCTTCGCCGGCCACCCGCACGATGCACTTGACCGGACCAAAGGTCTCCTCGGCGTAGATGCGCATCTGCGGCGTGACGTGGTCCAGCAGCGTGGCCGGCATCAGCGTGCTGTCGGCCTTGCCACCGCACACCAGGGTGGCGCCCTGGGCCAAGGCGTCGTCGATCAGCGCGTTGCAGCGCTGCACCGTGGCCAGGTCCACCACCGAGCCCAGCACCACCGGGCCTTGGCGCGGATCCCCCAGCGGCAGGCTGCGGGCCTTGGCCGCCAGCTTGGCCACAAAGGCGTCGGCCACCGATTCATCCACCACGATGCGCTCGGTGGACATGCAGATCTGGCCCGAATTGGCAAAGGCGCCAAAGGCCGCGCCGTTGACCGCGGCGTCCAGGTCGGCGTCGTCCAGCACCAGCAGCGGGGCCTTGCCGCCCAGCTCCAGCACCGAGGGCTTGAGGTGCTCGGCGCAGCGCTGGGCAATGATGCGGCCCACATGGGTGGAGCCGGTGAAGTTGACGCGCTTGACCGCCGGGTGGGCAATCATGGCGCCCACCACCGCGGCGGCATCTGCCGGGGCGTTGGTGACAAAGTTCACCACGCCCTTGGGCAAGCCAGCCTCTTGCAGCGCCTGGATGATGAGGCCGTGGGTGGCCGGGCACAGCTCGCTGCCCTTGAGCACCACGGTGTTGCCGCAGGCCAAGGGCACGGCCACCGCCCGCACGCCCAGGATGACCGGGGCGTTCCACGGCGCGATGCCCAGCACCACGCCCGCGGGCTGGCGCGTGGCCAGGGCCAGGCTGCCGGGCACGTTGGAGGGAATCACCTCGCCCTCAATCTGCGTGGTCAGCGCAGCCGCTTCCACCAGCATGTCGGCGGCCAGGTGCACGTTGAAGCCGGCCCACAAGCCGGAGGAGCCGGTCTCGGCGGCCATGGCGGCGGTGAAGTCAGCGGCGCGGGCCTCCAGCGCGTGGGCGGCCTTGAGCAGCAGGGCGCGGCGGGCGCCCGGGCCCAGCGCCGCCCAGGCGGGGAAGGCGGCGGCAGCGGCGTCCACCGCGGCCTGGGCGTCGGCCACGCTGGCGGCCGGGGCCTGGGTGGCCACCTGGCCGTCCAGCGGGTTGGCGCGGGTGAAGGTGCGGCCGTCGGCCGCCTGCGTGGC
>NZ_JAAGOH010000082.1 GCF_010499455.1 Ideonella livida | reverse complement strand
TGCTGGCGGTGATGGTGGTGCTGGTGTTTGGCAACGTGGTGCTGCGCTACGCGTTCAACTCGGGCATCACGGTGAGCGAGGAGCTCTCGCGCTGGGCCTTTGTGTGGCTGACCTTCCTGGGGGCCATCGTGGCGCTGCGCGAGCACGGGCACCTGGGCACGGACATGCTGGTGGGCCGGCTGGGCCCGGCGGGCAAGCGGGTGTGCCTGGGGGTGGCGCAGGGCTTCATGCTGTGGATGACCTGGCTCATGGGCACGGGCGCGTGGGCGCAGACGGTGATCAACCTGGATGTGGAGGCGCCGGTCAGCGGCTGGTCCATGGCCTGGGTGTACGCGGTGGGGGTGGTGTTTGCGGTCTCCAGCGGGCTGATCCTGCTGCGGGAGTTCTGGCGCACGGTCACGGGACAGCTCAGCGAGGCCGACCTGGTGATGGTGCAGGAGAGCGAGGACCTGGCGCAGCTCGATGAGCTGCACCTCAACCAGAGCCAGACCTTCAAGAAGCACTGAACTGTCGGCACCCGGCGCCGGAGTACCGGCGCCACCCGCCGGGCGGGTTGCCCGGCCGCCTTGGGAGCGGCCCGGCGCCGTCCGGGCCCGCGTCCTTCACACGAGTTTTGCGATGACGATCTTCATCTTCCTGGGCAGCCTGCTGGCCGCCATGGCCATCGGCCTGCCCATTGCCTACGCGCTGCTGGTCTCGGGGGCGGCGCTGATGTGGCACCTGGACATGTTCGACGCGCAGATCCTGGCGCAGAACGTGATCAACGGTGCCGACAGCTTCCCGCTGCTGGCCGTGCCCTTCTTCATGCTGGCCGGCGAGATCATGAACGTCGGCGGCCTGTCCCGGCGCATCGTCAACCTGGCGCTGACCCTGGTGGGCCACAAGCGCGGCGGCCTGGGCTTTGTGGCCATCGTGGCGGCCTGCCTGCTGGCCGCGCTCTCGGGCTCGGCCGTGGCTGATACCGCCGCGCTGGCCAGCCTGCTGCTGCCCATGATGGTGCGCGCCGGGCATGACAAGGCCCGCGCCGGCGGCCTCATCGCCTCGGCCGGCATCATCGCCCCGGTCATCCCGCCGTCCATCGGCTTTGTGATCTTCGGCGTGGCGGCCAACGTCTCCATTGGCAAGCTGTTCCTGGCGGGCATCGTGCCGGGGCTGCTCATGGGCGTGTCCATCGCCATCGCCTGGTGGTGGGTGGCCAAGAGCGAGAACGTGGCGCCGCCGCCGCGGGCCAGCTGGGCCCAGCGGGCCCAGGCCCTGAAGGACGCCACCTGGGCGCTGGTGCTGCCGGTCATTGTGGTGGTGGGGCTGAAGATGGGCGTGTTCACGCCCACGGAGGCCGCGGTGGTGGCGGCGGTGTACGCCCTGTTCGTGGCCACCGTCATCTACCGCGAGCTGAGCCTGAAGGCGCTGCACGAGGTGTTTGTGAGCGCGGCCAAGACCACGGCGGTGATCATGTTCCTGGTGGCCGCGGCCATGGTCAGCGCCTGGCTGATCACGGTGGCCGACATCCCCAGCGCCATGGTG
>NZ_JAAGOH010000081.1 GCF_010499455.1 Ideonella livida | reverse complement strand
ATCTCCTCGCTGGATCGGGCCATCCAACGCAAGCAGTGGATGGTGGTGACCACCTGGTCGCCGCACTGGATGTTCTCGCAGTACAAGCTGCGCTTCCTGGAAGACCCCAAGCAGGTGCTGGGCGGCTGCCGTGGTTCATCAGCGCTCGCGGAAGGCCTCCCGCGCCTTGAGCAGGGGGCGCAGGATGAAGTCCATGACGGTGCGCTCGCCGGTGTTGATCTCGACGCTGCCGGTCATGCCGGGGATGACGGGCAGCTGCTCGCCCCGGGCCTGCAGGGTGCTGTGGTCGATGCGGACGATGGCGCGGTACCAGGTGTTGGCCTCGGCGCCGGCCCCGGCGGTGGTGCCGGCGTCGGGGCTGCCCAGGGCGTCGGGGCTGAGGGAGACGACTTCGCCCTGCAGCATGCCGTAGAGGTTGGGGTCGTAGGCGCTGAGCTTGACCTGGGCGGTCTGCCCGACGCGCACAAAGCCGATGTCGGCCGGCTTGATGCGGGCCTCCACCCGCAGGCGCTCGCCCACGGGCACGATCTCCATGATGGGGGCGCCGGGGCCGATGACGCCGCCCACGGTGTTGACGCGGATGTTCTTGACCAGGCCGCGCACGGGGGAGGTGATGAGGGTGCGGCGCACCGCGTCCTCGCGGGCGACGAGCTGCTCGTCGAGCTGGGCGAGTTCGGTCTGGCGGGCCAGCAGTTCGGTGCTGGCGTCCTGGCGCAGGCGGTTGCTGCGCTCGAAGAGCTGCTGGCGCAGGTCGTTGACCTGGCGCTTCAGCCGCACCACGTCCAGGTCGCTGGCCAGGCCCTGGGCGGCCATGCGCTGGGCCACGTCCAGCTCCTGCAGCACCAGGCCGATGCTGTGGCGGGTGGCGGCAGCGGTTTCGTCGAGCAGGCGGCGCCGGGCGGTGTAGGCCTCGGCCTCGGCGTCGCGCAGGCGGGGATGGGCCTGCAGCTCGGGCGGGAAGCGCAGGGGCTGGCCATTGGCCTCGGCGCGTAGCCGGGCGATGCTGGCCAGCAGGGCCAGGCGCTTGGCCTGGCCTTCGTTCTGTTGGGCCTCAAAGCGGGTGGGGTCCAGCCGCACCAGGGCCTGGCCGGGGCTGACCTGCGCGCCTTCGCCCACCAGCAGTTCGGCCAGCAGGCCGCCCTCCAGGCTGGCGATGACCTGTTCGCGGCCTTCCGGCACCACGCGGGCATCGGCACGGGTGATCTGCTCGACCCGGGTGAAGCCGGCCCACAGGCCGGCGGCCAGCACGGCCAGCAGCATGAGGGCCAGGGACAGGTGCAGCACGGGACGGGCTTCGACGACCTCGGCGGCGCGCACGGCGTCGAGCAGGACCAGATCGCTGCGGCTGAGCCGGCGCGGGCGGGGCGCGCGCGCGGCGGAGGGCGGTGCGGCGGGGCGTGAAGCCGGTCGCGCGGGGGCGGGAGGGGGGGCTGCAGCCGGTGCGGCGGCGGGCGCCGGCTCGGGCAGGTCTGCCACGTGGATCAGGCGCGGGGGCTCCCCGGGGGGGAAGGGCGGGGGCTTGGGGGCCTGGCGCGGTGGTGGTGCCGGGGACGTGGGCGCCGGCGTGGGCGGGGGCGGCGGGCCGTCCAGCGCGGGTTCCTGGGCCGGGCGTGGCGTCTTGGCGCGCCCGGGCAGGGCGAACTGCCAGCGGCGGGCG
>NZ_JAAGOH010000080.1 GCF_010499455.1 Ideonella livida | reverse complement strand
CCCGGCAGCGGTGCGCTGCGCCGCAGCACACCTTCGGCCAGCCACACCGCGGCCGCCCGCGCGCGCTGCGCCACAAACGGCAGCGGCAGCTGCGTGTAGTCGTCGTTGAACACCTCGAAGCTGTAGTCGCCCCGGTAGCCCATGGCGTCGAGCTTCAAGACCAGCTCCGTGATCGCCTGGCTGTGCACGCCCTCGCCCGGGAACACCCGGAAGTGCCGCGCCGTCTCGATGCGCTCCTGCGGCGTGCGCGTCTCCTGCCACATGAAGTCCGCCAGCTGCACCAGGTAGATCTTGGCCGGGTCGATCCAGTCCAGCGCCTTCAGGCTGGTGGCCGTGGCCAGGATGTGGAACGAGTCGATGCCCACGCCCAGGTTGGGCATGTCAGCCTGCTCCACCACCTCCCAGGCCTGGTGCACCTCGTTGAGGTGCCGGCCCCAGCTCAGCGCCTCAAACGCCACCCGGATGCCGTGCGGCAGGGCCAGCATGGCCAGCTTGCGCAGGTCCCGCGCCATGGCCTCGGTGTCGGCGCCGGCGTGCTGCGAGGTGCTGCTGCAGGCCAGCAGCACCTTGGCGCCCAGCGCATGCGCCATCTCGATCATCTGCTTGGCAATCTCGACCTTGTAGTGGTGGAGATGGCCACTCAGCCCCTCGAAATCTCGCAGGACCTGGAAGCCGGTGACTTTGAGGCCACTGTCCTTGACGGCTTGCACCGCGGCTTGGATGCCGCCGGGGTGGCCCACGATGTCGCGCGCGGCCATCATCACCTGGCCAAAACCCGCGGCCTTCATGGCCGCGAGCTTGGCCTCCAGCGGGCCGGCCAGGCTGATGGTGTCCATGCCGAAGTCGGCAAAGTGGCCCTGCTGCATGCGCTGCGCCGGGCTGAGCTTGGGCGCTGCAAAGCTCATGTGCGCTCCTCGTGGCGCACCAGCTCGAAGCTCACGCCCAGGTGGTCGTCGCAGCTGAGCGCGCCGCGGTCCTCGGTGTGCACACCCACGCTGGACTCCACAAACTCCACGCCACGCTCGCGCAGCGCGGTGACGGCGCCGCGCACGTCCGGCGTGCCAAAGGCCACCCGGTTGAGCAGCTCCTGCGGGTCGGCGTCGATCGCATCGGGCGAGGGCTCGATGAGCTGCCAGTACAGCGTGCCGCAAGGGCTGGCCAGGATGCGGCCCTGGGTCATCACGCCAAAGGTCTGGCTGCTGGGCAGCTCGGCAAAGCCGAACAGCTCACCGTAGAAGGCCACCCAGTCGGCCATGCGCTCAAAGCCGATGTACTGCACCACGCCAAACCAGTGCAGGCCCGCCAGGGCCGGCGGCTGCGCCTGCACCGTGGGGATGGGCACAAAGTCCACGTCGTAGATGCTGAACTCACGCCAGCGGTCCACAAAGTAGATGCGGCTGCCGCCCACACCGTGGATGGCCGGGATGTTGAGCTCCATCACCGCCACCTGGGTGGGCACCGGCCAGGCGCCCAGGTCGCAGGCCTTGTCCCAGGCGGCTGCGGCATCGCGCACGCGAAACGCCACCGCCGCAATCACCGGGCGCTCGGTCAGCGGCGGGGCGCCGTTCAGGCCGCCCTCGGCCACGTCCTGGTGGGCGTTGATGATGACGTTCATGCCCCCCTGGCGGTAGAGCAGCACCTCGCGCGAGCGGTGGCGCGCCAC
This sequence comes from Ideonella livida, assembly GCF_010499455.1. Classification (GTDB taxonomy): domain Bacteria; phylum Pseudomonadota; class Gammaproteobacteria; order Burkholderiales; family Burkholderiaceae_C; genus Ideonella; species Ideonella livida. The sequence continues at coordinate 4 of NZ_JAAGOH010000080.1, read as the reverse complement.
CGGC
>NZ_JAAGOH010000079.1 GCF_010499455.1 Ideonella livida | reverse complement strand
TGACGTCCTGGCTCAGCAGCAGGCTGATCTGCGTGCGCTCCTCCATGCTCAGGCTTGAATATGCTTGACCCATCGCTTCAAGTCATTGGCTCAGTTGAGGTGTTGCACTTCAGTCTAGAGCCCAGGCTCTTGCCAGTGAGCCCAGCTCTTTGCCGCTTCTGCGTAGAAGCGACTTGCAAAAGCATCGTCGGACCCTTTAACAAAAGCGGCTGCGTGGTATTCGGCGATGCTCTTGTGGAGGAAGGTTGTGTCGCCGACTCCTTCTTCGAGCATCAAACAAGCAACTTTGGTGATGTCCTTGCGAAAGTCGATTTCCTTGCAGCGCGAGCCCTCAATGTAGTCCTGAGCAAGCTCGAACGCCTCTGTGAACTGAGCCGGGCTAAGCGTACGACTGGATCCAAGTTGCAAGCTCATGAAGCAGAAAGCTTCAAACAGTGTTTGGAGCTTTCTTTCTGACAACCCGGAGTGGTGTTCTCGCTCAAAGGCTGCCTTCAGCTTGTCGTGTCGAGTGAAGACCGTGTAGAAGAGTCGCTCAAAGAACTCGGGAAGATCGGATGGAATCTGCTTCTCAGACTGATACACGAACACCACAAGTGTCAGCATAAGTGGTGTTGAAATCAGGCTTGCAACCTTGCTGGGGCTGGCTTTGATCGCGTGAACGATGTCCGCAATTCTTACTGCCGAAAGGCTTAGCGCCTGCAAAAATGGTGAGTAGTCTTCAGGCCTGAGGGGTGCGATCTCAAGCACTCGAAACTTACTTAGTTTCTGTACTTCGTTGTTGGGTCTTGACGAGACAAGTACTTGCAAGTCAGGAAACTGCTCGCCGAGGTGTTCGAGTTCGAGCGTAGTTTCTCTAACGAGTGGCGTCTCGAGTTCATCGAATCCGTCCAACAACAGCACAATCCGACCAGAGGAAGCAAGATAGTCAAAGAGGCTGTCATCGACTGAGATTTCATATGCGGAAAGGGATTTGTAGATGGCTTGCCGGAGCGGTGTTGCCTTAGTCACCTTACGCAACTCAAGAAAGACTGGAAGGCGCGCGTTGCCGGGTCGAAGGAGCTCTTGCAAAGCAAGATAGCGCAGAAGGACAGACTTCCCCTGCCCGACGATTCCTTGAATTACCGCGGAGCCTTCGCCCAGATCGGTGATTGAGTCCAGCTTGGTCGAACGGTCGTTCGGGGCGCGCAGCTTGCTTGGATAGTAGAAGCTACGCAGCGATACATTCTTCTCAGGGCTCCAGATGGTTCGAACGGAATCGATCTCAGCCAGCTGACGAGCAAGCTTCTTTGGGAAGCCGGCGGTGGCCCAACGGTCGAGCGCCTTGCGGGTGGTGCCCTTGGCTCCCTCATAGAGATCTTTGATCACAGGAGCTGCGGCTTTCGCGATCGCCGCGGCGCCAAGAAGTGTTGTGCTCATCTGATTGAACGAGGGTTGTTGAATTCTGAAGTGCGCGACAGGAGGCCGTTTTGTAAAGCCCAACGAATGAAAGGAACTTCCCCGCCCCGGGTCGGTCGCGATGCGGCGCAAGTTGAGGGGTGCCAGGATGGGCGCAGGTCCGTCATGGTGTCGGTGCCTTGTTTCTCAGTTGTCAGGTCCCGGATGATTCCTGATCATTTTGAGGAACAAGTGCGGGTGTGAGATCCGCCATCGTTTGAGCGCCTGCACGGGCGTCTCATGCCCAAGCGCCTTCTGTGGCAGGTGCTGGTTGTAGAGCCACACATAGCGGTGCAGGGTCTTCTCCAGATCCTCCGCGCTGTTGAAGTGGTGCGTGCGCAGCACCTGCTCCAAGCGGCCATTGAACCGCTCGACCATGCCATTGGTCTGTGGC
>NZ_JAAGOH010000078.1 GCF_010499455.1 Ideonella livida | reverse complement strand
ACGTGTGTGCCGCGCATGGCACGAATCCAGTCGGGTGAGAGTCCCGATACCAGGTATCAGCAGAGCCGAAGGTTAGCCAAAGGGCAACTGCGTCGCCGCGAGGCGGGGTGGGGAGGAAGCTCAAGGCGAAATCGCAGGGCGACGAACAGAAACCGGATATGAGGCGTGATGCATTCGGGGCGAGCGGGCACGTGACCGCCAAGCCCTCCATCTGCAAACCCGGGTGCAATGCCGGGATGGGTGCATTTTGTAAATCCGGCGTCTATGCGAGGAAGGATTCGTGTCTTACCGCGGGAGATCTGCCGGGTGTCGAGACGGCGTCGGGAGACGGCGGCGCGACTGGGCGCTGGGAGACTGGCGCTGAAGGCCTGGGCAGAAGTCAGCAAAGGGCGTAGTAGGTGAAGGTCCTGTCACTGAAGGCCCGAACGGGAAGAGACCTGGGCGGCGAGCCAAAGGGCGGCGGGAATGCATCCGAACCGGATGAACCTGCGGCCAATGCGGCGCGAGGGGCCCAGGCGATGGAGGGGATGGGGCTGCTGGAACAAGCGCTGGAGCGCGAGAACCTGCAGCGCGCCCTCAGACAGGTACGCCAGAACAAGGGCGCGCCGGGGGTTGACGGGATGACCGTTGACGAACTGCCGGGCCACCTCAAGCGGCACTGGCCGCAGATCAAAGCCCAACTGCTGGCCGGGGGCTACGGCCCACAGCCGGTGAGGAAGGTGGAGATCCCCAAGCCAGACGGGCGCATGAGGGTGCTGGGCATCCCCACGGTGTTGGACCGGTTCATACAGCAGGCGCTGGCGCAAGTGGTGTCACGGCAGTGGGAGCCCCACTTCCACCCGGACAGCTACGGCTTCAGGCCGGGGCGCAATGCACACCAAGCGGTGCGGAAGATGCAAGCCGAAGTCAAAGCCGGCAAGGGCTGGGTGGTGGACATCGATCTGGAGAGCTTCTTCGACCGAGTCAACCACGACCGGCTCATCAGCCGGCTGGCCCGGCAGGTGCCCGACGCCCGCATGCTCCAACTGATCCGTCGCTTTGCGCGTGCGGGGATGTGGGACGCACAGACGGGACAGGTGCAAACGCGCCGCCAGGGTGTGCCGCAAGGCGGCCCGCTCTCGCCGGTGCTGGCCAATGTGGTGCTGGATGAACTGGACTGGACACTGCACAGGCGCGGACTTGCCTTTGCACGGTATGCCGATGACTGCCAAATCATGGTGGCCAGCGAGCGTGCCGGGCACAGGGTGATGGCCAGCGTGACGCGCTTGGTCGAAGACTCACTGAGGCTCACAGTGAATTCACGAAAAAGCGCCGTGGACCGCCCGTGGAACCGCAAGTTCCTGGGCTTTACGCTCAACCGGCGCAGCAAGGGCCTGCAGGTGGCCAAACCGGCCCTGGACAAGCTCAAACACACGCTGCGCGGGTTGAGCCGCCGCACAAGAGGACACCGCTTGGAACAGGTCGTCCAAGAGCTGAGAGACACCCTGCTCGGTTGGAGAGCGTACTTCGGCATCACCGAGGTGCTGAGCCCTCTGCGCGACGTGGACAAGTGGTTGCGGCGGCGGTTACGCTGCTATCAATGGAAGCAATGGGGATCGGCCGGCTACCGGGAACTGCGCAAACGCGGCGTGACAGTGCGAGAAGCCTGGAACGTGAGCAAGAGCGCGCATGGCCCGTGGCGCATCTCGATGACCCCGGCGCTGTCGCTGGCCCTGCCGGCGAGGTACTTCGCAAGTCTTGGTCTGCCCAGCCTGGTGCCCCTGAAAACGGCATGAAGCACATGGGCAGACCACATTCAACAACCCGAACCGCCGGATACGTGACCCGTACGTCCGGTGGTGTGAGAGGGGGAATCCGCGAGGATTTCTCCTATCTCGATTAG
>NZ_JAAGOH010000077.1 GCF_010499455.1 Ideonella livida | reverse complement strand
GGTGGTGGCCACCACGGCGCCGCTGGCGTTGAGCAGCTTGACGGTGACGCAGGCCAGGCCGGCCTCGCCGGTGTCCTGGGTGCCGTTGCCGTTGACGTCCACCCACACCTTGTCGCCCACGGTGGCGGTGGCCTGCTTCAGGCCGGCGTCCACGGTGGTGACGTTGCTGCCGGAGGTCAGGGTGTAGTAGCCGGTCTTGCCGTCGGCGCCGGCATCGCTGTCGCTGCTGTCCGAGCCCACATCCTTGCTGGTGAAGGTGTAGCCGTTGGGGGCGACGAACTGCACGGCGTACTGGCCCGGGGCCAGGCCGGTGAACTGGTAGCCGCCACTGCTGTTGGTGGTGGTGGTGGCCACCACATTGCCCGCGGTGTCCAGCAGCTTGACGGTGACACAGGCCAGGCCGGCCTCGTTGCCGTCGAGCTGGCCGTCGCCATCGGTGTCCAGCCAGACCTTGTCGCCGATGCTGGCGGTCTTGTAGAGGCCGGCGTCGACGGAGGTGATGGCGTCACCGGCGTTGACGGTGAAGGAGCCGGTCTTGCCGGTGGAGGCGGCGTCGCTGTCGGTGGCGTCGCTGCCCACGTCCTTCTTGGTGAAGACGTAGCCCGAGGGGGTGACGAACTGGACCGAGTAGGTGCCCGGGGTGACGTTGGTGAACTGGTAGTTGCCGCTGTTGTCGGTGGTGGTGGTGGCCACCACGGCGCCGCTGGCGTTGAGCAGCTTGACGGTGACGCAGGCCAGGCCGGCCTCGCCGGTGTCCTGGGTGCCGTTGCCGTTGACGTCCACCCACACCTTGTCGCCCACGGTGGCGTTCTGCGCCACGGCCGGCACGGTGTAGTGGGTGGCATCGCTGTCGCTCACCGCGGTGCCGGTGCCCACCGACTTGGCGGTCACCGTGCCCACATTGGCAAACTCCGCGCCCGCCGTCACCGGACGGCTGGCGGTGTAGATCCAGGTCTCGCCCACGTCCAGCACGCCGTTGCCGTTGTCACCGCTGGCATAGGTCAGGCCGGTGAGTTGGGTGTCCGACAGCTGCACATCGGTCAGCGCGACGTTGCCGGTGTTGGTGACCTTGTAGGTGTAGAGCGCCTCACCGCCGGCAGGGATGACCGGGCCGGAGCCGCTGGTGTCGGCATCCAGGTTGGCCGTCTCGGCGGTGACGGTGGTGGTGGCCGGCGTGCTCAGGTCCGCTTCCAGCGTGTTCTGGACTTCCAGCAGGTTCTTGGCGGTGGTGTAGTCGCAGGTCGCGAAGGCGTTCTGCACCATGGCGATGACCTGGGCTTCCGTGTACTGGAAGCTGATCATCGGGTGCGAGGCGTTCAGCAGGGCGGCCACGGCCTGGCGCATCAGCGCCTCCATGCCGCCGCCGGTGGTGGCCAGGGCGCTGGCCAGGGTCGGGTTGCTGCCGGAGATGTTCACCCCGAACAGCGACTCGAAGCTGTCGGTGGGCTTGTAGGGCACGCCGGTCCAGGCGCCATCGGCCGGGCCGGTCGAGCCGCCGCAGCCGTCGGTCGGCGCGTGGGTCTTCCAGTAGCCCGGGCTCAGGCCCTCGCCGCCTTCGGCGGACGTGGTCTGGTAGCGGCCGCGGACAAAGGTCTCCAGGTCAATGCGCGCCTGCTCGACGAAGGTCGACTTCACGCCGGCGTCCACCGTGGTGTTGGCCTCGCCCGAGCGCAGCGTGAACTGGCTGGTGGTGCCGGTGGTGGTGTCGGCATCGGAGTCGCTGGCGTCGGCGCCGGCATCACGCTGGGTGAACTCGTAGCCCGCGGGCAGCGTGCTCTTGTCGAACTGCACGGCATAGGTGCCGGGGGTCAGGTCGGCAAACAGGTACTTGCCGTTGGCGTCGGTGGTGGTGGTGGCCACCACGGTGCCGTTGGCATCCAGCAGCTTGACCGTGACGCCCGCCTGGCCGGCCTCGGTGCCGTCCAGCTGGCCGTTGCCATTGGCGTCCACCCACACGGTGTCGCCCACACTGGCCTTCTGGAACAGGCCGGCGTCAACGGTGGTGACGTGGTCGCCCTGGCCCAGGGTGATGGCGGCGGTGTTGCCAGCGGCGTCGATGTCGCTGTCGGCGGCGTCGTTGCCGCCTTGGTCGGCGG
>NZ_JAAGOH010000076.1 GCF_010499455.1 Ideonella livida | reverse complement strand
GGGGTTCCTCGCCGGGCCGGCCGTCCTGCCGCCCGGGGCTGCCGCCGCGCCGGGGGCCGAGCCCGCCACGGCGTCCCGCCTGCAACCCGGCCTGCGCCTGGGGCCCTGGGCCCTGGTGGGCCCGCTGGGGGCCGGCGGCATGGCCGAGGTCTGGACCGTGGCCCGGGCCGACGGGGCCTGGGAGGGTGAGGCGGCGGTCAAGCTGCTCAAGCCCGCCCTGGCCAGCGGGCTGGTGCTCTCCCGCTTTGCCCAGGAGCAGCAGGCCCTGGCGCGGTTGAGCCACCCGCACATCGCCCGCCTGCTGGACGCCGGCCACACCCCCTGGGGCCAGCCCTTCTTTGTCATGGAGAAGGTGCGCGGCCAGCCACTGGATCAGGTTTGCCGCGAGCTGCCGCTGGAGCGGCGCCTGGAGCTGTTCCTGCAGCTGGCCGATGCGGTGGCTTACGCCCACCGCAACCTGCTGGTGCACCGTGACCTCAAGCCCAGCAACGTCATGGTTGACGAGCAGGGCCAAGTCAAGCTGCTGGACTTCGGCATCGCCAAGGCCCTGGACCCGCTGGAGCCTGCGCAGGCCCAGGACGGCGCGCTCACCCACACCGGCGCGCGTCCCTTCACCCCGCTCTATGCCAGCCCGGAGCAGGTGCGTGGCGAGCCCGTCAGCACCGCCACCGACCTCTACAGCTTGGGCGTGCTGCTCTACGTCCTGCTCACCGGTCTGCGCCCTTATGGCCGCCATGCCACCACCCCCCTGCAGGCCGCCCGCAGTGTGCTGGAGGAGGAGCCCACGCGCCCCAGTGCCCTGAGCCCGGCCGAGGTGGCCGATCCGCACTGGCTGCAGCACCGCCGCCGCCTGCGCGGCGACCTGGACAACATCCTGCTCAAGGCGCTGGAGAAGGCGCCTGACCGCCGCTACGCCACGGTGGAGGCCATGGCGCGGGATGTCCGCGCCTTCCTGGCCCACGAACCCGTCAGCGCCCACGCGCCCTCCTGGTCCTACCGCGCGGGCAAGTTCATCGCCCGCAACCGTGCGGCCAGCCTGGCGTCGGCCGTGGCGGCGCTGGCGCTGGTGGTGGGCAGCGTCGTCTCGGTGTGGCAGGCCCGCGAGGCGCAGGCCCAGCGCGACGAGGCCCGCCGCCACTTCACCCAGGTGCGCCAGCTGGCCCGGCAGCTGGTCTTCAAGTACCACGACCAGATTGAGCACCTGCCCGGCGCCACCGCGGCCCGGGAGGCCCTGCTGCAGGACGCGGTGACCTTCCTAGACGGGCTGCAGGAGGCGGCCGCCACCGACCCCGCCCTGGCCCGGGAGCTGGCCGAGACCTACTACCGTATCAGCCGCCTGCAGGGCGGCAACGGCACCATCCACACCGGCCAGTACACAGCCGCCCGGCGCAACATCGAGCGGGCCGTCCAGACCTCCCTGCTGTACCTGCAGGCGCCCGGCGTGACGGTGGCCGACATGGCCGTGGCGCTGAACATGCGCACCACGCTGGTGGAGGTGCTGCAGCGCGAGGGGCGGCTGCACAGTGCGCAAAGCGTGCTGGAACAGGCCCGCCCCCTGCTGGAGCGCCTGCTGGCCCGTGCGCCGCGGGACACCTGGAGCCTGAGCAGCGCCGTCAGCTTCCACCTGGTGGCCGCGCGCCTGGCCGGCACCCAGCACGATGTGGCCCATCAGGGGGATTGGCTGCAGGCCTGCGGCCATGCCCAGCAGGCCTGGGAGGCGGCCCTGGCCACCGAGCGCGCGGATCCGGTCAACGTCTACCTGCCCGACACCCAGGCCTTTGCCCTGCGCGAGCGCGGCCAGTGCCGGCTGATGCAGGACGATCCGGCCGGGGCGCAGGCGCTGTTCGAGCAGGAGCTGCGGCTGCGCGCCTTCATGGTGGACAAGTTCCCGCAGGATGCGGATTTCCAGTACCAGCAGGCCGTGGCCCTGGCCTTGCTGGCCCGCAGCCTGCTGGCGCAGGCCCGGCCGGAGGCCGCCCTGGCGCCGCAGGGCCAGGCCCTGGACCGGCTGGAGCGGGCCAGGGCCCGCGATGTGGGCAACCAGGCGGCCACCGGCCTGCGCCAGCGCCTGCTGCTGCAGACGGCGGAGCTGCAGCTCGCTGCCGGGCAGCACGACGCTGCCGCCCGGGCCATGGCCCGCTGGTGGGAGGGGGCGGCGCTGCCTGCGGTGCCGCCGCAGCAGCTGCCGTTCGCGCAGCGGCTGTCGCGCGCGTCCGGGTTGGTGCTGGCCGCGCGGGTGGCGCTGGCCGCGCCGGGCCCGGTGGCAAGGCTGGCGCCCGTGGAGGGCTGGATGCAGGAGGCCCAGCGCCTGCTGGCGGTGGAGGAGGGGGCGGCAGGCCATGCCACCCAGCGGGCCTGGCTGGCGCTGGCCCAGGCCGCCCAGGCCCAGGCCCGGCGCCGGCTGGGGC
>NZ_JAAGOH010000075.1 GCF_010499455.1 Ideonella livida | reverse complement strand
GTTCCTGGTGGCCGCGGCCATGGTCAGCGCCTGGCTGATCACGGTGGCCGACATCCCCAGCGCCATGGTGGGCCTGCTGGAGCCGCTGATGGACAGCCCCACGCTGCTGCTCATCGCCATCATGCTGTTGGTCATTGCCGTGGGCACGGCCATGGACATGACGCCCACCATCCTGATCCTGACGCCGGTGCTCATGCCCATCGTGAAGGCCGCGGGCATTGACCCGGTGTACTTCGGGGTGCTGTTCATCATGAACAACGCCATCGGGCTGATCACCCCGCCGGTGGGCACGGTGCTCAATGTGGTGGCCGGCGTGGGCAAGATGAAGATGGACGAGGTCACCCGCGGCGTGCTGCCTTTCATGACCGCGCAGTTCGCGGTGATGTTCCTGCTGGTGCTCTTCCCCTCGCTGGTGATGGTGCCGGCGCGCTGGTTCGCCCAGTGAGCGCACCGGCCGCCCTTCTCTGACTCGCCCCCTTTTTTCCCGTCCCTCAACCGCAACCTGACTGAACGCGCAAAGCGCCTGGAGACACGCATGAAACGTCTGATGCTCAAGACCCTGGTGGCCGCTGCGGCCGTGGTGGCCACCGGCCTGCTGCCCGGTGTGGCCTCGGCCCAGGAGAAGACCTTCAAGTTCGCGCTGCAGAACCCCAAGGGCCATCCGCTGGAGATGGGGGCGACCAAATTCGCGGAGCTGGTGGCGGCCAAGAGCGGCGGCCGCCTGAAGGTCAATGTCTTCGCGGGCGGCACCCTGGGCGGGGACGCCGCCAACGTCTCGGCCCTGCAGGGCGGCACCATCGATTTTGTGCAGCTGAACTCCGGCATCCTGGCCTCGCAGGTCAAGGCGTTTGAGGTCTATGACCTGCCCTTCCTGTTCGCCAACGCGGCCGAGGCCGACGCCGTGGTGGACGGTCCCTTTGGCCAGAAGATGCACGCCATGCTGGGCGAGAAGGGCATCGTGGGCCTGGCCTATGTGGAGCTGGGCTTTCGCAACATCACCAACAGCAAGAAGCCGATCAAGGCCGTGGACGACGTGGCCGGCCTGAAGCTGCGTGTGATCCCCAACAAGATCAACATCGACTGGGTCAGCGCCTTGGGCGCCAACCCCACGCCTCTGGCTTTCCCGGAGGTCTACGCCGCGCTGGAGCAGAAGGCCATCGACGGGCAGGAGAACCCGCTGTCGGTGATCCTGGCCAACAAGCTGTTTGAGGTGCAGAAGCACCTGGCGGTGACCAACCACCAGTACAACCCGCAGTCGCTCATCATGAGCAAGAAGATCTTTGACGGCCTGAGCCCGGCCGACCAGAAGATCATCCAGGACGCCGCCAAGGAAGCCTCGGCCTACCAGCGCAAGGTCAACCGCGACAAGTCGGCCGACGACCTGCAGGAGCTGCGCGCCGCCGGCATGCAAGTGACCGAGTTCTCGGCCGCCGAGCAGGCCAAGCTGCGCGAGAAGCTCAAGCCGGTGGTGGAGAAGCACGGCGCCGCCCTGGGCTCCACGCTCACCGACATCCAGGCCGAACTGGCCAAGCTGCGCAAGTAAGGCGCACGCTGCGCACGCCGGCCGCCGCCGCCTGATTCCGGCGCGGCCGCCGGCCGTTTCTCCGGGCGTGTGCGCCGCTCGTTTTCCCACAAGGACACCACGATGAACACCCTGGTCCAGGACCCGGCACTGGCCTCGCTCGCCTCTGGCACGGCCGCGGCCCCCGCGATCACCCCCGATGACGTGCCGCACATGGTGCTGCTGGGCCTGATCGGCTCGGGCATCCAGCAGTCACTCACCCCTTCCATGCAGATGCAGGAAGGCCGGGAGCATGGCCTGCGCGTGCATTACCAGCTCATCGACCTGGACCGTTTTGGTGGCAGTCCCGCTGACCTGCCTACGCTGTTGTTCGCCGCCAAGGCCATGGGCTTTGCCGGCCTGAACATCACCTACCCCTGCAAGCAGGCGGTGATCCCGCACTTGGACGAGCTGTCTGACGAGGCCCAGGCCATGGGCGCGGTCAACACCGTGGTCATCCGCGACGGCCGCCTCATCGGCCACAACACCGACGGCTCCGGCTGGGCCCGCGGCTTCACCCGCGCCCTGCCCCAGGCCGACCTGGCCCGTGTGGCCCTGCTGGGCGCCGGCGGCGCCGGTGCTGCCATCGCCCATGCCGTGCTGCGTCTGGGCGCCGGCGAGCTGCGCCTGGTGGACGCCGACCCGGCCCGCGCCGCTGCGCTGGCCGATGAACTCAACACCCGCTACGGCGCCGGCAAGGCCGTGGCCCACCCCAGCGCCGCCTCTGCCCTGCCCGGCGCCACCGGCCTGATCCACGCCACGCCCACCGGCATGGCCAAGCTCCCCGGCCTGCCGCTGGACGCCGCGCTGCTGCGCCCGGACCTGTGGGTGTCGGAGGTGGTGTATTTCCCGCTGGAAACCGAGCTGCTGCGCACCGCACGCGCCCTGGGTTGCCCCATCTCCGACGGCGGCGGCATGGCCGTGGGCCAGGCGCTGGGCGCCTTTGAGCTGTTCACCGGCCGGCCGGCTGACGCGGCGCGGGTGGAGGCGCACTTCCGCGGCTTGGTCATGGCCCGCATGGCCGCCCAGGCCTGACCGCGCGCGCCGGCCAGCACCAACACACACACAACGGGAGCTTCCATGAACACCCTCGCGCATGAATCCCTGGGCCCGCAGCCCAACCCCCTGGGCCTGCAGGGCATCGAGTTCATCGAATACGCCACCAGCCGGCCGCAGGCGCTGGGCCAGCAGCTGGAGCGGCTGGGTTTCCTGCCGGTGGCGCGCCACCGCTCGCGCGAGGTGCTGCTCTACCGCCAGGGGGGCATGAACGTCATCATCAACGCCCACCAGGACGTGGCCGAGGGCGGCCTGAACGGCGCCCCGCCGCTGACCGAGCGC
>NZ_JAAGOH010000074.1 GCF_010499455.1 Ideonella livida | reverse complement strand
CCCGCGTCACCCGGGCCAGCACCCGCTCGCGCAGCGCGGCCGACGGCTCGGCCGGCGGCAGCGCCAGGGCCAGCGCGGCCAGGCGCTCCTCCCATTGGCGCACCGCCTCGCGGGCCGCCGCAGAGCGTTGGAGCAGCCGCGCAAAGCCGCGCGCGGTGGCCGGGCGCAGCGTGCCCAGCACATGGCCCTGGGCCAGGGCCTCCAGCACATGGGGCGCCTGCCGGTTCATGCCAGTGCTCCCACGCCCAGGCGGGCCAGGCATTGGCGCAGCTGCTCCAGGCCGCGGCGCACCCAGGACTTGGCGGTGGACAGCGGCACGCCCATGGCCTGGGCAATGTCCTGGTGCGGCCACCCTTTGAAGTAGGTCAGGGCCAGCGCCTGGCGCTGGCTGGGGCTCAGGCCGCCCATGCACTGGTCCAGGTGCAGGCGGCGCAAGCCTTCGTCCAGCGCCTGCTCGGGCCGCAGACCGTCCACGTCGGGCAGTTCCAGGTCGCTCTCGTCCAGGGCGCGGGTGCGCCCGGCCTCGGTGCGCAGGCGGCGCAGCTGGTCGATGGCCTGGTGGCGCACGATGTGGATGAGCCAGGTCATGGGCTGGGCGCGGGCCGGGTCGAACTGGGCGGCGTGGTGCCAGACTTTGACAAAGGCCTCCTGCAGCACGTCCTCGGCCGCGTCGGCGCGGCCCATCATGCGCAGGGCCAGGCCGTAGAGGTGGCGGTGGGTGGCGTCGTACACGGCCATGAAGGCCTGGCGGTCGCCGCGCGCGGCGGCGTCCAGCCAGGCCGCCAGGCGGGCCGAGGCACTGGGTTCCAGCTCGGTCAGGGACATGGGGCGGGGCTCCTCCGGCTCCAGGGGCGCGTCCCGGCAGGGACAGGGGGGATTCAAGACGCTCATGCCCCATCTACGTGGGCCGCGGGGAAAAAGCGTCGGCGCACCATGCCACGCCCGCCCCGGCGCCCGCCAGCGCCGGAGCGACCGCCGGACCGGCGGCGGCGCCCAGCGCGGGCGCCAGACACCGGGCAACCGCTCAAGCCGCTCAGCCCACCCGTCGGTCAGCCCGCGGCAGTGCCGCCAGCGCCACGCAGCCCAGGCCCATCACCGCCGCGGTCAGCCACAGGCCGCCATGGAAGCTGCCGCTGGCCAGGGCCATCCAGCCCGTCAGCGCCGGGGCCAGCACCTGCGCGCTGCCATAGCTCAGGGTGAGCCGCGCCATGGCCTTGCCCGGATTGGCCGGCGAATGGCGGCCCACCAGCGCCAGGGTCATGCTCACGATGCCGATGGAGGTGGCGCCATAGCCCAGCGCCCCGACCCAGGCCGCCGCCAGGGTGTCGGAGGCGGCGGGGGCCATCAGGGTCAGCGTCTGCAGCAGGTAGGCTGCCCGCAGGGCCCGGGTGTCGCCCAGGCGGTGGGCCACACGGTCCCAGGCGGCCACCGCGGGCATGGCGGCCACCCCCACGCCGGCCCACACCAGGGTGCCCTGGCCGGCCAGGGCCGGCACACGCTCGACGATGGTGACGGTGAAGGTGGCGCTGACCACAAAACCCCAGCCCGCGGCAAAGTAGGCCAGCGCCAGCAGCGCCCACCAGCGGCGGGGCGGGCCGTCCGGCGCAGGCGCGGCGGCCGCGCCGGTGGATGGGCCCGCCGCCGGCGGCACCGGCGGCCGCCAGCGCCAGGCCGGCCACAGGAACAGCGCCCCCACCGCCCCCAGGGCCCACCAGGGGTGCTGCCAGTGCGGCCACCAGCGGGTGAACAGGCCCGCCGCCACGGCCGAGACGACGATGCCCAGGCCCACGCCGATGAAGTGCACCCCCAGCTCGGGCCGCCGGCCCTGGCGCATCAGCCAGCCCAGCACCAGGCCGCTGCCCAGCAGCAGGCCGGTGGCACCGCACAAGCCGCCGATCAGGCGCAGCAGCATCCAGCCTGGCCACCAGGCCCCCAGCCCGCAGGCCGCCGTGCTGAGCACCGCGGCCCACAGGCCCAGGCCGTAAAGGCGCTGGCGCCAGCGGGGCGATTCGATCCAGGCGGCCGCCAGGGCGCCGGCCATGTAGCCGGCGTAGTTGACCGCGGCCAGCAGCCCGGCCTGCGCGTCGTCCAGCCCGGTCTGGGCCTGCAGCACCGGCAGCAGCGGGGTGTAGGCAAAGCGGGCCAGGCCCAGGGAGAGGACCAGGCCGCACAGCCCGCCCACCATGACCTGCCAGGCCTGCAGACCGTCGGGCTCAGGCGACGCCGGCGGCAAGGCGGCAGGGGTGGCATCGGAGGTCAGGGCCATGACCCATCATGCCGCGGGCCTGGCGGTCGCGCCGGTCGCCCGCAGGTCCGCCCGGGCCCGGGACAACCCGCAGCGCCCCGCGTAGTGGGGCGCCGGCGTCCGGGGCTCAGAAGGAGGTGGCGGGGTCCGGGGCGCCCACGGGACCGCGCACGCGGCCCTGGACCTTGAAGAGATCCCGCAGACGGCGGAACAGGCCCACCGCGCCCGGGGCCACTTCCTGCAGCCAGACCGAGTCCGGCCCGAAGCGGGAGGTGCCAGCGGCCACATCGGCCGGCTCCTCGGCGGTGCGGGGGCGCACCGGGGCGGCGGCCAGCGGCAGGTCCAGCGGCACATGGCCGGTGACGGCGGCGCTGGCGTCGACCACGTCCAGCCAGCCGCGCGAAAGCATGTCAGACAGGAACTGCCGGCACTGGCCGGGCTCGACATTGCTGGCGTGCGACAACTCGGCCAGCGACATCTCGCCCTGCGACAAGAAGCTGGCCAGGCGGTGGCCGTAGCGGTGGGCCAGCAGCGCATCGGCCGCTGGCCAGCGCCGCAGCCGAAAGCGCGCGGGCAGCAGGCCGGAGCAACCGCCGGTGGCCGGCGGCGGCGCCTCCTGGCGGACAGCGGCCACCGGGGCCACCGATGCGGCGGCCGACGCCGGCACGGGCGCCGGCGCCGGCTTC
>NZ_JAAGOH010000073.1 GCF_010499455.1 Ideonella livida | reverse complement strand
GCCCGCCGCCGTCGGGTCCCCCCACGGGGCGCGAGGCCGCCGGCCGGGGGGCCGGGGGGGCGGCCCGGGTCGAGGCGGAAGCGGCGATGGCCGTGCCGGTGGTGGTGGTGGCGGCGGAAGCGGGCGGCGCCGCGACGGCGCCGCCCTCCCCCTTGCGGCTGCCACGCACCAAGGTCACGGCGGCCATGGGCACCACCAGCACGTCCTGCACCTGGGCCACCACGAAGAAGACCTGCGCGGTCATCTGGGTCATGAGCTGGCGCTGCGGGTTGGGCACTTCAAACAGCGCGTTGTAGAGCACCACGTTGTTGGTCACGGTGGGCGTGGGCTCGATCTTCTGCAGCCGGCCGGGCCAGCGCCGGCCCGGACTGCCCAGGGTGGTGAAGTACACCGGCATGCCCAGGCGCAGGCGGGCCACGTCGGCCTCGGACACCTGGGCCTGCACCGTCATCAGCGACAGGTCGGCCACCCGCAGCACGGTGGGCGCGCTTTGGTTCGTGTTGAGGGTCTGGCCCTGGCGGGCGCTGATGCTGACCACCGTGCCCGACAGCGGCGCCAGCAACCGGGTGTATTTGAGGTTGGCCTCCTCCACCCGCATGGTGGCCTGGATCTGGGCGATCTGGGCCAGGATGGATTCGCGGCTGGCGCGGGCGGCGGCCAGGGTGGTCTCGGCGTTCTGCAGCGTTTCGGGGGTGGTGGCCTCGTCGGCCAACAGCTGGCGCTGGCGGCGCAGGTCGCGCTCGGCCTTGGCCTGGCCGATGTCGGCCTCGGCCAGCTGGGCCTGCTGGTTGCGGATCTGGGCACGGTACGAGTCCACCCGGGCCGCCGTCTGCTCGGCGTCAATCTCAGCCAGCAGGTCGCCCTCGCGCACCTCGTCGCCCACCTCCACCGCCAGCCGGCGCAGCTGGCCCGAGACCTGGGCCCCCACATCCACGTAGTTGCGGGGTTGCAGGGTGCCGGTGGCGGCCACCAGGTCCTCGATATCGCCGCGCTGCACGGCCAGCAGCAGCGGGGTTTCGGCCGGGTCCTGCCGGCCGGCCCACCCGCGCCAGGCGGCCCAACCCGCGCCACCTACCGCCGCCACGGCGGCAGCCCCCAGGGCGGTGCGCAACCAGCGGCGGCGCGGCGGCGTACCGGCCGCGGGGGCGGGGGCGGCGGCGACGGTCGGATCGGGAGAGAACGCCCCCGCGGGCTGGGCGGCGGGCGGGGTCGGCAGGGGGGCGGGTGCCGCAGGCAATTGACTCATGGGCAAGTGGACGAGAGGCCCCGTGGGCGGGGCGGGACGATTCAGGGGCGGGTGTGGCCACCGCAGGCGCAGCCGCAGCCAGCGCGCACCTTGCCGTCCAAATGTGCAAGAAATGCGAATCACTCTTATTTGAAGCACAATATTTGCTGGCGCCCGCCCCCGCACCGCGCCAGCCCTCGGGTGCCCGCCATGCGCCCCCACTGGGCGCGCCCGACCCCTGCCCTGCCGCCAGCCTGCCCGCCCGCCATGCGCCCGCCCAGTCCCCCGCCGCCGCACGCGCCCGTCCTCGTGGTGGACGCGCTGGAACCCCTGGCCACCGCCCTGCGCTCCCCGCTCGCCCAGGCCGGTGTGGCCAGCCACCACCTGCGCCGTGGCCAGGCCGTCGCCGCCTGGGCCCAGGCCCACCACCCGGCGCTGATCCTGCTCGTCCACCGGCCGCCGGGCCAGGACGCCCTGGCGCTGTGCCGGCAGCTGCGCGCCCAGGGCAGTGCGGCCACGGTGCTGCTGCTCAGCCCTGCCTCCACAGAACACGACCGCCTGGAGGGCTTGGCCCAGGGCGCGGACGATTGCCTGGGGGCGCACCTCAGCCACCGCGAATTGACCGCCCGGGTGCTGGCCCACCTGCGGCGCCATGCCCGATTGACCGGCACGGCCCTCCCCGACGCGCCCGCCCGCCCGCCCGCCACGCCTCCCGCCCTGCGCCTGGACCCCCAGCAGCACCAGGCCTTGCTCAACGGCCAGCCGGTGCCCTTGACCTGCCTGGAGTTCCAGCTGCTGGCCACGCTGGCCGGCCAGCCCGGCCGGGTCTTCCGCCGCGCGCAGCTCATGGACGCCATGTACCCTGACGCCCGCGACGTGAGCGACCGCACCGTGGACAGCCACATCCGCAAGCTGCGCCGCAAGCTGGCCGGCCTGCACCCGGGGCGCGAACTCATCCACGCCCTCTACGGACTGGGCTACACCTGGGACCCGGCCCGGTGAGACGGCCCGCGCCATGCCCGCGCCCCCGCGCGCTCCAGCCCCCGCCCCCATGACCCCCCCCACCGCCCCGCTGATCCGCCTGTCCGACCTGGACGATGCTGCCCACGCCGTGCTGGACCCGCGCGCCTGGGCCTACTTCTCGGGTGGCGCGGCCGACGAGCTGACCCTGGCCGACAACCGCCGTGCCTGGGACGCGCTGCGCCTGTGGCCACGCGCGCTGCGCGACCTGCGCGGCCTGAGCACCGCGACCACCCTGGCCGGCCGGCCGCTGGCCCACCCCCTGCTGCTGGCCCCGGTGGCCTGGCACCGCATGGCCCATGCCGATGGCGAGGTGGGCACCGCCCTGGCCGCCGCCGCCCAAGGCGCCGGCATGATCCTCTCCTGCCAGGCCAGCCAGCCGGTGGAGGCCGTGGCCCGCGCCCTGGCCGAGCCCGGCGCCGGCCCGCTGTGGTTCCAGCTCTACCCCCTAGCCCGGCGCGAGGACACCCTGGCCCTGGTGCGCCGCGCCGAGGACGCCGGCTGCGAGGCCCTGGTGCTCACCGTGGATGCGCCGGTGCATGGCGTGCGCGACCGCGAGCGCCGCGCCGGCTTTGCCCTGCCGCCGGGCGTGGGCCCGGTGCACCTGGACGGTTTCGCCCCACCGCCGCCGGGCTTGGAGGGTCTGCTGGCGCTGGCCCCGCGCTGGGACGAGGTGGCCTGGCTGGCCGCCCAGACGCGGTTGCCCCTGTGGCTCAAGGGCGTGCTGCACCCCGAGGACGCGGTGCTGGCGGCCGACAGCGGCGCGGTGGCCGGCCTCATCGTCTCCAACCACGGCGGCCGCACGCTGGACACCGCCGTGCCCACCGCCTGGGCCTTGCCGCGCATGGCTGCCGCGCTGCAGGGCCGCCTGCCGCTGGTGGTGGACGGCGGCATCCGCCGCGGCACCGACGTGCTCAAGGCGCTGGCGCTGGGCGCCAGCGCCGTGGCCATCGGCCGCCCGCAGGTGATGGCCCTGGCCGCCGGCGGCGCGCTGGGCGTGGCGCAGATGCTGCGCCTGCTGCGCGATGAATTCACCGTGGCCCTGGCCCTGGCCGGCTGCCGCAGCCCGGCCGATGTGCATGCCGGCCTGCTGGCGGAAGGTCCAGGCGGCCTGCCCACCTCAACCCCACCCGCCGGCCGCTGAGCACAGCAGGACCCAGGCCCGGCGGCCCGCCGCCGTCGAGGGTGGGCTTTATCATGGAGGCATGGAAGCTCCCCGTGACGTGGCCACTGTGCGCCTCGACAACGCACTGCGCCTGTTCGACGAGTTCGTCCAGCAGACCGTCAAGCAACCCGATGCCGCCACCCTGCGGGGCCTGGAGCGGCGCTTTGCCGAACGGCTGCAGATCCAGCCCAGCTACTGGAGCCAGATCAAGGGCCGCTCGCGCCAGATCGGTGAGCGCCTGGCCCGGCAGTTCGAGCAGTGCTGCGGCAAACCCGCCGGCTGGCTGGACCAGGCCTCCCAGGCGGTGGCCATGTCGTGGCCACCCAGGCCCGCAACGTGGTGGTCGACCGCACCGACCCGTCCATCACCCCGCATGCCGGCATTGCCGCCCTGGTGGCCGACTACAAGGCCCGCGTGGCCCCCATCGCCAACC
>NZ_JAAGOH010000072.1 GCF_010499455.1 Ideonella livida | reverse complement strand
CCGCTCCAGCCGGCATCTGGGGTGTAGGTGTAGACGCCGGTGGCCGGATCGAGGGACACCGTGCCATGCGTCGGGTCGGTGTCGACAGAGAAGGCCAGGGTGTCGCCGTCGGTATCACCGGCGGCCACGGTGCCGCCGACCGGGGTGTCCTCATCGGTGGTCAGCTCGTAGCGGCCATCGGTGGCGTCCCAGTCTGGGTCGGTGACGTCGCCGCCCTCGGGCGCGTCGTTGACCGGGTTCACCGTGACTTGCACGGTGACGGGGGTTTGGCCGCCGTTGCCGTCGTCGACCAGCACCACAAAGCTGTCCACACCGCTCCAGCCGGCATCCGGGGTGTAGGTGTAGACGCCGGTGGCGGCGTCGATCGTGACCGAGCCGTTGCTGGGGTGGGTATCCACGCTAAAGGCCAGGGTGTCGCCGTCGGCGTCACCCGCGGCGACGGTGCCACCCACCGGCGTGTCCTCATCGGTGGTCAGCTCATAGCGGCCGTCGGTGGCGTCCCAGTCCGGGTCGGTGACGTCACCGCCTTCGGGCGCGTCGTTGACCGGGTTCACCGTGACTTGCACGGTGACGGGGGTTTGGCCGCCGTTGCCGTCGTCGACCAGGACGATGAAGGAATCGACCCCGCTCCAGCCGGCATCTGGGGTGTAGGTGTAGACGCCGGTGGCCGGATCGAGGGACACCGTGCCATGCGTCGGGTCGGTGTCGACAGAGAAGGCCAGGGTGTCGCCGTCGGTATCACCGGCGGCCACGGTGCCGCCGACCGGGGTGTCCTCATCGGTGGTCAGCTCGTAGCGGCCATCGGTGGCGTCCCAGTCTGGGTCGGTGACGTCGCCGCCTTCGGGCGCGTCGTTGACCGGGTTCACCGTGACTTGCACGGTGACGGGGGTCTGGCCGCCGTTGCCGTCGTCGACCAAGACGATGAAGGAATCGACCCCGCTCCAGCCGGCATCCGGGGTGTAGGTGTAGACGCCGGTGGCCGGGTCCAGGGACACCGTGCCATGCGTCGGGTCGGTGTCGACAGAGAAGGCCAGCGTGTCGCCGTCGGCATCACCGGCGGCCACGGTGCCGCCGACGGGGGTGTCCTCGTCCGTGGTCAGCTCATAGCGGCCATCGGTGGCGTCCCAATCCGGGTCGGTGACGTCACCGCCTTCGGGCGCGTCGTTGACCGGGTTGACGGTGACTTGCACGGTGACGGGGGTCTGGCCGCCGTTGCCGTCGTCGACCAGGACCACAAAGCTGTCCACACCGCTCCAGCCGGCGTCCGGGGTGTAGGTGTAGACGCCGGTGGCCGGATCGAGGGACACCGAGCCATGCGTCGGGTCGGTGTCGACAGAGAAGGCCAGGGTGTCGCCATCGGCATCACCCGCGGCCACGGTGCCGCCCACCGGCGTGTCCTCGTCCGTGGTCAGCTCATAGCGGCCGTCGGTGGCGTCCCAATCCGGGTCGGTGACGTCACCGCCCTCGGGCGCGTCGTTGACCGGGTTGACGGTGACTTGCACGGTGACGGGGGTCTGGCCGCCGTTGCCGTCGTCGACCAGCACCACAAAGCTGTCCACCCCGCTCCAGCCGGCATCAGGCGTGTAGGTGTAGACGCCGGTGGCCGGATCGAGGGACACCGAGCCATGCGTCGGGTCGGTGTCGACAGAGAAGGCCAGCGTGTCGCCATCGGCATCACCCGCGGCCACGGTGCCGCCCACCGGCGTGTCCTCATCGGTGGTCAGCTCATAGCGGCCATCGGTGGCGTCCCAGTCCGGGTCGGTGACGTCGCCGCCTTCGGGCGCGTCGTTGACCGGGTTGACGGTGACTTGCACGGTGACGGGGGTCTGGCCGCCGTTGCCGTCGTCGACCAAGACGATGAAGGAATCGACACCGCTCCAGCCGGCATCCGGGGTGTAGGTGTAGACGCCGGTGGCCGGGTCCAGGGCGATGGTGCCGTGGCTGGCGTCCGCATCCAGGGTGAATGTGAGGGTGTCGCCATCGGCATCACCCGCGGCGACGGTGCCACCCACCGGCGTGTCCTCATCGGTGGTCAGCTCGTAGCGGCCATCGGTGGCGTCCCAATCCGGGTCGGTGACGTCGCCGCCTTCGGGCGCGTCGTTGACCGGGTTCACCGTGACTTGCACGGTGACGGGGGTTTGGCCGCCGTTGCCGTCGTCGACCAGCACCACAAAGCTGTCCACACCGCTCCAGCCGGCATCCGGGGTGTAGGTGTAGACGCCGGTGGCCGGATCGAGGGACACCGAGCCATGCGTCGGGTCGGTGTCGACAGAGAAGGCCAGCGTGTCGCCATCGGCATCACCCGCGGCCACAGTGCCACCCACCGGCGTGTCCTCGTCCGTGGTCAGCTCATAGCGGCCATCGGTGGCGTCCCAGTCCGGGTCGGTGACGTCGCCGCCTTCGGGCGCGTCGTTGACCGGGTTGACGGTGACTTGCACGGTGACGGGGGTCTGGCCGCCGTTGCCGTCGTCGACCAGGACGATGAAGGAATCGACACCGCTCCAGCCGGCATCAGGCGTGTAGGTGTAGATGCCGGTGGCGGCGTCGATCGTGACCGAGCCGTTGCTGGGGTGGGTATCCACGCTAAAGGCCAGGGTGTCGCCATCGGCGTCACCGGCGGCCACGGTGCCACCCACCGGCGTGTCCTCATCGGTGCTCAGCTCATAGCGGCCATCGGTGGCGTCCCAATCCGGGTCGGTGACGTCGCCGCCTTCGGGCGCGTCGTTGACCGGGTTGACGGTGACTTGCACGGTGACGGGGGTTTGGCCGCCGTTGCCGTCGTCGACCAGGACCACAAAGCTGTCCACACCGCTCCAGCCGGCATCCGGGGTGTAGGTGTAGACGCCGGTGGCCGGATCGAGGGACACCGAGCCATGCGTCGGGTCGGTGTCGACAGAGAAGGCCAGCGTGTCGCCATCGGCATCACCCGCGGCCACAGTGCCACCCACCGGCGTGTCCTCGTCCGTGGTCAGCTCATAGCGGCCATCGGTGGCGTCCCAGTCCGGGTCGGTGACGTCGCCGCCTTCGGGCGCGTCGTTGACCGGGTTGACGGTGACTTGCACGGTGACGGGGGTCTGGCCGCCGTTGCCGTCGTCGACCAGGACCACAAAGCTGTCCACACCGCTCCAGCCGGCATCAGGCGTGTAGGTGTAGACGCCGGTGGCCGGGTCGAGGGCGATGGTGCCGTGGCTGGCGTCTGAATCCAAGGTGAATGTGAGGGTGTCGCCGTCGGCGTCACCGGCGGCCACAGTGCCACCCACCGGCGTGTCCTCATCGGTGGTCAGCTCGTAGCGGCCATCGGTGGCGTCCCAGTCCGGGTCGGTGACGTCACCGCCTTCGGGCGCGTCGTTGACCGGGTTGACGGTGACTTGCACGGTGACGGGGGTTTGGCCGCCGTTGCCGTCGTCGACCAGGACCACAAAGCTGTCCACACCGCTCCAGCCGGCATCTGGGGTGTAGGTGTAGACGCCGGTGGCCGGGTCCAGGGCGATGGTGCCGTGGCTGGCGTCCGCATCCAGGGTGAATGTGAGGGTGTCGCCATCGGCATCACCCGCGGCCACGGTGCCGCCCACCGGCGTGTCCTCATCGGTGGTCAGCTCATAGCGGCCATCGGTGGCGTCCCAATCCGGGTCGGTGACGTCACCGCCTTCCGGGGCGTCGTTGACCGGGTTCACCGTGACTTGCACGGTGACGGGGGTTTGGCCGCCGTTGCCGTCGTCGACCAGGACGATGAAGGAATCGACCCCGCTCCAGCCGGCATCAGGCGTGTAGGTGTAGACGCCGGTGGCGGCGTCGATCGTGATCGAGCCGTTGCTGGGGTGGGTATCCACGCTAAAGGCCAGGGTGTCGCCGTCGGCGTCACCCGCGGCGACCGTGCCGCCCACGGGGATGTCCTCATCGGTGGTCAGCTCATAGCGGCCATCGGTGGCGTCCCAATCCGGGTCGGTGACGTCACCGCCTTCCGGGGCGTCGTTGACCGGGTTCACCGTGACTTGCACGGTGACGGGGGTTTGGCC
>NZ_JAAGOH010000071.1 GCF_010499455.1 Ideonella livida | reverse complement strand
GCGGCCCGCCGCCCCGCTGCTGGGCCTGAGCAGTCCGGCGGCCACGGCGCCCGCCCCGGTGCTGGCCACCGCCACCCCGCCCGCGACGCCGCCGAGCGCCTGGGGCGGTCCGGAGCTGCGGGCCCAGCTCGCCCCGCAGCGCTACACCCTGCTGGCCGCCGAGATCGGCGCCCGCATCGAACAGCTGCCGGTCAGCGAAGGCAGCCCCATGCAGGCCGGTCAGGTGCTGGTGGCCTTTGATTGCAGCCTGCAGCGGGCCCAGATGGCCCGCGCCGAGGCCACCCTGGGCGCCGCGGAGAAGCAGCTGGCCACCCAGCGCCGCCTGGTGGAGTTGGGGGCCACCGGCCGCCAGGAACTGGACAACGCCGAGGCCGAAGTGGCCAAGACCCGGGCCGAGGCCCAGCAGATCCAGGTGCAGCTGGGCAAATGCCAGATCGTGGCGCCCTTTGCCGGCCGGGTGGCCGAGCAGAAGGTCCGCGAGCAGCAGTTTGTGCAGCCCGGCCAGGCCCTGCTGGAAGTGATCGACGACAGCGTGCTGGAGGTCGAGTTCATCATGCCCTCGCGCTGGTTGGCCCAGGTGCGCGCCGGCAGCGCCGTGCGCATCGCCGTGGACGAGACCGGCCGCAGCTACCCGGCCCGAGTGCTGCGCCTGGGCGCCCGGGTCGACCCGGTCAGCCAGTCGATCAAGGTCGTGGCCGCCATCGACGGCCGCCCCCGCGAACTGATGGCCGGCATGAGCGGCCGCGTGCTGGTGCAGCGCGCCGGCGCCAGCGCCCAGCCCTGAAGACCCAATCCCGTTTTTCTGCGGACCGTCCGGAGCCGGGCGGCCGCCTTGCCCCTTCCGAGGTGTCCGCATGTCCCGCCCCCAACGCCGCCGACTGACCCGCCGCGCCAGCCCCCGAGTGATGGCCCTGGAGGCCCGCCTGATGTTTGACGGCGCCGCCGCCGTGGAGGCCGTGCAGCGCCAGGCCGATGCGGACGCCGACCCCGGCGCCCGGGTCATCCCGGACACCCCACGCGAGACCGCGCGGGACACCGCCCTGGAGGCCATGCCCGGCCAGGGCGTGGCCAGCCTGCCCCCGGCCCTGCCCGGCCGCGCCGAACTGGTCGTCATCGACGCCCGGGTGCCCGACCTGGAGGGCCTGCTGGCCGCCCTGGGCCCAGGCCGCCAGGTGCTGGTGCTCGACCCCAGCCGCGACGGCCTGGCCCAGCTCCAGGAAGCCCTGGCCGGCCAGCCGCCACTGGAAGCCCTGCACCTGCTGGGCCACGGCGCGCAGGGGCAGATCGCCCTGGGCGCCACCACCCTGGGCCTGGACCAGCTGGACCCGGCGGCCCCCGCCCTGCAGGCCCTGGGCGGCCTGCTGAGTGAACAGGGCGACCTGCTGCTCTACGGCTGCGACGTGGCCGAAGGCGCCAACGGCCAAGCCTTCATCACCCGACTGGCCGAGCTGACCGGCGCCGACGTGGCCGCCAGCACCGACGCCACGGGCGCCAATGCGCGCGGCGGCGACTGGGTTCTAGAGGCCCGGGCCGGGCAGGTGGAGACCGAGACCCTGCAGGTGAGCGATGCGGCCTGGGCCCAGAGCCTGCCCGCTCCCTCCGTGAGCCTGAACACGGGCTACCAGCTGTTTGACAACGGCAGCCCGGGCGGCTTTGGCGCCAACTCCACCAACCCCGACATCGACCCCAACACCGCCAACGGCAGCGTCAATGGCGTGAACGCGGCCAGCAGCGGCAGCTTCACCTTCACCGCCTCGGCCAACTCCACGGCCAGCGACGGCAGCTTCCAGATCGACACCCAGGGCAACGACGTCACCGGCACACTCACCTTCACCGGCTCCCTGAAGAACACCGCCGGCACCACGGTGACCGGCACCTTCACCTTGACGGGCGCCATCTCCAAGCACATCAAGACGATCGACGGCAATTCCGGCGATTCCGAGGCCTTTTACTTCTTCACGGCCGGCAACGGCACGGCCAATCTCAACGGCCTGGGCTTCTTGCTGGTGGTGCCGGGCGATGAAGGCTTCTTCAGCCCCACCGACACCAACATCAGCCTGCCGGCGGACAACAGCTACCTGGCAGGGCTGAACGGCTTCCGCACGCTGCAGCAGAGCAGTCCCACGGTGAGTGTGAGTGATGTGACGGTGAGCGAAGACTCGCCCTATGCGGTGTTCACCGTGTCACTCAGCGCCGCCTCCAGCACGGCCGTGAGTTTCACACCCAGCCTGGTGAGCCTGGGCAGCGGCTGCGGCTACGCCACCGTGGGCACCGACACGGGCAGCACGCTGGAGTACTTCAATGGCACCACCTGGGTCTCAGCCAGCGGCGGCATCACCCTGACCGCAGGCAGCACGTCGGTACTGGTGCGTGCGGCCATCCAGAACGATGGCTTGTCCGAAGGACCCGAGGTTTACGGGCTGAGCACGGGCACCGTCACAGGCACCGTCTCCAACCCCGCCGGCGCCCAAGGCACCGGCACCATCTCCGACGATGGCACGGTGGACGACGTCTTCCTGGCAAACAACAACACCGCCACCGCGACCCATGGCGGCGCCGACAACGACACGCCCACGGTGCTCGACGCCAACTGGCAAACCCTGAACTTCAACGGCACGGGCACCAGCGGCGCCGGCAACAACTTCCTCAACCTCGTCGGCGACGGGCGAGCCAACGGCGACGTGGTGCGCTTCAACAACGTCATCACACTCAACGGGCAAGCCGTGGACGCCGTGGTGACCACGACGCTGAATAACGTCTCCATCGGCACCTACGACAGCACCGCCAACCCCTCGGGAACATCGGCCTACTTCCAGCCCAACCTGACGGCCACCGCCGCCGGCGGCTATGCCAGCTACCGCATCGACTTCTACAAGGCAGGAACCTACTCAGGCGGCGGCACCGGCGAAGCCGTGACCCTGGAGCACGTGGCCATCAACTCATACGACATCGATGGCGTCAGCTCGTCCAACAGCGACCGGCAGTTCCAGGAGTTCAAGGGCTTCTCACGGTATGAGGTTGCCAGTAACACCCAGCTGACGGCCAGCACCCAGGCTGACGGGTCGGTTCGGTTCACCTACGCCCCCACCGGCTCGGCCACCAACAACACCAGCATCTTTGCCGACGGCTATAGGGTCAAGGTGTTCTACGACAGCATGAACTCGCTGGTGCTCAAGGCGGGGGTGAACGCCTCAGGGGCAGGCAGTTTCAACGGCTTGGCCTACTTCGCCTTCGATTTCAGCGTCGGTCCTGGGTGGTCGGCCACCCCCACCAGCGTGGACACGCCCGCAGCCTCCCTCAGCTACGACCGGCTGGCCTTCAGCGAGGCGGGGGCCAACAACGGCAGCATTTCCCAGACGGCCACGATCACGCTGGCCAACGAAACCTTCACCGGCACGGACGGCCAGACCCTCAGCGGCGTGGTGGTGGCCAATCTGCCAGACGGATTGACCGCCGTTGTCACCCGCGTAGATGCCACCCACGCCACGCTCAGCTTCACGGGCCAGGCCACCAGTCACCTGAGCGCCGATGACCTGGCCAACATCCAGGTGCGGTTCACCGGCTCGGCTTTCACTGGCGGCAACGCCTGTGTGGTGACCGGCGCGGTACGTGCCGGCCTGAGCATCGACTTCGCTGATCCGGCGGCCAATACCGCGCCCACAGCCAGCAACGTCAGCGCCAGTGGCAACGAAGACGCCGCCTCCATCACCATCACCCTGTCCGGTTCGGACGCCGACGGCACCATCGCCAGCTACACCGTCAGCACCCTGCCCAGCCACGGCACGCTCTACAGCGACGCCGGCCTGACCCAGGTGGTGGCCGCGGGTGATTCGGTCAACGCCGCTACGCTCTACTTTGTGCCCGACGCCGACTGGAACGGCTCCACCAGCTTCAGCTACACCGCCACCGACAACAGCGGCGCCACCTCCACCTCGGCCACCGCCAGCCTCACGGTCAATGCGGTCAACGACGCGCCCGAGGGCGGCGACGTCACCGACCCGGACTGGGACGCCACCGACGGCCGCTATGAGCTGACCACGGACGAGGACACGCCGGTGGGTGGCACTGTGGCCGCGGGTGATGCCGATGGCGACACCCTGGCCTTTGGCGTGGATACCCACCCCAGCAACGGCTCGGTCACGATCGACGCCGCCACCGGCATCTACACCTACACGCCTGATGCCGGCTGGAGCGGTGTCGATTCCTTCATCGTCCTGGTCGACGACGGCAACGG
>NZ_JAAGOH010000070.1 GCF_010499455.1 Ideonella livida | reverse complement strand
CCGCAGGCGGCGAAGGCGAAGACTCGACCGACGGCGGTGCCGGCGACGACACCGTGGACGGTGGCGCCGGCAACGACACCTTGAGCGGTGGCGAAGGCAATGACTCGACCGCAGGCGGCGAAGGCGATGACTCGACCGACGGCGGCGCGGGCGACGACACCGTGGATGGCGGTACGGGCAACGACACCGTGACCGGCGGTGAAGGCAATGACTCGACCGCAGGCGGCGAAGGCGACGACTCGACCGACGGCGGTGTGGGCGACGACACCGTGGACGGCGGTGAAGGCAATGACTCGACCGCAGGCGGCGAAGGCGACGACTCGACCGACGGCGGTGTGGGCGACGACACCGTGGACGGGGGCGCCGGCAATGACACCGTCAGCGGTGGCGAAGGCAACGACGTGGCCGACGGCGGCGAAGGCGATGACTCGACCGACGGCGGTGCCGGCGACGACACCGTGAACGGTGGGGAAGGCCACGACGTGGCCGACGGCGGCACGGGCGATGACACGGTCGACGGCGGTGCCGGCGACGACACCGTGTCTGGCGGTGAAGGCAACGACAGCACCGCCGGCGGCGAAGGCGACGACAGCACCGACGGCGGCACGGGCGACGACACCGTGGACGGCGGTGCCGGCAACGACACCGTGGGCGGTGGCGAGGGCCATGACTCGGCCGATGGCGGCACGGGTGACGACACCGTGGACGGCGGCGCTGGCGACGACACCGTGAACGGTGGCGAAGGCAGTGACTCTGTGGACGGCGGCACGGGTGACGACACCGTGGACGGCGGCGTAGGCGATGACACCGTGGGCGGTGGCGAAGGCCATGACTCGGTCGACGGCGGCGCTGGCGATGACACCGTGTCCGGCGGCGAAGGCAGCGACTCGGCCGACGGCGGCGTGGGCGACGACACCGTGGACGGCGGTGCTGGCGACGACACCGTGTCCGGCGGCGAAGGCCACGACGTGGCCGATGGCGGCACGGGTGACGACACCGTGGACGGCGGCGCTGGCGATGACACCGTGAGCGGTGGCGAAGGCCATGACTCGGCCGATGGCGGCACGGGTGACGACACCGTCGACGGCGGGGCTGGAGACGACACCGTGTCCGGCGGCGAAGGCAACGACGTGGCCGATGGCGGCACGGGTGACGACACCGTGGACGGCGGCGCTGGCGACGACACCGTGAACGGTGGCGAAGGCAGTGACTCTGTGGACGGCGGCACGGGTGACGACACCGTGGACGGCGGCGCTGGCGACGACACCGTGAACGGTGGCGAAGGCAGTGACTCTGTGGACGGCGGCACGGGTGACGACACCGTGGACGGGGGTGCCGGCAACGACACCGTGGGCGGTGGCGAGGGCCATGACTCGGCCGATGGCGGCACGGGTGACGACACCGTGGACGGCGGTGCAGGCGATGACACCGTGTCCGGCGGCGAAGGCAACGACGTGGCCGATGGCGGCACGGGTGACGACACCGTGGACGGCGGTGCAGGCGACGACACCGTGAGCGGTGGCGAAGGCCATGACTCGGCCGATGGCGGCACGGGTGACGACACCGTCGACGGCGGTGCTGGCGACGACACCGTGTCCGGCGGCGAAGGCAACGACGCGGCCGATG
The DNA here is from genome assembly GCF_010499455.1 of Ideonella livida. Lineage (GTDB taxonomy): Bacteria > Pseudomonadota > Gammaproteobacteria > Burkholderiales > Burkholderiaceae_C > Ideonella > Ideonella livida. Next base: position 2,825 of record NZ_JAAGOH010000070.1, on the reverse strand, counting down.
GTGGCGCGGGTGACGACACCGTGGACGGCGGTGCTGGCGACGACACCGTGAACGGTGGCGAAGGCCACGACAGCGTGCTGGGTGGTGCTGGCGATGACACCGTCGAGGGTGGCGCAGGCGACGACACCCTGGACGGTGGTGCTGGCGCGGACGCGCTGAGCGGCGGCGATGGCAACGACGTGATGGTCTATGACGCCGCCGACGTCCTGGTGGACGGCGGCGCGGGCACCGACCGCCTGATCGTCAACGACGACGCGCTGGACCTCACGGCCATTGGCGACACCGTTGTGGTCAACATCGAAGAGATCGACCTGCGCGCCAGCTCCGGCGGCAGCGCAGCCACCACCTTGACCCTGGGCGAAGCCGACGTGCTGGCCCTGGTGGGCAGTGGCGGCACCCTGACGGTGCACGGCGACAGCGATGACACGGTGACCCCCACCGACAACTGGACGCCGGGCGCCGATGTGGACATTGGCGGTGTGACCTATCACACCTACAGCCTGAACGGCCTCACCCTGCGGGTGGCCGACGGGGTCAGCTTCGGCACGCTCACGGCCGGCACCTCCAGCGCCGACACCGTGCAGACCGGTGACGGCAACGACACCACCGACGGCGGCGCGGGCAATGACTCGATCGACACCGGCGGCGGTAACGACACCACCGACGCGGGTGACGGCAACGACACCGTCAGCGGCGGTGCGGGGGACGATACGGTTGACGCTGGCACAGGTGACGACACGGTGGACGCGGGCGCCGGCAATGACAGCGTGGACGGCGGAGAAGGCCACGACACCGCCACCGGCGGTGCCGGCGACGACACCTTGACAGGTGGCGATGCCAACGACACGGGCGATGACAGCCTGGACGGCGGTGAAGGCAATGACTCGGTCACCGGCGGCCAAGGCAACGACACCCTGGTGGGTGGCGATGCCAACGACACCGGTGACGACACCTTGGATGCAGGCGCGGGCGATGACTCCGTCAGCGGCGGTGGCGGCAACGACACCGTCACTGCCGGCAGCGGCGACGACACCGTGGACGCGGGCAGCGGCGACGACACCGTCGATGGCGGTGCCGGTAACGATGACGTGAGCGGCGGCGCAGGCAACGACAGCGTGGACACCGGCACGGGTGACGACACCGTCGATGCTGGATCTGGCGATGACACCGTGACCACCGGCAGCGGTGACGACACGGTGGACGCAGGCGCAGGCCATGACAGCGTGGACGGCGGAGAAGGCCACGACACCGCCACCGGCGGGGCCGGTGACGACACCTTGACGGGTGGCGACGCCAACGACACGGGCGATGACAACCTGGACGGCGGCGACGGCAATGACTCGGTCACCGGCGGCCAAGGCAACGACACCTTGGTGGGTGGTGATGCCAACGACCTGGGCGACGACACCCTGGACGGCGGTGCAGGCGATGACTCGATCAGCGGCGGTGCGGGCAACGACACCCTGATCGGTGGCGACGCCAACGACACCGGTGCCGACACCCTGGATGCCGGCGATGGCGATGACTCGGTGAGCGCCGGTGGCGGCAACGACACCGTCACCGCTGGCAGCGGTGACGACACCGTGGACGCAGGCAGTGGCGACGACACCGTTGATGGCAGCGCGGGCGACGACTCGGTGGACGCGGGCGAGGGCGATGACAGCGTCGACGGCGGCGCAGGCCACGACACCGCCACCGGCGGTGCCGGCGACGACACCCTGACGGGTGGTGACGCCAACGACACCGGCGACGACAGCCTGGACGGCGGCGACGGCAACGACAGTGTCTCCGGCGGCCTGGGCGACGACACCCTGGTGGGTGGCGACGCCAACGACCTGGGCGACGACACCCTGGACGGCGGCGACGGCAACGACATGGTCAGCGGCGGTGGCGGCAATGACACCATCACCGCCGGCACAGGCGACGACACCGTGAACGCCGGTGCGGGCGACAACACCGTGGACGGCGGCACCGGCAATGACGCGGTGACGGCTGGTGAAGGCAACGACTCGGTCGATGCTGGCACGGGTGACAACACGGTGGACGCTGGCGACGGCGACGACACCGTGACCAGCGGCACGGGCAACGACAGCGTTGGCGGCGGTGCGGGCAACGACAGCGTGGATGTGGCTGCCGGCGATGACACCGTGGACGCAGGGACTGGTGACGACACCGTCACCTCCGGCGCGGGCGACGACTCGGTCAGCGGCGGTGCAGGCAACGACCGCGTGGACGGCGGCGAAGGCCACGACACCGCCACCGGCGGCGCCGGCGACGACACCCTGACGGGTGGCGACGCCAACGACACCGGCGACGACAGCCTGGACGGCGGCGACGGCAACGACAGTGTCTCCGGCGGCCTGGGCGACGACACCCTGGTGGGTGGCGACGCCAACGACCTGGGCGACGACACCCTGGACGGCGGCGACGGCAACGACATGGTCAGCGGCGGTGGCGGCAACGACACCATCACGGCCGGCACGGGCGACGACACCGTGGACGCCGGTTCCGGTGACGACACCGTGGACGGCGGCACCGGCAACGACGCGGTGACGGCCGGTGAAGGCAACGACTCGGTCGATGCCGGCGCGGGCGACGACACGGTGGAGGCCGGCAGCGGCGACGACACCGTGGCCACCGGCAGCGGCGACGACTCGGTGGACGCGGGCGAGGGCGATGACAGCGTCGACGGCGGCGCAGGCCACGACACCGCCACCGGCGGTGCCGGCGACGACACCCTGACGGGTGGTGACGCCAACGACACCGGCGACGACAGCCTGGACGGCGGCGACGGCAACGACAGTGTCTCCGGCGGCCTGGGCGAC
>NZ_JAAGOH010000069.1 GCF_010499455.1 Ideonella livida | reverse complement strand
TGCCCCTGAAAACGGCATGAAGCACATGGGCAGACCACATTCAACAACCCGAACCGCCGGATACGTGACCCGTACGTCCGGTGGTGTGAGAGGGGGAATCCGCGAGGATTTCTCCTATCTCGATTAGCCATAATTCAAAAAACCCATACGATGACCTTACCACATTTAACAAAAAACAGCATCTCCAGCATTTCAAACACAATATAATTAAAAATCTTAAGTAGGAATTTTTATCAAAATGGATGCATCTACAGTAGTATATATTCATGAATATTTGACTGAATTTTTCCAAGATAAGGAAGATCCAATCAGCCCACCAGGGGTAAAAAATTTAGACTCTATCGAGTCTGCCGCAGCGCGTCCATTCGCAACAGCCGGTGGACAAGATGCATATCCTACCGTTTTTGATAAAGCTGCTTCACTTTTCCATAGTGTTGCGTGTAATCACTCATTTCATAACGGTAACAAGCGTGCAGCTTTATTATCAACAATGTATTTTTTAAGTGAATACGGTTACTGGCTTGAAAAATGCTCCGACGATGAGCTTTATGAATTTACACGTCAGATAGCAGCACATGAAATTTCAGAAGATCGTCGCAATGAGGTTCCTGTAATATCCGAATGGCTGGAAAAGAATTCCAGAAAGCAACAAAAAGGAGAAAAGCCTCTAAAACTCACACATTTACGAGATATCTTAAGTCGATTTGGTTTTAATTTGCGCGACATAGGAAAAACTCTTGAAGTTTTGCGAGATGGCATCGTAGTTGAGACAATTCTTAAAAAAGGATCTCATGGATTTGAAGACTACGATCCGGCCTATATTTCAGAACTACGTCGCCGATTAGAATTAACCGCTGACCATGGAGTTGACAGCTCTCGATTCTATGGGCAGAAGGGAATATCTGATGAACTAAATGAATTTATGCAATTACGTTTAGACGTAATGAAACGTTTGGCGAAAATATAAATTATTTGGCAGTTAGTTTCTAGCTGCCAGCCATGCGTTTTAAAAATAATTCCCCGTCAATCCTTGGCATAAAAATGGCTCGTTGTGGCTGCCGGGCTAACGGGCCATTGCACCTGACAACCCTGGGCTCTAGACTGAAGTGCAACACCTCAACTTGCGCCGCATCGCGACCGACCGGGGCGGGGAAGTCCCTTTCATTCGTTGGCGCCGATTCCACCCAGTCGCTTCGAGCCCATATGGAAGTCGCCGTTCTCCTGTACCCCGGCTGCATCTTCTTCGAGGTAGCTCTTGCGGTGGATACGCTCTCTGCCCACTGCCCCGTCAAGTACTACACCCCCGATGGAAAGCCGCACGTGGCGTCAAACCAAGCCACGGTCCACGCTTCGGGTGACCTGCAAGCACTGCAAGAGGCCAACTGTCGGGCTGTACTCGTCCCAGGTGGAGATCCCCATTCCATCCTCGTTCCCGTCGCACTGGCCTCGCCGGCACTGCGCACGCAGGCTGAGCGCGGAGCGCTCATTGCAAGCATCTGTGCGGGCAATCTGTTTGTCGCCGCCGCTGGCCTGCTTAAGGGGCACCGGGGAACACACAACTACACGCCGGAGCATGCCTCTCCCGAGGCTGTGGCCACCGCGGCTCCTTACTGGGATGGCATGACCTTTGAGCGCAGCGATTTGGTCCGCGACGGGCACTTGATCACCGCCCAGCCATGGGCATATCGCAAGTACGCTGCAGAGGTTGCCCGCGCTGTCGGCGCGCTTTCCTCCGATGCGGCGCATCGAGTCGAACACTATGTCCGCCAGCGCAGCTACGACGGCGCCTAACCTGGCTACAGGAACTCCCCCACAGCACAACCCCCGCTGGCAAGGTCTTCCCCTCCTGAGCTGAATTGGTTTTCGTTTTCACATCCATAGGCAAGGCCCCCCCATACCTTTGAGCTGCGCGGGTGGCCAAACACCATCGGGGACAGGCTGCATACCGACAAACGGGCTTGTGGCGCGGGCGCAAATGGCCGGCCAATGCCCCAGATTGAAGCGATCTGCTCGCGTGGGGTGGCGTGCTGACATGCTCAACCCGGTAGAGCTCACCGCTGGTCAGCAGCGCCCACAGGATGCGGGCGTTCTTGTGGGCCAAGGCCACCAGGGCCTTTTGCCAGCCCACCCGCTCGCGCAGGGCATGCACCCAGCGGCTGGTGCGGTCGGTGCGGGCGGCGGCGTGCATCAGCACCGATTTGGCGCCCTGGATCAACAGCATGCGCAGGGACTCGTCACCGGCCTTGGTGATGCGGCCCAGACGCGCTTTGCCGCCGCTGGAATCCTGCTTGGGCACCAAGCCCAGCCAGGCGCCAAACTGGTGGGCGCTGCCTGCCGGGGGTTGCAGGGCTTGCCACGGCGCGCCAATTCATGGCTGGGCAGAGCGCATGACCCTGCTGGCCGCGGGTGCGCTGGCCGGTTCCGTAGCGGCTTCTTTAGCATGGCCCCTGTCGTTGCGGAGGTGTCGGGATGATCAGCAGTGCGGGATGCGGGTGGCGCGGGCGATGGGCGCGGGGCGCGGTCTGCGCGCTGGCGCTGCCATGGGTGCTGGTGGGTTGCGGCGGTTCTGGCTCGGGCGGCGATCTGGCGGTGGACTTTGCCTATCCCGAGGGCTACGCCTATCTGTTCCGGCCTGCCAGCCTGGCCTTGCAGGCGGTGGGCCTGCAGGGCAACACGCCCAACTGCACGGTGGTGGAGGGGGCGCTGCCGGCGGGGCTGAGCCTGCAGCCGCGGGGCTGCCTCATTGCCGGCACGCCCACCCAAGTGCAGGTGGCGTTTGTCACCGTGCGGCTCACCGTGGCGGGTTTCAGCGGGCAGGTGGACAAGTCCGTGCGGCTGGAGGTGGTGGGGCCGGCGCTGAACTACCCGTTCATGCCGGTCACGGTGGTGGGGTCGGCCCTGTCTTACCTGCCCAGCTCGTCGGCGCCAGGCACCTGGACGCCGCAGGACGGTGAGACGGTGGTTTACAGCCTCAGTACCGGGGCCTTGCCAGAGGGTTTGGCGCTGAACGCGCAGACGGGCGAGATTTCGGGCCTGCTGGTGCGTGCGGGGGCGGGGGCTTTTGGGGTGTCCGCGCAGGTGTCCGGCCCGCTGGGCACCGCCACCTCGTCCAGCCAGGCGTTGACGGTGCCGGTAGGGGCCGGCGGCCTGCAGTTCTTTTACGGCCCGAACGACACCCAGGTGGTGGCCGAGGTGGGCAGCGCCTTGGCGCTGTCGCCGCTGTTCAACTTTGGGGCCACGCTGGAGGGCAGCCGCTATACCCGCACCCATTTCCGCCTGGCGACGGGGGCGCCGGCCTTGCCCGCCGGGCTGACCCTGGACCCGGTGACGGGCGTGCTGAGTGGTACCGTGCCCAACACCCCGGGGGAACTGGCGCTGGGCCCTTTTGCAGCCGACCTGAGCGCCGAGGGCCGGACGGCGACCTTCACCTCGTCCACGCTGCGGCTGTTTGTGCCCACGCCTACGCCCTAGGAGCCTGTCAGCCTGACTCGTCCGCGCGCGGGGTGCGCCCGAAGTCCGAACCCAGGTGTGCAGTCAGGGCAGCGGGGGCGCCGGCGTCAGCGTCTTGGGCGGGTCCTGCAGCAGCCACTCCTGCGCGGCGCCCCGCGGCACGGGCGAGAAGCGCATGCGCAGTGGCAGCCAGTGCGTCTGCGGTGCCACCCACACGTCCACCGTGGTGTCGTAGGGGGCCTCGGCCAGGCGCTGCAGGTGCAGGGCCATCACGGTGCCGCTGGGGGTTTCCACCCTGAAGCGCGAGCCCACCTCGAACACCCACATCCGGCTCTGCCCCCGCGGGCTGGCCACATGCAGGATGAGGCGCTCGCCGGCGGCGGGGGCCTCGGGCCGGGCCGCCAGGATGCCCGCCAGTTGCACCACCCAGCTGGCCCGGTCCTGCGAGACCTCGTGCAGCGGGGCGGTGCCGGTGTGGCTGGAGAAGCTCACCACCCCTTTGTCGCGCTGGAAGTTGACCGCCTGCACATGGCGCTCGCGACGGCGCTCCACCATGCGCTCGGGCTGCAGGCCCGACTCGCCCACATAGCCGCGGCTGAGCCAGGCGGCGTCGGTCTTGCCGGGCAGGCGCATGGACTGCTCGATGCCGTAGTGTTGCGGGCCGCGGCGCCAGATCAGCTCGCCTTGCCCGCCGCCCTGGTCGCCTTGCGAGACGTGGTAACGCAGGTGCAGCGGCGGTGGCAGTTGCACCGGGTAGCGCGGCGGGGCCACGGGCGGTTCGGGGTCGGCCTCCACCGCAGGGGGCGGCACCGCAAATTGCCAGGCTTCGCTTTGGGCCAGGGGGCCTTCCTCGCGCGGCATGGCCGGCCAGGTGGGCGGTGGCACCGGTGGGGCGGAGGCCGCGGCCGACGCGGCGGTGGTGGCGGCCTCGGGGGGCGGCGCGCGGCGCCGGCGCTCGGGCGGGTCGCCGCGGTCCAGCATCACGCGGGCCGTGCCGCGCGGGCCGGGCAGGCCACCGGCCAGCAC
>NZ_JAAGOH010000068.1 GCF_010499455.1 Ideonella livida | reverse complement strand
CTCGCCGTTGATCAGCATCGAGATCGTGTTCATGTCTTGTCTCCGTCAAAAACGTTGTGAGGGCATGGCTGGCGTGCCCGGCGTCAGGCCACGACCAGTTCGATGAGGCACGGCCCGTCGGCCTGCAGCGCGTCGGCCAGGGCTTGGCGCAAGCGGTCCGGCTGTTCGACACGGCACGCGGGAAGGCCTTGGCCTTGGGCCAGTTGCACAAAGTCCAGATCCGGCAGATCGGTGCCGGCGGGCTTCTCGCCAGGGGCATAGCCAAACACCGGCGCAAAGTCCTGCAGCGCGGCGTAGCGGCGGTTGTTCAAGATGACAAACGTCAGCGGCAAGGCCAGCTGGGCGGCGCTGTACAGCGCCTGGATCGCGTACATGCTGGAGCCATCACCGATCAGTCCGATCACCCGGCCCGGCAAACCCAGCTTGCGCCGCGCCAGGGCCACGCCCACCGCCGCAGGCATGCTGTGCCCCAGGCCGCCGCTGGCCATGGTGTAGAAACTGTCGGCGCCAGGCATGGGCAGGCAGGCCTGAATCACACCGCGCGAGCCGGGGGCTTCCTCCACCACCACATCGTCAGCACCACGCAGCTGATCCAGGGTCTGCAGGGCATAGGCCACACTCATCGGCAGGCTGGGCTCGGCCACCGGCGCCGCCGTGCGCCGTGCGGGTGCTGGCCGCGCCACGGCGGGCGACTGGCTCAGGAGCGCATCCAGCGCCAGGTGCAGGCTGGCCACGATGCTGTGGCCCTGGGGTGTCCAGGCCGCCACCTGCGGGTCATCGACGATCTGCCACAAGGTGCTGCCCGGCGGCACATGCCAGCCCGCGCCTTCGACGTGGTAGCTGAAGGCCGGGGCGCCCAGCACCAGGATCAGGTCATGGGCCTGCAGCCGATCGACGATGCGCTCGCGGTAGGCCGGCAGGAAGCCCTGGAACAGCCGATGCCGCTCCGGGAAGCTGCAGCGGGCACTCATGGGCGCGGCATAGATGGCGATGTTGTGCCGCTCGGCCAACTCAACCACTTGGCCCACCGCGCTGTCACGATCCACCCCGGCCCCGACCACGATGGCCGGGCAGGCGCTGGCCGCCAGCGCCTGCGCCAGGCGGGTGATGGCCTGCGGTTCCGGTGCCACCGCGTGGGTGACGGTGTGCGGGGCCACCCAGTCGCTCGGCTGCTCCCAGTCATCGGCGGGGATGGAGACGAATACCGGCCCACGGGGCGGCTGCATGGCCACCTGGTAGGCGCGCGCCAAGGCCAGCGGCACATCCGCCGCCCGGGCGGGCTCAATGGCCCACTTCACATAGGGGCGGGGCAGCTCGGTGGCTTGGGTGGCAGAGAGGAAGGGGTCAAACGGCAGGATGGAGCGCGACTGCTGCCCAGCCGTCACGATCATGGGCGTCTGGTTCTTGAAGGCGGTGAACACATTGCCCATGGCATGGCCGACACCCGCAGCAGAGTGCAGGTTGACCACCGAGGCATTGCGCGTCACCTGGGCATAGCCATCGGCCATGCCCACCACCACCGACTCCTGCAGGCCCAGGATGTAGCGGAAGTCCTCGGGAAAGTCCCGGAACATGGGCAGCTCGGTGGAGCCGGGGTTGCCAAACACCGTGTCCAGACCGAGCTCGCGCATGAGCTGGAGCACAGCCAGGCGCACCGTGGGCCGGGGAGGGAAAGGCAGCGCGTCAGAGTTGGGAGGAGTGGAGTTCATGGAGGCAGGCATCGTCAGTGATGACAGTCTCGAACTCGCTCACTTATCCATCAATAATATGTAGCTACTAAAGATCATTGATCCTATGGATATCAAGTCACTTGATCTGAACCTGCTGCGGCTGTTTGACACCATCTACCGACTTCGCAACATCAGCCGTGCCGCAGAGGCATTGGGGCTGTCCCAGCCCGCCACGAGCCAGGCGCTCACGCGGCTGCGGCTGGCCATGAACGACCCCCTCTTCCAGCGGGCCCCCGGCGGCGTCAAGCCCACCGCCCGCGCCGACCGGCTGGCCAGAACCGTGCAAGAAGGCTTGGCCCTACTGGAAGCGGGGCTGGAGGAGGAGGCGGACTTTGATCCGCGAACGTCGTCTGCAGAACTGCGCCTGCACCTGACCGACATTGGGGAAGCCCGTTTCCTGCCCCGCCTGATGGAAGCGCTGGGCCAGCGTGCGCCCCTGGTGAAAGTCCATGCGCAAACTTGGGCGCCCGAAGCCATCCCGGCCGGGTTGGAAGAGGGGAAGCTGCACTACGCCATCGGCTTCCTGCCCACGGTCGCCAGCACAGCGCGAATCGAGCTGCTCACCGATCGGTATCTTCTGCTGCTGGGATCCAACCACCCCTTGGCAAAACGCGCCAGCGCAAACGTGGTGGGAACAGAGGAGCTGGCCCAACTCGACTTCGTCGCGGTCCGCTCACATGGCGAGACCCTGCGCATCCTTCAGGCCCTGCGCCTGGAGCACCGGGTGCGCTTGGTGGCCTCCAATTTTCTGGCGCTGCCCGCTTTGTTGCGGAGCACGGAACTGGCCGTGCTGATGCCTCGGGAGATCGCCTTGAATTTCGAGCCCCGAGCCTCTTTCCGATTGATCGAGCCGGGTCTGCCCCTCAGAGACTTCACCGTGTCTTTGCACTGGAGCCGCCGACACGAGCGCCTGCCCCTGCTGCGGTGGACCCGCGCCTTGTTGCTTGACCTGTTCTGCCAATTGGAGCGGCCCCTCGCCTGAGCCGCAGGCTCTTCGGCCCCGCCGCCAATGGCCAAGGCCGTTCTGCACATCACGAAGGGCCAGGCGGTGCAGGGTCCGCGTGCCGCAGTGCGCCAGCGCGCCCAAGGGGAACAGCGCCGGCGCCACCTAGCCGCCCAGGCGCGGCCGCGCCTGCACCAGCCCCCGCTCCTCCCGCACCGCATAGGCCTGGAACACGGTCGACGGGGGGGGGAAGGCGGCGCATTCAACCTGGCGGGCCACCCACGCACGCCAGGTCCGGGGCTTGCCCTCAGCCAATGCCGTGGCGCTTGAGCCGGTAGGCCAGTTGGGCGCGGGTCAGGCCCAGGTGGCGCGCCGCCTCTGACACGTTGTACTTGTGGGCCACCAAGGCCTTGCGGTAGCGGCTGGCCTCGGCGGCGGCGCTGGCGCCCCCGGCGGGCGAAGCAGCAACGGGATCGGCGGCGGCCGCACCGCGGGGGCCGCGCGGCGCGGGGGTGGCCAGCGCCGACAAGGCCGCCGGAGCGTCCTGCGGCGCCCCCATGAGCTTGCCCACGCTGTTGACCAGCAGGCCTTGGCTTTCCAGCAGTTCATCGCCGCGAAACAGGTGGTGCACGTCGATGGGCTCGTCATGCCCGACCATGATCACCCCGCGCTCCACCAGGTTCTGCAGCTCCCGGATGTTGCCGGGAAAGTCGTACTGCAGCAGGGCCTGCACCGCCCGTGGCGTGAAGCCCGGCACCTCGCGCTGGTGCAGGCGGGCGTAGCGCTGCAGGAAGGCCTCCATCAGCAGCGGGATGTCGTCACGCCGAGCCTTGAGCGGTGGCAGCGTGATGGGAAAAACGTTGAGCCGGAAATACAGGTCTTCGCGGAAGCGGCCGGCGGCTACCTCTTCACGCAGGTCCACATTGGTGGCGGCCACCACGCGCACATCCACCTCGATCTCCCGCGTGCCGCCCACGCGCTCCACCTTGCGCTCCTGCAAGGCCCGCAGCAGCTTGCCCTGCGCCACAAAGCTGAGGGACGCCACCTCGTCCAGAAACAGCGTGCCGCCCTTGGCGCGCTCAAAGCGGCCAGGCCGTGAGGCGCTGGCCCCGGTGAAGGCGCCACGCTCCACGCCAAACAGCTCCGACTCGATGAGTGTGTCTGGAATGGCTGCGCAGTTGATGGCCACAAAGGGGGCCTCACGCCGCGGGCTCACCTCGTGCAGGGTCTGTGCGAACAACTCCTTGCCCGCGCCGGACGGGCCAGTGAACAGCACGGTGGCGCTGGTGGTGGCCACCCGCTCGATCAGGTGCCGCGCCGCGCTGAAAGCCGACGAAATGCCAATGAGCCGCTGAGTGGGCGCCTCTCCGGCCGCCGCCGCACGGGGCCGGCTGACCTCGGACACCGGCGCGCTGAAGCGGCGACGCACATGCAGGGCCGAAGCCTCTGGGGCGAAGTAGCGCAGATCGGCCTCGGCCTCCGGGCCCTCCCATTGGTCAGCGGGTTTGCCGACGATGCGGCAGGCGTCGGCCCCGCTGGAGCGGCAGGCCACCTCGCGGTAGAGGATGCGCTTGCCCATGAAAGCGCTGGCATAGCCGCTGGCGTAGCCCACCTGCATCCAGCAGGCCGACTCGGTGCCGATGCCAAAGGCGGCGATGTGCTCGTCGTCTTCGCTGGAGTCGTGCCACCAGTAGTCGGCAAAGAAGTCGCCGCGCGCGATATCGAACTCGAAAGTGATGGTCTCGGGCCGCACGATGCCTTCGAGCTTGTGCATGCGCGGGCCGGCGTGGAAGGCGTTGGCAGGGTCGCTGTCGGGCCAGGTCTGGCGCACCAGCTCGGCGTCCCGGGCGCCGGCGGCGTAGCCCACGCGGGTGAGCAGCGAGCGAGCCTGCTCTTGGCCCAGCGTGGCGATCAGCTCGCGCCGCAGCGCGCCGTAGGTGGACGAGCGCCACAGCACCATGCGCTGGTCATTGAGCCAGATGCGGCCATCACCGGGTGAGAACACCAGGCTCTCGGTCAGGTCACGCAGCGTGGGTGTGGCGCCTTCGTCGATGTCTGCAAAGGTGCGGCTGGGGCCGGCGCGGCGTTGCAGTTCAGCCAGAGACAAGCGCTTGGGAGATGCAGGCATGGGCGGCAAAGCGCGTTGATGTTTGATCATCAATTATTGATCAACGTCACCACCTTGAATTTCGGGTATCCACCAGACGACAGCACGCAAACCATTGATTTCATTGAACAAGCCAGGATGCTTGAAGCCTGGCACCCGCTTTGCGAAGCAGCCTGTGATTTCTCATGAACCGCATGAACCACAGGAGACCCTTCATGCTGCAAGGCAAGACCCTCATCGTCACCGGCGCCGCTTCGGGCATTGGGGCGGCCACCGCCGCGCTGGCCCAGCGCCTGGGCGCACACGTGCTGTCGGTGGACATTCAGCGCCCTGCCGAGGTGGTGGGCACCTTCTTCCAGGCCGACCTGTCGGACCAGGCCTCCATCGACCGGCTGGTGGCCGCGCTGCCGGCTGGTGCCCATGGCTTGGCCAACATCGCCGGGCTGCCGCCCACACGGCCGGCCGAGGCGGTGCTCAAGGTCAACCTCGTGGGCCTGAAGTACCTGACCACACAGCTGGTGCCCAAGCTGGCCGATGGCGCGGCCATCGTCAACCTGGCCTCGCTGGCCGGCTTGGGCTGGCCCGAAGCCCAGGCGCAGATCCACGCCAGCGCCACGCTGGACTTTGACGGTGTGCCCGCCTTCTGCCAGGCCCACGGCATCGAGGGGGCGCGCAGCTACTTCTTCTCCAAAGAGGCACTGATCGTCTGGACCCTACAGAACCGCTGGACCTGGCGCGACCGCGGCATCCGCATGAATGCCGTGAGCCCCGGCCCGGTGGACACGCCCATCCTGAAGGACTTCATCGAAACCCTGGGCGCCCGCGCCGAAGAGGACATGAAGACCATGGACCGGCCCGGCACCCCGGCCGACATCGCCCCGGTGGTGGCCTTCCTGCTGTCGGACGGCTCGGCCTGGATCCGGGGCACCAACGTGCCCACCGACGGCGGCATGTACGCCAACGTGCTCTGCCAGATGCACGGCTACTGAGCCCCCCACGCGGAGACACACCATGAACACGATCTCGATGCTGATCAACGGTGAA
>NZ_JAAGOH010000067.1 GCF_010499455.1 Ideonella livida | reverse complement strand
CGCGGCCAGGCAGCCCGCCAGGGCCGCCTCCAGGCCGCCCACCTCCACATGGGGCTCGATGCCATCAAAGGCGCGGTCGGCCCCCGGCTGCCGGGGGTCGGGGCCGCTGGCATAGCCCAGCAGCAGGGCCAGCGACAGCAGGGCCACGGTCATCAGACGCGGGGTGAGGGTCAAGCGCAGGGCCATGGCGGTCTCCTCTGGGGCTCAGGGCACCATGACGGTGAACTGGCCGGGCACGTTGATCGAGATGACGCCGCCCCACATGCACATCAGCTTGGAGCTGTTGTTGAGCGCCGGCATGTTGCCGATCAGCACCGTGGGGGCGCCGGGCAGCCAGGGGGCGGTGGTCATGGGCAGGCAGGGCATGGGCACCAGCGCGCCCATGGCCGCGGCGCTGGCCGCGGCCACCATGGGGTTGGCCATGCTCTGGCACATGCCGAAGGGCAGCACGTTGACCATGGGCTTGTTGTCCATGATGTTGGCCGCCGGCGCGCCGGTCATGGTGAGGTTGATGGGCAGCACCATCAGCGAGCCGGGCGCCACGCCGAAGGTGCATTGGCACATGGCGCCGGTGCAGACCTGTTGTCCCATGGCGGTCTCCTTCAGCCTTGCCCGCGCACCAGCTGCTCCAGCCGGGCCAGCAGGCCGGGCGTGGCGGCTTCAGTGCCCTGCGGACGGCCCTGGGCGTCAAAGCGGGCGGGGCCGCCCAGGGGCTGGCCGTCACGCCAGAGCTGTTCCTCCATCAGGCCGCCGTCGGGCCAGTGGCGGCGGGCGGGGCCATGCAGGCGGTTGGCGTGGTAGCTCAGGGTCTGGATCACGGTGCCCTGGGCGTCGTAGTCCACACTGGGGCCCTGCAGCAGACCGGCCTGGTACTGGGCCTGGCGCACCAGCCGGCCATGCAGGAAGAAGCGCGCCGGCCCGTGCAGCGTTCCCGCCTGGTAGCGCAGCCGGGCGTTGGGCTGGCCGGCCTCGTCGAAGGTGACGCTCTCGCCGTGCAGCACGCCGGCCTGGTAGCGCTGCTCGGCCACGCAGCGGCCCTGCACATACACCCGGGTCAGGCCGTGTTGGCGGCCCTGGGCGTACTCGGCGCACTGCACCGGCTGGCCCTGGTCATCGTAGAGGGTGAGCAGGCCGTGCAGCTGGCCGGCGTGGTAGTGGGCCAGCATCTGCTGGCGTCCGTCGGGCCCGAAGCGGACCATGCGGCCGTGTGGCTGGCCGGCCAGCAGCTCGGTGCGGGCCAGCAGGCGGCCGTCGTCGTCGCGCTCCTCCACCTGTTCCACCTGCGGCGGCGGGCTGGCGGGGGCGTCGGCCGGGGCGTCCACGGGGCTGGCGGCCGCCGGGGCCTCGGTGTCAGGGGTGAGGAGGGGGCTCATGGGCGGCGCCTGCGGCTTCAGTTGATCTTCACCAGGCCACCCTTGACCGTGAGCATGCCGCCGCCGTCGACGGTCTGCATGGCCGAGGCCTTGTGGGTGATCATGGCGCCCTTGTTGTCCAGCGTGGTGCCGGCCTGGTTGACCAGGCCCATGCCGGCCTTGTTGGTCAGGTTGGTGCCGGCCTGGTTGGTCAGCTCGGTGCCGGCCTTGTTGGTCAGACCGGTGCCGGCCTTGGCGGTGTATTCGGTGCCCGCCTCGGCGCTCAGCGCGCTGCCGGCCTTGATCGACACCGTGCCGCCGGACTTGATGGTGATGTTGCCGGTGACGTCCAGCGTCAGGTCGCCGCTGACCTTGAGCGTGTAGTTGCCCTTGACGGTGTGCTTGAAGGCGGCGTCGTTGTTGAGCGCCTCGTCCTCGGTGATGGTGGTGGTGCGCTTGCCGGTGACGGTGCGCGTCTCGTTGCCCTTTTTCAGCTCCACCTTGAGGTCGCCCTCGGTGAGGGTGCGGGTTTCGGCGCCCTTGGTCAGGGTGACGGTGAGCGCCTCCTCGATCTCCACCTTCATGTCCTTCTGGGCATGGAAGTACAGCTCTTCGGCGTCTTTCTTGTCCTCAAAGCGGATCTCGTTGCCCGCGGTGCCCTGCTTGGACGAGCGGGTCTTGAAGGTGCTTTGCGTCTGGTGGGCGGGCAGCGTCACCGGGGGGGCGTGCTCGCCGTTGTAGACGGCGCCGGTGACCAGCGGGCGGTCGGGGTCGCCATCCACATGGGTGACCACCACCTCCTGCCCCACGCGGGGCAGGAACAGCGCGCCAAAGCCGGCGCCGGCCATGGGCTGGGCCACGCGCACCCAGCAGGAGCAGGTGTCGTCGCTCTTGCCCACGCGGTCCCAGTGGAACTTGATCTTGATGCGGCCGTCCTTGTCGCACCAGATTTCCTCGTTCTTGGGGCCCACGACGATGGCCGTCTGGCTGCCCTGCACCTTGGGCCGGGGCGTGAGCGTGGGGGCGCGGAAGGGCACGGTGGCGGCAAAGGCCTCGAAGTGGTTGTGGTAGTTGTCGTCGCGGGCGGTGTGGATGACCCGGCGCAGCACGTGGGACGTGTTGAGCGCGCTGCGGTAGTGGCCGCTGAGGGTGAATTTGGTGCCCGCGGTGAAGGGGTAGACGTAGCCATCGCCGCGCAGCACCTGGGCCTCGGCGGCGGCGGCCTGCACGCGCAGCTTGGCCAGGGCCTGGCCGGCCGATACGGTGGTGTGGCCGCCGGGCCAGTCGAACTGCTCGCCCTCGCCGGCCGTGCCGGCCGACTCGGCCTTGAGGGCGGTGCTGGGCGCGGTGGGGTCAAAGTCCGACAGCACAAAGGTCTTGGCCACCAGGCGCTGCTCCAGCTCGAAGCGGGCGATGGTGTCGATCATCAGCTGCGGCCCGGTCTCGGGCAGGAAACGCACCGCATCGCCATCGCTGCAGGCGGTGTGGGCGCTGCTGGCATCGGCCAGCACCAGGGTGTGGCTGCCGCTGGCGAAGGTGAAGAAGTAGAAGATGCCGGCCTGCTCCATCAGCCGGCTGATGAAGTCGAAATCGCTCTCGTCGTACTGCACGCAGTATGTGAGCGCGGTGTAGCTGCCGCTGGTCTTGTCGGAGAAGGTGATGCCGTGCCCGCCCAGCACCGCCTTGATGATCTCCAGGACCGTCTTGCTCTGCCAGATCGCCCGGTTGCGGCTGAGCGTGAGCAGCCACAGCTTGGGGCTGACCTCGCAGCGGTAGTGGGCAAACTCGCGGTCGCCGCCGGTGTGTGCAAAGCGCGTGGCGATGCCGCTGAAGTAGCGCGCCGGCCCGCCGCTGAGCTGCAGCTTCACGGTGACGGTCTGGCCGATGATCTTGCAGGCGTCCAGGGTGTTGTCGCCGCCGCGCAGCGCCAGCTGCAGGTGGAACAGCTCGGACAGGCCTTCGCGGGCCTCCAGCGCGTCCAGCATCAGGGCGTCCGCGCCGAAGGGCGTCGTCACCGTCATGAAGGCACCGGTCTGGCTGAAGTTGTCGCGCATGGCGGGGCTCCGGCCTCAGTGCCTGCCCGGGCCGGCGGGCGGCGGGGTGTGCGGATGCAGATGCGGGTGAGGGGGGGGCAGCGGTCCGGCACTCACCGGCGCATGCAGCCCCAGGCGGATCTGGAACTGCCCGGCCGCACCCAGCGAGAGCTGCACATGGCGGAAGGGCTGCTCCATCGCCAGGCGCTCCAGCACCTGGCGCGAGAGCTCGGGCAGGATGTGGTGGGTCAGCAGGTCGTCCACGGCGCGGGCGCCGGCGTCGGTGTGCAGGCCGTGCTGGCTGAGCTGCGCCACCACCGCCTCGTCCCAGCCCAGGCTGGCGTGGTGGTGGGCCTGCAGGCGCTCGGCCAGGCGGCGCAGCTTGAGCAGGGTGATGCGGCGGATCTGCACATCGCCCAGCGGGTAGTAGGGCACCAGCACCAGGCGACCCAAAAAGGCGGGGCTGAACTGCTGCTGCAGCGCCGGGCGCAGCAGTTCGGTCAGCAGCTCCGGCGGCGGGCGCCGGCCGTGGGTGCAGGCGTCGGTGATCAGGTGCTGGGCGGCGTTGGAGGTGAGCAGGATCACCGTGTTGCGGAAGTCCACCGCCACGCCCTCGCCGTCCTCCATGTGCCCCTTGTCAAAGACCTGGAAGAACAGCTCCAGCACGTCGGGGTGGGCCTTCTCCATCTCGTCGAGCAGCACCACCGAGTGCGGCCGGCGGCGCACCGCCTCGGTCAGCACCCCGCCGCGGCCATAGCCGACGTAGCCGGGTGGCGCCCCCTTGAGGCTGGCCACCGAATGCGGCTCTTGGAACTCCGAGAGGTTGACGGTGATGAGGTGGCGCTCGCCGCCGTAGAGCAGCTCGGCCAGCGCACAGGCGGTTTCGGTCTTGCCCACGCCGCTGGGGCCCACCAGCAGGAACACGCCCACCGGCTTGCCGGCGTCGTCCAGCCCGGCGCGGAAGGTGCGGATGCGCCGCGCGATGGTGTCCAGCGCGGCGTCCTGGCCCACCACGCGCTCGGCCAGGCGGTCCTTCAGGTGCAGCACGGTGTGCAGCTCGTCGGCCAGCATGCGGCCCACGGGCACGCCGGTCCAGCCGGAGATGACCTCGGCCACGGCGGCGGCGTCCACCCACAGCGGCACCAGGGGCTCGTCCTCGCGCAGCACTTCCAGGCCCTTCATCAGGCGCTGCAGGGTAGCCGGGGTGTCCAGGCCGTGGTCGTCGTCGGCATCGCCGGCGGCCGCAGGCGGGCTGTCCTCCCGGGCCGGGGCCGGCGCCGCCCGGGCGGCCAGGCGCCGGCGCAGGGCCAGGATTTCGCCCACCGCGGCGCGCTCGGCCGCCAGTTTGGCCTGCAGGGCCTGGCGCTGCTGGCCCAGGCGTGCCCCTTCGGCCTCCAGCGCCGCCAGCGCCTCTGGCGTGGCGCCGGGCTCGCCCAGGGCCAAGGCGCGGCGCAGGGCCTCGCGCCGGTCCTGCTGGGCCTGCAGGCGGCGGGACAGGTCATCCAGTGCAGCCGGGTTGGCGGCTTGGGCCACGGCCACGCGGGCGCAGGCGGTGTCCAGCACACTGATGGCCTTGTCCGGCAACTGCCGGCCGCTGATGTGGCGGTGCGACAGGCGCACCGCCTCGCGCACCGCCTCGTCCAGCACCTCCACGCCGTGGTGGGCCTGCAGCGTGGCCACCATGCCGCGCAGCATGCCCATGGCCACTTCGGGTTCGGGTTCGGCCACCTGGATGACCTGGAAGCGCCGGGCCAGCGCCGGGTCGCGCTCCACGTACTTCTTGTACTCGGCCCAGGTGGTGGCGGCGATGGTGCGCAGCTCGCCGCGGGCCAGCGCGGGCTTGAGCAGGTTGGCGGCGTCGCCCTGGCCTTCGCTGCCGCCGGCGCCAATCAGCTGGTGGGCCTCGTCGATGAACAGGATCACCGGCTGGGCGGCGGCACGCACCTCGGCCATCACCTGCTTGAGGCGGTGTTCGAACTCGCCCTTGACCCCGGCACCGGCTTGCAGCAGGCCCAGGTCCAGCGCCCGCACGCTCACCTGGCGCAGCGCGGGCGGCACGTCGCCGGCCACCACGCGCTGGGCAAAGCCTTCCACCACGGCGGTCTTGCCCACGCCGGCCTCGCCGGTGAGGATGGGGTTGTTCTGGCGGCGGCGCAGCAGGATGTCGATGATCTGGCGGATCTCGGCGTCGCGGCCCTGCACGGGGTCGATGCGGCCTTCGCGGGCCAGACGGGTGAGGTCGGTGGTGAACTGGTCCAGCGCCGGGCTGCTGCAGGCGTCTTGGTGGGGCGCCAGGCTGGGCATGACCCCGGGCAGGGCGCCGGGGGCCGACACCTGCGGCCCGGCGCCGCCACCGAGGGCGCCGAGGGGGTGGCCGCCGGGTTGGCTGCCGGCCTGGACGGCAGGGGCCCCGGCCGCCGGCTGGGCGCGCTGGCCGCCGGCGTCTTCGGCCGAGTGGGCCAACAGGTCGGGCAGCTGCTCGCGCAGCGCGGCCCGCGGGATGTTGAGCAGGCTGGGGGCGCTGTCGATCAGGCGCCCGCGCAGGCGGTCCACCTCCAGCAGGGCCAGCAGCAGGGTGCCCGACCGCACCTGCTGCTCGCCCAGCAGCATGGCGCTGATGAGCCAGGCCTCCTGGAAGCAGGGCCCCAGGTCGGGTGAGAGCGCGGGCATGCGGCCGTTGCCGCGCTTGAAGCTGTCCAGCGCCTGTTGCAGCTGCTGCAGCACGGCCTGCGGGTCCACCTGGAAGCGTGGCAGGATGGCCGCCAGGTCGGGCGCCGGGGGCTGCAGCAGGCAGACCAGCAGGTGCTCCAGGTCCACCTGGAAATGGGTGCGCGCCACGCAGGCCTCGGCGGCCTGGGTCATGGCGGCCTTGCAGGCGGGGTTGAGTCGACCCAGCAGGGTGCGGATGTCGATGTCCATGGGCGCTCCCGTCGGTTCAGGCGGCGGGTTGGGGGGCGTGCGGCGCCGGCGCGGCGTGCCCGCCCAGCGAGACGGTCAGGGCGGCGGGCGGCCGTTGGGCCGTGCCGGCGCCCAGCCAGCTGCTCCAGCCCAGGCGGCTGCGGCCCAGCCGCAGGGGCGGCGCGGGGGCGGCGGGGTCGGGCTGCAGGGGCAGCCGGGCCTGCAACGGGCTGCTGGCGTGGCGGTGCAACAGCCAGCCCAGCCGGGCGGGGGCGGCGCCGCCGGGCAGCAGGGCGCCCCAGCGGGT
>NZ_JAAGOH010000066.1 GCF_010499455.1 Ideonella livida | reverse complement strand
TGCCCCTGAAAACGGCATGAAGCACATGGGCAGACCACATTCAACAACCCGAACCGCCGGATACGTGACCCGTACGTCCGGTGGTGTGAGAGGGGGAATCCGCGAGGATTTCTCCTATCTCGATTAGTCCCATGATTCCCCACGATGTCCGCACTGAGATCCTACGGCGCATAGATCGCGCCGAGCAGGAGCATGGGGTTCGCGTCTTGCTGGCAGTCGAGTCAGGTAGCCGTGCTTGGGGGTTTGAATCGCCCAACAGCGACTTCGATGCTCGCTTCATCTATGTCAACAAGCCTGAGTGGTATCTGTCCGTCGGCCTGGAAGAGCAACGCGATGTCATCGAGTACCCAATCATTGACGACATTGACCTCAACGGCTGGGACCTTCGAAAGGCGCTGAGGCTCTTCTGGAAGTCGAATCCGGCATTCGTTGAGTGGATCCAGTCCCCGATCATCTACTCTGAGGTCGGCGAATTCGGGAGCCTTTCAAGAGGGCTACTTTCTACCGTCTACTCTTGCGTAAGTGGCGTCCACCACTACCGCAGCATGGCGAAGACGAACTATCGTGGCTACCTAAAGACCGACCTTGTTCCGCTCAAGAAGTACTTCTACGTCTTGCGGCCACTGTTGGCAGTCCGCTGGCTCGAAATGCACGGAACCGCGGCCCCGATCGAGTTTGAAAGGCTGTTGGCGCTCATTGACGATGATGCGCCGCTCCTCGCAGCAATTCGTTCGCTGCTCTCGCGCAAGCGGAGCGCGCCTGAGATGGGACTCGAGCCGCCGGTTCCAGCAATTCATGCGTTTATCGAATCTGAACTCGAACGCCTCGAGACCTATGCTCCGGCGCCTCAGCGGCGAAACGAAGTCATGCCAGATCTCAACGATGTGTTTCGTTCCTGCTTGCGCGCTGCATGGGTCTAACCGCTCCTACAGGGACTCCCCCACAGCACAACCCCCGCAGGCAAGGTTTTCCCCTCCTAAGCCGAATTGGCTTTTCAAATCCATAGGCAAGGCCCCCCATACCTTTGAGCTGCGCGGGTGGCCAAACACCATCGGGGACAGACTGCATATCTACAGACGGGCTTGTGGCGTGGGCGCAAGTGGCCGGCCGATGCGATGCCCCAGAGGGGAACCGCGCAGCAGGGCTCCAATCGTTGCGCGTGGTCCTGGGCTTTTGAAGGCTGTGGCCACAGTCGAGTTATCGAGCTTGCCTGCTGCCGGTCTGACCTGTGGTGATCTTGGCGCGCAGTGTGGGGCGGGAGGAGAACGGTTGTGGGGTTGAGGGCGGCGGGCGGGCTGGTTTGCTTGCTCAGGCCGCTGCGGTGGCGGGCATCGAGGTGGCTTGAAGCGATTCGCTCGCGTGGGGTGGCGTGCTGACATGCTCAGCCCGGTAGAGCTCACCGCTGGTCAGCAGCGCCCACAGGATGCGGGCGTTCTTGTGGGCCAAGGCCACCAGGGCCTTTTGCCAGCCCACCCGCTCGCGCAGGGCATGCACCCAGCGGCTGGTGTGGTCGGTGCGGGCGGCGGCGTGCATCAGCACCGATTTGGCGCCCTGGATCAACAGCATGCGCAGGTACGCGTCACCGGCCTTGGTGATGCGGCCCAGGCGCGCCTTGCCGCCGCTGGAATCCTGCTTGGGCACCAAGCCCAGCCAGGCGCCAAATGGGTGGGCTGCCGCCGGTCGACTTCACTGCAACGTGTTTGGAGTTCGAGACACCCACGGCATCGGACAGGGTCGTATCCTCCGGTCAGTTCAGTGGCCTGCCACACCGCCCCACATGCCGGTCTCCAGGCACATGCCCGACGCCAGTTGACTTGAAAGATCAGGTCGCACAGGGCGCGAATTGCCGACCTTCACCGCTTCAGTAGCAGGCAAGTCAGTCAATGCAGAAAGCTCCCCTCTACCGCAAAGTGAACACCACGGCGCGGGGCGTTCGCCACAACTTCGGGGGCGAGTTCAGGCATGACAGGCACTCGAAGGAGGCCAAGGCCTCTGAGAAGACCCGCACCTCCATGGGCGGCAAGGCACAACGAGGGCTTGACTACACCCCCCTGTTCCGGTTCCTGATCTCGAAGATCGGTCAAGACTGGACGCAGGTTCACAGTGAGGCCGTCTCCAGGTTGGATCGTGAAGAGCCGATCTACCGGCTCGTGGCCAAGTGGCCAGATCAGCAGAGGGACTTCGTGTGCGTGGGCGAGTCCAGCTTCTTCAGCGGCTTGTTCATTGATGAGGCGAACCGCCTGCGCGCCGTGAATCCAGAGATGAATGAGTCCAGCCTCTACCCGTACTGCAAGTGCTGCACGCACACGTTCAATGGCATCCGCTTCACCAGGCCGTTCACTGAGGGCGCCTCAGGCTTCTTTTTCCCAAGTGACGGTGGGGGTGCGGCCTGACGAGATCACCGCCATTCCTGGGCTGCTGGCCGGCCCGGTCTGCTTCAGTCAGATCGGGGGCTCGCAGATCATGCGGATGGCCCTGGTGGATCGCGCCCCTCTGGCGTGGGCGTCATGACGCACTTGGGCGGGGTTGGACCGCCTTTGCTTGCCAGGCGGCAGTGGCTGGCCAGCGCCCAGGGGGCCGGATGGCTGACAATCTGTGGATGGCAACGAAAAAACCCAAGGGCCTGGGCATGGGGCTGGAGGCCCTGCTGGGCCCCAAGGCCGCGGAGTCCGGTGACGCCGCCGCGGCGCGCCCGGCTGAGCGGCCGGCCGTTCTGCTCCTGACCCAGCTGCAGGCCGGCAAGTACCAGCCGCGCACCCGCATGGACGAGGGCTCGCTCTATGAGCTGGCCGAGAGCATCAAGAGTCAGGGCATCATGCAGCCCATCTTGGTGCGGCCCGTGGGTGACCCGGCTGACCAGCGCTACGAAATCATTGCGGGTGAGCGGCGCTTCCGCGCGGCGGGCCTGGCCGGTCTGTCTGAGGTGCCGGTGCTGGTCAAGGCCGTGCCCGATGAGGCCGCGGCCGTCATGGCCCTGATTGAGAACATCCAGCGCGAGGACCTGAACCCGCTGGAAGAGGCGCAGGGCCTCAAGCGGCTGATTGCTGAATTTGGTCTGACCCACGAGCAGGCCGCGCAGGCTGTGGGCCGTTCGCGCAGCGCCGCCAGCAACCTGCTGCGTTTGCTCAACTTGGCCGATCCGGTGCAGAAGATGCTGATGGCGGGCGATCTGGACATGGGCCACGCCCGCGCCCTGCTCAGCCTGCAGCCGGCTCAGCAGATCCTGAGCGCCAACGAGGTGGTGGCCAAGAAGCTCTCGGTGCGCGAGGCCGAGAAGCTGGTCCACAAGGCGCTCAACCCCGGCCGCCAGACGCCGCTGCTGCGGGTGGCCGCCGAGAAGCCGCGTGACATCGTGCGGCTGGAGGAGCAGCTGGCGGACAAGCTCACCGCGGACGTCGAGATCCGCGTGCTGCGCAAGACGCTGCGCGGCGAGCAGGGCGAGATTGCCATCCGCTTTGCCTCGCTGGAAGAGCTCTCTGGCTTGCTGGACCGGCTGGGCGTGACCGAGCGCTGACCGGGGTGGGCGGCGTCAGGCCGCTGGGGTAGCGCGGCGCAGAGACGTGGTGTTGAAGCGCTTGTCAGCCTTGAGGTCCTGGATCTGCGCTTGGATTTTCCGCAGCGCTTTGATGGCGTCGGTTCGTGCCGCCTCCACCTTGGGGATGGCTGACGGACGGCGCTTGCCGGAGGATGTGCGGCTGGGTGCGCGCCGGGCCGGGGCCTGTGCGCGCGCCGCCCGCCACCGCCAGCCGCTGCCCGCCGATGTCTCTGCCCGCTCCCCTGGTCCCCCACGATCCGCCGTCCGGCGCCGCGCCGTCGCGGCCGGATTGGGCTGCGGTCAAGGCCTTGTTCGAGCTGGCGCTGGCCCAGCCGGTCGAGCGCCGCCGCGACTGGCTGGCCCGTGCCACGGCGCCTGCCGCCGTGCGTGAGGAGGTGCAGAGCCTGCTCGACCAGCCCGCGCCCGAGGACACCCTGCACCGGCTCTCGCGTCCGCTCACCCCCATCTCCCTGGCGGCCGTGCTGCAGGCGCGCGAGGAGGCTGAGCCCCCGCTGCCGCCCCCCGGCACCCGCCTGGGCCCCTGGGAAGTCACCGGCCTGTTGGGCCGTGGCGGCATGGCCGACGTGCTGGCTGCGCGCCGGGCCGATGGCGCCTGGGACGGCCCGGCCGCCGTCAAGGTGCTGCGGGCCGGCCAGGACTCCGCTGCCGTGCTTGAACGCTTCGCCCAGGAGCAGCAGGCCCTGGGCCGGCTGGTGCATCCGCACATTGCCCGCCTGCTGGATGCCGGCCGAACCCCGGCGGGCCAGCCCTATTTCGTGATGGAGCGGGTGGAGGGGCGGCCGCTGGATGAGGCCTGCCGCGGACTGCCCCTGCCGGCCCGGCTGGCCCTGTTCCTGCAGTTGGCCGACGCGGTGGCCTTTGCCCACCGTCAGCTGCTGGTGCACCGCGACCTCAAGCCCAGCAACGTGCTGGTCACCGCCGAGGGCCAGGTCAAGCTGCTGGACTTCGGCATCGCCAAGGCCCTGGACCCCACGGCCGGCCCGCTGGCGCAGGCGGACCTGACCCAGGCCGGGCAGCGACCTTTCACCCCCTACTGGGCCAGCCCGGAGCAGGTGCGCGGCGACTGGGTGGGCTTGCCCAGCGATGTCTACGGTCTGGGCCTGCTGCTCTACGTCATGCTCACCGGGGTGCGGCCCTATGGCCGGCAGGCCGAGGGCACCGCCGAGGTGCTGCAAGCCGTGTTGCATGAGCCGCCCAGCCGCGCCAGCCACCTGCCGCCCCACGAGGTGCCTGACCCCAGCTGGCTGCGGCGCCGCAGCCGGCTGGCTGGCGACCTGGACAAGATCCTGGCCACCGCCCTGGCCAAGGTGCCCGAGGACCGCTACCCCAGCGTGGAGGCCCTGGCGGCCGATGTGCGCGCTCACCTCGATGGACGACCGGTGAGCGTGCGCACCGCCCGGCCGCTGTACCTGGCCCACAAGTTTGTGCGCCGCCATCCGGCGGGCGTGGGCCTGTCGGCGTTGGCCGGTCTGGCGCTGGTGGCCGCGTTGGGCGGCCTGGGCTGGCAGGCCCGCCAGGCCGAGCTGGCCCGCCACCAGGCCGAGGAGCGGCTGACGCAGGTGCGCCAGCTGGCCAACCGACTGGTCTTCCAGTACCACGACCAGGCCGCCGCCATGCCGGGTGCCCTGGCCCTGCGTGAGGCCCTGCTGCGCGACGCCATTGCCTACCTGGACGCCCTGGCCCGGCAGGGCGCCGGCGCCCCCGACCCGGTACTGGCCAGCGAGCTGGCCCAGTCCTACCAGCGCATTGCGGTGTTGCAGGGCGAGTCCTTCTCGCCCAGCCAGGAGCGCAGCGCCACCGCCCTGCAGAGCACCGACAAAGCCCTGGACTGGCTGGCCCGCGCCCCGCAGGACCTGCCCACCCAGCTCGCTGGCGCCGATCTGGGCCTGCTGCGCGCCCAGTTGCTGTTGCGCCAGGGCCGCCTGCAGGCCGGGCAGGAGGCCTTGCACCAGACCCTGCCGTGGCTGACGCGGGCCGAGCGCCTGGCTCCTCAGGACCCGCAGGTGCGCTCGCGCCGGGCCACCTGGTTGGGCCGCCATGCCATGTTGCTGGCCCATCCCAGCCAGGCCTCGCTGGGCCAGGTGGACGCTGCCCTGCGCCGGTGGGACGAGGCCCTGCCGCTGTTCGAGCGCCTGCGCCGCGAGCAGCCCGAGCAGGCCGAATGGACCCACCAGCTGGCCTGGGCCCACGCCGGGCGCATGGCCGTTCTTTCGCTGGACGGACAGGACCAGATGGCGTTGGAGGAAAGTGAGCGCATGCTGGCCCTGCGTGAGGCCGCCGCGCGGGCCTTTCCGGACAATCCGCATTTCCAGCAGCAGGTCAGCGCGGCCCAGGTCAACCGCGCGGTGGCGCTGGGTCTGGCCGGGCGTTGGGCGCAGGCCCGGCCCTGGTTTGAGCGGGCCGATGCGCGGTATGGGCACGCCCTGGCCGACGATCCGGGCAACCAGGCCCTGAGGCGTGATGCCGCGCTGCTGCAGCTCACCCGAGCCCGGGCCCTGGCGCGCAGCGGGCAGGAGGCCGCGGCCCGGCCGCTGCTGCGGGCCGCGGTGGCGGCGCTGGACGGCCTGCAGGCCGAGCCGGGGGACTTTTACCTGGCCCGCTGGCGTGCCGAGGTGCGGCTGTGGGCGGCGCGTACCCACCGCGCCCAAGATCCGGCCCAGGCCCTGCGCTGGGCCGATGAGGCGCTGGCCCAGGTCGATCAGGCGGCCGACGCCGCCAACGCCAACGCCCGCTGGATGCGGGCCCAGGCCTTGGGCGAACAGGCGGCGGCCCTGGCCGTGCTGGGTCGCGCCGTTCCGGCGGCCGAGCGCGCCCGCCAGGCGCGCCAGCTTTGGCATGAGGGCGTGCCCCGCAGCCTGAGCCCCTGGGCCGAACAGGCCCGCGCCCTGCTGGACGCCCGCACGCCGCTGCAGGCCGTCCGCGCCGGCACGGGGGGGCGCCTGCTGTGACGGACCCGGCGCCGTCGCCGCCGCCCGCACCGCCGCCGGGGGCCAGCCCCTGGCAGCAGGTGCGGCACTGGTTTGACGTCGCCCAGGGCTGGCCCGCCGCCGAACGCTCCGCCCAGGTGCAACGTTGGCTGCCCGAGGGCACGCTGCGCCAGGAGGTGCTGGCCCTGCTGGCGGCGGACGCTGCGGCCACCGCGGCGCC
>NZ_JAAGOH010000065.1 GCF_010499455.1 Ideonella livida | reverse complement strand
CCGCGGCCGGCGCCGGCCTGCAGCGCACCGGCGCCACCGCCCGCACCGGCCAGCTCGACCTGGGCGACGCGGTGGCCCTGCAGGCCGACGGCGGCACCCTGGTGCTGGACAGCAGCGGCGCCGCCCACCTGGGCCAGAGCCCGCGCTGGCAGGCCGCCGACATCACCCTGGCCGGTGGCCGCCTGGCGCTGGGCGCCGACGGCGGCGCCGGTGCGCTGCAGCTGCAGGCCGAGACCCTGGCCGCCCTGTCCCGCGCCGAGGCGATCACCCTGCGCGCCTACGACCGGCTGGTGCTGGGCGAAGCCACCAGCCTGGGCCGCGCCGGCCTGGCCGAGCTGCGCCTGGACACCCCCAACCTGGATGTTTCCGCCGCCACCGGGGCGGCCGGCGCCACCGTGCGCGCCCAGCAGGTCACCCTGCAGAACAGCACGGGCGCCACCGCCGCGGCCGGCCGCGGAGCCGGCCGCCTGACGGTGCGCACCAGCGCCGGCGCCCTGACCCTGGCCGAAGGCGCCGTGGCGGTCCAGGGCGCACAGCAAGTCGTCCTGGACCTCAGCGGCGCGCTGGCCCTGGCCGGCAGCGGCAGCCTGTCCACCGGCGGTGACCTCAAGGTCCTCACGCCCGGCGTGCAGGCCACGGTGGCCGGCGTCTCCCAGGCCCTGCAGGCCGGCGGCGACCTCAGCCTGCTGGCCGGAGCGGGCAGCGCCCTGGACCCCGATGCCGCGGCTGTGGGCGCCACCCTGGCCCTGCAGGCCGGCGGCACGCTGGTGGCCGACACCCGCATCACCCTGCCGGCGGGCCAGCTCAGCGCCACCGCGCAGGACCACCTGCGCCTGGGGGCGCAGGCCCGGCTGGACCTGGCGGGCCGCACCCTGAGCCCCGGCGGCGTGGACGTGCCGCTGGACGGTGGCACCGCGCGCCTGGTCAGCCAGCAGGGCGCGGTGCTGCTGGAGGCCGGCAGCCGCCTGGACGTGTCGGCCGCCGACGGCGGCGCCACCGGCGCCCAGGGCGGCACCCTGCAGCTGCAGGCCAGCGCGGGCCGCCTGCAGCTGGACGGCACGCTGGCCGGGCAGGGCGGGGCCACGCTCCAGCTCGACAGCCTGGGCACCGTGGACCTGGACGGCCTGGCCCGCGCCCAGCAGGCCGCCGTGGCCGCGGGCCAGGGCCTGGACTTTGGTGGCGCCCTGCAAGTGCGCCAGCGCGGCGGCGGTGGCCTGAGCCTGTCCGCCGGCCACACCCTGGCCGCCCGCGACATCGACCTGGCCGCGGACCATGGCGCCCTGGACGTGGCGGGCACCCTGGACGCCCGCGGCGTCGAGGGCGGCCGCGTCAGCCTGTCGGCCAGCGGTGCGGTGCGCCTGGCCGACGGCGCCCAGGTCCTGGCCGGCGCCACCCAGGCCCAGGGCGCGGGCGGGCAGCTCTTCATCCGCAGCCTGCGCAGCGCCCGCCTGGACGAGGCCGGCGCCCTGCAGGACGCCGGCATCACCCTGGCCGCCGGCAGCCGGGTCGACCTGCAGGCCGGGGCCCAGAGCACCCAGACCGGCCGCCTGACCCTGCAGGCCCTGCGCCTGACCGAGGCCGGCACCGGCCGCACCGAGGTGGCCATCGACCCCCTGGCCGGCACCCTGGCCGGCGTGGGCCGCCTGGACGTGGAAGGCCTCAAGCGCTACGACGCCGCTGGCACCCTGGCCGGCCCGGCCAGCGGCTTGCAGGCCACGGTGGTGCGCGAGGCCAGCGCCTTCATCGACGGCGACGGCGGCACCGCCTCGGGCGCAGGCGCCCGGGGCATCGCCCAGCGCCTGAGCGCCGGGCAGGACGGCCTGGCCGGCCGGGTGCAGGTGCATGCCGGCGCCGAGCTGCGCGCCAGCGGCGACCTCAGCCTCACCGGCCCCTGGAGCCTGGCCTCCGACGCCCAGCGGGTGCGCTTTGCCGGTGGCGACGCCAGCACCGTGGGCGACCTCTCGCTGACCGTGCGCAGCGCTGGCCACCTGCAGGTCAAGGCCAGCGTACAGGCCGGGCAGGGCGCCAGCCCCCTGGCCAGCGGCGGCAGCCTGCGCTTCATCGCCGGCGCCGACCTGGAGAGCGCCAGCCTCCTGGGCCTGGGCGCCACCGGCGCCGGTGACCTGAGCCTGGGCACCGCGCGCAGCGTCACCACCGTCTCCACCAGCGTGGGCGAACTGGTGCTGGCCGCCGCGGGCGACGTCCAGCTCACTGCTGGCGATGTGCGGGCCTACACCACCGGCGTCTCCACCACCGACGCCCAGGCCCTGGCCGTGCGCCGTGCCGGCGTGGCCCAGGACAGCGCCTTCTTCCTCGATGCCGGTGACGTGCGGGTGCGCGCCGGTGGCAGCGTGCGCGGCAAGTCCGTCAGCCGCATCGAGGGCAATGCCTACGCCGCCCACCCCAACGAGTGGAGCAGTAGCGGCCAGTTCACCGGGTCCGACGGCCTGGCCACCACCTGGTGGAGCGCCGGCACCGCGCACTTCCAGCACGGCCTGGGCACTTTCGGTGGCGGCCAGATCCAGGTCAGCGCCGGGCAGGACATCGTCAACCTGGTGGCCGCCGCCCCCGGCAGCGGCTACTTTGGCGCCGACGGCGTGGCCCACCGCTGGGGCGGTGGCAGCGTGCGCTGGCAGGCCGGCCGCGACGTGGTCAACGGCGTGGTGCAAGCCGGTGGCGCCGCGCTGACGGTGCGCGCCGGGCGCGACATCGCCTTCCAGACCCAGGCCGGCCTGGGCCCGGGCGACGACCAGCACGCCCTGGTGCTGGCCCATGCCGACACCGCGGTGCACCTGGGCGCCCGGCGCGACCTCACCGTGGGCTCGCTGCAGTCCACCTATGCGCTGGACGGCCGCTGGCTGGCCGGCCTGGACACCCAGGCCACGCTGAACGCCGTGGCCACCGCCGGCGACCTGGTGTGGCGCACCGACAAGGAGACCGAGCACGGCCTGGACGGTGAGTTCTTTGCCGCCCCCCTGATGCTGCTGCCCGGCCAGGTGCGGCTGGCCGCCCCCAGCGGCGACCTGAGCCTGGCCGGCCCCTGGGGCATCGGCAGCCTGGTGCAGCAGGCCCAGCAGGCCGACACCCGCCTGGACCTGGTGGCCGGGCAGGACCTGCGCCTGCAGGACGGCCTGCAGGTCAATGCCGCGCGGTTGTCCGGCGGGCTGGCCTGGTTCCATGCCGACGGTGGCCTGGGCAGCGCCGAGGCCGAGCTGCTGCCCGGCACCCTGCGCCGCAGCGATGGCGCCCGCCTGGACGCCAGTGACCGCGACCCGGTGCGCCTGGTGGCCGCCCAGGGCGACCTGGTGCTGGCCAACGGCCTGCGCAGCGCCCGCCCGCTGACCCTGCAGGCCGGCCGCGACCTGCGCCTGGACAGCGACGTGGCCCTCATCGACGTGCAGCACCAGCCTGCCGGCGAAGGCGGCGCCGCCGAGCTGACCCTGCTGCAGGCCGGCCGTGACCTGCAGTTCGGCCTGGGGGGCCTGCTGGTGGGCGGCCCGGGCGATGTGGTGCTGCTGGCTGGCCGCCACCTGGACCTGGGCCAGGGCAGTGGCCTGGTCAGCAACGGCAACAACGACAACGGCCTGCTGGCCGCCCAAGGCGCCCGCCTGACGCTGGTGGCCGGCCTGGCCGCCACCGACCTGCAGGCCGCGCTGGACCAGGGGGCCCACCTGCTGGGCACCGGCCTGGGCGACCATGCCGCCGACCTCTACGCCCTGCTCAGTGATCCGGCCGGCCCGGTGCTGCTGGGCAGCGCCACGGCCGAGGCCTTCGAGGCCCTGCCGCTGTGGCAGAAGGTCACCCGGGTGCAGGCCCTGCTGGGCGACAGCGCCTGGCAGGAGGCGGTGGTGCGGTATGTGCGGGCCCTGCCCGACCACGCCGCCGACACCCCGGCCCAGGCCTTGGCCGCCTGGAGCGGCCTGTCCGACCCGCTGCGCGAGGACCTGCTGGGCCGGGCCCTGGCCCGCCAGCTGGGCCGACAGGCGGCGGACCGGCGTGGCGAGATCCTGGGCGCCCTGGCCCGCGCCGAGGCCGAGGTGACCACCACCAGCACCGGCGAGGCCCTGGTGGCCTGGATGGCCACGCACGAGGGCCGCACCGGCCTGAGCCTGGAGCAGGCGCGCAGCGCCTTCGAGGCCCTGCCGCGGGCGCGCCAGGTGCTGTGGCTGCAGCAGGTGCTGGTGGGCGAGGTGCGCAGCGCCGGCCGCGCCGCCGTGCAGGCCGGCGACGCCGGCGCCCGCGCCACCGCCTATGCCCAGGCCTACCAGGCCCTGGACCTGCTCTTCCCGCAAGACACGGCCGCCGACGCCGCGGCCCGCCCCGGCGGTGACATCCGCCTGCCGCAGTCCACCGTGCGCACCCTGCAGGGGGGCGACATCGTGCTGCTGGCCCCGGGCGGAGGCGTCAACGCCGGCGAGACCGGCTCCAGCCTCAAGGGCGCCAACGAGCTGGGCCTGGTGACGGTGGCCGGCGGCGGCATCAGCGCCCTGGTGCGCGACGACTTCCTGGTCAACCAGAGCCGGGTCTTCACCCTGGCCCAGGGCGATGTGCTGCTGTGGTCCTCGCAGGGCGACATCGACGCCGGCCGCGGCGCCAAGACCGTGGTGGGCGCGCCCGCTCCGGTGTACCGCCTGGACCCCAACACCGGCCGCATCGTGGTGGACACCAGCGGCGCCTTCAGCGGCAGCGGCATCGCCGTGCTCAACGCCGCCAGCACCCTGGACCTCTACGCCCCGGCCGGTGCCATTGACGCCGGCGAGGCCGGCATCCGCTCCAGCGGCCAGGTGGTGCTGGGCGCGGTCACCGTGCGCGGCGCCGACGACATCAAGGGCGGCAGCGTGCAGGGCGCCCCGGTGGCCGCGCCGGCCGTGCCGCTGACGGCGGCCCAGCCCCTGGCCAGCAGCACCGCCGCCGGCGCCACCTCCGAAGACGAGGACGAGCGCCGCCGCCGCCGCCAGCGCCGTGCCCTGCTGCTGGAGTTCCTCGGCTTCGGCCGCGCCTGACGTACCTGCTGTTTCCCGATGACTTCCCCCGTGCCCCCAACCGCTCCGCAACGCTCCACTGCCATGAACCTCCGCAAGCTCTTCCTGGGCCTGGCCGCCGCCTGCGCCCTGGCCGCGCCGGCCCATGCCTGGTGGCAGGACGCCTGGACCACCCGCGCCCGCATCGTGCTCGACACCCGCGACCAGGGCCTCAAGCTGCCTGCCGCCGTGCAGGACGTGGTGGTGCCGGTGCGCCTGCACACCGGCAACTTCGACTTCACCGCCGCCCAGCCCGATGGCAGCGACCTGCGGGTCATCGGCGCCGACGACAAGACGCCACTGCCCTTCGAGATCGAGCGCTTCGATCCCATCAACGAGCTGGCCGTGCTGTGGGTGCGCCTGCCCGTGGTGGAGGCCGGCAGCGACAAGAACCTGCTGCATGTCTACGCCTGCAACGCCCAGGCCCCCCAAGAGACCCGCGCCCCGGTCTTTGCCGAAGGCTTTGCCGCCGTGCTGCACTTTGACGAGGCCAGCGGCCCGGTGACCGACCGCGCCCACGGCGCCACCGCCACCCTGGTGCTGGGCGAGCCCAAGCGCGAGGCCGCCGGCCTGCTGGGCGGCGCCTGGCGCAGCGACGGCACCCTGCTGAGCCTGCCGGTGGCCGGCAAGCAGATCGCCGGCGGCGGCGACTTCACCCTGGCCCTGTGGGTCAAGCCCGAGGACGAGACCGCTGACGCCACCCTGGCCGCCCTGGGCCCGCTGCGCCTGCAGCGCAGCGGTGGCCAGCTCCAGCTTCAGGCCGGCGCCGCCCGTGTAGGCCCTGCCGCGCTGCCGGCCGGCGCCTGGGCGCATGTGGTGCTGAGTGTGCAGGCTGGCCAAGCCACGCTGAGCCTGAACGGCCAGGCCGTGGGCCAAGCCGCCGCCCCGTCGCTGGGCGCCGTCACCGCCCTGGAGCTGGGCCGGGGTTTCAAAGGCCTGATGGACGAAGTGCAGCTGCTCACCCGCGCCGAAGGGCCGGCCTGGACCGTGCTGGGCCATGCCGCCCAGGGCCTGGACGGTGGCCTGGTGCGCGCCAGCCGCGACCAGGTGGGGCAGCCCGAGGAGGGCGGCGAGCCCGGCTACATGGGCGTGCTGGTCAAGAACCTCACCGTCGACGCCTGGGTGGTCATCGTCATCCTGGGCGTGATGTTCGCCATCGCCGCCTGGGTCATGGTCACCAAGGCCCGTCTGGTGCGCCAGATCGGGCAGGCCAACGACCGCTTCCTCCACCGCTTCCGCGCCGACCTCAGCGGCGAGAGCCTGAAGGACGCCCGGGGCCTGGACGGCTCCACCCTCTACCAGCTCTGGCGCACCGGCCAGGCCGAGATCGGCAAGCGCTTTGACGCCGGCCGCACCGAGCTCAGCGGTGCCGCCCTGGACGCCATCAAGGCCACCATGGATGCGGTGCAGGTGCGCCAGAACCACCACCTCAACGCCCGCATGGTGCTGCTGACCATCGCCATCTCCGGCGGCCCCTTCCTGGGCCTGCTGGGCACGGTGGTGGGCGTGATGATCACCTTCGCCGCCATCGCCGCAGCCGGTGACGTCAACGTCAATGCCATCGCCCCGGGCATTGCCGCCGCGCTGCTGGCCACCGTGGCCGGCCTGGGCGTGGCCATCCCGGCGCTGTTTGGCTACAACTGGCTGGCCGCGCAGATCAAGAACATCTCCTCGGACATGCAGATCTTCGTGGACGAGTTCGTCACCCGCGCCGCCGAGGCGCACGGTCAGCGCTGAGCCCCGGGAGAGCGCCACCATGGCCGCCGACGTCCGCAGCGACAACCAGCCCTACGACGACATCAACATCACGCCGATGCTGGACTTGGCGTATGTGCTGCTGGTGACCTTCATCATCCTCACCACCGCCTCGGTCCAGGGCGTCAAGGTCCAGTCGCCGCGCACCCAGGCCGCCGCCTCCCTGGCCAAACCCCAGCTGCGCGCCATCACCCTGACCGCCGACGGCACCCTCTACCTGGACGCCTACCCCGTGGCCAACGCCCAGGAGCTGGGTGCCCGCTTGGCCAGCTACAAGGCCGCCAACCCCGCGCTGCCCGTGGTGCTCAAGGCCGATGCCCGAGCCCCGTACCAGAAGGTCAGTGAGGTGCTGGAGGCCCTCAAGCGCCTGGACATCACCGAGGTGGGCCTGGTCACCCAGCGCGCCCCCGCCGCCGGCTGAAGGAGGCCCGCCATGCAGGTTCAGAACGACACCAAGCCCTACGACACCATCAACGTCACCCCCATGCTGGACCTGGCCTACGTGCTGCTGGTGGTGTTCATTCTCATGACCACCGCCTCGGTGCAGGGCCTGACCATCCAGATGCCCAAACCCTCGCTCAAGCCCATGAGCGAACCGCATGAACTGCTCATCGTGCAGGTGGCCGCCAGCGGCGCCCTGCTGCTCAACGGCTCGGCCCTCTCGCTGGCCGAGATCGAGCAGCGCCTGACCCAGGCCAAGGCCCGCGACCCCAAGCTCACCGTGGCCATCAAGGGCGATGCGCAGGCCGCCTACGAGCAGGTGGTGCAGGTCATCGACCTGTGCAACCGCCTGGCGGTGGACATGGGCCTGGTCACCGCCCGCATCGGGACCTGAGCGTCCACCTCCCCCAGGAGCCCCCCATGCACCACACCACCGCCCTCATCGCCCGCCAGAGTGCGTTGGCCGCCCAGGGCCGCCCGCGCGGGCAGCGTGGCCGCGTCAGCGCCGCGCTGCTGCGTCGCGCCGGCCTGGGCCTGGCCGCCGTGGCCCTGATCGCCCTGCTGGCCTGGGCCCTGAAGTCCTGGGTCGGCGCGGGCGAGGCCAAGCCCCGCCCCCAGGTCGCCCGCATCGCCATCCTGCCCGACACCCCGCCGCC
>NZ_JAAGOH010000064.1 GCF_010499455.1 Ideonella livida | reverse complement strand
GTGGCGCCGGCAACGACGCGGCTGGCGGCGGCGAAGGCGATGACGCCGTGGACGGCGGCACGGGCGACGACACCGTGTCCGGTGGCGCCGGCAACGACGCGGCCGACGGCGGCGAAGGCGATGACGCGGTGGACGGCGGCACGGGCGACGACACCGTGTCTGGTGGCGCCGGCAACGACGCGGCCGAAGGCGGCGAAGGCGATGACGCCGTGGACGGCGGCACGGGCGACGACACCGTGTCCGGCGGTGCTGGCAACGACGCGGCTGGCGGCGGCGAAGGCGATGACGCCGTGGACGGCGGCACGGGCGATGACACCGTGAGCGGTGGCGCCGGCCATGACGTGACCGAAGGCGGCGCAGGTGACGACTCGGTGGACGGCGGAACCGGCGATGACACCGTGAGCGGTGGCGCCGGCAACGACGCGGCCGACGGCGGCGAAGGCAACGACGCGGTGGACGGCGGCACGGGCGACGACACCGTGTCCGGCGGCGCTGGCAATGACGCTGCCGATGGCGGCGAAGGCGATGACGTGGTGGACGGCGGCACGGGCGATGACACCGTGACCGGCGGCAGCGGCGATGACAGCGTAAGCGGCGGCGCCGGCAACGATGCCACCGACGGCGGCGAAGGCAATGACACCGTCGACGGCGGAGAAGGTGACGACACCGTCACGGGTGGTGCAGGCCGCGACGTGCTGCAAGGCGGTGCGGGCAATGACACCCTGGTGTACGACGCCCAAGACCAGACCGCAGACGGCGGTGAAGGCACCGACACCCTGGTGCTGCTGGGCGATGCCGACCTGAGCACCGACGCGGTGGAGCTGCGCAACATCGAGGTGCTGGACCTGCGCGACGGTGCCATCGAAGGGCAGGACTCGGCCAGCCAGGTGCGCCTGTCGGTGGCCGACGTGCTGGCGATGCTGCCGCAGGGCAGCGACTTGCTCACGGTGCTGGGCGACGAAGGTGACGAAGTGCTGGTGGTGGGTGCCACCTGGACGGACACCAGCGGCGGCCACACGCCGGCGGGCTACAAGGACTACCTGCTGGACGACGGCGCGGGCCACACCGTCACGCTGCGTGTGACCGATGGCTTTGTGCTCAGCACCAGCCAAACCGAGGACAGCCGCAACGGCGGCGCGGGCTCTGACACCCTGGACGGCGCCGGCGGCAACGACACGCTGGATGGTGGGCGTGGCAATGACACCGTCACCGGTGGCGCTGGCGACGACACCATCGAAGGCGGTCAGGGCAACGACGACGTCTCCGGCGGCACGGGCAGTGACACCCTGTCTGGCGGCGCAGGCAATGACAGCGTCAGCGGTGGTTCTGGCAACGATGTGACTGATGGTGGTGACGGCGCTGACACCGTGGAGGGTGGCTCCGGCAACGACACGGTGGCGGGTGGTGCGGGCAACGATGCCACTGACGGCGGCACGGGCGACGACACCGTGGACGGTGGCGCAGGCAATGACATGGCCACCGGTGGAGAAGGTGACGACAGCGTGTCTGGCGGCACCGGTGATGACACCGTGTCCGGTGGCGCCGGCAACGACGCGGCTGGCGGCGGCGAAGGCGATGACGCCGTGGACGGCGGCACGGGTGATGACACCGTGAGCGGTGGCGCTGGCAACGACGCGGCCGAAGGCGGCGAAGGCGATGACGCCGTGGACGGCGGCACGGGCGATGACACCGTGAGCGGTGGCGCTGGCAACGACGCCACCGATGGCGGTGAGGGCAACGACGCGGTGGACGGCGGCACGGGCGACGACACCGTGTCCGGCGGCGCTGGCAATGACGCTGCCGATGGCGGCGAAGGCGATGACGTGGTGGACGGCGGCACGGGCGATGACACCGTGACCGGCGGCAGCGGCGATGACAGCGTAAGCGGCGGCGCCGGCAACGATGCCACCGACGGCGGCGAAGGCAATGACACCGTCGACGGCGGAGAAGGTGACGACACCGTCACGGGTGGTGCAGGCCGCGACGTGCTGCAAGGCGGTGCGGGCAATGACACCCTGGTGTACGACGCCCAAGACCAGACCGCAGACGGCGGTGAAGGCACCGACACCCTGGTGCTGCTGGGCGATGCCGACCTGAGCACCGACGCGGTGGAGCTGCGCAACATCGAGGTGCTGGACCTGCGCGACGGTGCCATCGAAGGGCAGGACTCGGCCAGCCAGGTGCGCCTGTCGGTGGCCGACGTGCTGGCGATGCTGCCGCAGGGCAGCGACTTGCTCACGGTGCTGGGCGACGAAGGTGACGAAGTGCTGGTGGTCGGTGCCACCTGGACGGACACCAGCGGCGGCCACACGCCGGCGGGCTACCAGGATTACCTGCTGGACGACGGCGCCGGCCACACCGTCACGCTGCGTGTGACCGTCGGCTTTGTGCTCAGCACCAGCCAAACCGAAGACAGCCTCAATGGCGGCTCGGGCTCCGACACCGTCAATGGCGCCGGTGGCAACGACACGCTGGACGGCGGCCAAGGGGATGACACCGTCAACGGCGGTGCGGGCAACGACAGCGCCGGCGGCGGCGCTGGCGACGACAGCGTCAGCGGCGGCACGGGCGATGACACCCTGGACGGCGGGACCGGCAACGACACCCTGGGCGGTGGCGTGGGCGACGACACCGTGGGTGGCGGCGAAGGTGACGACAGCAGCACCGGCGGCACCGGCAGCGACTCGGTGGACGGCGGTGCGGGCAGCGACACCGTGGACGGCGGCACGGGGGATGACACCGTGGACGGCGGCAGCGGCGACGACACCGTCGAAGGCGGCCAAGGCAATGACTCGGTTGCTGGCGGCGAAGGCGACGACAGCACCGATGGCGGTGCCGGCGACGACACCGTGGACGGCGGCGCTGGCCACGACACCGTGAGCGGCGGCGAAGGCAATGACTCGGTTGCTGGCGGCGAAGGCGACGACGGCACCGACGGCGGTGTGGGCGACGACACCGTGGACGGCGGTGCGGGCAACGACACCGTGTCCGGTGGCGAGGGCAACGACTCGACCGCCGGCGGCGACGGTGATGATTCCACCGACGGCGGAACGGGCGACGACACCGTCGACGGCGGTGCCGGCAACGACACCGTGAGCGGTGGCGAAGGCAGTGACTCGGCGGCCGGCGGCGACGGTGATGACAACACCGATGGCGGTGTGGGTGACGACACCGTCGACGGCGGTGCCGGCAACGACACCGTGAGCGGCGGCGAGGGCCACGACAGCACCGCTGGCGGCGAAGGCGACGACAGCACCGACGGCGGCACCGGCGACGACACCGTGGACGGCGGCGCCGGCAACGACACCGTGAGCGGTGGCGAGGGCAATGACAGCACGGCCGGTGGCGAGGGCGATGACGCCGCCGACGGCGGCGTGGGCGATGACACCGTGGACGGCGGCGCCGGCAACGACACCGTGTCCGGTGGCGAAGGCAATGACAGCACCGCCGGCGGCGAAGGCGATGACGCCGCCGATGGCGGTGTGGGCGATGACACCGTGGACGGCGGCGCCGGCAACGACACCGTGAGTGGTGGCGAAGGCAATGACAGCACCGCTGGCGGCGAAGGCGATGACGCTGCTGATGGTGGCGTGGGCGATGACACCGTGGACGGTGGCGCCGGCGACGACACCGTGAGCGGTGGCGAAGGCCATGACGCCACCGGCGGTGGCACCGGCGACGACACCGTGGACGGTGGCACCGGTGACGACACCGTGGCGGGCGGCGAAGGCAACGACGTGGCCGACGGCGGCACGGGTGATGACAGCGTCTCCGGCGGTACGGGTGATGACACCGTGGGCGGCGGCGAAGGCAATGACCTGGCCGACGGCGGCGAAGGCGACGACTCGGTCGACGGCGGTACCGGCGACGACACCGTGAGCGGCGGCGCCGGCAACGACGTGACCGATGGCGGCGAAGGCGCTGACAGCGTGGACGGCGGCGAAGGCGACGACACCGCCAGCGGCGGCGCCGGCAGCGACACCGTGGACGGCGGCGCGGGCAACGATGTGACCGACGGCGGCGAAGGCGATGACAGCGTCTCGGGTGGCACCGGCGACGACACCGTCAGCGGTGGTGCGGGCAACGACGTGACCGATGGCGGCGAAGGCGCCGACAGCGTGGACGGCGGCGAAGGCGACGACACCGTCACTGGCGGCGTGGGCGACGACACCGTGAGCGGCGGCGCGGGCAACGACCTGACCGACGGCGGCGAAGGCGCCGACAGCGCGGATGGCGGCGAAGGTGATGACACCGTCACCGGCGGCACGGGCGACGACACCGTCAGCGGTGGCGCCGGCAATGACGTGACCGACGGCGGCGAAGGCGCTGACAGCGTGGACGGCGGCGAGGGCGACGACACCGTCACCGGAGGCTTTGGCGACGACACCGTGAGCGGTGGCGCAGGCAATGACGTCACCGAAGGCGGCGAAGGCGCCGACAGTGTGGACGGCGGCGACGGTGATGACACCGTCTCGGGCGGCACCGGCGACGACACCGTGAACGGCGGCGCGGGCAACGATCTGACCGATGGCGGCGAAGGCGCCGACAGCGTGGACGGTGGTGAGGGCGATGACACCGTGACCGGTGGCAGCGGCAACGACACCGTGCGTGGTGGCGCCGGCAACGACGCCACCGATGGCGGCGAAGGCGATGACACCGTGGACGGCGGTGACGGCGATGACACCGTCACCGGCGGTGCCGGCAGCGACGTGCTGCAAGGCGGCTCGGGCAACGACACCCTGGTCTACGACGCCCAAGACCAAGCCGCCGAGGGTGGCGACGGCACCGACACCTTGGTGCTGCTGGACGATGCCGACCTGACCACCGACACGGTGGTCCTGAGCAACCTTGAAGTGCTGGACCTGCGCGACGGCGCCATCGCGGGCGAAGACTCCGCCAGCCAGGTGCGCCTGTCCGTGGACGAGGTGCTGGCCCTGCTGCCGCAAGGCGATACCTTGCTCACCGTGCTGGGCGAGTTGGGTGATGAAGTGTTGGTGGTGGGCGCCACCTGGACCGACACCACAGGTGGCAACACACCCGCCGGCTACACCGACTACCTGCTGGACGATGGCAACGGTCACACCGTCACGCTGCGCGTGACCGATGGCTTGGTGCTCAACACCAGCCAAATCGAAGACAGCCTGAACGGGGGGTCGGGCTCTGACACCGTCAACGGCGCGGGCGGCAACGACACGCTGGATGGCGGCGCGGGCAACGACACCGTCGCCGGCGGCGCCGGTGATGACAGCTCGGGCGGTGGCGAGGGCGACGACAGCGTCACCGGCGGCACCGGCAACGACACTCTGGACGGCGGCACAGGGAATGACACGCTGGGCGGCGGCGCCGGCAATGACACCACCAGCGGCGGTGAAGGCGATGACAGCGCCACCGGCGGTGGCGGTGACGACACCGTGGACGGCGGCACTGGCAGTGACACCGTGGACGGCGGCGCCGGCAACGACACCGTGAGTGGTGGCGAAGGCAACGACAGCACCGCTGGCGGTGAAGGCGATGACAGCACCGCCGGCGGCACCGGCGATGACACCGTGGACGGCGGCACCGGCAACGACACCGTGAGTGGTGGCGAAGGCAACGACAGCACGGCCGGTGGGGAAGGCGACGACAGCACCGACGGCGGCGTGGGCGACGACACCGTGGACGGCGGCACCGGCAACGACACCGTGAGCGGTGGCGAAGGCAATGACTCAGCCACGGGTGGCGAAGGCAACGACAGCACCGACGGCGGCGTGGGCGATGACACCGTGAACGGCAGTGCCGGTGACGACACCGTGACCGGTGGCGAAGGCAATGACTCAGGCACAGGTGGGGAAGGCGACGACAGCACCGACGGCGGCGTGGGCGATGACACCGTGGACGGCGGTGCCGGTGACGACACCGTGACCGGTGGCGAAGGCAATGACTCCGCCACGGGTGGCGAAGGCCAAGACAGCACCGATGGCGGCGTCGGCGACGACACCGTGGACGGTGGTGCCGGCAACGACACCGTGAGTGGTGGCGAAGGCCACGACAGCACCACCGGCGGCGAGGGTGATGACTCGGCTGACGGCGGCGTGGGCGACGACACCGTGGACGGCGGTACGGGCAACGACACCGTGAGCGGTGGCGAAGGCCACGACAGCACCGCCGGCGGCGAGGGCGATGACGTGGCCGACGGCGGCACGGGTGACGACACTGTGGACGGCGGTGCGGGTAACGACACCGTGAGCGGTGGCGAAGGCAACGACAGCACTGCTGGCGGCCAAGGCGACGACAGTGCCGATGGTGGCACCGGTGACGACACCGTGGACGGTGGCGCCGGCAACGACACCGTATCGGGCGGCGTGGGTGACGACACCGTGACCGGCGGTGAAGGCAACGACAGCACCGCCGGCGGTGAAGGCGATGACTCGGCCGACGGCGGTGTGGGTGATGACACCGTGGACGGCGGTGCGGGCCACGACACCGTGTCCGGCGGCGAAGGCAACGATTCGGCCACTGGCGGCGAGGGCGACGACACCGTGGACGGTGGCACCGGCGACGACACCGTGGACGGTGGCACTGGCGACGACACTGTGGGCGGTGGCGAAGGCAACGACAGCGCCAGCGGCGGCGCGGGTGACGACACCGTGGACGGCGGCGCCGGAGACGACACCGTCAGCGGCGGCGAAGGCAATGACCTGGTGTCGGGTGGTGAAGGCCACGACACCGTGGAAGGCGGCGAGGGCGACGACACCGTGCTGGGCGGCTCCGGCAGCGACGTGCTGCGTGGCGGAGACGGCAGCGACACCCTGGTCTACGACGGCCAGGACCAACTCATTGACGGCGGCAACGGCACCGATACCTTGGTGTTGCTGGGCGATGCCGACCTGACCGACGACACGGTCCAACTCAAGAACATCGAAATCATCGACATGCGCGATGGCGCGCTGCCGGGCGAAGACTCAGGCAGCCAACTGCGTCTGTCGGTGGCGGACGTGCTGGCCTTGCTGCCGGCCGGCAGCCCGCAACTCACGATCCGCGGTGATGCCGAAGACGAACTCCTGATCGTCGGCGCCACTTGGACCGACACCTCGGGCGGCGATACCCCCGCGGGCTACAAGGACTATCTGCTCGACGACGGCGACGGCCACACCGTCACGCTGCGCGTCAGCGATGGCTTCCTCCTCAGCACCAGCCAGGCCGATGACATTCGGGACGGCGGCGCGGACGCTGACACCGTGAACGGCGGCGGCGGCAACGACACGCTGGACGGCGGTGCCGGCAACGACACCGTGACCGGTGGTGCCGGCGATGACAGCAGCGCCGGCGGTGAAGGCGACGACAGCGTCAGTGGCGGCACCGGCAACGACACCCTGGCCGGAGGCACCGGCAACGACACCTTGGGCGCCGGTTCGGGCAATGACAGCACCGACGGCGGCGAGGGCGACGACAGCGTCGAAGGCGCCACCGGCAACGACACCGTGGACGGCGGCACCGGCGATGACACCGTGGACGGCGGTGCCGGCAATGACACCGTCAGCGGTGGCGAAGGCAATGACTCGACCGCAGGCGGCGAAGGCGACGACTCGACCGACGGCGGCACGGGCGACGACACCGTGGACGGCGGTACGGGCAACGACACCGTGACCGGCGGTGAAGGCAATGACTCGACCGCAGGCGGCGAAGGCGACGACTCGACCGACGGCGGCGCGGGCGACGACACCGTGGACGGCGGCGCCGGCAACGACACTTTGAGCGGTGGCGAAGGCAATGACTCGACCGCAGGCGGCGAAGGCGACGACTCGACCGACGGCGGTGTGGGCGACGACACCGTGGACGGCGGCGCCGGCAATGACACCGTCAGCGGTGGCGAAGGCAATGACTCGACCGCAGGCGGCGAAGGCGAAGACTCGACCGACGGCGGTGCCGGCGACGACACCGTGGACGGTGGCGCCGGCAACGACACCTTGAGCGGTGGCGAAGGCAATGACTCGACCGCAGGCGGCGAAGGCGACGACTCGACCGACGGCGGTGTGGG
The DNA here is from genome assembly GCF_010499455.1 of Ideonella livida. Classification (GTDB taxonomy): domain Bacteria; phylum Pseudomonadota; class Gammaproteobacteria; order Burkholderiales; family Burkholderiaceae_C; genus Ideonella; species Ideonella livida. Next base: position 608 of record NZ_JAAGOH010000064.1, on the reverse strand, counting down.
CGACGACACCGTGGACGGCGGTACGGGCAACGACACCGTGACCGGCGGTGAAGGCAATGACTCGACCGCAGGCGGCGAAGGCGATGACTCGACCGACGGCGGTGTGGGCGACGACACCGTGGACGGCGGCGCCGGCAATGACACCGTCAGCGGTGGCGAAGGCAATGACTCGACCGCAGGCGGCGAAGGCGATGACTCGACCGACGGCGGTGTGGGCGACGACACCGTGGACGGCGGCGCCGGCAGCGACACCGTGACCGGCGGTGAAGGCAATGACTCGACCGCAGGCGGCGAAGGCGACGACTCGACCGACGGCGGTGTGGGCGACGACACCGTGGATGGCGGTACGGGCAATGACACCGTGACCGGCGGTGAAGGCAATGACTCGACCGCAGGCGGCGAAGGCGATGACTCGACCGACGGCGGCGCGGGCGACGACACCGTGGACGGCGGCGCCGGCAGCGACACCGTGACCGGCGGTGAAGGCAATGACTCGACCGCAGGCGGCGAAGGCGACGACTCGACCGACGGCGGTGTGGGCGACGACACCGTGGACGGCGGCGCCGGCAATGACACCGTCAGCGGTGGCGAAGGCAATGACTCGACCG
>NZ_JAAGOH010000063.1 GCF_010499455.1 Ideonella livida | reverse complement strand
GGCGCCCCCGGCGCCGGCCCGTGTGCCGGCCGCCACGGTCCCCCCTGCCGCCGCCTCCCCCCGCCGCGCCGCCGTGCCGGTGGACAACCCACCCCGCCGGCTGCCGCGCAAGGCCACGGTCAAAGTCATGAAGGCCGACGGCCATACCGAGGAGCGTGAGGTGCTGCTGGGCGTGAGCAACCGGGTGCATGCCGAAGTGCTCTCGGGTCTGCGCGAGGGCGAACAGGTGGTGGCTGGCGTCAAACGCGCCGGCCAAGACCGCCAACGCCAGGGCGGCCAAGGCGCGCAGGGTGGCCAGGCCGGGCAGGCCGGTGCGGGTGGCCTGCAGGGCGGCATGCCCGGTGGTGTCCCCGGCATGGGCCCTGGCGGCCCCGGAGGCCGCTGAGATGGGCGCCCCGCTCATCCGCCTGCGCGGCATCACCAAGACCTACCAGCAAGGCGATCTGCAGGTGCCGGTGCTGCACGGCATCGACCTGGACATCCACGCCGGCGAGCTGGTGGCCATCGTCGGCGCCTCCGGCTCCGGCAAATCCACGCTCATGAACATCCTGGGCTGCCTGGACCGCCCCAGCACCGGCCAGTACCTGCTGGACGGGCGCGAGGTGGGCCCGCTGGCGCCCGACGAGCTGGCCACGCTGCGGCGTGACACCTTTGGTTTCGTCTTCCAGAGCTACCACCTGCTGGCCACCGCCACCGCGGCGGAGAACGTGGAGGTGCCCGCCCTGTACGCCGGCCTGCCACCGGCCCAGCGGCAAGCGCGCTCGGCCGAGCTGCTGGCCCGTCTGGGCCTGGCCGACCGCGGCCACCACCGGCCCAGCCAACTCTCCGGCGGGCAGCAGCAGCGGGTGTCCATCGCCCGGGCGCTGATGAACGGCGGGCGCATCGTGCTGGCCGACGAGCCCACCGGCGCGCTGGACAGCCGCAGCGGCGCCGAGGTCATGGCCTTGCTCAAAGACCTGGCCGCCCAAGGCCACACCGTGCTGCTGATCACCCACGCCCCCGAGGTGGCACGCCACGCCGACCGGGTCATCGAGATCCGCGACGGCCGCATCGTCAATGACCCCGGGCCACGCCCGGCCGCCGCCGCGCGGCCCCAGCCCCCCGCCCGCCCCACCGGCCATGGCCGCCCCCTGGCCGAGGCCCTGGAGGGCGCCGGCGTGGCCCTGCGCGCGCTGCGGGCCAACCTGTTCCGCGCCGTGCTCACGCTGCTGGGCATCGTCATCGGCGTGGGTTCGGTCATTGCCATGCTGGCCATCGGCGACGGGGCCAAGCAGCAGGTGCTCGACCGCATCAGCGCCATGGGCTCCAACCTGCTGCTGGTGCGCCCGGGCGCGCCCAACCAGCGGGGTTTCCGCAACGTCTCCACCCTGGTGCCCGCTGACGTCAAGGCCATCGACACCGAGGTGCCCAATGTGCTGGCCGCCGTGCCCGAACAGGAAAGCACCGTCACCCTGCGGCTGGAGGGCCGCGACCACAGCACGCAGGTGCTGGGCACCTCCTGGAAGTTTCCGCTGGCCCGCCAGTGGCAGCCGGCACAGGGCACCTTCTTCACCGAGGAGGACGAGACCAGCTATGCCACCGTGGCCGTGCTGGGCCAGACCGTGGCACGCGCCCTGTTTCCTGATGGCGAGGACCCGCTGGGCCGCTACGTGCTGGTCAACAACCTCATCTTCCAGGTGGTGGGGGTGATGGCGCCGCGTGGTGCCTCGCCCAACGGGCAGGACCAGGATGACGTGGTGCTGGTGCCCTACGCCACCAGCCAGCTGCGGCTCTCGGGCCAACGCTTCCTGCGCAACGTGACGGTGGCCGTCAAGGACGTGGCGCAGATCGACGCCACCCAGACGGCGGTGGAAACCCTGCTGACCGAGCGCCACGGCACCGTGGACTTCCAGATCCGCAACATGGCCTCCATCATCGACACCGCCAGCGAGGCCCAGGACACCATGACCGTGCTGCTGGGCGCCATTGCCGCCATCTCCCTGCTGGTGGGCGGCATTGGGGTGATGAACATCATGCTGGTCAGCGTCACCGAGCGCACCCGCGAGATCGGCATCCGCATGGCCACCGGTGCGCGCCGGCGCCACATCCAGCAGCAGTTTCTGGTGGAGGCGCTGGTGGTCACCGCCCTGGGCGGCGCGGTGGGCGTGGCCGGCGGCCTGGGCACCACCGCCCTGATCGCCGCGTTCGGCACCCCGGTGCAGTACGCCCTGGCCCCGGTGCTGCTGGCCTTTGGCTGCGCCTTCGCCACAGGCCTGGTGTTTGGCTGGTGGCCGGCGCGGCGCGCCGCCCGGCTGGACCCGGTGGTGGCCCTGGCTTCGGAGTGAACAACATGAATCTGCCTTCTTGCCTGCCCCTGGCGGCCCTGGCCGCCGCCGTGCTGGCCGGCTGCGCCGCCACCGCCCCGGGCGACGCCCTGCCCGGTGCCACCCCCCTGCCGCACGGTGAGCGCCCCGCCGTGGCCCTGCCCGTGCGCCTGGACGATCCTGGCCTGGGCTTGAACCCTGCAGTCCTGGCCCCACCGCCACCCGACTGGTGGGCAGGCTTCCAGGCGCCGGCCCTGGTGGACCTGATGCAGCAGGCCGAGGCCGGCAGCGCCACCCTGGCGCAAGCACTGGAGCGCCTGCGTCAGGCCGAGCTGAGCCTGCGCCAGACCCAGGCCGCCGCCGGCCCCAGCGTGGGCTTGAGTGCCGGCGCCAATGCCCGGCGCAGCGCCGCGGCGGGCGGCGACTGGGCCGCCACCCGCAGCAGCAGCCTGGGCCTGTCGGCCGGCTACGAGCTGGACCTGTGGGGCCGCCTGGCTGCGGATGAGCAGGCCGCGCAGGCCACCGTGGCCCAGCGCGGTTTTGACCTGGCCAGCGCCCGCCTGAGCCTGCAGGCCAGCGTGGCCACCGCCTGGCTCAACGGCCTGGCCAGCGCCGAGCGCCTGCGCCTGGCGCGCGACAACCTGGCCTTGGCCGAGCGCCTGCTGGCCATCGTGCAGGCCCGCCACCGTGCCGGCGTGGCCACCCCGTTGGAGGTGGCGCAGCAACAGACCACCGTGCTGAGCCAGCGCGCGGCCCTGCTGCCCCTGCAACTGGCCCAGCGCCAGTACGCCACGGCCCTGGCCCTGCTGCTGGGCCGCACCCCGCAGGACTACACGCCGCCGGTCCACCCCTGGGCCCAGCTGCAGGTGCCGGCGCCGGCCCTGGTGCAGCCGGCCGAGCTGCTGCTGCGCCGGCCGGACCTGGCCGCGCAAGAGGCCCAGCTGGGGGCCGCGCAGGCCAATGTGGCCGCCGCCCGGGCCGCGCTGCTGCCCAGCCTGAGCCTGTCGGCTGGGGCCAGCCTGGGCAGTGACACGCTGTGGGTGCTGGCCGACCCCAGCCGCGCCCTCTCGCTGGGCGCCTCGCTGGCCTACACCCTGTTTGACGGTGGCCAGCGCCAGACGGCCGTGGCCCTGAGCCAGTCGCAGCGCCAGGTGCTGGTGCTGGGGTACGGCGAGGCGCTGCGCGCCGCGCTCAAGGAGGTGGACGACGCCCTGGGCGGCGCGGAGCGCCAACGCCAGCAGACCTTGGCGCAGGCCGAAGTGCTGGCCCAGGCGCGGCGCGCCCTGGCGCTGGCCGAAGCCCAGTACCGTGCCGGCAGCGGCAACCTGCAGGCGGTGCTGGAGGCGCAGCGCACCGTCTTCTCCGCCCAGGACGGCCTGACCAGCCTGGAGCTGGCGCGCCTGAGCGCGGCCGTGGAGCTGTTCCGCGCCCTGGGCGGCGGCTGGCGGTTGCAGGGCTGAGCGGCGTGCGGGCCTGGGCCGTCGGCGATGCACCCGGCGGTGCCGCCGGTGCTGGACCGGCACGACGCGCTGAGCCTGGCGCACGGCGCCCGGCCTATGGCCTAGGCCCCTCGGCGCAGGGGCTCAGGTCTCGGCCCACATGCGCAGCAGGTTGTGGTACGTGCCGGCCAGGCGCACGCTCTCGGGGCTGTCGCCGTGGCGCTCCCGCAGGCGCATCAGGCTCATGTCCAGGTCAAAGAGCAGGCGGCGCTGCTCGTCGCTGCGCACCATGCTCTGCACCCAGAAAAAGCTGGCCACGCGGTGGCCGCGGGTGACGGGCTCCACCCGGTGCACGCTGCTGCTGGGGTAGAGCACCAGGTCGCCGGCGGGCAGCTTGACCCGTTGTTCACCAAAGGTGTCTTCGATGACGAGGTCCCCGCCGTCGTACTCCTGCGGCTCGGCCAGGAACAGGGTGCAGCTCACATCCGAGCGAACCTTCTGCCCGTCGGCGCGCGAGTGCATGACGGCGCCGTCCACGTGGTTGCCGTAGCAGTTGGTGTCGCCGCCGTAGCGGTTGAACAGCGGGTTGAAGATCTTGCGCGGCAGGGCCGCGGAGAAAAACAGCGGGTGCCGGTGCAAGGCCGCCAGCACCAGGGCCTGCAGGCGCTGGCTGGCGTCGCTGTCCTGGGCCAGCTGCTGGTTCTGTTTGGCCTGCACCGCCTGGGGGCCGGCGCTGGTGCGGCCGTCCACCCAGGGGGCCTGGGGCCCGGCCAGGGCGCGCGCCTGCTGCAGTTCGTCGGGGGTGAGCACGTTCTCGATGTGGAGCAGCATGGCGGCGGGTCCTGGCGGTGGGCTGGGAAGGGTCTGCGCCCCGGGGCCTGGCGGCCGCGGGGCGCAGGGCGGGCGCACGCAGGCGCCCGGCGGGGGCTCAGTAGAAGGTGCCCTTGACGGTCAGCTGCACCTTGCGCGGGGCGCCCGGGGTGTAGAAGCCGCGGTAGAGCGCATCGGCGTACAGCTCGTCGGTCAGGTTGCTGACGTTGAGCTTGGCGCTGTAGCGCTCGCTGAAGGTGTACTCGGCCATGGCGTCCACGGTGGTGAAGGCCGGGGCGATGACGTGGCGCGAGCCCTCGGGGTTCTGCTCGCCGCTGTAGTTCAGGCCGCCGCCCACGCGCCATTGCGGGCTGAGCTTGTAGGTGCTCCACAGGCTGGCGCTGTGCTTGGGCGTCAGGCCCGGGCGGTCGCCTTCGACCTGGGCGCCGGTGCTGGTGGCGTTGAGGGCCACGTTGCTCTCGTCAATGCGGGCCGAGGGGATCCAGGTGTGGTTGTAGAACACCTCCCAGGCGGGCGTGACGCGGCCGGCCAGGTTCAGCTCCAGACCGGTGGCGTGGCGGCGGCCCGACAGCAGCTCCTGCGTGGCGGCGGTGTCGGGGTCGGTGTTGCGCTCGTTGTACTTCTCCGAGCGGAACAGGGCCAGGCCCAGCAGGGCGCGCTGGCTGAACAGGTCCCACTTGGCGCCCAGCTCGATGTTGCGGCTCTTCTCGGCCGGGGTGTTGGCCACGCGGCTGCTGGGCGAGCCCACCGCGTACTGGTAGGTGTCACCCGAGGTGTTGTAGGACGTGCCGTACGAGAAGTAGTAGTTGCTGGCCGCATCCGGCTGGAACATGGCGCCCAGGCGCGGGCTCCACAGCCGGTCGGTGCGCTCAAACGAGGTGGCCGGGGTGACGGTGCCGTTGGCGGCGGTGGTCTCCGCGGTCTGGTAGCGGGCCTTGAACAGGTCCATGCGCAGGCCGGCCAGCAGCTTCCACTGCGGCGTCAGGCTCAGGGTGTCCTGCACGTACACGCCCAGGTTGCGGGCCTGGAAGCTGTTGAGCTTGGGGTCGGCGCGGGTGTCGGCCACGCTGGCGCCGTCGTTGGGCGTGCCCACGGTGGTGCTGGGGTAGGTCAGGCCGGTGGTGTAGCTGTTGATGCGCTGGGCGTCTTCGTCCACCACGTCCAGGCCGGCCAGCAGTTCGTGCTCCAGCCCGGCGGCGGCGAACTTGCGGCTGTAGTCCGACTGCAGCGAGGTGATGTCACTTTCGGCGTACCGGCCCTTGGGGCTGCGGCTCAGCAGGGTGGCGTCGCTGACGTTGCTGGCGGTGGTGGTGGCGCCATTGGTGGTGCCCCAGCGGATGGCGCTGACCAGGATGTCGCGCTCATAGGTGCCGTGGCGCACGCGGGTGCTCAGCTCGCCGCCGTCGCCAAAGCGGTGCACATGGCCCAAGGTGAGCTGGGTGTTGTGGCCCTGGTGGTAGTCGCTGGCCAGGCCGTAGTAGTTCTTGGCGGCCAGCACGGGCTGGATCTCGCCCACGGCCACGGTGCTGCTGCCCACGGTGCGGGTGTCCGACAGGAACCAGGGGTGGTTGTAGTTGGGCCGGTTGTCGTAGGTCAGGTGGTACAGGCCCACGCTGAACTCGTCGGTGGTGCCGATGCCCCAGCGGTAGGTCGGGGCGATGCCCTTCTTGTCCACGCTGGCGCCCCAGTTGTCGGCTTGCTGGACCATGGCGTTCACCCGCAGGCCGGCGTTCTCACCCATGCCCAGGTTGAAGTCGCCGGTCAGGCGCTTGTCGTTGCCGCTGCCCACGGTCAGTGCCACTTCATGCTGGTCCATGGCAAAGGGTTGCTTGCTCACCTGGTTGACCACGCCGCCGGTGGAGCCGCGGCCAAACAGCATCGAGGCCGAGCCCTTGAGCACTTCCACGCGGTCGTAGTTGAAGGTGTCGCGCTCGATCACCGGCGAGTCGCGCATGCCGTCGATGTAGATGTCACCGGCCTGCTGCAGCGAGAAGCCGCGCAGGCGCACGTCCTCTTCGCCGGTCTCGCCGGCCAGGAAGGTCACGCCGGCGGTGCTGCGCAGCACTTCCTTGAAGTCGTCCAGGTTGCGGTCGTTCATCAGCCGCTCGGTCAGCACGGTGACCGACTGCGGGATGTCCTTGACCGCCTGGGTGCCCTTGCCGATGCGGGTGGTGGCGGGCTTGAGGGTGTCCTTGCCCTGCTCGGTCTCGGCGGTGGCGGTCACGCGCACGGTGGGCAGCACCGCGGTGGGCGCGTCGGCCGGGGTGGCCTGGGCGTGGGCAAAGCCAGCGGCCAGCGCGCCCAGGGGCAGCAGGGTGGAGGCGGCCACGCGCGGCAGCGGGCGGCGGTTCGGACGGGGAGAGGTCATGGAGTCTTCTCGGTGTGTCAACAACAAGGCAATGACGCACCTTCCGGCCCTGGGCTGGCGGCGGCGGGCTGGGAGCGGCAGACGGTGCGCGTCGGGGAAATCTGGCGAGCTGGGGGCTGGCTGGACCGGCGTGGCGGGCCCCGGGGTGTCAGAGGGGCCCGCGGCGCTGTCCCGTCAGCGCGGCTCGGGCTGGCTCACGAAGCCGACCTTGCTCAGGCCGGCCTTGCTGGCGTCGGCCAGCGTCTCGGCCACGCCCTGGTAGGGGGTGGCATGGTCGGCCCGGAGATGGACTTCGGGCTGCGGCTGGCGCTGGCCCTCGGCCAGGAAGCGGCGGGCGGCCTCTTCGCGGCTGACCGCCTCGCCGTTCCAGAAGCGCTGGCTCTGGGCGTCGATGGCGAAGTCGATCTTGTCGGGCTTGACGTCGTTGGCGCTGGAGTCGACCTTGGGCAGGTCCAGCTTGACGGCATGGGTCAGCAGCGGGGCGGTGACGATGAAGATCACCAGCAGCACCAGCATCACGTCGATGAGCGGGACCATGTTGATCTCGGCCACCGGGGCGCTGCCGCCCTTTTTGTCGAACGAGGCGAAGGCCATGCTCGGGTTCTCCGGTGAGGGGGGCGGCGCTCAGGCCGAGGCGGTCTTGCCGGCGCCGATGGCGCGCACGTTGTTGGCGCCCACGGTGGGGGCGGCCTGGCCGGCGCTGGGCGCTTCGCCCAGGGTCAGCAGGCTGTGCAGCTCAAAGGCGAAGGCATCCAGTCGACCTGAGAGCACCCGGTTGCCACGGGTGAAGGCGTTGTAGGCCACCACCGCCGGGATGGCCACGGCCAGGCCGATGCCGGTCATGATCAGCGCCTCGCCCACCGGGCCGGCCACCTTGTCCAGGGTGCCGGCACCGCTCATGCCAATGGCCAGCAGGGCGTGGTAGACGCCCCAGACGGTGCCGAACAGGCCCACGAAGGGCGCGGTGGCGCCCACGGTGGCCAGGGTGGTCAGGCCCGATTCCAGGCGGGTGGTCTCCTCATCCAGCACCTTCTTGATGGTGCGGGTGATGTACTCACTGGCGCTGCCGGCCTCGGCCAGGCGCGAGGCGCCGTGGCGGGCGTGGTGGGCCTGGGCGTGCAGGGCGTGGGCCGAGAGGTGTGAGAACGGGTCCTTGGCGCCGTGGGTGCTGATCTCGTGCTGCACCTGGTCCAGGGTGGAGGCGTTCCAGAAATGATTCAAGAAAGTGTCGCTGCGGCGCTGGCGCAGCCACTGCGCCAGGCCCTTGCCGATGATGATGGCCCAGGAGGCGGCCGACATCAGCACCAGCAGCACCAGCAGCGTCTTGCCCACGGCGTCGCTCTGGCTGATGAAGTGGGCAAAGCCCTGGGTCTGCACGACGGTGGCGGCGGTGGTGGTGGTGTCCATGATCGGGTCTTGAGGAAAGGCGTTTCAGCGGGGCGGTGAAGACGGGGAAAGGACGTGGGCGGCGCAAGAGCCGGGACTGACCGGGCGCAGGTCCGCTCAGTCCAGCTGGTACTGCAGCGGGGCGATGGCCATGGCCTCGACCGGCACGCCGTTGTCCAGGTAGGGCGAGAAGCGGGCGGCGCGCATGGCGGCCAGGGCCTGCTCGTCCAGGCGGGCATGGCCCGAGGACTGGTGCAGCGTGACCAGGCGCGGCCGGCCCTGGGTGTCCACCACCACCTTGACCAGCACCGTGCCCTGCTCGCCACTGCGGCGCGAGGCCAGGGGGTACACCACCTGCGGCGGTGCGGTGTAGCGCAGGGCACTGGCCGGGATGAGCTTGGGCGCGGCCGGGGCGGCCGGCGGCGCCGGCGGGGCGGGCGGGGCCGGTGGGGCGGCCGGTGCGGCCACCGCCACG
>NZ_JAAGOH010000062.1 GCF_010499455.1 Ideonella livida | reverse complement strand
CGGCGCCGCCGCCGGCGGCACGCCCCGGCACACCACGCCGGCGCCGGGCGCGCCCGCAAATTCCCGGGGGTGTCGAGGTGCCGGAACCGGCACCGGCAGCAGCACCGGCAGCGGCGCCCCCGCCGGCGCCTCAGGCCGCCGATGCTGCAGGGGCGGTGGTCTCGGCGGTGGCGGCTGCCGCCACGGCCACCGGTGCCGGCCACAGCAGCAGCACCGAGGTACCTTCGCCAGGGGCGCTGCGCAGCTGATGCGCCGCGCCAATGGTGCTGGCCCGCGCGCGCATCGAATCCAGACCGATGCCGGGCGTGCCGCCGGGCTCGAAGCCGCGGCCGTTGTCCCGCACTTCCATGCGCACACCGCCCTGGGGGCAGGTGGTGGCCACCAGGCGCACCTGCGTGGCGCCGGAGTGCTTGAGCACGTTGGAACAGGCTTCCTGCAACAGGCGCAGCAGGTGCATACGTGCCGCGTCCTGCGGCAGGAAGCCCGCGGGCAGCGCCCCCACCTCCCACAGCAGCTCGATGCCCCGGGCCTGCAGCGCCGGGGCCATGCGCCAGCGCAGCGTGCCCAGCAGGCCGGCCACCGGATCGTCGTCGGGGTCGCCCGGCCCCGGGTCCACGGTCAGCACGTCCAGCACGCTGCGCAGTTCCTGCAGCGCATCGTCAAACAGCTCGGCCACCGACTCCGGCCGCATCTGCGGCTGGCTCTTGAGCATCGCGCTAGCCGACAGCAGGTGCGCCCCCAGACCGTCGTGCATGTCGCGCACGATGCGCCGGCGTTCCTCCTGCACCGCCAGCTGTTCGCGCTGGCGCTGCAGGCGCTCGTAGTCGGCGGCGATGCGCACCCGCTGGGCCTCCACCTCGCGGCGCAGGCGGTGGGCGTCACGGGCCTCGGCCCGGGCATGGGCCACCAGGCGCTCCACCACCTGCAGGGCGAAGGCCACGCACACCAGCGGCACGGTCACATAGCTCCACACCCGTCCGCCATAACCCGCGTCGCTGCCCCAGCGGGCAATGTCCAGGCCCTGCGCCAGGATCACCAGGCCAAAGGACAGGGTCATGAGCAGGGCCGAGAGGCTGCGGTCGTGCCGCAGGTGGGCGACCAGCCAGCCCAGGGCCACCAGTGCCAGCGGCAACATGGCCCAGGCCAGGGTGCGCAGCCACAGGGACCAGGCCGGCGGCGGCAGCAGCCACAGCAGGGCCAGCCCGCCCAGGCAGCCCAGCAGCAGCGGCAGGCGCCAGCGCTGCATGGGCTGCCCGGCAAAGGCCAGCGCAAACATCAGCATGGGCGGCACAAAGGCCGCCCGGCTGGCGAAGTACAGGTGCCCCCAGCGCTCCGGTGCGGCCGGGCTCTGCAGGTGCAGCAGGTGCAGCACCCAGGCGCCGGCCATGAGCGCAAACCACATGGCCTGCCGCTCGCCCAGCTGCCACCACAGCAGCAGCCCGGCCATGGCCAGCAGGGCCATCACGCCCACCGCACCGGCCATGCGCTCCTGGATCAGGTCGGCCTGGGCGCCGCAGACCCGGGCCATGGCGTCGTCCTCGCCCAGCAGCACGGGGCCCAGACCCGGCAGCAGGCCGTGCGGAGCCTGCACCTCCAGTGCCAGCCGGCGGGCCTGGGCCGGCCAGGCGCCCAGGCTGAGGTGCAGGGGCCGCATGAAGCGACGGGCCTGCAGCGCCGGCACGGGCAGGCGCTGGCCGTCCAGGGCCAGGCCGCTGACCAGGGGGGCACGCAGCAGGCACAGGCCGGCGGCCGGGGGCTCGGCAGGCACGGGCCCGGTGCGTGCCGCCGGCGTCAGCGCGGCCATGCGGTCCAGCGGCAGCACCAGCCTCAGCGCCCCCGGTCCCTGCTGGGGGGCCGCTGCCGCCAGCGGCAGGGCCTGCAGCGTCGCTTCCGTCAGGGCCACCGGCCCGGCGTCCACCCAGGCCTGCTGCAGCAGCATGCAGGCGCTGTCGGTTTCAGGGCAGCGAGGCTGGGCCTCGGTGGGGGCCTGCCACCACCAGGCCAGCAGGGCCAGGCTCAGCAGGGCTGCGCCCAGCAGACGCCATGCGCCCGGCGCCTGCGCCGGCACCGATGCACCGTGCCGCCCCAGCGCGGCTTGCATAATCCGTGACACCTGCAGCGTCCTCCCGGCCCACCATGCCCCCCACCGCCAGCCCCCCTGCGCAGCCCAATCTGCTGCTGGTGGAGGACGATCCCCATTTTGCGCACTGGGCGGCCCTGGCCCTGCAGGCCGCAAAGCCGGAATTGAGGCCTCTTGTCGCGCCTAGTCTGGCGACCGCCCGGCAGGCCTGGGCCCATCCCCCGGCCACCGGCTGGCGCCTGGCGATCGTGGACCTGAACCTGGGGCCCGAGCAGGGCGCCACCTTCATCGCCGAGATCACCGCCCAGGCGCCACAGCTGCCAGTGCTGGTGCTCACCTCGGTGGACACGCCGGACAAGGCGCTGGAGGCCATCCGCGCCGGCGCGCAGGGCTACATCCTCAAATCGACGATGAGCGAGGAGCTGCTGCGCGGGGTGGAGCAGGTGCTGGCCGGCGGCTCGCCGATCACCCCCAGCATCGCACGCCAGCTGCTCACCGAGTTCCGCCAGACCGGCGCCGCCCCCGCCACGCCGGCGCCAGCCGCCGGTGTGCCCGAGTCCATGCTGGAGAAACTCTCGCAGCGCGAGGTGGACGTGCTGCGCCTGCTGGCCCGCGGCTACACCGACAAGGAGGCGGCCCAGCAGCTGGACATCGCCCCCACCACGGTGGACACCCATGTGCGCAAGATCTACCGCAAGCTGAGCATCAACTCGCGGGTGGAGCTGCGCCGCCTGCTGGCCTGAGCCTGCGCGGCACCCGCGGCCCCGGCCCGACGCCTCACCCCTCCCTTGGGGTGTGACAGATTGCCCGCGCCGCGGGTCCCCTCCCGCGTTTCACGTGATGCCCCACCGGCGGCGTCTGCGGGAGCATCCCGCCTTGTGAACAGGGCTCACCCGTGCGAAAGCCGGGGTCGCAAAGCTTCCGGTCTACCGCCACCCCCATCCCCCGCGGACGAGGTGGCCAGGACAGCGGGGCCGCCACAGGCAGGTTCCGGCGTCAGCGCCGGGCCTGGCGACCCCCTGCCGTCGTCTTGAGGCGCTGCTCTGGCCCTTCAACCCGAGTGGATAGGAGTTGTCATGGCTGACAGCCTGCAGAAGTGGGTGGGACGCAACCGCCCCCCGCGCGTTCAGATCACCTACGACGTGGAGATCGGCGACGCGGTCGAGAAGAAGGAGTTGCCGATGGTCGTGGGCCTGCTGGCCGACCTCTCCGGGCAACCCCTGAACCCGCTGCCCAAGCTCAAGGAGCGGCGGTTTGTCGAGATCGACGGCGAGAACTTCAACGAGATCCTCAGCAAGATCGCCCCGCGCCTGGACCTCTCGGTGCCTGACACCCTCAAGGGCGAGGGCAACCTGAAGGTGGAGCTGAACTTCACCGACTACGAGCACTTCCACCCCGAGGCCATCGTCAAGCAGGTGCCGCGCCTGGCCCGCCTGCTGGAGGCCCGTCAGCAGCTGCGTGACCTGCTGGCCAAGCTCGATGGCAATGACGAGCTTGACGCCCTGCTCGACGGCATCGTGCGCAACAGCGAGGAGCTGCAGGCCCTGCGCCGCCAGGCCCAGCAAGGCGGCGCCTGAGTGCCCGCCCGCCGCAGCCCGTCCCTCCCCACACCCAACCGTCTGAACAAGGGGTGATGACCCATGTCGACCGAACTTGAAGCCGGTGGCGGCGCCGCCGCCACCACCGCCCAGGATGCCGCCAGCCTGCTTGACCGCATCGTGCAGGAAGGCAAGATGGCGCTGGACCCGTCCCAGGGCCCCTACGCCCGCCAGCTGCTGGGCCAGCTGGCCACCCAGATCCTGGACGAGGGCATGAAGACCGCCCCCGACCAGGGCGTGGTGGCCGCCATCAACGCCCGCGTGGCCGAGATCGACCGCATCCTGAGCGACCAGCTCAACGCCATCCTGCACCACCCCGACTTCCAGGCCCTGGAAGGCAGCTGGCGCGGCCTGCACGACATGGTGTTCGGCACCGAGACCAGCTCGCGCCTGAAGCTGCGCCTGCTCAACGTGAGCAAGAAGGAGCTGCTCAAGGACCTGGAGTCCGCCATCGACCACGACATGAGCGTGCTGTTCAAGCACGTCTACGAGGCCGAGTACGGCACCTTTGGCGGCCACCCCTACTCGCTGCTGATCGGCGACTACGAGTTCGGCCGCCACCCGCAGGACATGGCCCTGCTGGAGCGCATCGCCAAGGTGGCCGCCGCCGCGCACGCCCCCTTCCTGGCCGCGGCCTCGCCGGCGCTGTTCGACATGTCGGACTTCACCGAGCTGGGCGTGCCGCGTGACCTCAGCAAGATCTTCGAGAGCGCCGAGCTGGCCAGCTGGCGCGGCTTCCGCGACAGCGAGGACTCCCGCTACGTGGCCCTGGTGCTGCCGCGCTACGCCGCCCGCCTGCCCTACGGCGCGGCCACCGTGCCGGTGAGCAGCTTCAACTACGAGGAGGACGTGGACGGCACCGACCACGGCAAGTACCTCTGGGCCAACTCCGCCTACCAGCTGGGTCTGCGCATCACCGACGCCTTCGCCCAGTACGGCTGGAGCACCGCCATCCGCGGCGTGGAAGGCGGCGGCAAGGTCAGTGGCATCACCGCCCACAGCTTCAAGACCGCCGAGGGCGACGTGGCGCTCAAGTGCCCCACCGAGGTGACCATCACCGACCGGCGCGAGAAGGAGCTCAACGACCTGGGCTTCATCGCCATCGTCAACGCCAAGGGCGAGAACTACGCCGCCTTCTTCGGCGGGCAGACGGTCAACCGCCCCAAGACCTACAACAAGGACGCCGCCAACGCCAACGCCCAGCTCTCGGCGCGGCTGCCGTATGTGCTGGCGGCCTCGCGCTTTGCCCACTACCTGAAGGTCATCATGCGCGACAAGGTGGGCAGCTTCCAGACCCGTGCCGAGGTGGAGAGCTACCTCAACAACTGGATCGCCGACTACGTGCTGCTCAACGAGAGCGCGCCGCAGGCCACCAAGGCCCGCTTCCCGCTGGGCGAGGCCCGGGTGGACGTGACCGAGGTGGCCGGCAAGCCTGGCGCCTACCAGGCCACGGTCTTCCTCAAGCCGCACTTCCAGATGGAGGAACTCACCGCCTCCATCCGCCTGGTGGCCTCGCTGCCGGCGCCGGCGGCCTGAGCCCCGCGCCGCGCCTGTCCCCCTGAGCCAACCCCGCGCCGCAGGCGCGCCGGCCCCGGCCGGCGCCTGCGGCCCGCCACCGTCACGGAGAAGTCCAAATGGACGTGATCATTCTCGAAATCCCTGGGATCAAGGGCAACTGCCAGATCGACAAGTACCAGGGCCAGATCATCATCCTGTCCTACAGCCACGGCGTGCACCTGCCGCTGCAGATGGACACCTCGAACACCGAGCGCACCGCCGGCCGCCCCGTGTTCACCGAGATGACGTTCAACAAGATGACCGACATCTCGACCCCGGTGCTCTACGCCGCCTGCGTGCAGGGCAAGAAGCTGGGCGACGCCAAGATCCACATCGGACGCAATGAGAACGGCGTGTTCATGTCGATCATGGAATACGTGCTCACCAGCGCCATGGTCAGCAACATCACCACCTCGGGCGGTGGCGGCGTGCCCTCGGACACCTTCTCGCTGAACTTCACCAAGATCACCTCGGAGTTCACGCAGCAGGCCTCCGACTCGCTGAAGAAGGGCACCTCCACCTTCGGCTGGGACCTGGAGACCAACAAGGCCGCCTGAGCCGCTGAGGCCCCGCCCCGACCCGCCCCCGCGCCGACATGTCCCGCCTGCTGCCTACCGCCGTCCAGCCGCTGTTCGACCGCCTGGGCGCCGCCCCGGCGGCAGCGCAGGACTGGCGCGGTCCCGGCCCGGGCCGCCTGGACGCGCGGGGCCTGCGCGAATCGCTGGCCCGCGAGGTGGGCGCCCTGCTCAACACCCGGTCCCGACTGGGGCTGGAAGACTTCATCGCCCGGGCCGAAGGCCCGGGCCTGAGCCTGCTGGACTACGGCCTGCCCGACCTCAGCCCGCTCACCCCCGCCAGCGCCGACGACCGCGACACCCTGCGCCGCGCCGTCCACCATTGCCTGGCCCGCTTCGAGCCCCGCCTGCAGCACACCGAGGTGCAGGTCAGCCCCCTGCCCGGCCAGGCCCTGCGCGCCCGGCTGAGCATCGACGCCGCCGTGGCCCTGGGCCCCGAGCTGCGCCGGGTGCAGTTCGACCTGGCCGCCGACGCCCAGTCCGTCGGCTTGCGGCCCCTGCCCGAGGGAGCAGCCTGATGCGCGCCGACGACGAGCTGCTGGCCGCCTACCAAGACGAGCTGGCCCACCTGCGACTGCAGGGCGAGCAGTTCGCACGCCGCCACCCGCAGGTGGCGGCCCAGCTGGGACTGGGCGCCGGGCCCGCGGCCGACCCCCACATCGAGCGCCTGATCGAGGCCAACGCCTTCCTGGCTGCCCGGGTGCAGCGCGACCTGCGCCGCCTGCAGCCTGTGCTGGCCGCCAGTTTGCTGGAGCAACTGGCCCCCAGCCTGGCCCAGCCCCTGCCCGCCCTCACCGTGGCCCGCCTGCAGCCCGATCCGGCGCAGGGTAAGGTCACGGCCGGCCTGTCCGTGCCCGCCCACACCCTGCTGCTGGCCCGCCCGCCGGCGCCGGCCAGCGCCGAGGAGGCCGACGCCCTGGACGGCGGCGAGCCGCCGCTGCGCTGGCGCACCGCCTGGGACCTCACCCTCTGGCCGTTGCACCTGGATGCCGTGCAGTGGGTGGACGGCCACGAGCTGCGCCTGCGCCTGCGCGCCGAGCCCGGCACCGAGCTGCGCGAGCTGGCCCTGCAGCAGCTCAGCCTGCACCTGAGCGCCGGCGACGCCGCCAGCCCCGTGCTCTATGAGGCGCTGGCCTGCGGCCTGCGCCACCTGGCCCTGATCGGCGCCGACGGGCGCCGCCTGCCCCTGGCGCCCCACCAGCTGGTGCCGGACGGCCTGGCGCCGGAGCAGGCCCTGCTGCCGCGCGCCCCCCAAACCCCGCCCGGCCTGGGCCTGCTGCAAGAGCAGCTGGCCTTTGCCGCCCGCGGCCTGTTCTTCCGCCTGGAGGGCCTGGCGGCGGTGGTGCCGCGGCTGGGGCCCGGCGAGCACGCCTGGCTTTGCCTGGGGCTGGACCGGCGCCACGCCAGCCACCCCGCGCTGGCCCGAGTCGGCCCCGAAGCCGTGCGCCTGAACTGCGTGCCGGTGGTCAACCTGTTCGCCCAAGCCGGCGAGCCCCTGCGCCTGGACGGCCGCCAGCACGAATGGCGCCTGGTGGGCAGTCACCGCCACGAAGCCGCGGTGGAGGTGCACAGCGTGCTGGCCGTGGCCCTGGACCGCCTGGACGGCCAGCCCCCGCAGCCCCTGCCGCCGCTGGGTGCCCATCCCGGCCCCACCGGCCTACCCTGCTGGAGCCTGCGGCGCGACCGCGCCGCCCGCGCCGAGCTGCCCGGCAGCGACGTCTGGCTGGCCCTGACCGAGGACCAGGTGCCAGAGACCGCACGCCTGCTCCACACCCGACTGCTGTGCACCAACCGGCACCGCGCGCAGCAACTGCCCGCCGGTGCCCGCCTGGTGGCCGAGGGCGTCTCCAGCGCGCTGCACATCCGCACCCTGTACGCCCCCAGCCCGGCACAGGACGCCCCGGTGGCCGGCGAGCAGCTCTGGCGCCTGGTGGGCCTGCTGCGGCTGCAGCACGCCAGCCTGGTGCCCGGCACCGTCCCCGCCACCGCAGACGGCGCGGCCAGCACGGACCAGGAGGCCAGCGTGGCCCCCCTGCGCAGCCTGCTGCAGCTGCTGGCCGGCGGACAGGCCCGCGCCCTGGCCCCGCTGCAGGGCCTGCGCGCCCTGCGCGCCCGCCCCGGCGTGGCCCGCCTGCCCGGCCCAGCCTGGCGTGGCCTGGTGCGCGGCACCGAGCTGGAGCTGGAAGTCGACCGCAACGCCTTCACCGGCAGCAGCCCGCTGCTGCTGGGCGCAGCGCTGGCCCGCTTTCTGGCGCTGACCACCACCACCAACACCTTCGTGCGGCTGAGCCTGCGCCAAGGCGACGAGATCTGGACACCATGGCCACCGATGAGCGGACAGCAGCCCCTGCTGTGAGCCCCCACGGCGCGGCCGCGCCCGACCCCTGGTGGCTCACGCCCCAGGGCCACAGCCTGCTGAGCGCCATCAGCCGGCTTGAACGCAGCGTGCCCGGCGCCGTGCCCTTGGGCAGCGCCCCCCTGGGCCGCGGTGAGGCCGTGCGTCTGCAGGCCCATCTGGGCCTGGGCTTCCCCGCCGCCGAGGTGCTGGCTGTGGGCGACCTGGCCCGCCACCGCGCCGAAACCGCCGTGCCCCCGGCCCTGGAGGCGGCCCAGCCCGGCCGCACCGCCGCCCTGGCCGAGCGCCTGGCGCGCCAGCACGACGCCCAGCGCGACGGGCCGCGCTGGGTGATGCTGACCCCGCTGCTGGCCCTGGGCGGCCCCCACGGCCCCCTGCCCCTGGCCGACACCGAGCGCCTGGCCGGCCGACGTCCCGGCCGCGGCGCCCTGGCCGCCCTGCCCCAGGGGCCGGGCCAGGCCCTGCTGGACCTGTTCCACCACCGCTGGCTCAGCCTGTTCTACCGCGGCCGGCAACTGCACGCCCCCGGCCTGCAATGGGGCCCGCCCAGCGCCAGCCCGCTGGCCCGGCTGCTGGATGCCCTGAGCGGCCTGGGCCTGCCCGGGCCCGAGGACGGCAGCGTGCGCACGGCGGTGGATGGCCGCGGACCGCAGGGCGAGCTGCCCTGGCTGCGCCACGCCGGCCTGCTGGGCTTTGCCCCGCGCTCCCTGGACGGGCTGACCACCCTGATGGCCGACCGCCTGGGCCTGCCGGTGCGTGGGCGACCCTTTGCCGGCGGCTGGCTGCCGGTGGCCACCACCGACCAGGCGCGCCTGGGCCACACCCGGCTGGCCCCGCGCCAGCCCGGTGCCGGCGGCCTGGGCGTACTGGGCCGGCGCGCCTGGGACGCCAGCGCCGCGGTGGACCTGCACGTGGGCCCGGTGCCCCCGACACGCTGGGACGCCCTGCTGCCCGGCGGCGCCGACCACGCCCGGCT
>NZ_JAAGOH010000061.1 GCF_010499455.1 Ideonella livida | reverse complement strand
CCGGCGGCGACGGCCGCTGGCAGGCCCAGGCGGCCCAGGTGGCGCGTGAGCGGGCCCTGGCGGTGGCACCCGAGGCCCGTGTGGAAGTGCAGGTGGGGCGGCTGGACCCGGCCTGGCGGCTGGCCCCCTGCTCCCGGGTGGCGGCCTTTGCGCCGCCGGGCGTGCCGGCGGCCGGACGCACCCGGGTGGGCCTGCGCTGCGAGCAGGGCCCCAAGGCCTGGAAGGTCACGGTGCCGGTGGCCGTGGCGCTCTGGCAGGCCGCCCCGGTACTGCGCCAGGCCCTGCCGGCGGGCACGACGCTGGAGGCCGCGCACCTGATGGAGGCCGAGGTGGACCTGGGCAGCGGCCGGGAACCGCCCTGGCCCGCCGCCCGCCTGCTGGGGCGGCAGCTGCAGCGCCCCTTGGAAGCCGGTGAGGCCGTGCGCCCGGCCGACCTGCGCGCCCGTCAATGGTTTGCCGCCGGCGAGGTGGTGCAGGTGGTGGCCGAGGGCGAGGGCTGGCGCATCACCACCGCCGGCCAGGCCCTGAGCCCCGGCCTGGAGGGCCAGTGGGCCCGGGTGCGCACCGAGGGCGGCCGGGTGCTCACCGGCCAGCCGGTGGGCGAGCGCCTGATGCGGGTGGCGCCATGAGCCGCCTCCCCAGCCCGGCATGGCCCCGAAGAGCGGGGCGATTGCCCCTCAATCAGCCGCCAGCACCGCTGCAAAAAGGCCTAAAGTTTTCACCTGCCCGCCCCGATAGCACGAGCATGTGCATCGGGCGGGGTGAATGGACCGCGGTACGTCAGCACCCCAGGCCCGAAGGAGAACAGCATGAAGATCGGTTCCCAGCTCAATCCGGCGGTCACCTCCCAGGTGGCCGGCGAGCGTCAGGGCGCCTCGTCCAAGACTGGCGGAACGGCCCAGGCCGGCGCTGGTGGCGGCAGCACCACCGTGCAACTTTCGGCCACGGCCACCAGCCTCATGGACAGCAGCAACGCCGACGGCAGCTTTGACGCCGCCAAGGTCGAACGCATCGCCCAGGCGATCCGGGATGGCAAGTTCGAGGTCAACCCCGAGAAGATCGCCGACAAGCTGATCTCCAACGCCCGCGAGGTGCTCAGCCGCTACGGCAGCTGAAGCCGTGGGCGGGGGCGGGCGCCACAGCGCCGCCCGCCGCCACCGGACGAAAGCACCCTGCGCCCCTGCCACCGCGGCCCGGCCGTGGTGGTCCCCTGTTGCTGCTGTTTGTAGTACCCACCATGCTGCACGCCCCCCGCCCCCTGCCCCTGGCTCAGCCCTCCGCCGAGCAGGCCCACGCGCTGGAGCGCGCTGTGGCCGCGGTGGAGGACGGCCTGGCCGCGCTCAGCCAGTCCTTGACCCTGCGCGACCCCGAGGCCACCGAGCAGGCCGCCGCCGCCCTGCACCAGACCCTGGCCGAGGCGATGGACCGCTTTGCCGAGGTGGCCCGCCACGGCGGCGTGCCGCCTGCACTGCGCCGCCGCCTGGCCCGCAGCGGCGGCCAGGTGGCCGCCCAGCGCAACGCGGTGGCGCGCGGCTCGCAGTGGCTGGACCGCACGCTGGAGCTGCTCATCGGCCCGGCGGCGACCGAGGCCGCCGAGGCCCCGCCGGCTGCCCGTGGCGGCTTTGGCGGTGCCAGCCCCTTCGGCAGCGGCCCGCGCAGCAGCGGCTGGGCCCAGGCCTGAAGGCCGCCCGGGCGCCGTCCCGCCCTCAGGGGCAGGTGGCGGTGCTGGTGTCCACCCGCACGATGCGGGGGCTCACCGAGGCCGGGTTGTAAGGCGCCTTGGGCGCCTTGAAACCGGCCAGATAGGCCTCCAGGGCGTCGATGTCCTGGGCGCCCCCCAGCCGGTCCTGCCCCTGCAGGAAGGTGCTGAAGGCATCCCCCCCGTCGGCCATGAAGCTGTTGACCGTCACCCGCCAGGTGCGGTCCGGCTCGCCCACCTGACCCGCGGCGTCCACCAGGGTGTGGGTCACACCGCCAGTGGTCAGGGTGAAGTTGCGCACCTTGGCGCCGCAGGCCTGGGTGTGGTCCCACTCATAGCGCACGCCTGTTGAAGGGAGCATGACGCGGGAGAAGCTGGTCTGCCCCAGGCAGCCGGGGAACTGCTGCTCCAGCACGGTGCGCAGCTGGGCGCTGGTCAGGGTCATGGTGACCAGGCTGTTGCCAAAGGGCTGGACGGTGAAGGCCTCGCCGTAAGTGACCTGGCCATCGCCCTCCCCCGCCGCGCTGCCGGCGTACAGGAAGCCGGGACTGCGCACGCCGCCCGGGTTCATCAGGGCCAGCTGGGCACCGCCCTGGGCCGGGGCGGCGGTGGCGGCCAGCATGGCGTCGGCCACCAGATGGCCGGCCGGCATGGCACAGGCCGCATCGCGGCTGTTGGGCACATCAGCGGCCACGGCACCCAGCACCCGGTTGGCGATGGGGGCCACGCGGGCCTTGTAGTCGGCCACCAGGGCGGCAATGCCGGCATGCGGGGTGATGGACGGGTCGGTGCGGTCGACCACCACGTTGCGGGCCTGGGTGGCCACGACATGGCCGCCGCGGTCCAGCGTCAGGTCCAGCTGGGTGAGCACGCGGCCGTTGGCGGCGGTCTGCGTCACCGGGATGGCGCGGCCCGCGGCGTTGGCCACCTGGCAGACGTAGGGCACATGGGTGTGGCCGGTCATGACGGCGTCGAAGGCGTCGTCGAGCTGGCTGACGATGGACTGGATGGCGCTGCCGGCCAGGTCGCCGGCGCAGGCGTTGATGTCGGCGGTGCCGCTGACGGCCTGGGTGCCGCCCTGGTGGATCACGGCCACGATGGCCTCCACGCCTTTGGCGCGCAGCGCCGGCACCAGGGCGTTGAGCGCCGCGGCCTCGTCGGTGAAGCGCAGGCCGCGCACGCCGCTGGGCGAGACGATGGTGGGCGTCTCGCGCAAGGTGGCGCCGACGAAGGCGACCTTCAGGCGCCGGCCGTCGACCTCGAAGCTGCGGATGCCATAGGGATGCACCAGCGGCGCACCGCCGGCCTCGCGCACCACGTTGGCCGAGAGGAAGCGGGCCCGCGAGCCCTCGAAGACCAGGCGCTCGCCGCCGGCGCCGGTGCGGGCGCAGCTGGTCACGGTGTCGTTCGGGTGGCAGCCACCGCGCTGCAGGCGCATGAGTTCACGCCGACCGTCGTCAAACTCGTGGTTGCCCAGCACGTTGAAGTCCAGGCCCAGCAGGTTCATGGCCTCGATGGTCGGCTCGTCGTGGTACAGGGCCGAGAGCATGGGCGAGGCGCCGACCAGGTCGCCTGCGGAGACCACGACGGTGCGGGGGTGGGCGGCCCGGGCGGCCGCCACATAGCCGGCCAGGACGTCGGCCCCGCCGGCGGGCACGGCCGCGGCGCTGGCGTTGGCGCGGTAGGTGCCGGGGGACTCCAGCGCCCCATGGAAGTCATTGAAGGCCAGCACGCGCACGGTGGCGGTGGGCGATTTGGCGGCCGGGGCGGCCGACGCCGCCGCGCCGGCCAGGGCCAGGGCAGCGGCCAGAGCCACCGGGGCGGCGCGGCAGGCGCGCAGGGTCAGGGATGAAACCATGCGGAGGTCCTCCAGGAGCAGGGCCACCCGGCGGGTGGCGGTGCTTGCATTGGAAGGACTGTCGGTGACAACAGCGCGGGCGCGCCGCGCGGACCCATGGGGCCGTCCGACCCCGCCGGACCGTGCGAAATGTCACACAGCCGCGGCGCTCATCGGGGGCTCACCAGGCCCGCAGCTTGACCCGCAGCCGGGCGATGGACTGGCTGTGCAATTGGCAGACACGGCTTTCGGTGACGCCCAGCACCGCCGCGATCTCCTTGAGGTTCATGTCGTGCTCGTAGTACATGCTCATCACGTACTGCTCGCGCTCGGGCAGCTTCTTGATGGCTTCCACCAGCGCCTCGCGCATGCGCTGGTCCTGCAGCTGGGCCAGGGGGTTGGCGTCCTCGCTGCCCACATGGCGGTCCAGGTATTCGTCGCTGCCGTCGTCGCCGCTCATGTCCTCCAGGTACACCAGCTGGGTGCCGCGCACCTTGGTCAGGATGTCCTGATAGGACTGCAGGCTGATGCCCATCTCCTCGGCGATCTCGCTCTCGTGGGGCGGGCGCTTGAGGCGCTGCTCCAGGCGGTGGACCGCGGCCTCGATCTCGCGCTGCTGACGGCGGTTGCCGCGGCTCATCCAGTCGCTGCCGCGCAGCTCGTCGAGCATGGCGCCGCGGATGCGCTGGGTGGCGAAGGTCTCGAACTGCACCCCCTGCGAGATGTCGAAGCGGCCCAGCGCGTCGTGCAGGCCGATCATGCCGACCTGGATGAGGTCGTCGATCTCCACGTTGGCGGGCAGCTTGGCGATCATCTGATGCGCCAGTCGCCGCACCAGCGGGCTGTACTGGCGCAGCAGTTCATTGGCATCCAGGCGACCTTGGGGCGTGTACATGGTCAGTCTCCGTGGTGCCCTTGTGGGGCTGTCGGGGCATGGAACAGGGGCTGGAGCCGGGCCGGCAGGGCCAGCTCGTCCGGGCTGAGCAGGTGGTCGGCCACCAGGCGGCTCAGGCCCAGCTCGGCCGGCCCCCGTGCACCGGCGGCGCAGTCCAGCGGCAGGCGGTGGCGCAGCACGGTGCCCAGGAAGGCGTCGCCGCACTGGACCAGGCGGTCGGCCACCTGCTGCGCCGGGCGGGCCCGGGCGTCGGCGGCCACCACCAGGTCAAAGGCCTTGAGGCCCAGGCGGGTGGTCAGCAGCTTCATGGCGGCATAGGCCTCGGTCAGGCCGGCGGCGTCCAGGCCGCAGGTGAGCACGGGGCAGACCTCGCGGTGGCCGAGCATGCGGGCCAGGTCGCTGGCCTGGGCGTGCAGCAGCACCACGTCGGCGCCGGCGGCCACCTGCTCCACCGTGGACAGCCAGGCCTCGCAGGAGCCGCGGGCGTTGACATGGCGGCGCGGCAGGCCGCGGGCGGCCAGGTAGCGCACCTGCGGGCCCAGGGCCTCGACGGCAGCGGCCAGGTCGATGTCCACCAGCTCATGCGGATGGGGCGCGTTGTCGGCGGCATCCACCACCAGCACTTGCGCGCCCAGCTCCACCAGGGCCAGGGCCAGCCGTTCGAGAAGCTGCGGGGCGGCAGCGACCTGGACGTTGGCCACCACCGGCATGAGGCGCAGCCGGCTGACCTGGAACATGCGGCGCAGGCCATCGGCCTGGTCGGCACGGCCCAGGGGCGCCGTGGCGCCCCCCTGGGCCGGACGGCTGAGGGCGGCGCGGGCCAGTTCGGCCAGGGGCTCGGCCACGGCGGCGGGCACGGGGCGGTAGGCGCGGACGGGGGGCGGTGCGGCGGTCATGGGGCCGGGGTGCTGCGGTGACCGGGGAGCGCTCAGGCGGCGGCGCCGGCGCGGGCGGTGCCCTCGGCGGCGGGAGGCCGCTGGGCAAAGACGAGCTGCACGTCGGGCGCCTCCATGCGGTAGGTGGCGGCGCCACCGCCACGCAGGGCACGGTGCATCAGGGCGTTGCTGGACAGGCGGTGCCAGTCCTCGGGCACGCGCTGGCCGTTGGCCACGCCCACCACCTTCAGGCGGTGGCGGATGACGGCGTCCAGCGCGGGGGCGAGCTTGACCGCCTCATCGATCTTGGAGAGCACCGCCCCCTTGCACTGGATGGCGCGCCAGGCGGTGGCCACCTCGTCCAGGGTCTCGCCCTGCACCGAGGCGTCCAGCACCAGCAGGCGCTGGATGCGGGGGTGGGAGAGCATCTCCAGCAGCTCGCGGGTGCGGGTGTCGCGCTGGGCCATGCCGGCGGTGTCGATGAGCACCATCTTCTTGGCCGAGAGCAGCTCCAGCAGGTCCTCCAGCGAGGCGCGGTCGTGGGCGGTGTGCACCGGCACGTTGAGGATGCGGCCGTAGGCGCGCAGCTGCTCGTGGGCGCCAATCCGGTAAGCGTCCAGGGTGATCAGGCCCAGGTGGGCGGGGCCGTGGGCGGCCACGAAGGCGGCGGCCAGCTTGGCGGTGGTGGTGGTCTTGCCCACGCCGGTGGAGCCGATGAGGGCAAAGACGCCACCCTGCTCCTCCAGCGGGGCCTCGGCCTCGCCGGTCATCAGGTTGCGCTCGAGCACGCCCTGGGCCCAGCCCATCTCGTCGTGCACCTCAGCCGGCAGGCTGTCCACCAGCTTGCGGGTCAGGCCGGGGGAGAAGCCGCAGTCCATGAGCCGCTGGGCCAGCAAGGCCTGGCGGGGGTCGCGCTGCAGGCGCTCCATGAACGCCATGGCGCCAAACCGCTCCTCGACCATGGCCTTCATCGCCCGCAGCTCCATGACCAGGGCGGCCTGTTCGCGCTGGGCGGTGGCGTCCACGGCCACGGCGGCATGAGGGGGCAGCGGCACCTCGGCCAGGGAGGGGCCGTCGTCGAGCTGACGCACCGCGGCGCGGCGCACCGGCGCGCTGGCAGGTGCCTGCAGGGGCTGGCGGGCCGGCACCGGCGCCATGCGGGGGGCCGGCGCCGCGGCATAGGCATGGGCCGGGGCGGCGGGAGCGGCCTGCGGGGCACGGCCGTAGGCGGCCGGGACCGGCGGCATGGCCGCCTCGCGCAGGGCATAGGCCTGCGGCGCCTGGGCCTGTGCCGGCAGGCTGGGCATGGGCGGGATGACCGGCTCAGCACCTCCCGCAGGGGGGGCACCGGCCTGGCGGCGCTTGAGCACCCGCTCGCGCACGTATTCCTGGAAGGACAAGGTGCTCATGCCGAGCTGGGCGACGTCGGACTCCACGTCCTGCCCGCCCTCGTCCAGGCCGGGCACGCGGTCGTTGAGGCTGCGCCCGGGCGCAGGGCGTTCGGCGGGCTGGCGCTCCACGCGCTCGCTCAAGGGCGCGCGTGCGGCCCCGGCGGGCACGGCAGCGGCGGCGCGGGGCGCCACCCGCTCGGCCGGCAGGTGGGCCGAGACATGTTCCAGGTCGGCCAGGCTCTCCGGCGCCATGGCCAGCACTTCCACACCCCCGTCGGCCGGCTTGGTGCTCAGGACCACGGCGTCGCCGCCCAGGGCCTGGCGCACCAGCGCGAGGGCTTCACGCGATGTACGAGCCGTGAAGCGTTTGACGTTCATGTGGACCTCCATGTTGGGCAGCGACCGGGACCGCGGTGGCCGGCCGGAGGGCCGGGGCGCACGGCCCTGGGGTTGAAGACAGTGTCTGGGGCCGGCCCTGGGCACATTCGGGGGATGAAGCGCGGGAAATCCACGCTTTTGGCCCGGCGGCGGCGGGGGGCGGGCGCGCCGCTGAACTGCGGCAGGCCGCGCTCAGCGCCCGCCGATGACCTGACTGATGCGGATGGAGTGGGTCTCCGGGATCTCGCTGTGGGCCAGCACCTTCAGGCGCGGCGCGGCGCGCCGCAGCAGCCGGGCCAGCGGCGCGCGCAGCGGGTCGGGCACCAGCAGGCAGGCGGGGTGGCCCAGGTTCTCCTGCTTGCGGGCGGTCTCGGCGGCCTGCCGGGTCAGGGTGTCGGCCATGCCGGGGTCGAGCACGGCGCCGTGCGGCGAGGTCAGGGCCTGCCCCACCAGACGCTCCAGATCGGGCTCCAGGGCGATGACCTCCAGCTCCTTGGCCGGGCCGTAGATCTGCTGCACGATGGCCGGCGCGATGTGGATGCGGATGCGGCGCGCCAGCTCACCGGGGTCGGTGATGGCGGCGTTCTCGGCCAGGCATTCGGTGATGGAGCGGAAGTCGCGGATGTGCACGCCCTCCTCCAGCAGCAGCTGCAGCACCTTCTGCAGCGGGGCGATGCCCACCTGCTTGGGGATGACGTCCTCCACCAGCTTGGGCGCCTGCTTGGCGATGTGCTCCACCAGGGCCTGGGTCTCCATGCGGCCCAACAGGCGCGCGGCATTGACCTGCATCAGGTGCGAGAGGTGGGTGGCCACCACAGTGGAGCAATCGACCACGGTGAAGCCGGCCATCTGGGCCTGGGCACGCTGGCGTTCCTCGATCCACACGGCGGGCAGGCCGAAGGCCGGATCCACGGTCTTGGTGCCGGGCAGCTGCGGGGCCGACCCGCCAGGGTTGATGGCCAGGTGCTGGCCCGGAAAGGCCTCGCCCTCGCCGATGACAGCCCCGCGCAGCAGCACCCGGTAGACCGTGGGCTTGAGGTCGAGGTTGTCACGGATGTGGACCGAAGGCGGCAGGAAACCGACATCCTGGGCGAACTTCTTGCGCACCCCCTTGATGCGGCTGAGCAGGTCGCCCTGCTTGCTCTTGTCCACCAGGGTGATCAGGCGGTAGCCGACCTCCAGGCCCAGGGGATCGACGGGTTGCAGGTCTTCCCAGCTGGCCTCGGCGTTGGCGGGGGGCTCGGGCGGCTTGGGCGGGGGGCCTTCCTCGGCCTCGCGCTGGGCCTTGCGGGTGAGCCACCAGGCGTAGTAGCCGATGCCGCCGGCCATGATCAGGAAGACCAGGTTGGGCATGCCGGGGATGAGGCCCAGCAGGCCGATGATGGCGGCGGTCAGGCCCAAGGCGCGCGGCGAGTTGAAGACCTGGGTGCGGATCTGCTGGCCGATGTCGGTCTCGGAGCCCACGCGCGAGACCACCATGGCCGCGGCGATGGAGATGAGCAGGCCGGGGATCTGGGCCACCAGCGCATCGCCCACGGCCAGCAGGATGTAGGTGCTGGCGGCCTGCGACATGCTCAGGTCGTGCTGCGCCACCCCGATGATGAAGCCGCCGACGATGTTGATGACCAGGATCAGCATGCCGGCGATGGCATCGCCGCGCACGAACTTGCTGGCACCGTCCATGGCGCCGAAGAAGTCGGCCTCCTCGCTGACCTCGGCGCGACGCTTCTTGGCCTCCTCCTCGTTGATGAGGCCAGCGCCCAGGTCGGCGTCGATGGCCATCTGCTTGCCGGGCATGGCGTCCAGGGTGAAACGCGCCCCCACCTCGGCAATGCGTTCGGCACCCTTGGTCACCACGATGAAGTTGATGACCACGACGATGGCAAAGACGATCAGGCCGACGGCGAAGTTGCCGCCGATCAGGAAGTGGCCGAAGGCCTCGATGACCTGGCCGGCCGCGCCCGGGCCGGTGTGGCCGTGCAGCAGCACCACCCGGGTGGAGGCCACGTTGAGCGACAGCCGCAGCAGGGTGGCCACCAGCAGCACGGTGGGGAAGGCGGCAAAGTCCAGCGGCTTGACCATGCTGGCGGCCACCAGCATGACCATCAGCGACAAGGCGATGTTGAACGTGAAGAACACGTCCAGCACGAAGGGCGGCAGCGGCAGCACCATCATCGCCAGGATCAGGACGATGAAGATGGGGGCCATCAGCGCCTTGAGCAGGGCGCCATGGGCGCCGCCCAAGGCGAGCCACTGGGTCTGCAGGCGCTGGGCGAAGGACGGCGGGGTCATGGGCGGTGGCGGCGGGCCGTGGGGGCACGGCGGTCAGGGCGCCGGACGGCGGACAGACCGGCGGCGTCCATGTTCACCCGCCGGTCCGCCGGGCAGCGGCTGGAATAGCGGGGACAAGCCGGCCCAGCTGCGCGGGGCTCAGCCCACGCGGTCCGCCGGCGGGGTGGCGCCGCCCGGGCGGCGCGCAGGGGGCGCGGCGTCCAGGTCGGCCTCGGGGTCGGCCACGGCCTG
>NZ_JAAGOH010000060.1 GCF_010499455.1 Ideonella livida | reverse complement strand
GAGGCAGGGGGGCGGGCGGTGGCCATGGGGCGGCGGGTCAGGCACCGGCCTGGCGTTGCGGGGCGGTGGGGGGGCCGGCGGGGGCGGGTGTGCCGGTGCCCGCGGGGGCGGGGGCGCCCGCCAGGGCGGCCAGCACGGCGGCCTTGGGGCCGTCCATCACCAGGCGGCCGTTGTCCACCACCAGGATGCGGGTGACCAGGTCGAGCACCGCGGGCCGGTGGGTGACCACGACCAGGGTCCGTGTGCCCACCGCGGCCTGCAGGCGCTGCAGGAAGAGGGCTTCGCTCTGTGCGTCCATGCTGCTGGTGGGCTCGTCCATGAGCAGCAGCCGCGGCTGGACCACCAGGCTGCGCGCCAGCGCCACCAGCTGGCGCTGGCCGCCCGAGAGCAGGCCGCCGCGTTCGCCCACGGGCAGGTCCCAGCCCAGCGGGTGGCCGGCCACCAGGCGGTCCAGCCCGGTGAGCTGGGCCACGGCCTGCAGGGCGGCGGGGTCGGCGGCGGAGCGGCCCATGAGCACGTTGTCGCGCAGGGTGCCGGCAAACAGCCGGGGCTCCTGGGTGACAAAGCCTACCGCGGCGCGGAAGTCGGCGGGGTCGATCTGGCGCAGGTCGATGCCGTCGGCCTCCACCCGGCCTTCGGTGGGCTGGTAAAGGCCGGCCAGCAGCCGCAGGATGGTGGACTTGCCGCTGCCGATGCGGCCCAGGATGGCCACCCGGTCGCCCGGTTGAATGGCCAGGTTCAGGTCTTTGAGCACCACGGGCGGCCGGTCGGTGCCGGTGGGGGGGTAGGCAAAGCTGGCCTGGCGCAGGGCCAGGCCGCCCTGCAGCTGGGGCCGGGGCAGGTAGGCGCGCTGCTGCTCGCGCTCGGTGGGCAGCTGCATCAGGCGGTCCAGGCTCTGCATGGCGGCCATGGCGCCTTGGTAGCGCACCGCCAGGCTGACCACACTGCCCAACGGGGCGATGGCCCGCCCGGCGAACATGACCGCCCCGATGAGTGCGCCGGCGGTGATGACGCCGTCGCGGATGAGGTACACGCCCCACACCAGCATGACCAGGGTGACGGCCTGCTGGGCGGCGGCGGCCAGGTTGTTGGACCAGGCGGAGATGCTGCGCGAGCGCATGGCGGCCAGCGCGGCGTGGGCGGTGGCGTTCTCGTAGCGCTGCAGGAAGCGGCCCTGGGCGCCGCAGCTCTTGAGGTCTTCCAGCCCTTCCACCGCCTCCACCAGCACGCCCTGCAGGTCGGTCTGGTGGGCCAGGCTGGCGCGGGTGGAGCGGCGCAGCTGGCCCTGGATGACGGCCACCATGAGCAAGATGAGCGGGATGGAGCCGGCCAGCACCCAGCCCAGCGGCCCGCCCACGATGAAGCACATGCCCACGAACAGGGCGATGAAGGGCAGGTCCGACAGGGTGGACAGGGTGGCCGAGGCGAAGAAGTCGCGCACGGTCTCGATCTGCGCCAGGTGGTGGGCGAAGGCGCCGCTGGAGGCGGGCCGGTGCTCCATGCGCACGCCCAGGGTCTGGCGGAACAGCAGTGAGCCGATGATGAGGTCGGCCTTGCGGCCCGAAAGATCGATGAGGTGGCTGCGCAGCTGCCGCGCGGCCAGGTCCAGGCCCAGGGCCAGGCCGGCGCCCAGGGCCAGGGTCCACAGGGTGACGAAGGCCTGGTGCGGGATGACCTTGTCGAACACCACCGAGGTGACCAGGCCGGTGACCAGCATCATCACGTTGCTGATGAGGGCGGCCATGAGCGCGGAGCGGTAGTAGGGCAGGAAGCGGCGCAGCGTGCCCCACAGCCAGTGCCGGCCGGTCTGCAGCAGGGCGGCCTCGCTGCCGGGCTCGGGCCGCAGGCGGGGGGCCACGGCCAGCAGGTGGCCCAGGTACTCGGCGGCCAGCTCGCTCTGGCGCACCTGGCAGACGGCACCGCCGGCGGCGGGCAGCACCAGCTCCCACACCGGGTCGGCGGCCTGGCCATCCACCAGCCGGGTGATGAGGCAGGCGTCGCCCTCGCGCAGCAGGGCCACCACCGGCAGCATGAGGGGGCTGAGGTCCTCCAGGCGGCGTGGCAGCAGGCTGGCGTGGAAGCCGGCCTCCTGCATCACGCGCAGGGCCTGGGCCGGACGCAATGCGCCGTCCACCGGCATGCCCGCCAGCAGCGAGACGGCCGAGCGTTCGCGTCCGTGGTGGCGGGTCAGCCAGATCAGGGCCTGCAGCAGGGCGTCGGTCTCCGGGCCGCCGACCGTGTCGGTGGCCGCGGGCGCGGCCTCGCTCCCACCCGGCGGGACGGAAGCGTCGGCGGACACGGGGGCAGCGGACATGGCGGGACGGAAGGGATGCGGGGCGGCGGGGCGCCGCCCTCAGCGCCGTTGCCGGCCGGCCAGGGCCAGCGGGGCCAGCGCGTCTTCCAGCTCGCGCACCCGGGCGGGCAGGTCGAACAGGGGCGATTGCCGGCCCTGCTCGGCCAGGTAGCGCTTGTAGGAGGCGATGCGGCCGCGGTGCTGGCCGAGCTGGATGGCCAGGCGCTCGTAGTGGGTGGGGCTGTGGGTCACCAGGTCGGGCAGGCCCACGGCATGCAGCAGGCTGGCGGCCATGCGCGAGATGTAGCTGCGCCCGGCCTGGGTGAGCAGGGGCAGGCCCATCCACAGCGCGTCGCTGGCGGTGGTGCCGGCGTTGTAGGGGAAGGTGTCGAGCATCAGGTCGGCCAGGGCGAAGCGGGCCAGGTACTCGGGCGGGGCCACCCGGGGGGCGAAGATCAGCCGCTCGGCCGCCACGCCGTGGGCCTGGGCGGCGGCCAGCATGTGGGCGTGCGCCCACTCGTTGTCGGCCAGCAGCCACAGCACGCTGCCGGGCACGGCCTGCAGCACGCGCATCCAGGTGGCGAACAAGCCCTCGGTGAACTTGAAGTTGTTGTTGAACGAGCAGTAGACGAAGGCGTCCTCGGGCAGGCCGTAGTCGGCCCGGCGGGGCGGGGGCGCCACCTCGCGCTGGCGGTCGCTGACCTGGAAGCACACGGGCACGCGCACCGGCCGCTCGGTGTGGAAGGGTTCCAGCTCGGGCGGCATGACCACGGGGTCGGCCACGATCCAGTCCACGCCGGGCAGGGCGCAGGTGCCGGGAAAGCCCAGCCAGTTGACCTGCACCGGGGCGGGCCGGCGCGCCAGGATGCCGGGGCGGGCACCGCTGGTCAGGCCCTGCAGGTCGATCAGCAGGTCCAGGTCGTGCTCGGCCACCAGGCGGGCGGCGGCCTCGTCGTCCAGGGCGGCCAGGCGCACCGGGTGGTCCACGGCGCGCAGCAGGCGCTGGCGCAGGGCGCTGCCGTCCTCGCGGCTCCATTCAAAGGCGAAGAGGTCAAAGCGGCTGCGGTCGTGCAGCTCCAGGGCCTCGGCCATGAGCAGGCCGACGGCGTGCAGGCACAGGTCGCCCGAGAGGTAGCCCAGGCGCAGCTTGCCGGCGCGGGCCGGCCGGCCCTTGTAGAGCGGCGGGCCGGCCGGCACGCTCACCCGCTCATGCACAAAGCGCTGGGCGGCCAGCAGCTGCAGCGCGGGGTCGTCATGGGCCGAGAGCATGGCCAGCGGTGAGGTGCCCACCAGCAGTTGGTTGGGCGTGACCTCGCCCACCGGCTGGTAGAGCGGCCACTCGCATTGCTTCTGCCGCAGGTGGACGTAGTGCTGCAGCACGTCGAACTGGTCGGCCTTGTGCTGCAGGCTCTGCACCAGCAGGGCTTCGGCGGGGGCGAAGGCGCGGCGCTGCTCCTGCAGCCGGGCGCTGTTGTTGAGGGCGTGCAGGCGCAGCGGCAGCTCGGCCTCGTCGCAGGCGGCGTCGGGCGCGGGCGCGGTCAGGCGCAGCACTTCGGCCCAGGCGGCCAGGGCGGCTTCGGCCTGGCCCTTGCGTTCCAGGGCGTGGCCCAGGTTGAGGTGGGCCTGGGCAAAGCGGGGCTGCAGGGTCAGGGCTTCGCGGTAGCAGGCCTCGGCCCCGGGGTCGTCGCCCTGGCCGCTGAGCAGGGTGCCCAGGTTGAACAGCGCCACATGCCGCAGGCCGGCCCCGGGGCTGCCCTGCAGCCAGGCGCGGTAGAGCAGCACGGCGGCGCCGGACTGGCCGGCGTCCTGCCAGCGTTGGGCCACGTCCAGCAGTTGGGGCAGGGGCAGCTGCCCCTGGGTGGCCAGGGCCAGCAGGTCCGCGGGCGGCAGGGCGGCGGCAGGCGTGGGAGCGGTGGGCATGGCAGGCGGCGTGCGGCAGGGCAGGGCCGCACCGGACGGGGTGCGGGCTGTGCCTGGATGCTAGGCAGCCTGGGCCGCGGGCAAGCCCGCGAATTGACAGGGCTTTGGCGGATGCTTCCGCGGGTGCGCGGCGCCCGGCCCGGTTTGGCGCGCCCGGCGGGGGCGGCCGGCGAGCTAGGGGGCCGCTGGCGTGGGCGGCTCACCGTCCTCGTCGGGGCGGGCGCTGCCCAGGCCCACGGCGGGCAGCCAGCCGCCGGTCAGCCCCAGGCGCTTGAGGCGGGCGGCCTGCAGCTTCTGCCACTGGTCGGCCCAGCGGATTTCGGTGGCGTGGTGGCTGTCGCGCAGCTGCAGCAGCTGCTGCAGCCCGCGGCGCCCGGCCTCGAATTGCAGCTCGCCGGCCTGCACCAGTCGGGCCTGGCGCTCGATCTGCCCGGTGAGCAGGCCCAGCATCAGCTCGCCGTGGCGCAGGCTGGGGCCCAGGGCGCGCAGCTCGGCCCGCCAGGCCAGGGTCTGGCGGTCAAGCTCCGCCTGGGCGGCGTCGGCGCGGGCGCGGGTCTCGTCCTGGCGGGCCAGGCTTTCGCCGCCCAGGGGCATCTCCCAGCGCAGGGCCAGCTGCCAGCTGCTCTGCACCTCGCTGCTGGGCGTGGGGTCGGTGTGGGTGGACAGGCGCCGGGTGACGTCCAGGTCCAGGCGGGGCGCGGCCAGGCTGGCGCGGCTGCGCACCCGCGCCCGGGCCGCCTCGGCGCGCAGGCTCAGGGCCTGCAGGCCGGCGTGCGGGCGTTCGGCCTCGGTGGGGGCGTCGGCCTCGGGCGGAGGGCTGCCGGCGCCTGCCGGCGCAGGCGCCGCGGACAGCCAGTGCTGGGGCGAGTAGTCCACGCCGGCTTGCAGGGGCTCGCCGGCCAGGGTGGTCAGGCGCAGGCGGGCGGCGGCGCGCTCGGCCTGCACGGCCTCATGGGCGATGCGGGCGTCGGTGAGCGAGGCCTCGGCCTGCTGGCCGTCGGCTTCGGAGGCGCGGCCCAGCTCGGTCTGGCGCCGGGCCTGCTGGGCCAGGGCCTCCACCGCCTGCAGGCGGCGGGCAGAGGCGACGATCAGGCCTTCGAGCCGGGCCAGGTCCAGGGCCGCCTCGGCCAGGCGTTGGGCCACCTCCTCGCGGGCGCGTTGCAGGTCCAGGGCGGCGGCCCGGGCCTCCAGCTGCAGGGCGGCCAGTTCCACCTGGTCGGCGTTGCCGTTGTAGAGGTTCCAGCGCAGGCTGGCCTCGGTGCGTCGGGTGCTGCGGTCCACGGGGCGGGTCAGCTCCACCTCGTCGCTGCCGCCGCGCACGGCGGCCAGGCCCAGGGTGGGCCAGCGCCGTGAGCGGGTCTGGTCCACCCGGGCCTCGGCGGCCGTCAGCAGGGCCTGCTGGGCCAGCACCTGGGGGTCGCGGGCCAGCACCCGGCCCAGCAGGGCGGGCAGGCCGGGCTGCTGCGGGCCGGGGGCGCGGGTGTCGGGCGGCACGCGGGCGGCGGGGGGCGGGGCACTGGGCGCGGCGGCGGCGGGTTCGGCCAGGGCGGGGCCGGCCAGCAGGGCCAGGCACAGCGGGGCCAGGGGCCAGCGGCGGGGGTGGGGGCGGGTCATGGGCTCAACGTTCCTGCAGCGCGCCCTGCACGCCCTTGAGCACCGGCTTGAGCAGGTACTGCATGACGCTGCGGCTGCCGGTGAGGATGCCGGCCTCCACCGGCATGCCGGGGGTGATGGCCAGCACCCGGTCCTTGGCCTTGAGCTGGCCGGGCGCGGCGGTGAGTTCCACCTCGAAATACGGCTCGCCGTTCTTCTCGTCGAGCAGGGCGTCGGCGCCCACGCGGCTGACGCGCGCGGTCAGGCGCCCGTAGGTGGCCGGGTCGTAGGCCAGCACGCTGACGTGGGCGGCCTGGTCGACGTGGATGAAACCGATGTCGGCCGGCTTGACGCGGACGATGACGGTCAGGTCGGCCTCCTGGGGCACGATCTCCAGGATGGCCTTGCCCGGGGCGGCCACGCCGCCCAGGGTGGGCACCAGCACGCGGTTGACCACGCCGTCCACGGGCGAGGTGATCTCGCGGCGCTCCACCCGGTCGAGCTGGCCGCTGAGGGTGCTGCCCAGGGCGGCCACCTTGGTCTGGTACTCGCTGTGCTGGGCGCCCCACTGGGTGCGCAGGCGCGAGGCGACCTCGCGCTGGTTGGCCTGGGCTTCGGCCAGGCCGGCGTCCATGCGCGGCACGGACTTCTGGGCGGTGTCGAGTTCGCCGCGCTGGGTGAGCAGGCGCTGCTGGGCGGCCAGGAAGTCGGACCGGGAGCCGGCGCCCTCGCGGTACAGGCGCTCCTCGATGGTGAAGGCCTCCTCGCTGACCCGCAGGGCCGACTGCAGGGCGGCGATGCGCGACTGGGTCTCGCGCAGCTCGCCCAGGCGGCGCTGCACGCCTTCGCGGGCGACGGCCAGGGCGGATTCGTACTCGGCCAGGGCATCGCGCCAGAGCTGGGTCTCCTTCTGCACCAGGGCGGGGGCCTCGGCCAGCAGTTCCGGGGCAAAGCGCGGGGCGTGGCCCCCCAGCAGCGCTTCGGTGCGGGCCAGGCCGGCCAGGGCGGCCAGCTGCTGCTGACGGCTCTCGCCGGCGGTGGCGGTGTATTGGGCGGTGTCCAGGCGTACCAGGGTCTGGCCACGCGCCACCTTCTGGCCGGCGCTGACCAGCAGGGCCTGCACGATGCCGCCTTCCAGGCTCTGCACCTCCTGCACCTTGCTGGGTGGGGTGACCTGGCCGCGGGCGCGCACGGCCACGTCCAGCTGGGCCACCACCGACCAGGCGATCATGACCACGAGGAAGGCGCCCAGGGTGGCGATCATGGCCAGGACCACCCGGCGGGGGGCCTGGTCGGGGTCGGCTTCCAGGGCCGCGTGCGGGTGGGACTCACTCACCTTGGGCTCCTTGGCGCGGGGCGGTGGCGGGCTCGGCAGGTGGCTGGCTCAGGGCCTTGAGCACGGCGTCGCGCGGGCCGTCGGCCACGATGCGGCCACGGTCCATGACGATCAGGCGGTCCACCAGGGCCAGCATGGCCATGCGGTGGGTGACGAGCAGCACGGTGGACTCCTCCAGGCTGCGCAGGTTCTTGATCAGCCGTTGCTCGGTGGCCGGATCCATCATGGAGCTGGGCTCGTCCAGCAGCAGCAGGCGGGGCTGGGCCAGCAGGGCCCGGGCGATGGCCACGGCCTGGCGCTGGCCGCCTGAGAGGCGCTCGCCGCGCTCGCCCACCTGGGTGCCCACGCCGCCGGGCAGCTGCTGCACGATGTCGTCCAGGCAGGCGGTGCGGATGGCCTGCAGCAGGGGCTCGTCGGTGAGCATGACGCGGCCCAGTTCGATGTTCTCGCGCAAGGTGCCGTGGAACAGGGTCACGTCCTGGGGCACATAGCCGATCTGCCGGCGCAGCGACAGGGGTTCGAGCTGGGTGGTGGCCAGGTCGTCCACCAGCACGCTGCCGGCGTCCGGGGCGTATTGGTTGAGGATCAGGCGCAGCAGGGTGCTCTTGCCCGAGCCCAGCTTGCCGATGACCCCCACCTTCTCGCCCGGGCGGATGCGCAGGCTGAAGGCGTCCAGCACCGGGGGCAGCTGCGGGTAGCCAAAGCGCACCTCGCGGAACTCCACCGCACCCTTGAGCGGCGGCGCCTGCAGGCTGGCGCTGGCGCTGTCGGTGGGGGCGTTCATCACCTTGTCCAGCGCCTCGAAGGACATGCGGGTCTGCTGCCAGCGCACGATCAGGCCGGCCACCTGCACCATGGGCCCCAGCGCCCGGCCGGTGAGCATGCTGGCCGCGATGATCTGTCCCAGGGTCAGGGCGCCATCGGCCGCCAGCCAGGCGCCCACGGCCACCACGGCGATGTTGGCCACCGCCAGCACCGCGGCCTGCAGGTAGTTCTGCCGGGCGGAGACCTCCCGGGTCTCCAGGCTGTTCTGGGCGATGGCCTGGGTGAGGCCTTCCCACTTGCGCCGGCTCCAGGCCTCGGCCCCCAGGGCTTTGACGGTGTCCAGGCCGTTCATGGTCTCAAAGAGGTGGGCCGTGCGCTGGGAGCTGGCCTGCATGGAGGCTTCCACCAGCTTGGCCAGCCGCCGCCGGGTCCACCAGGCAATGCCCAGCAGCACCGGCATCAGCAGCAGCGGCACCAGCACCAACCAGCCGCTGACCAGGGCGATGACGGCCAGGTAGAGGAAGACGAAGGGCAGGTCGCCCAGCAGGGTCAGGGTGGTGCTGGCGAAGAAGTCGCGCACCGACTCGAAGTCTTTGACGGTATTGGCCAGCACCCCGCCCGAGGCCGGCCGGTTGGCCGCCCGCATGCGCAGGCATTGGGTGAAGACCTGGGCCGACAGCGCCACGTCCATGCGCCGGGCCGCCAGCTCCAGCAGGTGGCTGCGCAGCAGCTTCATCACGAACTCAAAGCCGATGAGCCCCAACGCCGCCGTGGTGAGCACGCCCAGGCTGCCCATGGCGTTGTTGGGGATGACGCGGTCGTAGACCGACATCGCGTAGAAGGGCAGCAGGGCGCCGAAGACGTTGAGCGCCAGGGCGCCCACCAGCGCCCAGCGGAACATCCAGCGGTGGCGGTTGAAGGTGTCCCAGAACCAGCGGGTGGTCTCGGGCAGGGTGTAGAGCAGGCTGCGCTGGTCAAAGTGCAGCTGTGGCCGGATGGCCAGCCAGTGCACGCCGCCGCCCAGCTCATGGCCCAGCAGCGTGGTCTCCAGCCAGATCACGCCCTCGATGCCCGGCACGTGGCACTCGCAGCGGCCGTCCTTCAGGCTGAGCACCACCAGCACCCGGCCGTTGGCGCCGCGCACCAGGGCCGGCATCTCGGTGGGGCGGCGGGCGGCGTCGGGCGGCAGGTGCGTGGCCACCAGGCCGGCCAGCGGCAGCAGGGCGTCCAGCGTCTGCTGCAGCGACTGCCCGGCCCGGGCGTCCAGCGCGGCCTGCAGGGGCTCGGCCTGCACCGGCGTGCCGAAGAACTGCGCCAGAAACAGCACCGATTCCCGCAGCATGGGCCCGGGGTCGTCTTCGAGCGGCGGCAGGCAGGAGTCGAGGGCTTCTTCGTTCATGGGCGGGCTTGGGGTCGGGTGGCGCCGGCCCGGGGGATCGGCAGATCGGGCGGCAGGGCGCACAAGTGGCAGCCTAGGCGCCGGCCGTGGCGCCCGATCCAAGAAAAAACGCCGGTCCCAGGGACCGGCGTTCTTGGCGGGCGGCTTGGGCGGGCGGGCCGGGCACGATTGTGACGCCGGCTCCCCTGGCGGGCGTCAGCCCAGGGCCACCTCGGAGGCCGACACCAGCTGGGCCAGGCGACGCAGGGCCTCGGCGTCGACCGTGGCCTCCAGGCAGGCGCTGGCGCCGGCCGTGGTGCCGCAGGGCTGGCTGCTCACGCTGCCGTCGGCGGCCACCGTGAACTCGGTGCCCAGCAGGCCGTCCACCGAGCGGTCGTCGCCCAGCAGGTCGGCCATGCTCGGCAGGGTCACGCCCGCGGCGGCGGCGTCTTCCTTGGCGACGTTGAAGTACACGTCGGTCATGTCCACGCTGCTGCCGTCGGCCATCGTGGCGGTGCTGCGCTCCAGGTGCAGGTTGTGGTTGGCGTCCAGGAAGGGCAGCTCGGTGTAGCTCACCGTCAGGGCAGCCACACCGGCCTGCGCCAGGCTCATCAGCTCACCGGCATCGGTCTGGTGGTCGCCGTCCACGTCCTGCCAGATCTTCAGTTCGGCAAAGCGCTCGTCGCTGGCGTTGACCAGGCCGTCGCCGTTGCTGTCAAAGCTGGCCAGCTTGGCAAAGCCCTGGCCCTTGTCGGTGCCGCCGAACAGCTCGCTGATGTCGTCGATGCTGCCGTTGCCGTTGCTGTCGATGGCCAGGAAGCCGTCGTGGCCGCTGATCCAGCCCGAGCTGATGGCGGTGCCGGTGCCGAACAGGTCGAAGGCGCCCAGCGAGTTCTCGCGGGACACGGTCTGGATGCCGTCGCCGCCCAGGTCGATCACGATCGGGGTGCAGGCCGCATCCCAGCTCATGTCGTTCTCGCCCGACTCCAGGAAGGTGTAGGCGGTGGTGGCGGTCTGGTTGCCCCAGGCGGAGTAGGCGTCGGCGTCGAGCTGGTCGTTGCCGCCCACGTCCTTGGGCGCCCAACCCCAGTTGTAGACGCTGTTGCCCCAGGCGTCATAGCCGCTGGTCTTGTCAAAGACCACGCGGTAGGTGCCCGGATCCAGGTTGGAGAAGCAGTAGTTGCCGTTGTTGTTGGTGTAGGTCACCGCAATGGTGTTGCCGCAGCTGTCCTGCAGCATGACCTTCACGTTGCGGATGCCGCACTCGCCCACGTCCTGCACATAGTCGTGGTCGTAGTCGGACCACACCTTGTCGCCAATGCTGGCCTTGCGGTAGAGGCCCGCGTCGATGCTGGTCAGGTTCTGGCCGGACGCCAGCGAGAAGCTGGCGGTGGTGCCGTTGCTGCCCACGTCGGAGTCCAGCGCGCCGTCGCTGCCCTGGTCCAGCTTGGTCACGTAGTAGCCCGAAGGCGCCACGACCTGCACCTTGTAGTTGCCCGCGGCCAGATTGGAGAACTGGTAGTTGCCGCTGCTGTTGGTGGTGGTGGTGGCCACCACACCGCCCGCGCTGTTGAGCAGCTTGACCGTCACGCCGGAAATGCCCGACTCGCCCGCGTCCTGCACGCCGTTGAAGTTCTTGTCCTCCCACACCCGGTCGCCCACCTTGGCGGTGTTGACCACGGCCTGCTTCAGGCCGGCGTCCACGGTGGTGACGTTGCTGCCGGAGGTCAGGGTGTAGTAGCCGGTCTTGCCGTCGGCGCCGGCATCGCTGTCGCTGCTGTCCGAGCCCACA
This sequence comes from Ideonella livida, assembly GCF_010499455.1. GTDB lineage: Bacteria > Pseudomonadota > Gammaproteobacteria > Burkholderiales > Burkholderiaceae_C > Ideonella > Ideonella livida. The sequence goes on along the minus strand of NZ_JAAGOH010000060.1, from coordinate 15 downwards.
TCCTTGCTGGTGAAG
>NZ_JAAGOH010000059.1 GCF_010499455.1 Ideonella livida | reverse complement strand
CCCGAGGATGTGGAGCAGCAGTTCTATGAAGCCCTTCAGGAAGGCGACCTGGACAAGCTGATGGCCGTGTGGGCCGAGGACGACGAGATCGTCTGCGTGCACCCGGGCGGCGTGCGCCTGGTGGGCCAGGCCGCCGCGCAGGGCCAGCTCAGTGCCGGTGAGCAGGTGGCGCTGCAGACCGTCTCGCTCTCCCTGGAACGCCACCGGCGCCGGCTGCAGGCCCAGGTGTGGACGCAGTACCTGGCCAAGGTGTGCGGCCTGGTGGGGGCGCTGGAGCAGATCGTGGCCACCGACCGGGGCCGCGCCAGCGAACTGGCCCAGGCCCGCAAGCAGGCCCTGCAGGTGCGGCTGGCCGCCACGCAGGCCCGGCATGAGCTGGCCCTGGCCGAGACCCGGCTGCGCCGCTACGTGGGGCCCGAGCTGCCCGAGCTGCCCCCGCTGGGCGGCCTGTGGGTGCTCACCCCACCGCTGGAGACCCTGGGCACCCTGGCCCGGCAGGCCCCCGAGATCGCCCGGCTCGACGCCGAGGCCCAGGCCGCCGACCGTCTCACCGAGGCCACCCGCGCCGGCCAGGGCCCACAGCTGGCCTGGCAGCTGATGGCCCAGCGCAACGCCGCCGGCGACCGCGGCGCGCAGTACCAGGCCGGCCTGCAGCTCAGCCTGCCGCTGTGGGCGCCGCAGCACGATCCGGCCCTGCAGGCCGCGCGGCAACGTGCCGAGGCCGCCCGGCTGCAGCGTGAAGACCAGTGGCAGGCCCTGCGGGCCCGACTGGGCGAGGTCCACCTGCAGGCCGAACATGCCTTCGGTCGCGCCCAGGAGGTGGCCCAGGTGCTACGGGCCAGCGAGCGGGTGCGCGAGGACACCACCCTCCTGTGGCGCCAGCTGGGCCGGCGCAGCCTGTTTGACGTCATCGCCGCCGAGGCCGAGCACTTCAACCTGCGCCTGGCCTATGTGGACGCCCTGCACGACGGCCAGCAGGCGGTCGCCCTGCTGTGGTCGCTTGCCGGTGGGGTCACGCAGCCACTGCGCTGATCCCCTGGGCGGCCGAGGGCGCGGCCGGATTGGCCCATACTCTCGCGCCGCTCCGGCGTCCGGGGCGTGTCCCGCGTCCCGCCACCCGTGTCCCCTCACCTGCACCTGCGCCTGCTGGGCGGCTTCACCCTGGAGGTGGGCGGCCAGCCTGCGCCCGCCCTGCCCTACGAGAAAGCCCGCGCCCTGGTGGCCTGGCTGGCCCTGCACCCCGGGCCCCAGCCGCGCGACAGCCTGGCCGATCTGCTCTGGCCCGAAGCCGCCGGCGAACAGGCCCGCACCAACCTGCGCCGGGCCCTGTTTGACTTGCGCCGCGTCTGGAACGGCCTGCCCGGCCTGCCGGCCGACTGGCTGCAGGCCGACCGCCGCCAAGTGGGCCTAGCCCCCGATCTGGGCTGGCAGGTGGACGCCCTGGCGCTGGAAGCCGGCCCCCTGCCCCCCTCCCAGGCCGAGACCCTGGCCCCCACCGAGCGCCACGCCGAGGGGGCAGCGCAGACCGACTGGTCTGCCTGGCAGGACCGCCTGGCCCTGTACCGCGGCCCCCTGCTGCGCGGACTGGACCTGCCCGACACCCCCGCCTTCGACACCTGGCTGCAGGCGCGCCGCCAGGCCCTGCAGCGGCGCCACCTGGAGCTGGCCCGCCGCGTGGCCGAAGGGCTGAGCGCCCGGGGTGCCCACGACCCGGCCGCCGACCTGCTGCGCCAAGCCCTGCAGCACGACCCCTGGGACGAGCCGGCGCAGCGCCAACTCATGGGCCTGCTGGCCCGGCGCAGCGTGGCGGCCGCCCGCGCCCACTATGAGGCCTTCCGCCAGCAGCTGGTCCAGGCGCTGGGCGTGCAGCCCGACGCGCAGACCCAGGCCCTGGCCGCCGGCTGGGGTGAGGGACAGACACCACCACAAGCCGCCCAGGCCGGGCGCCGGCGGGTGCAGGTGCTGGCCGCCAGCCTCAGCCCCCGACCCGAGGCCGACCCCGAAACCGCCGAGGCGCAGGTGCGCATCCTGCTTGCCGAGGCGGCCCAGTCCCTGGCGGGCGGCCCGGCCCTGGTGCGCCGCGCCGACCAGGGCGAACTGCTGCTCTACATCGGCCACGCACAGAGCACTGAACAGGCGCCCCGCCTGGCCCTGACCACGGCCCGCCAGCTGCTGGCCCGCTGGCAGGACCATCCGCAGGTGCGCGCCGGCCTGGGCCTGCACGCCGGGTGGACGGTCATCGACCCGCAGGATCCCCAGCCCGACGCCAGCGGCGCCCTGGCCCGCCCGGCCCGTCAGCTGGCCCTGGGCGCCCCCGACGGCGCCCTCTGGCTGAGCGACGACATGGCCGAGCTGGCCCGGCGCCTGGACGACGCCACCGGCCGGCCGGTGCGCCTGGGCCCCGGTCAGCACGCCTGGCAGCCCCAGCCCGTCCTCCCCCATCCCCAGGCCCCCGCCCACACCCTGGACGACCTGCCCCTGGCCGGGCGCCAGACCGAACTGGCCTTGCTGCAGCAGGCCTGGGCGCAAACCCGGGCCGGCGGCTTTTGCGCCCGGTGGCTGCAAGCCGAGCCCGGGCTGGGCAAGTCACGCCTGCTGCGTGCCCTGGCCGCACCGCTGGCGGCAAATGCCACGCCCGCCGACCCCGCCCCCGCCGCGGTGTGCCGCTGGCTGCGCTGCCAGCCCGAGTTCAGCCACAGCCCCTTCCACCCGGTGCTGGCCTGGCTGACCGAAGGCCCGCTGCAGGCCGATGGCCGCGACGCCGGCCAGCGCCAGCGCCTGGCCCTCCGCCACCTGGCCCCCGCCCGGCTGGACACCCCGGCCCACGAGGCCACCCTCTCGCGCCTGCTGGGCGCGGTGCTGTCGCAAAACCCGCCCCTGCCCGCCGAACGCCGCCGGCAGGACGAGGCGCTGCTGGGGGCCCTGCTCACCCACCGCCCGGCCGGCGCCCCGCTGCTGCTGGTGGTCGAAGACCTGCACTGGGCCGACGCCTCCACCCTGGACCTGCTGGCGCGGCTGTGCGAGCACGCCCCGCCGGGCCTGATGCTGGCCGCCAGCTGCCGCCCACCCGGCCTGCCCGCCGGCACCGCCCTGACCCGGGCACTGGGCGAGCCCCTCGTGCTGCGCCCGCTGGACCTGGCGGCCATGCGCCAGCTCGCCCACGACCTGGGCCTGGACGAGGCGGCAGCCCGTGACGTGGTGCGCCGCGCCGACGGCGTGCCCCTGTTCGCCGAGGAGTTGGCCCGCGGCTGGCGTCAAGGCGCCACCCCTGCCGCCCCGGCGCCCCCCGGGGCCGCCCGGGACCCTGTGCCCGGCACGCTCTGGGACCTGCTGGCCGAGCGACTGGACGCCCTGCCCGCGCCGGCGCGCCGCCTGGCCCAGGCCGCCGCGGTGATGGGACGCGACTTCGACGCCCCACTGCTGGGCCATGTGCTGGACCTGCCGCCCACCGCGCTGCGGGCCGGGCTGCGGACCCTGGCACAGGCCGGCCTGCTGCTGCATGAGGACCTGGAGGCCAACCGCTTCCGCCATGCGCTGATGCGGGACGTGGCCTACCTCTCGCTGGGCGGGGCCGAGCGCCGGGCCCTGCACGCCCAGGTCGGCCGCGCTCTGCGCGGCCCCTGGGCGGCCCGGGTGGCCGAGCTGCCGGAGCTGCTGGCCCACCACCTGACCGAGGCCGGCGACCCCCAGGCCGCCACCTGGTGGCTGGCCGCCGGCCGCCGCGCGGTGGCCCAGTGCAGCCTGAGCGAGGCCCTGCACCACCTGCAGGCCGGTGACCTGGCCCTGGCCGGCCTGGACGCCCGTGACCCGCTGCGCCGGCGGCTGGAGGCCCCGCTGCTGCAGGTGCTCGGCCAGACCCTGCAGGCCGTGCAGGGCTACGGTTCGGGCGCGGCCAAGACCTGCTTTCGCCGGCTGCGGGCCCTGGCGCAGGACGAGGCGGGCACCGCCCCGGGCACCGAGTTCTCGGCCCTGTGGGGCCTGTGGCTGGGCGGCCGCGGCCATGACGACGACACCCCGGCCCTGCAGGTGGCCAGCCTGCTGACCCAGGCCGCCGCCCGCAGCCAGGACCCGGTGGAGACGGTGCAGGCCCAGTACGCCCTGGGCAACAACCTGCTCTTCCTGGGCCGCCTGGGCGAGGCCGGCCCCTGCCTGCAGGCGGCCACCGAGCGGGCCGCCACCCTGCCGCCGGCCCGCCTGGTGGCCCGGGTGGGCGAGGACAGCGGCCTGTGCGCCCAAGCCATGCAGGGCTGGCGCCTGGCGCTGCAGGGCCAGGTGCACCAGGCCCTGGCCTTGAGCCAGCAGAACCTGGAGAGCGCCGCCTGCCTGGGCCATGCGCCCACCCAGGGCTATGCCCTGACCTTTGCGGCCGTGCTGCACCGCCACCTGCTGCAGCCCGAGCAGACCCTGGCCCTGTGCGGTCAGGTCCAGGCCCTGGCCGATGAACACGGCCTGGCGCTGTGGGCCGCCTCGGCGGCGGCAGTGGGCGGCTGGGCCCAGGTGGCCCTGGGCGATGCCGAAGGCCTGGGGCCGCTTCGCGCCGGCGTGGCCGCGGCCCAGCAGGCCATGCCCAGCGTCGAATCCACCTTCCTGCACTTCCTGGCCGACGCGCTGCTGCGCCTGCAGCAGTGGGACGAGGCCCTGGCCTGCGTGGACGAGGGCCTGGCCAAGGGCCGCGCGCGCCACGAGGAGTACCTGTTCGCCGAGTTCCTGCGCCTGCGCGCCCTGGCCCTGGTGCGGGGCCAGCCGCTGGCCACCCAACGCCAGGCCTGGACGGCGCTGGAGCAGGCGGCCCACACCGCCCAGACGCAGGGCGCGCACTGGTTGGGCCTGCGCGTGGCGCTGGCCCAGGCCCAGGGCTGGCAGGACCAGCAGCGGCCGGACCTGGCCACCCTCTGCCTGGGCCAGGCCCTGGCCCCGGTGGCCGCCCCGGCCCACCTGCCCGACATGGCGGCCGCCCAGGCCCTGCTGCGCCGGCTGCGGGCACGCCGCCCCGCAGCCCGCGCCGGCACCGCCAACGCCCGGACCTGACGCCGCCCCACGACCTGGCGGCCCACACCATGCCCTCCCCCGCCTCCCCCGACACCTCCGCCCGCGCCCCGGCGACTGACGCCCAGACGGCGCCGGTGCCCACCTCACGCTGGCCGCGGCTGCCGCCCTCGCCGCCGCGCCGACGGCCCTTCGACCTGATCTACGCCGCCGACGAGCGCCCGCCCGCCGGCGCCCTGGCCCTGCTGGCCGGGCAGCATGCAGCCACGGTGCTGGCCTTCGTGGCCTATGTGCTGGCCGCCGCCGCGCTGGCCGGCCTCAGCGGCGAGCAGACCCGCTCCATCGTCGCCCTCACCCTGCTGGCCATGGCGCTGATCACCGCCCTGCAGGCCTGGGGCGGGCGCTGGGGCAGCGGCAGCCTCCTGGTGTTCCAGCCCGACCCCATGATGATCACCGTGGCCGGCACCGCCATCGCCGCCCACGGGCCGGGGGCCCTGGTGGAGGTCACGGTCATCGTGGCGGCGGTCACCCTGGTGGCCGGCCCCCTGGTGGGCCGGTTGCGCCCGCTGTTTCCGCCGCCGGTGGTGGGCACGGTGGTGTGCATGGCGGGTCTGGGCCTGATCCAACCGGCCGTCGGCGCCGCCCTGGGCCTGGACGCCCAGGGCCGTCCGCAGGGCAGCAGCGCCCTCATCGCCGCCACCACCCTGGTGGCCATCGTGGCCTGCTCGGTCTGGGGCGGACGGCGGCTCAAGCTGCTGGGCCTGCTGGCGGGCATCGGCGCGGGCCTGCTCATTGCCGCGCTCTCCGGGCAGCTCGACGCCACGGCCCCGGCCGGCCCCACCCCGCTGCTGGCCCTGCCCCGGCCGCTGACGCCCAGCTGGACGCTGGAGCCCTCGCTGGTGGCCGCCATCGTGCTCATCACCGTGCTCAACCAGCTCGACAACATCGGCTGCCTGACCCTGATGGAGCGCAGCGACAACGCCGACTGGCGCCGTGCCGACCTGGGGGCCGTGGGCCGTGGCATCCGCGCCAACGGCCTGGGCGACCTGCTGGCCGGGCTGGCCGGCAGCTTTCCCACCGCCCCCTGTTCGGCCAACATCGCCCTGGCCCACGCCACCCGCTCCACATCACGCCACATCGGCCTGGCCACCGCCGCGCTGCTGGCGGTGGTGGCCCTGAGCCCGCAGCTCACCCTGGCGCTCACCCGCATACCGGCGGCGGTGCTGGGGGCGGTGGAGCTGTATGCCGCGGCCTACCTGCTGGTCACCGGGATCGAGATGATCGCCTCGCGGGCGCTGGACAGCCGCGGCATCTTCATGGTGGGCCTCTCGCTCTGCGCCGGGCTGGCCACCATGCTCATGCCCGGCCTGGCCCAGCAGGCCCCCGAGGCGTGGCGGGTGCTGGCGGCCGACGGTTTTGTGGTGGCCGGCCTGTCGGTGGTGGGGCTCAACGCCCTGTTCCTGCTGGGCACCCACCGCCAGGCGGTGCAGCCCATAGACCCGGCCGCCGGGCCCTGGCATGCGCAGCTCACCCACTTTGTGGAACGCCAGGGCGCCAGCTGGGGGGCTCGCGGCGAGGTGGTGCGCCAGGCCGCCATGGCGGTGCTGGAGGCCGCCGAGGCGGTGGCCGGCGCCGGCCGCGGTGCGCCACTGGCCCTGCGCGGCCGGTTCGACGAGTTCAACCTGGACCTGGAGCTGGTGCACGCCGGCGAGCCCATGAGCCTGCAGGCCCCCGGGGCCGACGGCCCGGACCTGAACCCCGAGGCCCTGTGGGATGCCGACGGGGCAGCGCTGGACGCCGCCCTGGCCCGGGTCTCCAGCACCCTGGTCCACCACCTGGCCGACCGGGTGGAGGCCGGGCGCGACGCCCAGGGCCAGGCGGTGCTGCGCCTGCACTTCGCCCACTGAGGCCGCGGCGGGGCGGCCCATTCAACGCTGGTTCAACGGGGGCCCGGCACCATCGCAGACCTCGGGGCGCCGGTCCGCCGGCCACCAGCCGGACCACGGGCCGCGCCCCGTATCACGCCCGCCCCCCGCCCCTTCCGGAAGCCAGCCCTTGCCGCGCGACCCGTCTCCTCCCTCCGGCCCGACGGGCCACCGCCCTGCGGCGACCTGGCGGCGCCACGGTGCCGCGCGCGCCCGCCCCCTGCTCACCTTGGCCGCGCTCACCCTGGGCGGCACGGCCCTGCTGGCCCTGGCCGCCAGCCTGATCGCCACCCCGGCCCGGGCCCAGGCCCGGCCGACAGCCACCAGCCCCATGGCGGCAACCACGGCCGTCGAGACCGACAGCGCCACCACCGGGACCGACCGCGACGACGGCGAGGACCGCAGCCCCTGGCGCCAGTGGCAGTGGTCCGGCTTTGCCACCCTGGCCGCCAACCACCACGACAGCCGCACGCAGGGGGTGATCAGCGCCTTCTCGCAGCGCCGGCCGGCCGAGCAGGGCTTCTCGGCCCACCTGGACACGGTGGGCGGTGTGCAGGGCGTGTGGCAACCGGTGACCGGCAGCAGCCTGCACCTGCAGGCGGTGGCCCGGGCGGCCGACGACTTCCAGCCCGCCTGGCGCATGGCCTTCTTGCGCCAGCAGCTGCCCCAGGGGGTGAGCCTGCGCCTGGGCCGGCTGCGCAGCCCGATGTTCTTCGACTCCGACATCACCGAGATCGGCTACGCCAACCTCACGGTGCGCCCGGCGGTGGCCCTCTACGGCAGCGTGGGCAGCGTGGCCGGCCTGGACGGCGGTGACCTGCAGTGGCACCACGAGCTGGCCGGCGCCACCTTGCTGGTGCAGGCCTGGGCCGGCCGCTACGACTACCGCCACCGCTTCTACAACCTGGACCCGGTGGACGTGGCACAGGCGCGGCTGTCGGGCATCCGCGGCCTGTCGGCCAGCCTGAACTGGCCCTGGCTCACGGTGCGGGCCTCGCACACGCGGGTCAGCCGCATGACCCTGCGCTCGCCCGTCACCGGCGCGCTGGATGCAGCCCTGGGCCAGCTGGCCGGCGGCCTGCGGCAGCTGGCCGCCGACCCCCGGCTGCCCGCCGGCACCGCCGCCGCCCTGGCCGCGCAGGCCCGGGGCGTGGACGGGCTGCAGCAGGTCTACGACAGCCAGCCGCGCTACACCAGCCTGGGCCTGGACGCCAGCCACGGCCGCTGGCGGCTGCTGGGCGAGTGGATGCGGCTGGACACCCGCTCGGCCATGGACGGCGCCTACCAGGGCGGTCAGCTCACCCTGGGCTACAGCCGCGGCACCCTCACCCCCTACCTGGGGGCCGCACGCCTGCACCGCAGCAGCGCCGACCTGGACCTGGGTGCCCTGCAGGCCACCGGCCTGGACCCCACGCTGGACGCCGGCCTGACCCACACGCAGGCCGGCCTGGCCCTGGCCCGCGGTTATGCCGACATCGCCACCCGCTCGGCCACCCTGGGCCTGCGCTGGGACGGCGGAGACACCTGGGCGCTCAAGCTGCAGGCCGACCGCCTGCGCGCCGACCAGGCCAGCGGCGCCGGCGTGCTGGCCCTGCGCGGCCTGCCCCAGGGCCAGCCGGTGCGGCTGATCACCCTGGCCCTGGACATGGTGTTCTGATGCGCCCCCTCCTGACCGACGCCACCTGCCACCGCAGAGCCGCCCTGCTGGGCCTGCTGGTGGCGGGCCTGGGCACCGCCCTGCCCCCCGCCACCGCGCGGGCCGAGGAGCCCAACCCCGTGGTCATCGCCCACCGCGGCGTGCCGGTGCAGCAGCTCGACGGCGACGGCGTGACCCGCCTGTTCCTCAAGCAGTCGACCCAATGGCCCGACGGCCGCCCGGCCGAACCGGTGGACCTGCGCGAGGGCCACGCCCTGCGTGCGGCCTTCTACGCCCGCGTGGCGGGGCGCACGCCGGCCCAGGTGCGCGCCTACTGGGCGCGCCAGAGCTTCACCGGCATGGCCCTGCCCCCGCGCCAGCTGACCACCCCCGAGGAGGTGGAGCGCTACGTGGCCAGCACCCCCGGGGCGGTGGGCTACGTGGCACGCCGTCCGGTCAGTCCCCAGGTCAAGGTCATTCATGACAGCGCCGAGTGAAGCCGTCCCGGCCGAGGAGGGTGGCGGCCCGGCCCGTGCCGGGGCCCGGCGCCTGCTGGCCCCCACCATCTGGCTGTCAGACCGGCTGAGCTTCCGCGCCAAGTACCTGCTCATCGGCAGCCTGGTGGGCCTGGCCCTGCTGGCCCTGGGCTGGCCGCTGTGGCGCGACGCCCGGGCCCAGCAGCAGCTGGTGCAGAAGGAGCGCGAGGGCCTGCAGCGCTTCGGGCAGCAGGCCCGTGTGCTGCGCCAGGTGGTGGACTGGCGCAGCGAAGCGGCCCGCGCCGGCCGCACCGCCGCCGCCACGCCCGGCGCCGCCCCGGCCCCGGCCACCGTGGCCCCGCCCTCTGCCGCGGCGCTGGCCGCCACCCTGGCGCCCCTGCTCCAGGGCCTGCCGGCCGATGCCCCGGCGGCCCAGGCCCTGGCCCACCAGGCCGGCGGCTTGCAGGGGCTGCGCGAGGGTGACGACGCACAGCGCCGCTTTGCCGCGGCCACCGGCGTCATCAACGCCCTGCTGGCCCTGATGCGCGAGCAGGCCACCGTCCACCGGCTCTACACCGACCCGCAGCTCGACAGCGGCCTGGACCTGCTGACCCAGCGCCTGCCCCTGGTGATGGAGACCCTGGCCAAGCAGCAGGACGTGATGCTGCTGGCGCGCAGCGACATGGCCTCCTACGTGCTGGGGGCGCAGGTGGTGCTCAGCGAATCCTCGCAAGCGCTGCGCGCCGGCCTGCAAGCCCTGCAGCGTGAGCTGCCCGCCGCCCAGGCCCTGCAGCCGGCGCTGGAGGCGCTGCTGGCCGGCATCGCCCGCCAGCAGGACGCGGCCGACCGCGGGCTGGACACCCCTGACGCCCTGAGCGGGCTGGGCGCGCTGGTGGTGCAGAACCTGCAGCACAGCGAACGGCTGCAGCAGGACCTGGCCGCCCTGGCCGACGGGCACTTGGCCCGGCGCCAGACCGAACTGGCGCGCAGCCTGTGGGTGGTCGCCCTCCTGCTGGTGGGCGTGCTGGGCACGCTGGCCTACCTGTTCTCGGGCATCTACCTGGGCACCCTGCGCTCGCTGGACCGCCTGACCCGCGGCACACGGGCCTTCTGCGCCGGCCAGCTGCAAACCCGGGTGCGGCTGGACACCCACGACGAGCTGGTGCGCGTCGCACGGGACTTCAACACCGTGGCCGACGAGGTGGGCCGCCTGCTGGAGGTGATCCGCGAGCAGAACGAGTCGCGCCAGCGGGAGCTGGAACACCTGGTGGCCCGGCGCACCGCCGAGCTGGCCCAGAGCAACGCCCAGCTGCATGCGGCCAGCCTGCGGGTGCAGGAGGAGCTGAAGCTGGCCCATGACCTGCAGCAGGCCATCCTGCCGCAGCACTTCCCGCGGGGGCTGGATTGGGCGGTGCACGCCTGCATGCACCCGGCCCAGGAGCTGGCGGGCGACTTCTACGACTGCGTGCCCCTGCCCGGCGGCCGCCTGGGCCTGATGGTGGCCGACGTGGCCGGCAAGGGCGTGGGGGCGGCCTTCTTCATGGCGGTGGCCCGTACCCTGCTGCAAGAGGCCGCGGGCGCCGACCTGGCGCCCCACCTGGCCCTGGCCCGGGCCAACGACGCGCTGTGCCAACACAACCCCATGGCCCTGTTCGTCACCGCCTGCTATGCGGTGTACGACCCGGTCAACGGCCAGCTGCACTACGCCAGCGCCGGCCACCCGGCACCGCTGCGCCGGGGCGCCAACGGCCAGGTGCAGGCCCTGCCCTGCGCCAACGACGTGGCCCTGGGCGTGATGCCCGGGCTGGACTACGCCTGCGCCACCACCCCCCTGGCCCCGGGCGACACGCTGCTGCTGTACTCCGACGGCATCACCGAGGCCTTCTCGCCCCGCGGCGAGGCCTGGGGCGAGACGCGGCTGCGGCACTGGCTGGCCGACAGCGGCCACCTGCCCGCACCGCGCCTGGTGCAGGACCTGGTGGACACCGTGGCCCGCTTCGTGGACGGCGCCCCCGCCTCCGACGACCTGACCTGCCTGGTGCTGAGCCGCCAGCCCCTGCCCCCTGCCAGCGCCCCCGCCATGCCCACCGACATCGGACCCCGCACCCTGCTGCTGGACCTGGAGATCGCCAGCCGCGTCGAGGAGATCGCCCGCCTGGCGCAGGCCGTGGACACCGCCCTGGCCGAGCGCAGCGACTTGGCCTTCGCGGTCAACCTCTGCCTGGACGAGCTGATCACCAACACCATCGTCCACGGCCTGGGCGGCCAGCCCGACCGGCGCATCCAGGTGCGCCTGAGCCGCACGCCCCAGTGGCTGGAGATCCTGGTCAAGGACGACGCGCCGCCCTTCGACCCCTTTGCCACCGAGGCCACCCCCGACCTGGACGCCCCGCTGGAGAGCCGCGCCGTGGGCGGCCTGGGCGTGCACCTGGTCAAGACCATGATGGATGAGGTCCGCGCCTACTACGACGGCGGGGGCAACCTCATCGTGCTGCTCAAGACCCTGGACGCCTGAACCCGGCCCCCTTCCTTCCTGAACGCCTGAGAACCGACACGCGATGAGCCTCGAACACAAGATCCTGCAGCACGGCGCCACCCAGCTCCTGGCCCTGTCCGGGCGGGTGGACAGCGCCTCGGCCGCGCAGCTGGAGGGCGCCCTGCAGCCGCTCTTCACCCAGCCCGCCCAGCAGGCGGTGCTGGACCTCAGCGGCCTGGACTACATCTCCAGCGCCGGCCTGCGCGTCATCCTGATGGCCGCCAAGCAGGCCCGCGCCAGCCAGGGGCGCCTGCTGCTGTGCGGCCTGCTGCCGCAGGTGCGCGAGGTGTTCGCGGTCAGCGGCTTCCTCAAGATCCTGAGCGTGGTGCCCACCCTGCACGAGGCGCTGGGCGAGCTCTCCGCGCCCCCGGCGCCGGCCGCGCCGGCCTGAGGCCGGGCCCCGCCCGTGCCGGCCTGCCTTAAGCCGCCGGCGGCCCGACCCAGGTGAACCGGGGCTGCTCGCGCCCGTCCACCACCACCGTCTCGTGGAACATGGCCCAGGGCCGCACCCAGTCGCCCCGCTCGCCGTAGAGCGGGCGGTAGAGCACCAGCGGCTCCAGCGTCTCGCTGTGGCGCACCACGCCCAGCACCTCGTAGTCCAGGCCCTTGTAGTGGCGCCAGCGGCCGGTGCGCACCGGCGGCAGGGGGGAAAGATCGTCTTGTGCAGCCATGGCACCAGCATAGTGCACACCCGCGGCCCGCAGCCGTGACCGTGCCGGGCATGCGGCCTGCTAGGCTCGGGCCATGGACATCACGCACAAGCCTCAACGGGTGGCACCACCGCCCGCCGGGGCGGCGCCGGCCGCGGACACCCCCGCGCCGGTGGCTCCGCCCGCTGCCGCCGCGTCCGCCCGCCTGCACCACAGCTGGCTGGACGACGCCCACGCCCTCATCGCCGGCGCCCTTTTCGTGGCGCTGGGGCTCACCATGTTCGGCCACGCCGGACTGCTCACCGGCGGGGTCGCCGGGGTGGCCTTCCTGCTCAACTACGGCACCGGCACCAGCCTGCCGCTGGGCTTCTTCCTGCTCAACCTGCCCTTCTTCTGGCTGGCCTGGCACCGCCTGGGGCCGGCCTTCACCGTCAAGAGCCTGACCGCGGTGACGCTGGTGTCGGTGTTCACCGCCCTGGCGCCACGGGTGGTGCGCTTTGAGCTGCTCAATCCCTGGGTGGCGGCGGTGCTGGGCGGCCTGCTCATCGGCTTTGGCCTGCTGGCCCTACTGCGCCATCAGGCCAGCGTGGGCGGGGTCAACATCCTGGCGCAGTGGCTGCAGCACAGCCGCGGCTGGCGCGCCGGCCATGTGCAGATGGGCGTGGACTTGGTGGTGGTGCTGGCCGCCCTGGCCATCGTGCCCCCCGAGCGGCTGCTGCAGTCGGTGATCGGGGCGGTGGCCATTGGCGCCTTCCTGGCCCTCAACCACCGGCCGGGCCGCTACCTGGGCGTGTGAGCGTCCGCGGCCACTGCGTCAGCCCACCCGTCAGGCGGCCGCCAGCGCCGGATCCACCGGCTCGGCCGGCACCTCCACGCAGCTGAACTGCACCGCCGCCCCCTGCTGCACCACCTGCTTGACCGCGCACTCGCGCACGGCGGCCAGCACCTCGGCACGGGCCGCGGCCGGGAAGCTTTCGGGAAAGCTCAGCCGCGTCTCGAAGCGCTCCAGGCTCAGGGCGCCGGCCTTGCCGGCGCCAGGGCGGCACTGGATCTGGAGGCCCGCCGCCGACAGGCCCAACTGCGCGCAGGCCTTCTTGGCATAAACCGCGGCGCAACCGGCCAGGGTGGCATAGAAGGCCTCCAGCGGGTTCATGGCCGAGGCGTCCACCGCCAGACGCAGGCGCTTGCTGCGGGTCTGCACATCGATGACCGGGGTGTCGTCCACCAGGACCTTGTACATGGCTGTCCTTTCCGGGGCACAAGGCCCACTTCAACATACCCATTAGGGTATCAGAAGACAGCCGGCGGCGCACCGCACCGGTCTGGGCTCAGAGGCCCAGGTCCCAGCGCTGGGCCCGGCGCTGCTGGGCTTCGGCCAGGGTGAGGTCGCGCCGGGTCAACACCACGCGCGCCCAGGCCGGCCGGCCTGCGGGCGCCGCGGGCAGCCCGTCGGCCTGCAGCCAGCCGTGGTGGGCCAGCACCCAACGCTGGCGCTCCTGCGGGCCGACGCTGCGCCAAAACTGGCTGCACCAGGGCGCCAGGGCTTGCGCCAGGGCGGTTTCGGCCGCGGACAGGTCGGCCACCGCGCCGGGCACGGCCCAGCGCAGCAGCACGCGGCCACCCGGGGCCAGGAGCTGGGCGCTCTGGGCCAAGCGGATCAGGTCGCGGGACTGGGTCGGGTCCCAGGCCCCCAGGTCCACCAGGCGCCAGCGACCGGCGGCCGGGTCCGGCGCCAGCAGCTCGGCCAGGGTGCCCACCCGGTCGGGGCCGCAGGTGGCGGCGGTTTCGGCCGGCGCCAGGTTGAACCAGCCCGGGCGGTAGCCCCCGTCGGGACACTCGGCGGACATGGCGTCGTTGAGGCGGTCGGGCCCGGGCGGCGGCGCCAGCCAAGTGGAGTCCGCCGTGGCGGTGGTGGGCGCCGGTGCGCCCCCCACCTCACCCACCGCCTCACGCACCTGCCACCAGGCCTGCACCTGCGACCAGAAGGCGGCGGGCCGCCGGCCGGCCAGGGCCTGCTGATGCTGCCGGCACGCGGCCTGGGCCTGGGCCGCGAAGGCGGCGCCCTCAGGGCCGTCGGCCAGGGCCTCGGCCACACCGGCGGCAGTGGGGTCGAACCAGAGCCAAGCCTCGGGCTGGGGCCAGGCCGGCAGGGGCGTGCCGGCGCCGGGGCGCTCGGCCAGCACCGCGGCGCCG
>NZ_JAAGOH010000058.1 GCF_010499455.1 Ideonella livida | reverse complement strand
CGACATCAAGGGCGCCAGCATGACCCCCTCCTTCGGCACCCAGTCCACCGACGACGGCACCGCCAAGGTCACCAACTCCAAGTTCGCCCTGCGTGTGAACTACACCTTCTAAGGGGCCCGGGCCGCCGGCCGGGGTCAGGCCCGGCCGGCGCCACCTCCAGGTTTTTCAGGTCTCAAGCGAGGGATCGCGGATGCGCGCCCCCATGGCGGGGTGCAGGGGTTACCGCGATCTTGGCCGGTCTGGCACCGCACGGAGCACACCTCCGTCCGGTCCGACCGGCCTTTTTTTTTGTCCTGCCGGCATGGGTGCCGCTCAGGTGGCGGCCAACAGGCTGTGGCTGGCCACCAGCGCCTGGCCCTGGGCCAGCACAAACTCGCGGAACTGGGCCACCACGGCGGCCGGCTGGGCCTCGCGGCGCTGGATCAGGCACCAGTCCAACCACTTGGGCATGCCCTGCACCTCCAGCAGCACCAGGCGGCGGGCCTGCAGCTCCACCTGCACCGCATGCACCGACATGAAGCTGATGCCCATGCCGGCCATCACCGCCTGCTTGACCGTCTCGTTGCCCGACAGCTCGATGCGGGCGTTGACCTGCAGCGCCTGGCCCTGCAGCAGGTGCTCCAGAAAGCTGCGCGTGGCCGAGCCCTCCTCCCGGAAGAGGAAGGGCTCCTCGCGCAACTGGCTCCAGCCGATGCGGCCGGCGCTGGCCAGGCGGTGCCCGGCCGCCGCCACGATGCCATGCGGATGGCGGGCAAAGGCGGTGGCCTCCACATCGGCTTCACCCGGCGGGTGGCCGCCGATGGCCACGTCGATGCGGTGGCTCTTGAGCCAGTCCAGCACCTGCGCCCGGGGCCCGACCGAGAGCTTGAAGCGTGTGCCCGGGTGCCGCTGCTGGAAGGCCAGCAGCAGCTGCGGCGCCCAGTAGTGGGCCGTGGGCACCACGCCCAGGTGCAGATGACCCTGGGCGCCGTCCCGCAGGCCGGCCAGGCCTTCCTCCAGCCGGCGCATCTGCTCTTGCAGGGTGCGGGCATGGCCCAGCAGGAATTGACCGGCGCCGGTCAGTTCCACCCGCCGGCCCGCGCCCTGCCACAGCGGCAGGCCCACATCGTCCTGCAACTGACGCATCAGCATGGAGACCGCCGGCTGCGAGATGCCCAGCCGCTCGGCGGCCGCGCTGCGGCTGCCGCTGTCGGCCAGGGCGGCAAAGACTTCCAACTGGCGCAGGGTGAGGTTTTTCATGGTGGCCATGGGGCAGCAGGCGGGCCACCGCGCCCCCCAGCTCCCGGTGTTTTCCCGGAGTGGTCCGGTGCCGGCCCCCGGGTGAACCCCAGGGCCGGTGGGGGTGGAGGCAGCGCCTGGAGCCGGTGGGGAACCGATGGGTGATCTCAGGGGCGGCGGCAGGACCAAATCATAAGCTCAACTGAGATTTTTTATAAACATCCATAGGTTGAGCTGAAGTTCCGCCCTGCCTACAGTGGCACCACTCCCAAGCCTCTCCCTCCCCCGACACCCCTTGCGATGAACCCCTCTGCCACCCCCTTCCCGCGCTGGGACGACGCCCGCGCCGCCACCCTGGACGAAGCTGGCCTGCTGCTCTACCGCAGCAACCTGCTGGGCTCGGACCTGCGCATCACCAACTACGGCGGGGGCAACACCTCCGCCAAGATCTGGCAGACCGACCCGCTGACCGGCCAGCGCACCGAGGTGCTGTGGGTCAAGGGCTCGGGCGGTGACGTGGGCTCCATGAAGCTTGACGGCTTTGCCACGCTCTACATGGACAAGCTGCGCGCCTTGAAGGGCCTGTACCGCGGCCTGGCGCATGAGGACGAGATGGTGGGTTACCTGCCGCACTGCACCTTCAACCTCAACAGCCGCGCCGCCAGCATCGACACCCCGCTGCACAGCAGCCTGCCCTATGCGCATGTGGACCACATGCACCCGGATGCCGTGATCGCCATTGCCGCCATGGCCAACTCCGAGGCCCTCACCCAGCGTGTGTTTGAAGGCACGGTGGGCTGGCTGCCCTGGCTGCGCCCGGGCTACGAGCTGGGCCAGCGCCTGGCCGAATACAACGCCGCCCACCCTGGCCTGCGCGGCATCGTGCTGGCCGGCCATGGCCTGTTCAGCTGGGGCGACACCAGCAAGGCCTGCTACGAAAACACGGTGGACCTGATCGCCCGTGCCCAGCAGTGGCTGGCGCAGGAACGCAGCGCCCGCGGCACCCCGGTGTTTGGCGGTGCCGCCGTGCAGAGCCTGCCAGAGGCCGAGCGCGACGCCACCCTGGCCCGGTTGCTGCCGGTGCTGCGTGGGCTGAGCGCCGAAGGCGGGGCCCACAAGCTCCTGCACCTCAACACCTCCCCCGAGGTGCTGGAATTTGTCAACTCCCAGGACCTGGCCCCACTGGCGGCCCTGGGCACCAGCTGCCCCGACCACTTTCTGCGCACCAAGATCCGCCCGCTGGTGGTGCCCGAGGCCGTCTACGGCTTGAGCGGTGCCGAACTCAAGGCCCAGCTCGGCGCGCTGTTGGCCGCCTACCGCGCCGACTACGCGGCCTACTACGAGCGCTGCCAGCGCCCCTGGAGCCCGGCCCTGCGCGACCCCAACCCGGTGGTCGTCCTGCTGCCGCGCATTGGCATGGTCACCATCGCCAAGGACAAGGCCACCGCCCGCATCGCCGGCGAGTTCTATGTCAACGCCATCAACGTGATGCGCGAGGCCAACGCCGTAGACCGCTACGTGGGCCTGCCCGAGCAGGAGTGCTTTGATATCGAGTACTGGCTGCTCGAAGAGGCCAAGCTGCAGCGCATGCCCAAGCCCAAACCCTTGGTGGGCAAGGTGGCGCTGGTCACGGGTGGTGCCGGCGGCATTGGCCAGGCCATCGCCAAGCGTCTGCTGAGCGAAGGCGGCTGCGTGATGCTGGCCGACATCGATCAGGAAGCGCTGGATGGCGTGACCAGTGATCTGGCCCAGGCCCACGGCAAAGACCATGTGCGCGGCGTGCGCTGCGACGTGACGGACGAAGCCAGCGTGATCGCCGCTTTTGACCGCGCCGCCATCGAATTTGGCGGCGTGGACATCCTGGTGAGCAACGCCGGCATTGCCAGCGCCGCCCCCATCGATGAAACCAGCCTGGCGCTGTGGAACAAGAACCAGAGCATCCTGGCCACGGGCTACTTCCTGGTCGGCCGTGAAGCCTTCAAGGTGATGAAGGCCCAGGGCACGGGCGGCAGCATGGTGATGATCGCCAGCAAGAACGGCATGGTGGCCAGCGCCCAGGCCACCGCCTACTGCGCGGCCAAGGCCGCCGAGATTCAGCTCAGCCGCAGCTTTGCGCTGGAGGGCGCGCCGCTGGGCATCCGCTCCAACGTGGTCAACCCCGATGCCGTGATCCGTGGCTCCAAGATCTGGACCGGCAAGTGGAGCGAGGAACGCGCCGCCGCCAACAAAATCCCCGAGCAGGACCTGGAGGCCTTCTACCGCGACCGCAGCCTGCTCAAGCGCAGCGTGTTCCCGGAGGACATTGCCGAGGCCACCTACTTCTTTGCCGCCGAGCACCTGAGCGCCAAGAGCACCGGCAACATCCTGAATGTGGACGCGGGCAACCTCGCCGCATTTACCCGCTGAGCACGGAGACGCCATGTCCGCCACCCAACACCTGATCGACCCGGCGCTGATCGCCGCCGAGAACGCCAAGCACGCCGCGCACCTGGCCAGCGACTACGCCCACCTGGGCGAGCAACTCGCCCGCCGGGGCCTGGACATTGACGCCGTGCGTGCCCAGGTCGCCGCCTTCGGCGTGGCCATCCCCAGCTGGGGCGTGGGCACCGGCGGCACCCGTTTTGCCCGCTTTCCGGGCCCGGGCGAGCCGCGCCATGTGTTCGACAAGATCGACGACTGCGGCGTGATCCAGCAGCTCACCCGCGCCACGCCCACCGTCAGCCTGCACATCCCCTGGGACCTGTGCAGCGACTGGCGCGAGTTGCGCGAGGCCGCCGCGGCCCGTGGCCTGGCCTTTGACGCGATGAACTCCAACACCTTCAGCGACCAGCCCGGCCAGGCCCACAGCTACAAGTTCGGCAGCTTGAGCCACACCGACGCGGCCACCCGTGCCCAGGCGGTGGAACACAACCTGGCCTGCATCGAAATCGGCCAGCAGCTCGGCAGCAAAGCGCTGACCGTGTGGGTGGGCGACGGCAGCAACTTCCCCGGCCAGCAGCACTTTCGCCGCGCCTTTGACCGCTACCTCGACAGCGCCCGCCAGATCTACGCCGCCCTGCCCGGCGACTGGCGCATGATGCTGGAGCACAAGATCTGCGAGCCGGCCTTCTACAGCACCGTCATCCAGGACTGGGGCTCCAGCCTGCTGGCCGCCCAGACCCTGGGCCCGAAGGCCCAATGCCTGGTGGACCTGGGCCACCACGCGCCCAACGTCAACATCGAGCTGATCGTGGCCCGGCTGATCGCCGCCGGCAAGCTGGCCGGTTTCCACTTCAACGACAGCAAGTACGGCGACGACGACCTGGACGCCGGCAGCGTCAGCCCGTACCGGCTGTTCCTGGTGTTCAACGAGCTGGTGGCCGCCGCGCACGAAGGTGTGGCCTTTGACCCGGCCTACATGCTGGACCAAAGCCACAACGTCACCGACCCCATTGAGAGCCTGATGACCAGCGCCGTGCAGGTGCAGCGCAGCTACGCCCAGGCCCTGCTGGTGGACCGCGCCGCGCTGGACGCCGCGCAGGACGCCAACGACGCGCTCACCGCCACCCACCTGCTCAAGGCCGCCTTCCAGACCGACGTGACCCCGCTGCTGCAGCGCGTGCGCGCCGACGCCGGCGCCGCCATCGACCCGGTGGGCGCCTACCGCGCCAGCGGCTGGCGCCAGCGCATGGCCGCCCAACGCCCGGCCAGCCGCGCCGGTGGCGGCGGCATCGTCTGACCTGCTGGCCGACCCTGGGACATGAAGCCCAGGGCCGCCCCCTTGCACCGCTTCCCGGCCTGACGCCGGACAGCGTTCCCCGGGGCCTGCCCCACGCGAGCCCCGACCGACCCCTGTCCCTTTCGTCCCGACCATGGCTGCCTCCTTCCACATCGACCTGACCCCGTCCGACACCCACGCGCTGATTGCCCGGCTCACCCACAACCTGGTGAACATCCGCGACACCAGCGGGCGGTTCCTGCTCAAGCTCGACGACGGCCGCGTCATCGACACCAAGGGCTGGAACGATTGGGAGTGGACCCACGGCATCGGCCTGTACGGCCTGCTGCGCTACCACCAGGCCACGCACGACGAAGGGTCGCTGGCCCTCATCGAGGCCTGGTTCCGGGACCGCTTTGCCCAGGGCACGCCCACCAAGAACGTCAACACGATGGCGGCCTTCCTGACCCTGGCGCACCTGCACGAGGCCCAGCCCCGCAGCGCCTGGGTGCCGTACCTGGAAACCTGGGCGGAGTGGGTGATGCACGACATGCCACGCACCGATGAGGGCGGGCTGCAGCACATCGTCTTCAACAGCGAGAACCCGCAGCAGCTGTGGGACGACACGCTGATGATGTGCGTGCTGCCGCTGGCCAAGATCGGCCAGGTGCTGGGCCGGCCGCACTACATCGAGGAGGCCAAGCGCCAGTTCCTGCTGCATGTGCAGTACCTGAGCGACCGCGACACCGGCCTGTGGTTCCACGGCTGGACCTTTGACGGCCGCCACAACTTTGCCCGCGCCCGTTGGGCACGGGGCAACTGCTGGATCACCATGGTGATTCCGGAGTTCCTAGAGCTGCTGGAGCAGCTCGGCACAGGGCGGGATGATGCCCTGCACCGCCACCTCGTCACGGTGCTGGACACCCAGGCCCGGGCGCTGGCCCCGCTGCAGGACCCGACCACCGGGCTGTGGCACACCCTGCTGGACGACCCGGGCTCCTACCTGGAGGCCTCGGCCACCGCAGGCTTTGCCTTTGGCCTGCTCAAGGGCATGCGGCGGCGCTACCTGAGCCCTGCGCTGATGCCAGTAGCGCTGCGGGCGCTGCGCGGCGTGGCCGGGCACATCGACGCTGCGGGCGAGCTCACCCAGGTGTCTTTTGGCACCGCCATGGGCCACGACCTGCAGTTCTACCGCGACATCCCGCTGACTTCGATGCCCTACGGCCAGGCGATGGCGATCATGGCCTTGACCGAGTCACTGCACCTGCACCTCTGAGGCCCCTGCCACCCCTGCCCTGATGCCCCTGTTCCCGGTTTGGTCCCCCGCCCTTGGCGGTTGGGGGGCCGGCTGAGGCGGCCTGTCGCCGCCGCGGCACGCCGTGGGTCCGGCCTGCGCCCGGCTCCGCTCCGCCCCACGACCCGAACCACCTTGAGACCTGCGATGACCCTGACCCGCCGCGACCTGATCCATGCCACCGGCGCCCTGCTGGCCGGCGCCGCCACCCCCTGGGCCCACGCCGCCGACCCGGTGACGCTGCGCTTCTCCTGGTGGGGCGGCGCCGAGCGCCACCAGCTCACGCTCAAGGCCATCGAGGCCTTCGAGGCGAATCACCCGGGCATCAAGATCAAGGCGGAATACAGCGGCTTTGGCGGCTACCTGGAACGCCTGACCACCCAGATGGCGGGCGGCTCGGAGCCGGACGTCCTGCAATGCGACTGGGGCTGGCTGCCCATGTTCTCGCGTGATGGCAACGGCTTCGCCGACCTCCACGCCCTGCGCCACCGCCTGGCGCTGGACCAGTTCGCCCCGGATGCGCTGCGCATGGGGATGGTTGGCGGCAAGCTCAACGCCCTGCCCGCCTCCTTCACCGCCCGGGTGTTCGTGTGGAACCGCAGCGCCTTCGACAAGGCCGGCCTGAGCTTGCCGCAGACCTGGGAGGAGCTGTTCGCCCTGGGCCCCAAGGTGCGGGCCAAGCTGGGGGACAAGGCCTTCGTCCTGGACGGCGACAACTACGACCTGCTGCTGCTGGCCCACAGCTACGCCTACCAAAAGCATGGCCAGCCCTACCTCAGCCCGACCGAGCCCAAGGTGGCCATGAGCGCCGCCGGCCTGCGCGAATGGGTGGCCGCCTACAAGCGGCTCAGCCGCGACAACGTCTGCGTGCCCGTGCCCTACCGCACCGCCCTGGGCGGCCCGGACAAGCCCACCGAGCAGCAGCCCGATTGGGTCAACGGCAACTGGCTGGGCTACTGCGCCTGGGACTCGGCCACCCGCCTGCGCGTGGGCGCGCTGGCGCCGGGCCAGGTGGCGGAGATCGGCCCTTACCTGACCCTGCCGGACGCCAAGGCCAGCGGCCTGTTCGCCCGCGCCGCCATGGTGTTCGCCATCAGCAAGCGCGCCAAGAACCCGGAGGCCGCCGCCACCTTCCTGAACTACCTGCTCACCAGCGAGGACGCCGCCAAGATCCTGGTCAACACCCGTGGGGTGCCACTGGCCAGCACCCCGCTCAAGCAGTTGCTGCGCGAGGGCCGCATGGGCCCGGCCGAGCTGCAGGCCTTCCAGCAGATCAAGACCCAGCGGGAGGCTGGCCGCATCCCGGCCGCCTCGCCCTACTTCGAGAACCCGCGCCTGCAGCAGCTCATGCGCAACGTCTTTGAACAAGTGGCCTACGACCGCATCGGTGAAGCCGAAGCGGTGCAGCGCCTGACGCAGGAGGGGGGCCAAGTCCTGTCACGCCTGCGCACCTGAAGGCCGGCACAGGTGCCCGCGCCAGTGTGGACGCGCCCACCCTGCCCTCACGCATCACCAGATCCCCGGCGGGCGCTGCAGCCCGCCACGGACGCAGCGCCCGCCGCTGCACCCCGGAGCGGCCTGCCGCCGCCCGGTTTTCGCCACCCCCAAGGACCCACGGAGAGAGACACATGAAAAAGACCCGCCACCTGATCCTCGGCCTTGCACTGGGCCTGGCCGCCAGCGCCCCTGCCTTGGCCGCCGACAAGATCGCCCTGGTCGTCAAGAGCCTGGGCATCGGCTTCTTTGACGCCGCCCACCAAGGCGCGCTGGAGGCCGCCAAGGAGCTGAAGGATGTGGAGATCATCTACACCGGCCCGGCCAAAGCCACGGCCGAAGGCCAGATCGAGGTCATCAACAGCCTGATCGCCCAGGGCGTCAAGGCCATCATCGTCTCGGCCAACGACCCCGACGCCCTGGTGCCCGTGACCAAGAAGGCCATGCAGCGCGGCATCAAGGTCATCTCCTTTGACTCAGGCATCCGCGCCGACGGCCGGCTGATGCACCTGGCCCCGTCCAACAACGCCATGATCGGCAGCAAGCTGGTGGCCATGGCCCGTGAGGTGGCGCCCAAGGGCGGCGAGATCGCCGTGCTCTCGGCCACCGCCCAGGCCACCAACCAGAACACCTGGATTGCCGAGATGAAGAAGGTGCTGGCCACCGCCGGCTACGCCGACCTCAAGCTGGTGAGCGTGGTCTATGGCGATGACCAGACCGACAAGAGCTACCGCGAGGCCCAGGGCCTGTTCAAGAGCCACCCCAACCTGCGCGCCATCGTCGCCCCCACCACCGTGGGCGTGGCTGCCGCCGCCAAGGCGGTGCAGGACGAGAAGAAGGTGGGCCAGATCTTCGTGACCGGCCTGGGCCTGCCCTCGGAGATGGCCGGCCATGTGCGCAACGGCGCGGTCAAGAGCTTCGCCATCTGGAACCCCATCGACCTGGGCTACTCGGCCGTGTATGCCGCGCACCAGTTCGTCAAGGGCACGGCCAAGGGCAATGCGGGCGAGACCCTCTCGCTGGGCCGCGTGGGCAAGGTGACGCTGGACGCCGGCAAGGAAGCCGCCATGGCCGAGCCCTTCACCTACAACGAGTCCAACGTGGACCGTTTCGCCAAGATCTTCTGACACTTCTCCTGGCCGGGGCCGACGCCCGCTGCTGACATGAACGCTTCCCCTTCCTCGGCCCCGGCGCCGCTGCTGCAGCTGCGCGGCGTGCACAAGCGCTTTGGCCCCACGCACGCCCTGCGCGGCGTGGACCTCACGCTGCACGCCGGCCAGGTGCTGGCCCTCATCGGCGAGAACGGTGCCGGCAAGTCCACCCTGGTCAAGACCCTCACCGGCGTGCATGCGCCCGACGAGGGCAGCCTGCTGCTCGATGGCGTGACCCTGCGCCTGCGCCGCGCCCGCGATGCCACCGTGGCCGGCATCGTGGCCGTGCACCAGGAGACGGTGATGTTCGAGGCGCTCACCGCCGCCGAGAACATCTTCATCGGCCGCCAGCCCCTGGCCTGGGGCGGACGGGTGGACTGGGCGCGCATGAACCGCGAGGCCCAGGCCGCGCTGGACCAGGTGGGCGCCGGCTTTGCCGCGACCACCCGCGTGGCCGAGCTGAGCCTGGCCCAGCGGCACCTCATCGAGATCGCCCGGGCGCTTTCGCAGCAGGCCCGCGTGGTCATCCTGGATGAGCCCACCGCCGCGTTGTCCCAGCAGGAGATCCGCGACTTCTACGGCATCGTGCGCGGCCTGAAGGCCCGCGGCGTGGCGGTGCTGTTCATCACCCACAAGTTCGACGAGATCTTTGCGGTCTGTGACGACTACCTGGTGCTGCGCGACGGCGCCAGCGTGGGCGGCGGCCGTGTGGCCGAGGCCACCGAGCCCGAGCTGGTGCGCCTGATGGCCGGCCGCGCCATCGAGCAGGTCTACCCCGCCGTGCCCGCCCAGCGCGGCCCGGTGGTGCTGCAGGTGGAAGGCTTGAGCCACCCCACCGAGTTCCAGGACGTGGCGTTTGAGCTGCGCCAGGGCGAGATCCTGGGCTTCTACGGCCTGGTGGGCGCCGGCCGCAGCGAGGCCATGCTGGCCCTGATGGGCCTGAACCCCGGCGCCAGCGGCCACATCCGGCTGGACGGCCGGCCGCTGCCGGTGCGCCAGCCGGCCGACGCCATAACCGCCGGCCTGGTGCTGGTGCCTGAGGAGCGCCAGCGCCAGGGCGCCGTGCTGGGCCTGAGCGTGCGCCACAACCTCACCCTGGCCGGCCTGGCCGGCCTGTGCCGCGGCCCGTGGCTGAGCCGGACGCGCGAAAGCGCCTTCGCCCAGGGCCTGATCGATCGCTTGCGGGTCAAGACCGCCTCGCAGGACACGCCGCTGTCGGGCCTGTCGGGCGGCAACCAGCAGAAGGTGGTGATTGGCAAGTGGCTGGGCCTGAACCCGCGCGTGGTCATCCTGGACGAGCCCACCAAGGGCATCGACGTGGGCGCCAAGCAAGCCGTCTATGAGCTGATCGCCGACCTGGTGGCCCAGGGCCTGTCGGTCATCTTGGTCAGCTCCGAGCTGCCCGAGGTGATGAACCTGGCCCACCGGGTGGTCGTGATGCGCCGGGGTCGGCTGGTGGCCGAGTTCCCCCGCGAGGGCCTGGAGGCCGAGGCCGTGGTGGCCGCCGCCTCCGGGCTGCAGGCGCCGCCGCTGCGTCGCGCCGCCTGAGGTGGCCCGCCCTGCCCTGTCCTTCCCCCTCGCTTCCACCCCTTCGAGGCCTTGAACGTCGTGTCGTCCTCCCTTCCCCCTACCCCCCGCCCGGGAGCCGCCCGCTGGCAAGCGCTGCGCCAGCACCATGGCCGCGACCTGGCGCTGGCGGCCATCATCGGCCTGCTGGTGCTGGCCATCGGCCTGCGCGCGCCGATCTTCCTCACCCTGCGCACCGCGCTGGACGTGGTCAACGACTCCGGCATCCTGGTGCTGCTGGTCATGGGCCAGATGCTGGTGCTGCTGACCCGCGGGGTGGACCTCTCGGTGGCCTCCACCCTGGCGCTCACCGGCATGCTCTGCGCCCAGGCCGGCCGCGCCTGGCCGGAGCTGGGCGTCGTGTCCCTGATGGGCCTGGCGGCCGCCATCGGCGCCACGCTGGGCGCCTTCAACGGCCTGCTCATCACCCGCTTCCAGCTGCCGGCCATCGTGGTCACACTGGGCACGATGTCGGCCTACCGGGGCGCCATCTTCCTGGTCAGCGGCGGCGCCTGGGTCAACGAGCAGCACATCCACCCCGCCATCAAGGCCCTGCCCCGGGCCGAATGGCTGGGCGGCCCGGCCCTGGGCTGGATCGCCCTGGCCGCCGCCCTGGCCACCGCCGGCCTGCTGCGCTGGCGCCGCGAGGGGCGTGACCTCTACGCCTACGGCGGCAACCCGTCGGCCGCGCAGGTGGTGGGCATCCCGGTGCAGCGCCGGCTGTTCATGGCCTACACCCTGTCAGGCCTGCTGGCGGGCGTGGGCGGGCTGCTGTGGGTGGGGCGTTACGCCATCGCCTTCACCGAACTGGCCACCGGCTACGAGCTCACCGTCATCGCCGCCTGTGTCATCGGCGGGGTCAGCATCGCCGGCGGTGTGGGCACCGTCACCGGTGCGGTGCTGGGCGTGGCCTTCATCGGCGTGGTCAACGGCGCGCTGCCGGTCATCCAGGTCTCACCCTTCTGGCAACAGGCCATCGCCGGCGCGGTGATCCTCACCTCGGTGGCGCTCAATGCCCGCTCCGGCCGCCAGCACCGCCGCCAGATCCTGGCGCCCCAGGGCGCCACCGCCGCCACCGTCCCGCCCACCGCCGCTGCCTCCACCGCCCCGTCTCAAGGAGCCCCCGCATGAACGCCTTCGGATCCTGGGAGCGCGTGCTCCTGCTGCTGGTCATCGCGGTGTACGCCGGCTTCGGCTTGGGCATTGAGGGCTTTGCCTCGCCCTGGGCCTTGGCCGACAGCACCACCAACTTCAGCGAGAAGGGCCTGCTGGCCCTGGCCATGGCGCTGCTGATCATCGCCGGCGAGATCGACCTCTCGGTGGCCGCCACCATGGCGCTGTGCTCGCTGGCCATGGGTCTGGCCCACCAGGCCGGCGCCGGCCTGCCCGGCCTGTGCGCAGCCGCCGTCCTCACCGGCCTGGCCTGCGGCGCGCTCAACGGCTGGCTGGTCACCCGGCTGGGCCTGCCCTCCATCGTGGTGACCATCGGCACCCTGTCGCTGTACCGCGGCCTGGCCCTGGTGGTGCTGGGCGACCAGGCCATCACCGGCTACCCCGAGGCGCTCTCCGCCCTGGGCAACGGCACCCTGGCCGACTGGACCGGCATCGAGGGCCTGATCCTGCCCAATGAGTTCCTGGTCTGGGCCCTGGCTGCCGTGGCCACCGGCGTGTGGCTGCACGGCACGCTCTACGGCCGCCGCCTGTACGCCCTGGGCCTCAACCCCATCGCCGCGCGCTTCACCGGCATCGCCGTGCAGCGCTACCGCATGGGCCTGTTCCTGTTTGCCGGGCTGATGGCGGCGCTGGCGGCCGTGCTGCTCACCGGGCGCATCGGCAGCACCCGGCCCAACCTGGCCCTGGGCTGGGAGCTGGACGCCATCACCATGGTCATCCTGGGCGGCGTGGCCATTGAAGGTGGGCGCGGCAGCATCGCCGGCACCTGCCTGGCCGCCGTGCTGCTGGGCGGCTTCACCTTTGCGCTGGGCATGCTCAACGTGCCGGGCATCGTGATGTCCATGGTGGTGGGCGGCCTGCTGGTGGGCGCCATGGTGCTGCCCCGCCTGGGCGCCCTGCGCAAGCCCCTGCCACTGCGCGCGGTGCTGACCCAGGGGCGATTCCGCTGAGACCCAAGGCATTGGCCGCCCGGCGCCCTGCCGCGCCACGGCCGCCACCATGTCCCCACGACTTCACCACACGCCCATGAACCCCACCACCGCCCCCACGCCTGGCCTCACCGCAACCCCGGAGAAAGTCGCTTTCCGGATGTTCCTGAACCCCGGCCAGGCCGAGGAATACCGCCGCCGCCATGACGCCATCTGGCCCGAGCTGGTGGCCCTGCTCAAGGCCACCGGCTTCGAGGACTACAGCATCTACCTCGATGCCGAGCACCACGTGCTGTTTGCCGTGGTGCGCCGCCCGCCCGGCGCCGCCCTCACCGCCTTGCCACAGCACCCGGTGATGCGCCGCTGGTGGGCCCACATGGCCGACCTGATGCGCACCCACCCCGACGGCGAGCCGGTGGCCGAACCCCTGCCCTGCCTGTTCCATCTGGCCTGACCCATCCGGACCGACACGCCGTGACCGCCCCCCCGCCCCCTGACGCCCTGACCCTGGTGCTGGACGTCGGCAAGACCCACGCCCGCCTGCTGCTCATTGACGCCGCCGGCCAGGTGCAGGCCCAAGCCCAGCGCGACAGCGCCAGCCTGCCCGGCGCGCTGGACTACCCCGCGCTGGATGTGGCCGGCCTGCGACGCTGGTGGCTGCAGACCGTGGCCACCTGGCCCGCCGCCCAACGCCAGCGGGTCAGCCGCCTGGTGGCCACCACCCACGGCGCGGCCTTCTGTGGCCTGGCGGCCGATGCCCATTGGGACGACGCCGAAGGCGGCCTGGCCCTGCCGGTGATGGACTACGAATGGGACGGCCCGGCCCGCGACCGCGACCCCGCCGACCCGCCGCTGGACCCCTTCGCCCTCACCGGCTCGCCCGAGCTGCCACTGGGCCTGAACGCCGGCCGCCAGCTGCGCTGGCTGCAGCGCCACCGCCCCCAGGCCTGGGACCAGGCCGCCCAGTGGCTGCCCTACCCGCAGTACTGGGCCTGGTGGTGGAGCGGCGTGGCCGCCAGCGAGCGCAGCTCACTGGGCTGCCACACCCACCTGTGGTCGCCCGTGCAGGACGGGCCCAGCCCCTGGGCGCAGCGCCTGGGCCTGAGCCCCCGCCTGGCCCCGCTGCGCGGCGCGGCCGAGGCCCTGGGCCCGCTGCGGCCCGACCTGGCCCGCCGCGCCGGCCTGCCCGAGGACGCCCTGGTGCTGTGCGGCCTGCACGACAGCAACGCCTGCCTGGCGCGTTACCGAGACCTGGGCGACGCCGTCTCCCTGGTCTCCAGCGGCACTTGGACGGTGGTGATGAGCCCAGGCGGTGAACCGGGCCACTTGCAGGCCCGGCGCGACCAGCTGGTGAACGTGGCGGTGGACGGCCGCCCGGTGCCCACCGCCCGGTTCATGGGTGGGCGCGAGTTTGCCGAGGTCTGCGCCGGGGCCGATCCCGCACTGGCTGGCACCGGTGGCAGCCTGGCCCGGCTGGAGGCGGCCTTGGCCCAGGAATGGTGGGCCTTGCCCGCCTTCGCCCAGGCCGGCGGGCCCTTTGCCACCTGCCAGCCGCCGGTGCACGGCCGCTGCCTGCAGGGCTGGGAGCCCGCCCGCCCCGTGGGGCCCGTGGACTGGGCCGCCCAGCCGCCCGAGCGCCGCGTGGCCGTGGCCTCGCTCTACCTGGGCCAGATGACCGCCTGGCTGCTGCAGTCCCTGGGTGGCCAGGGGCCGGTGGTGGTGGAGGGGCCCATGACCCGCAACGCCCAGGCCATGGCGGTGCTGGCCACCCTGCTGGGCCACCGCACGGTGCACGCCTCAGCCGACCCGCTGGAGGGCACCGCCCGCGGCGCCTGGCGCCTGGCCCAGCCCGCCAGCGCTCCGGCCACCGGCCGGCGCCGCCCGCGACCCGAGGCGAGCGCCGCCCACCTCAGCCCCGTGGCCCCGCTCACCGGCTTTGCCGCCGAGCGGCTGCGCAGCCTGCACATCCTGTGGCTCAGCCGGGTGGCCAGCCTGCTGTAGCGCCGCACCACGCGCGACCGTCGGGCCGGCAAGGCCCGCCACCGCGTCCCCCTGTTGACCGGGGCGGCCCTGCCGCCGGCCCGGTCGCGCGCGCGGCCTCGTCTTGAGGTCCGCGCTCACCCAGCCGGGCCATGACCCGGCGTTCATCACCCTAGGAGACTCTGCATGACCCGTCCCATCGCCCGCACCGCCCTCGCCGCCGCCGCCCTGGCCCTGGCCGCCCCCGCCTTCGCCGCCACCGGCGTC
>NZ_JAAGOH010000057.1 GCF_010499455.1 Ideonella livida | reverse complement strand
GGCTCGGGGGCCACAAAGGCCGGGGCGGCTTCCTGCGCGGGGGCCGGGGCGGCGGCGATCACCGGGGCCGGCGTGGGCGGGGTGACGCGCGGCTTGGGCGGCGGCGGCGGGGGCGGCGCCGGGGTGTCGGCCGGCGGGGCGATCCACTGCACCATGAGGGGGGCGGCTTCGGTGACCGCCTGGCGCACGCCGTCCAGCTGCATCAGACCCCAGGCGGCGGCCAGGTGGGCCACCACCGCGGCGCCCACCAAGGCTTGGCGGCCCAGGGGGCCCAGCTCGTCCTGGCGGGCGGCGGGGCGCGGCGGCAAGGGCCGCGGCGCCGTGGCGGCAGGTGCCGGCAGACAGGGCGCGGTCTCGGGCAGGGGCAGGGCGCTCATGGCGGGGTGACAAAAGGTGAACTGAATCTCAGTGTAAACGCGAATAAATCGCATTACCAAGTTTGTTCACTGTTCTGAGGGGCTTTGTGGCGCGGACGCCATGCGCGGCCGCGGCGGGCCATGCCCCCACCCCATGCCCTGGCGCCCGCTGCCGGGCGGGGATCAGTACACGTCCCGCCGCAGCCGCCCGGTGTCGCGCAGGGCCTGCACCGCCGCCTCGCCCAGCAGCTCGTGCAGCACCGCGTCCACGCTCCGGCCCAGGCCCTGCAGGCTGCCGCACAGGTACAGCGCGGCGCCGTCGGCCAGCCAGGCGTGCAGGGTGGCGGCCTCGGCGCGCAAGCGGTGGCCCACGTAGGGCGCCTCGGGCGTGTCGCGTGAGAACACCCGGTCCAGCCGGCTGAGCACGCCGCTGTGCAGGGCCTGCTGCAGCTCGGCCTCCAGCAGCCGGTCGTGGGCGGCCTGGCGCTCGCCCAGCAGGAGCCAGGCGTTGCGGCCGCGGGCCATCAGGGCGCGGCGCGGGCCGGCTTCCCGCGCCAGGGCCTGCAGGTGGGCGCGCAGGCCGGCCAGACCGGCACCGTTGCCCAGCAGGATGAGCGGGCGGGCGTCGCCGGGCTCACGCCGGAAGTGCGGATGGGCCCGCAGCCGCAGGGCCACGGTGCCGCCCTCGGGCACGCCGTGGCAGAGCCAGCCCGAGGCCAGGCCGGTGGCGGGGTGGCCGGCGGCGTCCACATGCCGGTGCAGCCGCACCATCAGTTGCAGGGGGCTGGGGCCGGATGGCGCCGCAGCGCCGGGGGCCACCGGGCCGGGATGGCCGGCGATGGAGTAGTCGCGGGGGCGGGGGGGCGGCGCGGTGGGGGCGGGGGCGGGCGGTTGAACCTGCGCCAGATCACCCGCCTGCCAGGCCCCATGAGCAGGGTCCAGGTCGGGCGGCGGGGCCAGGGTCAGCAGGTACAGCGGCCCCCCCAGGCTGCCTGGGTTGAGGTGCTCGCGCCGCAGCAGGCGCCAGGGTTGGAAGGCCGGGGCGCCCAGGTCTGGCGCGTCGGCGGTGCCGCCCCAGTGGCGCAGCTGGTCGCGCCACTGGCGCAGGGTGTCGGCCGCCTCGTCGTCGCACCGCAGTGTGGTGGTCAGGGCCAGGCTGCCGCTGGCCTGCAGCCAGTCTTCCAGGTCGTCGCCAAAGGCGCAGAAGTGGGGGTAGCGCCGGTCGCCCAGGGCCAGCACCGCGTGGCGCAGGCCCTGCAGCGCGGCGGGCAGGGCCATGGGGCCCCGGGCGAAGGCTTCGGCGCTTTCGGGCGGGTCGCCGTCGCCGCTGGTGCTGGCCACCCACAGGCAGTGCCCGCCTTGGGCGGCATGGCGTTGCAGGGCGTCCAGTGCCAGCCGGGCCATGGGCAGGGCCTGCACGGCCACGCCGGCGCCTTGGAGGGCCTGGGCGGTCTGCAGGGCCAGGGCCTGGGCGCGGCCAGTCTGGCTGGCCCAGACCACCCACCAGGCGGGTTCGGCAGAGGCCGGGGCGGTGCCCTGGCGCTCGCCCCGGGCCAGGCGGCGCTGCAGTTGGCCCAGGCGGTGGGCCGCGCGGTGGTGGCGCCAGCGCACCGTGGCGCACAGGCCCAGCCAGGCCAGCAGGCTCAGGCTGGCGCCCAGGCCGCGGGCGGCGGTGAGGTCAGGCCAGGACATGGGGGCGGGCGCTCATGACTTGAGGTCTTGCCAGGCGGGGCTTTCCACGCATCGCCAGGGCGTGCCGGGGGCGTCCGGGCGCAGCAGCCAGCGGGCGGCCAGGCCGTGGCGGCGGGCCAGGGCCTGGCCCTCCTGTGGCCCTTGCACCAGCAGGGCGGTGCTCCAGCCGTCGGCCCAAAGGGCCTCGCGGTGGACCACGGTGACGGAAGCCACGCCGTGGGCGATGGGCTGGCCATGCCGGGGGTCCAGGGTGTGGCTGCGGCGGCGGCCCTGGGCGTCCAGGTAGGCGCGCCGGTAGTCGCCCGAGGTGGCCACCGCCAGGCCGTGCAGGGCCAGCCGCGTGGCGGCCCAGGGCAGTTGCGCCGGGTCCAGCCGGGTGTCGGGCGGCTCCAGGTCCACCCACCAGGGTTGGCCGGTGGGCTTGAGGCCTTCACCGCGCAGCTCGCCACCGACTTCCACCAGGTGGTCCGGGCAGCCGTGGGCCAGCAGGCAGGCGCTCAGACGGTCTACGGCATGGCCCTTGGCAATGGCGCACAGGTCCAGCCGCACGCCGCCGGGCTGGGTCAGGCGGCCCTCGCGCCGGTCCCAGGCCAGGGCGTCCCAGGTGGCGGTCTGGGGCGGGGGCAGGGCGTTGGCGCCGTCCTGGGGTGCCGTGGGGGCCTCAAAGCCGGGGGCCTGGTAGGCGGCGGTGCGCCGGTCCGGCCCGGGGCCGAAGCCCCAGTGCGCCACCAGCGCACCGGCGCAGGGGTCGAAGGCGCCGCCGCTGGCGCGGGCCACCTGCAGCGCGGCGTCCAGCACCTGGGCAAAGCCGCTGGGCAGCCGGTGGCGGCTGCCCGGGGCGGCGCGGTTGAAGCGGCCCAGGTGGCTGTCGGCCCGCCAGGTGCTCATCTCCTCGTCCACCCGGTCCAGCTCGGCCTGCAGGGCCTGGCGCAGCCGGGTCAGCGGCAGGCCGGGCCGGGCGTGGCACAGGGCCGACCAGGTGGTGCCCAGGCTGTGTCCGGACAAGGCGTGGCAGGGCTGCCCCCAGGGGGGCGGCTCACCCAGGATGTGGCGGGGGATGAGCACCTCCGGGGCCGGGGGCGGGACCGTGGCGCGGGGCGGCGGGGGGGCGGGCAGGTGCATGGGCGGGCGGCGGTCAGGCGGTCAGCGCGGCAGGACCTCGAAGGTGACGGCCAGGCTGGCGCGTTGCAGCGGCTTGTCGCGGGTGCCGGCGCTGCCCGGGGCGGGCGCTGGCGGGGCGGCGGAGGGGCCGGTGGACGGCGTGGCCCCCGCCGGCGGCGCGGGCGGCCGGTCGCCATGGCTGATGGCCAGGTAGTAGCGCCCGGCTTCGGCCCAGGCCAGGGTGACGACGCCCTGGGCGTCGCTGGTCAGCACCTGTTCGCCCAGCTTGTAGCGGTAGCGGTTGCCGTCGCGCAGCAGCTTGAGGGAGGCGCCGGGCAGGGGCTGGCCGTTGAACAGCAGCTGCAGCCGGGTGGTGTCGCCGGCGCTCAGGTCGGTGACGGGGCCCAGGGGCAACACTTCCAGGCCCTGGCCTTCGGGCTGGAAGCGCAGCGGCCCGGTCTGCTCTTTGCTGACGAAGGTCTGGTGCCGGGTGTGGGTGGCGGTCAGCGAGAGGATCTCGGCCTGGGCCGGCACTTCCTTGGCAAAGCTCTCGGCGGTGCCGCGGAAGCGCTTGGTCTCGCTGCCCTGCTTCCAGCTGCCCATCAGGCCGCGGCTGACGTGGCTGAGGCGGTAGGTGCCGTCCTGCACCAGCTTCAGGTCGAAGCTGCTGCGGTGGCGCGCGGCGCTGAGGTTCTCGGCTTCGCGGGGCTGGCCGTCGGGGCCGGTGATGACCAGGGTGTCGAGCTTGAGGGCGCGGTCGAAGTGGAACAGGTCCTCGGAGACGGCGGCGTCCACCGAGACGGTGGCTTCCTTGCCGTCCAGGTGGCTGGCGTTGGGCAGGATCCAGGTCATGTGGGCCTGCGCCGCGGGCAGGGTGCCCAGGGTGGCGATCAGGGCCAGGGTGCGCAGGGCGGGGGACAGGGGGCGGGCGGTCATGCGGGGCTCCGGGCTCACGGTTGGACGGTCAGGCGCAGGGCGCCCAGTTCGTGTTCGCCTTGGGCGGTGGCGGTCTGGGCGGCCTTGGGCGGCCAGCTCAGGGGCAGGCGCTGCACCTCACGACCGCCGCCCTCCCGGGCGGACTCGACGACCACCTCGTACTGGCCGGCGGGCAGCTTGGCCCACTGGGCGGCCAGCTGCGGGGCCTGGGCCAGCTGCAGGCTGTGCTCGCCCGGGGCGCGGGTGGCGCCGCTGACGCCGTCGGCGGGCACGCTCAGCTCGCGGCCGCCTTGGCGCCACCACTGGCGCATGTCGCGCAGCCACTTGGTGCCACCGGCGTTGGGCTTTTTCTGGTCGTACCAGACGGCCAGCTGCGCCATGGCGCCGGGCTGGCCGGGCTTTTCCAGCCACACGGCCACATAGGGCCGGTGGTACTCGGCCACGTTCAGGCGCGGCAGCTCCAGCTGCAGCTGCACGGTGGCGGCCTGGGCGGTGGTGGCCAGGCCGGCCAGGGCGGCCAGCGTGGCGGGGGTGAGGGCGCAAAGGGGAGGGCGGAAGGGGCGCATGGTGCTGGGCAGGCAGGAGGGAAGAAAGGGGAGGGCAGGAAAAATTCGTTGGAAGGAGAACCGGAGGGGGGGCGTGCGGCGCGCTCAGTGCACCGCCAACAGCAGCACCAGCACGGGCAGCAGCAAGCCCAGGGCGGTGAGCGGCCAGGTCAGCGGGCGCTGGGCGGCGTGGCGATGCAGGATGAGCAGGCCGGTGAGGCTGAAGACGCCGCAGGCCAGGGCCATCAGGTCGATGAACACCGCCCAGGCCGGGCCGGCGTGGCGGCCCTTGTGCAGGTCATTGGCCCAGGCGATCCAGCCGCGGTCGCTGTCCTCGAATTCGGCTTGGCCGCTGGGCAGGTCCACCCGCAGCCAGGCGTCGCCGCCCGGGCGGGGCAGGCCCAGGTACAGCTCGCCGTCGCGCCATTCGGCGGGCTGGCCGGCGGCCACGTGCAGGGCGTGGGTCTGGCTCAGCCACAGGCGCAGCGGCTCGGGCAGGGGGGCCTCAAGGCCGTCGGCCGGGGCGGCCTGCCGCAGCGCGGCGGCCAGCTCGGGCGGCAGGTCTTCCTGCCAGGTGCGCACCACCGGGCGCGACTCGATGTCGGCCGCATGGTTGAGGGTGAAGCCGGTCACGCTGAACAGCAGCAGCCCGGCCAGGGCCAGGGCGGAGCTGATCCAGTGCCAGCGCAGCAGGGTGTGGAGGGACACAGGCGGACGGCGGTTCGGGTGGCGCAGCGGCGGCGGGGCCTGGGCGGGGCTCAGCCGCTCAGGGCTGGGCCCACTGCTGCAGCAGGCGGTGGTAGTGGCCGGTCAGGGCCAGCACCTGGGCATGGGCCTCGCCCAGCTCGGCGCGCAGGGCCACCAGGCTCATGTCCAGGTCAAAGAGCAGGCCGCGCTGCACCGGGCAGCGCACCAGGCTCTGGCTCCAGAGGAAGGCCGCCACCCGCACGCCGCGGGTGACGGGCTGCACCCGGTGCAGGCTGGTGGCGGGGTAGACGATGGCGTCGCCGGCCGGCAGCTTGACCTCGTGGGTGCCGAAGTGGTCGCTGGCCACCAGCTCGCCGCCCTCGTAGTCCTCGGGGTCGCTGAGGAAGACGGTGGTGGAGACGTCGGTGCGCACCGGCTGGCCGGTGAACCGGTTGACCTGCAGGGTGTTGTCGATGTGGTCGCCGTAGTGTTCACCGCCCTCGTAGCGGTTGAACATGGGCGGCAGCACCTGGGCGGGCAGCACGGCGGCGGCAAACAGCGGGTGGCGCCGCAAGGCCTGGGCCACGCGCTGCGAGAGCCCGGCAAAGGCCGGGTGGGCCGGGTCCAGCTGCCGGTTGCGCTTGGCCTGGCGGGCCTGCACGCCGGCGGTGGTGGCGCCGTCGGTCCAGCCGGCGGCGTCAAGCTGTTGACGGAGGTCCCGCACCTCGGCGGGGGTCAGGACCTGAGGCAGGTGCAGCAGCATGGGGGCGGGGTGTGGGGCCCGCCGGCCGAGGCCGGCGGGCGGTGGGGACGGATCAGAAGCTCAGGTGCGCGGTGAGCTGGGCCGAGCGCGGGGCGCCCAGCTTGACCCGCGAGCCGTTGTTGTTGAGCGAGGCGATGTAGTCCTCGTCCAGCACGTTGCCCACGTTGAGCTGCAGGTTCAGCGCCTTGTTGACCTTCCAGGCGGCCATCAGGTCCACCACCTGGTAGGCGGCGATGGCGGCCATGTTGTCCGGGGTGGTGGTGCCGGCGGTCTTGGAGATGGCCCGTTTCTGCTCGCCCACATGGCGCACGCCGCCACCCAGGGTGTAGTCGCCCAGGGTGTAGGAGGTCCAGACCGAGGCGGTCAGCTCAGGCGACCAGCGCACGCCGGTGGTGGTGGTCACCGCGCCGGTGGTGCTGCTCACGCTTTGCTGGTGTTCCTGCGTGGTCTTCATCTTGGCCACGGCGGCGCTGACCTGCCAGAAGCTGTTGAGCTGACCCACGGCGGCCAACTCCAGGCCCTTGACGGTGGTCTGGCCTTCTTGCACGTAGGTCTGGTCCACCGGGTTCTGCGTGACCTGGCCGGTGTTGACGCTGCGGTAGGCGGTGGCGCTGACGTTGAGCTGCTTGTCCAGCAGGTCCCACTTGGTGCCCAGCTCGGCCAGCTTGGTGCGCTGCGGATCCATGGCCGCGTGGGAGGCGCTGGTGGTGGTGGCCGACAGGGCGAAGTTGGCGCTGCCCGGCGGCGTGGCGGCGTTGGCCAGCGCGGCGTACACGCTGCCGTTGGCCGCCGGCTTGAACACCACGCCCAGGTTCCAGCTGGTCAGCTCGCCGGTGTCGCGCAGGTCGTTGGGGGCCACGCTGCCCACGGCGTAGGCCGGGTAGGTGGTGCTCTGGTTGGTGGTGGTCACCAGGGTGTTGCTGGTGGTGTGGGTGCGGTAGCGCTCCTGGCGCAGGCCGGCGCTCACCTTCCATTGGTCGTTGAGGGTCAGGGTGTCGAACACATAGGCCGCCACCGTCATCGTGTCGCCGTAGGTGTCCAGGCCGGTCAGGTAAGGCACCCCCAGCACGTCGCTGGTGCTGGGGTGGTAGAGGTTGGCCGCCGGGTTGCTGATGGCGGTGTAGCTCACCCCGTTGACGGTCTGGGCGGCGGTGCCGGTGCCCAGGGTGGTTTGGCGCTCCAGCATCAGCTCCACGCCGCCCACCAGGTCATGCCGCAGGCCGCCGGTGGTGAAGGCGGTGCTCAGGCTGGTCTGGTTGGCCAGGATCTCGTTGGTCTGGTCGGTGCGCTGGCGCGAGCGGGCCACCGTCCAGGTGCTGGGGTCGCTGGCGGTGGTGGCGGTCACGGCGCCCACGCTGGTCAGCACGCGGTCCATGTGGGTCTTGCCGTAGCGCGACAGGCTGCGCACCGTGGTGCCTGGCGCCAGGTCGTGCTCCAGGCGCACGCTGAACATGTCCGCGTCCACCTTCTCGTAGTCGTCGGGGCTGCCGTAGTAGTTGCTCGAGCGCACCGCCGGTGCGGCGTTCATGGCGTCCACCTGGGCTTGGCTCACCCCCGTGGCCACCGAGCGCACATAGCCCTCCAGGCCGATGCTGGGGATGCCCCCATCGGGCACGTTGTCCTGGCGCAGGTGCTGCGAGTACAGGAAGACGCGGGTGGGGGTGTTCAGGCCGAAGGCGATGGACGGGGCGATGCCCGTGCCCTTGTTGCGCACCTCGTCGCGGCCGTCCACGCCGCTGTTCTGCGTCATCAGGTTCAGGCGCAGGGCGCTGTGTTCGCCCAGGGTGCGGTTGAGGTCCAGCGTGGCGCGCTTCTTGGACGCGGTGCCCAGGGTCAAGCTGGCTTCGCCGCTGTTGTCCAGCTCCGGCAGCTTGCTGATCAGGTTGATGTAGCCGGCCGAGGCACCGCGGCCGATCTCGGCGCCCGAGGGGCCCTTGACCACTTCCACCTGCTCGACGTTGAAGGTGTCGCGCGTGACCGCGCCCAGGTCGCGGATGCCGTCCACGAAGGTGGAGGTGGAGGCGCTGAAACCGCGCATCTGGAAGGTGTCACCGGCGGCGGTGCTGCCGCCTTCGCCCAGCTGCATGGTGATGCCCGGGGTGTTGCGCAGCGCCTCCATCAGCGTGGCGGCGCCCTGTTCGCGCAAGGTTTCCTTCTTGATGACCTGCACCGTCTTGGGCGTGTCCACCAGCGGCTGGCTGAGTTTGGGCGAGGCGCTGACGTCGGCCTTGTTGGGCACCTCGCGCTGGGCCTTGACGCTGACCGTGGGCAGCGTGCCCTCAGCGGCCGTGGCGGTGGCGGCCGGGGCGGTGGGTGCCGACTGCGCCGCAGCGCCCAGGGGCAGGGCACTGGCCAGGGCGGCCACGGCCAGGGAGACGGCATGGGGACGCTGCGCGCCATGGGCGCGGCTGCGGATGAACGAGGACATGTTCTGAACGATCCGGAAGTGGAGGTTGGGGAGGAACCTGGGCACTTCGGAAGCCGGCGGCTGGCGCAGGCTGGCATGTCTTGCTTCTCGAAGGGGGCAACCGCGGCACCGGGCAGCGTGGGCCGCGGGCAGGGGTGTCAGGGATGCATCATGTTAATCGCAAATGCGAATACGTCTCAACAAGTTTCTTGATTTATCGACATGGACGAGCGTGCTTCAGGCTCAGCGCATGAACCCCTGGGGCCCGCGCAGCGCCACCACCTCGACAAAGCTGCTGCCCGCGTTCTGCTTGGGGCCGAAGGCCAGCGGGAAGCCGCCCAGGTCCAGGCGGGGCTGGCTGCGCAGGGCCTCCACCAGCCGGGTGCGGCTGGGCCGGGCCTCCAGCGAGCGCAGCACCTCCAGCAGCGCCTTGGCCGCGATGAAGCCCTCCAGCCCCAGAAAGGTCACCGGCCGGGTGGCTCGCGCACTGGCGTCCACATAGGCCTGGGCCACCGGTGAGCGCCGGGCGTCGTAGGGGTAGGGCACCACCTGGGACAGGCCCACGCCTTCACCCAGCGGCCCCAGGGCCTGGGAGAGCTGGTTGGCGTCGGCCACCGAGAAGGCGCGCAGCGCCACCGTCTTGTGGGTCAGGGAGCGGCCCCGCCAGGCCTTGACGAAGGCGGCGGTGCTGCCCGGCGGGGTGATCAGCAGCAGGCCGCCGGGCTGTGCGGCCTCCAGCGTGCGCACCGCTGCCTCCACCTCGGTGCCCTGGCGCGGCAGGCTGGCCAGGGCCACGGCGCTCAGACCACGCCGCTCCAGGGCCCGCCGCACACCCTCCAGCCCCTCCTGGCCAAAGGCGTCGTCCTGGTAGACCACGCCCAGGCGGCGGATGCCCGACAGGTGCAGTTGCCCCACCAGGGTCTCGGCCTCCTCGAAGTAGCTGGCCCGCACATGCCAGATGAGCGGGTTGAAGGGGTTGCGCAGCGACTCCGCCCCGGTCAGCGGCGCGAACATCGGCACTTGCGCTGCGCCGAACACCGGCAGGGCCGCCCGGGTGGTGGCGGTGCCGGTGTAGCCGAACAGCGCCACAGCCTGGTCCTGCTCGATGAGCAGGCGCGTGTTCTCTGCGGCACGCTGCGGGTCGTAGCTGTCATCCCGGCTCACCAGCCGCACCGGCCGCCCGCCCACGCCGCCCTGGCGGTTGGCGGCCTCCAGGGCCAACAGGGCCCCCTCGCGGAACTGGGTGCCCAGCGCCGCCGCCACGCCCGAGAGTGCGGCCGACTGGCCCAGCACGATCGCCTCGCTTTGCGCGCGGGCGGGCCCTCCCCAGGAAGCCGCCATGGCGGCCAGGAGGGGGGTGGCCTGCTGCAGCAGGCCGCGGCGGGTGAGGGTGGAGCGGTTCATGACTTGTCGCAAATGAGAATTGTTCTTGTTCGCAAGTTTGCGCCTGTTGTGTGGGCTTGTCGAGGGGTTTCACCAACTATCGCTGCCATGTTGGTAATTGATTGGATCTATTCGAGAGCGATTCCTAAACTGCCGTTCATCGCGTTTCAGCCGGCCTGTCCGGCATCACCCAGGAGCCCCGCCATGAGCCAGACCGCCGCCCAATGCCCCTTTCACCACGGTGCCAGCAGCCCCGTCAGCGCCGCCGCCACCCGCGCGGTGGCCGGCACCCGTGGCAATGCCGACTGGTGGCCGAACCAGCTCAACCTGGATGTCCTGCATGCCCGCCATCCGGCGGGGGATCCGATGGGTGCGGATTTCGATTACGCGGCAGCCTTTGCCCAGCTGGACCTGGATGCGGTCGTGGCCGATCTGACCGCCCTGATGACCGACTCGCAAGACTGGTGGCCGGCCGACTGGGGCCACTACGGCCCGCTGTTCATCCGCATGGCCTGGCATTCGGCCGGCACCTACCGGGTGCACGATGGCCGGGGCGGTGCCGGCAGTGGCACGCAGCGCTTTGCCCCGCTCAACAGCTGGCCCGACAACGGCAACCTCGACAAGGCCCGCCGCCTGCTGTGGCCCATCAAGCAGAAGTACGGCCGCGCCCTGTCCTGGGCCGACCTGATGATCCTGGCCGGCAACGTGGCCCTGGAGAGCATGGGCTTCAAGACCTTCGGCTTTGCCGGCGGCCGCGCCGACGTGTGGGAGCCTGAGAAGGACATCCACTGGGGCGCCGAGACCACCTGGCTGGCCACCAGCGACCAGCCCCACAGCCGCTACAGCGGCGAGCGCGAGTTGGCCAACCCGCTGGCCGCCGTGCAGATGGGCCTGATCTACGTGAACCCCGAAGGCCCGGACGGCCGGCCCGACCCGCTGGCCTCGGCCCGCGACATCCGC
Organism: Ideonella livida; assembly: GCF_010499455.1. GTDB lineage: Bacteria > Pseudomonadota > Gammaproteobacteria > Burkholderiales > Burkholderiaceae_C > Ideonella > Ideonella livida. The sequence continues at coordinate 7,055 of NZ_JAAGOH010000057.1, read as the reverse complement.
GAGACCTTCGCCCGCATGGCCATGGACGACGCCGAAACCGTGGCCCTGGTGGCCGGCGGCCACACCTTTGGCAAGGCCCATGGCGCCGGTGACGCCAAGGCCGTGGGCCCCGAGCCCGAGGCCGCGCCGATGGAAGCCATGGGCTTGGGCTGGCTCAGCACCCACGGCAGCGGCCAGGGCGGCGACACCATCACCAGCGGCATTGAAGGCGCCTGGAAACCCCACCCCACCACCTGGGACATGGGCTACCTGCGCGTGCTGTTCCAGTACGAGTGGGAGCTGGTCAAGAGCCCGGCCGGTGCCCACCAGTGGCGGGCCAAGGATGTGGCGCCCGAGGACATGATCCCCGACGCCCACGACCCGGCCAAGTCCTTCGCGCCGATGATGACCACCGCCGACCTGGCCCTGCGCACCGACCCGGCCTACGAGGCCATCGCCCGCGGCTACCTGGCCGACCCGGCCGCCTTTGCCGATGCCTTTGCCCGCGCCTGGTTCAAGCTCACCCACCGCGACATGGGCCCCCGCGCCCGCTACCTGGGCAAGCTCGTGCCGGCTGAAACCCTGATCTGGCAAGACCCGGTGCCGGCCGTGGACCACCCGCTGGTGGACGCGGCCGACGTGACCGCCCTCAAGGCCCGCGTGCTGGCCAGTGGCCTGGGGCTGGACGAGCTGGTGCGCACCGCCTGGGCCTCGGCCAGCACCTTCCGCGGCAGCGACAAGCGCGGTGGGGCCAACGGCGCCCGCATCCGCTTGGCGCCGCAAAAGGACTGGGCCGTCAACCAGCCGGCGCAACTGGCCCGGGTGCTGGCGCGGCTGGAGGCGATCCAGCAGCAGTTCAACGCGACTGCCCTGGGCGGCAAGAAGATCTCGCTGGCCGACCTGATCGTGCTGGCCGGTGGAGCGGCCATCGAGGCCGCCGCGGCCGCCGCCGGCCAGCCGGTGGAGGTCCCCTTCACCCCCGGCCGCACCGACGCCACGGCCGAGCAGACCGACGCCGCCTCCTTCGCCGTGCTGGAGCCGGTGGCCGATGGCTTGCGCAACCACGTGGCCGCGGGCGCCGAAGGTCGACAAGCCGAGCTGCTGCTGGACAAGGCCCAGCTGCTGGGCCTGAGCGCGCCGCAGCTGACGGCCCTGGTGGGCGGCCTGCGGGTGCTGGGCGTGTCACAGGGGGCGCATGGCGTGTTCACCCAGCGCGTGGGCGTGCTCAGCCACGACTTCTTCGTGAACCTGCTGGACATGCGCACCGCCTGGACCCCCACCGCCCCCGGCGTGTTCCAGGGCCGTGACCGCGCCACCGGCGCCCCCACCTGGACGGCCACCTCCGCCGACCTCGTGTTCGGCTCCAACTCGCAGCTGCGCGCCATTGCCGAGGTCTACGCCAGCGCCGACGGCCATGCCGCCTTTGTGGGCACCTTTGTGCAGGCCTGGGTGCAGGTGATGGAGGCCGACCGCTTCGACCTGCACCGCTGAGACCCTGTGGCGCGCTGCGCCACCGCACAGGCCCGGCCACCACGCCGGGCCTTTTTCTTTTGGGGGGGCGGTTGGTGCGGCCCTGAAAGCCCTGGGGTGGAGGCTTTAATAAGAATGCAATATCATTTTCATTTTGCCAACCCCCACCGCCCCCATGTCAGCCTTCTTGCGTTCCACGGTTTCCCTGGTGTCCCTGCTGCCCTGGCTGGCCGGGGCGCCCTGCGCCCAGGCCCAGGAGGCCGGCGAGTCCTGGCAATTCGGTGCCGTGCTCGATGTGGCCACCACCTCGCGCCCGCTCGCCCTGGGCGGGCGTGACCAGGGGTTGCAGCTGGGTCACTCCGACCTCAGCGCCAGCGGCCCCCTGGGTCGCCACCTGCAGGCCCGGCTCACCGGCGTGCTGGCCACCCACGAGGGCCGGCTGGAGACCGAGCTGGAGGAGGCCTGGGTCGAATCCCGCACCCTGCCCGGGGGCCTGAGCCTGCGGGCGGGCCGGTTTGCCTCGCAGATCGGCTACCTCAACGCCCAGCACCCGCATGCCGACGATTTCGTGGAACGCCCGCTGCTCTACCGCGCCTTCCTGGGCGGCCACTGGAATGACGATGGCTTGCGCCTGAACCTCACCCTGCCCACCTCGCTGTACTGGGTGGTGGGGGCCGAGGTGATGCGCGGCAAGCGCCTGGTGGCCGAGGCCGACCCCGAGGTCCGCGGCGCCGGCGCCTTCACCCTGAGCACCAAGCTGGGCGGCGACTGGGACCGCGCCAACAGCTGGCAGCTGGGCCTGTCCTACCTCAAGAGCCGGCGCCTGGCCGCCCAGGCCCATGAGGAGGAAGAGGCCGAGGGCGAGGCGCACGACCCTGCGCATGAGCACGAGCATGCGGCGCAGTACGGTGGCCGCCACCTGTGGCTGGCCGACGCCACCTGGAAGTGGGCGCCCGAGGGCAACAACCGTGACCAGCAGCTGCGCGTCACCGTCGAGGCGGCCCGCGTCACCGGCCTCACGCCCCAGGCCGGCAACGGCCCGCGCCATGCCGCCGAATCGCTGGCCGTGGTGTGGCGCTTCCATCCGCACTGGGAGCTGGGCAGCCGGCTGGACCAGCTGCGGGTGCAGGCCCCGCACGACGGCGAATTCCACAGCGGCCAACTGCGCGAGCAGGCCCTGATGCTGGCCTGGAAGCCCTCGCACCTGCAGACCGTGCGCCTGCAGGCCAGCCGCCAGCGCGACGCGGTGGAGATCGAGGGCGCCGCCCGCCGCGCGGTGGCGCTGCAATACATCCTGGCCTTTGGCGCCCATGGCGCCCATGCCTTCTGAGCCCGGGACCCGACATGCGCCTTCGCCTTAACGTCGCCCGCCGCCGCTGGCAGACCGCTGCGCCGCTCGCCTGGGTGTTGGGGGTCATGGTGGCCTGGGCCGCCGCCCCCGCCGCCCAGGCCCAGACCGTGTTCGCCTGCGGGCCCGAGTGGGCCGCGCTCACCCGCGTGCTGCTGCCCGAGGCCCGGGTGCACACCGCCACCCACGCCCAGCAGGACCCGCACCACATCGAGGCCCGGCCGGCGCTCATCGCCCAGTTGCGCGCGGCCGATGCCGCCATCTGCACCGGCGCCGGGCTGGAGGGCGGCTGGCTGCCCACCCTGCAGCAGCGCGCCGGCAACCCCCGGGTGCAGAACGGGGCGCCCGGCCTGTTTTGGGCCGCGTCTGCCGTCACCCTGCTCGACCCGCGTCCCGGTGCCGGGGGCAACCCCTTTGCCGGGGACATCCATGAGGAAGGCAACCCCCACCTGCACGCCGACCCGCGCCGCCTGCCGCGGGTGGCCCGGGCCTGGGCGCAGCGCCTGCAGCAGCTGTTTCCCGAGCAGCAGGCCGCCATCGGCCAGCGGCTGACGGCCTGGGACGCGCAATGGGCCCGGCGCCTGCAGGCCTGGGACGCCCGTTTGGCGCCACACCGCGGCACCCCGGTGGTGGTGCAGCACGCCAGCCTGGGCTATCTGTGGGACTGGATGGGCTGGCGCCCGGTGGCCGACCTGGAGCCGCAGCCCGGCCTCTCGCCCACCCCGGGCCACCTGCAGCGCCTGCTGGGCGAGCTGAAGGCCCGCCCGCCCGGGCTGATCGTGCTGGGCGCGCACCAGGACCCGCGTGCCGCCCGCTGGCTGGCGGGCCAGCTGGAGAGCGCCACGGCCGGGCGCGGTGCCGCCCCGGCGGTGCGCCAGCTGCCCGCCACCGTGCCCGACCCCGAGGCGCCCGACGCCCTGGGCCGCTGGTTTGACCAGCTGCTGGACGCCTTGCTGCCGCCGGTGGCAGGCGCGGCCCGGTGAGCGCCGTGACCGCTGCGGCCACCCCCTGGCTCACCCAGGCGCTGGACGCCTGGGTGGACCTGGGCGCGGCCTTGTGGTTCCTGGCGCCGGTGCTGGCGCTGGCCGCCGGGCTCCTGGCCCTGGGGCCGCTGGGGGCCCAGGTGCTGCGCCGCGGGGTGGTGTTCATCGACCTGGCGGTGGCGCAGGCCGCGGCGGCGGCGGCGCTGGCCGTCACGGCGCTGGCCCACCACCCCGGCACCCTGGTGACCCAGGCCGCTGCGGTGGCCGGGGCGCTGGTGGCGGCGGCGGGCGTGGCGGCACTGTCTCGCGCCTGGCCCGCCCACCGCGAGGCCCTGATCGGCCTGGTCTACGTGGCCTGCGCCTGCCTGGGCCTGCTGCTGGCCCGGCTGGACGCCCACGGCGCCGAGCACCTGCACGCCCTGCTGGCGGCCGACCTGCTGTGGGCCGGCTGGGGCCAGGCCGCCGGCTTGGCCGTGGCCGCCGCGGGCGTGGCCCTGCTGGGCGGCCGCCTGGCGCAGGACCGCTGGTTCTACCTGGGCTTTGCCACCGTGGCCGCCCTGGCGGTGCAGGTGCTGGGCCTGTTCATCGTCTTCGCCGCGCTCATTGCGCCCGGGCTGTGGCACCGCGCCGGCCTGCCGCTGGCGCGGGCCCTGGGCCTGGCCCTGGCCGCCGGGCTGGCGGGCCTGGGCGCCTCCTGGTGGTGGGACGCGCCCAGCGGGCCGCTGGTGGCCCTGGCCCTGGCCGCCGCCGGCGTGGCGAGTGTGGGCCGCGCGGGGCGTGGGCTGGCCGGCAAGGGCTGCGGGCAGCCCTAGGTCAAGCGCGGCGTGCCGTGGTGTCACGGCGCTGTCGCCCGCGGGCGGCACAGTGCCGCGCCGTGCGCCCTCCGTCCCTCCCGTCTGCCGCGGCCGTGGTGGCCACGGCCCCACCGGTGGCCCCGCCGGCCCCGTCCCGCTGGCCCGCCGGCGTGCCTTGGCTCCTGGCCACCCAGGGCGTCTCCGGCCTGGCCGACCAGGCGCTGCTGCTGGTCATCCTGGGCCTGTTGCAGGCCCAGGGCTGGCCCGCCTGGTGGGCGCCGCTGCTCAAGCTGGCCTTCAACCTGGCCTATGTGCTGGGCGCGCCCTGGACGGGCCGCTGGGCCGATGCCGTCCCCAAGGGGGGGCTGATGGCCGCGATGAATGCGCTCAAGGCCCTCGGGCTGCTGGCCCTGCTGGCGGGCCTGCATCCCCTGGCGGCCTGCCTGGTGGTGGGGGTGGGGGCTGCCGGCTATGCCCCGGCCAAGTACGGCCTGGTCTGTGAGCTGGTGCCGCCGGCGCGGCTGGTGGCCGCCAACGCCTGGCTGGAGGTCACGGTGGTGGGGGCGGTGCTGCTGGGCGCCGGTCTGGGGGGCGGCCTCATCAGCCCAGGGTGGGCCGCCGGCCCGCTGGCCCAGGCCCTGCAGGCCGCGGGCCTGGCCCTGGCGTGGCCCCCGGCGCAAACCGCCGCACTGCTGCCCCTGCTGGCCTTGTATGCCCTGGCCGCCCTGCTGCAGCGTGGTGTGCGCGAGAGCGGTGCGGCCGCCGGCCGGCCGGCCGGCCCGGGCGCGGGGGACGACCCGGCCGTCGGGCCGGCGCCGGACCCCTCCGCCGGCGCCCTGCGCACCTTCCGCGCCGACGCCGCCCGCCTCTGGCGCGATCCCCTGGGCGGCCTGAGCCTGGCCGTCACCACCTTGTTCTGGGGCCTGGGCGCCACCCTGCAGCTGGTGGTGCTGCACTGGTCCACCGGCCACCTGGGCCTGGCCCTGCACCAAGCGGCCTGGCTGCAGGCCAGCGTGGCGCTGGGGGTGGTGGCCGGGGCCTGGGCCGCCGGGCGCTGGGTGCCACTGGCCGCCGCCCGCCACATGCTGTGGGCTGGCGTGGCCCTGGGCGCCTGCATGCCGGTGATGGCCGCGGTGGACCGGGTGGTCTGGGCCCTGCCGCTGCTGCTGCTCACCGGGGCGGTGGGCGGCCTGATGGTGGTGCCGCTCAACGCCCTGTTGCAGCACCGGGGCCACCAGCTGCTCAGCGCCGGGCGCTCGGTGGCGGTGCAGGGCGCCTTTGAGAACGCCAGCGTGCTGCTCATGCTGGCCGCCTATGCCGGCCTGCTGGCGCTGGAGGTGCCGCTGCCAGCGCTGATGACCGGCCTGGGCCTGGCCGTCTCGGCCCTGCTGCTGGCCCTCATCGCCTGGGACGGCGCGCGCCGTCGCCGGTTGCTCAGAACGTCAGGCTGAGCCCCGCGCCCACATGGTTGCCGCGGAAGCGGCCGCTGTAGGTGCCACCGCCCTGGTCCAGGGTGATGTCCACCTCCTCGCGCACATGCCGCAGCACCGCGCGCCAGCCGCCGCTCAGCAGGTAGTCCACCTGCAACACCGGCCCGGCGCCCATGCGCACCTGCTCGCGCGAGGTGGTCAGGTGGGCCTTGGTGCTCTGCGCATGGAAGTCCGGCCGCAGGCTCTTGCGCACGCCCAGACCCACGCGCAGCTTGTCGCCCACCGCGCCCAGGGCCAGCAGCTCCACCGGCCAGCGCTGGAAGCGGATGCTCTCGTTGTCGCCGTAGTTGATCGAGTCGCCGTGCCAGCCGGCGGTGGCCTGCAGCGCCCAGGTGCCGCCCTGGGGCTGCCACTGCACGCCCCCGGTGAACTGGTACTGGCCGCCGGCGCGCACCGTCTCGCGGTAGAGGTCCGCCCCGGTGCTGCTGTCGTAGTGCTGCAGCGCCATGATGTCGGCGCCGCCCCGGGTCAGCGAGAAGGCGGCCACGCCCTGCCACGTGGCAGCGGTGTCGGGGGACGTGGCGGCGTGCGCGGCGTGCAGGCCGGGAAGGCAGAGGGCCAGGCTCAGGCCGGCCAGGCGCCAGGGTGTCATGCGGTCATCCTTCAGCGGGGTGAGTGGGAGGCGGGCCGGCAGGCCCGCGGTGGGCGGCACCCTAGCACGCAGGGCGGGCCCGGCCGCCGCGGCGCTGGCCGGGCGGCTCAAGCCCGGCGCCCAAGTCTCCGATATGCCGGCCAGTGCCCTCTTCAGCGGGGGGCGTGCAGGTTCAGCGTCGGGGACGGGAGGCATCACATGGACGCGCAAAGGCGGGATCGGACGAAGCAGGGCGGGCCGCTGCGGCGGTGGCGGGGCTGGACGCTGGCGGCAGGCCTGGCCGCGCTGGCGGTGGCCGGCTGCGGCGGCGGCGAGGACCCCCAGACCACACCGGCGGCCGACACCCCTGCCCGCGCGCAGACCTTCCCGGTGGGGCTGGCCTGGAGCGCGCCGGGCGAC
>NZ_JAAGOH010000056.1 GCF_010499455.1 Ideonella livida | reverse complement strand
GGCCGGGGCGTGGTCGACGAGGCCGGCGTGGGGGCGGCCACCATGGCGGCTACCGGCTGCGGCGACGCCACAGGTTCGGGGGCGGGCGTGGGCTCCGGCGCAGCAGCGGCAGCGCGGCTGCTGCGCGCGGCGGCCACCGCCGAGGCATCGGCCGCCAGCAGCACCGCCAGGAAGGCGATGAAGGGGAAGGGGCGAACCAGCGAGGTGCGCTTGCGCCCGTCGGACCGGCGGGGCACCGCCTGCGGGTCGTCCACCACCGGCACCACCCAGCGGGCCTTGGGCAGCCGCGGGTCCTGCGGGCTCAGGCCGAGGCCCAGCAGCAGCAGATCCACCTCGGGGGTGCCACGGGGGGCCACCTTCCAGACGTGCTGGGTGCGGCCAGAGACCTGCCCCAGATAGGTGAGCACCGACACCATGTCGTCCTGCGTGAGGCCGCCCAGTGCCAGCGTGCGCACGGCGCCGCCCGGATCCGGCTGCCGCTCCGATTCCCAACGCGTCATGAGCACATCCTTTGTATGCTTCTGTTACGAGTTGGGCGGATCTTAACGAATCAAACGCAGCGGGCAAGTGTTTTCCATCAGGTCCGAACGGACCTGTTGCCGGACCGATGCCCCGGGGGGCTTTCCCGGCTACCCAGCCGTGGCCCCTGCCCGACACCAGGCTCAGGCAGCGAGCCTCAGAAAGCGCCGCGCTCCAGCCAGGCCGCCAGCTGGGCCTTGCGGTCGTTGCCCCAGAAGGGCTCGCCATCCACCTTGAAGAACGGGGCGCCGAAAACGCCGGCGGCGATGGCGGCGTCGTTTTCGGCGCGCAGCCGGTCCTTCCAGACCGGGTCGTTCCAGGCGGCCTCAGCGGCCTCGGCGTCCAGCCCGCTGTCGGCGGCCAGGGCCTTGAGGGCGGCCGGGTCGTTCAGGGGCACGCCGCGGGTGAAGTAGGCGCGCAGGGCGCTGCGCGTCCAGGCGGCGGCGGCGGTGGGGCCGGCCGCGCCGTCGTGCAGCCACCAGAAGACGCGGGCGGCCAGGTGGGTAGCAATGGGAAAGGGCTGCGGCTGGACGTAGGGCACCCGCTCAAAGCGGGCGGAGCGCGCAAAGTCGCGCAGGGCGTAGTCGCGCTTGATGGGGTAGGACACCGGGCTGCGCAGCTCGGCGGCCTGGAAGGTGACCCCCAGCAGGATGGCGTGGCGGCGCACGGTGCGGCCATGGCGCGCGGCCAGGGCGTCGATCCACTCGTCGGCGATGTAGGCGTAGGGCGAGGAGAAGTCGAACCAGAAGTCGATGGGTGACTTGAGCATGCCCCGACGTTAGGCCCGCCCGGCGCCGCCGGGCAGCGGGCTCTACCCGGTCGTTGCGCCCACACCACGCCCGGCAAGCCCGACCTCACTCACTTGCGCCAGAAGCCCGGCGAGAACAGCACCAGCACCGCAAACAGCTCCAGCCGCCCCAGCAGCATGGTGAGGGTACAGATCCAGGTCTGCACATCGCTCAGGCCCTGGTAGTTGCCGGAAGGCCCCACCTGGCCCAGGCCCGGCCCGGTGTTGTTGAGGCAGGCCACCACCGCGGTGAAGGCGGTGATGACGTCCAGCCCCGTGGCCAGCAGCGCCAGCGTGGCCGCCGTCATCACGGCGCCGTAGATGAGCATGAAGCCCTGCAGCGAGGCCAGCACCTCGGGCGGCACCACCCGCTCGCCCAGGGTGACGGGCACCACCGCCCGCGGGTGGACGATGCGGGTGAACTCGCGCTGGGCCTGCTTCATCAGCAGCAGGCTGCGCACCAGCTTGATGCCGCCACCGGTGGAGCCCGCACAGGTGGCAAAGCCGCAAAGGAAGAGCATCAGCACCGGCGCAAAGATGGGCCACTGCGCATAGTCCACCGTGGCAAAGCCGGTGGTGGTGGCCACCGAGATGACGCTGAAGGCGGCGTGGCGCAGCGCGGTCAAGGCGTCGGGGTAGGTGCCATGCGCCAGCAGCAGCACCGTGACCAGGGCCACGCTGCCGGCCATCAGGGCCCAGAAGAAACGGGCCTCCAGGTCGGTGAAGACGACCCGCCACGAGCGCTGGCGCCAGGCCAGGAAGTACAACGCGAAGTTGATGCCCGCCAGGAGCATGAAGAAGATGGCCACCGCCTCGATCAACGGGCTGTCAAAGGCGCCGAAGCTGGCGTCATAGCCGGCAAAACCGCCCAGGCCCATGACCGAGCACATGTGCATGAAGGCATCGGTCCAGCCCATGCCCGCGGCGTGCAGGGCCAGCATGCAGGCCGTGGCCACGGTGAAGTACACCGCCCACAGGCCGCGCGCGGTCTCGGCGATGCGCGGGGTGAGCTTCTCGTCCTTCATGGGGCCGGGCGTCTCAGCCTTGAAGATCTGGCTGCCCCCCACGCCCAGCAGCGGCAGGATGGCCACCGCCAGCACCAGGATGCCCATGCCGCCCAGCAGCACCATGAAGCAGCGCCACACGTTGAGCGAGGCCGGCAGGTGCTCCAGCCCGGTGAGCACGGTGGCGCCGGTGGTGGTCATGCCGCTCATGGCCTCGAAGTAGGCGTCGGTGAAGCTCAGGCCCGGAATGGCCAGCAGCAGCGGCAACGTGCCAAAGGCCGGCAGCACCGTCCACACCAGGGTGACCAACAGAAAACCGTCGCGCGGCTGCAGCTCGCGCTTCTCACCCCGGCAGGCCAGAAACAGGAACAGCCCGGCCGCCAGCGTCGCCAGGATGGCCTCGTCGTACACGGCGTGGGCGCCATCGCCCAGGCCCCAAGAGAAGCCCAGCGGCACCAGCATGGTCAGCGAGAACAGCATGATCACGCCGCCCAGCACGGTGAAGACAGGAAAGTAGTGGCGCATGCGCGGCTCCCGGGCTCAGAACAGGAAGGTCGCGCTGACCTGGAAGAGCTTCTCCACCTCGCGCACCATGCGCTTGCGCGGCACGAACACGATCACATGGTCCAGCGCCTCGATCACCGTGTCGTGGTGGGCCATGATGACCTGCGGCGTGGCGTCGGCACCGGCCTCGCTGCCATCGGGCCGGTGCAGGCCGCGCACCAGGGCGCCCACCTGCACGCCCGCCGGCAGCTTGAGCTGGTCCACCCGGCGGCCCACCAGCTTGCTGGTCTTGGCGTCGCCGCGGGCCACCGCCTCGATGGCCTCGGCGGCGCCGCGGCGCAGGCTGTGCACCGCCTCCACATCCCCCCGGCGCACATAGGCCAGCAGCTCACCAATGACGGCGTTGGCCGGCGAGATGGCGATGTCGATCTGTGTGCCCTGCACCAGGTCGGCGTAGGCCTTGCGGTTGATCAGCGCCAGCACCCGCCGCGCGCCCATGCGCTTGGCCAGCAGGCAGGCCATGATGTTGTCCTCGTCGTCATCGGTCAGCGCCGCGAACAAGTCCATGTCGCTGACGTTCTCGTCGGCCAGCATGTCCTCGTCAGTCGCGTCGCCGTGCAGCACCAGGGTGGACGGCGGCAGCTGCGTGGCCAGGTAGTCGCAGCGCTGGCGCTCGGTCTCCACCACCTTGAGCTGGTACAGGCCGTGGATCTCGCGGGCCAGGCGCAGGCCCACCTTGCCGCCGCCGGCCAGCATCACCCGCTTGACCGGGCGGTGCTCACGGGCATGCCAGGCCTGCAGGGTGTCGCGCACCTGGGCGGTGGGCGCCAGGACAAAGACCTCGTCATCCACCTTGATGAGGGTGTCGCCGTCCAGGTCCGCCAGCGCCGTGTCCTTGCGGTAGATGGCCACCACCCGGGCCTCCAGGCCCGGCACCAGGGCCGGGATCTCGCCCAGCCGGTGGCCCACCAGGCGGCCGCCGGGCACCGCCCGCACCACGATCAAGCTCACCTGGCCCTGCGCAAACTCCATCACCTGCAGCGCCTCGGGGTACTCGATGAGCTTGCGCACATAGGCCGTGACCGAGGCCTCGGGGCAGATCACCTGGTCCACCGCAAAGCCCTCGGCGGCCATCAGCGGCGTGCCCGTTTCAAATTCAGGTGAGCGCAGGCGCGCAATGCGCGTGGGCACCCCAAACACGTCATGCGCCACCTTGCAGACCACAAGATTGGTCTCGTCGGCGGCGGCACAGCCAATCAGCATGTCGGCGTCGCGTATGCCCGCGGCCTCCAGCACCGAGGGCTGGATGCCGTTGCCCGCCACCGTGCGCAAGTCCAGCCGGTCCTGCAGCGCCCGCAGGCGCTGGGGGTCGGTGTCGATGACGGTGATGTCGTTCTTCTCGGAGACCAGGCTCTCGGCGACGCTCTCGCCCACCCGGCCCGCACCCAGGATGATGATGTTCATCCCGGGATTCTGCGCCGGCGCCTTCATGGCGGCGTCATGACCGCCCCCCAGCATGGGCACCTGTCGCTTGCTGCACGTCAAGGAAAGCCATGTCCAGCCCGGCCCCCACCCCCCTGCCCAATCAAGACCCGCCGGCCGGCCTGCGGGTGCGCACCGCCTGGATCTCTGACCTGCACCTGGGCACCCCCGGCTGCCAGGCCGAGGCCCTGCTGGACTTCCTCAAGGACCTGGAGTGCGACACCCTGTACCTGGTGGGCGACATCATCGACGGCTGGCAGCTGCGGCGCAGCTGGTACTGGCCGCAATCGCACAACGACGTGGTGCAGAAGCTGCTGCGCAAGGCCCGCAAGGGCACCCGCGTGGTCTTTGTGCCCGGCAACCACGACGAGTTCGCCCGCCGCTACGCCGGCCACCACTTCGGCGGCATCGAGGTGCTGCCGGACGTGGTGCACCAGACCGCCGACGGCCGGCGCCTGTGGATCACCCACGGCGACCTCTTTGACGGCGTGATCCAGTGCGCCAAATGGCTGGCCTACGTCGGCGACAGCGCCTACGAGTTCACCCTCAAGGTCAACCGCTGGCTCAACCACTGGCGCGCCAAGCTGGGCCTGCCCTACTGGAGCCTCTCGCGCTACCTCAAGCTCAAGGTCAAGCGCGCGGTCAACTTCATCGGCCAGTTTGAGGCCGCCGTGGCCCGCGAGGCCCGCCAGCGCGGGCTGGACGGCGTGGTCTGCGGCCACATCCACCATGCCGAAATCCGCGAGGTCGACGGCATCCTCTATTGCAATGACGGCGACTGGGTGGAGAGCCTGACCGCCCTGGTGGAACACCACGACGGCCGGCTGGAGATCATCGACCGCAGCGCCACGGCCAACGTGCCGCAGCGCGCGCCAGCCGCCCTGCTGCTCAATCCCGCGCTGCTGGCAGCCGCGCCAGCGCCTGACCCTGACGCACCGTCACCCCGGGGCCCACGCCCGGCGCCAGCGCACAACCCGGCGGCAGCAGCACGATGATGGTGGAGCCGTGCTCAAACCAGCCCAGCTCCTGGCCCTTGGTCATGGGCACATCGCACGGCACTTCGTTGGGGCCCTGGTAACGCAGGTGCAGGCGCAGATCGGGCTGGTGCAAGCGCAGGCTGGCCACCAAGATGGCGGCCACCGGCACCAGCGCCACCGGCAGCCCCGCCGCCGGCCCGGCTGAGGCGCCCAGCCGCAGGCGCAGCACCGCGCGCTCGTTGCGGCAAAACAGCTTTTCCACACGCTTGAGGGCAATCGGGTTCACGTTCCAGGTGTCGCCGCTCAGGTAGGTCACATGCTCCAGCGTGGCGTCATGCGGCGCATGAAAGCGGTGGTACATGGCCGAAGTCAGCCGCAGGGTGATGAACTGCCCATCCGCAAAGGCCGACACATCCTGCGTGGGCCCGCACAGCTCCTGCAGCGTGTACGGAAAGCCCTTGGCCTGGAACACCTCGGTGCCACGCACCGGCCCGCAGGCCCCCACGATGCCGTCACTCGGGCTGGCCAGCAGGGCCGCATCCGGCGTCACCGGCCGCATGCCCGGCTTGAGCGCCCGGGTGAAGCACTCGTGCAGGCTCTGGTAGCGGCGCGGCTCGGCCTCGCTCAGGTCCAAATCGGTGAACTGGCGCCACAGCGCGATGGACGCCCGCGCCAGCAGCGGGCTGCGGATCTGGCTGTACCAACCCATGAAGTGCGTCAGCGCCTGGCGCGGCACCCGGTTGGTCAGCAAAAAGTTCAAGTCTTCTTGGGCGGCAAGCCGGCGGATCAGGTTCATGGCGGATGTGGGGGCGTCGTCAGGTTTCACCGGGGTGTCAAGGCCGGCAGGTACACCAGAGCCCATTGGACTCACCGCGTGTGAAACATGGACGACACCCTGGCCCCCTTCACCCTCTCCGCCCTCACCCTGGGCGCCCTGGCCTGGGCATTGCCCAAGCTCCGGCAGCGGCTGCAGCTCTCGCGCGCCAAGCACCGCTCGCTGGCCGGCCACTCGCGCATGGCCAAACGCCTGGCCCGGCTGCTGCCGGACCTGCGCTATGACGAAACCCGCTTCTTCAACGCCGACGGCGCCCCGGCCGAACTGGTGGCCCGCCGCCGCGCCGGCCTGACCGCCCTGTGCCAGCGCCTGGCCCAGCGCCACCCCCGCAGCATCGCGCTGACCACCCAGGCCCGCGAGATCCTCTCTGACCTGCAATTCACCGGCCGCTACCGCGTGCCCCTGCCCTTCTCGGCCCACCTGCGTGAACACCTCAAGCTGGGCGCCTTCGTCACCCAAACCGACGGCCGCCGCCTGCAAGACGCCGACGGCCAGTGGTTTTATGACCTGGCCGGCTCCTACGGCGTGAACGTGCTGGGCTACGACACCTACAAACAAACGCTGGCCACCGCCCACGCCACCGCCGCCACCTTGGGCCCCGTGCTCGGCGCCTACCACCCCTGCGTGCTGGACAACCTGCAGCGGCTCAAGGCCCTCTCCGGCCTGGACGAGGTCTCCTTCCACATGAGCGGCACCGAAGCCGTGATGCAGGCCGTGCGCCTGGCCCGCTACCACACCGGCCGCCGGCACCTGGTGCGCTTTTGCGGCGCCTACCACGGCTGGTGGGAAGACGTGCAACCCGGCCCCGGCAACCCCCTGCCCCCGCGCGAGACCTACACCCTGCGCGACATGGACCCCCGCAGCCTGCAAGTGCTGCGCACCCGGCGCGACATCGCCTGCGTGCTGGTCAACCCCCTGCAAGCCCTGCACCCCAACGCCAACGCCCCGGCCGACTCCGGCCTGATCGACGGCAGCCGCCGCGCCGGCTTTGACCGCGCCGCCTACACCGCCTGGCTGCAGCAACTGCGCCAGGTGTGCACCGAGCGCGGCATCGTGCTCATCTTTGACGAGGTGTTCCTGGGCTTCAGGCTGGCCATCGGCGGTGCGCAGGAATACTTTGGCGTGCAGGCCGACCTCGTCACCTATGGCAAGACCCTGGGCGGCGGCCTGCCCGTGGGCGTGGTGTGCGGCCGCGCCCACCTGATGCGCCGCTTCAAGCCCGAGCGCCCGGCCGACCTGTGCTTGGCCCGCGGCACCTTCAACGCCCACCCCATGGTCATGGCGGCCATGAACGCCTTTTTGCACCACCTGGACCGCCCAGACGTGCAAGCCCTCTACGCCCAGGCCGATGCGCTGTGGAACCAGCGCGCCGCCCAACTCAACCAGCGCCTGCAAGCCGCCGGCCTGCCCCTGCAAGTGGCCCACCTGCACAGCGTGTGGACCCTGCTCTACACCCGCCCCTCGCGCTACCACTGGCTGCTGCAGTTCTACCTGCGCGACCAAGGCCTGCACCTGAGCTGGGTGGGCACCGGCCGCTTCATCTTCAGCCTGGACACCACCGACGAAGACTTTGAAGCCATCACCCAGCGCCTCATCGCCGGCGCCCAAGCCCTGCACACCGACGGCTGGTGGTGGGACAGCCCCGAAGACGGCCGCACCATCCGCCGCAGCGTGCTGTGGGAAACGCTGCGGGCACGGTGGCGGGGGCTGGTGGGGGGTGGGGTGCGCACGGCAGGGTGAGCTGGTCGGGGGCGGGCACGGCCTCGCCAGCCACCCGGGTCCCGCCTGACACGGTTCCATTGCCGAACAACGACAACGCTGAAACGGATCGGGCCGGCGCGGCGGGCCTAGTCTTTCAGCGCGTGCTCTTCAGGGCCGACCAAATTGGATGGATAGCGATCTCGCTGGGCTTGACGTCCTGGCTCAGCAGCAGGGCACTTCTAAAAACCCACCCAACCGCGAGCCTGTGAGCCCCCCGTCAGCCCGGGGTGAGAGCATCTGAGCCTATGACCACGCCCCGCACCAAGCCTTCGGTCTTCTTCGCGGACGACGCGCAGGCCGATGACCTGTTCATCACCCAGCAGCGCAAGGCCAAGCTGGAGGGCTACGTCAAGACGCTGGCGGCAATCGATCGACTGATGGACTTCAGCGCCATGGCGGTGGAGGTGGATGCAGTGTGTCCTCGGCCGGACCGCAGCAAAGGTGGGCGCCCACCGTATGCCACCGCAGTGATGTTGCGCATGGTGTTCCTGCAGGGGCTCTACAACCTGTCGGATGAGCAGTGCGAGCACCAGTTGCTCGACCGCATGAGCTTCCAGCGCTTTTGCCGGGTGGAGGGCTCGCTGAACGTGCCCGATGCCCGCACCTTGTGGAACTTCCGCCAGCGCTTGGCGGCCGGCGGATTGGGGGGCCAAACGGTGTTTGATGCGGTCAGCCGCACGTTGCAGCGCCTGGGCTACATCCCGCGCCGCCTCCAGCGCAGCTTGGCCTGCCAGCGCCTGTACGGCCATGGCGGGAAACCGAGCGATGTTCCACTGCAACTCGGGCGCCAGCTTGAGGCAAAGCACTTCCGCATTCGACCGTCAGTTCGTTCAAAGTGCGCCTATTGGCCAGGGGACTTGCTGCTACAGGGACAGGCTATTGTTGCCACCAGGCTGGCCCGGCCCAGGGCTACCCATGGAGGTGCGCAGGGACCTCAGCTGTGGGGCCTGCGCATCGTCCTGGGCCTTGCGCCAAGGCGCGTTGCAATATCCACCACTGACCAAGCCCAAGCACGGTAACGTCAGGTCAATCTCGTCGAACCCGGCCGTCTGAGTGACAGCCGGCGCTGGCAACTTCGCCATGGGCGCAGATAGCTGGGCCACCACAGCCCCAAAGCCAGGACCAAGATGGCCACCGAGAACAGGGCTCTTGACCACCACCTTCACGACCAGCTTGGGCCAGTCCTTGAGTTGGTCGTCATGATCGCGCCCCTCGTGCGGCGAGTTGCGCGGTTTCGGTCGCCTCTGTCCGTGCTCAGGGCAAAGGCCTAGCCAAGAAACTCGTTTTCTCCGTTCTACCCTCTACATCCCTTGAGGCGATCCCTGCGATGTGGCCATTGCTGCTAATGGCAGTGGCGCTGGACAGAACCCAGCCTTTGCGCCTGAGGTGCCCACTGAGGTCGCGGCCTAGGTCCACCAAGCCCCCCCACGGCGCCACAGAACAGCACGCACTCCCATGCTGGTCTGGCATTCGCCCACGATGTCACCTCGGTCATTGACGGCCATGGCCTCGCACCTAGGGGTGCTGGGATCAAGTGGCGGCAGGACCTCTGCCTGGCCATCTCGCCAGCGAACTGCAGCAGGGTCGCCCCAAGGGAGATCCCCCGCTATGCCTACGACCACTCCTGCGGCATTGACCCCGTTAGCGATGCTCCATTTGCCAGGAAGAGCAGCACCCAGATTGACCAGCTTGTTCTTTTGCCAAAGCACGGCTGTATATCCTCGCCCTTCCCAGGGTTCAGGAAGCCATGCCATGCCCGCGATCCACCCTCCAGCCGCCACGGCTCGAGGTTCAGTTCGACAGGTATCGCACAGGGTCGGCAAGAATTTGGGCTCACCAGTTGTACCCCAGAGCACAGGTCTTACGTCCGATAGCTCCTCGTCAACTGAGGCCAATCCCACGGTCACTCCAGATGGGGCGATGGCATTGCCAAATGTCCGACTCATACCGGCCGGATACCGCAGATTGGTCTGCGTGCCATCAACCTGCCACACAACACCCTGGGTGCCGAGCGCTCCGACCACCTGGCCTGCATTGTTGATACCCGTGGCTCTATTGCCGTGGTGCTCGCTATAGGCGCCCGGAAGCATGGTCACAGCACGGTTGTACCAAATGATGGCCTCAGAAGGATACGCATCGGCACTGCCCACAACGACTCCATCGTTGTTCACACCCGCGCCAACACTGTCCCAGGGGTAGTCCATCGCATCATGCTTCAAAGGCTGAAGCAATGTGACCTCGTACCTCCCACCAGCGTTGGCTGAACCTGCCGCATTCAGCAAGGTAACCACCAGTATGCTGGCCGCTGCGCGACCAAACAAGGTGCTTCCAGACTCAGAAACCCATGACATGAAATCTCCCTTCGGAAACAATTGCGCGTCCTCACGCGCCGGTCCGAAGTATGACTTCAGCGCGAACCTAGCTTTACATTCAGCCGCATTGCAGTCGCGTGTTTCCCACCGCTGAGTCAAAGTAGGCTCGCGTGTTTTCATGGACGCTGAGGTCAGCCAGCAGGGTCGGCAGGTCCCACCAGCGCAGCCCGGCATGCTGGGCGTCGGCCTGAAGAGGGGCGTCGGGCTGCAGTTGAAGGGTGTAGGCCAGCACCACGTAGTGGGTGCCAAAGCCAGGGGCGTCCAGCGCGTTGTCGGCGTAGAGGTGCTCAAAGGCGCCCAGAAACTGGGGCGGGCTGTGGTCGGCCGGGGCCAGGCCCAGCTCAGTCTGTAGCAGGCGGGCAAGGGCTTGGGACACGCGCTCGTCTTTGCGGATGCGGCCGCCGGGCACAAACCAGGCGTTCTGCGCCGGGCGGTTGGCCCGCCAGCCCAGCAACACGGTTTCTGCCCGTCGTGCGGCGCCCGGCGCATGTCGCAGACGGCGGCGCACCTGGTCGACCACGTCATCCCCCATGTGCCGGTCCGGCAGTGGGTGCTTTCGCTGCCGATCCCGCTGCGCGTGCTACTGGCCGCACAGCCCGAGCTGGTCGCGCCGGTGCTGCAGGTGGTGCAGCGCGTGATCACGCGCCATCTGCTGGACGATGCCGAGGTCTCGGCTGACGAAGGCCAAGGCGGCGCCGTCACGCTGATCCAGCGCTTCGGGTCGGCGGCCAATCTCAACATCCACCTGCACTGCCTCGTGCTGGACGGGGTCTACCGGTGCGGCGCCGACGGCTCGCCGGTCTTCGTCGAGGCGGCTGCGCCCACGGATGACGAGCTGCACGCGCTGCTGCAGACCGTCATGGCCCGGCTGATGAAGCTACTCACTCGCCGGGGCGTGCTGCTCGAGGACATGGGCCAGACCTACCTGGCCGAGCCGGATGCCGACGGCGAGGAGGCACGCACGCTGCGGCCGTTGCAGGCGGCAGCCGTCACCTACCGCATCGCTTTCGGACCGCGCGCCGGGCAGAAGGTGCTGACCCTGCGTGGAGCGATGCCGCGCGAGACCGAAGTGCGCCGGCCCTTGTGTGCCGACATCGACGGATTCAGCCTGCACGCCGCGTTGCGGGTGGAGGCGCACGACCGCAAGCGGCTGGAGCAGCTGTGCCGCTACATCACGCGGCCAGCGCTCTCAGACGAGAGGGTGCAGGTCAACGCCGCCGGGCAGGTCGAGCTCAGGCTGAAGACGCCGTGGCGCGACGGAACGAGCCACTTGGTGATGAGCCCGCTGGAGTTCATGCAGCGCCTGGCCGCGCTGGTGCCGCGGCCGAGGCTGCATCTGATCCGGTTCCACGGGGTACTGGCGCCGAACGCCAAGCTGAGGCCGCTGGTGGTGCCGCAGAGGCGACTCGAGCAAGAGGAGCCCGCCACCGAAACCGCTGCTGCCTCCGAGTGCGAGGTCGAGACCGTGCAGGCACGACCCAGCCGCATCAGCTGGGCGCGGCTGCTCAAGCGCGTCTTCGACATCGACATGCAGCACTGCCCGAACTGCGGCGCCGGCGAACTGAAGATCATCGCGGCCATCCTGGAGCGGCCGGAAATCGAGAAGATCCTCACTCACCTTGGGCTGGATCCGCAGCCGCGGCCCAGGGGCCGAGCGCGCGAGGCGGGGCAAGACTTCGCCACCTGAGCCGCGCCGGCCGTCATGGACACCTCCCCCCAGGCTGCAATGCCAGACCGCAGCCGGGGCGAGGCTGCGCGCCGCGTGGTCGCGGCATCACCGGATCCGGGCAAACCCTGAGATCAGGACCGCAGATCGAGGCCGGAGGAGCCCCAGGCGAAGCACCAAGGCGACCAAATGGGCACACGGCGGTGGCTCGACCGCCGGGTCCGGGTCCAGGCCAAGCCGCCTGGCCACGGCGGCCGCGTCGGGCTTTCGAAGGGCCGTTTGAAAGTCCTATGCGCTGCGCAATGGCGCACCCGGCAGCGACTCACCGCAGCCGCCCTTCGAGAGCTTGCTCAACCCCTGCGCGCCGCCTCGATGGCCGCGATGTTGATCTTGCCCATCTCCAGCATGGCCAGGAAGGCGCGCTTGGCGGCGGCGCGGTCGGGGTAGGCCGCCGTCAGGGCGCGCGGCGTGATCTGCCAGCGCACGCCCCAGCGGTCCTGACACCAGCCACAGACATTGGCCTTGCCGCCGTTGGCGATGATGGCGTTCCAGAGCCGGTCGGTCTCGGCCTGGTCGTCGGTGGCCACCTGGAACGAGAAGGCCTCGCTGTGCTGGATGCCCGGGCCGCCGTTGAGCCCGATGCAGGGGATGCCCATGACGGTGAACTCCACCGTCAGCACCTCGCCCTCCTTGCCCGCCGGGTAGTCGGCCGGCGCGCGGTGCACCGCGCCCACGGCACTGTCGGGGAAGGTGGCGGCGTAAAACCGTGCGGCTTCCAGGGCCGCGCCGTCGTACCAGATGCAGAGGGTGTTCTTGGCGAGCATGGCGCGCTCGTGTGGTAGCGGTCAGGCCGCCCAGTGTGCGCCAGCGGTCAAGACCCCTGCTTCAACCCACCCACTTGCGCGCGTTGCGGAACATGCGCATCCAGGGGCTGAATGCGCTCACGTCGCCGTCGGTCCAGCTCATCAGCGCGTTGCGGAACACTCGCTCGGCGTGCGGCATCAACACGGTGAAGCGGCCGTCGGCGGTGGTGACGCTGGTCAGGCCGCCCGGGCTGCCGTTGGGGTTGAGCGGGTAGACCTCGGTGGCGGCGCCTGAGCCATCCACAGGGCACTTCTAAAAACCCACCCAACCGCGAGCCTGTGAGCCCCCCGTCAGCCCGGGGTGAGAGCATCTGAGCCTATGACCACGCCCCGCACCAAGCCTTCGGTCTTCTTCGCGGACGACGCGCAAGCCGATGACCTGTTCATCACCCAGCAGCGCAAGGCCAAGCTGGAGGGCTACGTCAAGACGCTGGCGGCAATCGATCGACTGATGGACTTCAGCGCCATGGCGGTGGAGGTGGATGCAGTGTGTCCTCGGCCGGACCGCAGCAAAGGTGGGCGCCCACCGTATGCCACCGCAGTGATGTTGCGCATGGTGTTCCCGCAGGGGCTCTACAACCTGTCGGATGAGCAGTGCAAGTACCAGGTGCTCGACCGCATGAGCTTCCAGCGCTTTTGCCGGGTGGAGGGCTCGCTGAACGTGCCCGATGCCCGCACCTTGTGGAACTTCCGCCAGCGCCTGGCGGCCGGCGGATTGGGGGGCCAAGCGGTGTTTGATGCGGTCAGCCGCACGTTGCAGCGCCTGGGCTACATCCCGCGCGGGGGCCAGATGGTGGACGCCACCATCGTGCAAGCACCCATCGCACAGGTCACGGAAGAAGAGCGCCAGACCCTCAACGCAGGCCAGACTCCAGAGGGTTGGAGCCAGAAGCGGCTGGCCCACACGGACTTCGATGCGCGCTGCACAAAGAAGCACGGCAAGTCGTACTACGGCTACAAGCTGCACGCCAACGTGGATGCGCGCCACAAGCTGGTACGCAAGATCAAGGTCACGCCGGCCCATGCTGACGATGGCAGTGCGTTGCCCAGTGTGATCCAGGGTGCGGAGAGCAACACCCGCAACCGCCTGATGGCCGATCGGGGCTACGACAGCCAAAGCAACCGCGACGTGTCAGCACACCACGGACTGCAAGACCGCATCGCCCGCAGAGCCACACCGGGCCAGGTCCACAAGAAGCGCCTCAAGCAGCGCAACGCGGCGATCAGCCGAGTCCGCTCACGCGTGGAGCACGTGTTTGGCGCGCTGCGCCAACAGGGCGGCAAATGGGTGCGGGCCATGAACCTGGCGCGCAACACCCTGGCCATCACGCTGCAATGCGCGGCGTACAACGCCCGCAGACTGGCTTGGCTGGTCAGTCTGGAGACAAAGTCTGCTTCGACGCCAGCGGCCTGAAGGCCGAGGTGCGTCTACCAGTCGGCGGGCGCACAAAGAGAGGGTCCGGAAAAGG
Source organism: Ideonella livida (assembly GCF_010499455.1). GTDB lineage: Bacteria > Pseudomonadota > Gammaproteobacteria > Burkholderiales > Burkholderiaceae_C > Ideonella > Ideonella livida. Next base: position 3,837 of record NZ_JAAGOH010000056.1, on the reverse strand, counting down.
ACTCAATGGGAACCGAAAGAGCTAGGCCGGGGCTCAAGAGGCCGCCGGAAAGCGAGGCAACTGGCCGGCAGCGCTCTGTTCACCCCGGGGCTGGCGAGAAATCGGGTTCTTGGAAGTGCCCCAGGGCTTCCGTTCCCCAAGCTCCCCCGAGCTCCCCTTGGCCGGGCTGGTCGCACCGGCAGCCAAGGCGCGCCAACATGTGGGGCGACGCGCCCCACAGGGCGTTTTGTACGCGTGGCGCAATGCCGCGGCTCAATGCGCCGTCTTGGCCTCGCCCTGCCCTTGCGCCGCCAACTGCTCCCGCACATGCTCCATCGGGTCCAGCCACTCGCCGCGCAGCAGGGCCAGGGGGGCCTTGTGGTACAGGATCACGTCGTGGAAGGGGTCGGTCAGGATCTTGGTCATCCAGACCAGGCCGGTGTGCACGCTGCGGGTCAGGCAGAGCTGCAGCACGCGGGCCAGCAGGCCGGCCACGCCCAGGGAGAGCCAGGCGATGCCCAGGTCATGCGCAAAGCCGGCGAAGTCTGCCGCGGGCTCGATGAGGCCGAACAGCGAGGGCTGGAACCACAGGGTGGCCGGCACGATGACCCAGACGGTGAGCAGCGCCGTCTTGCGGCCCATGTTGTAGCCCACCTTCACGCGCTCCTTGTACTCGTCGGTGACGAGGTTGACGCGGTCAAAGCCGCGGGGCTCAAAGACGTAGTGGCCGGTTTGGCGGGTGACCATGCTCACCAGCCAGCCGATGAGGGCGGCGGTGGCGGGGTCGAAGAACAGCACGACGTAGGCCACCAGAAAGCTCAGGGCGCTGATGAGGTGCAGGGTCTGGTTGACGCGGCTCTGGTGGTAGTAGCGGTGGTCGTCCCAGCGCTGGAGGGCCAGTTCCTGAAAGAAGGCGTTCACGGGGGCTCCGGGTCAGAGAGAGAGAGAAGGTGAAGGGTTGGACGGCCGCTGGCCGCGCGGTGATGCTGGGGGCCGGTGATGAAAGCGGCGTGACCTGGGCGTGACCCGTGCATGAAGCGGGCATGACGGCCCGGGCCTGTCATGGCGCTGTTGCAGAGGGGGCCGACGATGGCGGGCAGAAGGGAGCCCCTGTGACCACGACCACTTTGCCCCACACCGCCGCCCTGTTGGGGCCGGCCCCCACGCCGCCGGGGCTGGCCGGCGCCGCGCCGCTGGACAGCGATGACCTGCTGGTGCACCCGTTTGCGGCGGTGCCGCGCTGCCTGCGCGTGGCGGTGGTGACCGAGACCTATCCGCCCGAGGTCAATGGCGTGGCCACCACGCTGGCGCGGGTGGTGGAGGGGCTGCACCAGCGCGGCCATGAGGTGCAGCTGCTGCGCCCGCGCCCCCGGCAAGAAACGCCAGGCGCCGAGCCGGCCGAGCCGCGCTTTCATGAGGTGCTGATGCGGGGGCTGCCCATTCCGCGCTACCCGGGCCTGCGCATGGGCCTGCCCAGCAAGGGGGCGCTGGTGCGGCTGTGGGCGCAGCGCCGGCCCGACGTGGTGCACATTGCCACCGAGGGGCCGCTGGGCTGGTCGGCGCTGCAGGCGGCGTTGCAGCTCAAGCTGCCGGTGACCTCGGACTTCCGCACCAACTTCCACCAGTACAGCCGGCACTACGGCCTGGGCTGGCTGCGCAAGCCCATCATGGCCTACCTGCGCAAATTCCATAACAGCGCCCAGTGCACCATGGTGCCCACCGAGGCGCTGCGCGCCGACCTGCAGGCCGCGGGCTTTTTGCGGCTGGCGGTGGTGGCGCGCGGGGTGGACACGGCGCTGTTCACCCCCGAGCGGCGCAGCCCCGCGCTGCGCGCGCAGTGGGGCGTGCCGCCTGACGGGCTGGTGATGGCCTGCGTGGGCCGGCTGGCGGCCGAGAAGAACCTGGACCTGCTGCTGCAGGCCTTTGACGCGGTGCGCCTGCAGCGGCCCCACAGCCGCCTGCTGCTGGTGGGTGACGGCCCCATGCGCGCGGCCCTGCAGGCCCGGCTGGACCCCGGGCTGATCCTGGCCGGCCAGCGCCATGGCGCGGACCTGGCCGCCCACTACGCCAGCGCCGACCTCTTCTGCTTTGCCAGCCAGACCGAGACCTGGGGCAATGTCACCGCCGAGGCCCTGGCCAGCGGCCTGCCGGTGCTGGCCTTTGACCACGCGGCCGCCGGGCTGCTGGTGCACACCGGCCGCAACGGCGTGCGGGTGCCGGCGCAAGCACCGGGCCGCTTTGTGCAGGCCGCGGTGGAGCTGGCCACCGCGCCGCCCGCGCGCCGGGCCGCACTGGCCCAGCAGGCGCGGCAAGACGCGCTGGCCCTGGGCTGGGAGGGGGTGCTGGCCCTGTTTGAGGCCCAGCTGCACCGGGCGGTGCAGCGCCAGGCGCTGGCCGGGCTCAGAACAGCGGTGGCACGCTGAAGCCGCGGTGGCCCAGCTCCTGGGCCACGGTGCGGCCGCCGGTGGGCGCGTCCAGCGCGGGGGTGGTGCCCACACCTTCGCCCAGGCCCAAGGTGCCGTCGCCGTCGGCGTCAAACCAGGTGGTGGTGGAGGCGCAGGACCGCGTGGGGGCGTAGGTGATGCGCGAGTCCTCCAGCGTGTAGGGGCCGGTGGTGCCGTCGCGCCCGACCTGCTGCGACTGGAACCGTGCCTGCGGCGCGTGCTGCGCGCCGGGACCGGCCCAGTTGCAGATCAGGCCCTGCAGCTCGCCGGTGGTGCTGGCCAGCTCCTGGGTGTAGGCAAAAAAGGCCTGCAGCGTCTGGCGGCCGCTGGCGGCGGTGGCCTGCGTGGCGGCCAGGGCGCGGGCATGGCTGTCGCCCGGGCCGGCCTGCCAGGCCAGCAGGAACTGGCCGCTGCCGCCGGCCACGGGCGCTTGCGCGGCATAGCGGGTGAAGTCACCCCGCCAGCCGGTGGAGGCGCCGCGGGTGGCCGAGAGCAGCTTGTCGCCGGGGTCCAGCTCCTCGTCGGCGGTGAAGCCGGCCACCTGGGCGGCTTCGTGCGCACCGGCCCCGTCCACCGGATGGCCGCAGTAGTGCGCGCTGCGGCTGCCAAACTGCACGGTGCCGCCCTCGCGCTGGTAGCGCAGGGTGCCGACCCGGGCCACGCGGTAGCGGCCGGTGGTGGCGTCCACCTGGTCGGTGCAGCCGAAGGCGGCGTCCTCGTCCAGGCTGAAGCCGGCCACCTGCAGCACGCCCTCGTAGGACAGCAGGTGGCTGCCGGGCTGGTGGCGCAGCCGCACCTCGGCGCGCTGCAGGCCCTGGCTGACGCCCTCACGGGCCAGCACCAGGTGGTAGGTCCACACGCGCCCGGCGGTGTCCAGCGCCAGGCTGGCCTGCGCCAGCTGCCAGGCCGTGCCCGGGCGCAGCGTGCCCAGCTCGGCCAGCAGCGGGGTGCGCAGGTCGGTGCGCCCCCCGGCGGCCGGCAGGGCCAGACCCTGGCGGGCCAGGGCGGCCCGCATCCAGGCGGCCACCACCAGGCCCTGCAGGCCCTGGGCGCGCACGCCGGCCAGGCGCCGCTGTACCTGGGCCACCGCGCAGGGCTGGCCGGCCCAGACGCCGCCGCTGGCGGGCTCGCTGGCCTGCCACAGCCCCAGGTCGCCGTGCGGCAGCTCGCCGGTGTCGACGGCCAGGTCGGTGGCGTCCTCGTGGTGGGCATAGGCCAGGCGCGGGCCGTAGCAGTCGGCCTGGGCCGGCGTGGCGCCGGCCAGGGCGTCCAGGTCCAGCACCCGGCTCAGGCTGCGGGTGCCGGTTTCTTCCAGCACCTCGGCCAGCCAGGTGGCGGCCTCGGCCGGGTCGGGGCCGGTCAGGGGCAGGCGGCGCGCGGCCAGCGGGCCGGTGCCCGGGCCGGCGGCGGTGGC
>NZ_JAAGOH010000055.1 GCF_010499455.1 Ideonella livida | reverse complement strand
ACTACAGCTTCGAGGTGTTCAACGACGACTACACGCAGCTGCCGCTGCCGTTTGTGGCGCAGCGCGCGCGGGCGGCCGCGGTGTGGCTGGCCGAAGGTGTGCTGCGGCGCAGCGCACCGCTGCCGGGGCAGTTGCGGCGCAGCCGTTGACTTGAAAAGCACCTGGATCACGATCGCGCCGGGCGCCATCAGCCCCAAGCCTGACCAGATGGCGTCGGCCACTCTCATGGGGAGTGGTCGCCAGGCTCAGCTCATGGCCTGCCGGCGCGGCTTCACATGAGCTGCCTACGCTGCGCCTTCTTTGCAAGGTGTAGGAAGCAGGGATGAAAAGCAGCCACATGGCGCAGGCGCTGGCCCGGGGGTGGGGGCGGTGCTGGTGGGGAGTTTTGAGTGTGGTGCTGGCCTCCTGTGGGGGCGGCGGGTCGGGGGGGGGCCCCGCCACCGGCACGCAGGCGGTGTGGGCTGACTATCTGCCCTTGGGCCTGGACAACCGCTGGGTCTACCAAGCGGGTGACGATGTGCAGGTGGTGACCGTGCTGTCTTCCACCACCATGGGCAGCACGACGCAGGCTGTGACCCGCGTGCACGCCTTGCAGGCCGCTTGGTCAGGGAACCAGGACGTGCAACTTGACGCCACGGGTGTGTCAGCCAGCGAGGAAGAAGACGGCGATCTGGTCTTGCAGGGCCGCAACGGCTGGACGGTGGGCCAGGAGCAGACCTTGGCCTCTGGCACCGACAGCAGCGCCGATTGGGACGACGATGCCGTGCCCGACAAGGTCAGCTTCCAGTCCAAGCTGCTGGTGCTGGCGTCTGAAGCGGTGGCCACGCCCGCCGGTGACTTTGCCGAGACCCTGCATGTGCGCCGCACCCGAGTCTGGGACGTGGACTCCAGCGTGGTCAAGCGCACCGTGCGCACCACCGTGGTCACCGAAGAGTGGTACGCCAAGGGCGTGGGCATGCTCAAGGATACCGAGACCATCACCCTCGACGGCACGGCCGAGCCGACCAGCACGCGCCTGCTGCAGGGCTACCGGGTAGGGGGCGTGGCGAAATTGGTTGTGCCCACCGTGGCCTCCGTGACGCCTGCCAACGGCTGGGTCACGGCCCAAGTGCCGCTCCAGATCACCTTCGACCAGGAGATGGACCGAACCGTTCTGCCCAGCCACCTGGTCCGGGTCACGGCGGGAGGCAAGGCGCTGGCGGGAAGCCTGTCCTGGCTCAGCGGCAAGGTGTTGCAGTGGGCGCCAGACGCGGAATGGCCCACCGGCACCCAGACGGCCGTTTTGGCGGCTCAAGCGGTGAACTGGGTGGGTGTGGCCAGTGCAGGCGCCACATGGACGTTCACGCAGGACGCCGTGCCACCGACCTTCACCTCATCCCATGTGTCCTACGGCGCGGTTGACGTGCCCACCGACCAGGTGCTGGCGTGGGTGTTCAGTGAGCCGGTGCAGGTCAACGCCAGCGCCCTGTCGTTCAAGCGAACCGTGGGCGGGGTCTCGCAAGAGGTGCCGTTCACCCTCCGGGTGGAAGGTGCCACGGTCTACATCACGCCCACGTCTGCGCTGGACCGCCTGACCGCCTACAGGCTGACGACCGTGGGGTCTGGCGACGGCATCCGCGATCTGGCCGGCAATGCCTTGGCGCTGGGCTCGCGTTGGCCGGGTGACAGCTTCACGACCGAAGGGGCATTCTTCAGGAGCCCGCAGACCGTCAGCGGGCTGACCCCGGAGAGCACTTTCCCCTTCATGCGCACGGTCACGGTGGCGGGCGAGTCGCGGGCTTCGCTGCTGTATGGCGGAGGCATCAGCTCACGCATTTATCTACACCGGCAATTGGCTGAGGGGGGACTGAGGGCCGCACCGACGTCGTTCACGGCGGCCGGCGGCTGCGATGTGTCCGATGCCGTGCTGATGGATGTGGATGGCGATGGCCTGCAGGACCTGCTGGCTGTGGCCTGCAACGCCCAACTGCAGTGGTTCAAGGGCGACGCCACGGGCAGCTTCGGGCCGGCCCAGGTGCTGACGGCCGATCTGACGGGGCTCTCCAACGTCAAGAGCGTGGAAGTCATTCACCTGGCGGGGCAGGCGCGGGCCTCCATCTTGGTGGACGGGCGGACCTTGCTGGTGGCCCCGACCAGCGGCGCCAGCTTCACCGAACGGCGCACCTTGGTGGCGGATGGCTATGTGGGGCAGACCCGCGTGGCCGATGTCAATGGCGATGGGCGCGAGGACATCGTGTTGCGCCTGTACACCACGGCCACGTCCGAATACGCCATCGTCGTGCTGCGACAGGACGGCGTGGGTGCGTTCTCTCAGGAGACGCTGCGGTTTCCCGGCTATGTTTGGTTCGGCATGGCCGTGGGGGACCTCAACAGCGACGGGCTTGCGGACATTGGCGTTTATGGGCAAACCGCGGCCGGCGGTTTCAGCCGGGGCGTGATGTATGCCGGCAGTGCCTCCACCATGGGCGCGGTGGTCCCGCTGCAGTTCCCGGCCGGCACGACGCCGCCGACCGGAAGCGCCGCGATGGCCATGGCCGATGTGGACGGCGACGGCCGGACCGATCTGGTGGCCCTGCTGGCGGATCCCAGCCGGACCTACACCTTTTTGCAGCAGGCCGATGGCACGCTGGGCGTGGGTCAGGCCGATACCGGCAGCACAGACGCTGCGGGCTACACGGCGTTCCCGGTGGCCTTGGCCGACTTCACGGGGGATGGCCGCCCCGACCTGGTGGTGTACGACAAGATCCTGGTGAACCGCAGCACCACGGTGGCCGCCAGCGCGCGCCAAGCACGGGCTGTCGCCACGCGCCTGCTGGCCTCACGCGGCACCGCCGGGGTGTTGCGCAGCACTGCGCTGGTGCAGACGCAACGTGCCGCCGCACCAAGCGGGGTCATCCCGCGCCGCGCGCACTGACGCCGAAGGTGCCAGGCCGTCGCGGGTGTCCTGGCACGCTTCTGGCTAAATCCCCTGCGGGACGCGATGCCACATCGCTCACCGAAGGGTCGCTAGGGTTCCGGCGCCAAGGCGGGTTGCAACACCCCCCACGGCGTGCTGGTCCGAGAGCAACCGGCCTCAACCCTCCAGCCTGCGGGCTGACGGGGGTCAGGCTCCACGGCGGGACAAAAGCCCGGGAGAGTCACTTCGTTGTGAGGTGTATCTCCCGCGCCCCACGCTCCACCGGCTCCTCAAGCCGCGGGGCGTGCACCCCACCCGCCCACGGAGCCTCGCATGTCTTCCCTGCTCTCCCGCCTGTCCTCGGCCGCTGCCGCCTTTGCCGCCGGCCTGCCGCATCGGCGGCGCCGCTTCTCCACCGGTGTCGTCTCCTGCCTGGCTGCGGCCACGCTGTCCGCTGGCCTCGCCGCCCCGGCGCAGGCCGAGGTGAAGGTGGGCGTGTCCGATTGGCCGGGCTGGGTGGCCTGGTACGTGGCCCAGGAGAAGGGCTACTTCAAGAAGCACGGGGCGGACGTCAAGCTCGTCTGGTTTGCCAACTACACCGACTCCATCGCCGCGCTCTCCGGCGGCCAACTGGATGCCAACTCCCAGACCTGGAGCGACACCCTGGGCCCGCTGGTCAAGGGCTTGCCGCTCAAGGCCATCTTGGTCAATGACAACTCGGCTGGCAACGACGCCCTGTTGGTCAGCCCCAAGATCAAGTCTTTCGCCGAGTTGAAGGGCAAGACCGTGGCGCTGGAGGAGTTCAGCGTCTCGCACTTTGTGCTGGCCACGGCGCTGGCCAAGAACGGCCTGAAGCCCACCGACGTGAAGGTCACCAACCTCGCTGCGGGTGATGCGGCCGCCGCCTTCATGGCCGGCAAGGTGGACGCCGCCTTGGTCTGGAACCCCTGGATCGACCAAATCACCAAGAGCGGCAAGGGCAAGGCCCTGTTCACCAGCAAGGAGATGCCGGGCCTGATCCCGGACCTGCTGGTCGCCCAGCAGAAGGCCATCACCACCAAGCGCAAAGACCTGGTGGGCATGATCCGCGCGTGGTTTGACACCGTGGCTTTCATCCAGGCTCAGCCCGCCGAGGCCGCCAAGATCATGAGCAAGGTGGTGAGCCTCAAGCCGGACGAATACGCCGTGTTCATGCCCGGCACCAAGTTCTTTGACGCGGCGGCCAACCATGCAGCACTCAACCCTGGCAACGTGGCCTCGCTGGCGGCCGTGACCCCGGTGATTGGTGGCTTCCTGCTGGAGCACAAGCTCATTGACGGCAAGCCCGACCCCACCAAGGGGGTGGACGCCAGCCTGCTGGCCGACGCGCTGAAGAAGTGAGCCGGATCACGCCATGAGCCTGCAACCGCCACCCCCCATGCCCCCGCGCCTGCCCGAGCGCCATCCCTGGTGGGGCGTGCGCAGCGCCATCCCCACCGGCCGCGCCGCCGTGCTGGTGGTGCTGGGCCTGCTTCTCCCCTTGGTGGGCTGGGCTGTGCTGGCCGCCAGCGGGGTGGTGGAGCCGGTGTTCATGCCCACGCCGCAGGCCGTGCTGGTGCGCCTGGCCGACTGGTGGGAGGCCGGCCTGCTGGGCGACATCGGCATCAGCACGCTGCGCGTGGTCAGCGGCTGGGCGCTCTCGGCGCTCATCGCGCTGCCGCTGGGGGTGTTGATCGGCAGCTTCCGCAGCATGCAGGCGCTGCTGGAGCCGCTGACCGACTTCATCCGCTACATGCCGGCGGTGGCCTTCATCCCGCTGGTGATGGTGTGGGTGGGCATCGACGAAGGCGCCAAGGTGGCCATCATCTTCATCGGCACCTTCTTCCAGATGGTGCTGATGGTGGCCGAGGACATCCGCCGCGTGCCCCAAGCCCAGGTGGAGGCCGCCCAAACCCTGGGCGCCACCCGGCGTGAGCTGGTGGAGCAGGTGCTCATCCCCTCTGCCAAGCCCGCGCTGCTGGACACCCTGCGCGTGACCATGGGCTGGGCCTGGACCTACCTGGTGGTGGCCGAGCTGGTGGCCGCCAGCTCCGGCCTGGGCTATGCCATCCTCAAGGCGCAGCGCTTTCTGCAGACCGACAAGATCTTCGCCGGCATCCTGCTGATCGGCCTCATCGGCCTGGTGATCGACCAGGGCCTGCGCCGCCTGCACCGCCGCGCCTTTCCTTACCTGTACGTGAGGGCCTGAACGCCATGACGAGCCCTGACCTCACCCCGTCCAAACTCCAGGCCCGGGGCGTGTGGAAGACCTTTGGCGCCGCCGTGGCGCTGCAGGATGTGAACCTGGACATCGCCGAGAACGCCTTCATCACCCTGGTGGGCGCCTCGGGCTGCGGCAAAAGCACCCTGCTGCGCACCCTGGCGGGCCTGGAAGCGCGCAGCGCCGGCACGCTCACCTGCAACGGCGCGTCCATCGAGGGCCCCGGCCCCGAGCGGGCCATGGTGTTCCAGCACTACAGCCTGTACCCGTGGATGACGGTGCTCGAGAACATCAAGTTCTGCCGCCGCCTGGCGGTGCACCGCCAGCCCCACGACTCCGCCAGTGTGGAAGCCGCCGCCGGCCGGGCCGATGCCCTGCTGCGCCTCATGGGCCTGGCCCATGTGGCCAGCCACTACCCCAGCCAGCTCTCCGGCGGCATGCAGCAGCGCGTGGCCATTGCCCGCGCGCTGATGAGCCGGCCGCAGGTGCTGCTGATGGACGAGCCCTTTGGCGCCCTGGACGCCCAGACCCGCGAGGTCATGCACGACCTGATCCTGCATGTGCACCGCCTGGAGCGCAGCACCATCGTCTTCGTCACCCACGATGTGGACGAGGCCATCTACCTGGGCCAGCAGGTGGTGCTGATGGCGCCGCGCCCCGGCCGCATCCACCAGATCCACTCCGTGCCGCTGCCCGCCCAGCGCGAGCAGGACATGAAGCTCTCGCCCGACTTCCTGGGCCTGAAGCGCGAGCTGCTGGCCCAGATCCGCGCCACCTCGGGCATGGAGACCGACTTTGACCTGCTGGCCAAGCTCAGCCGCGCCGGCTCCATCGACCTGGCGCCTGAACCCACTGCCCACCCGACCCACGGCTGAAGGGACCTCTCACATGACCACCTCTGCCTCCACGCTGCCCCCGGAGCACACCCTGGACAACCCCCCGCCCACTGCGCCGGTGGACGTGCCCGCCCTGTGGCAGCGCTTTGCGCCCGAGCTGCCGGCCGAACGCGTGGTGTTCTCTGAAATCATCCCCGGCGGCGGCCACTGGAGCTGGCGCCTCTCACGCGGCACCGCGCTGCGTTTTGTGGCGCTGGACGAGCGCGCCAACTGCAGCGTGGTGCTCTACGCCGCGCACGAGAAGCTGGAGCGCTACAACATGCCCGACAGCCTCAAGGCCCAGCACACCGCCCACTACCGCGCCGGCCATGTGCTGATGAGCGACATGGGCCGCAGCCTGGCCAGCTTCACCGCCGACACCCTGGGCTGGCACGACCCCCTGGGCGCCCTGCTGGACACGCCCACCATGGAAGCCAAGTACGGCGCCCAGCGCTTTGAGGCGCACCGCAACGCCATGCACCGCAGCGGCCGCGACGGCCTGCTGATCGAAACCGGCAAATACGGCCTGACCGTGCGCGACCAGATCGCCCCGGTCAACCTGTTCAGCAAGGTCAGCGTGGACGCCGACGGCCGCTTCCACTTTGACGCCCAGCGCCCCGTGCGCGGCGCCATGGTGGAGCTGCGCCTGGACATGGACGTGATCGTCGCCCTGTCCACCGCCCCGCACCCCTTGGACCCGCGCCCTGGCTACGCCCCGGGCAAGGTGGGCGTGGCGGCCTGGCGCTGCGGCCCGGCCCCTGAGGACGACGCCTGCCGCCGCTTCCGCCCCGAATGCGCCCGCGCCCTGCACAACAGCGATGTGTTCGCCCTCAGCTGAGCGCTTGAGCCTCACCCGGAGCCCTGCCATGTCTCTCACCGCAAGCCCTGAACTCGACACGCCCACCGCCACCGCCTTCCGCCTGGTGGAAAGCCCCCTGCGCCCTGAAGACGCCACACGCCGCCACCGCCAGCCCGCCGGCGAGCCCTGGTTCACCGAGATCCGCGCCGGCCAGACCCTGCGCATCGTGGACCTGGAGGGCAACCAGGCGGTGGACGTGATCTTCTACGCCCGGCACGACGCCACCGAGCACTACTGCGCCACCACCACCCTGCTGCGCCAGGGCGGCATCTACCTCACCACCGGCTCGGTGCTGATGAGCAACCTGGGCCGCCCGCTGCTGACGGTGGTGGCCGACACCTGCGGCCGCCACGACACCCTGGGCGGCGCCTGCGCCGCTGAGAGCAACACCGTGCGCTACGCGCTCCAGAAGAAGTTCATGCACTCCTGCCGCGACAACTACCTGCTCGCCCTGCAGCAGGCCGACGTGGGCCTGGGCAAGCGCGACCTGGTGCCCAACATCAATTTCTTCATGAACGTGCCCGTCACCGAGGACGGCCAGCTCACCTTTGCCGATGGCGTCTCTGCCCCCGGCAAGTACGTGGAGCTGCGCGCCGAGACCGACGTGTACATGCTCGTCTCCAACTGCCCGCAGCTCAACAACCCCTGCAACGCCTACAACCCGACGCCGGTGGAGTTTCTGGTATGGGGCTGATGTCCCGCTGATCCTTTTCTGAATCCGTTTCGCGCCGCCAGGCGCCACCGGGCGCGGGACGACCCGCCACACACCCGGGCCACTGTCCGGCGGGACGACCCGCCACCGCAGCGGGGCCGCCCCCATGTTCGACACCGTCCTCATCGCCAACCGCGGCGCCATCGCCTGCCGCATCATCCGCAGCCTGCGCCAGATGGGCCTCAAGGCCGTGGCCGTCTACTCCGAGGCGGATGCCGATTCCGCCCACGTCGCCCTGGCCGACCAGGCCGTGTGCCTGGGCCCCGCGCCCGCCGCGCAGAGCTACCTCAACACCGAGGCCCTCCTCGCCGCCGCCCGCGCCACCGGCGCCGGTGCCATCCACCCCGGCTACGGTTTTCTGTCGGAGAACCCGGCCTTTGCCGAAGCCTGCGAGGCCGCCGGCATCGCCTTCATCGGCCCCACCCCGGCGCAGATGCGCGCCTTCGGCCTGAAGCACACCGCCCGCGCCCTGGCCCAGGCCCACGGCGTGCCGCTGCTGCCCGGCACCGGCCTGCTGGCCACGTTGGACGAAGCGCAAGCTGCCGCCGCCCGCATCGGCTACCCCGTCATGCTCAAGAGCACCGCCGGCGGCGGCGGCATCGGCATGCGCCTGATCCGCAGTGCCGCCGAGCTGGTGCCGGCCTGGGAGGCCGTGGGCCGCCTGGCCCAGGCCAACTTCAAAGACGCCGGCCTGTACCTGGAAAAGTTCGTCGAGCGCGCGCGCCACATCGAGGTGCAGCTCTTTGGCGACGGCCAGGGCACCGTGGTGGCCCTGGGCGAGCGTGACTGCTCCGCCCAGCGCCGCCACCAGAAGGTGATCGAAGAGACGCCCGCGCCGCACCTGCCCGCCGCCACCCGCCAAGCCCTGATCGACGCCGCGCTGCGCCTGGGCCGCGCGGTGGATTACCGCTCCGCCGGCACGGTGGAGTTTGTGCTGGACGCCGACACCGGCGACTTCCACTTCCTGGAGGTCAACACCCGCCTGCAGGTGGAGCATGGCGTGACCGAGCAGGTCACCGGCATCGACCTGGTGGCCTGGATGGTGCGCCTGGCCCGGGGCGAGCGCTTTGCGCTGGACGTGCCCGCGCCCCAGGGCGCCAGCATTCAGGTGCGCCTGTACGCCGAAGACCCGGCGCGCCAGTTCCAGCCCTGCGCCGGCCTGCTGACCGAGGTGGAATTTCCGGCCGATGCGCGGGTGGAGACCTGGGTGGCCCGGGGCACCGAGGTGCCGCCGCACTACGACCCCATGATCGCCAAGCTCATCGTCACCGCCCCCACGCGGGACGAAGCCGTGGCCCGTCTGCAGGCCGCGCTGGCCGCCACCCGCCTGGGCGGCATCGAGACCAACCTGCACTACCTGCGCGCCCTGGCCGCCGAGCCCGTGTTCACCCAGGGCCGGGTGGTCACCCGCTCGCTGGGCGAGTTCGCCTTTGCCCCACGCGCCATCGAGGTGCTGGAGCCCGGCGTTCAGACCACCGTGCAAGACTGGCCCGGCCGCCTGGGCCACTGGGACGTGGGCGTGCCCCCGTCCGGCCCCATGGACGCGCTCAGCCACCGCCTGGCCAACCGCCTGCTGGGCAACCCGCCCGAGGCCCCCGCGCTGGAGCTGACCCTGGGCGGCCCGGCGCTGCGTTTCCATGCCGCCACCCGCATCGCCTTGGTGGGGGCGGACCTGCCCGCCACCCTGCAATGCCCCGGCGCCGCCGTGCAGCCCCTGGCCGCCGGCCAGTCCCATGCCGTGCCGGCCGGCGCGGTGCTGCGCATCGGCACGGTGCAAGGCCCCGGCCTGCGCGCCACGCTGGCGGTGCAGGGCGGCCTGCAGGTGCCGCTGTACCTGGGCAGCGCCGCCACCTTCACCCTGGGCCAGTTTGGCGGCCACGGCGGCCGCACGCTGCGGGCCGGGGACATGCTGCACCTGGGCGATGACACGCCCGTGCCGGTGGCAGAGGGCGGTGCCATCGCCCCCCTGCCGCCGCTGGCCGCCTGGCCTGGCCCGGTGGTGGCCGGTGGCGGCGCCACCCCCTTCACCCACTGGACCGTGGGCCTGCTCTACGGCCCGCACGGCGCGCCGGACTTCTTCACCCCCGGTGACGTGGACCAGCTCTTCGCCACCGACTGGGAGGTGCACTACAACTCCAGCCGCACCGGCGTGCGCCTCATCGGCCCCAAGCCCACCTGGGCGCGGCCGGATGGGGGCGAGGCCGGGCTGCACCCCTCCAACCTGCACGACAACGCCTACGCCGTGGGCGCCATCGACTTCACCGGCGACATGCCCGTGATCCTGGGCCCGGACGGCCCCAGCCTGGGCGGCTTTGTCTGCCCCGCCGTGGTGGTGGCCGCCGAGCGCTGGAAGCTCGGCCAACTCAAGCCCGGCGACCGCGTGCGCTTTGTGCCCTTGGCCCATGAGGCCGCCCTCGCGCTGGCCCAGGCGCAGGAGGCGGCCATCGACGCCGGCGTGGTGCCGGCCGCGCCGCTGGAAATCGCGCCGGTGAGCGCCCCCGTGCGTGCTGCCGACCTGCCCGACCCCCGCCTGCTGCAGCGCCCGGCCAGCCCCGGCCGCCCGGCGCTGGTGGTGCGCGCCTCGGGCGACGAGTACCTGCTGGCCGAGCTGGGCGAGCCCGTGCTCGACATCGGCCTGCGCCTGCGCGTGCACGCCCTCATGCTCGCCCTGCAGGCGCGGCAAGCTGCGGGCGGCCTGCCGGGGCTGGTGGACCTCACCCCCGGCATCCGCTCGCTGCAGCTGCACTTTGACCCGCGCCGTGTCAGCCGCCAGCAGCTGCTGGACGTGCTGGCCCAGACCGACGACGCCCTGGGCCCCACCGACAGCCTGGAGGTGCCCTCGCGCACCGTCTGGCTGCCGCTCTCGTGGGACGACCCCAGCACCCGCCTGGCCATCGAGAAGTACATGCAGTCCGTGCGGCCGGACGCGCCCTGGTGCCCCAGCAACATCGAGTTCATCCGCCGCATCAACGGGCTGGAGAGCCTCGAGCAGGTCTACCGCACCGTGTTTGATGCCGCCTACCTCGTCATGGGCCTGGGCGACGTGTACCTGGGCGCCCCGGTGGCCACGCCGCTGGACCCGCGCCACCGCCTCGTCACCACCAAGTACAACCCCGCCCGCACCTGGACGCCCGAGAACGCCGTGGGCATTGGCGGCGCCTACCTCTGCGTCTACGGCATGGAAGGGCCAGGCGGCTACCAGTTCGTGGGCCGCACCCTGCAAATGTGGAACCGCTGGCGCGACGCGCGCGACGGCGCGGTCGACTTCGAGGCCGGCAAACCCTGGCTGCTGCGCTTCTTTGACCAGATCCGCTTCTACCCCGTCAGCGGCGCCGAGCTGGCCCGCCTGCGGCAGGACTTTCCCGCCGGCCGCCACCGCCTGCGGGTGGAGCCCGGCCGCTTCAGCCTGCGCGCCTACGAGGACTTTCTGGCCGAGCAGGCCGCCCCCATCGCCGCCTTCCGCCAGACCCAGCGCGCCGCCTTTGCCGCCGAGCGCGAACGCTGGCGCCAAGCCGGCCAGGCCGAGTACGTGGGCGACGACCTGGCGCCCCCCGCCCCGGTGGCCGGTGAAATCCCGGCCGGCGCCCGCGCCGTGGCCAGCCAGGTGCCCGGCAGCGTCTGGAAGGTGCTGGTGCAGCCCGGCCAGGCCGTGCAGCCCGGCGACACCCTGCTGGTGGTGGAAAGCATGAAGACCGAATTCGCCGTCACCGCCCCCGAAGCCGGCCGCGTGCTGCGCTTGGATTGCCCCGAAGGCGCCCCCGTGGGCGCCGGCCAGACCGTGGTGGTGCTCACGCCGCTCGTCACCGAATGACGGCCTGATTGACCGACTGATGGACCGCCTGATCGTCACGACTTCAAGGAACCCTCCCATGTCCCCTGACCGCACCCCGCTGGACCTGGCCACCCTGCACGCCGGCTACACCACCGGCCGCTTCACCCCGCTGGATGTGATCGAACAGGTCATCGCCGCCACGGCCGAAGACCCGCACCACGCCTGGATCCACCGCCGCCCGGCCGAGGCGCTGCGCGCCGACGCCCGCGCGCTGATGGACCGCCCGGATGCCGCCACGTTGCCGCTCTATGGCGTGCCCTTCGCCATCAAGGACAACATCGACCTGGCCGGTGTGCCCACCACCGCCGGCTGCCCGGCCTATGCCTACACGCCCGAGCGCAGCGCCTTTGTGGTGCAGCGGCTGATTGACGCTGGCGCCATCCCCGTGGGCAAGACCAACCTCGACCAGTTCGCCACCGGCCTGAACGGCACCCGCTCGCCCTACGGCGCCTGCCGCAATGCGTTGGACCCGGCGCTGGTGTCAGGCGGCAGCAGCTCGGGCTCCTCGGTCAGCGTGGCGCTGGGCCAGGTCAGCTTCAGCCTGGGCACCGACACGGCCGGCTCCGGCCGCGTGCCCGCCGCCTTCAACCAGTTGGTGGGCACCAAGCCCACCTGCGGCCTGCTCTCGGCCAGCGGCGTGGTGCCCGCCTGCCGCACGCTGGACACCATCTCCCTCTTCACGCTCACCGCCGAAGACGCCGCCCAGGTGCTGGCCGTGGCGCAAGGCCTGGACGAGGCCGACGCCTACAGCGTGGCCCCCCAGCCCCACGGCTGGGACTTTGGCCGTGCCGACCCCGCCCAGGTGCGCCTGGGCGTGCCGCTGCCGGCCCAACGCCGCTTCACCGACCCGGCCTGGGCGGCCGGCTTTGAGGCCGCCGTGGCCCAGGCCCAAGCCCTGGGCGTCACGCTGGTGGCTCTGGATTTCGAGCCCCTGCTGGAAGTGGCCCGCCTGCTCTATGAAGGCCCCTGGGTGGCCGAGCGCTACCAGGCCATCCGCCCCTTCATCGACTCACAGCCCGAGGCCGTCTTTCCCGTCACCCGCCAGATCACCCTGGGCGGCGCCACGCCCCTGGCAGCCGACGCCTTTGCCGCCCAGTACCGCCTGAAAGCCCTGCAGCGCCGCTGCGACGCGCTGTGGCATCAGGTGGACCTGGTGCTGGCCCCCACCGCCCCCGGCCACCCCAGCATCCAGGCCATGCTGGCCGAACCCGTCGCCCGCAACAGCGAACTGGGTTGGTATACCAACTTCATGAACCTGCTGGGCTACGCCGCCGTGGCCGTGCCCGCCGCCCGCGTGGACGGCAGCCTGGGCGCCGGCGCCAACCCCTTCGGCGTCACCTTCTTCGCCCCCGCCCACCAAGACGTGCCCCTGCTGCGCTGGGCCGCCCGCTGGCAGCACGCCCTGCGCGCCAGCGCCGACCCGGCTGCGGGGAATGCTGCTGCCTTGGCCACGACCCTTGGCGCCACCGGCTGGCCCCACCCCGCCGCCCGCCAAGTGCCCCCGCAACCTGAACCCACCTTCCCGGCCGGCTGGGTGGAGGTGGCCGTCTGCGGCGCCCACCTCAGCGGCCAACCGCTCAACCCCCAACTCACCCACCGCGGCGCCAAGCTCGTGGCCAGCACCACCACCGCCCCCGACTACCGCCTCATCGCCCTGGCCGACGGCAAACGCCCCGGCCTCATCCGCGTGGCCCCCGGCCAGGGTCATGCCATCGAGGTGGAGGTGTGGTCACTCCCCGCCACCCAGTTCGGCAGCTTCGTCGCTGGCATCCCCGCCCCCCTGGGCATCGGCCGCACCCGCCTGGCCGACGGCCGCGAGGTCTGCGGCTTCATTGCCGAACCGGTGGCCGAGGAGGGGGCGACGGAGATTTCGGGGTTTGGGGGGTGGCGGGCGTGGCGGGCGAGCTTGGGTTGAACCCTGCGGTCTGAGTGAGAGCTCAGGCACCCCTCACGCGCCCCCCGCCCGCTCCACCCCCGCCACCCGCACCGCATTGCGCCCGTCGCGCTTTGCCTGGTAGACGGCGTCGTCGGCCAGGCGGAGCACTTGGTCGAGGGTGAGGTCGTCGGTGGGCTGCACCGTGGCCACGCCAAAGCTGGCGGTCAGGGTGGGTTGGTTGGGGGGTGGGGGGCTGGCCACGCTGTGGCGCAGGGCCTCGGCCACCAAGGTGGCTTCGGTGGCGTCGGTGTCGGGCAGCAGCACGATGAACTCTTCGCCGCCAAAGCGGGCGACCAGGTCGGTGCGGCGCACGCGCTGCTGCAGGGTCTGGGCCACGGTCTTGAGGCAGGCATCGCCCACCAGGTGGCCGTGGCGGTCGTTGACCTGCTTGAAATGGTCCACGTCGGCCATCACCACGGACAAGGGGCCGCCGCCGCGGTTCTGCCGGTCTCGCTCCAGGGCGTAGCGGTGGCTGAACTGGTGGCGATTGGCCAGGCCGGTGAGCGCGTCATGCAAGGCCAACTGCTCCATGGCTTGGCGGGCCTGGCTGATCTCGGTGACGTCGGTGTAGGTGGTGACAAAGCCGCGCACCTCGCCGTCCACATGCAGGGCGCGGCCTTCGATTTCCAGCGTGGTGCCGTCGGGCCGGGTGCGGGTGAGGCGGTGCGCCATGAAGCGGCGGGCCAGGGCGGCGGCCTGCTGCACGCGGGCCTCAACGTCCACCTCACCGTATTCGCCGCGCTGGGCGTTGCTGCGGGTGACGTCTTCAAAGGTGATGCCGGGCCGCATCAGGTCGGGCGGCAGGCCCAGCAGGCGCTCGAAGCTGTGGTTCCAGAGCTGGATCACCAGGTCTTCGTCGATCACGGTCACGCCCTGGGGCAGCACGTTGATCACGGCATCCAGGTAGGCGCTGTAGCGCTTGGCGTTCTGCTCGGCCTTCTTGCGTTCGGTGATGTCGGTGTAGATGGTGACGAAGCCGCCGCCGGGCAGGGGGGCCCCGCGCACTTCCAGCACGATGCCGTTGGGCCGCTGGCGCTCGAACACATGGGGCTGCATGGTCAGAGCCCGTTGGCACAGGGCCTGGGCCTGCTCCTGCGGGTCGCCTGGACCATATTCACCGCGCTGGGCGTTGAACAGCGCCAGGTCGTAAAGTGTGGGCAGCTGGGGCTCGAACAGGTGGTCAGGGAACTCCAGCAGGGTGCGCAGCTGCCGGTTGCAGGCCACCATGCGCAGTTCGGAATCAATCATGGACACCGCACTGGGCAGGTGGTCGATGATGGTCTGCAGGATGGCCTGATCGGTGGAGGGCAACACGGCGCTGGGGTCCCGTCACAAAGAGCCAAATCAGCATAGCAGCCGGTCTGGGGCGGCAAAGGCAGGACGTTCCCGGCGTTTGCCGCCCAGTTGGCGCAAGCACCCCGGGTGCGGGGCCTCGTCGCCCAGGGGGAGACTCTGCATCCCGTCAGGGCTGTGGCCCGGCCAGGCGGCTTGCCCGCGCCGCACGCTCCGGCTAGGCTGACCACGCATGTTCCCCGCACTCAATCCGCTGACCCGCTTCGCCTGCCCCCACTGCCAGCAATCACTGCGCTGGCGGAAGGTGCCGGCGAATGCCGATGGCGCGCACGACAGCGCCGGCGCCGCGCTGCGCACCTGCCCGGCCTGCGGCGGCACCGTGGTGGAACGCCGGCACCCGGCCCTGTCCAACCCCTGGCTGTGGACGCGCTTCTACCTGCCTGGGGTGTTGCTGTGCGCCCTGGGCATCTTCGTTCCCGCGCTGGGCTGGCTGCTGCCCCTGGCCGGTGCCACGCTGGCAGGCGGCCTGGTGCTGCTGCTGGTCTACATGGTGCGGGCGCGTTGGCGTTGGGCCGCTTATGGCCTGCCTGCTGGAATGTCGGCGGCGGCGTCTGTCCCCGGGGCGGTGACGTCCAGGCGTGAGGCTTCCGTCTGCTCACCCCAGGCGGGGCGCGGAAGTTAGGGAGGCGCCGCAGGTGCGGGACGGGCGAGCCGGGGGAAGCATGCACCCACCAGCCAGAATCAGCCTCGCCCTCAACGCGGAGATCCCCGTGGCCCCTTCCCTCTGGCGCACCCTGGCCCTGGCCCCCTGGTGGCAGGCGTCGGTCCTCACTTCGGCCAAGTCTTTTGTGGACAACCCGCTGCTGGGCTCTGCGTGGCTGAATGAGCGGGGGCTCCACGCCTGGCGCGTGCGGGCCACGCAGGCCCTGGCGGCGCGGCGGCGGGCGCGGCTGGCGGCGCTGGTGTCGCCGCAGGACCGGGCGGACTTTGAGCGTGATGGCTTTGTGGTGCGCCACGAGGCGCTGCCGCGCGAGGTGTTTGCGCGCCTGCGCGAGGCGGTGCTGAACCGGCCGATGCCGGCACGGGAGATGGTGCAGGGCGACACCATCACCCGGCGCATGGCGGTGGATGCGGGGCTGAGGGCGGCCTCGCCGGAGTTGGCGCAGTTTGTGGATGGGCCGCTGTGGCAAGGCCTCACGCGCTATGTGGCGGGCTACGACGCACCGCCCTGGGCCTACATCCAGACCATCCTGTCGCATACCCGGCCGGGCGAGCCCGATCCGCAGACGAATCTGCATGCCGACACCTTCCACCCGTCGATGAAGGCCTGGCTGTTCCTGACCGATGTGGCGGTGGACGAGGGGCCGTTCTGCTACGTGCCGGGCTCGCACCGGCTCACGCCCGAGCGCCTGGCTTGGGAGCAGCGCAAGAGCGTGGCGGCCGCGCGTCTGCAGGACCGCTACAGCGCCCGCGGCTCCTTCCGCATCGACGCGGCCGAGCTGCCGGCGCTCAACCTGCCGGCCCCCCGCCTGCTGGCGGTGCCGGCCAACACCCTGGTGGTGGCCGACACCTACGGCTTTCATGCGCGCGGGCCCAGCGTGCGCCCGTCCACCCGGGTGGAGCTGTGGGGCTATGACCGGCGCAATCCCTTCCTGCCGGGCAGCACCGACCTGCCGCTGCAGTGGCTGGGCCTGATGGACGAGCGGCCGCGCCTGTACTGGGAGCAGCTCGACCGTCTGGAGCGCCTGGGCTGGGGCCGCAACCCGTGGCGGTCCGCCGGCACCTGCCGGCCCGCGGACCGGCGCTGAGCCGGGCGCAGCGGGCGCAGATCCGTGTTTACCCGTAGTGCGATGTACTGCCATCGAACTAACATGTCAGTATGTACCCGGTGGAAGGCCTGATCACCCAGGCCATGCGCGGCGCTACCCTGCCGGCCTGGTTCGCCTTCCGGAGATCTTTGCCCCATGTCCTCCCCTCCCGTGCCTTTGCGTGCCCAGGCCTATGAGAGCTTTCAGCAGCAGATCCTGCAGGCCAACATCCGGCCGGGGCAGTTCGTCTCGCAGCGCGAGCTGATGCAGCTGCTGGACATGCCGCTGGGTGCTGTGCGCGAGCTGATCCCGCGCCTGGAGGCTGAGGGCCTGCTGCGCACCGTGCCGCAGCGCGGCCTGCAGATTGCGCATGTGGACCTGGCGCTCATCAACAACGCCTTTCACCTGCGGCTGGTGCTGGAGCGGGAGGCCGCCATGCGCTTTGCCCAGAGCGCCACAGACGCCGAGCTGGCCGCCATTGAGGCCACGCACCTGGACCTGCTGGCCCGTGCCGAGGCCGACTCCACCAGCCAGAGCCTGCTGACCGAGGCGCAGGCCGTGGACTGGGGCCTGCATGACCGGATGATCGATGCGCTGGGCAACCCGCTGATCTCTGAGGTCTACCGCATCAACACGCTGCGTGTGCGCCTGATCCGCCTGGAGCGGGCCATGCTGTCTGACGACGCCTTGGCACCGGCGCTGCGCGAGCATTTGTGGTTCATCCGGGCCTTGCGCGCCCGTGAGGTGGCCGCCGTGTCCCAACGTTTGACCCATCACCTGGAGAGTGCGCACCAGCGCATCTTGGGGCTGCCCCGCCCGCCGCTGCCGCCGGATTGGATGGCGCCGGCCGCCCCGGGCGGCGCCTGAACGCCTGAAACCCGCCTGGGTGGCTGCCGCGCCCAGGCCCTGAACCCCACCGCGCCTGCCGTGTCCGGCCGGGGCCCTTGACGGCCCGGGTGGCGCCGCTGCATGGCCGGCGGGTCCGTCTTTGCTGCTTTTCCGTGGAGCTTTGCACCGCCATGACCTATCCCATCCAGGGCATCGTGCCCGTGATGATCACGCCCTTCACCGAGTCCAACACCATCGACTACGCCGGCCTGGAGCGGCTGATCGAGTGGTACTTGGCGAACGGTGCCGACGCACTGTTCGCCGTGGCGCAGTCCAGCGAGATGCAGTTCCTGTCGCTGGCCGAGCGCCGCGAGCTGGGCCGCTTTGTGGTGCGCCATGTGAACGGCCGCGTGCCGGTGGTGGTGTCGGGCCATGTGAGCGACGACCCCTTTGAACAACTGCGCGAGCTGACCGCCGCCGCCGAGAGCGGCGCCGATGCCGTGGTGCTGGTCAGCAACCACCTGGACCCGCGCCAGCAGGGCACCGAAACCTTCCGCGGCAACCTGGCCTGGCTGCTGGACAAGCTGCCCGCCGACATGCCGCTGGGCCTGTACGAGTGCCCCGCGCCCTACCGCCGCCTGCTGAGCGACGAAGAGCTGATGCTGTGCGCCGAGTCCGGCCGCTTTGTGCTGCTCAAGGACGTGTCGTGTGACCTGGCCACCGTCAAGCGCCGCGTGGCGCTGACCCAGGGCACGCCGCTGGCCATCATCAACGCCAACGCCGCCATCGCCTACGACGCCATGTGCGCCGGCAGCGCCGGCTTCACCGGTGTGTTCACCAACTTCCACCCCGACCTGTACCGCTGGTTGCGCCTGCACGGCCCGGCCCACCCGCAGGTGGCGGCCGAGGTGAACGCCTTCCTGGTGACGGCGGCGGTGAGTGAGTCGCTGGGCTACCCGGCGCTGGCCAAGGTCTACCACCAACGCCTGGGCACCTTTGCCGGCATCCGCAGCCGCACCATCCCGTTCGACATCCGCGAGCGCTTCTGGGCGCTGGACGCGGTGCTGGACCAGATCATGGCCGGCACCGCGCAGATGCGCGCCAAGATCGCCGGCCTCACCGCCTGAGCCTGGAGGCCTGCTGTGAACACTGAGCGCAACGGCGCCGCCACCTCTGCCACCGCTTCGGCTGCCAGTGTGGTGGTGGTGGGCAGCTGCAACATGGACCTGGTGCTGCGCGTGGCCCGCCTGCCTTTGCCGGGCGAAACCCTGGCCGGCCACGGCTTTGAAACCCAGCCCGGCGGCAAGGGCGGCAACCAGGCGGTGGCCGCCGCCCGCCTGGGCGCCCGGGTGGCCCTGGTGGGCGCCGTGGGCCAAGATGACTTTGGCCAGGCGCTGCTGCAGGCCCTGCAGGCCGATGGCGTGGACACCCAAGCCGTGGCCCGCCGTGCCGGCGTGGCCACCGGCGTGGCGGCCGTCACCGTCAGCGATGCGGGCCTGAACAGCATCGTGCTGGCCGAGGGCGCCAACGGCACCGTCACGCCGGCTGACGTGCAGGCGGCAGAAGCCGCCATCGCCGCCGCGCAGGTCTTGCTGCTGCAGTGCGAGGTGCCGTTGCCGGCCATCGAGGCCGCCGTGGCCCTGGCCCGCCGGCATGGCACGCAGGTGCTGTTCAACCCCGCGCCGGTGCCTGCCGCGCCGCTGCCCGAGGTCCTGCTGCAGCAGGTGGACCTGCTGGTGCCCAACGAACACGAGGCCGCCCTGCTGAGCGGCCTGCCGGTGTCCGACCCCGACTCCGCCCGCGCCGCCGCCCTGGTGCTGCATGCCCGGGGCGTGCAGCGCCTGCTCATCACCCTGGGCGGGCAGGGCGTGCTGCTCAGCGGCCCCGAGGGCGCCGTGCACCTGCCCGCGCCACGTGTCACCCCGGTGGACACCACCGCCGCTGGCGACACCTTCATCGGGGGCGTGGCCGCGTGCCTGGCCGCCGGTCAGCCGCTGGCCCAGGCCGTCGCGTTTGGCCAGCAGGCGGCCGCCCTGAGCGTGACCCGGCGGGGCGCCCAGGCCTCCATTCCCACCCGCCAAGAAGTGCTGGCCGCGTCCCTGTTGGCGGCGGTCTGAGCCTCGATTCCCTTTCCCTTTGTCCCTCGTTCCTGCAACACCTATCCCAAGCCGGAGACCCAACATGAAGAACCCGTGGAAGAAGCTGGCCGTGGCCGCCGCCCTGATGGCCTCTGCCCTGGCCGTGCAAGCCACCGAGATCCGTGAGCAAACCCTGCGGTTTGCGTTCCAGAGCATCAAGGAGCACCCGCTGGGCGTGGGTGCGCAGCGCTTTGCCGACCTGGTGGCCAGCAAGAGCGGCGGCAAGATCACCGTCAAGCTCTTCCCCAACGGCACCCTGGGCGGCGACCTGCAAACCGTCTCGGCCCTGCAAGGTGGCGTGCTGGACATGACCGCGCTCAGCTCAGGCCTGCTGGCCGGTCAGGTCAAGGAGTTCGCGCTGTTTGACCTGCCCTTCATGTTCTCCAGCGGCCGCGAGGCCGACGCCATCGTCGACGGCCCGGTGGGCCAGCAGCTGGGCAAGATGCTGCAGGACAAGGGCCTGGTGTCGCTGGGTTACTGGGAGCTGGGCTTTCGCAACCTGACCAACAGCCGCCACGCCGTGGCCTCGCTGGATGACTTCAAGGGCCTGAAGGTGCGTGTGGTGCAGTCGCCCATCTACATCGACCTGTTCCGCGCCCTGGGCACCAACCCCGTGCCCATGCCCTTCCCCGAGGTGTATGGCGCGCTGGAGTCCAAGGCCGTGGACGGCCAGGAGAACCCGCTCAAGAGCATCGAGCTGTCGCGCTTTGACGAGGTGCAGAGCCATGTCACGCTGACCCGCCACATCTACAGCCCGCTCTCCATCCTGATCGGGCGCAAGAGCTGGGAGCGCCTGAACGCGGACGAGCAAAAAATCATTGCCGACGCCGCCCGTGAGTCGCAGGCCTTCCAGCGCCAGAACGCCCGCGCCGAGGACGAGAAGTCCCTGGCCACGCTGAAGAAGCGCATGAAGGTGACCGAGCTGCCGGCCGCTGAAGTGGACAAGATCCGCCAGCGCATCCAGCCGGTGGTGGACAAGTACGCCGCCTCGGTGGGCGAGCCGATGATGAAGCAGCTGCAGGCCGAACTGGCCAAGGCCCGCGCCGCCAAGTAAGCCGGGCGCCCGCGCTCTCCGTGCGCCCTGGGAGGGGCCGCCGGGGAGCGTTTTCATTTCAAGCGGCCGGCCCCCTGCCGCCGCGGAGACACGAGACGATGGACAAGCTTCTCAAACGCTACTGCCAGGCCCTGGAATGGGCGCTGGTGGGGTTGCTGGCGGTGATGGTGGTGCTGGTGTTTGGCAACGTGGTGCTGCGCTACGCGTTCAACTCGGGCATCACGG
>NZ_JAAGOH010000054.1 GCF_010499455.1 Ideonella livida | reverse complement strand
CGGCTGGCCCTGCTGGCGGGGGTCGCCGCGGAGCCCGCCCGCTGCCTGCGCAATGCGGCGCTGTTTTTTGGCATTGGCGTGCAGGATGTGCCACTGCCCGATGAGGGGATGGCCGGTTCCCAGGCCTACTACCTGTTCTGGCAGCAGCGGCTCAAGGCCGGAGGGGGCTCCGGCCTGCCCCGGGTGGCCGGGGCCACCCCGGCGGCCAACGCCGCCAGCTGGCCGGCGGCCGCCCGGGCGGTGCCCGGCGCCCTGGCGGTGGCCGCGGGCCCATCCCCGGCGGCCGGCTTGGCCCAGGCCCTGGCCGCGCCCTTTGCCCAGGCCCGCTACCAGGTGGAGGACGCGCCCGCACCGGCCGAGGCCGACCTGGAGGCCCTCAAGGCCGGGCTGGTCAAGAGCCTGCCGTTCCAGAGCGAGATCTACCTGCCCACCGCCAAGCTGCCCCTGACCGAGCAGGTCAGCGGGCTGCGCCGCGTCAACTCGCTCATCCGGCCGGAGAACCTGGCCGCCAGCCAGCAGCGCTTTGAGGCGCTGCGCCAGCGTCTGCAGGCCCAGGGCCTCAAGCGGGTCTTTGTCATCGGCAACGGCCCCAGCCTCAAGCAGACCGACCTGCGCCTGCTCAAGGACGAGGTCACCATCGGCTTCAACGGCATCTTCCTGCACGAGCACTTCACGCCCACGATCTATGTCGTCGAAGACCACCTGGTGGCCGAGGACCGGGTGCGCGAGATCCACGACTACGAGTGCCCGGTCAAGGTCTTCCCCTCCTACCTGGGCTACTGCATCCGGCCGCAGGCCAACACCATCTTCCTCAACCACCTGCCGCGGGTGAGCTACCCGGTGGACACCGACTTCTCCGCCGAGGCCGGCCGCATCACCTACACCGGCGGCACCGTCACCTACACCGGCCTGCAGATCGCCGCCTCCTTGGGCGCCGAGGAGATCATCCTCATCGGTGTGGACGCCAGCTACCAGGTCCACCAGGTCAGCCGCGACACCGGCTACGGCACCGGGGTGCTCACCTCGCAGGCCGATGACACCAACCACTTCGACCCGCGCTACTTTGGCAAGGGCTACCGCTGGCACGACCCCAACGTCCACACCATGCTGCAGGCCTACCGCAAGGCCCGCAACTGGGCCCGCGGACGCGGCGTGGCCATCCGCAACGCGACCCTGGGCGGGCAGTTGGAGGTCTTCCCGCGGGTGGACTTCCATGAGCTGTTCCCCCGCCCGCAGGTTTGGCCGCGGCTGGCGGTGGTGGACTTCACCTCGGTGGAGCGCCTCTCCGCCACCGGGGTGGTCAAGAAAAACCTGCTGCAGGGTTGGCCCAAGGCGTCGCAGTTCCACCTCTGGGCCGACGAGAAGGCGCGCCTGATCGCCTTCCAAAGCGTGCCCCACGACCTCTACGCCGACGGGGCCGATGACGAATCGGTCTGGCCCGCCTTCCGCAGCCTGGTGGAGTACGACCCCGAAGTGCTCTACCTGCGCCCCACGCTCGACCGTGAGCCGATGACCGCCGTGCAGCTGGTGGCCGCCGCCACGCTGGGCAAGCCCTGGCTGGTGCACTACATGGACGACTGGCTGGTCAAGGCCCGCCATGTGCGCAGCGCTCCGGTGGCCCGGGCCCATGCCGAGGTCATGGGCTGGCTCTTCCGGCATGCCGCGCAGGTGCTGAGCATCTGCGACAAGATGAGCGAGCACCTGGTGCGCACCTGGGACCTGCCGGCCCACCGCGTGGCCAGCATCCACAACACCATGCAGCCCTGCGAGGCCCGCCGCCGCCCCGGCACCGACCCGACCGTGCGCACCGTGCGCTTCTTTGGTGGGCTGGAGCCCGACATGGGCCTGGGCACCCTGCAGCGCCTGGCCGCCGAGGTCGAACGGGTCAACGCCGCCGGCACGCTGCCCTGGCGCCTGCAGCTGGAGATCGTCACCGGCGCGCACGCCATCCAGAAGCACCAGGCCACCTTTGCGCCCTACGCCGGCACCCGCCTGCTGCCGCAACTGCCCGACTACCAGGACTACCTGGACGCGCTGGCCAGCTCCGACCTGAACCTCATCTGCTACAACTTCGACGCCACCTCGCTGGACTATGTGCGCTTCTCGTTGGCCAACAAGCTGCCCGAGCTGCTCAGCGTGCCGGCCCCCTTCATGGCCATCGGCCACGGCGGCATCGGCACCATGGAGCTGCTGCGCGACGCCGGCTACCCGCTCACCGTCACCGACGAGGGCTTTGACCTGGCCGCGGCCATGCGCCTGGCCTTCGAGCCCTCCGAGGCCCAGGTCGAGGCCTACCAGGCGGCCATGAAGGCGCTGCGCGAGGAGTTCTCTGCCGAGAAGCACCGCTTCGGCCTGCACAGCCTGATGCGCCGCGCCGCGACCGAGGGCCTGGCAGCCGGCCTGCCCCCGCCGCCCCTGGCCGCGCTGTCCACCATCGTCCACGCCGCCCAGGCCCGGCTCAAGAACTCCCAGGACTTGGACTGCCTCATGCGCCTGCCGCTGGTGCCCGCGGCGGTGCTGCAGCCGGCGCTGGCTCGGGTACGGGTTCATGGCCTGGAATGGACCGTGCGCGAGGAGTTCAAGCTGCTGGGCAATCAGGCCGGCAAAGCCGAACAGCTGGCCGCCGGGGACACCGCGCTGCAGGCCCGTGCCCTGGCCTTCCTCATCGCCAGCCTGGGCCATGACCGCTACCAGGCGGTCAACGACGTGGTGCGCGCCTGGCTGCGTCAGGCCTTTGCGCTGCCCGCCGCGGCCTGAGCCGGTGTGTCCTGCCCGCGCAGCCGCATGTACTGTTGCAGGCGTTGGCCGTTGCACCACAAGGCCACCCCCACCGCCCAGGCCAGGCAGGTCTCGGCCGGCTCCTGATCGCGTGCGATCAGGTAGGGCATGACCGCCGCCGGGTAGACCACCAGGCAGTAATACACCGCCGCCAGCACCGCAAAGCCCGAACAGGCCGGCCAGGCCGGCACCACCAGGTCCACCAGGCGGCAGCGGCCCGCGCCTGCCTGCCGGCGCCAGGGCCAGCTCAGCAGCCAACCCAGGGCGCCATACAGCCCGGCCAGCAGGTAGAGCTTGTGCAGGCGGCCGTGCACCGGGGCCAGGTTGTGCAGGCTGATCTCGTGCTGGCGGTTGTGGCGTTCAAAGAAGGCCGGCGTCTCCAGGCCAAACAGGCGCTGGCCCCAGCTGGCCTCCTCCAGGGCCACCAGCAGCAGCAGGGCCGCCAGCAGCAGGTGCAGCACGCCCGCGGTGCGCAGGCCCGCCTCGCGCAGCGCCAGCCCCAGGCGCAGGGCGCTGGCCGCGGCGATGGTGTAGAGGCAGCACTGCATCAGCTCCAGCACGTTGTCCTCCTGGACCAGCTCCACGTAGAGCGCGGGATGGCTGAACTTCAGCGCCAGCGTGGCCGCCCAGAACAGCAGAGGGATGAGCAGGGCCGTGACCGCCATGTGACACCTTTTGATACAGGTCGCGCACAGTGCCACCGCCATGGGCGGGCGGGGGTAATCCCGGCGCCAGTTTGGACGAAAGGTCGAATTTTTGTGCTGGACGGCCTTCTGAGGCGCTGGCGTTGGGCGGGTGGGCGGCCCAACACCCGCATGTCAGCAGGCGCAGGACGGGCGGAAGCGGCCCTGCGGGTCCTCTGACAGGGCCCAGCCCAGCACCCGCCAGCACAGCGCCGTGCCATCGCCCAGCGTCAGCTCCAGCACCCCGGGACCGCCGGCCCCTTCCAGGGGCAGGCGCGAGACCCAGGCCCGCGGCGCCGCCTCATCGGCCGTGGCACCCCACCGGCCGTGGGCGATGCGGCCCCGAACCTGCGCGGCCAGGGCCACCGCCGGCGCCGCCTGCGGCGCCAGCAGCACCAGGGTCAGCCCGGTCTGGTAGCCCGTCTCGTCGGCCCGTTGCACCTGGGCGGCCGACAGGCGCAGCCGCCACTGGTCCGGCCCCGGCGTGACGCCGGCCAACTCGCTGTCGGCCAGCAGCAGCGCATCGGGGGAGGACAGGAAGGCGGGCGTGGACAGGGACATGGGGCGGACCGGGCGGCGGGGCAGGGTAGGGCGGCCGGCATTGTGGTCTGCCCTGGCGTCCAGGCCCGGAGAAGCGCGGCCAAGACCCCGCTGATCCCGTGAACGCCGGCGCGGCGCCTGCCTACTCTGTGCACTAGTGCGCAGCCCCTGCGGCCAACCCCTCCCCCACCTCTTCGGAAGCCCCGCCCGTGAACACACAGTCCCCCAAGAAGAAGGCCCTGATCACCGGTGTCACCGGGCAGGACGGCTCCTACCTGGCCGAGTTCCTGCTGGAGAAGGGCTATGAAGTGCACGGCATCAAGCGCCGCAGCTCCACCTTCAACACCCAGCGGGTGGACCACATCTACGAAGACCCGCACGTCGAGCGCCAGAACTTCAAGCTGCACTACGGCGACCTGGCCGACAGCTCCAACCTCACCCGCATCCTGGCCGAGGTGCGACCCGACGAGGTCTACAACCTGGGGGCGCAGTCGCATGTGGCCGTGAGCTTTGAGGCGCCCGAATACACCGCCGACGTCGACGCCCTGGGCACCCTGCGCCTGCTGGAGTCCATCCGGTTCCTGGGGCTGGAGAAGACCACCCGCTTCTACCAGGCCTCCACCTCCGAGCTGTACGGCTTGGTGCAGGAGATTCCGCAGAAGGAGACCACGCCCTTCCACCCCCGCAGCCCTTACGCGGTCGCCAAGCTCTACGCCTACTGGATCACCGTCAACTACCGCGAGGCCTACGGCCTGTACGCCTGCAACGGCATCTTGTTCAACCACGAGTCGCCGCGCCGGGGCGAAACCTTCGTCACCCGCAAGATCACCCGTGGCCTGTGCAACATCGCCCAGGGTGTGGACAAGTGTCTCTACATGGGCAATATGGACAGCCTGCGCGACTGGGGTCATGCCAAGGACTATGTGCGCATGCAGTGGATGATGCTGCAGCAGGAGCAGCCTGAGGACTTCGTCATCGCCACCGGCAAGCAGTACTCGGTGCGCGAGTTCATCACCTGGACCGCCGCCGAGCTGGGCCTGGTGCTGCGCTTTGAAGGCCAAGGCGTGGACGAGAAGGCCTACGTGGCCCAGAAGGTCGGCGACAAGGCCCCCGCCCTCAAGGTGGGCGACTGCGTGGTCGCGGTGGATCCGCGCTACTTCCGTCCCGCCGAGGTGGAGACCTTGCTGGGCGATCCGGCCAAGGCCAAGGCCCGCCTGGGCTGGGTGCCCGAAATCAGCGCCCAGCAGATGTGCGCCGAGATGGTGGCCGAAGACCTCAAGCTCGCCCGCCGCCACGCCTTCCTGTGCGCCCACGGCCATGACCTGGCCATGCCGCGCGACCTGGCCGCTTGACAACCATTTCTCCGCACCTCGGCAGGAAGTCGACATGTTGGTCGTTTGCAATGGCAACACCAAGAGTGGCAGCACCTGGATGACACGGTTGGTGGCCGAGGCTGGCCACTGGGCCAAGCTGCCGGTGGACTGGCAGGCCACCGGGTGGAAGAACCCGTCGCTGGACGAGGCGAAGCTCCCGCGCTTTGCGGCAGAACAGCCGTGGCGTCAGCAAGACCTCTACTGCAAGCAGCATTGGGCAGGCAGGGCCGAGTACTTGGCCCTGGCCCATTCGCCTGGTGTACGCACCTTGCTTTGTGTGCGCGACCTCAAGGATGTGCTGGTGTCGCGCTATTTCCACGATCTGCGGGTGGCAGAAACCAAGGCCCCGAGTCTGGAGTACTACTACTTTGGTGGCGAGGGCAGGGTGCGGATGCGTGAATACCTGGCTTACCACCGCTTTTGGCGCGAGGCGGCTTGTCCCCAGGCCCTGCTGCTGACCTACGAGGACATGCTGAGCGACTTTGACACCCAGGCGCATCGTCTGTTTGCGTTTCTTGAGCGTCCGCTCACGTCGCAGGGCTTGGAGAAGATCAAGGCCAGGACCTCCTTCGCCTTTTTGAACAAGAAGAACGCGGCCTTTTTCCGCAAGGGGCAGGTGGGCGATTGGGTGAATCACTTCACCCCGGTGGTGATGCAGGACCTGCATGAGCTGGCGACAGCCGAAGACTTTGACTACCGCATGCAGCCGGACCTCTGGCCCCTGGACTTTGAAGTGTTTGCGGCCTGAAGCCGTGGGGGAGCCACCACATGCAGCCCGCCCTCAGCGTGGTCATGCCCACGCGCAACCAAGCTCGTTTCATTGCCGAGTCCGTGCGCAGCGTGCTGGCGCCGGCGGCGCTGCCGCCTCCCGGGCTGGAGCTGGTGGTCATGGACGGCGCCTCCACCGACGGCACGCCCGACCTGCTGGCCCAGCTGGCCGGCGAGTTCCCGGGCCGGCTGCGCTGGCACAGCGCGCCCGACAGCGGCCCCGCCCAAGCCGTGAACCGTGCCGTGGCCCTGGCCCGCGCGCCCCTGCTCGGCTGGCTTAACTCCGACGACCTTTACCTGCCGGGCGCGGCCGCCCGGGCGCTGGACCACCTGCTCACCCATCCTGCGCAGGTCATGGTCTACGGGCAGGCCCGGCATGTGGACCAGGACGGCCAGGACCTGGGCGCCTACCCCACCCGTGGCCCCGACACCCCGCTGGCCGCCTGGGCCGACGGCTGCCACCTCTGCCAGCCCACCGCCTTCTTCCGCCGCGAGGCGTTTGAGGCCCTGGGCGGGCTGGACGAGACCCTGCACGCCAGCTTTGACTACGAGCTGTGGTTGCGCCTGTTCCGCGCCCATCCCGGACGCATCGGTTTCATCGACCAGGTGCAGGCCCTGTCCCGCCTGCATGCCGAAGGCATCACCCTGCGGCTGCGTGAGCGGGTGGCCCGTGAAGGTGTGCGGGTGGTGCACCGCCACCTGGGGCCCGCGCCCCTGCACTGGTTGCTGACCCTGCTGGGCGAGCTGTGCGAGCGCCACCTGAGCGACCCCGCCGCACCCGCGACACCAGGCCCGGCGGCGCAGGTGCGTGCGCTGGCTGCCGAGCTGTCGGGCTGCCTGGCACCGGGCGCCGCCCAGGCGCTGGAGGAGGCCTTGGCCGAAGACCGTCGCCTGGCCTGCCAGAGCCCGCACACCGCGGTGGACGTGGACGCCAGCGGCCGCGCGCCGGCCCGGCTGGCCCTGCGCGCGCGCCAGCCCACCGCGGGCGGGCGCATCGTCTCCGGGCTGTGGCTTCGTGGTGTGCACCGCCGGCCCGGCCCGTTGCACCTGCGGTGGCAGGACGCCCGTGGCCAGCCCCATCACTTTGAGCTGGACGGCCCGGGCGCCTTTGAAGTGCACGTGGACGTGCCCGACCACCGCCCCGGCGCCGGCGTGGCCTGGACCGTGGTCCAGGGCGGTCCGCCGCCGCCCGCAGGTCAACCCGCCTACTGGCTGGTGGACGCCCAGCCCTGCTGGGCCCCCTGTTCGGTGGCGCCTGCCTTGTGCCCGGTCTGACGGGCTCGACCGCCCCCCCTTATCTGCCCTGCGCCATGTCCGAAGCCCTCACCGCCCCTCCAGCCCCCACCGCAACCGCGCCGCGCCAGGCGTCGGACCCCGAGGCCGTGTGGGCGGCGCAGGCCCGAGCCCGGCTTGCCGCCGCACAGGCCACCCCGCAGGCCGACCTGTCTGCGCTGACCCAGGCCATCTGGGCTGAACTGGCCCAGCGGCTGGCGCAGCAGCGCCCCGCCCCTGAGGCGCTGCACCGCCTGAGCCTGGAGCTGGCGGTGGACCCGTCCCACCCCTTGTCGCCCTGGCCCGACTGCGCCCGCGCTGCGCTGCAGGACTGCCCGGATTCATTGGCCATGGCCCGCCGCGTGCTGCATGAGGCAGCGCGGCGCCTGGACGACGCCCTGCACCAGCAGGCCTACGCCCAGGTCTGCCGGCTGATGACCACAGGCGATCCCGACCTGACCCCCCTGCACGCCATGACCGCGCGGATCCGCTATGCCATGGCCGACATGGTTGGGGCGCTGGCGGCCTGCGGTCATGCCCTGGCCGGCCGGCCTGACCATCTGGACATGCAGACCCTGCGGTTGATGGCCGCGCTCGAAGCGCGTGTCGGTGGCGGGGCGGTGACCGGCCCTGGCGACGTCGAGCTGACCGCCTGGGCGGCCTCCCTGGCCGATCTGCCCGGACTGGACCCGGCCGGCGTGAATGCCTGCTACCAGGCCTGGAGCCAGGTCTTGCCGCCCGCGGCGCTGGCCGCACGCTTGGCCCGTCTGGCCCAGGCGCCGGGACTTGATCCCGCCGGCCGGGCCCATGCCGAGAAGCTGGCGCGGGCCGCTTCACGTCCGGCCGTCCAGGTGCAGCGCGCCGCGGGCAGATCCGTCGCCCTTGCCGTCCCGGGCGATCCCCACGAATGGTGCGTGCCCGAGGGTTGCCGCCATGTGGTGCTGTGGTTCTGCGGCCTGGCCGGGGTGATGCCCCGTGACCAGGTGCGCGCGGCGCTGCGGGCCCGTGGGCTGGGTGTGGTGTTTTTGCAGGACGTGCAGCGTGTGGGCTTCACCAGCGGGCTGGCCGGCCTGGGCGTGGGGCTGGCCGCCAGTGCCCAGGCCTTGCGGGCCCGTCTGCCGGCCCATGTCAGCACCCTGAGCTGTGCCGGCAGCTCCTTGGGTGGCTACGGCGCGGTGCTCTACGCCCTGGCCCTGGGGGCCCGGAACGCACTGAGCCTGGGCGGCCTGACCACCTTGCTGGACGATCCCGATGTGCCCGATGTCCGCGGCAAGTTGATCCGTGCGCGCGCCGCCCAGCTGGCGCCTGACCAGGTGCTGGACCTGGCGCCGCTGCTGGCCGCCGCCGACCCGCCGCTGGCCCTGCACCTCTGGCACGGCGCCCTGCACCCAGAGGACTGCGCCCATGCCCGGCACCTGGCCGGCCTGCCCGGCGTGCAGTGCCATGCGCTGCCGGGGCTGGGCGGCCACGACGTGCTGTGGGAACTGGTGGCCAGTGGCCGGCTGGGGGCCGCGCTGGACCTGGCCCTGATGTCCTGATGCCCTGCGGGGCGGATCCACCACCCGCGCACCGCCTCTTGGCACACGCCTCACCGCTCACACCCTCAGCCCGCTGGAGTTCCCCTTGACCCACGACCCTCTTTGGTGTGCGCTGTTCGACCAGGTCTGGGTGCTCAGCCTGCCTGGCGCCCAGGCGCGGCGCGAGCACATCCGCCAGCACCTGCCGGCCCATGGCCTGACCCACTTTGACTTCTTTGACGCCACCCCGGCCGACGCCCCCGAAGTGGCCCGTGCCCTGGCCAGCGGCGAGGTGCTGCAGTTTCCCCCCTGCTTCCGCTGCGGCGGGCTGGACTGCGGCAAGCCCGACTGCAACAACTTCCTCATCCCCGCCCAGGTGGCCTGCTTCCTGAGCTACCGGCGGCTGTGGCGCACCATTGCCCAGGGCCCGGCCGAGCGTGTGCTGGTGCTGGAGGATGACGTGTTCCTGCATGGCCACACCCCCGCCGTGCTGCGCTGGCTGGCCGCGCAGGTGGCCCAAGGCGCATTGGCCTGGGGCCCTGGGCCCGGCCAGCCGCCGGCCCTGTTGCGCCTGGGCTGGGCGCGCGGGGCCGAGCACGAGGCCACCGACCCCGCGCAGTTCCGCCTGGCGGCCACGCTGCGCATGGCCAACCCCTGCCACGCCCTCAACCGTGCCTACGCCCAGGCCCTGGTGGACCGGGACCGCGGCATCTGCCACACCGCCGACGTCTACCAGCACCAGCTCGCGCCACAGCCGGGCGAGGCCCTCACCGTGCTGCCGCCCATCGCTTCAGAGCTGTCGTGGACGGAGGGGCGATTCGCCTCCACCATCCACCCCAAGCCCGTGCACGTGCAGCACCTGCAGGCCCAGGGCGACACCGAGGCCGCCGCCCGCGAGGCCCAGCGCCTGGCCACCCACGTCAAGAAAAAGCACTTCCGCCCGTTGCTCATCAGCGGCCACCCGCGTGGGGGCACCGGCTATGCCGCGGCCCTGTGCCGCCAGCTGGGCCTGGACGTGGGCCATGAAAAGCTGGGGCGCGACGGCATCAGCTCGTGGATGTTTGCCGTGGAGGCGGAGGACAACCCCTATGCCGGGGATGCCGTCGCCCGCAGCCGCCGCGCCCTGGCCTGGCAGCACCTCATCCAGGTGGTGCGCGACCCGGCCACCGCCGCCGCCTCGGTGATGCGGGACTCGCGGTACGCCCCGCCGTCGTACGCCTTCCGCCGGGCGCAGATCCTGCGGCACCTGCGGGTGGACCTGGACCGCCTGCCCAACCCGCTGGAGCAGGCGCTGTGGTCGGTCACCTCCTGGGCGCGCATCCTGCAGGCCCAGCAGCCTGCCTTGGTGATGCGGCTGGAAGATGGGCAAGAGGCGCTGCGCAGCTTCTTGCAGGCCCAGGGCCTGCTGCCCGAGGCCGCACGGGATATGGCGCTGGACACCCGCCCGGTCAATGCCAACAAGCGCTACAAGGGCGTGGTCTACGACAAGCCCGAACTCACGCCGGCCGATTGGCAGGCCCTGAGCCCCGCCACCCAGGCCGAGGTGGCCTGGTACGCCCAGACCTTTGGGTATGCCTTGCCCTGGTCTGCGGCGGCTGGCCAAGCCCAGGGGGCGGCGGCACCGCAGACCGTCGGCGCGCTTTCCGAGGCGGCCCATGTCCACTGACACCGCCCTCCCTCATGCGGCCCCCGGCGCCGGTCTGCAGGACCTGGACCGGCAGTTTCTGCGCCCCAGTGGCTGGCGCCAAAGCCAGGCCGCCATGGCGCCGCTGGGGCCCGACGGCACCCCCTTGCCTTGGTTCACCTACGCCGCCATCGAGCTGCTGCCCTTGCTGCTGCGCCCCACCGACCGGGTGTTTGAGTACGGCGCCGGCCACAGCACGCTGTGGTGGCAGGCGCGTGTGGCCCGGGTCAGCGCGGTGGAGCATGACACCGCCTGGTGCGAGCGCCTGCGCCCCCGCCTGAGCGACCGGGTGGACCTGTGCGCCCGGCCGCTGGACCACCCGGCCAGCGCCGCCGCCTGCCAGCGCGTGGCGCCCTTCTTTGCCCGGCCCCGCCGCACCGACTGGCCCTACGACGCCGCCAAGGTGGTGCGCCGCGGCCTGGAGGACGCGCGCTTCATCGCCTACGCCACCCGACTCGACGAGGTGGACCCGGACCCCACCGCCGCCGATCGGGGCTTTGACGTCATCGTCATCGACGGCATGGCGCGGCGCCTGTGCACCTGGGTGGCGCTGCAGCACCTGCGCCCCGGCGGCGTGCTGGTGCTGGACAACAGCAACCGCAGCGACTACGACCTGGCCTACACCCTGCTGGCCGAGGCCGGGCTGCACCACCTGCCGCTGTGGGGCCTGGTGCCGGGCGCCAACTTCCATACCTGCACCTCGGTGTTCCTGCGCAGCCTGGAGCGCCTGCCCCGCGGCGGCTTCCAGGGCAACCGCCTGGGCCTGCCGGAGTACTGAAGACGCCCCACCATGCTGCCCGCCCTGGCCCATCCCGCCCACCGCGCCGACATTGCCGCCTGCATCGAAGGCTTTGACCCCCTGCCGGCGGCCGCGCTGGACGCGCGCCAGGCCCCGCTGCCGCAGCTGCAGGTGAGCCATGGCGGCCAGGCCGGCCCGGGCCCCAACCGCGTGCTGCACCATGGACTGCCCGCCGACACCCAGGTCAGCGTGCGCTTTGAAGGCGGCTGCACCGGGGCGGCCGTGGTGCTGGGGCCGGGCCTGCGCGGGCAGCTGGCGGTGCAGGTCTGGGGGCATGACAGCCTGATCCACCTCGGGCGCGACTGCACGCTCAAGCAGACCGAGATCCGCTCCTTCCAGCACCATGACCTGGTGGTGGTGGGGCGCGAGGTCAACACCACCGGTCCCAACACCTGGATCTCGGGCAACCACGCCGGGGCGGGCCGGCCGGCGCTCATCATCGGCGACGACACCATGTTTTCCTACGACGTGGTGCTGCGCAACACCGACGCCCACCCCATCCTGTCGCTGGCCGATGACCAGCACCTCAACGTGCCACGCCACGGCATCGTCATCGAGCCGCATGTCTGGGTGGGCGAGCGGGTGGTGATCCTCAAGGACGTGCGGGTGGGCGCCTGCTCGGTGCTGGCGCTGGGGGCGCTGGTCACCCGCGACGTGCCGCGCTGCGCGCTGGCGCGTGGCGCCCCGGCCCGCGCCGAGGCCCGGCCCGGCCAGTACTGGGCCCGCACCTTCGACCCCGCCGACCTGGCCAAGGCCCGGGCCTGGATGGCGCGCTACGGCGGCTGAGCCGGTGGCCGGGGTCGCGGCAGGCGCTGGCCGCAAGTGCTGCAAATGCCGCAAAAAGCCCGGACTTGTCGTGGCAGCTCCGCCGACTGGCCGGGTCTCGGGGTCCGCCCGGGGTTCACTCTTGGCGGCAGCGGCCGAAAGGCTTGACAGCGCGCGTCTGCCCGTGGCGCCGCGCCGGCCGTTGCCGGGCGGTGCAACGGGGGCACGCCAGCCTGTCCGGGTCCTGTCCGGGCCCCGTCCACGCCGTTGACCACGAGTTCCACCATGAGCGCCACCTCCCCCCAGGAAACCACCGCGCTGGCCCAG
This sequence comes from Ideonella livida, assembly GCF_010499455.1. GTDB lineage: Bacteria > Pseudomonadota > Gammaproteobacteria > Burkholderiales > Burkholderiaceae_C > Ideonella > Ideonella livida. The sequence goes on along the minus strand of NZ_JAAGOH010000054.1, from coordinate 11,997 downwards.
GCCACGCCCTCCACCGCTGCCCCGGAGCTGGCGCTGGCCCGCCTGGGCATGGTGCTGGACCGCAGCCTGGCGGTGGCGGAGTTCACCCCCGAGGGCCTGGTGCTGCAGGCCAATGCCCACTTTCTGGCCCTCTACGGCTACCGTGCCGATGAGCTGGCCCACCAGCACCACGGCGTGCTGTGCCCGCCGGGCATGGTGCACACCCCCGCCTACCAGTCGGTGTGGGAGGGGCTGCGCCGCGGCGAGGCGGCCCAGGGCCTGTTCCAGCGCCAGACCGCCGACGGCAGCACGCTCTTCATCAGCGCCACCTTCAGCCCGGTGTTTGGCGAGGCGGGCGCGGTGGAGAAGGTGGTCAAGGTGGCCATCGACGTGACGGCCCAGACCCTGGCCGCCCGCGACGCCCAGGCCCATATGCAGGCCCTGCAGGCCACCAACGGCGTGGCCGAATACGCGATGGACGGCCAGGTGCTGTGGGTCAACGAGCAGTCGGCCCTGGCTTTTGGTTACACGCCAGAGGCCATGCGCAGCATGCACTTTGACGACCTGTGCCACCCCGACCACGTGGGCAGCCCCGCCTACCAGGCCTTTTGGGCCGCGCTGCGCGCCGGCCAGTCGCAGACCGGGGAATTCGAGCGCCGGCGCGCCGACGGTCGTTCGCTGTGGGTGCAGGCCAGCTACACCCCGCTGCCCGGTGCCGACGGCCGGCCGGCCAAGGTGATGGTGGTGGCCAAGAACATCACCCGCGCCAAGCTGCAGGCCCTGGAGGACCACGGCCGCATCCAGGCCATCAGCGACTGCCAGTGCGTGGTGGAGTTCGGCCTGGACGGCCAGATCCTGGCCGTCAACGACCTCTTCCTGCAGACCCTGCGCGTCAGCCGCGAGCAGGTCATCGGCCAGAACCACCGGGTGTTCTGCACCCCGGAGGAGGCGGCCTCTGACGCCCACATCGTCTTTTGGGAAGAGCTGGCCGCCGGCGAGAGCAAGACCGGCGAGTTCTTGCGCCTGCGCGGCGACGGCGAGCCGGTGTGGCTGCGCGCCACCTTCACCCCCCTGACGGGCCCGGATGGCCGGCCCTGGAAGGTGATCAAGTACGCCACCGACATCACCGCCAGCCGCCAGCAGGCCGACGAGAACGCGGCCCGCCATGACGCCATCGAGGCCACCCATGCCACCGCCGTCTTTGACATGGAGGGCAAGGTGCTGCAGGCCAACGACCTGTTCTGCCAGGCCCTGGGCGTCCACCCGGCCGAGCTGCAGGGGCGCGACTACCGCGAGCTGTGCGAGCCGCGTTATGTGCGCTCGCCTGAGTACGCCGCCTTTGTGGCCGACATGCAGGCCGGGCGCCACCGCAGCGGCGAGTTCCAGCTGCGGGGCAAAGGCGGGCGCCTGGTGTGGATGCGCGCCAGTTTTGCGCCGGTCACCGGCCACGACGGCCGGCTGACCAAGTGCTTCTTCACCGGGCAGGACGTGAGCGCCGAGCGCACCAAGGCCCTGGAGGACGACGGCAAGGTGGCGGCCATCAACCGCTCGCAGGGGGTCATCGAGTTCGACCTCAATGGCCATATCCTGCAGGCCAACGACAACTTCTTGGCCCTCATGGGCTACAGCGCCGAGGAGGTGGTGGGCCAGCACCACCGCATGTTCGTCGAGGCCGACGAAGCCCTGGCGGCCGCCTACCGCCAGTTCTGGCTCAAGCTGGGCCGCGGTGAGTTCGACGGCGGCGAGTACCTGCGCATCGGCAAGGGTGGGCGGCGGATCTGGATCCAGGCCACCTACAACCCCATCCTGGACGAGACGGGCCAGGCGGTGAAGGTGGTGAAGTACTGCACCGACATCACCGCCCGCAAGGTCGAGGCCCTGGAGAACCAGGCCCGCATGGCCGCCGTGTCGACCAGCAACTGTGTGGGCGAGATGGCGGCCGACGCCACCATCCTCAGCCTCAACGAGAACTTCGCGCGGGCCTACGGCTACACCGTGGCCGAGCTGCTGGGCCGCTCGCAGGCCTTTGTCATGTTCGAGGAAGACCTGCGCAGCGAGGCCTTTGCCAACCGCTGGCGGGCCCTGCGCGCCGGCGAGAGCGTGCACGGCGAGTTGCGGGGCAAGGGGGCGGCCGGGCGCGAGGTGTGGTTCCTGGCCTCCCTCAACCCGGTCATGGGCCTGGACGGCCAGCTGGCCAAGGTGCTGATGCTGGCCAGCGACGTGACCGAGACCCGGCTGGCCCGGCTGGAGGCCGAGGGCAAGCTGGGCGCCATCGACCGTGCCCAGGCGGTGGTGGAGTTCAACCTGGAGGGCAAGGTGCTGCACGCCAACACCAACTTCCTCACCCTCACCGGCTACAGCCGTGAGGAGGTGGTGGGCCGCCACCACCGCCACTTCATGCCGCCGGAGCACGCCGCCAGTGCCGAGTACCTGAGCTTCTGGGAGCGGCTGTCGCGCGGCGAGTTCGCGCAGGGCGAGTTCAAGCGCATGGGCCGCGACGGCCGCGAGATCTGGATCCAGGCCACCTACAACCCCATCTTCGACCCCCGAGGCAACCCGGTGAAAGTGGTCAAGTTCGCCCAGGACGTGACCCAGCAGAAGCTGCGCGCGGCCGAGTTCGAGGCCCGGGTGGCCGCCATCGACAAGGGCCAGGCGGTGGTGGAGTTCGACCTGGACGGGCATGTGCTGCACGCCAACCGCAACTTTCTCTCGGCCATGGGCTACACCGCCCGTGAGATCGTGGGCCAGCACCACAGCATGTTTTGCAGCGGCGAGTACGTGCAGAGCGAGGGCTACCGCGACTTCTGGCTGCGCCTGGGGGAGGGCGAGTTCATCACCGGCCGCTTCCACCGCCTGGGCAAGTACCAGCGCGACGTCTGGATCCAGGCCACCTACAACCCCATCCTGGACCTGAACGGCAAGGTCTGCAAGGTCATCAAGTACGCCTTTGACGTGACCAAGGAGGTGGTGCTGGAGCGCCGCATCACCGAGAAGTCGCGCCAGATGGACGACAGCGTGCATGCGCTGGTGGAGAGCATCACCCAGATCGCCGCCAACTCCGGCGTGGCCGCCGAGATGGCCGAGGCCAGCACCGCCGAGGCCCGCGCCGGCCACAGCGCGCTGCAGCAGGCCATCGGCGCCATCAACACCATCCAGGCCGGCTCGGTGCGCATGTCAGAGATCGTGCGCACCATCGGCGAGATCGCCAACCAGACCAATCTGCTGGCCTTCAACGCCGCCATCGAGGCGGCCCGCGCCGGCCAGCATGGCGTGGGCTTCTCGGTGGTGGCGGGTGAGGTGCGCAAGCTGGCCGAGCGCAGCGCCGTGGCCGCCCGCGAGATCACCCAGCTCATCGAGCAGTCGGTGCTGCAGATTGGGCAGGGCGCCGAGGTGAGCAAGGAAGCTGCGCGCAGCTTTGAGGGCGTGCTGGCCAGCGTGGCCCGCACCGGTGACAGCGTGAACCACATCGCCACCGCCGCCGAGCGCCAACGCCAGACCGCCCACCAGGTGGCCGGCCTGATCGACGACCTCAGCGGCGAACCCGCCTCGTCCGCCACCCGAACCTGAGGCCGCGGCGCCATGACTGAGGCCCTGCTCACCGAGGCCCCGTCGCCCGACACGGCGGTCGAGGCCCTCTCCGCCACGCCGGCTTCCCCACCGGCGACCCCGGACCTGGCCTCGACCCGGACGCCGGCGGGCCGGCAGGGGTTCGGTGCTTTCCATCTGGGCGCCTTGCGCCTGGCCCTGCCCATGGGCGCCCTGCGCGAGGTGATGCCCCTGGGCCGGCTGCAGCCGCTGCCCAGCCCCTGCACGGCGGTCATCGGGGCGCTGGACCTGCGGGGCGTGCTGGCGCCGGTGCTGGACCTGCGGCGCCTGCTGGGCCAGCCCGCGCCGGCGCTGGCCGATGCGGCCGCCGTCATCGTGGTGCACGACGGCCAGCTGCTGGGCCTGCTGGCCGAAGGTGTGGATGGTGTGTTTTCCGCCCCGCCCGAGGCCTTGACCCCGGTGGGCGCACCCGCCGGCGCCGGCGCGGCCCACCGCCTGCTGGCCGCCAGCCTGCGCCGCGAGGACGGCAGCCTGCTGGGCCTGCTCTCGCCCGCGGCCCTGCTGGCGCTGCCCGAGGTGCCGCGTCTGGCCGACCCCGAACCCGGTCGCCAGCGGCATGCCGACGACAGCACCGAGGTCCTGCTGGAGGACCACAGCCTGCCGGTCATGCTGCTGCGCTGCGACCGCTTGCCCCTGGCCCTGGACGCCATGGCGGTGCACACCACCTTGTCCAGCCCACAGCTGCAGCCCTCGCCCCTGGCCCAGGGGGCTTGCCTGGGCGTGCTGGCCCTGGATGGCGAATGGGTGCCCGCGGTCGACCTGCCCCAACTCTGCGGCATGGGCCGGCTCCCGCCCGACGCGCCGCGCCAGGCCTTTGTGCTGCGCCTGCCCGCCGGCCGGGTGGCCTGCTTGGTCAGCGAGGTGCTGGACGTGGTGCGCAGCCAGCCCGGCGACCGGCTGGACCTGCCGGCCTACGCCCTGCAGGTGCCCGAGCTGTTTGCCGGGGCCCTGCCGGCGACCACCCTGCCGCCGGAGGTGGTGGCCCGCGTGGGCGCGGCGGTGCAGCAGTTCCTGCTGCTGGACGGCGAGGCCCTGCGCCGCCACCCGCTGCTGCAGGCCCTGTCGCAGGCCAGTGCGCGGCGTGAGGCGGTGGTGCGCCGCCTGGCGGGTGGTGAGGCCCTGGGCGGGCCCCCTGAGACCGTCCTGGGGGCGGCGGCGCCAGCGGCCGGCACCGCCACGGCCGCCTGCCGCGCCATGATCACCTACGCCTTGGCCGGCGAGACCGCCACGCCCATCGAACAGGTGGCCGAGATCCTGGCCTACCGGGCCGAGGTGGCCGTCTTTGCCCAGGGCGGCCCCTTGCTGGGCCTGCAGGTCTACCGCGGGCGCAGCATCCCGGTGATGTGCCTGAGCCGGCTCAGCGGCTTCGGGCCGGTGGAGGCCAGCCCCGCCGCCAGCATCCTGGTGGTGGAGACGCCGCAGGGCGCCGTGGGTTTTGCCGTGCCCGCGCTGCGCACCATCGAGCCCGCCGACTGGGAGCCCCACTGGCAGGCGCGGGGCCCCGAGCCCGGCGGCACCGCGCTGCAGGCCGTGCTGGCCGAGCGCCACATGGCCCGGGTGGGCGAGGCCGAGGGCCAGCGCCTGCTGCGGGTGCTGGACCTGCACCGCCTGGCCCTGGCGGTGCAGGCCCGCCAGCCGCAGGACGGCTGGGCCGGCTGAGCAGGAGACGCCCATGCCCGAGACCCTGATGCCGGCGGCCCCCGCGCCCACCGCTGCGCCCACCCCGGACGCGGCGCCCGTTGCCGCCCCGGCCCTGCTGCTGGCCGACTCCCCCGCCGACGCCGCCCAGCTGGTGAGCCTGCTGCAGGCCGAGCTGTCCGACGCCTGGGTGCTGACCGACCCGGCCGCCGTGCCCGACCCCGCCCAGGCGCCGGTGCCCGGCCTGTGGCTGCTGGCCTGTCGCCGGCTGGCGGATGTCCGGCCGGTGCTGGCCCGCCTGGGCCGCGGCGGTGAGCCGGCGACCCTGGCCCCTGGCGCGGCCCGGGTGGCCGGCCCGCGGGTGCTGCTGCTGTGCCACAAGGAGGCGCTGGCCGAGGCCTTCGAGGCCTGCCGGCTGGGCCAGGCCGACGACTACGCCCAGGTCTGGCCCATGCCCATGGACGGCTACCGCCCGCGCCTGGCGGTGCGCCAGCTCCTGGGCCAGGCGCGCTGGCAGCTGCAGGTGCAGACCCACTGCCATGACCATTGGCGCGCGCACTGGCGCGGCCACTGGGAGCGCCAGACCCAGGCCCTGGCGCAGCAGGCGCCACCACTGGCTGCGCTGGCCCGGCAGGTGGACCAGGCCGCGGCCCAGGGCCAGGCCCTGGTCGAGGGCAGCGCCCAGGCCCTGGCCGCGCACGACCCGGCGCTGGCCGGCCTGGTGCAGCCGGTGCAGGACTGGGCACGCCGCCTGCCCGAGCAGTTCGCCCCCCAGGTCCAGGCCGCCCAGGCGGTGCAGGCCCTGGCCCAGGCCGCACCCAGCGTGCTGGTGGTCGACGACGACCCCTTCCAGCTGCGCCTGCTGCGCACCGTGCTGGCCGGCTGGCCGCTGCGCCTGCGCGGCGCCGCCTCCGGGGCCGAAGCCCTGGCCGCCGCGGCCGAACAGGCGCCGGACCTGGTGTTCATGGACATCGAGATGCCCGGCATGGACGGCATCCAGACCGTGCGCGGCCTGCGCGCCCAGCCGGGCATGGCCCGGGTGCCGGTGCTCATGCTCACCGGTCAAGGCGACAAGGCCCGCGTGGTGCAGAGCCTGCAGGCCGGGGCCAGCGGCTTCATCGTCAAGCCCTTCACCCGCAAGGTGCTGCACGACCTGCTGGCCCGTCACCTGCCGCAGGTGCCAGCCCCGCCGGGCTGAGGGGCCGACCCCACCCTCACCGCCCCCCTCTGCGCTCATCCTTTTCTTCCGGAGGCCGCCATGCATCCCGCCGACCTGCCCCCCAGTGCCCTGTCCGCCACCGGCACCCCGTCTGGCCAGCTGCCCGTGGACCTGCAGGTCCTGGTGGAGCTGACCGGCTGCGAAGGCCCCATGCTCGATGAGTTCCTGGCGGACTTCCAGCAGCTGGCCGCCCAGGCCGCCCAGGACCTGGCGCAGGCCCACGCGCAGGGCCAGCTGGCGCAGGTGGAGGCGCTGGCCCACCGGGTCAAGAGCTCGGCCCGCTATGCCGGTGCCCTGGCGCTGGGCGACCTGTCGGAAGCGCTGGAGCAGGCCGGCCGCGGCGGCGATTCCGGCGCCGCGGCCCATGCCCTGCCGGCCTGGCTGGCCGAGTGGAGCCGGGTGGACGCCTTCTTGCAGCAGCACCTGCGGGCCAGCCGCAGCGCCTGCTGAGGCCGCCCCCCCCTCCTGCGGCCCGTGTCCCGTGGCTCCCACCCCTGAACCCCCGCCTGCCGCCCCGCCCGCTGGCGCCAGGCCCGAGGCGCCGCCGTGGCGCGACGAGCTGGCCCGGCGCTGGCGCCGGGAGGCGCCGGTGCTGCGGGCGCTGCTGCGGGTCGTCTGGCCCTTCCTGGTGTCGGCCGTCTTCCTGCTGGGCCTGGCCTCCTTCATCTTCTACCTGATGTCGGCCGGCCGGGCCTATGTGGACGGCGAGAGCTTGTGGTCCAAGGCGCAGAAGAACAGCCTGATCTCGCTGGACCGCTACCGCCAGCGCTGCGATCCCCTGCATTGGGAGTTGTACGAGGCCGCGCTGCGCGTGCCGCTGGGCGACCGCGACGCCCGCCTGGCGCTGGAGCGCCCGCAACCCGACATCACCGCGGCGGAGCGTGGTTTTCTGCAGGGGCGCAACCACCACGACGACATCGGCGGGATGATCTTCCTGTTCCGCTACGGCAGCTGGCTGCCGCCCATGGCCCGGGCGGTGCAGGCCTGGCGCGACGCCGATGCCATGCTGCTGGAGGTGGATGCCCAGGCCCGCGGCCTGCGCGAGGTGCTGCAGGCCCACTGCCTGCCCAGCAGCGCCACGCAGGCCCAGATGGACCGCGTGCACGACCTCAATGCCGAGCTCACCGTGGTGCAGCAGCGCTTCTCCGCCAGCCTGGGCGAGGCCAACCGCTGGCTGCTGGGGGTGGCCGTGGCCACCATGGCCCTGGGCAGTGCCCTGCTGTGCGCCGCCGGCCTGGTGCTGGCGCGCCGCGGCGTGTGTGCCCAGCTGCAGGCCCTGCGCCAGGCCGACGAGGCCAGCCGCGCCAAGAGCGAGTTCCTGGCCAACATGAGCCACGAGATCCGCACACCCATGAATGGCGTCATCGGCCTGATTGGTGTGCTGCAGCAGAGCGGCCTCAATGACGAGCAGCGCGAGACGGCCGAACTCATACGCAGCTCCGGCTACGCCCTGCTGGGCATCCTGGAGGACGTCCTGGACCTCTCCAAGATCGAGGCCGGCCAGATGCGACTGGAGCCGGCCGCGCTGGACAGCGCCCTGCTGGTCGAGCAGGTCTGCGCCAGCCTGGACCGCCTGGCGCAGGACAAGCGGGTGGACCTCACCTTCTTCTGCGACCCGGGCCTGCCGCCGGCGGTGATGGGCGATGCGCTGCGGCTGCGCCAGATCCTGCACAACCTGGTGGGCAACGCCGTCAAGTTCTCCGCCCGCGAGGACCGCCGTGGCCAGGTGCATGTGCGCTGGACCCGCCAGCCCGGCCCCGCCGGCGAGCCGGGCCTGGGCCTGAGCGTGGCCGACGACGGCATCGGCATCAGTCCGGCGCAGCAGCGCCGGCTGTTCCAGCCCTTTGTACAGGCCGACCTGTCCACCACCCGACGCTTTGGCGGCACCGGCCTGGGCCTGGCCATTTGCCGGGAGCTGGTGGGCGCCATGGGCGGGCGCATCGGCCTGCGCAGTGCGCTGGGGCAGGGCAGCACCTTTGAGGTGTGGCTGCCCCTGACGGAGGCCGCCGCCCCCGAAGGCGGTGCCGCACCGCCCGAGGCCAGCGGCCCGCGCCTGGACGGCGTGTCCCTGTGGCTGGTGGGCCCGGACAGCCCGCACCTGCAGGACCTGGCCACGTTGCTGCGCCATGCCGGGGCCACCGTCACCGGGCCGCTGCCGCCGCAGGCCGGCTTGGCGGCGTGGGATGGGCGGCCCGACGGCCGCCAGCTCTGGTTGCTGGACGACCCCACCAACGCGCACCCGCTGCCGGGCTGGGCCGGACCGCTGGGCGCCGCCCTGCCGCCCGGCGTGCGGGTCATCGTGCTGGGTCGGGGCCAGCGCCGGCGCATGCGGCCCTGCCGGGGCCTGGCCGCCTTGTCGCTGGACGCCAACGCCCTGGGCCCACGCCAGCTGCGCCAGGCCGTGGTCCACGCGATGCGGCTGGAGGAGGGCGCGCCGGGCACCACCGTGCCGGCCGCCGGCCAGCCTGGCGACACCGCCCCCGCCGCCGGCCAGCCTGGCGACACCGCCCCCGCCGCCGCTGTGGCGCCGCCACCCGCCGCCCCGTCACCACCGGCCGCGCCGCCTGTGGACAAGTCGGTGGGCCAGTGGGCCGCCGCCCCCCGGGCGGCCCGTCCTGAGCGGCCCGAGCGCCTGCTGGTGGCGGAGGACAACCCCGCCAACCAGAAGGTCATCGGCTTCCAGCTGCGCAGCCTGGGCTTTGCGCAGGTGGACCTGGCCGCCGACGGCGTGCAGGCGCTGCGCCTGTACGAGGCCGGTGGTCACGCCCTGATCCTGACGGACCTGCACATGCCGGAGATGGACGGCTACCAGCTGGCCCAGGCGGTGCGTGAGCGCGAGGCACGCGCCGGCGCTGCCACGGCCCGTCTGGGCGGGTCCGGCCCGCGGGTGCCCATCGTCGCCCTGACCGCCAACGCCCAGGCCGGAGAGGCCGAGCGCTGCCGCCAGCGCGGCATGGACGACTTCCTGACCAAGCCCACCAGCCTGGCCAGCCTGGAGGCGACCCTGGCCCGCTGGTTGCCTCCTGCGGCGGTGCCCGCTGCTGCACCCGCTGCTGCGCCCACCCGTCCGCCCGCCGCGCCGGCGCCGGACGGCCCCAACCGGCCCCATGCCTGAAGACCATGGACACCTACTTCCTCTTCGACGCGCGCGGCGTGCCCCTGCTGGACGTGGGCCACGACCTCGGGCTGACCGCCCTGTCGGTGATGGTGGCGGTGCTGGCCGGCATGACCGCCCTGCACCTGCTGGACCTGGCCCGGCGCGAGCCGCCCGGCACCCGGCTGCACCGCCTGGCGCTGGCCGGGGGCGGCCTTGCCTTGGGCCTGGGTGCCTGGGCCATGCACTTCATCGGCATGCTGGCCCTGCAGCTGTGTGTGCGGGTGGCCTATGACCCCGGGCTCACCATGCTCTCGGCCTTGCCGGCGATCGCGGGCGCCACCCTGGCCCTGCACCTGCTGGCCACGCGGCCGGCGGTGCTGCTGCCCGCCGCCGCCCTGGCCGCGGGGGTGGGGGCCACCCACTACCTGGGCATGGCCGCGCTGCGCACCGCGCCGCTGCTGCTGCACCACCCGGGCGTGTTCGGCCTGTCGCTGGCGCTGGCCCTGGCCCTGGGCGTTGCCGCCCTGGAGGTCCACCGGCGCCTGGGCCTGGCGCCGCGGCGTGCCTGGGCCTGTCGCCTGCTGTTGGGCGGCCTGGCCCTGGGCCTGGCGCTGAGCGCCATGCATTACGTGGCCATGTTGGGCCTGCGGGTGGTGGGTCAGGCCGAGACCACACAGGCCCTGCCACCGGAGGGCGGGGGGCTGCTGGCGCTGTGGCTGGCGCTGGCCGTGGGGGCGGTCTCCGCCCTGGCCGTGGCGGTGCAGCTGGCCATGCGCTTCCGGGCCGCGGCGCATGCCCTGGCCAGCCGCGAGGCGCAGCTGCAGGCCCTGGTGACCAATGTGCCGGGCACCACCTTCCGCAGCTGGCGCGACGCCCAGCAGCGCATCGTCATCGACTTCGTCAGTGACGAGGTGCAGGCCCTGACCGGCTGGCCGGCCCAGGCCCTGCGCGGCGGCGAAGTGGCCTTTGACGCCCTGCTGCACCCGGCCGACCGGGCCCGTGTGGTGGCCCAGGCCCGCCAAGCGCTGGACGCCGGGCAGGGCTACCAGCTGGACTACCGCGTGATCGACCGCCTGGGCCATGAACACTGGGTCCATGAGTCCACCGCCGTGGTGCCCGACCCGCTGGTGGGGCACCCCTGGCTGGTGGGCGTCATCATGGACGTGACCGCGGCGCGTCAGCGCAGCGCCGAGTTCGAGGGCGTGGTGGCGGCGTTGCGGCGCGACCTGTGTGTCATCGAGTTCGACCCCGGCGGCCGGGTGGTCGAGGTCAATGACGGCTTTCTGGCCCTGACCGGCCACCGCCGCGAGGCGCTGCTGGGCCAGCCCCATGCCGAGCTGCGCCCGGAGGGTGAGGCCGCCACCCTGGCCTATGCCGAGCACTGGCGGCGCCTGCGCGCGGGCGAGCATGTGGCCGGGCAGTTCCAGCTGCTGCGCGCCGATGGCCGGCCGCTGTGGGTGCACGCCACCTACAACCCCATCCTGGACCTGGATGGGCAGGTGCGGCGGGTGATGAAGTTCGTCACCGACATGAGCCCGCAGCGCGCCCTGGAGGCCGAGCTGCGGGCGGCCAAGGAGCGGGCGGAGCAGGCGGCGCAGGCCAAGAGCGCCTTTCTGGCCAACATGAGCCACGAGATCCGCACCCCGCTCAACGGTGTGATCGGCCTGACCGAGATCCTGCAGCAGAGCCGCCTGGACGCCGGCCAGCAAGAGACGGCCGACCTCATCAAGGACTCGGCCTACTCGCTGCTGGGCATCATCGAGGACATCTTGGACTTCTCCAAGATCGAGGCCGGGCGGCTGGAGCTGGAGCGCGTGCCCATCGAGCCGGCCCGCGTGGTGGAGCAGGTCTGCGCCATGCTCGACCAGGTGGCCGCCAAGAAGGGGGTGGAGCTGACCCTGTTCACCGACCCGGCGGTGCCGGCCTGGGTGCTGGGCGATGCGCTGCGCCTGCGCCAGGTGCTGGTCAACCTGGCCAACAACGCCATCAAGTTCTCCTCCGGCCCCCAGCGGCGGGGCCGGGTGCACGTGGGCCTGACCCGGGCCGCCGACGCCGCGCTGCTGCTGTCGGTGCGTGACGACGGCATTGGCATGGACGCCGCCACCCAGGCCCGGCTGTTCCAGCCTTTCATGCAGGCCGATGTGTCGACCACTCGACATTTTGGGGGCACCGGCCTGGGCCTGGCCATCACCCAGGCGCTGGTGCAGGCCTTTGGCGGGCGCGTGGCCCTGCAGAGCGCGCCTGGGGCCGGCAGCACCTTCACCGTGACCCTGCCGCTGCCGGCCGCCGCCCCGCCGCCCGGGGCGGCCCAGGCCGCACCGGCGGCCGCGCCGGTTTTGCCTTGGGCGGGTCTGCAGGTCTTCACCGTGGGCCCGCCGGCCGCCGGGGTGCACGCCCTGGGCGCCTACCTGCGGGCCGAGGGCGCGGACCTGGCTGCGCCCTGCGACCTGGCCCAAGC
>NZ_JAAGOH010000053.1 GCF_010499455.1 Ideonella livida | reverse complement strand
GGGGCCGGCAGCCGCGACGCAGGCCAGACCCAGCGCGCCCAGCAGGCCGGCAAGGGCCGGCCGCGGCGGTGGCCGGCGCGGGCGGGGCGGGCGGTGGACGGTGCGCATGGCGTGATCCTCCGGAGTGGCGGGGCCGGGGTCCGGACACGGGCTCAAGGGGTGGGCCGGACCCCCAGGGCCATGAACTGCTTGAGGCTGACGTTGTAGTGGTAGCCCCATCGCCGGCCATGGTAGAGCACGGCCACGGCCTGCACGTTGCTGAAGCTGTGGGCGCCAAAGCTGAGGCTGGCGGCGGCCGGGATGGCGAAGTTCAGGGCCGTGGGCGTGATGGGCGCCCAGCGCTTGCCGGCGACGCCGCTGCCGTTGAAGCCGATGAGCTCGAAGTAGCCGTCGCCCACCACCTGGGGGCGGTGCGCGGCCTCGGACAACCACCATTGCCCGCCGTCCAGCACGGCGAAGCGGAACTCGTTGTCCCCGTCGTCGATGACGTTGCTGAAGTCCACGCGCAGCGCGGCCTGGTTGTCGCTGGCGCCAAACCGGAAGGGGCCGCTGGCGCTGGCGCCGTCAAACTGGTCGCGCCGCCAGACCAGGAACAGGTCCAGCGTACTGGGGTAGCCGGTGCCACCGCAGTTGGCGCCGCTCCAGCTGGCAAATTCGCCGCCGCGCAGGCTGGTGTAGCTGCTTTCGCAGGCGCTGCCGTTGTGCTGCTCTTGTGTCACGCACCAGCCGCCGTACAGGTTGAGCGGGCTGGTGCTGGCGATGTGCTGGCCGCCCTGGGTGCTGCCATCGGCGTACTCGGGGCCGAACAGGGCGTCGCCGTCGGCCACCGAGAAGGGCACGCACAGGCGCTCGCCGGCGCTGCCCAGGGTCTGCGCGGCGCGGCGCGGGTCGTAGCGGCCATTGCGCCGGCCGTCGGCTTGCACGGTGGCCGGTATCTGGCTGCCGTCGAAGTTCAGCAGGGCCTGGGTGCTGGCGCCTGCGGGCGCCACCTGCAGGGTCTGGACCAGGTAGGCCGCGTCGCCGTCGGCATCGACCGCGCGCAGCACCAGGCGGGCGGTGGCCGAGCCGGTGGCGGTGCCGCTGAGGGTGGCCTGGCCACCGGTGCCGGCGGCAAAGCGCAGGCCCTCGGGCAGCTCGCCGCCCACCCACTGCAGGCGGGTGGCGCCGTCGCCGCCCTGGGCCTGCAGCGTGACGCTGTAGGGCACGCCGGCCTCGGCGTTCAGGGTCTGGGCGCTGAGGCTGGGGGCCAGGCCCAGGGGGTCGCCGGGGGCGCGCACGCCCGCCATGGTGTCGCCCCAGTCCAGGAAGGCGCCCCATTTGGCCGAGCCGCTGCGGTTGTCCGACAGCCATTCCTTGGCGCCCCAGTAGCCCCAGTAGCTGACCGGGCCCAGGTCGGTGAACAGGCTGGCGGTGCGGCCGCCGGCGGCGTTCCACAGCGCGAAGTGCTCGGTATAGAGCGAGCGCATCACGGGGCTGCGCTGCAGGTCGGTCAGAAAGGCCATGAAGGGTTGGAAGGCGGGGTTGGCGCCGTCGCCCAGGCCCACGGCCAGCAGGTGCTGGCCGCCTTCGTAGGCCACCAGCGGCACGCCGGCGTCGGCCGCCACGCGGGCGCTGGCCTGCCAGGAGGCATAGGTGCTGTGCAGGTTGCGGCGCACCGCGGCCTGGGCCTGGCGCACCAGGGCGGCCGGCCAGGGGGCGGCCTGGCCGGTCCAGTCGGCCTGCAGGCGGAGGATCTCGGCGGAGGCGCCGTAGCCGAAGTAGTTGGAGATGGCCAGCACCTCAGGCAGGTCGGCGCCCACCTCCTTGACGCTGGCCAGCACGGCGGCGTTGTAGGCGGCGCCCTCGGCAAAACCGGCCACCACGTTGACCAGGCGGGCGTCGCTGCCGCCCAGGCGCTTCCATTCGTCCTGGAAGGTGGCCAGGGCCTGGCCCTGCACCCGGCCCGAGCCCCAGCCGAACTGCGCGGTGCTCAGCGCCGAGGCGGCCACCCCGAAGTGTGCGGCGGCGACGGCGGCGGCATGGTCGTGCTGGACCAGGTAGGGACTGATGCCGTTCCAGATCTCGTTGGAGTACTCGAACCACACACGCAGGCCGGCGTTCAGGCCCGGGTGGCCGTTCTGGCCGGCGATGAGCCGGGCCAGGTTGCGGATCAGGTCATCGCTGGCGTTGTGCGGCACCTGTATCCACAGGTCGTTGCCGGTGGCGTTGCACAGCTCGATCAGCCATTCGTAGGGCATGCCCAACTGCTGGCGGTAGGCGGGTACCTCGTGGCGGCCCCAGCTGGCATCGGTGACGGAGAGCGAGCCGAAGGCGTAGGCCGCGTCGCCGCGGTCGGCCCAGGTGAGCGGGCGGCTGCCCCAGGCGCTGGCGTTCTGGTTGATGCGCAGAAAGCTCATCATGCGCAAGGGGATGCCGCTGCCGGCCTCCTTGAGGTGGTTCAGGAAGGCGGGGTGGAACAGGGGTTCGGCCGCACCCGGGGCCGGCTCCAGGCTGCCGACCACCTGGCCGGCGCCCAGGGGCGAGGCGGCGGTGAGCGACAGGCCCGCCCTGTCGGAGGCGGGCGCCCAGAGCTTGACGTTGCGCACCGGGTCGGCCGCGCTGCTGCTGCGCACAAACACCACCGGCCATTTGCGCGGGGTGGTGATGAGCTTGACGATGCGCCGGGCCGCCGGGTCGTTCAGCAACAGGGTCTCGCCCTGGCCGTTGTTCTCGGAGGTCTGCAGCTCCAGGGTGCCGGTGCCTTCCCAGGTGAGCACCCACACGCCATGCAGGTAGGTGGTGCCCTGGGTGTCCTGGCCGGTGGGGTAGCCGGCGGTGCTCAGCCACATCTGCAGGCCGGCAGGCAGGCCGGCGGGCCAACCGTCGGGGCGCAGGGCCAGGGCGGCGGCGGTGGCGTCGGCCTGCGCGGCGTTCAGGGGGACGGCGGAAAGAACCCAGGCCTCGGAGGCCCGCAGCACGTTGGCGAACATCCAGCTGTGCACGCCGCCGGCCAGGTTGATTTGCAGCGGGGGCAGGGCGGAGGCGGTGAGCGGGGCTTCCCGCCAGGTGTCGGTGGCGGGGGGATCGCCGCCGCCGGTGTCGGTGCCGCCACCACCACCACTGCCACCCCCGTCGCCGGTGCCGGGCGTGCTGCCGCCGTCTGGCGGGGTGTCACCGCCACCGCCACCGCCACCGCCACCGCCGCCGCAGGCCGTGGCCATCAGCAGGAGCAGGCAGCCGAGCAGCAGGAGCAGGGGGTGACGACGACGTGGCATGGCCGACCGCCGGCTGGGCCGCGGCGCCCCGACGGAGCGCGCCCACGCGGCATGGGGGCCGGGCGGTGTGGGCGCCCCCATGCCCCCACGTTAACGGGGGGATTGGCCGGGCCACAAGCCCGGCGCCACGGCATCAGGCTGCAAACAGCGCCTTGTGCTGCTCGCGCAACAGGTTCTTCTGCACTTTGCCCATGGTGTTGCGCGGCAGCTCGGTGGCCACGAACACCGCCTTGGGCACCTTGAAGTTGGCGATCTGGCCCTTGAGGGTGGCGCTGATGGCGGAGCCGTCCAGGGGGGCGCCGGGCTTGGCCACGACCACGGCCACCACCGCCTCGCCAAAGTCGGGGTGGGGCACGCCAATGACGGCGCTCTCGGCCACGCCGGGCATGTCGTTGATGAAGCCTTCGACCTCGGCGGGGTAGACGTTGTAGCCGCCGGTGATCACCAGGTCCTTGCTGCGGCCCACGATGGTGACGTAGCCGTCGGCGTCCACGCGGCCCACGTCGCCGGTCTTGAACCAGCCGTCGGCGGTGAACTCCTCCTGGGTCTTCTCGGGCATGCGCCAGTAGCCGGCAAACACGTTGGGGCCGCGCACCTGAATGCCGCCGATCTCACCGGTGGGCAAGGGCTGGCCGGCGTCGTCTTGCACGCGCAGGCCCACACCCGGCAGCGGAAAGCCCACGGTGCCGCCCCGGCGCTGGCCGTCCTCGGCCCGGTAGGGGTTGGAGGTCAGCATGACGGTTTCGCTCATGCCGTAGCGCTCCAGGATGGTGTGGCCGGTGCGGGTCTGCCAGTCTTTGAAGGTCTCCAGCAGCAGCGGGGCGGAGCCGCTGATGAACAGGCGCATGCGGGCGCAGGCCTCGGGCGTCAGGCCCGGCTCGGCCAGCAGGCGCACATACAGCGTGGGCACGCCCATGAAGACGGTGCCCTCGCCAAAGCGGGCCAGCACGGCCTTGGGGTCGTACTTGGCAAACCAGATCATCTTGCTGCCATTGAGCAGCGCGCCGTGGCTGGCCACGAACAGGCCGTGCACATGGAAGATGGGCAGGGCGTGGATGAGCACGTCGCCCTGCTGCCAGCCCCAGTAGCCCTTGAGCACCTGGGCGTTGGACAGCAGGTTGCCGTGGCTGAGCATGGCGCCCTTGCTGCGCCCGGTGGTGCCGCTGGTGTAGAGGATGGCGGCCAGCTCGTCGGCGCCGCGCACGGCCGGGGTCTGGGTGTCACCGTGGAAGGCGGCGCGCTCCAGCAGGGTGCCGGTGCGGTCGTCGTTGAGGGTGAACACATGGGTGACGCCGGCGGTGAAGGCAATGCGGCTGACCCAGGTGAAGTTCTTGGTGGTGGTGACCACCACCGCCGGTTCGGCGTTGCCGATGAAGTACTCGATCTCGCTGGCCTGGTAGGCGGTGTTGAGCGGCAGGAACACATGGCCGGCACGCAGCACGGCCAGGTAGAGCATCAGCGCCTCCACGCTCTTGTCCACCTGCACGGCCACGCGGCTGGACGGGGGCAGCGCCAGGCTGTCCAGCAGGTTGGCGATGCGGGCGGTGGCCGCATCCAGGTCTGCCCAGCTGTAGTGCAGCGGCGCGCCGGGGCCGTCACCGGTCTCGATGGCGGTGGCGGCAAGGTCGGCCGGGAAGGCGGCGCGCAGGGCGCAGAAGAGGTTGGCGTTGGTGGTGCTCATGGTGGGTGGGGCGTGGGACGGCAGGCCGGCGAGGGCCTGGGTCAGTCAAAACGGGCCGGCCGGCGCTCGTTGAAGGCGGCCAGGCCTTCGCGGTGTTCGTCGGACGGGGCGTAGGCGTAGTGCGCCTCGCGCTCGGGGCGGGCGCTGGCGGGCAGGCCCACGGCGGCAAAGCGGCGCAGGGCGCGCTTGTTCAGGCGCATGGCCTGGGGGCTGAGGGCGGCGATGCGCTCGGCGGTGGCCAGGGCCTCGGCGGCCACCTGGGCATCGGGCACGATGCGGGTGACCAGGCCGCGTGCGCGGGCTTCCTGGGCGTCCAGCACGCGGGCTTCCAGCAACAGCTCGCGCAGACAGGTCTCGCCGATGACGCGGGCGACGATCTCCACCTCCAGCGGCGCCATGGGAAAACCCAGCTTGGCGATGGGCACCCCAAAGCGGCTGGAGGCACCGCAGATGCGCAGGTCGCAGCAGGCGGCGATCTCCAGCCCGCCGCCCACGCAGGCGCCGTCGATCTGGGCCACCAGCGGCACGTCACAGTCCAGCAGGGCCTGCAGTGCCGGGGCCACCACCTCCTCATGGAAGGCGGCCAGGGTGTCGGCGTTGAAGCGGAACTGCGGGAACTCCTCGATGTCACCGCCGGCCACGAAGGTGCCGCCCTCACCGCAGACGATGAGCGCGCGCGGCGGCCGGGCGCCCGGGGCGGTGAGCCCGGCCACCAGGGCCTGCAGCTCGCGCCACATGCGCACGTTCAGGGCATTGAGCTTGCCCGGGTGCGACAGGGTCAGGCGGGCAATGCCCTGGTGATCGGCAGGGTCCAGGCGGACGTGGCCGGTGGAGCGCGTGGTCGTCGTCATACGGGGTGGGGTGTCAGTCGAGTTTCGCTCCGGAAGATTTGACCACCTCGGCCCAGCGCCGGATCTCGCTGCTGACGAAGGCGCCAAAGTCCGTGCCGTACAGGTCCGGCGTGTTGGTGCCCAGGTTGTGCCACTGGGTGCGCAGCTCCTCCGAGTTGAGCGCCTTTTTCAGCTCGGCCTGCATGGCGGCCACCACGTCTTTGGGTGTGCCCTTGACGGCCCACAGCGCGTACCAGGTGCTCATCTGGTAGCTGGCCAAGCCGCCCTCGGCCGTGGTGGGCACGGTCTCAAAGCCGGGCGCGCGCTGGGCGCTGGCCACGGCCAGGGCCTTGATGCGCCCACCCTTGATGTGGCTGGCCGAGGAGCCCAGGCCGTCGAACATCAGGTCCACCTGGCCGCCCACCAGGTCCTGCAGGGCCGGGCCCGCGCCCTTGTAGGGGATGTGCGAGAGATCGGTGCGGGTCTGCAGCTTGAACAGCTCGCCGGCCAGGTGGTGGGCGCTGCCGTTGCCGGCCGAGGCGTAGTTGAGCTTGCCGGGGTTTTTGCGCAGGTAGTCCAGCAGGCCCTTCAAGTCGTTCACCGGCACGCGCTGCGGATTGACCACGATGACCTGCGGCACGCTGGAGATCAGGCCCACGGGGATGAAGTCGCGCTCCAGGTCGTAGTCCAGCTTGGGGTACATGCTGGGGGCGATGGCGTGGTGCAGGCCGCCCATGAAGAAGGTGTAGCCGTCGCCCGCCGCCTTGGACGCCACGGTGGCGCCCAGCGTGCCGCCGGCACCGCCGCGGTTGTCGATGATCACCTGCTTGCCCATCTGCTTGGTGAGCTGGGCGCTCAATGGCCGGGCGAAGGTGTCGGTGCCGCCGCCGGCCGGGAAGGGCACGATGAGCGTGACCGGCTTGGCCGGCCAGGCCTGGGCCTGCACGGCGGGAACGGCCAGCGCGGCCGCGGCCGCGCCCAGGGTGCCCAGCGCCTGGCGCCGGGAGATCGGGTGCTTCATGGGACGTGTCTCCTGTGTTCTCGGTGGAACTTCTTGTGGAAGGGCCGGCGGCTGCCCGCCGGCCGTTGCGCCTTCAGCGCAGCAGGGCGGTGACGGCGGGTGAGGCCACCACCTGGCCTTGGGTGAAGCGCGCATGGCCGTGGTCGATGCGCGCCAGGTCGTACAGGTAGTTCACCATCAGGCCGGCGCTTTGGCGCAGGCCCTTGGGCGAGAGGTCGGCCGCCACGTTCAGGCGCTCCAGCCGGGCGCCGTTGTCCAGGTGGAAGCGGGCCACCGGGTCGCCCCCGGGGGTGGGCGAGACGGTCTTGAGGTAGTGCGCGGCCAGGCGGCGCAGGCGGGCCTGCACCTCGGTCTGGGCTTCGCAGGCGGCGTCGTCCGCCCCAGGTGGGACCAAGGCGGCGGGCCAGCTGGCGGGCGCGCCCAGCTGGGCCTGCAGCGCGGCCAGGTCGGCCGCGGCGCGGCGGGCGCCGGCGCCCTTGAGTCCCGGCGGCACGCCCTGGGCATCGGCCCGCTGCAGCCAGGCCATGAAGCCGGGAATGGGCGAGAGCGTGCAGAAGCGCCGCAGCTGCGGAAACTCCGCCTGCAGTCGCTCGGCCACGCGCTTGATCAGGAAGTTGCCCAGTGACACGCCGCGCAGGCCCGGCTGGCAGTTGCTGATGCTGTAGAACACCGCCACCTTGAAGGCCTCGGGCGGCAGCGGCGCGCTGCGCTTGTCGATCAGCGGGGCGATGGCGTTGGCCATCTCCGGCACCAGCGCCACCTCCACAAAGATCAGCGGCTCGTCGGGCAGCTGCGGGTGGAAGAAGGCGAAGCAGCGGCGGTCGGGCTGCAGGCGGCGGCGCAGGTCGTCCCAGCCGTCTATGGCGTGCACCGCCTCGTGCCGGATGATCTGCTCCAGCAGCTGCGCGGGGCTGTCCCAGCTCACCTGCCGCATCTCCAGGAAGCCGGGGTTGAACCAGCTGGACAGCAGGTGCAGCAGGTCGGCCTCGACCATGGCCAGGCCGGGCTGGCGCGGCAGGCGCTGCAGCAGGGCGCGGCGCAGCGCGATGAGCGTGGCCGTGCCGCCAGGTGCCCGGTTCAGCCGGCGGAACAGCTCCTGCCGCGGCGGCTCGGCCAGCTGGGTCAGCGGCAGCAGGGTGGCCGCGCCGGGGTCGCGGGCATAGGCCTGTGCGCTGGCCAGCACCGCCCCTGGATCAGGGTTGAAGTCCGCGGCCAGGTGCTCGAACCAGGCCGCCAAGGCCGGGCTGTCGCCCCCGCCCAGCAGCTGGCGCAGGCCTTGGGTCAGGCGCGCCGCGATCAGCGGGCTGCTGGCCTCGCCCTGCAGCGACAGCAGCAGCCGGCTGTCGGCCAGCAGCGTGTCCAGCAGGTCGGGGGCCGGCGCACTGGCGCGCGCCGGGCGTCGCCTGGCGGCGGGGCGGGGCGCCACACCCGCGCGGGGCGGCGCGGCGTGCAGGGAGGTCGTCGCGGTCATCGGGGGGGGCTCCGGGTCGTGGGGGATCGGGGGAGGGGCGCGCGGGCCGGGGGCGTGCGCCTCAGCCGGCGGTGGTGGGGGTGGCCGGGGCGGTGGCCGGCGGCGCGTCGGCGTCGCTTTGGGCGCCGCCTTCGACGGCCTGCAGCCGGCGCAAGGCCTTGAGCGCGGCCAACTGGGCCAGCAGGTGGTCGTGCATGGCCCGTTCGGCCCGGGCGGCGTCGCCTTGCAGCATGGCGTCGATCAGCACCCGATGCTCGTTGAGCTAGGCCTCGATGCGGCCGGGCAGCTGCAGCTGCCGGCCCCGCATGAGCCGCATGAACTTGCGCAGGTCGCCGGTGCAGCGGTCCAGCCAGCGGTTGCCCGCCAGGCGCTGCACCAGGCTGTGGAACTCGTGGTTGGCCTGGTAGTAGCCGTCCAGGTCAAAGGCCGCGGCCTGGCGCTCCAGGGCGTCGTGGCAGCGCTGCAGGGCCAGGCGGCCGGCGTCGTCGGCATTGCGGGTGGCCTCGTGGGCGCAGCGCCCCTCCAGCAGGGCCATCACCGGAAAGAGCTGGTCGGCGTCGTCCTCGGTCAGCTCGATCACCCGGCAGCCGCGCTGGGGCACCAGCTCCACCAGGCCCTCGGCGGCCAGCACCTTGAGGGCCTCGCGCAGCGGGGTGCGGCTGATCTGCCACTGCGCGGCCAGCGCCTTCTCATCGATCCAGACGCCCGGGGCCAGCACCCGGTCAAACACCAGATGGCGCAGCCGGGTGGCCACGTTGTCGTGCAGCGAGGTGCCGCGCAGCGGGGGCAGGTCTTCAGCCATGCTGGGATCGTAATGCCGTAATTACGCAATCACAAGGCCGGTGAAAACCCCTGTCCGGCGCCGCCGTGCCCCCCCCGCGGCGCCCCCGATGCCACCGGGCACGCGGCTGGCTACAGTGGGCCACCCCCGCTCCCACGTCCCGGCCCGCCGGGCCGCGCCGCCGTGCCGCTCCACGCCACGCCTTCCTCGTCGCCCCCCGCCCTGCCGCAGGACGCCGACGCCCTGCTGCGCCTGGCCGCGCACAGCATGTTCGACACCTTTGCCCGCACCACGCAGGGCATGCTGGTGGTGGACCGCAGCCACCGCATCGTCTGGATCAGCGAGGGCTACAAGAAATTCCTGCCCGCCCTGGGCGTGGAGGGCGAGCACGCCTTTCTGGGCCGCAAGGTGGAGGACGTGGTGCCCAACACCCTGATCCCCCAGGTGATCGAGAGCGGCCGGGCCATGATGGTGGACCTGCTCACCAACCGGGCCGGTACCTTCCTGGTCAGCCGCATGCCGCTGCGCAACGAGGCGGGCGAGGTCATCGGCGCCCTGGGCCTGGTGCTCATGGACCACCCCGAGACCACCATGCAGCCGCTGATGCAGAAGTTCAGCCGCCTGCAGCGCGAGCTGGAAGACGCGCAGCGGCAGCTGGCCGCGCAGCGCCGGCCCAAGTACACCCTGGCCAGCATGGTGGGCGCCAGCCCGGCCATGATGGAGGTCAAGCGCCAGGCGCGGCGCGTGGCCGGCACCGACGCCACCGTGCTGCTGCTGGGCGAGACCGGCACCGGCAAGGAACTGCTGGCCCAGGCCATCCATGCCGGCAGCAGCCGGGCGCGTGCGGCTTTTGTGGGCGTCAACATCGCCGCCGTGCCCGACACCCTGCTGGAGGCCGAGTTCTTCGGCGTGGCCGGTGGCGCCTACACCGGCGCCGACCGCAAGGGCCGCGACGGCAAGTTCAAGCTGGCCGACGGCGGCACCCTGTTCTTGGACGAAATCGGCGACATGCCGCTGCCGCTGCAGGCCAAGCTGCTGCGCGTGTTGCAGGAGCAGGAGGTGGAGCCCCTGGGCAGCAACACCGTGCTGCGGGTCAACGTGCGGGTCATCGCTGCCACCAGCCGCGACCTGCCGGCCATGGTGGCCACCGGGCAGTTCCGCGCCGACCTCTACTACCGCCTCAACGTCCTGCCCATCCGCCTGCCGGCCCTGCGCGAGCGCCTGGCCGACCTGGACGCCCTGACCGACAACCTGCTGGACGACATCTGCCGGCGCAATGGGCTGGCGCCCAAGTCCCTCTCGGCCGAGGCCCTGGAGCGCCTGGGCGCCCACCCGTGGCCCGGCAACATCCGCGAGCTGCGCAACACCCTGGAGCAGGCCGCCCTGCTCACCGACGACCTGCTGCTGCGGGCCGAGCACTTTGGGGCCCTGCCCGCCCCCGCCGCCGCGCCGGCCCCCGACCCGGCCGGGGCCGGGCCGACGGCCGCGGGGGCCGGCCTGGCCCGTGGCGGGTTGGGCGAACCCCTGGCCGGCGGCGGCCTCCTCCTGCCCGGGGCGGCCCTGCAGCCGCTGCCCCAGGCCATCGCCGCGCTGGAGACGGCCTCCATCCGTGCCGCCCTGGCCGCCACCCAGGGCAACAAGGTCGCCGCTGCACGGCTCTTGGGCATTGCCCGGGCCACGCTCTACGAGAAGATGCACCAGTTGGGGCTGGATGCCCTGCCGGTGTCTGATATTCAGTCACACGCCGGGCCGGCTGTCTGAAAAACAGTCAATCGGCGTCTGAAAACCGGACGTCGCCCCGCCGCCACGGTGTCGGCCCGGCCCGGCCGGTGCCGCGCCCCAACCCCCATCGGAGGGGACTGACCGCCGCGGGGGCGGATGCAAAATGAGTTCATGCCGTATCCCCACCCCCCCCGCCGCACCGCCCTGTCCGCCCTGTTGCTGGTCCTTGGCGTGCCGCTGGCGCTGGGACTGGGCGGCTGCAAGACCCTGGACCCCGCCTTGCCCCAGGGCTATACCGGGCCGCTGGCCACCTTCACCGACAGCCTGAGCCAGGACAGCGAGAAGCGCGGCCAGGTCTTCTGCCTCACCGCCGTGGACGACCAGGACGTGGACAACGCGCTGGACGCCACCAACCGCGCCACCGTGGCCCAGGGGGGCCGGCTGGTGATGTTCTCCAAGACCCGGCAGCTGCCCGCGGGCAAGCCGGTGCGCCTGCGCCTGCTGGGCAGCCAAGTGTTTGCCACCACCCTGGTGGGCGCCCCGCTGCGCGAATGGGCCATGCGGGTGGAAGGGCGCTTTCTCTCGGTGTCCGGCGAGGTGGAGTTCACCCCCGTGGCCGGCGGGCACTACCTGGTCACCGGAGAACTCAAGCCCGATGGCAAGAGCACCGTCTGGCTGATGGACGCCGAGACGCAGCAGCCGGTCACGCGCATCGTGCAAGAGGAGCCGCCGGTGCTGCCGCGCCTGCTGCCCCAGGGCACCACCCCCTTGCTCGACAGCCTGCCCTCGCTGTTCCCGGTCTCCCCCGCCAGTCCTGCCGGCCGCTGAGCCGGCGCCCGGCCCTGGCCGGGGGCGGCCTGGGACTTTCCCGCAGAGCGTGACTTTTGGCACAGGCGTTGCACTTGAACGCCCGCCCCCCGCAGGTGGCGACGGCCACGCCGGCGCTTCCTGAACCCCCCGGGGGGTCCCCCAAGACCCAGGGCACTGCCCGCGCCCCTGCCAGGAGACCCGCGAATGAAGACCGCCGCCGTCCGCCACGCCCTTGCCCCCGCCTCCGCCCCGCGCCGCCTGCTGCTGGCCGGCCTGGCGCTGGCCGCCCTGGCCGCGGTGTGGCCCACGGCGCGGGCCCAGAGCGGCGAGGTCCGCATCGCCCACATCCACAGCAAGACCGGTCCGCTGGAGGCCTACGGCAAGCAGTCGGCGCTGGGCTTTCGCATGGGGCTGGAATACGCCACCGGCGGCACCATGATGGTGGCCGGCAAGAAGATCACCCTGATCGAGCGTGACGACCAGGGCAAGCCCGACGTGGGCAAGAGCCTGCTGGCCGCCGCCTATGGTGACGACAAGGCCGACATCGCCGTGGGCCCCACCAGCTCCGGCGTGGCCCTGGCCATGCTGCCGGTGGCCGAGGAGTACAAGAAGATCCTGCTGGTGGAGCCCGCCGTGGCCGACTCCATCACCGGCGACAAGTGGAACAAGTACATCTTCCGCACCGGCCGCAACTCCAGCCAGGACGCGATCAGCAACGCCGTGGCGCTGGACAAGCCCGGCACCACCATTGCCACCCTGGCGCAGGATTACGCCTTCGGCCGTGACGGCGTGAAGGCCTTCAAGGACGCGGTCAAGAAGGCCAAGATCGTTCACGAGGAATACCTGCCCACGACCACCACCGACTTCACCGCCGGTGCCCAGCGCCTGATCGACAAGCTCAAGGACCAGCCCGGCCGCAAGGTCATCTTCATCATCTGGGCTGGCGCGGGCAACCCCTTCAAGATCGCCGACCTGGACTTGAAGCGCTACGGCATCGAGATCGCCACCGGCGGCAACATCCTGCCGGCCATGGCCGCCTACAAGGCCTTCCCCGGCATGGAGGGCGCCACCTACTACTACTTTGGCCTGCCCAAGAACCCGGTCAATGAGTGGCTGGTGGCCAACCACTACAAGCGCGAGAAGACCCCGCCGGACTTCTTCACCGCCGGTGGCATGAGCGCGGCCATCGCCGTGGTCGAGGCCCTCAAGAGGACCGGCGGCGACACCACCACCGCCAAGCTCATCAAGACCATGGAAGGCATGAGCTTTGACACCCCCAAGGGCAAGATGACCTTCCGCCCGGAGGACCACCAGGCCATGCAGAGCATGTACCACTTCCGCATCAAGGTGGACCCGGCCTTTGCCTGGGGCGTGCCCGAGTTGATCCGCGAGATCAAGCCCGAAGAGATGGCTGTGCCCATCCGCAACCAGCGCTGAGGCGCCGCCGCCCCCCCGGCGAGGGGGCGGCACCCGGGCGCGCGGCCGCAGCCGGCGCGTGTCCCACCCAACACCACGCATTTCCGATGGGGCCCTGGGCGCACGCTGGCCGGCGCTGACCCCAGGGTTCGTCACGCCCCTGCCCGCATGGCCCGC
This sequence comes from Ideonella livida, assembly GCF_010499455.1. Lineage (GTDB taxonomy): Bacteria > Pseudomonadota > Gammaproteobacteria > Burkholderiales > Burkholderiaceae_C > Ideonella > Ideonella livida. The sequence continues at coordinate 11,540 of NZ_JAAGOH010000053.1, read as the reverse complement.
CGGGCAGCGGGTGTGACTTCGCCAGGCGTCAACGGCCCGCCACCCACGCACCACCGCAGTCCCGGTGGGGCCGCACGCCCTCTTGTGTCCTGAACTCCGTCGTACAAGGAGTGATTGATGACCTCTGGTTTCCCTTCCCTGCGCCGCCTGGCCGCGGCCGCCCTGTCCGCCCTGGCCGGCTTTGGCCTGTTGGCCGCCGGCACCGCCGCCCAGGCCGCCAGCACCCTGCCTGCGCTGTCGCTGGACAAGACGCAGACCAGCGTCTCCGGCCTGTCGTCCGGCGGCTTCATGGCCGTGCAACTGCACGTCGGCTTCTCCGCCACCTTCACCAAGGGCGCCGGTGTCGTGGCCGGCGGGCCGTTCTACTGTGCCCAGGGCAGCATCACCAATGCCACCGGCCGCTGCATGACCCACAGCACCAGCATCCCGGTCAGCACGCTGGTGAGCACCACCAACAGCTGGGCCGGCAGCGGCGCCATTGACCCGGTGGCCAACCTGCAGAACAGCAAGCTCTACCTGTTCTCCGGCAGCGCTGACAGCACTGTGGTGCCGGCCGTGATGAACGACCTGGCCACCTACTACCAAAGCTTCGTGCCGGCGGCCAACATCGTCTACAAAAAGGACATCCCGGCCCAGCACGCGATGATCACCGACGACTACGGCAGCGCCTGCAGCACCAACGGCAGCCCGTACATCAACGACTGCAACTTCGACCTGGCCGGCGCCATCCTGCAGCAGCTCTACGGCCCGCTCAACGCCCGCAACAACGGCACCCTGGGCGGCACCTTCACCGAGTTCAACCAGACCGACTTCGTCACCAACCACGGCATGGCCACCACCGGCTGGGTCTATGTGCCGGCGGCCTGTGCGGGCGGCGCCACCACCTGCCGCCTGCATGTGGTGCTGCACGGCTGCAAGCAGAACACCGCCACCATCGGCGACAAGTACGTGCGCAACACCGGCTACAACCGCTGGGGCGACACCAACAACATCATCATGCTGTACCCGCAAACCAGCACCGCGGCCACCAACAGCTGCTGGGACTGGTGGGGTTATGACAGCGCCAACTACGCCAAGAAGAGCGGGCCGCAGATGGCCGCCATCAAGGCCATGGTGGACCGCCTGGGCAGCGGCACCGCGCCCGCCAACCTGGCCGCGCCCACCGGCGTGGGCACCAGCGGCGCCACCGCCAGCAGCATGACCATCGCCTGGGGCGGGGTCAGCGGCGCGGCCGGCTACCACGTGTACCGCGCGGGCACCCAGGTCAACGCCAGCACCGTCACCGGCACCAGCTTCACCGACACCGGCCTGGCCGCCGGCACCAGCTACAGCTGGACCGTGGCCGCGGTGGACGCCGCCGGCGCGGTGGGCCCGCAATCGGCCGCCGCCACCGGCACCACCACCGGCACGGCGGCCGTTTGCTACACCGCCAGCAACTACGCCCATGTGAGCGCCGGCCGGGCCACGCAGAGCGGCGGTTATGCCTACGCCAAGGGCTCCAACCAGAACATGGGCCTGTGGAACACCTTCACGACCACCACGCTGAAGCAGACCGGCGCCAACTACTACGTCATCGGCAGCTGCTGACCCCCCCCCTGAACGCCATGCTTGAAACGCGCAACCTGACCATCCGCTTTGGCGGGCATGTGGCGGTGGACCATGTGAGCTGTGCCTTTGCCCCGGGCACGCTCACGGCCATCGTCGGGCCCAACGGGGCCGGCAAGACCACCTACTTCAACCTCATCAGCGGGCAGTTGCCGGCCAGCGAGGGTCAGGTGCTGCTGGACGACATGGACATCACCGCGCTGCCCGCGCCGCTGCGCACCCGCCGCGGCCTGGGCCGCGCCTTCCAGCTCACCCAGCTCTTTCCCAACCTGAGCGTGCTGGAGAACGTGCGCCTGGCCGTGCAGGCCCGCCACGGCGGTGGCCTGAACTGGTGGCAGGTGTGGCGCGACCGCAAGGACTGGCTGGAGGAGGCGCGCGAACTGGTGGCCGGGGTGCGCCTGCTGGACAAGCAGGCCGCCACCGCCGCCAGCCTGCCGCACGGCGACCAGCGCAAGCTGGAGGTGGCGGTGCTGATGGCCCTGGACCCGCGCGTCTACATGTTTGACGAGCCCACCGCCGGCATGAGCGTGGACGAGGTGCCCGTGGTGCTCGACCTCATCCGCGCCCTCAAGGCGCGGCGCGACCGCACCATCCTGCTGGTGGAGCACAAGATGGACGTGGTGCGCGAGCTGGCCGACCGCATCATCGTGCTGCACCACGGCGCTCTGGTGGCCGATGGCGAGCCCGCCGCGGTCATTGCCAGTGATGTGGTGCAGCAGGCCTACCTGGGCCAGGCGCCCACGGCTGGCGAGGAGGAGGCGGCATGACCCACGACAAACCTATGCCGCTGCTGGCCCTGCGCGGCGTGCACACCCACATCGGGGCGTACCACATCCTGCACGGCGTGGACCTGACCGTGCCCGAGGGCCAGGTCACCATGCTGCTGGGCCGCAACGGCGCCGGCAAGACCACCACACTGCGCACCATCATGGGCCTGTGGGCCGCCTCGGCCGGTGAGGTCCGCTTCAGGGGCGAAGGCATCGGCGGTGTGGGCCAGCAGGCCAGCACGCCCGACATTGCCCGCCGTGGCCTGGCCTATGTGCCCGAGAACATGGGCATCTTTGCCGACCTGACGGTGCGCGACAACCTGCTGCTGGCCGCCCGCGCCGCGCGCCGCGTGGACCAACTCGACGCCGCCCGGCTGGACTGGATCTTTGGCCTGTTCCCGGCGCTGCACAAGTTCTGGCTGTACCCCGCGGGCAAGCTCAGCGGCGGGCAGAAGCAGATGCTGGCCGTGGCCCGCGCCATCATCGAGCCGCGCGCCCTGCTGCTCATCGACGAGCCCAGCAAGGGCCTGGCGCCGGCCATGATCCAGAGCCTCATCCAGGCGCTGCAAGAACTCAAGCGCCAGCGCACCACCCTGCTGCTGGTGGAGCAGAACTTCGCCATGGCCCGTGCCCTGGGTGACCACGTGGCAGTGATGGACAACGGCCGCGTGGTGCACACCGGCCGCATGGCCGATCTGGCCGCCGACGAAGACCTGCAGCAGCGCCTGCTGGGCCTGTCGCTGGGAGCGCATCAATGAGCACCAAGACCTCCTCCGCCACCGTGGTGCATCCGCCCGCCGCGGCCGGCGCCGCCATTCCCCAGGCCGCCTTTGACGCCAAGCCCCTGTGGCTGCTGCTGGCGCTGATGGCCGTGGCCGCGCCCCTGGTGGGCAGCGGCAGCACCTGGCTCACCCTCACCGTGGCCGGGCTGGCCATGGGGTTGATCGTGTTCATCATCGCCTCGGGCCTGACCTTGGTCTTCGGCCTGATGGACGTGCTGAACTTTGGCCACGGCGTGTTCATCGCCTTTGGCGCCTTTGTGGCCACCAGCGTCATGGGTGGCATGGCCGATTGGGTGGGCAGCGGCTCGCTGTGGGCCAACCTGGGCGCGGTGTTTGCCGCCATGCTGGCGGCCATGGCCGTGGCCGGCGCCCTGGGCCTGGCCTTTGAGCGCGTGGTGGTGCGGCCCGTCTACGGCCAGCACCTCAAGCAGATCCTCATCACCATGGGCGGCATGATCGTGGGGGAAGAGGTCATCAAGGTGATCTGGGGCCCGCAGCAGGTGCCCCTGCCCCTGCCCGAATCGCTGCGCGGCGCCGTGCTGCTGGGCGACGCCGCGGTGGAGAAGTACCGCCTGCTGGCCGTGGTCATCGGCCTGATCGTCTTTGCGGCGCTGCTCTGGACGCTCAACCGCACCAAGGTCGGCCTGCTCATCCGCGCCGGCGTGCAAGACCGCGAGATGGTGGAGAGCCTGGGCTACCGCATCCGCCAGCTCTTTGTGGGCGTGTTCGTGGCCGGCTCGGCCTTGGCCGGGCTGGGCGGCGTGATGTGGGGCCTCTACCAGCAGAACGTCACCCCGCAGATCGGCGCGCAGGTCAACACCCTGATCTTCATCGTCATCATCATCGGCGGCCTGGGCAGCACCCTGGGCTGCTTTGTGGGCGCGCTCATGGTGGGCCTGCTGGCCAACTACGCCGGCTTTCTGGCGCCCAAGGCCGCGCTGTTCAGCAACATCGCCCTGATGGTGGCGGTGCTGCTGTGGCGGCCGCAGGGCCTGTACCCCGTGACCAATCGATGAGCCGCAGGAGCCCTTCATGCTGAACCGACTCCTCTCCCACGACCTGCCGCGCAGCCGGCTGCTGGCCGCGGCCCTGTTGCTGGTGCTGGCCGGCCTGGCGCTGGCGCCCTTCCTGTTTCCCGGTGCCAAGGCCCTGGGCGTGGCCGCCAAGATGCTGGTCTTCATCCTGCTGGTGGCCAGTTATGACCTGCTGCTGGGCTACACCGGCATCGTCAGCTTTGCGCACACCATGTTCTTTGGCATTGGCGCCTACGGGGTGGCCATCGCCTGCACCCGCCTGGCGGGCGAGGGCGGCGTGGGCCTGGCAGCAGTGCTCACCGGCCTGGGCGGCGCGCTGGGGGTCTCGCTGGCGCTGAGCCTGCTGATCGGGCTGTTCAGCCTGCGCGTCAAGGCCATCTTCTTCGCCATGATCACGCTGGCCGTGGCGGCGGCCTTTCAAACCCTGGCCTCGCAGCTCAGTGAGCTGACCGGAGGCGAGGACGGCCTGAGCTTCAAGACCCCGCGCTGGCTCTCGCCCTCCTTCGAGCCCTTTGAAGAGCCCGTGCTCGGCCTGATGGTCGACGGCAAGGTGCTCACCTACTACCTGCTGTTTGTCGTGGTGACGGTGCTGTTCCTGGGCCTGCTGCGGGTGGTCAATTCCCCCTTCGGCCGCGTGCTGCAGGCCATCCGCGAGAACGACTTCCGCGCCGAGGCCATTGGCTACCGCACCGTCGTCTTCCGCACGCTCAGCAACGTCATGTCGGCCGCGCTGGCCACCGTGGCCGGCGCCCTGCTGGCCCTGTGGCTGCGCTACACCGGGCCTGACACCACCCTGAGCTTCGAAATCATGCTCGACATCCTGCTCATCGTCGTCATTGGCGGCATGGGCACCTTGTACGGCGCGGTCATCGGCTCGGTGCTCTTTGTGCTGGCGCAGAACTACCTGCAAGACCTGCTGCGCCTGGCCGGCGGCGAGGGCGGTGCCCTGTCTGAAGTGCCCCTCATCGCCCCCTTCATCAGCCCCGACCGCTGGCTGTTCTGGCTGGGCATCGGCTTTGTGCTGTGCGTCTACCACTTTCCCAACGGCGTGGTGGGCCGCCTGCGGGCCCGTGCCCTGGGTCGCAGCCCGGACGCCGCCGGGCCCGCCACGCCGGCCACCGCCTCCCCACCGCCGGGTTGACGCCCGCCCGCGCCCCCTTCGCCCCCCGCCACCCCCGAGTGAGCCCAGACCAGAGGAGACAACACGCATGTCCTACGTCACCCTTCCCGGCCGTCCCCGCGCCCTGGCCCTGGCCGTCGGCCTGGCCCTGTCCACCGGCGTCCTGGCCGCCGGCGGCCCGCTGCCCGCCGGCCTGCGCGGCCCCGTCAGCATCACCGCCTACGACGGCGTCAGTGACGACCTGCTCACCGCCGGCCTGGGCAAAACCGGCCTGATGGGCCTGGCGCCCACCTACGCCAACCCCGCCGCGCCCACCGCCGCTGAACTGCGCCGCAACGCCATCTACAACAACTACCGCGGCCTGGTGGACTACACCGCCGCCGGTGGCATGGGCGTGCTCTACGGCCCCAACATCGACGTGGACGGCCAGCCCACCCTGGGTGAAGGCAAGGTGGCTGGCACCGAATACCTGGCCTGGTCTGACGACGGCAGCGGCCGCCAGAACGTCACCGTCATGGTCCAGGTGCCCGCCAGCTTCAAGCCTGCCGAGCCCTGCATCGTCACCGCCACCTCCTCAGGCTCGCGCGGCATTTACGGCGCCATTGCCACGGCAGGCGAGTGGGGCCTCAAGCACGGCTGCGCCGTGGCCTACACCGACAAGGGCACTGGCAACGGCTTTCATGACCTGATGACCGGCACCGTGACCGCCCGCGACGGCACCCTGCTGACCGCCGCCAGCGCGGGCACCGCCGCGCTGTTCCGCGCCGACGTGGACGACGCCACCCTGGCCGCGTTCAACGCCGACACGCCCCACCGCGTGGCCTACAAGCACGCCCACTCGCAGCAAAACCCCGAGAAGGACTGGGGCCGCCACACCCTGGACGCGGTGCGCTTTGCCTTCCATGTGCTCAACGCCCACCACCGCCCCACCGGTGGCGCGCGCTACCGGCCGGCCAACACCCTGGTCATCGCCTCCAGCGTGTCCAACGGCGGCGGCGCCGCCATTGCCGCGGCCGAGCAGGACACCGAGGGCCTGATCGACGGCGTGGCCGTGAGCGAGCCCAATGTGCAGGTGCCCGGCCGCCTGGCCCTGTCCATCCGCCAGGGCGACCGCCCCGTGGGCGCCACCGGCAAGGCGCTGGTCGACTACTTCACCCTGGCCAACGTCTACCAGCCCTGCGCCGCCCTGGCCCCGGCCGCCGGCCTGTCGCTGCACAGCCTGTTCTGGCCGGCCGCCTACACCACCGCCGCCGAGAACCGCTGCACCGCCCTGGCCGCCCGCGGCCTGGTCAGCGGCGCCACCACCGCCGAGCGTGCCACCAGCGCCCTGGCCCGCCTGCGTGCCTACGGCTGGCAGGCGGAAAGCGACTCCCTGCAGCAGTCGCACTACCGCTTTGCCACCAACGCCATCGCCGTCACCTACGTCAACGCCCTGGGCCGCTTCAGCGTGACCGACCGGGTCTGCGGCTTCAGCATGGCCAATGTGGACCTGGCCGGCGCCCCCACCGCCCAGGTGGCCAGCACCCAGGCCGGGCTGTTCGCCTCGGGCAACGGCGTGCCCCCCACCTCAGGCGTGAGCCTGGTGTACGACGACTCGGTGGGTGGCGCCCGCCAGGACTTCCTGGGCGTCTCCCCCACCAGCGGCAGCGCCGACTTCTCGCTGGACGGTGCCCTGTGCCTGCGCAGCCTGGTGCTGGGCCGCCAGCCCACCGGACAGGCCTTGCCGCCGGCCCTCAAGGCCGCCTCAGACCGCGTGCGCCAAGGCCTGGAGGAGGTGCGCCTGAAGGCCCGCCTCAATGGCAAGCCCACCCTCATCGTGGCCGGCCGCAACGACGCCCTGCTGCCCGTCAACCACACCGCCCGCGCCTATGTGGCCGCCAACCACCAGTTGGAGCCCCAGCGCAGCAGCACCCGCTACGTGGAAGTGACCCACGCCCAGCACTTTGACGGCTTCATCGCCTTTGGCGGCCTCATGGGCTACGACAACCGTTACGTGCCCCTGCACGTCTACTTCAACCAGGCCATGGACGCCCTGTACGCCCACCTCAAGCACGGCACCCCGCTGCCCCCCAGCCAGGTGGTGCGCACCGTGCCGCGCGGCGGCGCCCCGTTTGCCGCGCCGGCCATCACCGCCGCCCATGTGCCGCCCTTCAGCGCCGCACCGGCCGCCGGTGACGTCATCACCTTCAACGCCGGCACGCTGCACATCCCCGACTGACCGCCCCGCTGCCCGCCCACCCTGGAGCCCGCCCATGTCCCCCGTCTCCCGCTACCTGTCTTGCGCCGGCCGTGAACTGCACGTCATGGACTGGGGCGACCCCTCGGGCCGTCCTGTCATCGCCTGGCATGGGCTGGCCCGCACCGGACGCGACATGGACGACCTGGCCGAAGTGCTGGCCAGCCAGGGCTGGCGCGTGCTCTGCCCCGACACCCTGGGCCGTGGCCTCAGCCAATGGAGCCCCGAGCCCGACCGCGAGTACTGCCTGGACTTCTACGTCCGCCTGGCCGTGGACCTGCTGGCCCACTTCCAGATCGACCGCTGCCAATGGGTGGGCACCTCCATGGGCGGCGCCATTGGCCTGCGCGCCGCCGCCGGCCCGCTGCGCGGCATCATCGAGCGCCTGGTCCTCAATGACATGGGCCCCGAACTGGCCGCCGCCGCCGTGCAGCGCATCCGCACCTATGCCGGCAACCCCGCCAGCTTTGCCACCGTGAGCGAGCTGGAGCAATACCTGCGCACCATCTACGCCCCCTACGGTTGGCTTAGCGACACCCAATGGCGCCGCATGGCCGAAACCTCCGTGCGCCGCCTGCCTGACGGCCGCGTCACCCCGCACTACGACCCCGCCATGGTGCGCCAGTTCATCAACCACCCTGAGGACTACACCCAGTGGGACGCCTGGGACAGCCTCACCCTGCCTGTGCTCTGCCTGCGCGGCGAAAGCTCAGACCTGCTGCTGCCCCACGTGGCCCAGGCCATGCGCGAACGCGGCCCCCGCGCCACCGTGGTGGACATCCCCGGCTGCGGCCACGCCCCCGCCCTGAACGTGCCCGCCCACTGGGCGTTGATTGAGGACTTTCTGCGTCAGGCATAGCGGTGAGACGCGGCCGAAAGGGCCGCGAGGGGCCGTGCGAGGCCGTGACCGGGGTGGTTGACTGTATGGGCATACAGCGCTCTGATTCAGGGGCTGGCCAGCACGGCCAGGCCATCCCCTGGAGCGCTCTCCCATGCAAGACAAGCCCACGGCCCACAGGCCGCCACAAGACGCCAAGGTGCTTAAAAAGCTGCAGCCCACACAGGCCGGCGCCCAACGCTGGCGCGCCCTGTACGGTGACCAACTGCTGTGTGTGCGCTACCGCCACGACCCCACCCGCGACCAGCGCCTGGTGACCGTGGAACTGCTGGTGGAAGCCCGCCCGTCCCGCCGCCGCACCCCCGTCCCCCGCTCAGCGGGCCCGCAAGACCCCGTTCTGGTGCAGATCCGCTACGGTGAGGCGCAACTGGCCGCACAGGCCAAAGCGAACGGCGCCCGCTGGGATGCCCAAGCCCGCCTGTGGCGCATGACCCGCGAACAAGCCGAACGCGCCGGGTTGACAGCCCGCATCCGCACCGCAGAATAGCCACATATGGACATTTACGCGGCACCGCCCCTGCCTACATCTGGCTATCCACCTGTGGCCATTTATGCCTACAGATGGCAATTTATGGCCAGATGTGGGTATTGGGGTTGTCGTGTATAACACGTTAGAACTCACGAAAACCATGAGCGGTGTCCCATATACAGTTGAAGTTCTCGACAAGCTTCGGTGGAACGCCCACCTAGGCAAACACAAGCATTTCCAAGCGGGCAATCGCGGCCGAACGCACCATGTGACCTTCGGCATCCCGGTGGTCCTCATAAATATCGCACTCGGCTCAGTACTGTTTGCTTTTCTGGGTGAAGACGGAGCGTTTCCGCAATGGGCAAAGTGGAGCGGTGCAACCCTAACCTTGGTAGCTGCAGGTTTGGGTGCCATTCAAACGTTCTTCAACTTTGAAAAGCAGTACATGGAGCACAGGGCAGTCGGCAACGAGTACCTTGGCATCGCGCGTGAATGCGAGAGGCTTCTTGCCCTGTACTTTGACGGCCTTCTTCCGCTAGAAGAGCTCTCTCAGAACATTGAGCGCATCAACATCGAGTACGCGAAGGTTAACGCCAGGTCAGAGGGACTTACCGTGTCGCCAAAAGAGTACAGAGCGGCTCTTGCCGTGCAGGAACGGAAGAAGTCCGAAGAAACTTCCCTACTGCAGAGGTATTCACAAAGCGTGAGTTCTAACCCTTCTACAGGGACTCCCCCACAGCACAACCCCCGCAGGCAAGGGTTTCCCCTCCTGGGCTGAATTGGTTTTTCAAATCCATAGGTAAAGCTCCCCCATACCTTTGAACTGCGCGGGTTGCCAAACACCATCGGGGACAGACTGCATATCTACAGACGGGCTTGTGGCGTGGGCGCAAATGGCCAGCCGATGCCCCAGATGGGAACCGCGCAGCAGGGCTCCATTCGTTCAGCGTGGTCCTGGGCTTTTGAAGGCTGTGGCCACAGTCGAGTTATCGAGCTTGCCTGCTGCCGGTCTGACCTGTGGTGATCTTGGCGCGCAGTGTGGGGCGGGAGGAGAACGGGTGTGGGGTTGAGGGCGGCGGGCGGGCAGGGTGGCTTGTTCAGGCCGCCGCGGTGGCGGGCATCGAGGTGGCTTGGAGCGATCCGCTGGTGTGGGGTGGCGTGCTGACATGCTCAGCCCGGTAGAGCTCACCGCTGGTCAGCAGCGCCCACAGGATGCGGGCGTTCTTGTGGGCCAAGGCCACCAGGGCCTTTTGCCAGCCCACCCGCTCGCGCAGGGCATGCACCCAGCGGCTGGTGCGGTCGGTGCGGGCGGCGGCGTGCATCAGCACCGATTTGGCGCCCTGGATCAACAGCATGCGCAGGTACTCGTCACCGGCCTTGGTGATGCGGCCCAGGCGGGCTTTGCCGCCGCTGGAATCCTGCTTGGGCACCAAGCCCAGCCAGGCGCCAAACTGGTGGGCGCTGCGGAACTGATGGAAGTCGACCACGCCCACGGCCATGGCCGAGGCGGTGAGCGCGCCCACACCGGGCACGCTCAAGGCTTGGCGGGCCTGGGCATCTTGGCGGGCGTGCTGGGCAATGCGCTCATCACACCAGGCCAGGTGCACCTCCAATTCCAGCCACTGCAGGTGCAGGCGCTGCAGCACCAGGCGCAGCAGATCGGGCAGGCCCTGGCCGGCCTGGCGCTCGCCGGTGATCTCAGCCAGCGATGGGCGCAGGTGAAGGGGATCCTGGGGGAACACCAGACCAAACTCCGTGAGCAGGCCACGGATGCGGTTGATGCAGGCGGTGCGCTCTTCCACAAGACCCTGGCGCAGGCGGTGCACGGCCAGCACGGCCTGCTGGTCCATGGACTTGACCGGCACAAAGCGCATGTGAGGCCGCCCGGCGGCCTCGCAAATCGCTTTGGCGTCATTCGCATCGTTCTTCGCCCCGCGCCCTTCCAAGCGGTAGGGCGCGACGAAATGGCCGGCCACCAGCCGCGCCTCCAAGCCCAGGCGTTGGAGTTGGCGCGCCACATGGTGGGCGCCGCCGCAGGTCTCCATGGCCACCACGCAGCCAGCAGGCAAGCCAGCGGCCCAGGCAAAAAACTTCTCAGGCGCAAAACTGCGGGCCAGCACCCGCTCACCCCGGGCATCCACGGCATGCACCTGAAACACCCGCTTGGCCAGATCAACCCCCACGCGGGCCATACGCGCCTGCAGCGCATCAGGCGCCACCCGCCCCAACACGGCGCTGCCCAGCGGCAAGGGAATGGCCAGCGGCGCGCCACCGGTCAACTTCGCAGCTCCGCGCTTGGAATTCGAGTCACCCACGGCTTCGGACATGGTCGTATCCTCCGGTCAGTTCAGTGGCTTGCCACACAGCCCCACATGCCGGTCTTCAGACACATGCCCGATGCCCGACACGCTCCACCGCCGATGCTGGCGCGCCGCGCTGCGGCCGGCACTGGGGGAGTCCCTTCCCATTCCTTCAAGCGGACGCCTGACGGCGCCGCTTAAGTCAAACGTGTGTGCCGCGCATGGCACGAATCCAGTCGGGTGAGAGTCCCGATACCAGGTATCAGCAGAGCCGAAGGTTAGCCAAAGGGCAACTGCGTCGCCGCGAGGCGGGGTGGGGAGGAAGCTCA
>NZ_JAAGOH010000052.1 GCF_010499455.1 Ideonella livida | reverse complement strand
AGGAAGGTCAGCCACACAAAGGCCCAGCGCGAGAGCTCCTCGCTCACCGTGATGCCCGAGTTGAACGCGTAGCGCAGCACCACGTTGCCAAACACCAGCACCACCATCACCGCCAGCAGGCCCACCATCAACTGCTCGATGAGCCAGGCCCCGCGGGTCAGCAGCTTGTCCGTCATGGTCTGTGTCTCCTTTGTTCTTGTTGAGGGTTGCGGGGCGGTGCGCGGCGTTCAGGCCCGCAGCAGGCCGCGCGCGGCCAGGTTGGCCATGAAGGCGCGCAGGCCGAAGGTCCAGGGCGCGGCCTGCTCGGAGAGGGTCACGCGGTTGTGCAGGCCGCCCAGCCAGCGGCTCTGGATGCTCACGCGGTCGCCCAGGTGGTGGGTAAAGCCGCCGCCGGGCTGGTCGCGGTCCTCGATGGGGGCGAACAGCGTGCCCAGGAACAGCATGAAGCCGTCCGGATACTGGTGGGCCGCCAGCGTCTGGGCCACCAGGTCGGTGGGGTCGCGGCTGATGCTGGCCATGGTGTTGATGCCCTTGAGCACGAAGCCGTCCGGACCCTCCACGCGCAGGTCCACCGTCTCCTGGCGCACCTGGTCCAGGGTGAAGCCCTCGTCGAACAGCCGGATGAAGGGGCCGATGGCGCAGGAGGCGTTGTTGTCCTTGGCCTTGCCCAGCAGCAGGGCGCTGCGGCCCTCGATGTCGCGCAGGTTCACGTCGTTGCCCAGCGCGGCGCCCACGATGTCACCCCGGCTGCTCACGGCCAGCACCACCTCGGGCTCGGGGTTGTTCCAGGCCGAGTCGGCGCGGATGCCGATGTCCTGCCCGCAGCCCACCGAGGCCAGCACCGGCGCCTTGGTGAAGACCTCGGCGTCCTTGCCGATGCCCACCTCCAGGTACTGGGACCACAGCCCCTTCTCCTGCAGCAGGGCCTTGAGGGCCATCGCCTGCTCGGAGCCGGGGCGGATGTCGGACAGGCGCTCGCCGATCAGGGCCGTGACCTGGGCGCGCAGGCCCTGGGCGCGGCTGGCGTCACCCCGGGCCTGCTCCTCAATCACCCGCTCGATCAGGCTGGTGGCGAAGGTCACGCCGCAGGCCTTGACCACCTGCAGGTCGCAGGGCGCCAGCAGCACCGGCTGCGAGGTGTCGGCCGCGCCCTGCAGGCCGGCCAGGCTGGCGGCCACCAGCGACGCCACGCTGCACAACCGGGTGCCCGCGGTGGCGCGCACCGCGGCGGCGGGCTGCGGCGTCTCCAGCAGCGCGCTCATGGTGGGGAAGGTGGCACTCAGGTCGAACACGCCGTCGGCGCGCAGCGCCACCACGGCCGGGCCGCCTGGGTGGCCGGCGGTGGCGGGCAGCTGCACGCGCCCCACCAGGGTGCCGGTCAGGCCATCGGCGGGCAGCACGTTCAGTGCGGACAGGGCGGACAGGCTGACGCCAGCCTCGGCCCCGGCGGGGGCCGCTGCATTCGGGTTCATGGATGAGGTTCCTGCGGTGGAAGGGTGGGGTTCAGTGGTTGTGACGCGGCGTCACTTCCGAGATGCGGCGGTAGTCCAGCGCAAAGTCCAGCGTGGCGCCGTCGGCCAGCTGGCCGGTCTTCTCGCGGTAGAGCTGCTCCCAGGGCGAGTGGCTGCGCGGCACCGGCGGCGGCGGCAGCTCGCGCTGGCGCCGGGCGATCTCCTCGGGCGCCACCAGGGCGTCGCAGCGGCCGGCGTTCAGGTCCACCCGGATCACATCGCCGGTCTGCAGCCAGCTCAGGCCGCCGCCCACGGCGCTCTCGGGCGAGACGTTGAGGATGCTGGGGCTGTCGGCGGTGCCGCTCTGGCGGCCGTCGCCCAGCGTGGGCAGGGTGTGGATGCCACGCTGGATGAGCGCATCGGGCGGCTGCATGTTGACCACCTCCGCCGAGCCGGGCCAGCCGATCGGGCCGGCGCCGCGCATCACCAAGATGCAGTCCTCGTCAATGCCCAGGGCGGGGTCGTTGATGCGGTGGTGGTAGTCGTCCGAGCCGTCGAACACCACGGCACGGGCCTCGAAGATGCCTTCCTGGCCGGGCCGGCTCAGGTAGCGGTCGCGGAAGCGCTGCGAGATGACCGAGGTCTTCAGGATGCCGAAGTCAAACAGATTGCCCTTGAGCAGCAGGAAGCCGGCCTTCTCCAGCAGCGGCGCGTCAAAGCGGCGGATCATCTCGCGGTCGCGGGTCTCGCGGCCTTCCAGGTTCTCGGCCATGGTGCGGCCGGTCACGGTGAGGCAGCCGCCGTGCAGCTTGCCGGCGGCTTGCAGCTCCCACATCAGCGCCGGCACGCCGCCGGCACGGTGAAAGCGCTCGCCCAGGAACTGGCCGGCGGGCTGCATGTTCAGCAGCAGCGGCAGGTCGTAGGCGTGCTCGGTCCAGTCTTCGGGGCGCAGGTCCACGCCGGCGTGGCGCGCCATGGCCATGATGTGGACCTGGGCGTTGGAGGAGCCGCCGGCGCAGCTGATCACCGACAGGGCGTTGAGGAAACTCTCGCGGGTGAGGATGCGCGAAGGGCGCAGGTCCTCATAAGCCATGTCCACGATGCGCCGGCCCGTCTCGTAGGCCATCTGGCCGCGCTCGCGGTAGGGCGCGGGGATGGCGGCGCAGCCCGGCAGCGACAGGCCCAGGGCCTCGGCCACCGCGTTCATGGTGCTGGCCGTGCCCATGGTGTTGCAGTGGCCCACCGAGGGCGCGCTGCTGCAGGCGCGCTGCAAGAACTCTTCTTCGTCGATCTCACCCGCCGCCAGCAGGCGGCGGCTGCGCCACACCACCGTGCCCGAGCCCACCAGCTCGCCCTCGTGCCAGCCGTCCAGCATGGGGCCGCCCGAGAGCACGATGGCCGGAATGTCCACGGTGGACGCGGCCATCACGCCGGCCGGCGTGGTCTTGTCGCAGCCGGTGGTGAGCACCACCGCGTCAATGGGGTAGCCGTAGAGGATCTCCACCAGGCCCAGGTAGGCCAGGTTGCGGTCCAGCGCCGCGGTGGGGCGGCGGCAGTTCTCAAAGATCGGGTGGACCGGGAACTCCATCGGGATGCCGCCGGCGTCGCGGATGCCGTCGCGCACCCGCTTGGCCAGCTCCAGATGGACCCGGTTGCAGGGCGACAGGTCGCTACCCGTCTGCGCAATGCCGATGATGGGCCGACCCGAGCGCAGCTCCTCGGGCGTGATGCCGTAGTTCATGAAGCGCTCCAGGTAGAGCGCGGTCATGTCGGAGCGGTGGGGGTCGGCAAACCACTCGCGGGAGCGGAAGGGACGGCGGGGCTGGCGAGTGGTCATGGTCGGTCGAACGCTTACTTGCCGGCCCGGGCCTTGGCCAGTTCGGCCTGGATCTCGGTCACGGTGTCTTCGCCAAACTCCTTGGCGTACTTGGCCACCACCGGCTGCAGCTTGGCGCGCAGCTTGGCGTGCTCGGCCGCGGGCAGCTCGGTCACCTGCAGGCCGGCCTTCTTCAGCTCGCCCAGGGCCTTCTCGTTGAAGGCGCGAATGGTCTTGCGCTCGAACAGGGTGGCCTCACGCGCGGCTTCCTGCACGATCTTCTGCTCCTGCGGGCTCAGGCTGTCCCAGGTCTTCTTGCTCATCAGCAGCACCCAGGTGCTGTAGATGTGGCGCGACAGGACCAGGTGCTTCTGCACCTCGTAGAACTTGCTGGCCAGGATCAGGCCGACCGGGTTCTCCTGCCCGTCGACCGCGCCTTGCTCCATGGCCGAATACAGCTCGGTGAAGGGCATGGGCGTGGCGTTGGCGCCCAGGGCATTGAAGGTGTCCAGGTACAGCGGGCTCTGGATGACACGCATCTTCAGGCCGGCCAGGTCCTAGGCCTTGGTGATGGGCCGCTTGTTATTGGTGATGTGGCGGAAGCCGTTTTCCCAGTAGCCCAGGCCCACCAGGCCCTTCTCGGGCAGTCGGGCCAGCAGGCTCTGGCCAAAGTGGCCGTCCAGCACCGCGTCGGCCTCCTGCTCGTTCTGGAAGGTCAAGGGCATGCTGATGGCGCCGAAGTTGCGCACCATCGACATCAGGGTGGAGACCTCGGGCACGGTCATCTCCTGCGTGCCGCCACGCAGGGCCGCGGTCATGGTCACGTCGTTGCCCAGGGAGCCGCTGGCAAAGAGCTTGGCCTTGAGCTTGCCGCCGCTCTTGGCGGCCAGCTGCTCGCCAAAGTACTTCACGGCCATGCCCTGCGGATGGTCCTCGCTCAGGCCGATGCCGACCTTGAAGGTGCGCTCGCTGATCTGGGCGCTGGCGGGGGCCGACAGCAGGGCCAGCACGGACGCGGCCACCAAGGCCAAGGCTTTCAATTTCATGTATGTCTCCTGCGTGGATTTGACCGTACTGCCTGAGCCCTTCGGCCCGGTCATGCCCTTTGGATATTGGGTTCAGCGCGAGCGGGATGCTAGATTCCGACCCCGGTGAGGTCCACTCACTCTTTCGCCCCAACCCATTCCATTTGGTGATGACTTTCGCCTCCGATCCGGGTAAACCCTTGAGCTTGGCGCATGCCTGCGCCCGGCTGCGCTTCCGCCATCTGCAGTTTCTGGACGCCCTGGGCCAGACCCGCAACTTGCGCCTGGCGGCCGAGCGCCTGCACATCACCCAGCCCGCCGCCACCAAGGTGCTGGCCGACATCGAGGAGATCCTGGGCACCCGCCTGTTCGACCGCCTCTCGCGCGGGGTGCGGCCCAATGAGCTGGGCCTGTTCACCCTGCGCTACGCCAGCGACGTGCTGGGCGGCCAGCGCAAGTTTGTGGAGGAGTTCAACGCCCTGCGTGCCGGGGGTCACGGCCACCTCACGCTGGGCGGCATCTCGGGCTCGGCCGCCGACCTGCTGCCCGCCGCGGTGGCGGAGATGCAGCGGCAGCGCCCCCTGCTGGTGCTGCAGATCTTCGAGCAGAGCAGCAACCAGTTGGCCCAGTGGCTGGCCGAACGCAAGATCGAGGTGATGGTGGGCCGCCTGACCGACCCCGACCAGCCCGCCCACTTTGACTATGAGCGGCTGATGGGTGAGCGGCTGCATGTGGTGGGCGGCCCCCACCACCCGCTGCGCCTGACGCAGGCGGTGGAGGCGCGGGAGCTGGCCAACTGGCCCTGGATCCTCTACCCGCCCGGCACCGCCATCCGCAAGGTGTCGGACGACATCTTCGAGCGCGCCGGCCTGCTGCCCACCTCGGGCGTGGTGGAAACGCCCTCGTTCCTGTTCTCCATGGAACTGATGCAGGCCACCCCCATGCTGACACTGGCCCCGGCCGCCTTGGCCGACAAGTACGTCAGCAAGGGCCTGCTCTCACGCATCCCCACCGACCTGCCGGTGCGCATGCCCGACTACGGCGTGGTCACCCGCCTGGGCGAAACCCCCAGCCCCGCCGCGCAGGCTTTCATCCAGGTGCTGCGGGAGCAGGCCAAGCGGTTTGATGCGGGGCATTGAGGGCCAGGCCCCGGTGGGCTGAGCGTCAGGCCAAGGCCTCGCGGGTGCTGACCCCCTCCACCAGCCGCGCCAGGCCCAAGGGGTTGGCGTTCTGCAGCGCCGGGGGCAGCAGCGCATCCGGCAGGTTCTGGTAGCACACCGGGCGCAGGAAGCGGTCAATGGCCAGGGTGCCCACCGAGGTGCCACGTGCATCGGACGTGGCCGGGTAAGGGCCGCCGTGCACCATGGCGTCGCACACCTCCACGCCGGTGGGGTAGCCGTTGACCAGCACGCGGCCGGCCTTGCGGGCCAGCAGGGCCACCAGGTCGGCGCAGGCGGCCAGTTCGTCGGGCTCGCCGATCAGGGTGGCGGTGAGCTGGCCGCGCAGGGCGGCCAGGGCCTGCAGCAGCTCGGCACGGTCGGCCACTTCCACCACCACGGTGGCAGGGCCGAAGACTTCTTCTTGCAGGTGCGCATCGCCCTGCAGCAGCAGGCGGGCCTCGGCCTGGAAGACCTGCGGGGCCGCCAGGCCACCGGTGCTGTCGGCGCCGCACAGGCGGGTGATCCCAGGCACGGCCAGCAGGGCCTGCACGCCGTGGCAGTAGCTGCCAAAGGTGCCGCGGTTGAGCATGGTTTGCGGGGTGGCCTCGGCCATGCGCTGGCACAGCGCGGCCACAAAGGCGCTGAACTCAGGCGACCTGACGCCCAGCACCAGGCCGGGGTTGGTGCAAAACTGGCCCACGCCCAGCGTGACCGAGGCGGCCAGCTCCTGCGCCACCTGGGCACCCCGCGCCTGCAGCGCGCCGGGCAGCACCACCACCGGGTTGATGCTGCTCATCTCGGCAAACACCGGGATGGGGTCGGGCCGCGCCGCGGCCAGGTCGCACAGCGCCCGCCCGCCGCGCAGCGAGCCGGTGAAGCCCACCGCCTGGATGGCCGGGTGCTGCACCAACCACTCGCCCACGCCGCCGCCGTAGACCATGCTGAACACGCCGTCGGGCATGCCGGTGCGCTCGGCCGCACGGTGGATGGCCTCGGCCACGGCCTCTGCCGTGGCCATGTGGCCGCTGTGCGCCTTCACCACCACGGGGCAGCCGGCGGCCAGGGCAGCGGCGGTGTCACCGCCGGCGGTGGAGAAGGCCAGCGGGAAATTGCTGGCGCCAAACACGCCCACCGGGCCCACGCCCAGGCGGCATTGGCGCAGGTCGGGCCGAGGCAGCGGGCTGCGCTGCGGCAGGGCGCGGTCAATGCGGGCCGCCAGAAAGTCGCCCCGGCGCAGCACAGTGGCAAACAAGCGCATCTGGCCACTGGTGCGGGCGCGCTCGCCGCGCAGGCGGGCCTCGGGCAGCGCGGTCTCGCGGCCCACGGTGGCGATGAAGTCGTCGCCCAATGCGTCCAGCTCGTCGGCGATGGTGTCCAGAAAGCCAGCGCGCACAGCCGGCGCCAGCGTGCTGAAGGTGGGGAATACGGCCTGCGCCAGGCGGCAGGCGGCGTCCACCTCCTCGCGGGTGGCCTGGAAGAAGGGGCCGGGCAGCGGCTCGCCGGTGCGGGCGTCCACGCTGTGCAGCGTGACGGTGCCCAGGGCGCTGCGCGACTTGCCAATGTGGTTATGGCCGTAGAAGGGGTGCGTCATGGCGAAATCCTGAAGGCGGCCAGCCCCACGGCGCCGCCCCCGGGCCCATCCACAGGAGCCGCACCCCGTGGGGGCAGGCAGGCGCGGCGGATTCTAGAAACCGCCTCCTGCCCCTGACCAATCAAGAATTGGGCTCAAGCCATCACCAAAAGTGCATGTCCAGCCGCTCAGGCGGTCTCGCCCGGGCCCAGTGCGTCCATCAGCTCCACCAACAGTCCCTTGAGCGCCGCGGCCTTGTCCGCGGCAAAGCCCACCTGCGCCAGCACCTGCCGTGGCACGCAGGCACAACGCGCCTGCAGGGCCTGACCGGCCGGGGTCAGGTGCACCTCGACCACCCGCTCGTCCTGCACCCGGCGCAGCCGCGTCACCAGCCCCTGTTGCTCCAGTCGCTTGAGCAGCGGCGTCAGCGTGTTGGTGTTGAGCAGCGCCCGCTGGCCAATGTGGCCCACGGTGCAGGGCGCCTGCTCCCACAGGATCATCAGCACGATGTACTGCGGATAGGTCAGCCCCAGCGGCTCCAGCAGGGGCTGGTAAAGCCGCGTGACCAAACGCGCCGTGGCATACAGCGGAAAGCACAGCTGCCGGTCCAGTTGCAGCCACGCCGCGGCATCAGGGGCGGAGCCAGGGCCGGCGCTCGGGACCGGTGAGCCCCCCGTGCCCGCGGCCCGGCGTGCCGGATCCGCCATGTCAGGCCAGCCCCAGGGCGCGGCGGATGTGCGGCTCCAACGCCTCGGGCTTGGTGATGGGCGCAAAGCGGCGCAGCGGTTGCCCGTCCCGGCCGATCAGAAACTTGGTGAAGTTCCACTTCACCCGTCCCCCCAGCCAGCCCGGCAGGCGCGACTTGAGCCACACGAACAGCGGATGTGCCCCCGCCCCGTTGACCTCCACCTTCTCGAACATCGGGAAGCTCACCCCATAGTGGATGAGGCAGCTGCCCTCAATGGTGCTGGCGTCGCCCGGCTCCTGGTTGCCGAACTGGTTGCACGGAAAACCCAGGATCACCAGACCCTGGTCCGCGTACTTCTGGTGGAGCGCTTCCAGGCCTGCGTACTGCGGCGTAAAGCCGCACTTGCTGGCCGTGTTGACCACCAGAACGACCTTGCCGCGGTACTCGGCCAAGGGCACGGGCTGGCCGCGCAGGCTGCGGGCACTGTGGGAAAAGAAATCGGTCATGCCAACGGTCCTCCAGAGGCGATGCGGATTGAACACCTATTGCGTTGCAAAAAACTATATCGCATGCGATTTATTTGCAGACCTACCGGGACATGCAGCTGCCCGCGAGCAAGATGACCGTGCCGGCTGAGGCCAGCGCACCACGCTTGCGGCCCCTGCCGCGGGTGCCGCACGTCACCGCTTCCCGACGCAGCACCGCTGAGGTTTACGGTATGGTTCCCTCTCGTCACGCTGCCGCCTATGCCCCACCACCACTACGCCACGCCTCTGCTGGACTTTTTGCACGCCGACCCCGCGGCGGTACTGGGCACCTTGGTCGCCAAGTCCGCCTTTGACGTGGCACGGGAACAGCGCGACGCCTGGTCGGCACAGATTCGCTGCTGGCAGGAGGTGTTGCGGTCCTTGCAAGATTTGCTCGACCCTTGCGCCCCTCACACCACGCCAGGCCTGTTGTGCTTCGAGTTTGTGCTGCCTCGCCTGGGTCGGCGCATCGACAACGTGCTGATCTGGGGGGACCGGGTTTGGGTGCTGGAATTTAAGGTGGGCGCCACCAGCGGCAGCGCCGCAGCACTGGACCAGGTGTGGGACTACGCGCTGGACCTCAAGAATTTCCACGCCCCCTCACATGACCTGCCTTTGGTGCCGGTGCTGGTGCCCACACAGGCGACCTCGCACCCCTGGCGTTGGGACTGGGCGCCAGACCAGGTGGCTCGCCCGCTGGTGGTGGCCCCGGGCGATTTGGCCACCTTGTTGCGAGAGGCCTTGAGCCGGCCCCAAGGGCCCGCGGTCGATGCCCAAGCCTGGCTGGATGGCCGCTACCAGCCCACCCCCACCATCGTCGAGGCGGCCCGGGCCCTCTACGCCGGCCACAGCGTGCACGAGATCTCGCGAAGCGGCGCTGAAGGGGTCAACCTCAGCGTGACCGCCAGCGCTCTGGAGCATTGGATTGCCCGTGCGCAAGCCGAACACCTCAAAGTGCTGTGTTTGGTCACGGGTGTGCCGGGTGCCGGCAAGACCTTGGTCGGTTTGGACATCGCCAACCGCCACCGAGAGGCCGACAGCACGCTCTACAGCGTCTTTCTGTCTGGCAACGACCCCTTGGTCAACATCTTGCGCGAGGCGCTGACGCGTGACCAAGTCGCCCGGGCCCGCGAGCGGGGCGCCAAACAAACCAAGACCCACGCCCGCCAAGCCGTGGAGTCGTTCATTCAAAACGTGCGCCACTTTCGTGACGACGGCCTGCGCAGCGCCGAGGCGCCTTTGGAACATGTCACGGTGTTTGACGAGGCCCAGCGGGCCTGGAACCAGGAGCAGACGCGCAAGTTCATGACCACCAAGCGCGCGCAAGCGAGCTTTGACCAGAGTGAACCCGCCTTTTTGTTGGCTTGCATGGACCGGCACGCCGATTGGGCGGTGGTCATCGGGCTGGTGGGCGGCGGGCAGGAGATCAATACCGGTGAGGCCGGCATCCGCGCGTGGATCGAAGCCTTGCGTGATGAGCGACCCGACTGGCACCTGGTCATGCCCGCCCAACTTCAAGCCGAGGAGTACGGCGCCACCGACCTGGTGGAAACGATGCGGCACCTACCTCGGGTCCACTGGCAAGAAGAACTGCATCTGCGCACCTCCATGCGCGCCTTTCGGGCCAACGGCGTGTCGGAATGGGTCCGCCAGGTGCTGCAAGCCGAGGTGGACGCGGCCAGCGCCCTCCTGTCCAAAGTGCAGCCGCACTTTCCCATCGTGCTCACCCGCAGCTTGCCGCGTGCCAAGCGCTGGCTGCGGGCCCAAGCCCGTGGCAGCGAACGGGTGGGGCTGGTGGTCTCGTCCCAGGCCCAACGCCTGCGCCCGCATGCCATTGATGTGCGCGTGCGCATTGACCCCGTGCCATGGTTCTTGAACGACCGTGACGACGTGCGCTCTTCTGACTTTCTGGAGGATGCAGCCACCGAGTTTCAAGTCCAAGGTCTGGAGTTGGACTGGACGGCCGTGGTGTGGGATGCCGACTTTCGGCGCGGCCCCCGAGGCTGGGAACACTGGTCGTTTGTCAGCGATCGCTGGCAACGCATTCATCATCCCGACCGCCAGCAGTACCTGAAGAACGCGTACCGGGTATTGCTCACCCGCGCGCGTCAAGGCATGGTCATCGTGGTGCCCGAGGGCCATGCCGAGGACCCTACACGACAGGCGGCGTTCTACGACCCGTTGTTCCAGTACCTGGCCAAATTGGGCTTGCCCGTCCTGTCGCCCTAGGCCGGCACGCCCCTCTCCCCGCCCCAGAGCCCAGCCCCACCTACCCCCACCCCCAAGCAGCTTCAGCCCAAGGGCTGGCGGGTGCCTGCCAAATCATCACCATGAGCGATGGCGCCGCGCCTGCTCGGGGCTTGTGGTCTACAGACATTTCCACGAAGATGGAATGATGGAAGATCAAGATGTCATCAAGGCGCTGGCCGCCCTGGCCCAGACCCACCGTCTCAAGGCCTTCCGGGCTTTGGTGGTGGCCGGGCCGGCCGGGCTGACGCCCGGGGTGCTGGCCGAGCGGCTGGGCATCCCGGCCAACACGCTGTCCTTTCACCTCAAGGAACTCACCCACGCCGGCCTGGTCGGTGCCACGCGGGAGAGTCGTCATCTGATCTACCGGGTGGATTTCACCCGGGTCCAGGCCCTGCTGGCCACCCTGATGGCCGACTGCTGCGCCGGCGACGGCAGCTGCATGCCGGCCCTGGCCCCCACCCTTGATGCAGCCTCGTGCTGCGGGAGTCTCACATGAAGCGCTTCCATGTCCACCTGCATGTGCAGGACCTGAACGCCAGCATCACCTTCTACAGCCGGCTCTTTGGCGCCGAGCCCACCCGCGTGGAGGCCGACTACGCCAAATGGATGCTGGAGGATCCGCGGGTGAACTTCGCCATCTCCACCCGCGGCCAGGCCACGGGCATTGACCACCTGGGCTTTCAGGCGGAGACGCCCGACGAACTGGCCGAGTTGAAGGCCCGCGCCGAGGCGGCGGACGCGCCGCTGCTGGACGAAGGCGCGACCACCTGCTGCTATGCGCGCAGCGAAAAGCATTGGGTGACCGACCCTCAGGGCATGGCCTGGGAGCACTACCTGACGCTGGACAGCATTGCGGTGTTCTCTGAACAGACCGGGGCCGCGGCCCCGGCGGGCGCCAACACCTCCTCGGCCTGCTGCGCGCCGCGCCAAGCGCCAGGGGCCGCGCCTACGACGGTCCGGGGCAAACCCATCGGCATCGCCGTCAAGTCCAGCGGCGGCTGCTGCTGACCCACTGGCCGCAGGCACCGGCCAAGCCGTGGGCCCATCAGGCCACCACGCAGCGGGCGCGGCCCGTGGCCTTGGCCCGGTACATGGCCTGGTCGGCGCGGTCGATGGCCTGATCCAGGGGTTCATCCGGATCCACCGCCACCAGGCCGGCCGAGAAGCTCACGCACAGGCCTTTGGGCATTTCTGCCGCACCAGCAGCGCCGGCCAGTTGCTCCTGCAGGCGGTTGAGCACCCCCAGGGCGTCCTCGGCGCTGGTGTGGGGCAGCAACACCAGAAACTCCTCGCCCCCCCAGCGCGCCAGCAGGTCATGGCCGCGCAGGCCCTGTTGAGCCAGGCGAGAGAAGGCGCGCAGCACTTCGTCGCCCACGGCATGGCCGTGGTGGTCATTGACAGCCTTGAAGAGGTCAATGTCCAACAGGGCCAGGGCCAGCGGCGCGCCGTTGCGCCGGTGCAGAGACTGCTGCGCGCGCAGCAGTTCGGTCATGTGCCGGCGGTTGTGGGTGCGGGTCAGCTCGTCGCGGGTGGCCAGCTCCTCCAGCCGCGCCAGGGCCGCCTGCAGCTCCGCCTGCTGTTGGCGCAGCCGTGTGGTCATGCGGGTGATGCGGTGGGCCAGCACGGCGATCAGGGGCATGACCAAGGCGGCGTAGGCCAGGTTGGAGGCCTGCACCCGCCAGTCATGGCGCTCCGGCCAGAGGTGCAGGCTCAGCGCCATGGTGGCCGCCAGCAGCATCAGGGTGCCCCCCACCAGGCGCCAGACCTGCCGGGGACGCATCATGAACATGGAATAGACGATGTGGCTGGCCATGACCACCTGCAGCCCGCCGGCCGCCGGACCAATGGCCGCATAGGACGGAAACATCAGGGCCACGCCAAACAGCAGCTGGGTACGGGCCAGACCCGGATCCCGCCCGGTGCGCACCCAGCCCCGGCGCACCACCACCCAGAACACGACATGGGTCAGCACGGTCACCAGCCCCAGGGCCCCCGCCACCGGTCGCGGCATCAGACCCGTGCGCACCTGCAGGTGAACGATGAGGCCGTAGACCAGGTAGGTGGCCATGGACAGCAGCAGTGCCCCCATCTGCTCGCGCACCTCGGGGTCGGTGCCGAGCAGGCGCGCCCAGGGGCGCGGCCGGGCCACGCCGGTGGACGGCCCTAAGGGCGCCGAGGGCTCACCGGTTGCCGCGAACCCCTCCAGGGGCGGCCCAGTGTGTTTGGAGTACTGCATATGTCTGTCACACCTTGGCTTTGGGCTGGGGTGCTGCAAGAAGCGTAGCAGCCGACTGGGGGCCCCGCCATGAGGGCTATCGACGGGGGATGCGCCGGCTTGAGACAACGCCGCGCCAGTGGGACACATCCAGCCGGCTATGCCGACAGAAGGCCGCGGGATGCTGACGCCAGCGCACTCCCAGGTCCGCGCGGCCGCTGCGGCAAGGCCGTGGACCGCACACCAAGGGATTCCCCATGCGATCGTCTACCCGGTGTGGGAGGGGGGAACGTCAAAACTTCTATTTTTTAGAAGCTAAAGTTAATTTCACTCTGCTTTTTTAATTACTCCACAGCGGCGACAGTCAGGGCTCCTGTCCCCCACGGGACGCCTTTGACCGGAGCCTCCCACCATGCACAGCTATCCCCGCAACAGCCCTGAAGCCGCCGCCCGCCTGGTGGCCCTGGCCCTGATCGCCGACGGCCATGTGTGCCGCCGGGAAACCGACGCCCTGGCCCAGATGCACGCCGAAGCGCAGTTGGGCCTGCCGCCGGGCAGCCTGCCGCAGGCCTTGCGCACCTTGTGCGAGGACCTGGTGCTGGGCACCCGTTCCGGGGGCTCGGTGCTGGCGGCGATCGATGAGCCGATGCTGGCCGCCCTGATGGCTGAAGTGGACGACCCCGGCCTGCGACGCCGGGTGATTTCGGCGGTGGCCGCCGCAGCCGATGCCGATGGCCACCTGGCCGAGGGTGAGCTGCGGGTGCTGGGCGCGCTGATGCGGGCCTGGGGCCCCGGGGCCGCCAGCCACCTCAGGCAGACGGCCCACTGACCGACGCGTGTGGCCCGCGCCGCCGGGCCAGCCACGCCACGGCGGCGCGCCCGGCGCCCTGGGACCAGGCCTCCAGCGTGCGGGCGGAGGCCCAACCCGCCAGAGCGCTCAGCGCCAGCACCATGCCCAGCGCTGGCAGGTAGTGCCAGGACGCGCGCGGTGCAGCCACGGGCCACAGCAGGGCCACCGTGTCCAAGAGGAAGAAGTGGAACAGGTAAATGCTGTAGGACCACCGGCCCAGCGCCCGCAGCGGTGCCCAGGCCCAGCCGCGTTGCAGCGTCCAGGCCAAGCCCGCCGCCAGCATGAAGACCTGCAGCCAGAAGAAGGGACGGGTCAGCAGGCCCATGGCCTTGCCTGCAAAGGCCAGGCCCAACCACACCGCCAACATCGGCAGCAGCCGACGCCAGGCCGCCCGGCGCTGCCCCGGGGGCTGTTGCAACAGGGCAAACAGGGCCATGCCCACCGCAAAGACCGGCAGCTGCGTGAGCAGGCTGTAATAGAGGAAACGCTCCCCCTGCGGCGTGTCCAGCACGGGGCGCAAGGCCACCATCGCCGCGGTGCCCACCAGGTAGGCCGCCAGCGCCAGGGCCAGGCGCGCCTGCGGCGTCTGCCACCGCATCACCAGCCAGGGAAAGAGCAGGTAGAAGCACATCTCCACCCCGATGCTCCAGCCACCGGGCACAGCCAGGTTGATGGCGTGGACAGAGAAGGGATGCAGGAACAGGGCGGTCAGCACCAGATCCAGCGGCCCCACCTCGCCCAGGTGGCCCGTCTGCCACGCGCGCAGGCCGTTGTAGAACACCATCGCCAACCAGAACAAGGGGGCGATGCGGAAGAAGCGTCTTAGGTAGAAGCGCGCAGCAGCCTGCGGCTCCCCCTGACGCTGCACCCACATGTGGCACATGGTCCAGGCGCTGATCAGGAAGAACAGCTGCACCCCGGCGTTGCCCAGGCTGGCCACCGTGGTCAAGGCCGCAGGCAAGCCGAAGGGAATGGAGACATGGAAGGCGACGACCATGAAGATGGCCACACCGCGCAGCATGTCCAGGCTGTCCAGGCGTTGGGGAGCGGGAGAGGGTGACAGGGCAGTTGGCATGGTGCGGGGCACTCGCGGCGGCAGCGGACCGGGCGACCCCGCCCGGTGGGGCGGTATTGGAACAGGAGGCGGGCGACGCCGCAGGGGTTCAGCCCCCCCCCTGGCGCGCCGCGTGCAACACCTGCTGCACCAGCGGATGGTGCAGGCCGCGGCGCGAGCGGATGGCGTGCACCTCGTCCACCAGGTCTTCGCTGCGGCCCAGGTGGACCAGCCCTGGCATGGTGGCCACCTCGGCCCGCCCCAGGGCGGACACCGGAAATGCGCCCAGTCCCTGGGCGGCGAACAGGCTCATCAAGGCACTGTCCTCGAACTCGCCGGCGATGCGGGGCGCCAGGCGCCGGGCCTCCAGCCAGCGCTCCACCCGCCCGCGCAGGGCGGCATGGGCGGTGGGCAGCAGCAAGGGCAGGGCCCCCAGGCAGGCCGGAAAGGGCTGACCGGCCACGCCGGCGGCCAGCCCCTCCGGGGCATACCAGTCCACCGGGGCCACGGCCAGGCGCTCGCTGCTCAGCCGCAGGCTGGTGTTGGCCGCCGGCGCCTGGCAGGCCAGCACCAAGTCCAGCCTGTGCAAGGCCAGCTCACCTTGCAGCTGCTCCAGCTCCCCCTCATGGCACAGCAGGCGCAGGCCGGGCGTGCCCAGCACCGGCTGCAGCAACGCATGCGCCGCCTGCTTGGACAGGCCATCCGACAAGCCCACGGCCAGCCGGGCGCCCTGGCCCGAGGCGGCTGCGGCCACTTCCTCAGGAATCAACTCGCCGAGCTGGAAGATCTCCTCGGCCCGGGCCAGCACCGCGCGGCCGGCGTCGGTCACGGCGATGCCGCGCCCCTCGGGCTTGAGCAGCTGGTGGCCCAGCGCCTGCTCCAGCGCCCGCACCTGCACGCTGATGGTCTGGATCGCCATGTCCAGCCGCTCGGCGGCCCGCGCAAAGCCGCCCTCCTTGGCCACGACCCAGAAGTAGTAGAGATGGCGGTAGTTCAAGTTGGACATGGTGTTGCCGACATCGGGTCGGTGGACGGGGCTCAGACCGGGCTGCTTCCGGGAGAGGCGGGGCGGACAGTCATTTTTACTTCGCTTTTGACGAAGTAGAACTCAGCTTAACGCTGCTCGCGCCGCCCCGGGAGCGGCAGGGATGATCACCCCACCATTTCCCTCCTTAGCAGGACTGACACCATGGAACTCCTCAATACCCTCTGGCTGGGCATGCCCGTCTGGATATGGCTCAGCTTCATCGGCACGGTGCTGCTCATCCTGGCCTTCGACCTGGGCGTCATGCACCGCCAATCGCATGAGATCGGCGTCAGGGAGAGCCTGAAGATGTCCGCGCTCTACATCGGCCTGGGCCTGGCCTGGGCGGGCGCGGTGTTCGCCATCTACCTGCACCAGCCGGCGGCCGGGGCGATGGACCCGCAGCTGGCCGGGGCGGCCAGCGCCACGGATCGGGCCTGGACCGCGGTCGAGCTCTACCTCACCGGCTACCTGGTGGAGAAGACGCTGGCCCTGGACAACGTGTTCATCATCTCGTTGATCTTTGGCTACTTCGCCGTGCCGCGTGAGCACCAGCACCGGGTGCTGTTCTGGGGCATCCTGGGGGTGATCGTGCTGCGGGCCCTGATGATAGGCCTGGGCGCCACCCTGGTGCAGGAAGTGAGCTGGATCATGTATGTCTTCGGCGCCATCCTGCTGGTCACCGGCATCAAGATGCTGGTGATGGTGGACCAGGAGCCCGACATCGCCAACAACCCGGTGCTGCGCCTGATGCGCCGCCACCTGCGGGTGACCGAGCAGGCGCACGGCCAGGCCTTCCTGGTGCGCCAGCCGCATCCGGTCACCGGCCGGCCGGTGCTGTGGGCTACCCCGCTGCTGCTGTGCCTGGTGCTGGTGGAAGTGGCTGACCTGGTGTTCGCCATCGACTCGGTGCCGGCCATCTTCGCCATCACCCCAGACGCCTTCATCGTCTACACCAGCAACATCTTCGCCATCCTGGGCCTGCGGGCGCTGTACTTCGCCCTGGCCGCCATCGTGCACCGCTTCCACTACCTGAAGTACGCGCTGTCGGCGGTGCTGGTGTTCATCGGCGCCAAGATCTTCCTGGGCGACTGGCTGTTTGACGGCAAGGTGCCCGCCAGCATCAGCCTGGGCGTGACCGCCGCCCTGCTGGCCGCCGGCATCGGCTGGTCGCTGTGGAAGACGCGTGGCGGGGCCACCGTCGAGGCCCGATGACCTAAGCTTGGGGCGATGACCCTCGGACCTGCCCCCTTGGCCATCGCCCATCCCCCCGTGCTGGACCCGCGCTGGGCGCTTTTTCTTCAGGTGGCCCAGGCCGGCAGCCTGAGCAAGGCCGCCCTGGCGCTGGACCAGCCCCAGAGCCTGGTGAGCCGACAGATCACCGCGCTGGAACAGGCCTGCGGCGAGCGCCTCTTCCATCGCACCGGTCGCGGGGTGGTGCTCACCGCGCTGGGTGAGCAGCTGCTCAGCCGTGTCGAGCGCCTGCAGCGCGAGGCTGACGGGCTGGCCGACGAGATCCGCAACGCCCGCGGCACGCCCAGCGGCGAAGTGCGGGTCGGCCTGCTGCCCAGCGCCGTCCGCCGCTTTGGCGGCCCGCTGGCCAAGGCGGTGCGACAGCAGCTGCCCGGTGTGCGCCTGCACCTGGCCGAGGGCGCCAGCACCCCGCTGGAGGAACTGCTGCAGCTGGGCCGGCTGGACATGGCGGTGGTGCTGCGTGAGGCCGACGACGCCACCGAGGCCCTGCACGCTGGCGTGGCCCCGCCCGCCCCGGGCGAAGAGCCAGTGCTCGCCACCCTGGCGCTACAGCTGACGGGCCCCTGTGGCGATCCGCTGCTGGCCAGCGGGCAGGTGCCCCTGGCCGCCCTGGCGGGCGTGCCCCTGGTGGTGCCGGCCCGCCCCCACCTGCTGCGCGCCCGGCTGGACGCCCTGGCCCAGCACCACGGCCTGGACCTGCGCGTGGCGTTGGAGGCCGATTCGGTACAGCTGCAGCTGGAGGTGGTGGCCGCGGGTGGCGGTTATGCCATCGCCTCCGCCCTGCCCGGCCAGGCCGACGCCCGCCTGGCCTGGGCCCGCATCGTCCAACCCACGCTCATCCGCCGGGTGGTGCTGGCCGAGAGCCTGCGCCGGCCGCAGACCGGGGCCACCCGGGCGGTGCGCCGCTTGCTCTGCGCCCTGGCTGAGCCCTGAGCACTGCCGCCGCCCAGCCATCCACATCGTGGATAGCTGCTTTGCCGGCGCCGCAGTTCCCGCCACGCGGGCCGCTTCCTATCGTGCAGCCATCCCCACCCGATGCCTGCACCCACTGTGAACGCCCTCGTCCCCACCCTGTTCCTGACCGACGCCGACGTGGCCGCCCTGGCCGACTGGCCCGCCGCCGTGGCCGCCCTGGCCCAGGCCTACGCCCAGGCGGTGCCTGCGCAGAGCGTGCCGCCCCGCAGCATGGCCCGGGCCGACGGCCTGTGGCTGCGCGGCCTGACCGCGATCTCGCCACGGCACGGCGCCGGCAGCGGCCACCTGGGCTGCAAACTGATTGCCGCCTCGCCCCGGGCGCGCTGCGCCAGCTACCTCATCAGCCTGTTTGACCCGGAGACGATGGCGCTGACCGCGCTGATCGACGGCAACCGCGTCACCGGCCTGCGCACCGCCGCCACCGCCGCCGTGGCCGCCCGCCACCTGGCCCCGGCCGGGCCGCTGGACCTGGCCGTGCTGGGCAGCGGCTTTGAGGCCCAAGGCGCGCTGGACTGCCTGCTGGCCGATGCCCGCCGGCAAGGCCGTGCCGTGGGCCGCGTGCGGGTCTACAGCCCCACCCCCGCCAGGCGCGAGGCCCTGGCCGCCCACGCCGCCGCCCAGGGGGTGGCGGCCCGGGCCTGCGCCAGCGGCCAGGACGCCGTGGCTGGCGCCACGCTGGTGCTGTGCGCCACCCGCAGCCGCGACGAAACCCCCGTGCTCCAGGGTGACTGGCTGGCCCCGGGCGCCACCGTGCTCTCGCTGGGCTCCACCCTGCCCGAGCAGCGTGAGGTGGATGTGTCCACCCTGGCCCGCGCCACCACCGTGGTGGCCGACATGCCCGAGGAAGTGCTGCACGACACCGGTGACGCCCTGGCCGCCGTGGCCGCCGGGGTGCCCCTGGCCAGCCGTCTGCTGCCGCTGCATGCGGTGGTGTCGGGCCAGGCGCCAGCCCGCCACCACCCGCACGACATCACCGTCTACAAGTCCGTCGGCTCCGCCCTGCAGGACGTGGTGATGGCCGAAATGCTGCTGGCCCGCGCCCGCCAAGCCGGCCGCGGCACACCGCTGCCGGTGGGCATCGTGCCAGTGGCCAAGTAAAGCCCCGCCCACCCGCGGCCCGCTTCCCCCATCGCTCCTGCGGCCTGGCCACCGGCCACGCCGCCGGCCTCCCCACGCCTGCACCAAGCCCCACCCCACCATGACCCTGCCCCGCCTGCCCCGCTCCGCCGCCCGTGACTGGGCCCGTGAACACCTCACCGGCTGCTCCGCCGTCACCATCCCCAGCTACAGCGCCGACCTGACGCGCCTGAACGAGCGCGGTATCCGCCACGACATCGAGCACACCATCGCCCTGGGCTACAGCTACACCCTGCTGTGCAGCGAAGTGGCCATCACCCCGGAGGAAAACGCCCAGTTCACCGCCTGGGCGCGGGACACCGCCGGCCGCCGCCTGGGCCTGTTCTTCCATGCCGCCTTTGGCACCCTGGCCGAGAACATCCGCGCCGTGCAGCTGGCCGAGCAGGCCGGCGCCGACGTGGTGCTGCTGAGCTACCCGCCGCAGTTCTGGCCCACCACCGAGCAGGAGATCTACGACTACACCCGCGCCTTCTGCGAGGCCACCCGCCTGCCGGTGATGCTGTTCCCCATCCCGCTGTGGGGCTTTGAGCGGGTACACCCGGCCGGCATGTCGGTGGCACTGGTGCGCCGCCTGCTGCAGGACTGCCCCAACATCGCCGCCATCAAGTCGGAACAGGGCTTTCCGCTGCCCGCCGGGCTGTGCGAGATGTACCACCACTTCCGCCACGACGTGGTCATCAGCTGCCCCATTGAGGGCGATGCCATCCCGCTGATGAGCCTGATGGACCTGCCCTTCTCGGGCACCAGCAACACCGCCTGGATGAGCGACTACTACCCCCGCGCCTTCGCCCTGGCCCGCGCCGGCCGCTGGGAGGAGGCCATGGCCCTGTACTGGCAGGTCAACCCCGCACGCAACGCCAACGGCGCGGCCGCGCAGAGCTACGCCGGCGGCACCGGCGTGCTCAACCGCAGCATGTGGAAGTACCAGGACTGGCTGGCCGGCTTCAACGGCGGCCCGCTGCGCGCCCCGGCCATGCGCGTGCCTGACCGCTTTATGAAGTCCCTGCGCCAGGGCCTGGTGGCCTCGGGCCTGCCCGTCACGGCGGACCCCGACAGCGCCTTCATGACCGGCCGCCACCCCTGCTGAACCCGGAGCCCCCCATGTCACGCACCCTGCTCCAAGACCCTGGCCTCTGGAAGGAGGCCGCGCTGATTGGCGGCCAATGGCGCACCGCCACGCCGCACGGCCACAGCCCCCTGATCAACCCGGCCGATGGCGCCGTGCTGGCCCAGTTGCCCCGCTGCCAAGAGGCCGAAACCACCGAGGCCATCAACGCCGCCCAGGCCGCCTGGGGCCCGTGGCGGCGCACGCCAGCCCGGCAACGTGCCGCCCTGCTGCAGCGCTGGCACGAGCTGATCACGGCCCACCGCGAAGACCTGGCCACCCTCATCACCCTGGAAGAGGGCAAGCCCCTGGCCGAGGCCCGCGCCGAGGTGGACTACGCCAACGGCTTTGTGCGCTGGTTTGCCGAAGAAGCCCAGCGCGTGCGCGGTGACCTCATCCCCGCCGGGCAGGACAGCCAGCGCCTGCTGGCCCTGCGCCGGCCGGTGGGCGTGTGCGCCGCCATCACACCCTGGAACTTCCCGGCCGCCATGGTCACCCGCAAGGCCGCCCCAGCCCTGGCCGCCGGCTGCACCGTGGTGGTCAAGCCCGCCAGCCAGACCCCGCTCACCGCCCTGGCCCTGGGCGAGTTGGCCCACCGCGCCGGCCTGCCGGCCGGGGTCTACAACGTGCTCACCGGGGCCGATACCGGCCGCATCGGCGGGGTGCTCACCCGCCACCCCGCCGTGCGCAAGCTCACCTTCACCGGCTCCACCGAGGTGGGCCGCCTGCTGCTGCGCCAGTCCGCCGACACGGTCAAGAAATGCTCGATGGAGCTGGGCGGCAACGCCGCGCTCATCGTGCTGGACGACGCCGACCCCGACCGCGCCGTCGAAGGCATCCTGCACGCCAAATTCCGCAACACCGGGCAGAGCTGCATTGCCGCCAACCGGGTGCTGGTGCAGGCCCCACTGCACGACACCCTGGCCCGGCGCCTGGCCGAGCGCTGCCGTGCGCTGCGCGTGGGACCGGGCCTGGAGCCCGGCGTGCAGATCGGCCCGCTGATTGACGACGCCGCCGTGCAACGGCTGGAAGCCCTGCTGGCCGAGGCGGTGGCCGGCGGCGCCACCGTGCTGGCGGGCGGGCGCCGCCATGCCCTGGGCGGCCGGTTCTTTGAGCCCACCGTGGTGGCCGGCGTGCGGCCCGACATGCAGCTGGCGCGGGAGGAGGTCTTTGGCCCGGTGCTGCCGCTGCTGCGCTTTGAGCAAGACGACGAGGCCATCGCCCTGGCCAATGACACCGAGTTCGGCCTGGCCGCCTACCTCTTCAGCCGCGACGCCGCCCGCATCTGGCGCACCGCCGAGGCGCTGGAGACCGGCATGGTGGGCGTGAACACCGGCCTCATCTCCAATGAGGTGGCGCCCTTTGGCGGCGTCAAGCAAAGCGGCCTGGGCCGGGAAGGCTCGCACCTGGGCATGGCCGAGTACCTGGAGACCCAGTACGTCTGCTGGGACGGGCTGGCTCCGGCAGCGTGACCCCCGGTGCCGCAACCGCCGCAACGGACCCGGCACAACGCACCCGGCACAACGCACCAGACACCACGAAAACGGAGACACCCCCCATGCACCCAACACGCCTGACGCTTCCCGTCCCAGGGCCACAGTCCGGTGCCCTTGCATCGTCGGGGCGCCGCCGCTGGCTACGCCATTCGCTGGCCCTGCTGGGCGCCGCCGCGCTGGCCGCCAGCGGCCTGCTGCCCGCCCCAGCCCTGGCGCAGACACCTGTCCAAGACGGCACGCTGCGCCTGATCGTGCCCTTCCCCGCCGGTGGCATCACCGACGCCGCGGCCCGCGCCCTGGCTGAGCGCCTGGGCCCCGCCCTGGGCCAGACCGTGGTGGTGGAGAACCGGCCCGGCGCCGGCTCCCGCTTGGGCGTGCAGGCGGTGATGCAGGCGGCGCCTGACGGCCGCACCCTGCTGTTCACCAACACCAGCTACAGCATCCTGCCCATCGTGGAGCCCGCCAGCCGGCTCCACCCGCTGACCGACCTGCAGCCCCTGGGCATGACCGGCCGCTACGGCCTGTTCGTGGCGGTGCAGCCGCAGCTGCCGGTCAAGACCCTGGGCGAGCTGGTGCAGCACCTGCGGCAACACCCCGGGCGGGTGAGCTACGGCAGCGCCGGCCATGGCAGCGGCACCCACTTTGCAGTGGCCCAGCTGGAGTCGCTCACCGGGACGGAACTCAACCATGTGCCCTACAAGTCCACGGCCGCGGCCCTCAATGACGTGGCCGGCGGCCAGGTGGACCTGACGCTGGACGCCGGCGCCCATGTGCTGGCCCGCTCCGGCAAGGTGCGGGTGCTGGCCACCACCGCACCCCGGCGCAGCCCCCTCATGCCCGAAGTGCCCACCGTGGCCGAGGCCGGCCTGCCCGGCTTCACCCAGTCGTCCTGGGTGGGCCTGTTCGCCCCCGCCGCCACCCCGGCCCCGGTGCTGGCCCGCCTGCGCCAGGCCCTGCAGCGCTGCCAGGCCGACCCCGCCATGGCGCCGCGCCTGGAAGCCCTGGGCCTGGTGCCCGAGCCCGGCGACACGGCCACGCTGCAACAGGCGCTCAAGGACGACAGCGCGCTCTACCGCCGCATCGCGCGTGAGGGCCGCCTGCAGTTCGATTGAGCCCGACCCAACCCGCCACCCACCGTTGCCCAGGAGCCCCCATGATCCAGATGCTGGCCGCCATCTGCCGCCGCCCCGGCATGACCCATGCCGAGTTCATCGCCTACATCCAGCACCGCCACGCCGCCCTCTCACGCGAGCAGCCGGTGCGCCTGCGCCGCTATGTGCAGCACCATGTGCTGGACGCCGCCTACGGCCGCCTGGGCGAGCCCACCCACCCGCCCGCCCAGGTGCTGGCCCGCGACTCGGTGACCGAGCTGACCTGGGACCACGCCGCCGACATGGTGGCCACCTTCCAGCATGAGCATGTGCGCACCCGCGTGGGCCCGGACGGCGCCCTGTTCGCCGACATGAGCCGTTCGCTCAGCCTGGTGGCCGAGCCCCTGGAGCAACCCGTGCCCCACCCGGGCTGGGGCGGCGCCAAGGTGCTGCACGTGCTCTTTGCCGCGCCCGAGGTGAGCCTGCCGGACTTTGTGGCGCGCTGGGAAGCCGCCCACCGCCATGCCCTGGCCCAGGCCCCGCAGGCCGCGGCCGCCCTGCGCCGCACCGTGCACCAGCGCCAGCTGCCCGAGTTCAACCCCATGCTGGCCTACTTTGGCGGCCTGCCCGAACACCCCGAGGGCGTGGCCAGCCACTGGTTCGACACCCCCGCCCACCTGGGCGCGTTCCGCGCTTATGAAGCGGCCTTCCAGGCCTTCAACGACGTCCCTGGCCAGCGGTTCTTCGACCCCAGCCGCAGCTTTCAGCTCCATGCCACCGAATGGCTGGTGCTGGAGCGGACGGAGCGCTGAGGCGCCACACCCCGCGGGAAATGGGACAGGAGCGGGTGAGCGCGCAAGGCCCGACCCGCCTGCATGGCGCTGCAGGTCACGTGACACGGACGGGCCCGCTACAGTGGGACCTGTCCCCGACCCGCAGCCTGGCCTTCGCGGCCAGCCCTGGCCATGCCCGCCCCTGCCCCTTCCGCCCAACTGCCCGCCGCGCCCTCTACCGAACACGCCCCGCCCCCAGAGGCCCCCGGCGGCCTGACCGCCACCGTGGCGCAGCGCCTGCTGGAGCAGCTGGTGCGCAGCGCCGCGCCGCGGGGTGAACGCCTCAAAGAGCAGGCCCTGGCCGATGCGTTGGGCGTCTCGCGCTCGCCCATCCGCAAGGCGCTGCAGTACCTGGAGACCCTGGGCGCCGTGCGCTCCGAGCCCAACCGGGGGTTTCAGCTCGCGATGGAAAGCGCCGAGCTGCGCACCCTGAGCATCGACGACGGTGACTCGGACGAAGCGGTGTACATGCGCATCGTCGAAGACCGCCTGGCCAACGCGATTGGCGAGGAGGTGTCCGAGGCCGAGCTGATGGACCGCCACAGCTGGAGCCGCCTGCAGGTGCAGCGCGCCCTCAACCGCCTGGCCCGTGAAGGCCTGGCCGAGCGCAAACCCGGCCGCGGCTGGTTGTTCCGGCCGGTGCTGCAAACCGTGGAAGCCCACCGCGCCAGTTACCGCTTCCGCATGATCATCGAGCCCGCCGCGCTGTTGGAGCCCAGCTTCAAGGTGGACAAGGCGGCCTTTGACCGCGTGCGGCGCACCCAGCACCAACTGCTGGACGGCGGCATCGAGCGCTGGACCGCCGCCGAGCGCTTTGCCGCCGGCGCCGAGTTCCATGAAGCCCTGGTGGCCTGCGCCCACAACCCTTTCATCCTCGATGCGCTGCGCAGCGTGAACCAACAGCGCCGCATCTTGGAGTACCACAGCCACACCCACGCCGTACAAGACCACACCCGCCTGACCCGCCAGTGCCAAGAGCACCTGGCCTTGCTGGACCTGCTGGAAGCTGGCGAGCGCATGGAGGCCGCGCACCAGCTGCGCCAGCACCTGGACGTGGTGCGGGTCATCAAAACCCACGAAGAGCCACCCACGCTGACGACCCCGGCCACCGCGGCCACACCCGCGCTGCCGGCGGGCCCGCGCATCGAGGTCCATCTGTAGCGCCCCAAACCATCGCCACGTCGGCGGCTTTTTGTATTAACTGTTGCCTTGATGCAATCTTGTCTTTAAACTTTCAGACATGGCGCCGGATGCGCCGTGTTCTGGAAACCTCTTGGAGACAAGCATGAAGATCCTCGTCCTGCCCGGTGACGGCATCGGCCCTGAAATCGTGAGCGCCGCCGTGGGCGTGCTGGAGGCGGCCAACGCCCAGTTCGGCCTGGGCCTGTCTTTCGACTTTGATGACGTGGGCTTCACCAGCTTGGCCCAGCACGGCACCACGCTGCGCCAGGAGACCCTGGACAAGGCGCGCGGCTACGACGGCATCATCCTGGGCACCCAGTCGCATGCCGACTACCCGGCGCCCGAGCAGGGCGGCCGCAACGTGTCGGCGGGTTTCCGCATCGGGCTGGACCTGTACGCCAACGTGCGCCCGGCGCGCACCCGGCCCTTCCTGGAATCGAACATGAAGCCGGGCAAGTCCATGGACCTGGTCATCATGCGCGAGGCCACCGAGGGCTTCTACCCCGACCGCAACATGAGCCGCGGCTGGGGCGAGGTGATGCCCAGCCCCGACATGGCGCTGTCCACCCGCAAGATCACCCGCCACTGCAGCGAGCGCATCGCCCGCCGCGCCTTCGAGCTGGCCATGACCCGCCGCAAGAAGGTGACGGCCATCCACAAGGCCAACAGCTTCCACATGACCGACGGGCTGTTCCTGGAGGCCGTGCGCCATGTGGCCAAGGACTTCCCCGAGGTCGAGCTGAACGACCTGCTGGTGGACGCCAGCACCGCCCACCTGGTGCGCAGCCCCGAGCGTTTTGACGTGCTGGTGGCCACCAACTTCTACGGCGACATCCTTTCCGACCTGGCCAGCGAACTCAGCGGCAGCCTGGGCCTGGCCGGCTCGGTCATGGCCTCGGACACCCACTGCTGCGCCCAGGCCCAGCACGGCTCGGCCCCCGACATCCAAGGCCAGGACAAGGCCAACCCGGTCTCCATGATCCTCTCCGTGGCCATGCTGGTGCAGTGGATGGGCCAGCACCACGGCGTGCCCGCGCTGCGCGCTGCGGGCGACGCCATGCACGCTGCCGTGGACCGCGTGCTGGAGAACCCCGCCACCCGCACCGCCGACCTGGGCGGCACGCTGGGCTGCAAGGCTTTCGGCGCTGCCGTGGCCGCCGCCCTCGCGGCCTGACCGCCAGGGGACGCCCATGCTGCTGCTTGGCTGCATCGCCGATGACTTCACCGGCGCCACCGATCTGGCCAACAACCTGGTGCGCGCCGGCATGCGCGTGGTGCAGACCATCGGCGTCCCCGGCGCCGAGGACGGCCCACCGCCCGCCGACGCCCAGGCGGTGGTCATCGCCCTCAAATCCCGCACCGTGCCCGCCGCCCAGGCGGTGGCCAGCGCGCTGCAGGCCCTGGCCTGGCTGCGCGCCCACGGCGCGGCGCAGATCTACTTCAAGGTCTGCTCCACCTTTGATTCCACCGACCACGGCAACATCGGCCCGGTGGCCGAGGCCCTGGCCGATGCGCTGCAAGCCCCGGTGGTGCCGGTGTGCCCGGCCTTCCCCGAGGCCGGCCGCACTGTGTTCAAGGGCCACCTCTTCGTGGGCGACCTGCTGCTGAGCGACAGCCCCATGCGGCACCACCCGCTCACCCCCATGGCCGACGCCCACCTCGTGCGCGTGCTGCAACGCCAGAGCCGGGGCGCCGTGGGCGGGGTCACGCACGACGCGCTGCGCCAGGGCCCGGCCGCCGTGCGGCAGCGCTTGGACGCCCTGGCCGCCGCCGGCACCCGCCTGGCCGTGGTCGATGCCATCGACAACGCCGACCTGCTCACTCTGGGCCAGGCCGCCGTCGGCCTGCCGCTGCTGGTGGCCGGCTCGGGCGTGGCCATCGGCCTGCCGCCCACGCACGGGCTGGCGCCCAGCGCCCAAGCCGCCGCGCTGCCGGCCACACCGGGGCCACGGGCCATCGTCTCGGGCAGCTGCTCGGCGGCCACCAATGCGCAGGTGGCGCACTGCCTGGCACACGGCGGCGCCGGCTTCCAGATCGACCC
>NZ_JAAGOH010000051.1 GCF_010499455.1 Ideonella livida | reverse complement strand
CACCGCGCCGGTGGCCGCGGCGGCCGTGCCCCGCCGCGCCCGTGGCCCGGCCATTGCCGAGGCCATCCACGAGGCACGGGCCCGCGCCCTCCGCGCCGCACTGGGGCGCTGAGGCCCCGCCGCCGGGCCCACCCTGGCGCCGCCCCTCAGAGCAGCCAGGTGATGGCGGCGGCCAGCACGCTCAACACCACAGCGCTGGCAAAGGGCAGAAAGATGTCGCGGCCCAGCAGGCGAAAGCGCACATCCCCCGGCAACCGGCCAAAGCCGAAGCGCGAAAGCCAGGTGCCGAAACGGTTGAAGATCAGCAGCGCGATCAGGAAAACGATCATCCAGCGCATGGGGGCAGACCTCCGCGTCAGAGCCGGTGGGTGCGGTCGCCCTGGGCAAAACCCAGCGGCTCGCCGGTGGCGTCCCAGTCCAGACCGGGCGTGGCCAGGGCCATGACCTTGAACAGCTCGCCCATCTCGTGCTCGGTGATCAGCTTCTGGGCCATGGCGCGGCCCCGCAGGTCGGCCGCCTCGAGCAGCGCCGGCAGGCCGCAGTTCAGCAGGAAGCGCGCCTGGCTGGTGTAGCCCAGCACCTCCAAGCCCGCGTCCTGCGCCGCCAGGGCGATGCCGGTGAAGTTGACGTGGGCGGTGATGTCCTTCTCGCCCAACCACTCCAGCGGGTTGTCGTCGGCCAGGTGCAGGCGGTGGCACATCAGCGTGCCGCGCCAGCGCTGCGGGTGGTAGTACTCGGCCTCGGGAAAGCCGTAATCGATGAAGAACGCCACTCCGCGCTGCAGGTGCTGGGCCAGCGTGCGGATGAAGGCCTCGGCCTGGAGGTGGATCTCGGTGACCATGCCCGGCAGCACCGGGCCGTCAAACGGGATGGCCAGCGGGCTGTCACGGTCGGCCCAGGCCAGGCGACCTTGGGCGTCGCACACCACGCCGCGCTCCTGCCAGCCGGTCTCGTCCTCGCGGCGCACCAGCAGCTGCACCGGCATGGCGTCCAGCACCTCGTTGCCCACCACCACCCCGGCCATGGCCTCGGGCAGGGTGTGCAGCCAGCGCACCCGGTCGCCAAAGCGGGCCAGGCGCTCGGCCTGGCGCTCGCGCAGGCTGCCCGAGAGGTCCACGATGGCGTAGCGCACCGCCGGGCCGCCATCGGCGTCCAGCGCCTGCAGCAGCTGCTCGGCCAGGGCGCCGGTGCCGGCGCCGAACTCGTACACCTCGGCAGTGCCGCTGGCCTGCAGCGCCTGGCGCACCTGCACCGCCAGGGCCCGGCCGAACAGCGGCGACATCTCCGGCGCGGTGACGAAGTCGCTGCCGCTGGCCGGCATCAGGCCGAACTTGCGACCCGCGTTGGCGTAATAGCCCAGGCCCGGCTCGTACAGCACGATGGCCATGAAACGGTCAAAAGGCAGCCAGCCACCGGCTTCGGCAAGGGCTTGCTCCAGGCGGGCCATCAGGCGCGCCGATACACTGTCGGGTTCGCTCACGGATTGCTCCCCGACCCGGGCCACCCCGCACCCTCCCGGGTGCCGCCTGGCTGCCGAGCCCTCGCGGGGCCTGCTTCAACCTCCGGGATTGTAGGTTTCATGCCTTCCCTGCCTTCACCACCTGCAACGGCCCACCACGCACCGCGGCCCGTGGCCCTGGTCACCGGTGCGGCGCGGCGCATTGGCCGCGCCATCACGCTGCACCTGGCCGCCCAGGGCTGGGACGTGGCGCTGCACTGCCACGCCTCGCACACCGAGGCCGAGGCCACCGCCGCCGAGGCCCGTGCCGCCGGCGGGCCCACGGCCCGCACCACCGTGCTGGCGGCCGACCTGGCCGACGACACCGCCTGCCGCGCCCTGCTGCCCGCCGCCGTGGCCGCGCTGGGCCGGGTGGACGCCGTGGTCAACAACGCCAGCCTGTTCGAGTACGACGACGCCAGCAGCGCCAGCAGCGCCAGCCTGGCCCGCCACTGGCAGGCCAACACCGCCGCGCCGGTGGCCCTGGCCCAGGCCCTGGCCACCCACTTGGCGGCGCGGCGCGCCACCGGCGAGCCCCAGGCCCAGGGCTGCGTGGTCAACCTGCTGGACCAGAAGCTCTGGAACCCCAACCCCGATTACTTCAGCTACACGCTGAGCAAGGCCGCCCTCAAAGAGGCCACCACCCTGCTGGCCCAGGCGCTGGCGCCCGCGGTGCGGGTGTGCGGCGTGGCGCCGGGGGTGACGCTGGTCTCGGGCCCGCTGATGAGCGAAGGCCAGTTTGCCGCCGCCCACCGGCTCACGCCGCTGGGCCGCTCCTCCACGCCCGAGGACATCGCCCGTGCGGTGGCCTTCGTGCTCACCTCCCCCGCCATCACCGGCACCACCCTGCTGGTCGATGGCGGACAGCATCTGGCGGCCCAGGGCCGCGACGTGCTGTTTCTCACCGGCGCCGCCACCCCGGCCGCGCCCTCTGCCTGAGCTGTGACCATGCAAACCTCCCTCCTCCACCCCAGCCTGCAGGACTGCCGGCGCCTGTTCCTGCGCAACTACGAGGTGTGGATCAACATCGGCGTGCACGACTTCGAGAAGAAGGGCGAGCAGCGCGTGGTCATCAATGTCGACCTCTACGTGCCGCTGGCCGTCTCCACCCCCCGGGAGGACGAGCTGCACGAGGTGCTGGACTACGACTTCATCCGCCGCACCATCGCCGAGCGCGTCTCCAAGGGCCACATCCACCTGCAGGAGACGCTGTGCGACGACGTGCTGGCGCTGATGCTGGCCCACCCCAACGTGCGCGCCGCCCGCGTCTCCACCGAGAAGCCCGACGTCTACCCGGACTGCGACGCCGTGGGCTGCGAAGTGTTCGGCCTGAAGCCCTGAACCCGCCCCCGCCACCGCTCCTGCCCCTGACCTGCCACGCTCCGCCATGAACACCGACGACGCCCTGCTGGCCGCTGCGGCCCCCGCCGCCACCGCCTCCTCCGCCGCTGACGACGAAGCCGCCAAGAAGGCCAAGAAGCACGCCTTCGAGATGAACAAGCTCAGCAAGCGCCTGCACCGCCAGGTGGGCCAGGCCATCGCCGACTTCAACATGATCGAAGCCGGCGACAAGGTGATGGTCTGCCTGTCCGGCGGCAAGGACAGCTACGCCATGCTCGACATCCTGATGAACCTGCAGAAGCGGGCCCCCATCCGGTTCGAGCTGGTGGCCGTCAACCTCGACCAGAAGCAGCCGGGCTTCCCGGCCGATGTGCTGCCGCGCTACCTGGAGGGGGTGGGCGTGCCCTTCCACATCGAGACGCAGGACACCTACACCATCGTCAAGAAGCATGTGCCCGAGGGCAAGACGATGTGCAGCCTGTGCTCGCGGCTGCGCCGCGGCATCCTCTACCGCGTGGCCCGCGAGCTGGGCTGCAACAAGATCGCCCTGGGCCACCACCGCGACGACATGGTCGTCACCCTGCTGATGAACATGTTCTTCGGCAGCCGCATGAAGGGCATGCCGCCCAAGCTGGTGAGCGACAACGGCGAATTTGTCGTCATCCGCCCGCTGGCCTACGTGGCCGAGCCCGACTTGGAAACCTGGGCGGTGCACCGCGAGTTCCCCATCATCCCGTGCAGCCTGTGCGGCAGCCAGGAGAACCTGCAGCGTGTGCTCATCAAGAAGATGATCCGCGAGTGGGACAAGGAATACCCCGGCCGCATCGACAACATGTTCACCGCCATGGGCAACATCACCCTGTCGCACATGATGGACCGGCAGCTCTTCCCCTTCACCACCATCGCCCCCACCGGCAAGCCCGACCCGCAGGGCGACAAGGCCTTTGACGAGGACGACGCCGACGACTGCGGCAGCCCGCCCACCGGCGCCGAAGGCAGTGCGTCCGCCGCCGGCCCGGCGGTGCAGACCGTGCGCTTCGTCTGAGGCCCGCGCGCGGGGCGGCCGGCCGGTGCCGGTGCGGCGCCCGACCAAGGGGGTTGGCCCGCCCGCCGCGCCGGTGCTAGGCTAGGTCGGAGGTCTCAGCCCGCAGGACACGCCATGCCCCCAGACGCCGCCCCCACCCCGCCCGCCCTCCACCTGGCCACCGACCGCCGCCGCGGCCTGGCCCTGCTGGCCGCCCTGCCCCTGCTGGGACTGGGGGCCTGCGCCAGCTTCCAGGACATCCACTGCACCGTCAGCAGCTTTGGGGCCTGGCCCGCCGGCCGCACGCCGGGCACCTACGCCTTTGACCGCCTGCCCTCCCAGCGCAGCGGCGAGGGCGCCGAGCAGCAGGCCCGCCTGGAGCGGCTGGCCGCCGCCGCCCTGCAGGCCGCCGGCCTGAAGCCCGCCAGCGACGCCGCCAGCGCCGACCTCCTGGTGCAACTGGGCGCCCGGGTGGACCGCGCGCAGCGCTCCCCCTGGGACGACCCCTTCTGGCCCGGCCCCTGGGGCCCGCGCTTTGGCCTGACGCCCTTTGCCACCCCCGGCTGGAACGCCAGCTTCGTCTACGTGCGCACCGAATACACCCGCGAGGTGGCGGTGCTGCTGCGCGACCGCGCCAGTGGTGAGGCGCTGTACGAGGCCCGGGCCGCCTCCACCGGCCTGAACGCCGGCAGCGACGCGCTGCTGGGCGCCATGTACCGCGCCGCGCTGCAGTCCTTTCCACAGGCCCAGCCCGAACCCCACACCGTCAAGGCCAAGTTGGCCACGGTCTGAGCACGGTCTACGCGCAGTTTGAGCGCGGGCCCCTCCTGGGCCGTCCCCACCCTGCCAACCTTGACAGATGCGCCCGACCCCGGGTGCCCCGACACTGCAGCGCCGGCTTACACTCCTTTTTCAGGGGCGCCAAGCCGACTGCTGCATGACCGTCACCGACCGCCCAAGCCCACCTTCCACATTTCCCGCTGACCGCTACCAACGCCTGGCACCGCTGGGGCGTGACGGCACCGGCGGGGTGGTGGCCGCCTGGGACGTGGCGCTGGCCCGCCCCGTGGCCCTCAAGACCCTGCCTCCCGCGCCGGATACGGCCGGGCCTGGCGCCATGGCAGCGGTGCCGCCGCCACCGCACCCGGCCTTTGTGGCGGTGCATGAGGTCTGGTCCGCCCCGCGGGACCGGCAACTGGTCATGGAGCGGGTGTTCGGCCTGAGCCTGGCGCGCGCCCTGCAGGACGGGCCACTGCCCCACCCCGCCGCCTGCGCCTGGATCGGCCAGCTGGCCCAGGCCCTGGGCGCAGCCCACGCCGCCGGCCAGGCCCACGGCCACTTGCGGCTGAGCCAGCTGATGCTCACCCCACCCCAGCCGACACCGGTCCAGGACGAAGACCACTGCGCCCGCCTGCTGCGCCAGACGCCGCCCGGGGAGCTGAGCCACTGGCGGCTGAGGGTGCTGGGCCTGGGCCTGCCGCGTCCGGCACCGGCCGGCCTGGCCGACATGCAAGACCCGGCCACCCGTGACGCCCAGGCCCTGGTGCCACTGCTGCGGCAATGCCTGCTGCCCCCCTCGCGAGCCACTGTCCCTCCCGCCACGCCGGTGCCCCCCGACTGGCCTGCAGCGCTGCGCCAGCTGCTGGATCCGCGGTGGCCGGGGCTGCGGCCGCTGCAACCCGCCGACCTGGGGCCCCTGGCCGAGCGCCTGCGCCAGCTGGCCCACACGCCGGATGCCTCCACCGTCGCCGCCGCCCCCCCCGGGCTGCCCGGGCCGGCGCCCGTCTGGGCAGGGGCCTGCGCCCCGCCGCCCCGGCCCGGCCGGATGAGCCCCCGCTGGCCCTGGGCCGTCGCGGTGGCGCTGCTGTCCACCCTGGTGGCCGGGGCCACGGCACTGTGGATGCAGTCGCGGCCACGCAGCGACGCCGGGCGCGATGCCACCTTGCGCCTGCCCGTCAACTGGCTGCCACCGGCGCCGGAGCTGCAGCTCATCCTGCGTCAGGTGGACCTCTGGCTGGCCGCCCGCGACGACCACACGGCACCGCTGCGCGCGCTGTCCACCCTGCAGCCCCTGACCCAAGCGCCGGCCCCACCCCATGCCGGACTGGCCGCGGCGCGCAGTCTGGCGCATGCCTTGCAGCATGCCCAGAACCCCGGCCAGCCGGCCGCGCGGGAGCAGGCGCGGTACTGGGCGGCA
Source organism: Ideonella livida (assembly GCF_010499455.1). GTDB lineage: Bacteria > Pseudomonadota > Gammaproteobacteria > Burkholderiales > Burkholderiaceae_C > Ideonella > Ideonella livida. The sequence goes on along the minus strand of NZ_JAAGOH010000051.1, from coordinate 20,838 downwards.
CTGGCACTGGCGCTCGATGGGCGGCTGGCGCGGGCACACCTGGCACAGGCCCATGCGCTGTGGCTGCAGCAGGATGCCGACGGCGCCCGTGCCGCCTGCCTGCGCGCCCGACAGCTCGACCCGCACGATCCCCTGGCCCTGGCCCTGCACGCCGACCTGTTGGCCGCCGCCCTGGAGCCGGCGCCCCCCGCCGCTCCGCCACAGCCCGTCGACCCCCTGGACCAGACGCAGGAGGTGCTGGCGCAGGCCCTGCAGCGCCTGCCCCCCACGGCGCTGTGGCACAGCGCGCACGGCACGGTGCTCGGCCTGCAAGGCCGGTGGGGCCTGGCGGCCCAAGCCCAGCAGCAGGCCTTGGACCGGGTCGACACCTCCGCCGGTCGAACCGCCGTCGCGCGACCACAGGCGCGCCTGGCCGGTGCCCTGGCCCACCTCCCTGGCCAGGCCACAGCGTCACGCACCGCCCTGGCCGCCGCCATGGGTCAGGCCAGCGACGACCCCGAAGTGCAGTACCAGGCCGCCGTGGTGGCGGCGCTGCTGGGTGAGCCCGCCCTGGTGCGTCGCCGCCTGCAACGGGCCCTGGCCGGGGGATACCCCCTCACCTTGGCGCAGCGCGAGCCCGCCCTGCGGCGCTGGATGCCTCAGCCCGCGGGCACGCCCTGAGCCCCCACAGCGCCCCCGCCCGGTGCGCCGGCCCGCGGCTGGCCGGCCATGTCACGCAGGTCACGCTCCCAGCCCTGCAGCCACCGCACCGCATGCTCGCGCTGCGCCGGGGTGCTGGCCTGGTGCAGGCTGGCGAACAGCTCGCAGTGGCCCAGGCGGCGGGTGCGCTGGGCGGCCTGCCAGGCGGGTGAGCCCCAACCGCCCAGGGTGGTGGAAGGGCGCAGCCAGGCGGCCAGCGCCGCGGCACTGGCCTCGTCGCCGGGCTTGTCGGTGGACAGGCGGGTCAGCACCGCCAGCAGCTCGCGCTGGTGGGCCTGGTGCTCGGCCTCGCGCTGCAGCGGGTCGTCGGCCAGGGCCACGGCGGCGGCCTGCAGCAGCGCCTCCTGCGCGGGCAGGAGGCGGCCGTAGAGGTCTTGGTAGCGCTCGCGCCAAGTCTTGAGGCGCTTCTCGCGGCGCTCGTCCTCCGGGGGCTCGATGAACTCCTCGCGGAACTCGCGGTTGCGCGCCTCCAGCTTCTTCTGCAGGTGGCGCAGCTGCGCCGGCTGCAAGGTCTGCACCTGCCGGGCCATGGCCGGCAGTGCCTGCTGCCAGGCGGCGTGCACCCGGGGCACGGCCTGGTCCAGCCACTGGCAGGCCTGCTCGGCGGTGACCGGCTGGCGCACCTCCACCGCCAGGCGCCCCACCAGGTCGGCATAGTCCGGCAGCTGGGTCTGCCGGTGCCAGACAAACCACTCGGCCAGTGCCAGCTTGACCTGCGGCTTCTGCTGCGCGTTGAAGTCCACATGGCCGTCCAGCCACCACCAGCCCAGCCACTCGCCTTGTCCGTAGGCCAGCTTGACGGCGCTGCAGCCCCCCAGCAGCGGGGTGAACAGCAAGCCGGCCAGCAGGCAGGCCGCACCGATAATCCGCCGCCACGCGCTCGGTGCGCCCTCCGGGGCCGGCGGGCGGGATCTTCCATCGAGCAAGTGAGCGAGTGTTGGCATGGCTCTGAATGTCGTGATCATGGCCGCGGGCAAAGGCACCCGCATGCGTTCGGCGCGCCCCAAGGTGCTGCACACCCTGGCCGGGCGCAGCCTGCTGGAGCATGTTCTGGGCCGGGCCGCCCGATTGCAAGCCCTGCAGACCCTGGTGATCACCGGCCATGGCGCTGAGCAGGTGGAGGCCAGCGTGGGCGCCGCCGCGCAGTGCGTGCGCCAGCAGCCGCAGCTGGGCACCGGCCATGCCATCCAGCAGGTGGCGCCGGTGCTGGACGAGGCGGCCGCCACCACCCTCATCCTCAATGGTGACGTGCCGCTGATCGAGCCGGCCACCGCTGCCGCCCTGGCCCAGGCCTGCGGCGGCCAGCGCCTGGCGCTGTTGACCGTGACGCTGGACGACGCCACCGGCTATGGCCGCATCGTGCGCAACGCCGCCGGCCAGAACGTGCTGGCCATCGTGGAGCACAAGGACGCCAGCCCCGAGCAGCGGGCCATCCGCGAGGTCTACACCGGCATGATGGCCGCGCCCACCGCCCTGCTCAAGCAGTGGGTCATGGCGCTGGACAACCAGAACGCCCAGGGCGAGTACTACCTGACCGACATCGTCGCCATGGCCGTGGCCCAAGGCGTGCCGGTGGTGGCCACCCCGGCAGCCGACGAGGTGGAGGTGCTGGGCGTCAACAGCCCGGCGCAGCTGGCCGACCTGGAGCGCCGCCTGCAACGCCGCCAGGCCGACGCCCTGCTGGAGGCCGGCGTGCGCCTGGCCGACCCGGCGCGGCTGGACGTGCGCGGCACGCTGACCTGCGGGCAGGATGTGGACATCGACGTCAACTGCGTCTTTGAAGGCCAGGTGAGCCTGGGCAACGGCGTGAAGATCGGCGCGAACTGCGTAATCCGCAACGCCGTGATCGGCGACGGCGTGGTGGTGCACCCCTTCTGCCACCTCGATGGCGACCAGGACGGCGTGCGCGTGGGGGCCGGCAGCCTGATCGGCCCCTATGCCCGCCTGCGCCCGGGTGCTCGCCTGGGCGCCGAGGTGCACATCGGCAACTTCGTGGAAGTGAAGAACGCCACCCTGGCCGACGGCGCCAAGGCCAACCACCTGGCCTACCTGGGCGACGCCACCGTGGGTGAGCGGGTGAACTTTGGCGCCGGCAGCATCACCGCCAACTACGACGGCGCCCACAAGCACCGCACCACCATTGGCGCCGACGTGCACGTGGGCAGCAACTGCGTGCTGATCGCCCCGGTGACGATCGGCGAGGGCGGCACCATTGGCGGCGGCTCCACCATCGCCCAGGACACCCCCGCCGGCCAGCTCACCGTGGCCCGGGCCAAGCAAGTGTCGCTGGCGGGCTGGAAGCGCCCGGTCAAGGCGCCCAAGAAGGCCTGAGGCCAGGGCTGACAACGGCCCGCCCGGGCGCCTGGCCACACCGGACGCCCCGGCGTGGTGCCAACCCCCTCAACGCATGGGCATGGCCGGACCGCCCTGCTCCACCACGTGGTCCAGGCGCTGGCTGCCCAGCCGGGGGTCGGGCACAGCGTCGAGCGCGCGCTGCAAGGCATTGCCCGTGGGCGGCGCGGCAGACGGCTGCGCCGCGGAGGCGGCAGGGGCCGCAAAGGCCTGGGACGCCTCCAGCACAGTCACCCCGTCGGGCCGCAGCGTGACGGGCTCAAAACCCGGCGGACAGGCGGCCTCCTGGCTGTAGCGCACCTCACGGCCGTGCACACACTTCAGCGGCACCGCCGCGCGGGTGGTCTGCATGTCCTGCGGCGCGGCTTGGCGCCACCGGTCCAGCAGCGGCTCGTGGTAACGCCAGACGGTGGCCGAACCGACCACCACCACGGCGAAGGCAATGACACCTCGCATGTTGTTCACCCCCTTGACCCGACCTGCCGACAGGTGGGCGCCATTCTTTTGATGTGGGCGCATGATGCCTCAGACCCGGCCTTTGCAACAGCTCGTTTCCAATCGCGCTACATCCGTTTGGGGGATGGTCAGCCGGAACCCCCGGTGGCTTGACCGGCGGGCCGGCAGAACTTGGTAAGGTGCCGGCTGCCCTGAGCCCCCGCCCCCTCGCGCCGACCGCCCCATGTCCTCTGCCCCTCTGCGCTCCCTGTCCCCGATCGGTCCCGTGCTGCGGACCGCCGTGACGCCACTGCTGCTGGCCGCCAGCCTGGCCACGCTGGGGGGCTGCGGCGCCCCGCTCAACACCTCACCACCGGCGGACGCCCCGTCCTGGGTGGCGGCGCCCGCCCCCAGCGCCAGCGCCAGCGCCTCGGCCACCGCCAACCCGCCGACGGCCAGCGTGACGCCACCGCCTGCGGTGGCCGTGCGGATCCTGGCCATCAACGACCTGCATGGCAACCTGCAGCCCCCGGGCGGCGGTTTCCGTCTGCCCGACCCGCAGCAGCCCGACCAGGGCCGGAGCGTGCCCGCCGGGGGCGTGGCCCACCTGGCCACCGCCGTGCGCACGCTGGCGGCCCAGAGTCCGCACCACCTCTTCGTGGCCGCGGGCGACCTCATCGGCGCCAGCCCCCTGCTCTCGGCGCTGTTCCATGACGAGCCGACGGTCGAATCCCTGGGCGCCATGGGCCTGGCGCTGGCCGCGGTGGGCAACCACGAGTTCGACCGCGGCGCGGCCGAACTGCTGCGCCTGCAGCGCGGCGGCTGCCATCCGGTGGACGGCTGCCGGGGGCCAAGGCCCTTCACCGGGGCGCGCTTCCAGTACTTGGCGGCCAGCACCGTGGACCAGCAGACCGGCCAGACCTTGCTGCCGGCCTATGCGGTGCGGCACTTCGACGGCGTGCCGGTGGCCTTCATCGGCCTGACGCTCAAGAACACGCCGCATGTGGTGGTGCCCAGCGGGGTGCGGGGGCTGACCTTCCGCGACGAGGCCGAGACGGTCAACGCCCTGGTGCCGGTGTTGCGGGCCCAGGGGGTGGAGGCCATCGTGCTGCTGATCCATGAGGGGGGCTTCACCCGGGGCGGGCATGACGAATGCCCGGGCTTGTCCGGCCCCCTGGTGGACATCGTGCGCCGGCTGGACCCGGCGGTGGACGTGGTCATCAGCGGCCACACCCACCAGGCCTACAACTGCCGGCTCGACGGCCGCCTGGTGACCAGCGCCGACAAGTACGGCACGCTGGTCTCGGCCATCGACCTGGAGCTTGACCCCCTCACCCGCGACGTGCGCAGCAGCCGGGCCAGCAACCAGATCGTCAGCCACGAGCGCTTTGCCGCCGACCCGGCCCAGCTGGCCCTGCTGGCCGAATACGAACGCCTGGCCGCGCCGCTGGCGCAGCGGCCGGTGGCCCGGCTGGACGCCCCGATCACCCGCGACGCCAACCGCCATGGCGAATCGCCCCTGGGCCGTCTGGTGGCCGACGCCCAGCTCTGGGCCACGCAGGAGGCCGGCGCCCAACTGGCGCTGATGAACCCCGGCGGCATCCGCGCCGACCTGCGCCCCGGGCTGGACGGCCAGTTGCGCTTCCAGGACCTGTTCGCCAGCCAACCCTTCCACAACCGCCTGGTCACCCTGACCCTCAGCGGCGAGCAACTGCGGCAGGTGCTGGAGGAGCAGTGGCTGCGCCAGCCCAAGCCGCGGCTGCTGCAGCTGTCCTCGGGCCTGAGCTACCGCTGGCGGGCCCAGGCCCCGCTGGGCCAGCGGGTGGAGCAGCTGCGCCTGCATGGCCAGCCGGTGCAGGCGCAGCAGCGGCTGCGGGTCACGGTCAACGCCTTCCTGGCCGATGGGGGCGACAGCTTCAACACCCTGCGCCAAGGCAGCGAGCGCACCACCGGCCCCGACGACGCCGAGGCGCTCGAGCGCTACCTGACCCAAGTGCCCGACTGGCACCGCCGCCTGCAAGGCCCCGCCCGCGTGCAACGGGCCGACTGAGGGCTGCGGCGCCGGGTCTCAGCCGGCCGGCGCCGCCGGCCCCTCCGGGGCACAGCACTCGGTCAGAAATTCCAGGAACACCCGCACCCGGGGCGACAGCAGCCGCCGGCCGGGGTAGACCACACTCAGCTGGGCGGCCTGCAGCTCGAAGGTGATGTGGGGAAACACCTCCACCAGCCGGCCCTCGGCCAGCGGCGCCTCGCAATAGTGCCGCGGCAGCACCGACACCCCTGCCCCGGCCATCACGGCGCGGCGCACCACCAGCGGGTCGTTCACATGCGAGCAGCCGCGGGAGAGGTCCAGCGTGGCCGGCTCGCCGCGCACATGCACCGGCAGGCGGCGCTGGGCGTAACGGGTCTCGCACAGCTGCACCTGGGCGCGCAGCAGGGCCAGCTCGGCCTCCGGCGGGCCGGCCGACCCGGCGGCCGGTGGCGGGTGCGCCTGCGCCCAGGCGGGGCTGGCCACCCACAGCAACGGGCTGCTCAGCAGCGGGCGGCACACCCGTTCGCTGTCGTCCAACTGGCCCACGACCACCGCCAGGTCCACCCGCTTGCCCAGCAGCGACTCGCCGTGCGTGGTCACCACGATGTCCAGCTCGACCTGCGGATGGCGGGCCTTGAACTGCGCCAGGCGCGGTGCCACCCGCTCCTGGGTGAGCGCGGGCGGCAGCGCCACCGCCAGCCGCCCGGCCGGTGCGGCGCCCAGGCCGGCCATCAGGGCATCGGCCTCGCGGGCCTGCTCTACGATGAGCTGGGCCTGCCGCGCAAAGGCCTCGCCCTCGGCGGTGACGCGCAAGCGGCGCGACACGCGGTCCAGCAGGCGCAAACCCAGCGCCTGCTCCAGCCGCGTGACCGCGCTGCTCACGGTGCTCTTGGGCCAGCCCAGGTGGCGGGCCGCGGCGGTCACGCCGCCCTGCTCGATCACGGCCAGGAACACCGGCAGGTCATCCAGCTGCCATCGCAAACCCATGTCCGGCTCCCTTGAGGCGGTGGCCCATCGGGCCCCGTTTGTTCATCAATCTGAACGAATGGTCCATCTGGAGCCAATTGTTCCTGAGATGGCCCCACTCAAGAATGCCTCCACCGTCATTTTTGGCCCCCTGAGAGGAGACACCCCATGGCACGCATCATCGGAGGCATCGGCGCCTCGCACTCGCCCACCATCGGCTACGCCAAGGACACCGGCAAGCAAAACGACCCGGCCTGGAAACCCATCTTCGACGGCTTCGCCGCGGTGCGCCAATGGGTACAGGCCCAGAAGGTGGACGTGCTGTTCATGATCTACAACGATCACATCACCTCCTTCTACTTTGACCACTACTCGGCCTTCGTGCTGGGCATTGACGACCAGTACCACCCCGCCGACGAAGGCGGTGGCCCGCGCGAGGTGGCGCCGGCGATCGGGCACCTGGGGCTGTCACAGCACATCGCCATGTCGCTGGTGGCCGATGAGTTCGACATGAGCTTCTTCCAGGGCAAGCCGGTGGACCACGGCTTTTTGTCACCGCTGGCCATGCTGGGCGACGAGAACGGCCCCTGGCCGGGCAAGGTGGTGCCGCTGCAGGTGGGCGTGCTGCAACTGCCCATCCCCAACGCCAAGCGCATGTGGAAGCTGGGCAAGACGCTGCGCCAGGCCATCGAGAGCTACCCCGAGGACCTGCGCGTGGCCATCGTGGCCACCGGCGGCCTCTCGCACCAGGTGCATGGCGAGCGCGCCGGCTTCTTGAACGAGGACTGGGACGCTGAATTCCTGGAACTGCTGGAGCACAGCCCCGAGACCCTGGTGAACATGCGCATCGCCGAGTACGTGGCCAAGGGCGGCATGGAGGGCGCCGAGGTCATCATGTGGCTGATCATGCGCGGCGCGCTGAGCGACAAGGTGCGGCGCGTGCACCGCCAGACCTACGCCCCCAGCGTCACCAACATCTGCACCCTGGTGTTCGAGGACCTGGGCGACGCGCCCGATGCGGCCGCGGTGGCGGCCTACCGCGAGCACATCGGCCACGAGCTGGCCGGTGCCGGCAGCCTGGAGGGCACCTACCCCTTCACCCACGCCCGCAGCCACGCCAACTTCCGCCTCAACACCTTCCTGCATGACTTGGTGAAGCCCTGGCACCGCGCCCGCTTCGTCAACGATTTCGAGGCGCTGGCCCACGAACGCGGCCTGAGCGAGGAGGAGAAGGACCTGATCCGCCAGCGCCGCTGGATCGAGATGGTGCGCCGCGGGGTGAGCTTCTTTGTGCTGGAGAAGATGGCCGCCGTGCTGGGGGTGAGCAACCCCGAGGTCTACGCCGCCTTCCGCGGCCAGACGCTGGACGAGTTCCTCGCCACCCGCAAGGTGCCCATGACCTACTCGGTGGCCGGTGGCGACCAGGTGCGGGCAATGGACCAGGCCTGAAGGCCAGGGCGGGTGCCGGGGGTGGCGATGCCGCCCCGGCGCCTCAGCGCACCTTGCCGAAGCCGCCTTCCACCCAGGCGGTGGCGCTGCGGCTGTTGAGGCGGAAGTCCGGGCGCACCTTCACCCGGGCCAGCTCCTCGTCCAGCGCGTTCCAGGCGCTCAGCTCGGCATAGGGCTCGAACTCATCGGGCGTGATGTCCAGGCGCACCGTCAGGCGGCCTTCGGGCAGGTTGAGGTTCACGCTCTGGTGCAGCTGCGCGTCGCGCTGCTGTTCGTGACGGCGCAGCACCTCGTGCGCCGTCTTCACCAGGGTCTGGAAGGCGGGCGTGCTCAGGGGCTTGGGGTTCTTCTTGTCGCGCCCCATGGTCCAAGGCCCCACCAGCGCCGGCTCGGCCTGACCCACCAGGGTCATCGACACCGCCCAGCCATCGTCGTCCATGTCCTTGATGACCTTGGCCGTCCACACCCCGTCACTCCACAACCGCGGTTCCTGGATGATGGCCGGCGCCTCGGCGCCATCGTCGCCCTCGGTGGCGCGGGGCAGTTGGGAGAGGTAGGACGAGGTCACGGCAGGTCGGGCAAGAGGTGGCGCGGGGGCGGGCAGTCTAGTCCAGCCCCGCGGGGCCGGCCTCAACCGGACCGGCGGGGCCCGCCGATCCTCACCGCAGCGCCGCCGTCACCGCCTCATCCAGCACCTCGATCCAGTGCTTGACGGGGCGTTCGCTGCCCGACTGCAGGTGCTGGATGCAGCCGACGTTGGCCGAGACGATGGTCTCGGCCTGGACCGGTGACAGGGCCTTGAGCTTGCGGTCGCGCAGCTGCAGCGAGAGCTCGGGCTGCAGCACCGAGTAGGTGCCGGCGGAGCCGCAGCACAGGTGGGCGTCCATCGGGGCGGTGTGCACGTCAAAGCCCAGCTCGCCCAGGTGCTTCTCCACGCCGCCGCGCAGCTTCTGCGCGTGCTGCAGGGTGCAGGGCGGGTGGTAGGCCAGCGGCACGCGCCGGGTCTGGTCGGCCTTGGGCCGGCGCCTGAGCACGGCCTTGAGCGGCGCCACCAGGTCCGGCAGCAGCTCGGAGATGTCCCGGGTCATGGCGGCGATGCGGCGGGCCTTCTCGGCGTAGGCCGGGTCGTGGGCCAGGTGCAGGGCGTAGTCCTTGACGGTGGCGCCGCAGCCGCTGGCGTTCATGACGATGGCCTCGACCTGGCCGGCGCCGGTGGCGGCCTCCACCCGGGGCCACCAGGCGTCGATGTTGCGGCGCATGTCGTCCAGGCCGCCGTGGTGGTCGTTCAGGTGGGTGCGGATGGCGCCGCAGCAGCCCGCCTCGTCGGCCACCACGGTCTGGATGCCGGCGGCGTCCAGCACCCGGGCGGTGGCGGAATTGATGTTGGGCATCATGGCCGGCTGCACGCAGCCCATGAGCAGCAGCACCTTGCGCGGGTGTTCACGGGTGGGCCAGCGGTGGGCCTCGGGGCCGCTGCGGGGCGGCACCTTGAGCTTGAGGCTGGCGGGCAGCAGCGGCCGCAGGGCCTGGCCGACCTGGAGCGCCGGGGCAAAGGCCGAGGAGGTCAGGCCCTCCTTGAGCAGCCAGCGCAGCGCACGTTCGCCCCGGGGGCGCTCGACCTTCTCCTCCACGAGGCGCCGGCCGATGTCCACCAGCTGGCCGTACTGCACGCCGCTGGGGCAGGTGCTCTCGCAGTTGCGGCAGGTCAGGCAGCGGTCCAGGTGCAGCTGGGTGGCGCGGGTGACGGGGGCGCCTTCCAGCACCTGCTTCATCAGGTAGATGCGGCCACGCGGGCCGTCGAGCTCGTCGCCCAGCAGCTGGTAGGTGGGGCAGGTGGCGGTGCAGAAGCCGCAGTGCACGCACTTGCGCAGGATGGCTTCGGCGGCCTCACCGTCGGGCGTGCCGGCGAATTCGGGGGCAAGGTGGGTCTGCATGGGCGGCTCAGAACTCGGGGTGCAGGCGCTGGCGGTTGAAGATGCCGGCCGGGTCGAAGGCCTTCTTCAGGCCGTGGTGGATGCGCAGCAGGGCCGGCGACAGCGGCGCAAAGGCCGCCCCCGTCTCCTGCGCCCCGGGCGGCCGGCGAAAGCGGGTGGCATGGCCCCGGCCCTCGGCCGCGGCCACTTCCAGCACGCTGGCCGGGGCGGTGGTGACCACCCAGCGCTGGGCGCCCCCCCATTCGATGAGCTGCTCGCCCGCCAGGTTCAGGCGCGGGGCGGTGGGCGCCACCGACAGGCGCCAGAGCGTGGCGCCGCCGGCCACGGCCTGCTGGGCATGGGTGAAGAACTCGTCGCTGTGGTCGCGCAGGCCGCGCCAGAAGGACTGGGCCAGGGCGTCCGGGATGACCTCCCCGCCCAGCTTCTGGTGGGCGGTGGCCACCGCGGCGCGCGCGCCCTTCAGGCGCAGCACCAGCACATCGTCCCACCAGGCGCTGGCCGACAGGGGCAGGGGCTGGCCGGCCCACTCGTTGAGGTGGCGCAGCGCGTTGGCCTGGTCCATCTCAAAGCGCAGGGTGAGGGTGGCCGGGGCCTCGGGCAGCACCTTGAGCGAGACGTCGCAGATCACGCCCAGCACGCCCAGGGAGCCGGCCAGCAGGCGCGAGACGTCATAGCCGGCCACGTTTTTCATGACCTGGCCCCCAAAGTGGAGCAGCTCCCCCTTGCCGTTGAGCAAGGTAGCGCCCAGCACGTAGTCGCGCACGCTGCCGACGCTGGCGCGCGAGGGCCCGGCCAGGCCGGCGGCCACCATGCCGCCCACCGTGCCGCTGAGCCCGCCGGGATGGCTGACAAAGCGCGGCGGCTCGAAGGCCAGGCACTGCCCATGCTGGGCCAGCAGGGCCTCCAGCTCCACCAGCGGGGTGCCGGCCTTGGCGGTCACCACCAGCTCGGTGGGCTCGTAGGCCAGCACGCCTGAGAGCATGCGGGTGCTCAGCTCGTCGCCCAGCAGGGGGCCGCCATGGAAGTCCTTGCTGCCGCTGCCGCGGATGCACAGGGGGCGCTGGCGGGCGGTGGCCTCGCGCACGGTCTCCACCAGGGTGGTCAGGGCCGTGTCTTGCATGGGTCAGGGGTCCTTGGAGTGGGGCGCGGGGTCGGACTCGGGCGGCGGCGCGTCAGAAGCGCTCCAGCTCCGGGAAGGGCAGCAGGCCGCGACGGACGTGCATCTTTCCGTACTCGGCGCAGCGGTGCAGGGTGGGGATGACCTTGCCGGGGTTGAGCAGGCCGATGCGGTCAAAGGCCTGCTTGAGTGCCAGCATCTGCTCGCGCTCGGCGGGGCTGAACTGCACGCACATGCTGTTGAGCTTCTCCACCCCCACGCCGTGCTCGCCGGTGACGGTGCCGCCCATGGCCACGCTGGTCTCCAGGATGTCGGCGCCAAAGCGCTCGCAGCGCTCCAGCTGGTCGGGGTCGTTGGCATCAAACAGGATCAGCGGGTGCAGGTTGCCGTCGCCCGCATGGAAGACGTTGCAGCAGCGCAGGCCGTACTTCTTCTCCATCTCGGCAATGGCCAGCAGGATGTCGGCCAGGCGCTTGCGCGGGATGGTGGAGTCCATGCACATGTAGTCCGGGCTGATGCGCCCGGAGGCCGGGAAGGCGTTCTTGCGCCCGCTCCAGAACTTCAGGCGCTGGGCCTCGTCGGCGCTCACCTCCATGCGGGTGGCGCCGGCGCCGGCCAGCACGTCCATCATGCGCTCAATCTCCTCGGCCACCTCCTCGGGCGTGCCGTCGCTCTCGCACAGCAAGATGGCCTCGGCCGTGAGGTCGTAGCCGGCGTGGACAAAGTCTTCCACCGCGGCGGTCATGGGCTTGTCCATCATCTCCAGGCCGGCGGGGATGATGCCCGCGCCGATGATGGCGGCCACCGCGTCGCCGGCCTTTCGCAGGTCGTCAAAGCTGGCCATGATGCAGCGCGCCACCTGGGGCTTGGGCGTGAGCTTGACCGTGACCTCGGTGATGACGGCCAGCATGCCTTCGCTGCCCACCACCACACTCAGCAGGTCCAGGCCGGGCACGTCCAGCGCGTCGCCGCCAAACTCCACCAGCTCGCCCTCGGCCGTGAAGCCGCGCACCTTGAGCACGTTGTGCAGCGTCAGGCCGTACTTCAGGCAGTGCACACCGCCAGAGTTCTCGGCCACGTTGCCGCCGATGGTGCAGGCGATCTGGCTGCTGGGGTCCGGGGCGTAGTACAGGCCGTGGGCCGCCGCCGCCTCGGAGATGGCCAGGTTGCGCACGCCGCACTGCACCACCGCCGTGCGGCTGAACTTGTCGAGCTGCAGGATGCGGTTGAACTTGGCCAGGCCCAGGGTCACGCCCAGGGCATGCGGCATGGCGCCACCGGACAGGCCGGTGCCGGCGCCGCGGGCCACCACCGGCACGCCCAGGTCGTGGCAGGTGCGCAGCACGGCGCCCACCTGCGCCTCGGTCTCGGGCAGGGCCACGGCCAGCGGGCGCTCGCGGTAGGCGGTCAGGCCGTCGCACTCATAGGGGGTGGTGTCCTCGCTCTGCCACAGCAGGGCGTGGGCGGGCAGCACGGCCTGCAAGGCCGCTACCACTTCCAGTTGACGGGCCATCCGCTCGCTGGGAGCGGCATCCAGGGCGCGGGGGGCGGCAGTGGTCATCGCAGGGCGCGGACGTTGGAGAAGGATGCCAACTGTAAACGGCGGCTGCGGCCTGCGCGCCACGCCCGCAACCGTCACCAGCCTGTCACATCCGGCCGTCACATACGCCGGGTAGCATGACCGCACGATGAATGCGCACCTTCCCGCCCCCGACGCCCCGCTGGCGTCCATCGACATGGGCTCCAACAGCTTTCGCCTGGAGATCGGCCAGGTCCTGCAGCAGCGCTACCGGCGCCTGGCCTACCTCAAGGACACGGTTCGGCTGGGCGCAGGTCTGGACGCCAACGGCTACCTGACGGAGGAGGCCACGCAGCGGGGCCTGGAGAGCCTGCGCGGCTTTGCCCACCGGCTGCAGGGCTTCGGCCCCGGGCAGGTGCGGGCGGTGGCCACGCAGACCCTGCGCGAAGCCCGCAACCGCAACGACTTCCTGGCCCGCGCCGAGACGGTGCTGGGCTTTCCCATCGAGGTCATCTCCGGCCGCGAGGAGGCCCGGCTGATCTACGCCGGCGTGTCCTTCATGCAGCCGGCGCGCAAGCCGCGCCTGGTCATCGACATCGGCGGCCGCTCCACCGAGATGATCCTGGGCACCGGCCGCACACCGGGCGTGGCCGAGTCCTTCCAGGTGGGCAGCGTCAGCCTGTCGATGCGCTGGTTCCCCGACGGGGCGCTGACCCGCCAGGCCTTCCGCGATGCCGAGGTGGCCGCGGGCGCCGAGATCGAGGAAGCCCTGGGCCAGTTCGCGCCCAACCGCTGGGAAGAGGCACTGGGCTCCTCGGGCACCGCGGGGGCCGTCTCGCAGATCCTGGCCGGCGCGGGCGTCAGCGACGGCACCATCACCCCGGCGGGGCTGCGCTGGTGCATCGAGCAATGCCTGGCCGCCGGTCATGTGGACCGGCTGAACCTGCCCACCCTCAAAGAAGACCGCAAGCCGGTCATCGCCGGCGGGCTGGCCCTGCTCTACACCCTGGCCATGCACTTTGGCCTGGAGGAGCTCAAGCCCGCCAAGGGCGCGCTGCGCCAAGGCGTGCTGATCGACCTGCATGAACGCCACGAGGCGCGCCGGGGCGACCAGCCAGGCGGGCGCGACCTGCGCGATGGCTCGGTGTCCAGCCTGCAGCAGCGCTTTGGCGCCGACCCGGCCCAGGCCGAGCGGGTGCGTCTGGTGGCCCTGTCACTGTACGAGCAGCTGGCCCAGGCCCAGGACGCCGCCGACGAGGCACTGCTGGAGCTGGGCTGGGCCTGCGCCCTGCATGAGGTGGGCATGATGGTGTCGCACCACGACCACCACCGGCACAGCGCCTACCTGCTGGCCCATGCCGATGCGCCGGGCTTCTCGCAGAACCAGCAGCGGCGCATGGCCGACCTGGTGCTGGGCCAGCGCGGCGGACTGCGCAAGCTGGAGGCGGCGCTGGCGCAGGAGCGCTTTGCCCACCAGGTGCTGGCGCTGCGCCTGGCGGTCATCAAGTGCCATGCCCGCGGGCCGGTGCACCCCGGGGCGCTGAGCCTCAAGCGCAGCGGCCGCACGGTCACGGTGGGCAGCCGCCGCGGCTGGGCCGAGCAGAACCCGCGCACCGCCCACCTGCTGCGCGACGAGGCCGAAGCCTGGTCGCGCCTGGGTGTGCTCAAGCTGGTGCTGAACCTGCGCTGAACCCGCCGGCCGGGATCAGCCCGGCTGCATGTAGCGCGCCGCCAGGGCACGCTGGGCGCTGTGGCCCTGGCTGTCCTCGCGCTCATAGCGGCCGTCGGCGCGCTGGGTCCAGGCGTCGCAGCCGTCGTGCAGGTAAGGCACCAGGCATTCGTCGATGACCCGCTGGCGCAGCGCGGCGTCGCGCACCGGCCAGGCCACCTCAATGCGGCGGAACATGTTGCGCCCCATCCAGTCGGCCGAGGAGAGGTAGAGCACCTCATCGGCCTCGGACTCGCCCCAGCGGAAGTACAGCACCCGGGTGTGCTCCAGGAAGCGCCCCACCACCGACCGCACCCGGATGCGATCGGTCACACCTGGCAGGCCAGGGGGCAGCATGCAGGCGCCGCGCACGATCAGGTCCACCTTGGCACCGGCCTGGGCCGCGCCGATGAGCGCGGCGATGAGCGCCGGCTCGGTCAGGGCATTGACCTTGATGACCACCCGGGCCGGACGGCCGGCGCGTGCGGCCTCGCCCACCAGGATGAGCAGCGCCACCAGGCGGCTGTGCAGCGCAAAGGGCGAACTCAGCAGGTAGCGCGGCTGGCGCACCCGGGTCAGGCTGGTCAGCTCCTGGAACACCGCGTCGGCGTCGGCCGTGAGGTGGGGGTCGGCGGTGAGCATGCCCACATCGGTGTAGAGCCGCGCCGTCTTGGGGTTGTAGTTGCCGGTGGACAGGTGGGCATAGCGGCGCAGCGCCACCGCACCACGGCGCCCGCGCTCACGACGGGTCACCACCATCAGCTTGGCGTGGGTCTTGAAGCCGACGATGCCGTACACCACCTGCACGCCCACGGCCTCCAGCCGCTCGGCCCAGTTGATGTTGGCCTCCTCGTCAAAGCGGGCCTTCAACTCCACCACCGCGGTCACTTCCTTGCCGCGCCGCGCCGCCTCGATCAGCAGCTCCATCAGCTCCGACTGCGCGCCGGTGCGGTAGACCGTCTGCTTGATGGCCAGCACCTCGGGGTCGTGCACCGCGGCGCGCAGAAAGCGCACCACCGGCTCAAAGCTCTGGAACGGGTGGTGCAGCAGCAGGTCGCCGCGGCCCAGGCGCTCAAAGATGCAGGCGCCCTCGGGCCAGTCGTGTTGGGGCCAGCCGGGGGTAAGCGGCGCAAAGCGCAGGGCCGGGGCCTCCACCTGGTCGATCAGCTCGGTCAGCCGCACCAGGTTGACCGGCCCGTTGACCTTGTAGAGCGCGGCCAGCGGCAGCTGGAACTGCTCCAGCAGCAGACGCCAGAGCGCCTCTGGACAGCTCTGCACCACCTCCAGCCGGATGGCCTGGCCAAAGTGGCGGGTGGTCAGGCCATCGCGCAGGGCCTGGCGCAGGTTGGCCACGTCCTCGTCGTCGAGCTCGATGTCGGAATCGCGGGTGACGCGGAACTGCGAGAAGGCCTCCACCGGCCGGCCGCCGAACAGGTCGCCCAGGTGCGCCCGGATCACGCTGGACAGCAGCACAAAGCCCTGCATGCCCGTCGGCATCAGCGCCGCCGGCAGGCGGATCACCCGCGGCAGCGCCCGCGGCACCTTGACGATGGCGATGGCGTTCTGCCGGCCGAAGGCGTCGCGCCCCCCCAGGCGCACGATGAAGTTCAGGCTCTTGTTGGCCACCAGCGGAAAAGGGTGGGCCGGGTCCAGACCCACCGGCACCAGCAGCGGGCGAACCTGCTGCTCGAAGAAGCGGGCCACCCATTGGCGCTGCGCCTCGTTGCGCTCGGCATGGTTGAGGATGACGATGCCCTCACGCTGCAGCGCGGGCATGAGCTCCTCGTTGAACACGCCGTACTGGGCGTCGATCAGGGCGTGGGCTTCGGCCGCCACCTGGCGCAGGGCGCTGCGCTGCGGGTCGGCGGCGTTGTCGCCCGCGGCATCGCGCATGGCCTCCAGGGCATCGGCAAAACGCACCTCAAAAAACTCGTCCATGTTGGACGAGACGATGGTGATGTAGCGCAGCCGCTCCAGCAGGGGCACATCAGGCCGGCTGGCCTGTGCCAGCACGCGGCGGTTGAACTCCAGGATGGCGCGCTCACGGTTGAGCAGCACCGGCAGCACGGATGCCAGAGGCTGATTCATGCGGACCACTTTATGAAGCCTGCAAGTCAGTTTGATGACCTGTCATGAAACGGCAGGTTACCTGGCCGTTCAGGGGCGCAGGCGCCCCGCTGTGGGCCGCCCGGCGGGCCGGCGCCCACCGTTGCCGCCCAAGCTTCGGCTTCAGGCCGGCGCCAGCACCAGCGCCAGCACACCGCTGTAGGTGTAGAGCTGGCGGCCGGCAATCTCGCCGGCCGCAAAAAAGCCCGCCAGCGGCACCTCGCCCAAGGCCTGCCGCAGGATCTGCAGCTCGGCCGAGGGGCCACCAAAGTGGGCGCCGCCGCGGCCGGTGCAGCTCAGGTAGAAGGCCCCGAGCACCTGGCGCGGGGGCTGGCCGCTGTCGTCATCGCCGTCGAGCAGCTCGCGCAGCTCGGTGGCCATGCGCACCAGGTCGCGGCGCGCCGAGGCGGCGTCGCGCCGGCAAAAGCCCACCTGCCAGCCGCGGTGCAGTTCGTCGTCGGCCACGGCCAGCGCGCCCTGGCCAATGTCCACGCCCACCAGGTGGCGCACCCGGGTGTCGGGGCCAAACAGGCCACCCGGATCCAGCGCCTCGTCCTCGGGCGCGGTCAAACCCACCAGCACGCCGCGCAGGCGGCGCGCCAGGTCGTGCGGGGACAGGTGCTGCAGGCCCAGATCGTCCAGCAGGCCGTCCAGCGCCGGCTGGCCGTCCAGCGTCACCGCCAGATTGCCCTCGCAGCGGTCCAGCCGGCGCATGGGGCCCAGGGGCTGGCAGCCCTGGCTCACCCGCACCCGCACCTCCAACTGCGGCGCAAAGGCCACGCCCGAGAGGCCGCCCACGGCCTGCCCGCCGGCAAACTGGCCCTCCACACCGCGGCTGCTGAGCAGGCCACCAAACAGGCGCTGCCCGGGCAGGCGGTCGGCCAACTCATCCACCAGGCTGGCCAGCTCCGGCAGCTGGGGGTCGGCATGCACCAGGGCCGCGCCCGCCTGGCCGTGGCGCAGGGGATGGCGACCGTCGAAGACCTGAAACAGCGAGGCTGGCAGGTCAGCCAGCATCAGCACCAGGGCGGGCTCGTCGTGGTATTCCACGCCGGTGGCACAGATGCCGGCGGCCACTGCGGCCAGCACCTGCACGCCGGGCCAGCGCCGGCCCACCTCGTCCACCAGGGCCTGGGCCTGGGGCGCCAGCGCCTGGGTCAGGTAAAGCCAGGCCAGCGTGGGCGCGGGCCGGCGCTGCGCCGCGCGCTGGCCGTCCAGCTGGGCCGCGGCCAGGGCCAGGGCCATGTGGCCGTCGGGGTGGGTCGCATGCCCCACCAAAAAGGGGGCAGACCGGCGCAGCGACTCAGCCACGGGACTTGCGCGGCGTAGCGCCCGCGGTGGCGGATTTGGCGGCGCGCGGGGCCTTGGGAGCCGGCGCAGGCGCCGCGGCCGCGGTGGACGGGGCCGCAGTGGATTTGGCCGCACGGGCGCGACGCGGCGCGGCGGTGGGCGCCGCCGCCGGCGCGGCCGCCGCCTCGGCCACGCTGGAAGCGGCCTGCGCCGCCTGCTGGGCCATGGTGGCGGGCATGCTCACGGCGCTCTCCACCGCCTGCTTGAAGGTCTGGCCCGCGGCGTCCAGCGACTGCTTGACCATGGCGCCCATGCTCTCGCGGGCGGCCTCCACGCTGCCGTCGCTCAAGGCCTGGGTGGCCAGGGTGCCGAACTGCTGGGTCAGGGCGGTCCACCACTGCATGGGGTCCACCACACCGGGGGCGGCGGGCGCCTCGGTGGCCGCGGCGGCGGGCTCGGGCTCCGATGCGCTGGCCGGTTCGGGTGCGGGTGCGGGTGCGGGTGCGGGTGCCGGCGCGGCAGTGGCGGGCCGCAGCGTCATGGCCTCGCGCAGGCCGTCCATGGAGACGTTCATGCTGCGCAGGGTGCTCAGCGTCATGCGCTGCACCTCCATGGCCTGGATGGTGGTGGCCAGCATGCGGGCGTTCTGCTCCAGCCAGAACTGCACGGTCTTGAGCTCGCTGATGCGCTTGTCCAGCTCTTCGGGGTTGAGGGTGGGCGCCACCCACTGGCCCATGGACGGCAGGGCGGCGCCGGCGTTCTTGACCAGGTCCTGCAGGAACTCGAAGCCGGGCACGAACTTGCCGAAGGCGGCGGTGGAGTCGGTCATGACGGTGTCTCTTGGTTGGCGGAGGACGGAGCGGCCGCAGGGGCCGGATCAGGGCGCGGGGGGCGTGCCCCCTCCCCTGCATTGTGCGGCGGTGTGAGCCGCTGCACGGTGTAGCCGCGGGCGCGCAACAGGGCCGGCAGGCCCTGGGGGCCGATCAGGTGCAGGCTGCCCACGGCGGCAAAGACGCGCAGGCCGCCGCGGTGCATGCGGTCGATCTGGGCGGCCATGGCGGGATTGCGGTCGTCCAGCAGGCGGCGCATGTCGGCCCGGCGCGCGGGGGTGTCCAGGCAGTCGCACCACTGGGCGTAGGACTCCAGCGTGTCCACATCGGCCTGCGCCCAGGCCTGGGCCAGGCGGACACCCAGGCGCCGGCCGCGGCCGCTCTCCAACTCGTCCAGGCCTTCGGCCAGCTGGGCGTCGCGCTGGGCGGGGTCGGTCTGCAGCAGCAGGCGGGCCTGCTGCTGGGCCGACTCCAGCGACACCAGGCGCTTGCCCAGCCCCCGGGCCAGGCCGGCCATGAAACCGTCGATGCCATAGGCCGCGTCCAGCCCGTCGGCGCGCAGCTGCAACAGGCTCAGCTGCACCAGCTGCAGTTCCGGGCGCAGGGCGCGCAGCTCGGGGCCGGCGCACTGGCCGGTGGCGGCCTGGTCCAGGCGCCGGGCCAGCGCCTCGGGCAAGGGATCACCCGCCGGGGTGCGCAGCACCGCCAGCAGCGCGCGCTGCACCGCCGGATCGGTCAGGTCCAGCTCCAGGGCCACGCGGTCGGCAGCCTGCAGGGCGGCGCGGGTCTGCGGGCCGGGCACCGCCCAGTCGGGCCGGGCCACGTGCAGGGTGCCAAAGAGCCAGCTGCTGCGGCCGTCCTTGTCCACACGGTAGAGCAGGCCCCGGTCGGGGGCGGTGCGCCAGAGGGCGCGCTGCGCGGCCTCGTCCAGCGGCGCAGGGGCCGGCGGGCAGTCGGCGGCCACGGCCGCACGCCAGGGCAGCCAACAGGCGGCGGCCAGCAGCAGGAGCAGCCGGCCCAGGCCCCGGAGCCCACGCCACGCGCTCATTCGTCCCACCCGGTCAGGGTCTGGCGCAGGGCACCAAACACGCTCTGGCCGTCGGCGCCCAGGGCCTCCAGCAGCACCTCGTCGCCCGGCTCCAGCCACGGGTGGGTGTCGGGGTCGCGGCCGGCGCGGGCGGCCCAGGCCCGGGCATCGGCCACGCAGCCGGCCCCCTTGCCGGGCTCCGCGGGCGATACCGGCCCGGCCAGCAGCAGGTGCCCACCCCCCAGGCGCTGGGTGCGGGCCTGCCAGGCCAGCAACTGGCCCAGGGTCCAGCCCAGGTCCTTGCCGCTGTCGCACTGGCCCAGGCGCCGGCCGTTGACGTGCAGGCTCAGCGGCAATGACAGGCGCCCACCGCGCCAGGCCTCGCCCAGCTCGTCCGGGGTGACCAGCACCGGCGCCATGCCCACGCCCAGGCGGCTGCCCAGCGGCGGCTGGCCGGCGGCGCGCTCGGCCCGGGCCAGCGCGCGGGAGGTCCAGCCCAGCGCCAGGCCAAACAGCCGCACCCGCTCCAGGGCGGCGGCCGGCGGCGCCCCCAGGGGCAGCTCGGCCCCCACCACGGCCAACTGGGCCTCGGCATCCAGCTCGCCGGCCTGCAGCGCTGGCGCAGACACCTGCAGGTCGGCGCGGGGGCCGGTCAGCAGGTCGGCCGGCAGGCTGCCGATCCAGGGCTGGGCCAGCGCCCCGTCCTCCAGCACACGGCCTTCGGACTCGGCCAGCAACTGGTGGTGGTGGCGCCAGGGCGAAGCCCAGGCCACCCGGCTGGCACGGGGCAGCGGGGCCATGCACTGGGCCGGCTCAAAGGGGAAGGCATGCCGCGCCTTGCCCTGGTTGAGGGTGACGTAGAGGTCCTCCAGTGCCGGGCTGAGGAAGCTCCAGTCGTCCAGCAGCTGGCTCATGCGCGAGGCAATGCCGCTGACAAAGTGGGCGGTGCTGAGGTCACGCGAGACCACCACAAGGTGACCGTCACGCGAGCCATCCTGGTAGGTGGCAAGTTTCATGGGCGCAAGAGGAAGCTGGCACCATATTGTCCGATGCACCGCCTGTTGTACCCGCTGCCCCGCCTGCCCGCCCCCGGCCGGCGCCGGGCGCTGCAAACCGCCCTGGTGACGGCGGTGCTGGCCGCCCACCTGGTGGCGCTGGAATGGGCCTCGCCCACGCTGCGGCCGGCCGCCTCGCCACACGCCGGGCCGGTGATGACGGTTGTGGCCTGGCACCGTGCGCCCCCCGCACCGCCCGCCCTGCAGCCCCATGCGCGCCCGGCCACCCCGCCGGCCGCCCCCACCCCACCGCAAGCCACACCACAAGCCCCGCCGGTGACGCTCCGCCCCGCCGCCCCGGCGCCAGAGGCGGCGCCCG
>NZ_JAAGOH010000050.1 GCF_010499455.1 Ideonella livida | reverse complement strand
GGGAGGAGGCGCCGCCGCCTCAGCGGCCGGCGCCACGGGCAGCACCGGCGCGGGCTGGCGGGCCTCGGGCAAGCGCTCGTAGACCGGTCCGGCCTGGGCACGCAGCGCGTCGTACAGGGCCAGGGCGCGGTGGGCGCCGGCGCGGCGCAGGGCCTCGGCCTCGTTGGCCAGGGCGGCGGGGTCGGCCGGGCGCACGATGGCCTGCACCCGCTGGGCCAGGTCTTCAGGCGCGGGATGGCCCATGAAGTCGAGCACCCGCCGCAGTTCGGCCAGCGGGTCGGTGCGCAGGGCGTCGTGGTGGCTCACCAGGGTGCGGCCGGCAGGCAGGCTGGCCAGCAGGGCAGCGTTGTAGCGCTCCCACAGGGACTGGGCGAAGCGGGGCGAGCAGACCGAGCGCCGCATCAGCGACCGGGCCACGGCCTGCGGCCCGCGCAGGCAGACGATGACCCGCAGCTCGGGCTGCAGCGCCTGCCAGAAGGGCAGGGTCAGGCTGTTGCGGGGGTCCTTCCAGAGCCCGCGCGGGGCATCGCCAAAGGCGGTCTGCAGCAGGGCCCGGGCCGGGGCGGCCAAAGCCTGCACGGCGGGATCGTGGTGCCAGCCGGTCGGCAGCTCGGGAGGCAGGTCCCAGTCGCCGCCCAGGGTCTCCAGCAGGCGCCGGTTGAGGCGCATGAAGGCCAGGTGCTCGAAGAAGCCGTCAGGGTTGTCGGCCTGTGGCGCCATGAGCTGGGCGGGATCACCCAGGCTGACCCCGGCGGTCTGGAGCAGTCGGGCCAGCACCGAGGTGCCGGAGCGGTGCATGCCTGCGATGCAGAAGACGTCCATGGACCGAGGAGGTGCGAGAGGGGTCGGGAGTGGCGACCCATCCCCAGGACGGCCGCCCGCGCTGCCGCCAAGTATCTCCGCGCCGCCCCGGTGGCCACGGCCTCCGGGGCCTGCGGTTTGGGGAGGTGCTCAGACCGCCCGGTGGGCCTGAGGATGCTCGCGGTACCAGCGGTAGGTGTCGGCCAGGCCATCGGCCAGGCTCCACTGGGCGCGCCAGCCCATGTCGGCCAGGCGCGAGACCTCCATCAGCTTGCGGGGCGCGCCATCGGGCTTGGTGGCGTCAAACACCACCCGGCCGCGGTAGCCGGTGACCTGGGCCATGGTGCGCGCCAGCTCGGCAATGGAGCAGTCCACCCCGGTGCCCACGTTGATGTGGCTGAGCATGGGCTCGGTGTGGGCCTGGTAGGCCGCCGGCGCCAGCTCGTGGACGAACACGCTGGCCGCGGCCATGTCGTCCACATGGAGGAACTCGCGCAGCGGCGTGCCGCTGCCCCAGACCACCACCTCGGGCTCATCGTTCTGGACGGCCTGGTGGAAGCGGCGCATCAGGGCCGGGATGACGTGGGAGTTCTCGGGGTGGAAGTTGTCCCCCGGCCCGTAGAGGTTGGTGGGCATGACACTGCGGTAGTCGCGGCCGAACTGGCGGTTGAAGCTCTCGCAGAGCTTGATGCCGGCGATCTTGGCGATGGCGTAGGGCTCGTTGGTGGGCTCCAGCGGGCCGGTGAGCAGGGCCGCCTCGGTCATGGGCTGGGGCGCCAGGCGGGGATAGATGCAGGAGGACCCCAGGAACAGCAGGCGCTGCACGCCCGCCTGGTGGGCCGCGCCGATCACGTTGCACTGGATCTGCAGGTTCTGCAGGATGAAGTCGGCCGGATAGCTGTGGTTGGCGTGGATGCCTCCGACCTTGGCCGCGGCCAGAAAGACGGCCTCGATCCCCTGCCCGGCAAAGAAGCGCTCCACATCGGCCTGCCGGGTGAGGTCCAGCTCGGCATGGCTGCGGACCACGATGTCCCCGTAGCCCAGCGCCTGCAGGCGCCGCACGATGGCGCCGCCCACCATGCCGCGGTGACCCGCCACGAACACCCTTTGTCCACGCATCGCCATCCTCCATGCCCGGGGCCGGGGCCCGGCTTGTCCACAGGCCTGCCAGCATAGGCGCGCGACGCAGACGGGGCGGCGCGATTTGGCCGGTGCGCGCCCCTCACTTCCGGGCAACGGCACGGGCCCGGCGCGGGCAGGGGCCATGCCCCCGGTCCTTACAATCCCGCCCCATGTCGCGCCCCCAAGAATTCATCCTGACCCTGTCCTGCCAGGACACCAAGGGCATCGTCCACAACGTCTCGGGCCTGCTGTACCAGGCCGGCTGCAACATCATCGACTCCCAGCAGTTCGGCGACGTGCAGGGCGAGGGCGCCACCGGCCTGTTTTTCATGCGGGTGCACTTCGAGGCCCCCGAGCACCTGGCCGACGTGGCCACCCTGGACCGGCTGTTCGGCCATGTGCGGGGCCAGTTCGCCATGGACGCCCGGATCCATGCGGTGGACGAGCGCCCCCGCGTGCTGCTGATGGTCAGCCAGCATGGCCACTGCCTGAACGACCTGCTGTTCCGCTGGAAGAGCGGTCAGCTGCCGATGGACATCCGCGCCATCGTCTCCAACCACACCACCTTCACCGACCTGGCCGCCAGCTACGGGCTGCCCTTCCACCACCTGCCGCTGGTGGGCGGCGCCGATGCGGCGACCAAGCGCGCCCAGGAGCTGCAGGTCGAGGCCATCCTGGAGGCCGAGAAGATCGACCTGGTGGTGCTGGCGCGCTACATGCAGATCCTCTCGCCGGAGTTCTGCCAGGCACTGCGGGGCCGGGCGATCAACATCCACCACAGCTTCCTGCCCAGCTTCAAGGGCGCCAAGCCGTATTACCAGGCGCACGCCCGTGGCGTGAAGCTCATCGGCGCCACCGCCCACTACGTCACCCCCGACCTGGACGAAGGCCCGATCATCGAGCAGGACGTGGCCCGCGTGGACCATTCCCTCTCGGCCGAAGACCTGACCGCCGTGGGCCGCGACGTGGAATGCGTGGTGCTGGCCCGCGCCGTGCGCTGGCATGTGGAGCGCCGCGTGCTCATGAACGGCCACAAGTCGGTGGTCTTCCGCTGACGCCCCACGCCCGCCACCGCCATGCCCCGACACCTCGCCGCCCTCTTCGCCTCGCCCGAGGATGTGGAGCAGCAGTTCTATGAAGCCCTTCAGGAAGGCGACCTGGACAAGCTGATGGCCGTGTGGGCCGAGGACGACGAGATCGTCTGCGTGCACCCGGGCGGCGTGCGCCTGGTGGGCCTGGCCGCCGTGCGCGGGGCCTATGAGGACATGCTGGGCCAGGGCGGCCTGCCGCTGCGTCCCCTGGAGGTGCGCCGCCTGCACGGCCTGGGCTGCGCCGTCCACAGCGTCACCGAATGCCTGGAAATGCGCACGCCCGAAGGGCTGCGGCGCGGCTGGGCGCTGGCCACCAACGTGTACCTCAAGACCCCGCAGGGCTGGCGGCTGGCGGCGCACCACGCCACCGCGGCCTCTGACGAGGCGCCGCCGCCCAGCGGCGAGGTGCCCACCGTGCTGCACTGAGCGGCGCCACACCGGCCCGCCCGCTGCCATGGCCACCGCTCCACCCACCGCCGGCACCTGGCGTTACCGTGCCCCGGCGTGGCTGCCCGGCGGCCACGCCCAGACCATCTGGGCCGCGCTCTATGCCCGGCGCACGCGTGGGCAGGCGCTCACTTTCGAGCGGGAACGCTGGACCACACCTGACGGCGACTTCATCGACGTGGACCTGCGTCCGCACCCCCTGCCTGGTGCCCCCTGGCTGGTGCTCTTTCATGGGCTGGAGGGCTCTTCAGCCAGCAGCTACGCCCAGGCCTTCGGGGAGCTGGCGCAGGAGCGCGGCCTGTCCTACGCCGTGCCCCACTTCCGGGGCTGCTCGGGCGAGCTCAACCACGGGCCACGGGCCTACCACTCGGGCGACCATGAGGAGATTGGCTGGATCCTGGCGCGGCTGCGTGCCCAGGCGCCCGGGCCGCTGCAGGTGGTGGGCATCTCGCTGGGGGGCAATGCCCTGCTGCGCTGGGCGCAGGAGCAGGGCGCCGCGGCCGCCGCCACCGCCTCGGCCGTGGCCGCCGTCTGCTCCCCCATTGACCTGGCCGGTGGCGGCGCCAGCATCGACGCGGGCTTCAACCGCCGGGTGTATGCCCGCATGTTCCTGCAGACCATGAAGCCCAAGGCGCTGGCCAAGCTGGCCCAGCACCCAGGGCTGTTCGACCGCCAGCGCCTGCTGGCCGCGCGCACGCTCTACGAGTTCGACCAGGTCTTCACGGCGCCGCTGCATGGCTTTGCCAGCACCGAGGACTACTGGCGCCGGGCTTCGGCCAAGCCGCACCTGGCCGCGCTGCGGCTGCCGGCCCTGGTGCTCAACGCCCGCAACGACCCCTTCCTGCCGGCGCGGCACCTGCCGCACGCCGGCGAGGTGGGCCGCTGGGTGCGGCTGTGGCAGCCGCGCGAGGGCGGCCATGTGGGTTTTCCGGCCGGGGTCTTTCCCGGCCATGTGCAGGCCATGCCCGAGGCGGTGCTGGACTGGCTGCAGTTTCCTGACGTGCAGGGGTGAATGCCATGGATGAGATGGTGCTGGCCGCGCTGAAGAAATGGCCCGATGTGCCCGCGTGCCGCGGCTGGCTGGCCCTGGACGGGCGCGGCGACTGGTACATGCGCGACGACGCGGTGCAGCGCGCGGGGCCTTTTCCGCAATCGCGCGGCAGCCCGGTGCGGCACGACAAGCTCATCGCCTTCATCGGCCGCAACTACGCAGCCGACGCCCAGGGCGCCTGGTACTTCCAGAACGGGCCGCAGCGCGTGTATGTGGAGCTGGAGGTGGCGCCGTGGATCTGGCGGGTGCAGGCCGTGCCCGGGGGCGGCTGGGCCGTGGACAGCCACACCGGCCTGTCCGCGCACTACCAGCAGGCCTGGCTGGACGAGCAGGGCCGCCTGTTCCTGGCCACCGACCTGGGCTTCGGCTTGGTCCACAGCCTGGACATGGACGCGGCGGCCGACGCGGTGGACGCCGGCGCCTGGGTGTGCCAGACGCTGCCCTTTGCGCAGATGCCGGCCCGCTTTGGCTACCGGCTCAGCCCCGCGGCCACCGGGGCCTGAAATCCTCAGCCGGGCTGGCCCGGGCGCCGCCGGCGGCCCGGCAAGGCCAGGCCCGCGGCCACCAGACCGGCCAGCCACAAGGGCTGCCAGGCACCGCCGCCCTCCTCTTCCTCGTCCTGGCCCCCGGTCTCCCCGCCGGTGCTGGCGGCCGTGATGGTGAAGGTCTGCCGCGTGGTGGACTGCTGGCCGCTGCTGTCGGTGACCTGCAGCTGCACCACCGCCTGGCCCGCGGCCAGGCCGGTCACGGTGGCCGTCCAGCCGCCGGAGGACACCACCAGACGCGCCACGCCCGTGCCGCTGATCAGGCTCCAGGCGGGCGTGGACAGCGTGGCCCCTCCCACCGCCGAGGAGCGCGAGGCCGAGACGCTGGCCGACTGGCCTGCGGTAAGGTCCACCGCGCTCGCCGACATCACCGCCACCGGCCGCGAGACCGCCCCCGACTGCACCGCCGCCAGGGCCGCTCCGGCGTCCAGCAGGCCCGCACCGCAGGTGTTGACCGTGCAGTAGCACTCGCTGTCCTGGTAGTCGTCGTCGCCAAGCGGCACGTGGCAGGCCTTGACGTCGCTGTCAGCGCCGCTGGCCGGGAAGTCCCGCGCGGTGTTGCGCAGCACCGAGATGATCTGCGACGTGCTCAGGTCCGGGTTGGCCGAGAGCATCAGGGCCACCGTGCCAGCCACCAGGGGCGAGGAGAAGCTGGTGCCCACAGCGTAGTCGTCGCCGCTGGTCGTGTAGCTGTGGGCCTGGGGCGACTGGGTGCCGGTGTTGGTGGTGCTGAGGATGGGGTAGAGGCAGGCGCCGGACTCGTTGACGCAGTTGCCCGCGGGGGCGGCCACCGTGGCCTCTGCCCCCAGGCTGGAATAGCCGACCTTGGTGCCGGTGTGGCGCACGCCGGTCACCGCGATCACCCCGCTGCAGTTGGCGGGGGTACCCACGGCCAGGCCGTCATTGCCCGCTGCCGCCACCACCACCGCCCCCACGGCGGCCAGGTCGTCCACCGCCTCCTGGTAGGCGGCCGAACAGCTGCCGCCCGAGCCCAGGCTCATGTTGAGCACCCGGGCGGGTTGGGGGTTGAGGCCCACACCCTCCACCGCCAGGCCCCCGGCCCAGCGCATGGCGGCGATGATGTCGGAGTCGTAGCCGCCGCATTTGCCCAGCACGCGCACCGGCAGCAGGCGCACACCCGGCGCCACGCCCGCCATGCCGATGCCGTTGCCGGTGGCCGCCCCCACCAGCCCCAGCGTCTGGGTGCCGTGCCAGCTGCTGGTGGACTCGCCGCAGCCCTCGAAGACGCCGCCGCGCAGACCATCCTCGGCGGCGGTGATCCAGTCGCCCGGGTCCGAGGGGTTGGCGTCGTCCAGGCTGCCGTCGTTGGCAATGGCCAGGGCGGTGGTGGCGTCCACGTCATCGCCCCAGCCCACGAAGTCGTAGCCGTTCTCGGTGCGGCCACTCAGGTCGGGATGGTCCAGGCGGGCGCCGGTGTCGAGCACCGCCACCACCAGGCTGGCACTGCCCTGGGTGATGGCCCAGGCCGGCTCGATGTCCAGCGAGGACTTGACCGTGGCGGTGGGCGCACGCAGGTACCACTGGCCCACCACCGGGGTGGTGAGGGTCTGGCCCCCAGGGTAGAGGGGGTCGTTGGGGGCGGCCAGGGCCTGGCGCCGGCGGTCAGGCACGGCCCAGAGCACATCGGGCTGGGCCGCCAGCCGGTCGGCCAGGGCCTGGCTGTCGAGCCCGCTGGTCGCCCGCAGTACCTGGGTGTGCCCATCCAGGGCGCGCCCGTCCTGCAGGCGCAGGCCCAGGCGCTCACCCAGGACCGTGGCCCCACGCGGCGGCCGCGCCCCGGCGCGCAGCACCACACTGCGCCGGGGCAGCCAGGTGGCCCCTTCGCGGTAGCGCACGATGACCCGCGCACCTTCGCTGGCGGGCGCGGCGGCGGCCCGGCGCGGGCCCGCCTCCACGGCGGCCCCGATGGAGCCGGCCGGCCAGCCCAGCGAAAGACAGGCCAGGGCAAGGCTGGCAAGACGGAGGGGAAGCAGACGCATGGGTGTGGACTCTGGCGGATCGGACGTGACGACAGCGGCGACGGCTGCCGGACAGGCGGCAAGCCCCAGTCTAGCCACCGCCGCGCCTGGGGGGCAAAACGCCCCCCGCGACCAGAGGATGGCCAGGCTGATGCCCCTATCGCCTATCGGCGCCCACCGGCGCGGACTGAACCCGGGTCACGGGCATGAAAAAGGGCCCCGAAGGGCCCTGGTGGGTGGCGTGGCGCCGGCTCAGGCTGGCGGCCACGCAGAGAGGCAGGCGCCAGATCAGGCGGCGATGACCTTGGCCATCTCCAGGCACTTGTTGGAGTAGCCCCACTCGTTGTCGTACCAGGACACGACCTTGACGAAGGTCTTGTCCAGGGCGATGCCGGCTTCGGCATCGAACACCGAGGTGCAGGGCTCGCCGCGGAAGTCGGTGGCCACCACCTTGTCCTCGGTGTAGCCCAGCACGCCCTTCATGGCGCCTTCGGAGGCGGCCTTCATGGCGGCGCAGATGTCGGCGTACGAGGCTTCAGTGTTCAGCTCGACGGTCAGGTCGACCACGGACACATCGCTGGTGGGCACGCGGAAAGCCATGCCGGTCAGCTTGCCCTTGAGCTCAGGCAGCACCACGCCCACGGCCTTGGCGGCACCGGTGGACGACGGGATGATGTTTTCCAGGATGCCACGGCCGCCGCGCCAGTCCTTGTTGGACGGGCCGTCCACGGTCTTCTGGGTGGCGGTGGCGGCGTGCACGGTGGTCATCAGGCCGCGCTTGATGCCGAAGCTGTCGTTGAGCACCTTGGCCACCGGGGCCAGGCAGTTGGTGGTGCAGCTGGCGTTGGAGATGATGGCCTGGCCAGCGTAGGACTTGTCGTTCACGCCGTAGACGAACATCGGGGTGTCGTCCTTGGACGGGGCCGACATGATGACCTTCTTGGCGCCGGCCTTGAGGTGGGCCTCGGCGGTTTCCTTGGTCAGGAACAGGCCGGTGGACTCGATCACCACGTCGGCGCCCACATCGCCCCAGGCCAGCTCGGCCGGGTTCTTGACGGCGGTCAGGCGGATCTTCTTGCCGTTGACGATCAGGTTGTTGCCGTCCACGGCCACGTCACCCTTGAAGCGGCCATGCACGCTGTCGTACTTCAGCATGTAGGCCAGGTAGTCCGGCTCCAGCAGGTCGTTGATGCCGACGATCTCGATGTCGTTGGCGAAGTTCTGCACCGCGGCGCGGAACACCATGCGGCCGATGCGGCCGAAACCGTTGATACCCACCTTGATGGTCATGCTGTGTCTTCCTTGTGGTCGTTGAAGGTCAGAAACGGAAAGGGGACGAAAAAAAGGGGCGGACTTCACAGTCTGCCCCCGCTTCGATTACTTGGCGAGCACCTCTTGCACCGTCGCCACGACGTTGTCCACCGTGAAGTGGAAGTGCTGGAACAGCACACCGGCCGGGGCGGACTCGCCGTAGCGGTCCAGGCCGATGACGGCGGCGCAGCCGTACTTCCACCAGCCGTCGGTCACGCCGGCCTCGATGGCGATGCGCGGCAGCTTGGCCGGCAGCACCTCGGTCTTGTAGGCCACGTCCTGGCGGTCGAAGACGGTGGTGGAGGGCATGGAGACCACGCGCACGGCCACGCCCTGCTCGGCCAGCTTGGCCTGGGCCTGCATGGCCAGCTCGACCTCGGAGCCGGTGGCGATGATCACCGCCTGGGCCTTGCGGCGCAGGCCCACGCGGGCGGGCTCGGCCAGCACGTAGGCGCCACGGGTGATCACGTCGGCGTCGGTCTTGGGCTGGTAGGGCAGGTTCTGGCGGCTCAGCAGCAGCGCGCTGGGGCGGTGCTTGTTGGCCAGGGCCATGCTCCAGGCCACGGCGGTCTCGCAGGTGTCGGCCGGGCGCCAGACGTCCAGGTTGGGGATCAGGCGCAGGCTGGCGGCGTGCTCCACCGACTGGTGGGTGGGGCCGTCCTCGCCCAGGCCGATGGAGTCGTGGGTGAAGACGTGCACCACGCGCTGCTTCATCAGCGCGGCCATGCGGATGGCGTTGCGGCTGTAGTCGCTGAAGGTCAGGAAGGTGCCGCCATAGGGGATGTAGCCGCCGTGCAGGGCCACGCCGTTCATGATGGCGGCCATGCCGAACTCGCGCACACCGTAGTTGATGTGGCGGCCCAGCTGGCCGGCCTCGTTGCGCACCGGGGTGCCGGCCGCGTCAAAGCGCAGGGCCGGAGTGCTCTTGGTGTTGGTCAGGTTGGAGCCGGTCAGGTCGGCCGATCCGCCCAGCAGCTCGGGCAGGGCGGCGGTGAAGACCTCCAGCGCCAGCTGGCTGGCCTTGCGGCTGGCCACGCCTTCGGCCTTGTCGTGGGCGCCGCCCACGGCTTCCACGGCGATCTCGGCGAAGTTCTCGGGCAGCTCGCCGGCCATGCGGCGCAAAAACTCGGCGGCCTTGGCGGCGTCGGCCTTCTGGTAGGCCTTGAAGACCTTGTCCCACTGGGCTTGCGCGGCCTTGCCGGCCTTGGTGCAGTCCCAGGCGGCCTTGACCTCGGCCGGGATCACGAAGGGCTCGGCGGTCCAGCCCAGGGCCTCGCGGGTCAGGGCGATCTCGGCGGCGCCCAGGGGCTCGCCGTGGGCCTTGGAGGTGTTGGCACGGTTGGGCGAGCCCTTGCCGATGTGCGTCTTGCAGACGATCAGCGTCGGCTTGTCCACGCTCTGCTTGGCCAGCTCCAGGGCGGCGTCCACTGCGGCCACGTCATGGCCATCCACCGGGCCGATCACGTTCCAGCCGCAGGCGGCGAAACGCTGCGGGGTGTTGTCGATGAACCAGGGGGCGACCTGGCCATCGATGGAGATGCCGTTGTCGTCGTACAGGGCGATCAGCTTGTTCAGCTTCCAGGCGCCGGCCAGGGCCACGGCCTCGTGGCTGATGCCTTCCATCAGGCAGCCATCACCCATGAACACGTAGGTGCGGTGGTCCACCAGCGTGTGCTTGTCGGTGTTGAACTCGGCAGCCAGCAGCTTCTCGGCCAGGGCCATGCCCACGGCGTTGGTGATGCCCTGGCCCAGCGGGCCGGTGGTGGTCTCGACGCCCGGGGTCACGTCCACTTCGGGGTGGCCGGGGGTCTTGCTGTGCAGCTGGCGGAAGGCCTTGAGGTCGTCGGTGCCCAGGGCGTAGCCGGTCAGGTGCAGCAGCGCATAGATCAGCATCGAGCCGTGGCCGTTGGACAGCACGAAACGGTCGCGGTCAGCCCACTTGGGATCGGCCGGGTTGTGCTTGAGGTGGCGGGTCCAGAGGGCCTGGGCCATCTCGGCCATGCCCATCGGGGCCCCGGGGTGTCCGGAGTTGGCCTGCTGGACACCATCCATGGCCAGGGCGCGGATGGCGTGGGCCATCAGGGGATGGTCGGGGGTGCGAACGGTAGTGGGCATGGCAGCGGGCCGCCGCGCGTCAGCGCAGGCAGCCGGTTATCCGAGGAAGGGGAGCCCGGTATTTTAGACTGCGGGTTTTCATCGCCCCGACATGCAAGGCCTGCACCTCACCGCGGACCTGTCCGGATGCCCGGCCGGAGCGCCGGTCATGACCGATGCTCACGCCCTGGAACAGCTGTGCCTGCGGGCGGTGCGCGAGGCAGGCCTGACCCCGGTGGGACAGCTGTTCCATGCCTTTGCGCAGACCGCCGCGCCCCCCACGGCGGGCCCGGGCGGCGTGACCGGCCTGGTGCTGCTCAGCGAGTCGCACCTGGCGGTGCACACCTGGCCCGAACGCGGCGAGGTCACGCTGGACGTCTACGTCTGCAACCTCGGGCGGGACAACGGCCCGCAGGCCCAGGCGCTGCTGGCGCGGCTGCTGCAGGCCTTTGGCCCCAGCGCCGTGCGGCAGCAGCAGCTGCGGCGTGGCGCGCCACCGCCTGAGCCCTGCTGAATCCGGGCACCGACCGGTTCAAGCCCTCAGTGGCGGCTTGTCCAGCGTGGCGGCACGTCGCCAGGGGTCGCGCCCGGTGTTGGGAGCGTAGTGGTCCAGCTCAACGATCTCGTCGGCGCTGAAGTGCAGGTTGCGCAGCGCAGCCACCGCCTCGCGCACCTGGCTGGGGTGGGTGGCGGCAAAGGCGGCGCTGGTGACGCGGGCATCGCGCAGCACCCAGGCCAGCGCCAGCTGGCTGAGGGTCTGCCCCCGCTGCTTGGCCAGGTAGTAGAGCGACCGCAACCGCTTGAGTTGGCCCATCATCGGCACCTGTCCGCCCACGGTGACGCCGGCCTCGTCGAGCTCCTGGCGTGCCAGGTCGGCCAGGTAGCGGTTGGTCAGCACCCCCTCGGCCAGGGCCGAGACGGTGATGCAGCCCACGCCCTGGCTCTCACAGGCATCCAGCAGACCGTTCTCGGCGCTGCGGTTGAGCAGGCTGTAGCTGGCCTCATGCATCAGCATGCGCACCCCCTCGCGCTCCAGCAGCTGGCCCAGGGTCAGGGCCGCCTCGGGGCCGTAGCCGGAGACGCCGACGTACAACGCCTTGCCCTGGCGCACCGCGGTGGCCAGGGCGGCCGCCGTCTCGGCCAGCGGGGTGTCGGGATCCGGCCGGTGGGCCAGGAAGATGTCCACGTAGTCGGTCTGCAGGCGGCGCAGGCTCTGGTCCAGGCTGGCCAGCAGGTGCTTGCGCGAGGCGCCGCCCGCGCCATGGGGGCCGGGCCACATGCGACCGCCGGCCTTGGTGGAAATGGTGATCTCGTCGCGCCAGGCGCGCAGGTCCTCGCGCAGCACGCGGCCAAAGTGCAGCTCGGCCGAGCCGCTGGGGGGGCCGTAGTTGTTGGCCAGGTCGAAGTGGGTGATGCCCAGGTCGAACGCGGTGGTGAGCAGCTCACGGTGCTGAAGGGTGGAGGCGTTGTCGCCAAAACCCTGCCACAACCCCAGCGACAGCGCCGGCAGGCTCAGGCCGTTGTGGCCACAGCGCCGGTAGGGCATGCCGTCATGGCGCGAGGGCGCCGGGGAATAGGGGATCTTCATACTGCTTGCGGTCTGACCTGCTTGGGCTCACCCTCCCCGCGCGGCACACGTCATGGCGTGCCTGTTTTTCTGTGGCGCGATTGTGTACCCGGTCAGGGGGACACGCAGTACCACTGCACGGCACGGGGTCAAGCCGGCCCGGGAGGCGATGGCGCCAACTGTCCCGCATCCAGCAGCCCATGCTGCTGCCGCTCGGCGGCCGTCAGGGGCCGCCCGGCCACGAACTGCGCGATGCGCGCCCAGGCCGCCGTGTCCAGGGGCAGGCGGAACAGCTCGCCGCCCCGCATCAGCAGCCAGGCCTGCTGGCCGCTGCGGGTGACGCCCAGGCTGGCAAGGCGGTCGGGCAGGGGCACCACCCCCAGGGCCAGGCCACTGGTGGACCACAGCCTCAACTCATCCAGCTCAGGCTGCTGCTCCGCGGCAGATACGCTCAGCAGCAGGTCTTGGGTAAGGGCCACGGCACGCACCGGGGCCGCGTGGCCGCTCAGGCGCAGGGTGTCGCCGCTGTCCTGCCCGGCGGCCTGCCAGACCAGGTCCTCACCGTCGCCCACCAGCAACGCGCCGCCCGCCTCCACCGCCATGGGGCCTGGCAGGCCCTGGCTCAGCACCACCGACCAGTGGGGGCTGCCGGGGTCGTCCATGCGCCAGCGGCCCACCCGCACAAAGCCCTGGGCCACCATCACATGGATCTCCTCCCCCCGCGGGCTGAGGGTAATGGCCAGCGGCTGGCCGATCACCTCCCAGTGCGCCAGGGGCTGCCAGTGGCCATCCCGGGCCTCCAGCAGCCAGAGCACACCGTCGGGGTCGACCATGGCCACGCGCGGGGCCTGAGCGGCGGTGGCCACCAGGTGCAGCCCCTCACGGCCAGGCGGACGGGGCCACAGCGGCTGGCGGCGCTGGCCGCTGGCCAGGTCAAAGACCGCGCTCTCCCCCTTCTCGCCCAGCATCAGCACCTCGCGGCCGCCGTCCAGCGGCAGCAGGCGCACCACGGCAAAGCCGGCGCTCAGGCGGTCCGGCCGCTCCCCTCCGTCCATCAGGTCCCGGTGGAAGGCGCTGGACAGGTCCACCCACATCATGGCGTGGCCCGGACCGGCGGCCACGGCGCGCACCACCCCGGCGGGCATCAGCGGATGCAGCAGGGGGTGCGGCTCGCCCAGCTGCCAGATGCTCACGGCCCCGG
Source organism: Ideonella livida (assembly GCF_010499455.1). Classification (GTDB taxonomy): domain Bacteria; phylum Pseudomonadota; class Gammaproteobacteria; order Burkholderiales; family Burkholderiaceae_C; genus Ideonella; species Ideonella livida. The sequence goes on along the minus strand of NZ_JAAGOH010000050.1, from coordinate 13,992 downwards.
TGCGCCCATCCCCCACGGCCACGCGGCGACGCGGGGCATCCACCGCCAGCCCGGCGGCCGGCGTGGCCAGACTGGGCAGCAGGTAATGCAGCCGCGCCAAGTCCGGCCCCACCGCCAAGGCCGGGACATCATGGCCCTTGCGGCCGGGCACGCTGATCACCCAGTTCGGCTCGCCGGTGCGCTGCCCCAGGTCGGCCGCCTGGAAGGGCCCGCTGGCCGCATGGGGCTCGAAGGACCAGACCTCGGCGCCGAAGCCGCGCAGCACGCCGGTGCGGCCGCGCTGGACCCCGGTCACCACCCAGTGGCCGCCCTGGGCCCAGAGGTGGAAGAAACGGTCCATCGCCCCCAGGGTGACCACCGGCTCCAGCGCCGGGAAGGGCCGCAGGCACACACGGTTGGACTCCAGGGTCAGCACCTGGCCGGGGGCCACCCAGGCCAAGCCCTGCAGGGCGTCGGGGCGTCCGGCCTGGGGCAGACGCAGCTCATGGGCACGCGCCTCGCCGGGCCGGGCCAGGCCCAGCAGCCCCTCCGGGCAACCCCAAGCCAGCCAATCGTCACCACCGGCCCACTGGACGCCCGACCAGCTCATCCAAGCCGGGGTGACCGGTTCGGACAAGGGGGTGGGACTGCGCGCGCCAAAGCGCTGCGAGGCCTCGTCCCAGCGCAGCCAGCCCACGCCCCCGCGGGTGCCCACCGCCAGCCAGGGCCGGCCCCAGGCCAGGGCGCCGATGCTGCCGGAGCGGCTCTGCGAGCCCTCGCGCTGCTGCAGGGTGTGCAGGTCGACCAGGCACAGCCGGGCCGGCCCGTCGTCCCCGGGCCCCTGGCGGGCATCACCGGTGGCCAGCCAGCGCCCGTCTGGGCTGAAGGCCAGTGCCTGGACCCGCCGGCCGGGGGCATGCAAGGGCATGACACGGCGCAGCGCCGTCTGCTGGCCCAGCAAAGTGAGCAGGGTGGAGCGCGAGGCGGGGGTGTCGGCCAGGTCGGCGGCGGCGGCGGCCAGCGCCAGCGCCAGTGCCGGCTCGCCCCGGGCCCGGTCGCGGGCCTGGTAGGCCGTGGCCCGGGCCTGGGCGCCGCCGTAGAGCATGGCCAGCCGGCTGGCCAGCCCGGCCCTTGGTGGCTCGCCCTGCGCCGGCGCCAGAGGTGGCGGCTCGGCCACGGGCAGGGCATCCGCGGTGGACGCCAGCACCTGCGGCAGCAAGGCCCAGTGGGGCGCGGCGTCGCCGGGCTCACCCAGCCACCACCAGGGGGTGGCCAGCAGCTCGGCGGCCAGGGGGTGTCCAGCCAGCACCTCCTCCAGCTGGGCGCGGCGACCCCGTCCCACGCCGTCCTGAGGCAGGCGTGGCAGGTCAGGGTGCACCAGCACCCGCACCGGCACCCCCGCCGACCGGGCGGCCGCCCAGTGGCGCGGCCCCAGGGGAGAACGCAGCCAGGCCACGCTGAGCAGCACCAGCATGAGGCGGCAGCCGCTGACCGGCGGCAGCGGCTGGGCCGAAGCGGCGGCGGCGGCGTCCAGGGCCAGCGGGCGGCGGACGCCCTGCTGCAGGGCCTCCAGCCTGGCGGTCAGGTCCAGGGCCGCGCCCAGGTCGGGGGCGGCATGGGAGAGATAGACGTCGTGCAGCATCCTTGTTGTGTTTCTCGGTTGCGTTGCATGTCGACCCGGCCCACGCCGAACCGGCCGGCACCGCGCCAAGGGGGAGGCGCCGCCGGGGTGGACGAAGACCGCTGCGGGCGGCCCGGGTCCCTGGGGCTGGCGCATCCCTCCGCCCGCCTGCCTGGACCTCTGGCACCGACCCCATGGGTCAGCCGCCGCCCGTGAGGTCCAAGTGTGCATGGTCGCCCGCGCGGCGACCACCCCTCACCCGGCGGCTTTCTGGACAATCGACACGCGGGGCCGCCGCTGTAGGGTGACGTCACCGCGCCGGCGCCCGACCCGCGTGCCGGCACGCCCGCCGGCCCCGTCCGCCCTGCAGCCCCTGTGCCCGTCATGTCCACGCCCCCAAACGCCGTCCCCCTGCCCCCCTGCCGCGTGCTGCTGGCCGAAGACCAGGCCGACTTGGCCGCCAACGTCATCGACTACCTGAGCGCCCGCGGCCATGCGGTGGACTGGGCACCGCAGGGCGGGCAGGCGCTGCAGCTGCTGGAGCAACAGGCCTTCGACCTGCTGCTGCTGGACCTGGGCCTGCCCGGCCTGGACGGCCTGGGCGTGCTGCAGGCCCTGCGGCACCGTCTGCGCCTGGGGCTGCCAGTGCTGGTGCTGACCGCGCGCGACCAACTCGCCAGCAAGCAGGCCTGCTTCGAGGCCGGCGCCGACGACTACCTGGTCAAGCCCTTTGCCCTGAGCGAGCTGGCCTGGCGGGTGCAGGCCCTGCACCGGCGGGCACGCGGCCGGGTGGTGGCCGCCGAGGTGCGCCTGGGGCCGCTGGCCCTGGACCGCCAGCGCTGGCAGCTGCAGGTGCATGGCCAGCCGCTGCACCTGCCGCCGCGCGCCATGCAGCTGCTGGAGCGTCTGCTGCAGGACGCTGGCCAAGTGGTGACACGTGCCGACCTGGAGGCCGCCCTGTGGCCCGGGGGCACGCCCGATGGCGATGCCCTGCGCAGCCAGGTCCACCTGCTGCGCCGGGCCCTGGGCCAGGCGGGCTACGACGGCCTGCAGACGGTGCACGGCGTGGGCTGGCGCCTGGCCCCTGGCGCCGGGGGGGACACAGAGGCCGGGCCATGAGGCTGCGCCGGCGGGTGGCCACCTCGGTGGCCGGGGCGGTCGTGCTGTTCCTGCTGGTGCAAGGCCTGCTGGTGCTGGCCATGGTGCATGAGCAGGAGGACGAGCTGACCGACAACGCGGTGGCGGCCGAAGCCTCGCGACTGGCGCAGCGCCTGGGCCATGACGGCCCCCAGGCGTTGCTCGACCCGCAGGCGCTGGGCCTGCCGCCCCGCTTCCAGGCCTGGTGGCTGGGCGCCGACGGGCAGGCCTGGCCAGCGCCTGCACCCACCCCACTGGCCCGGCTCACGCCCGGCCCGCACCGGCACAGCGACGCCCGCGGCGAGTGGCACCTCATGGTCACCCCCCTGGCCGGGGGCCGGCTGGTGGTGGCCTACGACGCCAGCCAGGAAGAGGAGAAGGTCCACGACTTCGGCCTGTTCATGGCGGCGCTGGCCACCCTGTGCGCTGCCGCCGCCCTGGCGCTGGCCCGGCGCCTGGCCAACCATGCGGTGGCGCCGCTGGAGCGGGTCACCGCGCTGCTGGCCCGGTGGGCCCCGGACCGCCCGGACGAGCAGGCCGCCCCGCCGCGGCCGCTGGACGAAGAGGCCGCCCTGCTCGATGCCTTCGCCCGGGCGCAGCGGCACCTGGAGCGCCAGCTCGCCGGCCAGCAGGAGCACCTGGCCAACCTGCGCCACGAGCTGCGCACCCCGCTGGCCACCCTGCGCACCGACCTGGAGCTGCTGGTGGAGGCCGCCGGCGCGGCCCCGCCCGACCCCGCCCGGGCCCGCCGCCTGCAGCGCGCCCTGCGCCTGGTGGACGACCTGGCGGACACGCTCTCGGCCCTGCCCGCACCGGGCGCCATGGGCACCACGCCGTCCCCCACGCCAGCCACCGGGGTGGCCACGGCGCCGCGCCTGGCGCTGCGGGCCTGTGTGCAGGACGCCTGGGACAGCCTGGGGGACGCCCCGGCGCGCGCCGGCCTGGCCCTGCACTTGGACCTGCCTGCCGAGCGCCAGGTGCACGCCGACCGCCATGTGCTCATCACCCTGCTGCGCAACCTGCTGGGTAATGCGCTGGAGCACGCCGCCCCGGCCCGCTGCACGGTGCGCCTGGCGCCCGGCGGCGGGCCGCCGCGGCTGTGGGTGGAAGACGACGGCCCCGGCGTGCCCGAGTCCGACCTGCCCCTGCTGTTCGAGCGCTACTGGCGTGGCCGCCTGGCCGACGCCGCCCCCGTCGCCGGCCGGGCCGACGAGCGGGGCCTGGGCCTGGCCATCGCCCGGCAGCTGGCGAACTCGCAGGGCCTGCAGCTGCAAGCCGAGGCGGTGCAGCCCCACGGCCTGCGCCTGGTGCTGTGCTGGCAGGCGGCCGACGTTGACGAAAACTCGACACCCGCCTGACTAGCATGCGCCGCCGGCAGGTCCGCCCCGGGCCTGTCAGGAGCCGCCATGCCCGCCACCGCAACCCCCGTCCCCCCCGCCCCGCTGCAGCCCTTTTTACTGCTGCATGCCCTGGCCATTCCCCTGGCCCTGGCCAGCGCCGGGCTGGCCGCCCATTTCATGGGATGGGACCTGCGCCTGGCGCAGTGGGCCTTCGACCCGGTGGCCGGCGGCTTTCCTGCCCGCCAGTGGGACCTGCTGGAACTGCTGGGCCACCGCCTGGCCAAGTCGGCCGTGCTGCTGCTGTGGTGCCTGCTGGTGGCCGCCGCCGTGGCCGGCCGCTGGGTGGGCCTGGCACCGGCGCAGCGCCGCCTGCTGGGGTGGACCGCGCTGGCCATGGCCGCCGGCCCCACGCTGGTGGTGGTGCTCAAGGAACTGAACTCCGCCGCCTGCCCCTGGAGCCTCGAAGGCCTGGGAGGTCACGCCGCCTACCGCCTGGACTGGTTCGTCGGCAGCGCGCAGGCCGGACGCTGCTTCCCCGGGGGCCATGCCGCCGGCGGTTTCTGCCTGGTGGCCCTGGTGTTTGCAGCCCGGCACCAGGGCCGCGCCGACTGGGAACGGGCGGCCCTGGTGCTCACCGTAGGCTGCGGCCTCATCTTCAGTGCCGTGCGCATGGCCCAGGGCGCCCACTTCCTGTCCCACAACCTCTGGGCAGCGGCGCTGGATTGGGCCTGCGCCGCCCTGGTGTTCACCCCGCTGCTGCGGCGCCAGCGCCGCGGGCAGACTGCCACCGACACCCGCCCCTACACCACCGCCGCGGCCTGAGTCCCGCCCCCCATCCTCCCCGTCCGCACGCCCACCGTGATCCACCTCCTGCGCCGTCTGCCCCGTCCCGTCCTCGCCCCTGAAACCCTGGTCCTGGGGGTGATCGCCGCCCTGGTGACGCTGCTGAGCGGCGCCTTCTGGCAACAGGCGCTGGACGGCCGCAGCGCCGCCGACCCCGGCACCTGGCGCTTTGTGGCCGGCACCTTGGTCATGCTGGTGGCCGCCCAGGCCGCGCCGGTGCTGCTGCTGACCGGACGCCGCAGCGTGCGGCCGGTGCTGGCCCTGCTGATCCTGGTGGCCGCCGTCTCGGCCCACATGATGGGCCGCTACGGCGTGGTGATGGACCCCACCATGCTGCGCAACGCCCTGCGCACCGACGTGCGCGAGGCCTCCGAACTCTTCAACCCCGGCCTGCTGGGGGCCATCGTCGGCGCGCTGGCCGCCGGCGCCCTGCTGTGGCGGGTGGAGCTGCGCCCCCGGCCCCTGGGCCGCGCCCTGGCCTGGCGCCTGGGCAGCGCCACGGCCAGCCTGGGCGTGGCGGTGCTGGCCCTGCTGCTGGTGTTCCAGGACTTCGGCTCGCTCATGCGCAACCAGAAGGGCCTGCGCTACACCCTCAACCCGGCCGCCACCCTGTACTCCAGCGCCCGCGTGGCCTGGACCGACCTGCGCCAGGCCACCCGCACCCCGGAGCCCCCGCAGCCGGTGCGGCGCGAGGTGGCCTCGGCCGGCAGCCGCCGGCCGGCACTGTTCGTCTTTGTCCTGGGTGAAACCGCGCGCGCGGCCAACGTCTCCCTGGGCGGCTACCCCCGGCCCACCTTTCCCCGGCTGGCCCGGGAAGACGGCGTCTACTTCCACAACACCCAGGCGTGCGGCACCTCCACCGAGGTCTCAGTGCCCTGCCTGTTCTCGCCCTTTGGCCGGCGCGACTACGACGAGGACCGCATCCGCAGCGCCGAGTCCGTGCTGCAGCTGCTGCAGCGCGCCGGCGTGCGCGTGGTGTGGCTGGACAACCAGAGCGGTTGCAAGGGCGTGTGCGCCGGGCTGGAAAGCCACGACGTGAGCCGCGACACCGACCCCGCGCTGTGCGCCGACGGCCACTGCCAGGACGGCATCCTGCTGGCCCGGCTGCAGGCCCTGATGGCCCAGCCGGCGCCCGGTGCAGCCTCGCGCCCGGCCGGCGCGCCCGAGCCCGACACCGTGGTGGTGCTGCACCAGCTGGGCAACCACGGGCCGGCTTACTACAAGCGCTACCCCGAGGCCTTCCGCACCTTCACCCCCGAGTGCAGCCGCAACGAGCTGCGCGAATGCAGCCAGCAGGAGATCGTCAACGCCTACGACAACGCCCTGCGCTACACCGACCACCTGCTGGCCGAAACCCTGGCCTGGCTGCGCACCCAGCGCAGCCAGCGCGAGGTGGGCCTGGTCTACGTCTCCGACCATGGGGAGTCCCTGGGTGAAGGCGGCCTGTACCTGCACGGCATGCCCCACGCCATCGCGCCGGACGTGCAGCGCCAGGTGCCCATGTACTGGTGGTTCGGCCGCGACGCCACCGCCGCGGCCGGCACGCCCGCCGACCTGGGCGTGCGACTGGACTGCCTGCGCCAGCGTGCCCAAGGCGAACCCGCCAGCCACGACCAGCTCTTCCACAGCCTGCTAGGCCTGATGAAGGTGCAGACCCCGCGCTACCGCGCCGAGGACGACCTGGTGAGCGCCTGCCGCTGACGGATCGGGACGACGCCCCAGTGGGCTTGGGGCACACTAGTCCGCCCCTGTCCCGATCCACCCTGCCGCCGTGTCTTCCGAACCGCTCCCCGACGACCTGCTCGTGGCCTGCCTGTGCGCCGGCTGGTGCACCACCTGCGACGCCTACCGCCCGCTGTTCGAAGCCCTGGCCCGCCAGCACCCCGGCGTGCGCTTCGCCTGGGTGGACATCGAGGACCATGCCGACGCCCTGGACGAGGCCCCCGGCGGCGCCCCGGACATCGAGAACTTCCCCACCCTGCTGCTGAGCCAGGGGGCCGGGCACGGCTTCTTTGGCACCGTGCTGCCGCATGTGGGCGTGGTCGAGCGTTTGCTGCAGGAGGCCGCCCAGCGGCGCCTGCCCGCCCTGGGCGTGCCGGGGCTGGCGCAGGTGGTGCGGCAGTTGGTGGACCAGGCACCCGGGCTGCGCTGCTGAACACCGGAGCCGCCCGGTGCCCCGGATAATCCGGCGCCGTGAACGCCCCCGCCTCCCCACCGTCCGCCGCCCCGGCCCCGCGCAGCCGCCTGTCCCTCTACCTGGACCTGATCCGCTGGAACCGGCCGGCCGGCTGGCTGCTGCTGCTGTGGCCCACCTTGGCGGCGCTGTGGATGGCCGCCGACGGCTTTCCAGGCTGGCACCTGCTGACGGTCTTCACCCTGGGCACCATCCTCATGCGCTCGGCCGGCTGCTGCATCAACGATGTGGCCGACCGCGAGTTCGACCGCCACGTCAAGCGCACCGCCCAGCGCCCGGTCACCAGCGGCGCGCTGGGCGCCCGCGAAGCCCTGGCCGTGGGCGCGGTGCTGGCGCTGCTGGCCTTTGCGCTTGTGCTCACCACCAACCCGCCCACCATCCTGCTGTCGTTCGCGGCGCTGGCCGTGGCCATCGCCTATCCCTTTGCCAAGCGGGTGGTGAGCATGCCGCAGGCGGTGCTGGGGGTGGCCTTCAGCTTTGGCATCCCCATGGCCTTCGCGGCCGTCCAGGGCGGACAGGACTGGCACCTGGCGGGCGTGGGCGCGGCCGTGCCCTGGCACGCCTGGGCCCTGCTGGTGGGCAACCTGTTCTGGGTGCTGGCCTATGACACCGAATACGCCATGGTCGACCGCGACGACGACCTCAAGATCGGCATCCAGACCTCCGCCATCACCCTGGGCCGTGCAGACGTGGCGGCGGTCATGGCCTTTTACGCCGTGTTCCTGGGCGGTTGGGCGTGGCTGCAGGCGCTGCTGGGCCTGTCGCCGCTGTTCTGGCTGGGCATCGCCGTGGGCGCCGCGCAGGCGCTCTGGCACTTCACCCTGATCCGCCACCGCACCCGCGAAGGCTGCTTCAAGGCCTTCCGCCTGAACCACTGGGTCGGCCTGGCGGTCTTTGTCGGCGTGGTGCTGGGCAGCCGGGGCTGAGAACGGCCGCGTTCAGCGCCCCCGCCAGCCTGGCTCCACCGGCGCAGGCGCTGGGGGAATGACGCCGGATGGCGCCGTCCAGGTGAACACCAGGGTACGGCTGCCGTCGTCCTCTTCACGGCAGGCGCCGGGCACTGCCCCGGCCTTGCGCAGCACCCGCTGCGACGCCAGGTTGTCCGGGTCTACCGTGGCAATGATCTGCCGCAGACCGTGGGCCTGGGCGCCGTGGCGCAGCAGCGCCGGCAGCAGTTCAGAGGCAAAGCCCTGGCCCCAGCAGGCCCGGCGCAAGGCGTACTTCACTTCAGGCTCGGCTTGCCCGCCGGGATGCACCAGGCCGGCAAAGCCCAGCACCTCAGCACTGTCGCGGCTGGTCACGGCCCACATGCCGTAGCCGCGCCGGGCGTAGTTGTTGGCCGTGACCACCAGCCAGCGCTCACATTCGGCCTGCGTGATGGGCTGCCCATCACCCACCCAGCGCACGGCCTCTGGGTCGGCATACACCGTATAGAGCATGGCCAAGTCATCCGCCTGCCAGCGCCGCACGGCCAGGCGCGCGGTGGTGAACAGCGGGGCGGCCTGCGTCGGCAGCGGGTGGACGGAGGGCATCAGCGCAGTCTACTGGCGCGCCGCGGCGCTCAGTGCGGCGGCTCCATCCCCGCTGCTTCATCGCTGCGGCCTCAGCTGCGCTGTTTCAACGCCTCCATGATCCAGGCCGCCACCTGTTCCACCTCTTCTGGCGTGTGAAAACGCAGCTCAATCCAGGGGGAAGAGGGCGCGCGGCGTGGATGCTGGATGGAATCCCCAGGCGCCTTCAGGCCCAGCGTCTGGATCAGGGGCCGGCCCATCTGCACATCAATCTCCTGAGCGTGGTGGAAATGCGCGAACTCACGCCCATGAAAGAACAGCGCCGTGCCGCCCGCCACCGGGGAGGGCCGGGCCTCCAGCCCGTGCACCGTGGCCAGGCGGGCCAGCAGGGCCTCTTTCAAGATGGGCGGGGGGCTGGGCGGGGCCATCGCACTCACGCCGGGGCGTGGCACACCGCCTCGATGTTGTTGCCCTCGGGGTCGATGACAAAGGCGCCGTAGTAGTGGGGGTGGTAGTCCGGCCGCAGGCCGGGGGCGCCGTTGTCGCGACCGCCGGCGGCCAGGGCGGCGGCGTAAAACGCGTCCACCTCGGCGCGGGTCTTGGCGCGCCAGGCCAGGTGGCAGCCGGTGCTGGCGGCCGGGCCGCCCCAGGGGGAGGGGCCGTCAATGAACCAGACGTCGGCCTTGCGGCCCTCGGGCTCGGACGGGTCGGGGTAGGCCAAGCCCAGGATGTTGGCGCCGTACTGCCCTTCAAAGCAGACGCTGTAGCCCAGCGGCGCCAGCGCGGCGCTGTAGAAGGCCTTGGCACGGGCAATGTCGGTGACGCGAAAGGTCATGTGGTCGAGCATGGGAGCGGCTCCAGGTCAGGGGGCAGGAACAAGGGCAGACAAATACTGTATGAACATACAGTCAACTACGCAAGCCTGCGGTGCGGCGGGCGGCGGCCTCGCGCTCGCCGCGGCGCCGGTCGCGCCAGCGGCGCAGGCCGGTCCAGGCCAGCACCGTGGGCAGCAGGCCCAGGGCCAGCACCGCCCAGCGGCCGGCCAGGCCACCGGCTTCTCCGTTGTGCAGGGCGTGCAGCCAGCCTTGGGCGGTGGCGGCGGCGGGCCACTCGTCCAGCGTCACGGCGGCCAGCACCTGCGGGCGCCAGGCGTCCACCCACACCAGGCTGTGGGCAAAGCGCTCGCTGGGGTCGCCCGGCAGGGCCAGGCGAAAGCGGAACACGCCCTGCGGGCCGTCGGGTGTGTCCACCCAGCGGATGTGGGCCTGCGGAAAGGCCTGCTGCACGGTGGCCAGGGCCAGGTCCAGGGTGAGCGGCGGCGTGCCCGGCGCAGGCAGTTCAGAGCGGGGCTTGGGCAGGGCGGGCGCTGGGCCCAGGCGGGCCACCAGCGGGTCCAGGTACTGGGGCCAGGCCAGCAAGGTGCCGGTCAAGGCCAGCACCAGCAGCAGCGGGCTGGCGTAGAGGCCGGTCAGGCGGTGCCAGTCCCAGGTGCGGCGCGGGCGGGCGGCGCCGAGCTTGCGCGTCCAGGCCTGGCGCCATTGGCCCGGGCTGCGCGGCCACCACAGCACCAGGCCGCTTAGCAGCGAGACGCTCATCAGCACCCCAGCCCAGCCCACCCACCACACGCCCGGCTCGCCCGCCAGCAGGCTGAAGTGCAGGTTGTAGAGCCAGGTGCCCACGGTGCCGCCCCAGGTGTGGCGGGCCACGGCCTGGCCGGTGGCGGGGTCCACCGTCACCAGCAGCGGGGCAAAGAAGGTGCCGGGCGGCTGCTCCTCTGGCCGCAGGTAGCGGGCGGTGATCAGGCCGCGGCCGTCCGGCGGCAGCTCGATGCGCCAGCCGCGCGGGCGCTGCGGCTCGGCCGCCTTCAGCGCCTGCAGCACCGGCTCCCAGGCGGTGATGGGGGCGTTGCGCCCCACGGCCTGGCGCTGGGCCGGGTCCAGCCAGGCGTCCAGCGTGGGGTAGAAGACCAGCCAGCTGCCCGTCAGGCCCAGCAGCAGCAGCCAGGCGCCCACCCCCAGGCCCAGCCAGCGGTGCAGGCGCAGCCAAAGGCGGCGCGCGGGGGTGCGGCTCACAGGTCCACCCGCCAGCTCAGGTACAGGGCGCGGCCGTCACCGGGCGAGTGCAGGCTCTGCCCACTGCTGGTGTCCCACCAGGCGTATTCATGCAGGGCGTTGGTGAGGTTCTTCAACGTCAGCTCCACGGTGGCGCCGGGCTGCAGCGTCCAGCGGCTGTTCAGGTCCAGCAGCGTGGTGCCGCCAAAGCGGCCCCGGGTGTTGGTGCGCTCAATGAAGTAGTCACTCTGGCGGAACAGCGTAGCGCCCAGCCGCCACCGGGCGCTGGCCTGCCAGTCGGCCCCGGCCTGCAGCAGCTGGTGGGGCACGTGGTCCACCTCGTTGCCGGCCTGGGCGCCCGAGCTGCTGTCGGGGGTGACGATGAGGGCCTCTTGCCGCGTCCAGGCCAGCCAGGTGGAGATGGCGGGCACGGGCTGGGCGCGCAGTTGCACGTCCAGGCCTCGGCGGCGGGTGGCGCCAATGTTCTCGGAATCGTTGGCCGGGTCGTTGAGCTTGCGCATCACCTCGTCGGTGGCCTTTTGCTGCCACAGGGCCACGCGGCCGCTGAGCCCGGCCACGCCGACCGCCCCGGGCTGCGCCCCCAAGAACTTCCAGCCCAGCTCCCAGCCGTCATTGGTGGACGGCGCCTGTTCGGCCGATCCGGCGGTGTACTTGTAGCTGGCGCGGCCCACGCCCACCTGGAAGGTGCGGCCCCAGTTGCCGTACCAGGTCTGGGTGGCGTCGGGGCGCCATTGGGCGCTGAACTTGGGGCTGTGGAGGCTTCCGTAGGCGTACAGGTCGGCGTCCACCGCGTTCATCAGGTCATGGAACTGGCCCGACAGGCGGTCCACCCGCCAGGCCGGCACCAGGCGCCACTGCGGGCTGGGCTCCACCACCGCCTGGGCAAAGGCGCCCACGGTGTTGAAGTTCCATTGCTGGTCGCGGGTCTGGGCCGCACGGCTGCGGTCCACCGTGCGGTGGCGCTGGCTGCGGTTGTCCTGGCGCTCGGTGTCCAGCCCACCTTCCACGGCCAGGCGGTGCAGCGGGGTGCCCGGCACACGCCAGCTCAGCAGGGTGCGCAGGCCCATGTGGGTCTCGTCGGTGTCGCGCTCTTGCTGGCTGCCGGCGGCAGAAAAACGCACAAAGCGTTGGTCTTCATAGCGGTTGCGCCACACGATGGCCTGCCACGACAGATCGGCCGTGGCCTGGCCCTCGGCCCGCAGGCTGATCTGGCTCAGGTCGCGGCTGCCGCCATCGGTGGCGTTGTAGGCGTTGCTCATCTGCGGGTGGTCTTGCGCATCGGCGGCCGTCAGGTAGCCCGGCTCCTGCGCCACATGGTGCAGGGCACGGGCGCTCAGCCCCACGCGCCAGGGCTGGCCGCTGGCTTGGTAGAACCATTGCCCGCCCAGGTTGTAGCGCTCAAAGCGGGCATGGTCACGAAAGCCCTCACTGCTGCGGGCGCCCAGGCTGTAGGTCTGGCTGAAGCCGCCGCCCTCCAGCCCCGTCACGGCCTGCAGGTCGCGGTAAGCAAAGCTGCCGGCCGTGGCGCGCACCGCGGTGTCCGTCCCGCTCTGGCGTGTGCTCAGCTCGGCGTTGCCGGCAATGTTGTGCAAGCCGTAGCGAGCATCGTTGGTGCCACGCACGGTGGTCAAAGCCTCCACCTCCAGCGGCAGCACCAGGTCGATGTAGGGCATGTTGCCGTCGTTGGTGTTGCTGGGCACCCCATCAATCAGCAGCTTGACCGCGTTCACCTCACCCTCGCCATTGAAGCCGCGCATCGACAGCTTGCCCGACGTGGTGCCCTGGTTGAACTCGGTCAGCAGCACGCCTGGCACCTGGCGCGCCAGCTCCCAGGTGTGGCGCACCGGCTGGTCTTGCAGCGCGCTGCCGCCCACCACATCCACCGAGGTGAGCAACTGCCGTGTGGACAGGGGGCCGCTGGCGCGGCCGGTCACGGTGACGCGGCCCACCTCAAAAGCAGCGTCGGGCAGGGCGGCCTGCGGCGAGGTGGGCCCGGTGGTGGGCCCGGTGGCAGGTGCTGCGGCCTGGGCCCAGGCCACCAGCGGCGCCCAAGAAAGTGCAGCGGCCAAGGCCACGGGCGAAAAACACAGGCCAGAGCGGCCCCCGCGACACAGGGGGGAAAACGACTTGAACATGACAGCTCCAGGGAGCGGCCCGGCCGGCCCAGCACAGAAGAACGGCCGCCGGACGCAATAGACAGGGGCAGGCCGCAGGGCGGGGCCCGCGCACCAGCGCCAACCCGCACCCGGGCCACACCGGGGCAATGGCCGGCGTCAACGCAGGGCCCAGCGGCCACCCGCCTCCAGGCAGGGCCACACGGCCACCCGTCAAACGCCAGGCAGGGCACGGGCGACGCCAAGGGCGCCACCCGAGCGCAAGGGGCTCAGCCGCGCGGCGGTGCCCGCGCCTGGGCGGGCGCCCAGGCAAACAGCGGCGCCGGCGCCAGCAGCGCCAAGGGCGGCCGCTCGCGCAGGCCTGGCACCGGCAGGGGCAGCCGCGGCGGCAAGGGCCAACCCAGCGCCAGTGGCGGGCTGCAGCACCCCAGGCAGGGGCCGTTCTGGTGCCCAGCGCCCTCCTCGGGCGCTTGGTCTGCCGGGGGGGCGCCGTCGGCGCTGGCCCGCAAGCCCGCATCGGCCCAAGGCAAGCTCACCATGCCCCGGCTGGTGCACACCACCTGCATCAGCGGCAGGTCTGCCCCCATCAGCCGCACCCACTGCCCCCACACCGGCCAGGTGGCCGCCCACAGCAGCGCCACGGTCAGCAAACCGGCAAGCAGGCGGCGAGACAAAGGGGAGCGGGCCATGGGCGCCGCGATTCTAGGCACCCCCATGGGGGCGCCAGCCTTGACGCCCGTCAAGCATCACCCGGCATGTCGGTGGCGCAGCGCGGCCTGTGCCCCTGCTGTGGCAGGGCCGGCACCACTGCACTTGCCGTGTTCGGACCAAACCCAGGCCACCGGGATTAGGCGTTGAAGTTGACGCCATTTGGCCGCGGCCAGGGCTGGATTCCAAGACCCACCGGCAGCGCACCTTTTCGCCAGTGGCGCCGTAGCACCGGCCACCTTGACAGGCGAATGCCGTGCCCCAGAATGGCCACATCTGACCAGTTCAGCGGTGCAGGCAATGCCTACATCTGGATGGCCAGATGTGGCAACTTGTGCCTACAGGTGGCTCTGTTGCACAAAGCGAGCGGGAGCGTGCTCGTAGACTGACGCCGTGAGCGAAGCGAAGAAGAAGCGGACGAAGTACCGCACGACGAACTGGAAGGTCTACAACGCGGCGCTGAAGGCGCGAGG
>NZ_JAAGOH010000049.1 GCF_010499455.1 Ideonella livida | reverse complement strand
GGCTGGCGCAGAGGCGGCCGGGGCGGCCCACGCCGCCTCGGGTGGCGCACCTGGTGGCGCACCTGGTGGCGCAGCCGCCCCGCCGGGCCCGGCCCAGCCCCACAGGGCCAGCCCGGCCGCCAGGGCCAGGCGGCCCACGGGTGTCACGGTGGGCACGGCGGTACTTTCGTTCAGACCACGGTCAGCACGATGGCGCCGGTGTAGTGCTGGCCAGCCCGCACGGGCGTGACCTTGCCGTTGACCGTCAGGGTCAGGGTGCGGCCTTCCGGTGCGCGCAGGCTGGAGCTGGCGTCCAGCTTCAAGCTGCTGAGGTAGGAGGTCTTGGCCACCACCCAGGTGGAAGACTCCATGAGCTTGACGCTCATGCCCTTGCCGGTGGCGCCGTAGTGGTGCACGTACTCGCCCACCAGCTTGTAGAGCTCGGGATGGTCGAAGGTCAGCTCGGTGCCGTCAGATGCGGTGGCGTGGGTGGTGACGGCCTCGGTCACGGCGCCGGTCAGGCTGGAGCCACGCAGGGTCAGGCTCACGCTGCCGGCCACGGTGTTGCCGTTGACCACGTCACCGGTCAGGGTGGAGTTGCGCACCACGGCCTTGACGGTGGAGCCGCTGGAGGGCATGCCCAGCGAGGCGCCGTAGGGGTCGTCGTTGACCACCGCCTGCAGCAGCAGCCCGTTGCCCGGCACCAGGGTGGCGTTGTCGATCACGATCGACGGGCTGGAGCTCTTGCACTGGATGGTGGTGGAGGCCGTGGTGAAGGTGCTGTCCTGGATGGTGAGCACGCCGCCGGTGTTGCTGTGCATCATCACGCCGAAGCGGCCGGACTGCACCACCGAACCGTCCTTGAAGGTGGCCGAGGCCGGGCCGTTGGCCATGATCAGCGCCATGTCGGGCACCTTGAAGGTGGTGCCGCTGAAGGTGTTGAGCGAGTCCCCGATGGAGTAGCTGCCGTAGCCGCTCTCCACCAGCTCCACGGTGCTGTTGCGCACGTTCAGCCGGACCTTGGTGGTGTCGTCGGTGGACAGGGCCCCCCAGGCTTGGGCCTTGATGGTGGAGTTGATGTAGTTGGCGGTGGCGCTGCCCACCAGGTTGGTGGCGCGGTTGGTGCCGGTGATGCCCAGCATCCACGGGGCCTCCATCATCTTGCCGGTGGCCACGTTCCACTCGTAGTCGGCCGGCAGGGTGCCCCCATAGGCCTCGATGTGCGAGTTCTTCACCGTCATGGTGCTGCTGCCGCCCGCGAACACAGCCGTGCGCACCACCCCCTTGGTGTAAATGCGTGCCTTGTCCACCGTCACGTTGGATGTGCCCTTGGACACGATGGCCGCGCCGAATCCGGCGAAGTCATTGCCGCCATTGCCGATCAGCCGGATGTCGGGCTGGCGAATGGTGTAGGTGGAGGCGCCGTCAACGATCAGGCCGTTGAACTTCTCTTCCAGCGAGCGGATGACCACCTGATCGGCCAGTTGGTCACCCACCGTGCCCTGGCGCACGATGGCCGCCACCGACTTGCCGGGCACATAGGCCCCGTCGTTAACGTACACGCCCGTGCGGAAGACGTGCTGCAGCTCCTGCGGCGCGGTGCCCGGGCCAGAGCTGGTGTAGCTCACGTTGATGTTCTCGGTCACGCTGAGCACCACGTCGCCGCGGTAGGCGCGTCCGGCCACCGGCGCACGGCCCACGCCGTCCACCGTCAGGGTCAGGCTGTAGCCGCTGGGCGCGGTGAGGCTGGCGCCCGCGCCCAGCACTAACTTGCTCAGGGCGGTGGTCTGGGCGATCTGCATGGTCTGGCCGTCGGGCACGGTCAGCACCGGGTCGCCGGCGGCGGCGTGGGCGCTGCCCGACAGCGCCGACGAGGTGGCCCAGGCGGTGCAAAGCAAGGCGTGCAGGGGAGTCTTCTTGAACATGGTGGGGTGTCTCCGTCGTGATGGATGTCGTCTAGGCGGGTCGGCCGAGCCCGCAGCAGGCAGGGCCGTGGGGGCCCGGGCGCCGCGCCGCGCAGGGCGCGGCCATGCCGGGTCTGGCACCGGCGCGCGGGCCGGTGGGGCGGGGCAGATCCCCAGGCCCCAAGCCTCCAGTGAGGAGGCGGTTTTGATGCTAGTCAGGGCCTGGCGTGAAGCCCATCACACCTTGTTGAACCCAGCGTTTGATGAAAACCAGGCGCCGCCGCAGGGGGCGGCAACACACGGGCAACAAGGCTCAGGCTGGCGGCGCGGGCCCGCGGGCGCGCCGGCCCCGGCCCGCCGGGTGCGGCCGGCCCAACCATGGCCGCCCCGCATGGTGGCCATCGGCACAAACCATTGTTCAGGCGCAGCGGCGCTGCCTAGCATGCCGCCCTGTCCCCTTAGAGGCCCTGCCGACATGACCGCCCCCACCCCCCCCTTCTCCGTGGCCACCCCGGGCCGCCGCACCGCCCTGATCACCGGCGCCGCCGGCGGCCTGGGTGAAGCTTTCGCCCTGCGCCTGGCCGCCCTGGGCCATGCCCTGGTGCTGACCGACCGCGCCGACTGCACGCCGCTGGCCTCGCACCTGGAGAAGCAGGGCACCCGCGTGACCGTCATCCCGGCTGACCTGGGTGACGCGGCCGATGTGCAGCGCCTGGCCGCCGCCGCCCGGGACTGGGCGGGTGCCCAAGCCGGCGGGGGCGTGGACGTACTGGTCAACAACGCCGCCTTCATGCCGCAGGTGCCGCTGGCCGGGCTCACGCCGGCCCTGTGGCGGCAGATCATGGCCGTCAATGTGGACGCCCCCCTGCTGCTGGCTCAGGCCCTGGCGCCGGCCATGGCCGCGCAGGGCTGGGGCCGCATCGTCAACCTGGCCTCCAGCACGGTGTGGGGCCCGCCCCCGGGCATGAGCGCCTATGCCACCAGCAAGATGGCCGTGATCGGCCTGACGCGCGCCCTGGCCAGTGAGTTGGGTGATCAGGGCATCACCGTCAACGCCATCTCCCCGGGCCTGACCCGCCACCCCGGCAGTGCTGCCCACCTGCCCGAGGCCGCGTTTGAAGGCGTGCGCCAGCGCCAGTTCATCCCCCGCACCGAGGTGCCGGAGGACCTGACCGGCGCCCTGGCCTTTCTGGTCAGCGACGATGCGCGCTTCTACACCGGCCAGGTGATGAACGTGGACGGCGGCGGCTTCGGGTTCTGAGGCGTCGGCGTCAGACCACCTGCACCCCCAGGCCGGCGATCAGGCCCGCCGCCTGGTCCACCGACAGGGTGCAGCCTTTGAAGTGCTGCAGCAGGTCGCCCACCTGCACCGCGCCCAGCCGGGCGCCGCGCAGGTCCGCGCGGGTGAAGCGGGCGTTCTTGAGGTGGGCGTCGCTCAAGTCGCAGTCGCGCAGCGTGGCTTCGCTGAAGTCGCAGCCGGAGAGGTCCGCGCCGGAGAAGTCCAGCCCCTGCAGGCGCTGGCGCCGGAAGGACAGGCCGCGCAGGTCGGCGCTGACCAGGCGGCTGTCCTGCAGCAGCAGGCCCAGGGTGCGCGCCTCGGTGAAGTGGGCCCCGGTCAGCTTGACCTCCTCGAACCGCGCGCCCGCCAGCTGTGCCCGGGTCCAGTGGCTGTTGTTCAGGTCACAGCGCTCAAATCGTGCCTCGGTCAGGTCGGCCAGGGCGAAGTGCGCTGCGGCGCCGCGGCAGCCCTGCCAGTGGCTGCCTGCCAGCCGCGCACGGTCCCAGCGTGTGCCGCTGAGCTGGCAGTCGGTCAGCACCGCCCCTTCCAGCAACAGCCCGCCCAGGTCTTCGCCCTCCAGCGTGCAGGCCTGCAGGTGCAGCCGCACGGCGCCGGCGCCACCGGCTTCGCGCAGGCGGGCCTCCAGCTCGTGGCGGGTCAGGGTCAGCGCGTGCAAGTTCAGCAGGGGAAGGGCGTCGGACATGAAGGGGGTCTGGGTTCAGGGCGCGCCACGCGGGCGGGAAGGGGACTCTAGGTCGCCCCACGCCCGCTGCGGGGCAAGCCCTTAGGCAAACGGCGGGGCAATGTCCGCCGCACTTGACCGTGGCCGCGGGCTGTGAACAAAGCCGGCGTGGGGGCCCGCCGGGGTGGCGCCGCCCACGGCCCTAGGGCAAGCCCGGCATCCATGGCCCGCCTGCATGGCAGGCATCAGCGCAAACCATTGTTCAGCCGCCGGGGCGCTGCCTAGCATCACGGCCGCTGCATCCGCGCCCGTGTCCTGGCCCGGTGTTCGTTGTTTTTGCCGTACCCCACCATGCACCGCTGTCTCACCCGACGATCCTGGCTGGCAAGCGCCGCCCTGGCGCCCCTGGCCGGCCTCATCCGCCCCGGCACCGCCTGGGCGCAAAGCCCGGCCGATGCCCTGCGCCTGGGCGTGAGCCTGCCGCTCAGCGGCGAGGCCGCAGCCCAAGGCCAGGCCCTGCTGCTGGGCGCGCAGGCCGCCCTGGCCGGAGCCAGCGTCAAAGGCCGGCCCGTGGTCCTGCAGGCCCTGGATGACGCTGGCCAGCCCGAGCGCGCGGCGCGCAATGCCCAGGCCCTGGCCGCCGAGGGGGTGGTGGGCCTGCTGGGCAGCTGGGGCGCGGCCTGCAACCTGGCCCTGCTGCCGGTGCTGGAGTCCGCGCGGCTGCCCCTGGTCGGCCCTGCCACCGGCTCCGAAGCCTTGCGCGGGCGCGACTCGCGCTGGTGCTTTCCCGTGCGCGCGGGCTACCAAGACGAGGCCGCCCGCCTGCTCACCCAGCTGGAGCACCAGAACCTGGACGACATCGCCCTGATCTGTGCCGATGATGCCGATGGCCAGGACGCCCACGCCCTGCTGGTGCAGGAGATTGCGCGCCTGGCCATGCGCCCGGCGGTCAGCCTCAAGCTGCAGGTCAGCGGCGCCAACCTGGAGACCGTGGCCACCCAGGCTGCCGCCGCCCAGCCGCAGGCCGTCATCGTGGCGGCACCCACGGCGCTGGCCGCGCGTTTCATCAAGCGCTGGAGCGGCCAGGGCTTCCGCGCCAGTGTGGCGGTCATGGCCGACACCGGGGCGGGCCTGCCGCCGCTGCTGGGCGCGGCCGGCCGCGGCGTGGCGCTGTCGCAGGTGTTCCCCTCGCCCTGGCGGGCCGGCCGCCCCCTGGTGCGGGACTACCAGGCCGCGCTGCGTGCCGCCCAGCCCGAGGTCGCCTCCGCCGTGCCCGCCCCCGTGCAGCGCCTGTACGGCTACGCCAGCCTGGAGGGCTGGTTCAACGCCCAGGTGTTGCTGCGCGCGCTGCAGCGCGGCCCGCGCGAGGCCGGCCGGGAACCCCTTGTGGCCGCCCTGGAGGGCCCCGAGTTCGACCTCGACGGCCTGGTCCTCAAGTGGGGCCGTGGTCAGCGGCGCGGCCTCAAGTTCAGCGAGATGACGGTGCTCAGCGCCGATGGCCTGCTGCAGCGCTGACGGCCCCGCTCCCGCCCCCGCCCCGCCGTCCGCGGGGGCGCTGGCACACTGCGCGCATGACCGATGATTCCTCTCCGGCCGCCGACGCTGCCACCCTGGCCGAGGCCGCGCTCTTCAAGGCCTTGGCCGATCCCACCCGGCGCCGCATCCTGGCCCTGCTGCGCGAGCGCCCCATGACCGCAGGCGAGATTGCCGAGCGCTTTGCGCTGGCCAACTCCACCCTGTCGGCGCATTTCAACGTGCTGCGCGAGTCGGGACTGGTGACGTCTAGCCGCCCAGGTACGACCTACCGCCTGGAGCCCGAGGCGGCCCGTGCCGCCTGGCAAACGGTGGGGCGGGTGCTGGGGATGGGGGCGCCCGAGGACGCTCCGGGGCCGCGGGCCTGAGCCGGACGCGCGCCTGCCGGCCCCGTACGGGCCGGCGACCATGGGCGCCACCGTGGCCTTCTGGCACCATGCACAGCCGTCAGGCGGCCGTGGGCGGCCCGGAGAGACCACCATGGGACAGGGCTATCAGCGGCGCGACTTCAACATCATCGACTACGAGCTGTACCAGTTGCCGGGCCTGGACCGGCCGCTGCGCGGCCCCGATCCCGGGCCGCTGGTGCCGGGCGGTTATGCCGTGGCCCTGGGGGCGGCGCAGACCTTTGGCTGCTACTGTCCGGTGCCCTATCCCCGCTACCTGCAGATTGCCCTGGGCATGCCGGTGGTCAACTTTGGTGTGGCGGGTGCCGGTCCCAGCTTCTTCCTGCAGGACCCGGCCTATCTGGAGGTGATCAACCAGGCGCGCTTTGTGATCGTGCAGGTCATGTCCGGCCGCAGTGAGAGCAACTCGCTGTTCTCCAGCCCCGGCGGCGAGATGCTGACCCGGCGTGCCGATGGCGTCACCCAGGGCGCGGAGCCCATGTACCGCGAGCTGCTGCAGCGCCATCCGCCCGAGGAGGTGGCGGAGGTCGTCCGCGAGACCCGCGCCAACTGGCTGGGGCATTGCCATGCCCTGCTCGACGCCATCCGCGTGCCGGTGGTGCTGCTGTGGATGTCGCGGCGCACGCCCGACTATGAGGAGGCCTACGGCTCGGTGGCGGCGCTGTTTGGCGACTTTCCGCAGCTCGTCAACCGGCCGATGTTCGAGGCCCTCAAGGCCAGGGTGCCCGACGTGGTCGAGAGCGTGTGCGGCGCCGGCATGCCGCAGCCCTTCATCAACCGTTTCACCGGCGAGCCCGCCGAGATCGTCATGCGCGCTGACCTGGGCGGCCGCGTCAAGCGCATCAACAACTACTACCCCTCGCCAGAGATGCAGCTGCATGCCGCGCAGCAGTTGCTGCCCGTCTGCACCCGCCTGAAGGCGGCGGGGGCCCCCGCATGAAGACAACAGGAGCACGCATGGCCATGACCGTGACGCAGGTGCTGGTGCCCGTGGTGGCGCTGGCCGCATTGGGACTGGTGGTGTCCACCGCCGGCACCATCCAGACCGGCAACGTGGGCATCCGCACCACGCTGGGCATCATCTCGCAGGAGGAGATCGGCCCGGGGGTGTACCTCAAGCTGCCGCTGATCTCCTCGGTGCAGGAGTTCTCCACCAAGGACATCGTCATCGACATGTCGGACCTCACGCCCAAGGCCAAGGACAACCTGTCCCTGCGCGACATGGACGTGTCGATCTACTACCGCGCCAACCCGCAGGCCATCGCCGAGCTGTCGTCCAAATACGCTTCGCAGAATTCACGCCACCCCGACGGCTACGTCATGCCCGCCTATGAGCTGGTCTGGCGCATCGCACGCAACGCCTGCTATGAGGAGATCGCGCGGCTGGACTCCCTGGTGATCCACACCCAGCGCGACGCCTTGGGGCTGGCCATCGCCCGCAAGCTGCAGGAGGAGCTGGACCGCACCGACACGGGCGTGTTCACCGTCAGCCGGGTGGTGATCCGCTCGGTGCAGACCGATCCGTCCATCGAGCAGAGCATCCAGCAGGCCGTGGCCAACCAGAAGAAGCTGGAGGCCATGCAGGTGCAGACCGAGATCGCCAAGCGCGAGGCCGACATCAAGGTGACCGAGGCACGCGGCATTGCCGAGGCCAACCGCATCATCTCCGGCTCGCTCACCCGCGAGTACCTGCAGCACGAGGCCAACATGGCGCTGCTGAAGTTTGCGGAGAAGGGCAACAGCAACACCATCGTCGTGCCCGCCGGCATGCCGGTGACGCCGCTGATCAGCACGCCCACGCCGACAGCGGTTACGGGCAAGGGCAAGGACTGAGCCGCCATAGGACCCGGGCCTGGACCCATGTCCGACACCTGCAGCGTGCAACTGAGCGTGCCACAGGCGCGGTGGCCCGCCTTGGCGCAGGCCCTGGCCGGTTGGGTGCTGTCCACCCAGTGCACGGTGGCCGCCGCAGAGCCGCCCACTGCGGCGCACCTGCTGCAACTGCTGCAGGCCTTGGCCGCTGACCCGCAGGCCAGCGCCTGCCTCACCCTGCGCTTTGCGGTCGACGACGTCCTGTGCGCCTTTCAAGCCGCGCACCCGATCCAGGCGCCTGGTCTGGGCCGGGACGA
Source organism: Ideonella livida (assembly GCF_010499455.1). GTDB lineage: Bacteria > Pseudomonadota > Gammaproteobacteria > Burkholderiales > Burkholderiaceae_C > Ideonella > Ideonella livida. Next base: position 19,495 of record NZ_JAAGOH010000049.1, on the reverse strand, counting down.
GGTCGCAGTGGGCTGCATTTGGCTGAGCGTGCGATCCGGCGCAGAGGGCGCGGGCGCAGCCGGCGTGTCCTCAACCCCGGAAGGTGGCGCAGCGTTGGCCTGGCGCCTGGACTTTGCCGCCCTGTCCGGGGCACTCAGCGTCTTGTTGCGCGAGTCGCCCGAAGTGCGCGCCGGCTTTGCCGCCTTGGGCCAACTGGCCTAGCCTGCCGGCGCGCAGCTGCTGGACGAGTGGGGCGACGTGGCGCCGCTGTGAAGGCGCGCAGCCTCAGACGAGGCCTGCGCGCGGTGGGTCGGTTGCTCAAATCTGCACCCGGGTGCCCACTTCCAGCACCGCGTCGTCAGGGCGGCGTCGTCTTCCACCGACAGCAGCCGCAGGCTCACGGGGTGTTCCTCCGGAGTTCTGCTGCGCCGGCTGCAGCTGGACGCTGTGGCCGTCGAGCCGGCCGAAAGCGGTGCCGCCTAAACCGTTCCTTTAGCCCGCGCGGCCGCGGTTGGCCTGCAGCCGGGCCGTCACCACCCGGGCGATCAGTGCCAGCGGCAGGGGCTGGTCCAGCTGGAACTGCAGATTGCCTTTGGGTCCCGCCCAGGGCGCCAGTTCGGCGCGCAGCGCCGCATCGTCCACCGGGGGGAACAGGCCGATGTGGCGCTTGAACGCCCCGATGTGCACCACCACCCCATGATCGAACAAGGTGGGCATGCCGTAGCTCAGCCGCTCGGTGGCCTGGGGCGCGGCGGTCAGCGCGACCTGGCGCACCGCTTGCAGCGCGGCCTGCGCCGGGGGCGGGAGTGCGGCGATGTAGGCCGCTACGGCCGCTGCGTCAGCCACATTCGTGTGCGGCCCGGCATCAGGGGGAGCCATGGTGTTAGTCCACCGTGGGTAAGGCCGCGGCGGCCTTCAGGATCTTGTCGCGCAGCCACTGGCTGGCGGGGTCGGCGTCGCGGTAGCGGTGCCACTGCAGCACTTCCTCCAGCCGGGGGGTGGGAAAGTCCAGCCGCAGCAGGCGCAGCCGCGGCCATTGCTGGGCCACCTGCTGGGCCATGCGGGTGTGCAGCGTGGCCACCCGGGCGGTGCCGGGCAGCAGGTGTGGCAGCAGGCCGAAGTTGTGCACCACCACCTCGGCCGGGGGCAGGGCGCCGTGCTCGGTGAGGAACCAGGTCTCGAACAGCGGGCGGCCGTTGGCCTCCATGCGCACATGGCGCGCGGCGCGGTAGTCGGCCAGGCTCAGGGCGGTGGGCCAGTGCCCGGACGGGGCGCCATCGGCCGCCACCAAGGCCATGTAGCGGTCTTCAAACAGGGTCGCGCTGCCCTGGTTGGGGGTGGCGAAGCAGGCGGGGTTGATGACGAAGTCCACCTCGCCGTTTTCCAGGTCCTGCCCGGCGGTGTTGCTGGGCTGACGGAATTCAATGCTCACCCCGGGCGCCTCACGGTGCACCGCCTGCAGCACCGGCAGCAGCAGCACCTGGATCAGGTAGTCCGAGGCGACGATGGAGAAGCGCCGGCGCGAGGTGGCGGGGTCGAACACCGGGCGGGTGGACAACGTGGCGTCCAGCCGCAGGATCAGGTCGTTGACCGGCTCCACCAGGGTCTCGGCCAGGGGCGTGAGCACCATGCGCCGGCCCACGGGCACGATCAGCGGGTCGTCAAAGAACTCGCGCAGCCGGGCCAGCATGCCGCTCATGGCCGATTGGGTGACGTGCAGCTGTTCGCCCGCGCGGGTGACGTTGCGCTCGGCCAGCAGGGCGCGCAGGGCGGTGAGCAGGTTCAGGTCCAGCCGTTGGTAGCGCATGGGAAGCAGGGCAGGGGTGGCAGGGCAGGGCAGGCCGGCGGGCCGGCCCCGCCTCAGGCCGCAGGGTGCAAGCCGCAGGGGGCAGACTGCGGGCGCGCAGTGTAGGAGCCCGTCCGGCGGTCGGGAAGGGGTGGGGCCCCCGGGTTGTCCCGGGCATGCGTGCCGCTGATGGCGGCCATCGCCAAACGCCATTTCCGCTGCGCCGGCGGGCTGCCTAGCATGCGCCGCCATGAATGCTCCCGACCTTTCCCTCGCCGCGCCGGGCGCCGGCGACGCCCTGGCCAATCCGCTGCGCGGCTGGCAGGTGGACCGCGCCCAGATACAGTCCTGGGGCCACGGCCTGCAGCGCCCTGAGTGCATCCTGACCGAGCCCGACGGCACCGTCTGGACGGCCGACGCCCGGGGCGTGATGCGCATCGACGCCAACGGCGAACAGACGCTCATCCGCCAGCAGCAGGGCGATGACGGCCGACGCCTGGACTCTGCCGCCGCGCTGGTCATGGGCGGCAGCCTGCCCAACGGCATCGCCTTCAACCGGGCGGGTGACATCGTGATCGCCAACTTCGGCACCGATGCCATCGAGCTGATGACCCGCGACGGCGCCTCGCGCACGCTCTACACCCACATCGACGGCGTCCCGCTGGGCAAGACCAACTTCGTGCTGGCCGACTCCCAGGGGCGGCTGTGGTTCACCGTCACCACCCGCCAGGTGCCCTGGACCCGCTCCATCAACGAGAAAACCGCCGACGGCTACGTGGGCTTGATCGACGTGGATGGCCGCATCCGCATCGTGGCCTATGGCTTTGTGGGCACCAACGAGTGCCGGCTGGACGCCCGCGAGGAATGGCTTTACGTGGCCGAGACCAACGCCCTGCGCATCAGCAAGCTGCGCGTGGGCGCAGACGGCAGCCTGAGTGACCGCCAGGTGCACGGCCCGGCCGACCTGGGCGGCTTTCCGGACGGCTTTGCCCTCGACGCCCACGGCAACCTGTGGGTCACGCTGATCCTCACCGAGCGGCTGATCGCCATCACGCCCGAGGGCGAGGTGCTCACCCTGCTGGACGACGGCAACCCCGCCGCCCTGGCCGTGTACGAGCAGCACTACCAGGCCGGCACCACCACGCCCGAGCTGATGGGCGCCTGCAAGGGCACCCTGGCGCCCATGATGGCCAGCATCGCCTTTGGCGGGCCGGACCTGCGCACCGTCTACCTGGGCAGCCTGGGTGGCAGCACGCTGCCCCGGTTCCGCTCCCCCGTGCCGGGCCTGCCGCCGGCGCATTGGCCCCGGGCCTGAGCCGGCCGCACCGGCACACCACACGACAACGGAGACTTTCCCATGAGCAGCACCACCGCCCCCCTGGCGCAGCCGCAGCCCCCGCTGACGCTGAACCAGCCCCGCCTGATCCACGCCATCCTGCTGTTGATCACCTGCAGCTTCAATGTGCTGGTCACGGCGATCCTGGGCCCGAGCCTGCCGGCCATGCAGGCCCATTTCCAGGACGTGCCGGGCGTGGACTACCTGGTGCCCATGACCATGTCGGCCCCGCTGCTGACGGTGGCTATCGTCAGCGTGTTTGTCGGCGAGCTGGCCGACCGCTGGGGCCGCAAGCGCCTGCTGGTGGGTTCGGCCGTGTTCTACGCCCTGGTGGGCACCGCGCCGCTGTACCTGGATTCGCTCTACGCGATCCTGGCCAGCCGCTGTGCGCTGGGCGTCATGGAAGCGGTGCTGATGACCGTGAGCACCACCATGATTGGCGACTACTGGAGCGGTGCGCAACGTGACCGCTACATGTCGCTGCAGACCACGGTGGCCAGCACTTCCGCCTTCCTGTTCAACACGATGGGCGGCGCCATTGCCGAGCAGGGCTGGCGCGCGCCCTACGCGGTGTTCGCGGTCAGCCTGGTCCTGGCGCCGCTGATGGCCTTCTTCCTTTGGGAGCCGCGCACCCGCGCCAGCATGACCCCGCAGCAGTTTGCCGAGGACAGCCAGTCCTTCCGGCCGCGCGCCCTGGCCCTGGTGTGTTTCTTTGCAGTGCTGCTGGGCATCGGCTTTCTCACGGTGCCGGTCCACTTCGGCTACCTGCACGGCGCCATCGGCGTGCAGTCGCCGGCGCAGATCGGCATGGCCTATGGCGTCAACAGCCTGGGCGTCATCTCAGGCACCCTGATCTTTGGCTGGGTGCTGGCCACCCGCCTGAACGTGGCCTGGCAGCTGATGGTGGGCACGGCCATCGCCGGCGCCGGCTTCCTGCTGATGCGGGGTGCGGGCGACTACGCCGCGCTGACCACCGCCGGCTACGTCAATGGCCTGGGCATGGGCATCCTGCTGCCGGCCATGGTGACCTGGAACATGCGTGACCTGCCGGTCTCGCGCCGCGGCATGGGCATCGGTGCCTTCCAGAGCTGCCTGCAACTGGGCATGTTCATCAACCCGATGCTGGTGGTGTGGATGGAGAAGAACGGGGCCGGCAGCCGCGCCGGCAGCGTGGGCTACGTGGGCCTGGGCGTGCTGGTGCTGTGTGCCCTGGCCCTGATCGCCGGCCTGCGCCGGGCCGGAGCGCGCCGTGGCTGACCCCACCCCGCACGCTCCGCGGCCCCCGGTGGTCAAACCCCACCTGCCCGGCCGCCGCGGCGACCGCCTGGCCGGCAAGGTGGCGGTGGTCACGGGCATCGGCGCCGGCATCGGCAAGGGCATCGCCCTGATGTTCGCCCGCCAGGGCGCCACCGTGGTGGGCTGTGACATCCACGCCGGCCACGCCGCCGCCACCGTGGCCGAGGCCGCCGCCGAGGGCCTGAACCTGAGCAGCCTGCACCCGCTGGACCTGACCCACCCCGAAGCCGCGCGCGAGCTGATGGCGCATGCCGCGGCGCTGCACGGCGGCATCGACATCCTGGTCAATGCCGCCGCCTTCGGCGCCTTCCGCTGGCTGGAGGAGATGGACTACGAGCAGCACTGGCGCCGCACCCTGGTGGGCGAGGTGGACATTGTCTTCCTGGCTTGCCAAGCGGCCTGGCCGCACCTCAAGGCGCGCGGGGGCGGCTCTGTCCTCAACTTTGCCAGCGCCAATGCGCGCATGGCCTTGCCGCTCTCACCCGCGCTGGCGCACTGCGCCGGCAAGGGGGCGGTGCTGGCCATGAGCCGGCAGCTGGCCATGGAAGGCGGGCCGCATGGCATCCGCGTCAACACGATCAGCCCCGCGTTGGTGGTGACCGAGGCCACCCGCGAGCCGCTGCAGCACATCCCGGGCTTTGAAGCCCAGGTGCTGGAGAAATTCATGCTCAAACGCCTGGGCCAGCCTGAAGACATCGCCTGGGCGGCGGTCTACCTGGCCAGCGATGAATCCAGCTGGGTGACGGCGGCCGACTTCAACTTGGACGCCGGCGCCACTGCCTGGTGAGACGGCGGCACCGGGCGGTGCTGGCAGCCCCCGCCGCCGCTCAGCCCCAGAACACGTCGCCCTCCACCAGCGGGGTGCCGCCCACCAGGGCGGCCAACAGCTGCAGGTCGGTGGCATCCACCACGCCGTCGCCGCTCTCGGTGTAGCGCAGCAGCAGGTTGGCCACGCCGTCGCTGCCACGCACCACCAGCAGGGCATGGTCGCCGGTGCTGTAGTCGGTGGCCAGGCCACTCAGGGCCTGGGCCACCCGCTCGGCGTTGAGCGCCTGCCCGGCGGCCGAGCTGTCGTCCACCAGGCCAGCCACGGCGCTGTCCACCCACAGCAGCTCGCTGCCCAGCCGCACGCCGTCGTTCACGGCTTGCGCCAGGTCCACCAGGTGCTGCTGGCTGTCCAGCACCGCGTCGCCGTTGCCCAGGTCCAGCGCCGCGGCCTGCAGCTGGACACGGTCGGAACTGCCACGGCCGGTGATCCGGTCCATCCCGATCAGGCTGTCCAGCACCACCACACTGTCGGCGTTGGTCAGCTGGAGGCGGTCGTTGCCGGCGCCGCCCACCAGGGTGTCGCCGTCATAGGCCAGGTAGCCGCGGTTGACTTGCACCAGCAGCCAGTCGTCGCCGGCCCCGCCATCGAGCCAGTCGCTGTCCACATGGCCGGAGAGGGTGTCGTTGCCCTCGCCACCCAGCAGGGTGTCGCGGCCAAAGCCGCCGAGCAGGTCGTCGTTTCCGGCGCCGCCTTCCAGCCGGTCATGGGGCATGTCCGCACTGGTGGAGTCCCACAGGAACAGGGGTTCGCCGGGGAGAATGTCCCAGCCGATGATCTCCCAGCCTTCGTCGCCGATGAGCGTGTCGTTGCCGTCCTGGCCCAGCAGGGTGTCGTGGCCGCCCCAGCCGTCCACCCAGTCGTCGCCGGCGCCCAGGGCAATCCAGTCCGAAGAGGCGCGGATGCCCTCCACGGTGTCGTTGCCGGCGTCCATCTGGTAGCCCCAGGCCTCGATGCTGTGGCCAAAGCGGGTGTAGACCAGCAGGTGGCTGCGGGTCCAGGTGAAGCCCTGGAAGACCAGGATGGCGGTGTCGACACCGTCCCCGCCGTCCACCCAGCCCGCGTTCAGCCGCAGGGTGTCATTGCCCGCGCCGCCGTACAGCGTGTCCTGGCCGCCCACGCCGTCGAGCCAGTCGTTGCCGGCGCCGCCCTCCAGCCAGTCGTTGCCGTGGCCGGCGAGGACGGTGTCGTCTGCGTTGCCGCCCACCACGGTGCTGTGGGCTGAGGCCTGCAGGTCCAGCCGGCCGCCGGTGTCGTCGAGCTGCAGGTGGAAGCCCTCCACCGAGGCCGCCCGCGCCTGCGCCAGCACCTCGGCCAAGGTCACGCCGGGAGCCAAGGTGCGGGCATCCAGCGCCAGGGTGTCCTGCCCGGCGCCGCCCTGCAGCACATCCAGGCCGTTCTGGCTGACCAGCCAGTCGTCGCCGTCGCCGCCGTCCAGGGTATCGGCCCCGGCGCCACCGTCCAGGGTGTCGGCGCCGCCGCCGCCCTGCAGCAGGTCATCGCCGGCGCCGCCGGCCATGGACTCGGCGCTGGCACTGCCCTGCACCGTGTCGTCGCCGCTGCCCAGCCACAGCGCGATGTGCTCCAGGCTGGTCTGGGCGGCGTCGCTGCCCAGGGCCGCGGCCAGGTCCAGCGCGCGGCCGGCGGTGGCGGCGCGATCATCCAGGCGCAGGGTGTCGTCGCCCGCGCCGCCGCGGTACTGGTCGTCCCCCGCGGAGAAAAGCAACAGGTCGTTGCCGTCGCCGCCGTTCAGGGTGTCATCGCCTTCGCCGCCATCCAGGGTGTCGTGGCCGGCGCCCGCGTCCAGGGCGTCATGGCCGGCGCTGCCCAGCAGCAGGTCGTGGCCGCTGCCCAGCCAGGCCAGCACGGTTTCCACGCCGCCCAGGTCTTGGCCGGCCAGGGCGGCGCCAAAGTCCAGCACCAGGTCGTCGGTGCGGGTGTGCCAGTCCAGGCTCAGGGTGTCCTGGCCAGCACCGCCAATCACGGTGTCCTGCCCGGTGGAGATGCGGATGAAGTCGTCGCCGTCGCCACCTTCCAGCAGGTCGTCGCCCTCACCACCGTCCAGCACGTCGTTGCCGTCTCCGCCTTGCAAGGTGTCGTCGCCCTCGGCACCCAGCAGGGTGTCGCGGCCGCCGGCGCCGCGCAGCAGGTCTTGACCGGCGCCGCCTTCGATGGATTCGGCCTCGCCGCTGCCCTGCACGGTGTCGTCGTGGGCGCCCAGGTGCAGGTCGAGCTGCTCCAGGTTCAGCAGCACCTTGCCGGCCAGCTGCACCGCCATGTCAATGGCCAGCCCGCCGGAGGCGGCGCGCCAGTCCAGGTCCAGGTGGTCCCAGCCGTCGCCGCCGTCCAGGGTGTCCGCCCCGGGTGAGGCTTGCAGGGTGTCGTTGCCCTCGCCGCCGTACAGCGTGTCGTCGCCCTCGTGGCCGTGCAGCCAGTCGTCGCCTGCCCCCCCCAGCAGCAGGTCATTCCCCACGCTGCCGTCCAGGGTGTCGGCGCCGTCGCCGCCCTGCAGGGTGTCGTTGCCGGCGCCACCGTCCAGCAGGTCACGGCCCGCGCCGCCGTCCACGTCATCGCCCACGGTGGAGCCGCTCACGGTGTCATCGCCCTGGCCCATCAGGGCCTGCAGGGCCTCGATGCCGGTGCGGCCGGCCAGGGCGCCGGCGTCCAGCCCCAAGACCTGGCTGCTCAGGCTGGCGCGGGCATCGGCCACGCGCAGCAGGTCCAGGCCGTCACCGCCGTCGGCGCTGTCCTGCGCCTGCAGGCTGACAAAGACGTCCTGCCCGGCGCCGCCGTGCAGCAGGTCTGCGGCCGTGCTGCCGGTCAGGGTGTCGTCGCCTTCGCCGCCCAGCAGTTCCACGGCTTCCACGCCCAGCAGGGTCAGGCCGCTGCCATCCAGCGCCTGGCCGGTGGTCAGCCCCTCGGCGCTCAGGCGCAGGGTGTCCTGCCCGCTGCCACCCTGCACGGTGTGGGCCCCCCCGTCCACCCTCATCAGGTCGTCGCCGGCGCCGCCGTCCAGCCACAGGGCATGGCGGCTGCCGGCCCACAGGGTGTCCTGCCCCTCGCTGCCCAGCAGCTGCAGGGTTTCGATGTGGCGCAGCGTCTGGCCATCCAGCGCGCGGGCGTCCAGCCAGGCGCCGGCGCCGCCGGTGGCCGCGGCCAGGCGCACGGTGTCTTGGCCGGCACCGCCGTCCAGCACGTCCTGCCCCGTGCTGATCAAGAACACGTCGTCGCCGTCACCCCCTTCCAGGGTGTCGTCGCCGTCGCCCCCGTCCAGGGTGTCTGCGCCGCCGCCGGCGCGTACCCAGTCGTGTCCGCCCAGCGCCTGGATGAGTTCGCCCGCGGCGGTGCCGTCGGCGTTGTCGGCCTGGCCGCTGAGCCGGTATTCAAAGTGCTCAAAGCCCTGGTGTTCGATGTAGGCCACGTCCACGCTGCCCCACACGCCGTCGCGGGCGCTATGGTCCACGCGCAGGGTGTCTTCGCCCTGGCCGCCCTGCAGGGTTACGGGCACCAGGCGGGAGATGACCAGGTCGTCGCCCTCGCCGGCGTCCAACGTGTTCAGGAAGCCCACCTCCACCGTGTCTTGTCCGGCGCCGGTGGTCAGGCTGGCGTGGTAGGTGTCCACGGCCTGCACCCAGTCGTCGCCGGCGCTGCCTTGGAACTGGGCCACGCGCACCCCCAGCTGCACCTCCACGCGTTCCACGTCCACCACCTGCAGGGCGGCCAGGGCGTCGGCCAGGTTGAGGTTCAGGCGTGGGCTGCCATAGGGGTCGTAGGGGGCGTTCCACAAAAAGGCCAGGGTGTCCTGGCCGGCCCCGCCGTCCACCACGTCCTGCCCGGCAGAGGCGATCAGCCGGTCATCGCCGTCGCCACCCTGCAGGGTGTCGTTGCCGTCGCCACCGTCCAGGGTGTCCTGGCCTTGGGCGCCCTGCAGCAGGTCGTCGCCGGCGCCTGCGGCAGCACTGTCGTCGCCGGCACTCCCTTGCAGGGTGTCGTCGCCGCTGCCCAGGCGGTAGGTCACAAACTCAATGTCCTCGGTGTCGATGGCGGTCACGGCCAGCCATTCGCCGGTGGTCCGGCCGCTGCGGTCGATGCGCAGCTCGTCGGTGCCGGCGCCGCCGCGGTAGGTGTCCTGCCCGTCGGAGACGACCAGCACGTCGTCGCCGTCGCCGCCTTCCAGCAGGTCGTCGCCCAGGCCGCCGTCCAGGGTGTCTTGGCCGGCGCCGCCGCGCAGCGTGTCGTCTCCCGCGCCACCGGTCACGGCGTCGGCGGCGGCGGTGCCGGTGTAGTCGTCATGGCCCTGGCCCAGCCAGGCCTGTACCCACTCTATGCCGTCGATCGCACTGGCGGTGAGGTCCAGTGTCTGCCCGGTCACGGCGGCCTGGGCGTCCACCCGCAAGGTGTCACCCTCCAGCACCTGGCCACCGCCGTGGTACTCGTCCAGCCCTTCGCTGTACAGCAGCAGGTCGTCACCGGCGCCGCCCTCCAGTGTGTCGTGTCCGGCGCCGCCGTCCAGGGTGCTCCCCCCTTGCAAGGCCACCAGGCGGTCGTCGCCCGCACCGCCTTGCGCGGTTTGTTCGCTGAAGTCGGCGTAAATCAGGTCGTTGCCATCACCGCCGTCCAGCAGCACGGTCTGGGCGCCCCAGGCCGATCCCGTCAGCGTGTCGTCACCGGCGCCGCCCAGCAAGGTGGCGTCACCGGCATCCACGGCCAGCCAGTCGTTGCCGGTGCCGCCGTCGAGCACGGCGCCCGCGTAGCCCATGGCCAGCGTCAGGGTGTCTTGGCCGTCGCCGCCCAGCAGGGTGGCGGCGCCCATCTGGACGCTCAGCCGGTCATCCCCCGTGCCGCCGTCCAGCCAGTCATCGCCCCAGAAGGCCTCCAAGGTGTCGCGGCCGGCGCCGCCCCGCAGGGTGTCGCGCGCCAACTGCCAGCGGTCGCCGTCGTCCAGGTGTTCGTCCAACGCCGAGCCGGTGATCAGGTCCTGGCCTTCGCTGCCTTCCACCGTCAGGCGTTCCATGCCAAGGATCCGGCCGCTGTCGATCCAGGCCTGCACCAAGAGTGTCTGGTCCGCATAGGTGGGCGCCAGGGTGATGACCCCGGCGTCGTCGCCCGCGCCACCGTCCAGGGTGTCGTCCAGGCTCTGGCTGCGCAGCAGGTCGTCGCCGTCGTCGCCGCGCAGCAGGTTGGCGCCCTCGCCGCCCTCCAGGGTGTCGCGGCCGGCGCCGCCGTGCAGCTGGTCATGGCCGGCGCCGCCCTGCAGCAGGTCGTCGCCGTCGTTGCCCTCCAGGGTGTCTTCGCCGTCACCACCGTCCACGGTGTCCTGGCCGCCGCCGCCCAGCAGCTGGTCCCGGCCCTGGTGACCGCGCACCACCTCGTCGCCCTGGCTGCCCTGCAGGATGTCGTCGCCCTGCCCCAGCAGGTAGTTCACCAGCTCCACGCCGTCCAGCACGTAGGCGCTGGCGTCCAGCCATTCCCCATGGTGGCGGTCGCGGTGGTCGGTGCGCAGCTCATCCCAGCCGGCGCCGCCCACATAGGTGTCGGCGCCCTCGGAGGCCAGCAGCACGTCGTCGCCGTCGCCGCCATCCAGCCAGTCGTGGCCGGCCCCGCCGTCCAGGGTGTCGGCGCCGGCGCCACCCATCAGGCTGTCGTGCCCGCCGTGGCCAGCCAGCGCGTCGGCCTGAACCGTGCCCGCCACCGTGTCGTCGCCTTCGCCCAGCCACACCTCCACCCGCTCCACCTGGGTCAGGGCCAGGCTGCCCAGGTCCAGCTGCCGCGCGGTGCTGGACTCCAGGTCGTCCAGGCGCAGGGTGTCGCCGCCGTGGCCCTGATCGCCGCCGCGGACCACGTCGTCCACGTCGCTGAACAGCAGCAGGTCGTCGCCCTCGCCCCCGGTCAGGGTGTCGCGGCCCGCGCCGCCCATCAGGGTGTTGCCGCCATGGCCGGCCTGCAGCAGGTCGTCCCCGTCGCCCCCCAGCAAGGTGACGCGGCCATAACCGCCGCGCAGGGTGTCCTGCCCGTCGCCGCCGTCCAGCCACTGCGCGCCGGTGCCGGCCTGCAGGCTGTCGTCGCCCGCGTTGCCCCACAGGGTGTCGTCGCCGTCGCTGCCGGTCACGGTGTCGTTGCCGCCGCCGGCGTCCACCTGGCGCCGCTCCACCCCTATCAGCCGCCCGGCGGCCACCTGGGCCGCCAGGTCCACCACCTGCGCGTCGCCATCCAGCCACAGCACGCCGGTGTCCAGCCCGATGGCGCCCTTGAGCGTGTCCTGCAGGCTGAAGCCGACCAGCCGGTCGTCGCCCGCGCCCCCCAGCAGCAGGCTGCCGGGCAGGGTGTCGGCGACGCCGGCGCTGCGCCAGGCCTCCAGGGTGTCGTTGCCCTCGCCGCCGCTCAAAGTGTCCTGGCCGTCGCGGCCGATGAGCCGGTCCTGGCCGTCGCCCCCCTGCAGGTAGTCGGCCCCGGCGCCGCCGTCCAGGGTGTCGTGGCCGGCCATGCCCTGCAGCAGCTCGTCACGGGCGCTGCCGATCACCAGGTCGGCGCCACTGCCCAGCAGGAACTGGTAGCGCTCCACCCCCTGGACCGCCACCGTGGCCAGCAGCGCTTCGGTGTCCACCACGTCTTCGGTGGACGCCAGCCACCAGCGCAGGGTGTCCTGCCCCAGGCCGCCGTCCAGGGTGTCGGCACCGGTGCCGCGTACCAGCAGGTCGTCGCCATCGCCGCCCTGCAGCTGGTCGTCGCCGTCGCCGCCGACCAACTGGTCATTGCCCGTGCCGCCGTCCAGGGTGTCGTTGCCGGCGCCGCCCAGCAGCGTGTCCCGTCCCTCCAGGCCCGCCAGCAGGTTGTCGCCCAGGTTGCCGATGAGCGTGTTGGCCTCCGCATTGCCGGTGCCCGCCAGGTGCGCCCGGCCCTGCAGGCGCAGGATCTCCACCGCCTCGGTCAAGGTGTGTGACACCCAGGCATACACCGTGTCCCGGCCCGCGTCGGCCGCTTCCTCCACCCGGTCGCCGGCGTCGTCCACCCGGTAGCGGTCGTCGCCCAGGCCGCCGCGCAGGGTGTCGGCGCCCGCCCGGCCATCCAGCAGGTCATGCCCCTCCCCACCGTCCAGCTGGTCATGGCCCGTGCCGCCGGTCAGGCTGTCGTCGCCTGCCGTGCCGGTCAGCACCAGGCCGTCCGCCTGAGCGGGCAGTGCCGCGGCAGCAGCTCGGGTGGCGGGGGCGGATGTAGGAACGCGGGCGTTGGCCATGGCAGCAGCGGCGCGCGCGCAAGCCCACGCCGGTCATAAGCAAGACAGGCCGCGGATGCTAGGAAGGCAGCGTTGAGGCAGCGTTGAATGGGGGGGAGATGGACGGCGTGGCCCGCGGGTGTAGGTCCAGAAAGGGAAAAGGCCCGCACGCGGCGGGCCTTTGGGGGCGCAAGACCCCGCGCGGGGCGGGGCGCTGGGTCAGCTCAATACGGCCCTGCCACTGCCGCCGGGGCGCCCGTGCCCACGCCAAACTCTTTGGCCCGCTGGCGCACGGCCTGCATCATCAGGCTCAGTTCGATGCCCACGGCCACGAAGGTGGCGCCGAGTTCCAGGTAGCGGCGGGCTTGGGCCACGTCGCTGGTGAGGGTGCCGGCGGCTTTGCCGCTGGCGGCGATGCGGCGGATGGCGTCTTCGATGGCGGCTTGCACCTCGGGGTGGCCGGGGTGGCCCAGGTGGCCGAGCGATGCGGCCAGGTCGGCGGGGCCGATGAAGACGCCGTCCACGCCGTCCACGGCGCAAATCGCTTCCAGGTTCTGCAAGGCGGTGCGGGTTTCGGCCTGCACCAGCAGGCAGACCTCGTCGTTGGCCTGGTGCACATAGTCGGCCCGGGCGCTGAAGCGCGAGGCGCGGGCGATGGCGGCGCCCACGCCGCGCACGCCTTGGGGCGGGTAGCGGGTGGCCTGCACCATGGCGCGGGCCTGTTCGGGGGTGTCCACCATGGGCACCAGCAGGGTGGTGGCGCCGATGTCGAGCATCTGCTTGATGAGGGCGGTTTGGCCTTCCACCACGCGCACCACGGGGTGGCTGCGGTAGCCGGCCACGGCCTGCAACTGGGCCAGGGTGGAGCGCACGTCGTTGGGGGCGTGCTCGCCGTCGATCAGCAGCCAGTCAAAGCCGACGGTGGCGCACATCTCGGTGCTGTAGGGCTGGGCCATGGACAGCCACAGGCCGATCTGGGCGCGGCGCTGGGCCAGGGCGGCCTTGAAGGGGTTGTTCGTGGTGGTGGTTGGCGTGGGTGCGGTCATGGTGTGCGGCTCTGACAAAAGGACGTCGGGGCTCAGTTCAGGCCGCCTTGGCACAGGTATTTGATGTGCAGGTAGTCGTCCAGGCCGTGGATGGAGCCTTCGCGGCCGTAGCCGCTGGCCTTGACGCCGCCGAAGGGCGCGGCTTCAGAAGCCACGGCGCCTTCGTTGATGCCGACGATGCCGGTCTCCAGCGCGCTGGACACGCGGTGGATGCGCGCCGGGTTCTGGCTGTAGAAGTAGGCGGCCAGGCCGAAGGGGGTGTCGTTGGCCAGGGCCAGGGCCTCGGCCTCGGTGTCAAAGGCGAACAGCGGCACCACGGGGCCGAAGGTTTCTTCGCCGCACAGCACGGCTTGGGGTGACACGTCGGCCAGCACGGTGGGGGCGATGTAGTGGGGGCCCAGCTCGGTGCGCAAGCGCTGGCCGCCGGTCAGCACGGTGGCGCCGCGGCTCACGGCGTCGTCAATGTGGCGCAGGATCTTGTCCACGGCGCGGTCGTTGATCATGGGGCCGATCTGGCTGGCGGCCTCGGTGGCCGGGCCCACCTGCAGGGCGGCCACGCGGGCCGAGAGGCGCTGGGCAAAGGCCGCCATCACGCCGCGCTGCACGTACACGCGGTTGGGGCACACGCAGGTTTGGCCGCCGTTGCGGAACTTGCTGGCCATCAGGCCGGTGACGGCGGCGTCCAGGTCGGCGTCGTCAAAGACGATGAAGGGGGCGTTTCCGCCCAGCTCCAGCGAGAGCTTCTTGAGCGTGTCGGCCGAGCGGCGGGCCAGGTGCTGGCCCACGGGGGTGGAGCCGGTGAAGCTGATCTTGCGCACGCGGGCGTCGTCCAGCCACACGTCCACCACGGCCGGGGTGCGGGCGCGGCTGGCGCAGACGATGTTGAGCACGCCGGCGGGCAGGCCGGCGGCCTCGGCCAGGGCCACCAGGGCCAGGGAGGTGAGCGGCGTGTCCTCGGCCGGCTTGGCCACCACGGTGCAGCCGGCGGCCAGGGCGGGGGCGATCTTGCGGGCGATCATGGCCGCGGGGAAGTTCCACGGCGTGATGACGGCCACCACGCCCACGGGCTCTTTGACGGCCAGCATGCGGCGGCCGGCCACGGCGGGCTCGATCACGTCGCCGGTGATGCGTGAGGCTTCCGACGCGAACCAGTCCACATAGCTGGCGGCGTAGGCCACTTCGCCCTGGCCCTCCGCCAGGGGCTTGCCCTGCTCGGTGCTGATGAGGCGGCCCAGGTCGGCCTGGTGCTGCAGGATCAGGTCGTGCCAGCGGCGCACGATTTGGCCGCGGGTGCGGGCCGGGGTGGCGCGCCAGCCGGCAAAAGCGGCCTGGGCGGCGTCGGCGGCGGCGCGAGCGTCGGCGGCGTCGCTGTCGGGCACCTGGGTGATGACGGTCTGGTCAGCGGGGTTGAGCACGTCCATGCGCGCACCGCTGGCCGCGGGCACCCATTGGCCGGCGATGTGGTTGAGGTGGCGCAGCAGCAGGGCGGGCTGCTGCAGGGTGAGGTCGTTCAGGGCGGTGGCGGTCATGTGGGCGGGGTGCTGAAAAGGGGGCGGTGGCAGCGGCGGGGGCGTGGCGGTGGCTCAGCTCACGATGCCCAGGTGCCAGGGGATGAATTCGTGGTCGCCCAGGCCCAGGCGCTCGCTGGCGGTGGATTCGCCCGAGGCCACGCGCAGGATGTGCTCGAAGATCTGCTGGCCCATGCCGGGGATGTCGGTGGTGCCGTCGATCACCTGGCCGCAGTTGATGTCCATGTCTTCGCGCAGGCGCTCGAACATGGGCGTGTTGCTGGCCAGCTTGATCGTGGGCGCCGGCTTGGAGCCGAACATGCTGCCGCGCCCGGTGGTGAAGCAGATGAGGTTGGCGCCGCTGGCGATCTGGCCGGTGGTGGCCACGGGGTCGTAGCCGGGCGAGTCCATGAAGACGAAGCCGGTCTCGGTGATGGGCTCGGCGTACTGGTACACAGCGCGCAGCGGCGTGGTGCCGGCCTTCATGGCCGAGCCCAGGCTTTTCTCGACGATGTTGGCCAGGCCGCCGGCCTGGTTGCCCGGGCCCACCACGCCGTTGAACTGGCCGTTGTGACCGGCGGTGTAGCCCTTCCACCACTCAATGCGGTCCAGCAGGGCCTGGCCCACGGCCGGGGTGACGGCGCGGCGGGTGAGCAGGTGCTCCACGCCGTGGATCTCAGGGGTTTCCGAGAGGATGGCGGTGCCGCCGTGACGCACCAGGATGTCCATGGCCGCGCCCAGCGCCGGGTTGGCGCCGATGCCCGAGAAGCCATCCGAGCCGCCGCACTCCAGGCCGATGCTGAGGTGGCGGGCCGGCACGCTTTGGCGCTGCACCGCGTTGGCCCCGGGCAGCATGGCCTGCACGGCGCGGATGCCGGCTTCGATGGTGGCGCGGGTGCCGCCGGTCTCTTGCATCACAAAGGCGCGCAGCTGGGCGCCTTCTTCCAGGCGCTGGCTGGCCATCAGCTCGGGCACCTGGTTGCGTTCGCAGCCCAGGCCCACCACCACCACGCCGCCCAGGTTGGGGTGGCGGGCGTAGCCGGCCAGGGTGCGGCGCAGCAGGTCAAAGTGCGGGCTGGGCGAGGACATGCCGCAGCCGCTGGTCTGGGCAAAGGCCACCACGCCGTCCACGTTGGGGTAGTCGGCCAGGCGCTCAGGCGTGAACCACTCGGCCACCTTGTGCACCACGGTGGACGAGCAGTTCACCGTGGCAATCAGACCGATGAAGTTGCGCGTGCCCACGCGGCCGTCGGCCCGCACATAGCCCATGAAGCGGGCCTGCTGGTCCTCGGGCAGCACGTCCACCGGGCGCAGGTCGGTGCAGAACTCGGGCGCCGGGGCGCGCTCTTCATGCAGCACGTTGTGGGTGTGCACATGCTCGCCGGGGGCGATGTCGCGGGCGGCGCGGCCAATGGCGGTGTCGTACTTCAGCACCACCTCGCCGGCGGCGATGGCGCGCGCGGCGATCTTGTGGCCCGCCGGGATCTGCGCCCGGGTGCGCAGGTTGAACTCCGGCAGCGCCTCGCCCAGGCCGATGGGGCGGCGGGCGATGAGCACGTTGTCCCGCGCGTGCAGGCGGATCAGGGGGGAGGCGGGGGCGGAGGTCATGCGGAGGCGGGTTGGCAGCGTGAGGCGGGGCGGAGGGCGCGGAAGGGTAGGGGCTCAGCCCTTGGCCATCAGTTCCTTGAGTTTCAGGCGCTCGATCAAGAGCTTTTCCTTTTGCACGGTCTGGGCCACGTACTGGGCGTAGTCCGGGCCGTCCAGGTACATCAGCGGGGCGTCGATCTTGTCGCAGGCGGCGGTGAACTCGGGGCTGGCGGCGGCCAGCTTGAAGGCGGCGCGCAGGCGGGCCAGCACGGCTGGGTCCACGCCCTTGGGGGCGCCGATGCCGTTGGGCGCGTCCACCACCACGTTCAGACCCTGCTCTTTGACGGTGGGCGTGTCCTTGAAGTCTTGCGTGCGGCGCTCGCCCAGCGTGGCCAGCAGCCGCAGCTTGCCGGCCAGCACATGCGGGGCCCAGGAGCTGGAGTCGATGAGCAGGTCCACCTCGCCAGCCAGCAGGGCTTGCAGGGCCAGGGCGCCGCCCTTGTAGGGGATGT
Source organism: Ideonella livida (assembly GCF_010499455.1). Lineage (GTDB taxonomy): Bacteria > Pseudomonadota > Gammaproteobacteria > Burkholderiales > Burkholderiaceae_C > Ideonella > Ideonella livida. Next base: position 2,405 of record NZ_JAAGOH010000049.1, on the reverse strand, counting down.
GCAGCAGCTCGATGCCGGCGGCGTGGGCCACCTCCTCCATGCCCACATGGGTGGCGCCGCCCATGCCGGCGCTGGAATAGGTGATGCGGCCGGGCTTGGCCTTGGCCGCGGCGATCACATCCGCCAACGTCTTGTAGGGGCTGCCGGCCTGGCAGGCGATGCCGAAGGTCTGGCCCGAGACGCGGGCGATGTAGCTCAGGTCTTTCAGCGGGTCCAGCGGCAGGCTGCCCAGCTGCGAGAAGCGCGCCACCGAGATGGGGATCTGGCCGATGGTGTAGCCGTCGGGCGCGGCCTGCGCCATGCTGCGCAGGCCCAGCATGCCGGAGGCGCCGGCGCGGTTCTCCACCACGATCGTCTGGCCCAGTGGCTTGGCCGCAGCCACGCACAGGGCGCGCATGGTGATGTCGGCCGTGCCGCCAGCCGGCCACGGGCAAATGAAGGTGAGGGGCCGCTCGGGGTAGCCGGCGGCGCGGGCGGCGGGGCTGGCCAGCAGGCCGGCGCCGGTGGTGCCCAGCGTGGCCAGGCCGGCCAGGGCGGTGCGGTGGAAGTCGCGGCGGCTGGGGTGGCGGGTGCTCATGAACGAAGTCTCCGTGGCGGGGCCGGTGGACCGGCTCGAGGCGGGGGGCGAGTCTGCAGGACTCGGCGGGGCCTGTCGCGCCGGGGGGCCGCAGGGGTCAAAGACCTTGGGCGTGGCAGGGTTGCGGCGCATTCTTGGGGCTGCGGACATGCCAATCCAATGACATTGCTGACTGGCTTCATAACCTAAACGGAATAATTGGGGCCAACCCTGAGCCCTTTGGCGTGACCCGAGGCCCCTGCATGACCACCTCCATTGACCGCGTGCTGCGCTCCAACCTGAAACTGCGCCACCTGCAGTTGCTGGTGGCGCTGGACCAGTTCCGCCACCTGGGCCGGGCGGCGGAGTTCCTCTCGCTCACCCAGCCGGCGGTGTCCAAGACGTTGGCGGAGATCGAGCGCATGTTCGACCTGGAGCTGTTCACCCGCTCCACCCGTGGCACCGAGCCCACGGCCTATGGCCAGACGGTGGTGCGTTTTGCGCGCTCGGTGCTGGCCGACTATGAGCGCACCCGTGATGAGATTGCCGCGGTGGCCAGCGGTGCGGCCGGCCGGGTGAGTGTGGGGGCGATGGTGGTGGCGGTGCCCGGCCTGCTCACACCGGCCATTCAGGCCCTCAAGGCGCGCTCGGCCCAGACCACGGTGATGGTGGAAGAGGGCGACCTGACGCGCCTGCTGCCGCGCCTGCGCCTGGGTGAGTTGGACCTCTTCGTGGGCCGGCTGGAGCCCGGCTACGCCGCGCCCGATCTGGAGACCGAGCCGCTGTATGCCGAGCCCATGGCCTTGGTGGCCGGCCCGGCCCATCCGCTGGCGCAGGGTGGCCCGCCCGCCTGGGGCGACCTGGCGGCGGCGGCCTGGGTGGTGCCGCCGCCCTGGGCCAGCTCACGCGTCAAGTTGCACCAACTGTTCTACGCCCAGGGGCTGAACCCGCCCACCGATGTGGTGGAGACAGCGTCTTTTCTGGTGGCGCTGAGCCAGATGCGCCAGCGCCCGGCGCTGGGCTTCTGGGCGCGCTCGGTGGCCGAGCATGCCCAGGCCGAAGGCTTTGTGCGGATGCTGCCGCTGGAGGTGCCCATTGAGCTGCCGCCGGTGGGCCTGATCACCGTGCGCGGGCGGCTGCGCACCCCGGCGGCCGAGCAGCTCATGGCCTGTCTGCGGGAGAGGGCGGCGGCCCACGCCGCGCGCCCTTGTCAGCCCCCGCCCGACCATGCGCTTCAGTAAGGCGACTGCCCCATGTAGTTGCCTGGCGGGTCGTAGTTGGCCACGATGATGACCGCGCCACTGGGGCAATGGGCCTGCCCCATGCCCACGTGGGTGGTGCCCTTCCACACCATCTGGGTGTAGTGCCCGGTCTTGTGCCAGTTGTCGCCGGTCAGGATGCCGGGGCGCCAGTCGCGGATCTCGTCGTACCAGGCCTTGGCGGCGTCGCGGGCGTTGAAGCGGCTGGCGCTGCCCCAGAAGATGTTTTCGCCGTAACGGCTGCCCCAAGGGCCGCCACCGGGCCGGTGCTCCATGCGGCAGCCCTTGTCCTGGGCCAGGTGGTGGGCCCACTTCTGGGCGAAGGCCGAGAGTTCAGGCGACCACAGCAGGGGCCGGGTGCCCACGTCTTGGCGGGCACTGTTGTGCAGGTCCAGCGCGGCCTGCGCCGCCGCACGGGGAATGGACGAGCCCACGGCCTCGGGCACGCTGGCGGTGCCGGTCACGGCGTCGGGCGCCGGGCGGGGTGGGGCGCTGGCGTGGTGGTGGCGGTGGTGGACACCGGCTACCGCCCCCATGCCGACCTGGCGGGCAACCTGCTGGCCGGCTACGACTTCATCAGCACCCCGAGC
>NZ_JAAGOH010000048.1 GCF_010499455.1 Ideonella livida | reverse complement strand
TGCGGGTGGACGACTTTGCCCGCCGCCGCCTGCCCCCCGGCTGGCAGCTGGACCGGCCGGCCTTTGACGCCGGGCTGCGCCAGGCCGCACAAGACGCCGGGGTGGCGCTCATCGCCCCCGCCCGGCTGCTGGCTGCCCAGCTGCAGCACCCCGGCCCGGCCCCCCACCCCGGCGGCGCCACCGCCGCCCGCTGGTGGCTGCAGGTGGAAGACGCCGGCGCCCCCCCCGGCGGCCGCCCCCGGGCGCTGCACGCCCGCCTGCTGGTGGAAGCCAGCGGCCGGCGCGCCAGCCTGGCGCGCCTGCTGGGCCACCGCCGCCTGCGGCTGGACCACCAGGTCGCCCTGGTGGGCCAAGGCCCCCCCGCCCGGCCGCTGCAAGACAAACCCCATCCCCTGGCCCAGCGCAGCTTCATCGAAGCCGTGCCCGACGGCTGGTGGTACGCCTGCCAGCGCCCCGACGGCCGCCGCCAGCTCGCCCTGATGACCGATCAGGACCTGGCCCGCCGCCTGCGCCACCCGGCCGCCTGGCGCACCGCCCTGGCCCAGGCCCCGCAGCTGAGCGCCTGGCTGGCCGACACGCGCCTGCCGCCGTCAGCGACAGGCTGTGACGACGACGACAACACCACCGCCGCCCCGCATCCCGTGGCCGCCCACAGCGGCTGCCTGGCCAGCGCCTGCGGGCCCGGCTGGCTGGCCGTGGGGGACGCCCTCATGGGTCTGGACCCGCTCAGCTCCTCCGGCGTGTCCGGCGCCCTGCGCGACGGGCTGGACGCCTGCCACCAGGTGCTGCTGCCCTGGCTGGCCGGCGCCGAACCCGCCGGCCCCGGCCGGGCCTGGGGCCTGCGGGCCCAACAGGCCTGGCAGCGCTTCACCACCGAGCGCCAGGCCCTGCACGCCCAGGTCCACCACTGGCCCGACGCGCCGTTCTGGGCACGCCGGCACGCCGGGGCCATGCCGGCTGTCCAGGGTGGCGCCTCGACCCCTCTCACCACACCCGCCTTGCCCTTGACACCCGCATGACCACTGCCTCCCTCTCCGCCCTGGCCTGGAAGGCCGCCGGCCTGCCCGGCTACATCCGCCTGGACCACGCCCCGCAGGAACTGGCCGAACAGCTCGGCCCGCTGGCCGATCTGGTGGGCACCTGGGAAGGGGCCTGCGGCTGGAACCTCATCAGCGTGCCGCGCGGCGCCAGCGGCTTCCAGGCCCTGCTCAACCCCATCGTCGAAACCCTGGCATTCACCGCCATCGGGGCGCTGGTGCCCAACCGTGGCGGCGCCGCCGGCCTGATGCAGGTGCCCGGCCTGCACTACACCCTCACCGTCTCCGACGCCGAGCAGGGCACCCCCCTGCACCTGGAAAACGGCATGTGGCTGCTGCTCAACCCGCCCGACGGACGCGGCCCATCCCAGGTGGCGCGGCTGTTCTCGGTGCCCCACGGCAATGTGGGCCTGGCCCTGGGCGGCTTCAGCACCCAGGACGGCCCGCCCACCCTCCCCGACAACAGCGCCATGCCCGACAGTGGCCCGGCCACCCCACCGGGCTACACCGAATCACTCAGCCTGCTGCCCGGCCCCTTCCGGGCCGACAACCCCAACGCCGTGCTGCAGGCCCAGCTCACCGGCCAGAAGGTGCTGCGCACCACCACCTTCAACCAAGACACCACCCCGCCCGGCGGCGGCCTGCTCAACATCCCCTTCATCACCCAGCACGCCGACTGCCGCCGCCTGCGCGCCAGCTTCTGGCTGGAGACGGTGGACGACGGCCAGGGCGGCACCTTCCTGCAACTGCAGTACAGCCAGCAGGTCGACCTGTTCTTCCTGCCCCGCTTTGGCGATGCCGGGCTCATCCAGTGGCCGCATGTGACGGTCAATTGCTTGCGCAGGCGGTGAAGTTCCTCGTTCCAGCGCCAGCGCTGGCACCGGCACAACTTCTCCTTGCTCTGTCGTCTTGCCATGCCTTGCGTCAGGGTGCCTGACGCACCGACCGGACGAAGGCAAAGGATGCGGCCGTCAGGCGCCATTGGCATTCATGAATCCAGTGGCGCATGAACCCGCCCGCTCGGCGGGGACGCCCATGTCGGCAAAGAAGCCGGCATGACACACTATGGCGATGATGCTGTTGCCCGCGCTGCTCCTGCCCCTGGTGTTGTGCCTGGCGGTGTACCGGCTGGTGCAATGGCCCCGCCGGCTCTGCAGCGGTGCGCTGCGGCTCACACCTCACCAGCCAGCGCTGTGGGGCTCCCTGGCGGTGGCGGCCTATGGGCTGTTGGGGGCCTGCACGGTGTGGGTGATCTGGGCGGTCGCCCAGGTGGCCGTGGCGCCGGATGCCGACCGACTGTCGGCCTGGCTGCAAGTGGCTGGCCTTGTCGCCGCCTATCCCCTGGTGTACCTGCTCACGGCCTGGGTGTTCTTCCATGCGTTGCCGCAGGGCGCTGCAGGGCGGGGGCGATGAGCTGACGCGACCAGCCTCGTGCGGCCAGACGCCTTGGACGGGCCAGCGCCGCCGCGCGCACCGGGATGGGGCCACCGACGCCCCTGCACTGTGAACGTTTGTAAACCGCTGGCCGGATGGGCCACGTGCGCAGCGCATGCAGGCCACCCCGAGCGCAGGCACCGTGGGCAGCAACGGTGTGGAGGTGGCGTTTCTTGCCGACCGCAGCCAACTCACCCTGGGCAGCACTTCGGCCGGCAGCAATGCGCTGGTCCTTGAGGCCGACATGTCGGCCATCCCTTTGGACAAAACGGAATTCGCCACCGTCACCCTGACCTCCCCGACGGACGCCAGCGTGCCTGCCGTGACCTTCCGTGTCTCCGCCACGCGGGCCGGCGGTGCCAATCCGCTGGAGCGCTGACCACCGCCTCACCTGAAATCCCGGCTCCCCGTGGCCAGGCGGCCCAGCAGGGGCGTCAGGTCCTGGACATGACCGGCGATGAGGTTGCGCACCTCGCCTTCGCGCTGCCAGGTGCCTTTGACGGCCAGGAGGCGGGCGTGCAGCAGGGTTGGGCGCTGGCGGGCCTTGAGGCTGGGCCAGACGATGACTTGCACCGGGCCGGTTTCGTCTTCCAGTGAGATGAACATGACGCCGTGGGCGGTTTCGGGCTGCTGGCGCACGGTGACGATGCCGCAGGCGCGGGCCGGGCGGCCGGGGTCCAGCCGGTCGAGCTGGGCGGCGGTCATCCAGCCCTGGCGCTGCAGCGTGGGCCGCAGCAGGGCCAGGGGGTGGCGGCGCAGGGTGAGGCCGGTGGTGGCGTAGTCCCACACCACGTCCTCGCCTTCGGGGGCGGGGGGCAGGTCCAGCGGGGTTTCGTCCACCGGGGCGTGCTGCAGCAGCTGGGGCGCGCGGCGCAGGCCGCTGGCGTCCCAGACCTGCTGGCGGCGGTGGCCGCTGAGGCTGGCCAGCGCGTCGGCGCCGGCCAGCAGGGTGATCTCGCGCTGGTCCAGGCCGGCGCGCAGGGCCAGGTCTTCGGTGCTGTCAAACGGGGCGCGGGCGCGCTCGGCCGCGATGCGCTGGCCGCTCTGGGCGCGCAGGCCGGCCACCTGGCGCAGGCCCAGGCGCACGGCGGGCGGATGGGGCAGGTCTTCCAGGGTGCAGTCCCAGTGGCTGTGCATCACGTCCACGGGGCGCACATCCACCCCGTGGCGCTGGGCGTCCTGCACCAGCTGGCTGGGGGCATAAAAGCCCAGGGGCTGGCTGTTGAGCATGGCGGCCAGGAACTCGGCCGGGTGGTGGCACTTGATCCAGCAGCTGGCGTAGACCAGCAGCGCAAAGCTGGCGGCGTGGCTCTCCGGGAAGCCGTACTCCGAGAAGCCCTTGATCTGCTCGAAGATGGCCTCGGCGAAGGCGCGTTCGTAGCCGCGACGGGTCATGCCGTCCACGATCTTGGCGTGGTATTGCTGCAGGCCGCCCTTGCGCTTCCAGGCGGCCATGGCGCGGCGCAGCTGGTCGGCCTCACCGGGGGTGAAGCCGGCGGCCAGGATGGCCACCTGCATCACCTGCTCCTGGAACACGGGCACGCCCAGGGTGCGGCCCAGGGCCTCACGCAGGGCCTGGCTGGGGTAGGACACGGGCTCCTTGCCCTGGCGGCGGTTCAGGTAGGGGTGGACCATGCCGCCCTGGATGGGGCCGGGCCGCACGATGGCCACCTCGATGACCAGGTCGTAGAAGCAGCGCGGGCGCAGGCGCGGCAGCATGCTCATCTGGGCGCGGCTCTCGATCTGGAACACGCCCACGGTGTCGGCCTGGCAGACCATGTCGTAGGTGGTGCTGTCCTCGGGCGGGATGTCCTGCAGGCCGAAGGCCTGGCCCTTGCGCAGCGCGATCAGGTCCAGGCTCTTGCGCAGCGCGGTGAGCATGCCCAGGGCGAGCACGTCCACCTTGAGCAGGCCCAGGGCGTCGATGTCGTCCTTGTCCCACTGGATGACGGTGCGCTCGGGCATGGCGGCGTTCTCGATGGGCACCAGCCGCGCCAGCGGGCCCTGGGTGAGCACAAAGCCGCCGGGGTGCTGCGAGAGGTGGCGCGGAAAGCCGATGAGCTGCCCGGTCAGCTCGATGAGCTGGCGCAGGGCCAGGTCGTTGACGTCCAGGCCCAGCTCTTCAAAACGCTCGGTCTTGAGGCCGGCGCCGTCCCACCAGGAGTGGTTCTTGGCCAGGGCGTCCACCACCTCGGGCGCAATGCCCAGGGCCTTGCCCACGTCGCGGATGGCGGACTTGGGCCGGTAGGTGATGGCCACGGCGGTGAGCGCGGCGCGCTCGCGGCCGTACTTGGCGTAGAGGTACTGGATGACCTCCTCGCGGCGCTCGTGCTCGAAATCGACGTCGATGTCGGGCGGCTCGTTGCGCTCCTTGCTGATGAAGCGCTCGAACAGCACGCTCATGCGCGCCGGGTCCACCTCGGTGATGCCCAGGCAGTAGCAGACCACCGAGTTGGCGGCCGAGCCCCGGCCCTGGCACAGGATGTGGCGGGCGCGGGCAAAGGCCACCACGTCGTGCACGGTGAGGAAGTAGTGCTCGTAGCGCAGCTCGGCGATGAGCTGCAGCTCGTGCTCGATCTGCGCCTCCACGCTGGCGGGCACGCCCTGGGGCCAGCGCTGGCCGGCGCCCTCCCAGGTGAGGCGGCGCAGGTGCTGGGTGGGGGTCTGGCCGGCGGGCACCACCTCGGCCGGGTACTGGTAGCGCAGCTCGTCCAGGCTGAAGCGGCAGCGCGCGGCCACCTGCAGGGTTTCGGCCAGCAGCTCGGGGGCAAAGGTCTGGGCCAGGCGCAGGCGGGTGCGCAGGTGGCGCTCGGCATTGGGCTGCAGGGCGTGGCCGCAGGCGGCCAGCGGCAGGCCCACGCGGGTGGCGGTGAGCACGTCCTGCAGCGGCTTGCGCGAGCGCACATGCATGTGCACATCGCCCACGGCCACCAGCGGGATGGCCGAGAGCGCGCTGGCCTGGCGCAGGCGGTGCAGCCACATCTCGTCGTCCAGCTGGCGCAGCAGCGAAACCCCCAGCCAGCAGTGGCCGGAGAAGTGGGTGAGCAGCCAGCGCGCCAGGCCCAGCAGGCGCGGCGGCGACGCCCCGCGCTGCGGCGCGGCGATCAGCACGCAGCCGGCCAGCGCGCCGGTGGCGGCGGCCTGGGTGAGGTCGTCCAGCGTGAGGGTGTAGCGGCCCTTCTCGGGCGAGGCGCGGCGCAGCCGGGTGATGAACTCGCACAGGTTGCCGTAGCCCGCCAGGTGGCAGGCGATGACCCCCAGCGTGAAGGCGCAGGGCGGGCCGGTGGGGGGCTCGGGGGTGGGCGTGGGGACGGGGGCCTCAGGCGCAGGCGCCGGCGCCGCCCCGCCCACCGCCGCATCCATCGCGTCCTCCGCTTCCAGCCAGCCGGCGGCCCAGGCCTCGGGCGTGGCTTCGTCCGCCTGCGCCGGGGCCTCGGCCAGCACCTCGAAGCGGCTGCCCACCAGCAGCGGCAGCCCCACCTTCTGCGCCGCCACATGGGCGCGCACGATGCCGGCCATGGAGCATTCGTCGGTCAGCGCCAGGCCGGCGTAGCCCAGTTGGTGGGCGCGGGCCACCAGTTCCTCGGGCTGGCTGGCGCCGGTGAGGAAGCTGAAGTTGGACAGGCAGCCCAGCTCCACATAGGCCGGCAGCTCAGGCGGGGCGGCGGGGGCGGTGGCACGCGGCGGCGGCATGGCGGGTGGGCAGCCAGGACCGGCTCAGGCAAACACGCCGTGCAGGTACCAGGCGGTCTCGTCGCTGGCCAGGCGCTCCTGGTAGATCCACAGCAGGCCGGCGTGCTCGCTCACGGCCAGCCAGTAGTCGCGCTGCAGGTGGGCGGTGGCGGGGGCAGGATCGGTGGTCAGGGGGTGCGCATGCGCCCCCGGGTGGACGATGGGCGCAGCCACCGCGCTGGGGGCCAGGCGGTGCCACCAGCCGCCCTCCACCCGGTGCGGGCCGGAGAGCAGTTGCAGCAGGCCCTGGTAGAGCGGCCGGTGCCCGCGCGTGGCCAGGCGCACGGGCTGGGGCAGCACCCAGGTGGGCTGGGGCAGGCTGGCGGCGGCCTGAGCCGCTGCGCCAACCGCCGCCGCGCTGCGGCGCGCGGAGGTGGCGCGGGTGGCCGGCGCGGGCTGCCACATCTGCATCCATTCCAGCCGGTGGTCGGCGGTGAGCACGGGGCGCAGCACACGCTCCGGCCCCAGGCGGGCCGCCAGGCGCTCCAGCACCAGGGGCAGGACTTCGCGGCGGGCATCGTCATCGGGCAGCAGGCTGGCGGTGGCCTCTTCCAGCGGGTGCACCTCGTCGGCCTGCAGGCGCAGCTCGCCCACCGGCGCGGGCAGTTGCAGGCGGGCCAGGTGCTCGGCCAGCAGGCGGCACAGGTGCTCCAGCGCGCGGGTGGGCTCGGCGGTGCGGATGGCCAGCTGGCCGCCGGGGCCCACGTCGCGGGCGCGCATGGAGTCGTGCACCCAATGCAGGCTGAAGGCGGTGACGCCGGCATGGCGCGCGGCCAGCCAGCCGCACAGCTGCAGCAGCAGGCGCCGGGCGCCAAACAGCAGGGCCGGCGCCATCTCCACCCGCGACATCAGCTCCAGCCGGCCGTGGAAGGTCTCGGGCAGGGCCAGCCATTCGTGGGCTTCGGGGCGCAGGCCATAGGCCTGGTCCAGCGCGGTGAGCAGCGCGGCGTCAAAGCGCCGGCCCAGGCCGCCGCGCGGCAGGCGGCGCACATCGCCCAGCAAGCGGCAGCCCAGGCGGGCCAAGGTCTCGTGGTGGGGCTGCACGGCGCTGAGCACGGCCATGGGCAGGCCGTCCAGCAGGGCTTCCAGCGGGCGCTTGAAGCCGTTCTCCACCCCGGCGCGGGCCAGGGCCTGGGCGGCCAGGCTGTTGGGGGCCCAGGCCACGGCGGCCACGCCCAGCTCGGCGCCCTCCTGCACCACGCGGTCGCGCAGCGCCCGGCGGCCACCAAACAGGCGCACGCTGGCCTCCACCTCCATCAGCACCGCCTCCTCGCGCAGCGCCACGCGGGGGCTGAACTGCAGCGCCCAGGTGGCCACGCCCAGGCGCGGGTCCAGCGTGGGCGGCGGGGCGGCCGCCGGCTGGCCCGGCAGGGGCTGGGGCGCCAGTGGCCCGCCCGCCGCCTCAGGCGCTGCGGGTGGCAGCAGCAGTGCGGCCCAAAGCATGGGCGGGCTCCTCGGCAAACAGCGGGCTTGGGGCGGCCAGGGCGGGATCTGCAACGGACACCGCCGCCGCCCCCGTGGCGGCCGGCACCCCGGTGCGCGGCCCCGGCATCGGTTGGGCCGCTTGGTGGCGCGCGGCCAGCAGCAGGCTGGGCCGGCGCAGGCGGGGGGTGATTACGGCCTGCAGGCCACCGGGCACCGAGGGCAAGGCCACCCAGTCCTCATGCACCGGGCCGCGACGCTTGAACACCTGCACCTGCAGCGCCCAGTCCAGCCCCATGCGGGCCATCACCCGCAGCGGCGCAGCCGAGGCCTCATGCTGCGCGGCCTGCGGGCGCAGCAGAAACACCAACCCGCTGCCCGCCTGGGCACTGACCTGCAGGCGGCGGATCTGCTCCGGCCGGGCCTGGGGCAGCCAGGCGAGCACGGCGTGGGCGCCCCGGGGTGGGCGGGTGTGGGTGTGGGTGTTGGCGTTGCCGTCGGGGGAGGCCGTGCCCGCAGCCCCGGCCGGCGGCGTGGCCGCCCCGGCGCGCAGCAGCTGCTCGGTGCACCACAGGCGCTCGGCCGGGGTGTCCGCCTGCACCCAGACGAGTTGGCGCTCATCCAGCCCGGCGTGGCGCAGGCCCGGCAGGTGCGGGGTGCGCGGCGCGCCCACCAGCAGGACCTGGCCGCCACCGGCCACCACCTGGCGCAGCACCGGGCCCAGCAGCCGCCACTCCAGCACGGCGGGCTGGGCACAGAGCACCTCGGTCAGGCTCTGGGCGGGCCAGCCGCCGCCAGGCAGCTCGGCATCCAGCGCAGCCCAGCCGCTGGGCAGCACCGGGCTGGCGCCGGGGCGGCCCAGGTCGGTGCCGCACCAGACGGCCTGCGCCACCTCGGGCGGCAGGTTGTCCGGCAGGGAACGGCGGCTGCGGCTGCGCAGCGGGGCGGAACGGGGCAGGGCCAGGCGCGGCAGCGCATCGCCCGCGCCGGCGGCCCATGGCAGAACGGCAGACATGGTGGACAGTCAAATACTGTATGGGCATACAGTATTGCACCACCCGGCCCGGCTTGCCAAGCCGGCATACTGCAGTGCACCCACCCGGCGCCATGCGCTCGACCGACCTTTCCACCCCCCCACCATGCCCCTGCAGCCCTACCTGAACACCACGCCCCGCCTGGACGAAGGCGTCTACCTCCACCCCACGGCCCAGGTCATCGGCGATGTGCAGCTGGGCCGCGACGTCTCGGTGTGGTGCAACGCGGTGCTGCGCGGGGATGTCAACCGCATCACCATCGGCCAGGGCAGCAACATCCAGGACTTCTCGATGGGCCATGTCTCGCACAAGACGCCGGCCAAGCCCGAGGGCTCACCGCTGACCATCGGCCAGCATGTGACCATCGGTCACGGCGTGATCCTGCACGGCTGCACCATCGGCGACGAGTGCCTGATCGGCATGGGCGCCATCGTGATGGACGACGCGGTGATCCAGCCGCAGGTGATGGTGGGCGCCGGCAGCCTGGTGCCCCCTGGCAAGGTGCTGGAAAGCGGCCACCTCTACATCGGCCGGCCCGTGGCCAAGGCCCGCGCCCTGAGCGCGGAGGAGATCGCCTACCTGCGCTACTCGGCCGAGCACTATGTGCGGGTGAAGGCCAACTACCAGGCAGGCGAGGCGGCGGCCACCCGCACCGACGCGGCCTGACCGGCCGCCCCACCGCTCACGGCCACGGATCACGGCCACCGCTCACAGCCACACCGCCAGCCCGCACAGGCACGCAGCCCCCACGGCCAGCAGCGCGGTGGTGCCCATCAGCGTGGCGGGGGCCGCCGCCGGTGCCCAGGTGGCGGGCGGCTGCTCCGGCTGCTCCGGCTGCTCCGCTTGATGCCACGCCCGCCACCGCCGCAGTGCCCGGGCGCGCCACACGGCAGCCCCCGTCCACCCGGCCGCCCCCACGGCCAGCCCGGCCCCGGCGGCCAGCGTGGGGCCATGGCCGCCGGCGGCGCCCACCTTCAGCAGCACGGCGGCGGCCACCGCCATCGACCAGGCGGTGCGTTGCCAGGCCAGCGCGGTGCGCTCGGGCTGCAGGCCCGGATCGCTCATGGCAGGTGCAGCACCGCCCAGGCCATCCCCAGCGCCGCCGCGCCCAGCAGCCACGACAGGCCCAGCAGAAAGCGCGAGGCCGGCAGCGGCTGCTGGTGGCGCATGGCCATCTCATTGGCCTTCCAGCGCCGGTAGGCGAACACGCAGAGCACCGCCGCCAGGCCGCAGGCCGCCAGCGCAGCCCCGGTCAGCAGGCCCGGGCCCGTGGGGTGCCCACCCGCCACCTGCCGCAGCACCACCGCCCCGGCCATCAGGGCCAGTGCGGTGCGGATCCAGGCCAGGAAGGTGCGCTCATTGGCCAGCGAGAAGCGGTAGTCGGGCTCCTGGCCGGCGCGCTGCCACAGGGGGCGGCTCGCGGGGCGGCTCATGGTTCGATGGGACATCCGACCCTCACTCTTGCTGCATCAGCGCCGCGAACTCACCCGATGGCTTCGCCGCCACGGGGCCGAGGGTCAGGGTCAAACGGTGCAAGGTGCCCGTGAAGAGGGCCGGCACCGGGCAGGCCGGCACGATGGGCACGTTGAGGTAGCCGCAGGTCAGGCCGGCGGTGATGCCATAGGTCGTCCAGAGCCGGTCCACACGCATGACAGCGAATTCCCGCCCGTCCAGTGCCAGGCCAAAGACACCGCTGCGCTCGCCCGTGGCGTCAAAGCGCAGGCTCAAGGTGCAGCGGCCACGGGGCAGGGGGGCCCGCAGGCTGTGGGTGGAGTTCTCGCTGTAGAGGTAGTCAAAGCAGACCTCGCCGTCGTGGGCGTACAGCGCCATGCCGCCAAACCGGTTGCCAAAAGCCAGGAGGACGCCCTGGGCTTGACCGGCGTCACTTGCCCAGTCGATGTCCGCTTCCACCCCATAGCTGCGACCATTGATGGCGGGCACCATCAGACGATCCGCCCGCGCCATGCCCGGCAAGTACTCATAGCGCGAAGGGGCACTGGCCCGGAACCAGTCGAGCGCACGCTCGCCCTCGCGGTCGTCCAGCGGCAGCACGCCGTAGCGTTCGGCCTCTTGCCACCAGCGATCCACCATGCGGCGCACCCGCTCAGGCTGCTCGGCCGCCAGATCTTTGACCTCGGAGAAGTCATCGGCCATGTGGAACAGCTCCCAGGTGTCGGTCTCGAAATCTTCGCCTTTGCGATGCCGGGCCACGATCTTCCAGCCGTCTTGGAAGAGCGCACGGTCGCCCACCATTTCGAAGTACTGCACCTGACGCCGGGAGGGGGCATCCGGCGCGTCAAAGGTGTAGGCCATGCTGATGCCGTGCAGGGGCAACTGCGGCACGCCACGGTACTGCGTGGGCGCTTGCACGCCGGTGAGCTCCAGCAGGGTGGGCAGCACATCGATCACGTGGTGGTACTGGGTCCGGATGGCGCCGCGCTGCGCAATGCCCTGGGGCCAATGCACGATGAGCGGGGCCCGGATCCCTCCGCCGTGGGTGTGTTTCTTGTACCACTTGAGCGGCGTGTTCGAGACCTGTGCCCAGCCTTGCGGATAGTGCGGAAACGAGTGCTCCGAACCGATCAGGTCCAGGTGCTGCACCACGTACTGCGAGGTTTCCTTTTCTGTCTGCAGGTGCTTGCGAATGTTTACCGCGCCGGTCTCGCCCCCCTCGCCACTGGCACCGTTGTCCGACAGCAGCACGATGACGGTGTTGTCCAGTTGGTCGATGGCGGCCAGGTAGTCCACAAAGCGGCCGATCTGGGTGTCGGTGTGGTCCATGAACCCGGCAAAGGCCTCCTGCAGCCGGGCCGCACCCAGACGAGCCGCCGGAGAGAGCGTCTCCCAGGCGGGCACCCCCGGGTTGCGCGGCGACAGTTGGGCATCGGCCGGCACGATGCCCAGCGCCTTCTGCTTGGCAAAGCGGCGCTCGCGCGCCACGTCCCAGCCCTCGTCATAGCGCCCGCGGTATTTCTCGATGAACGGGGCGGGCACATGCAGCGGCCAGTGCGCGGCACCAAACGCCAGGTAGGTCATGAACGGCCTGCCGCGTGCGGCGCACACGTGGTCACGCACCTGTGCGATGGCCTGGTCCACCAAATCCTCGCTGAGGTGGTAACCGGGGCGGGGCTGGTGGCGGATCGGGTGGTTGTCCTCGTGCAGGTCGGGGTGCCAGTGGTCGACATAGCCCCCCAGAAAACCGTACCAACGACTGAAGCCCCGGCCCAACGGCCAGTCCGGATGAGGGCCGGCCGCCGCATAGTTGGCCATGTTGGACAGGTGCCACTTGCCCACGGCATACGTGCCATAGGCGTGTTCGGCAAAGATCTCGGCGGCGGTGGCGGTCTGCCGGCTCATGCGGCCTTCATAGCCGGGAAAGCCGTTGGCCCATTCCGCGATGGCGCCCACGCCGGCGGCATGGGCGTTGCGCCCGGTGAGCAGGCAAGCCCGGGTGGGCGAACACATGGCGGTGACGTGGAAGTTGCTGTAGCGCACGCCCCCTGCGGCCAGGGCATCCATGCGCGGGGTGTCGAACTCCGCGCCATAGCAGCCGAGGTCCGAGAAGCCCACGTCGTCCAGCACGATGAACACCACGTTGGGCGCGTTGGCCGGCGCCGTGGGAGGCTGCGGCCACCAGGGCGTGGACTCGCGGTAGGTTCGGCCGATGCGGCCGGCAAAGTCAGTGCTCATCGCTCAATCCGCCTTCAGGCCCAGCTTGCGGATGAGGCCGCCCCAGCGCTGCGCCTCACTGGCCAGGTAGGCGCCAAATGACTTGGCGTCCATCTCCAGCGGCTCGGCCCCCTGCTCCTTCAGCCGCTCCTGCACCTGGGGCTCCCGCAGGGCAGAGGCAAAGGCCTTCTGCAGCCGCTCGACCACCGGCGCCGGCGTGCCCTTGGGGGCCAACACGCCGTACCAGGCCGCGCCAGCCATGCCGGGCAGCACGCTTTCGGCCACGGTGGGCACCTCTGGCAGCAGGGGGGAGCGCCGCTGGGTGGTCACGGCCAGCGCGCGCAGCTTGCCCGCCTTGACATGCGGCATGAGCGCGGCAATGGCGTCGCTGTCGCAGTCAATCTCACCGCCCAGCAAGCCGGTGATGGCCGGCGCGGACCCCTTGTACGGAATGGCGGTGATGTCCAGCTTCAGATCGGCCTTGATCAACTCGAAGGCCAGGTTGGTCACGGTGGCGCCGCCGCCGCCACCGGCACAGCTGAGCTTGCCGGGGTTGGCGCGGGCGGCCGCCACCAGCTCTTGCAACGTCTTGTAGGGCGAGTCCGCCCGCACGGCGATCACGACGGGGGCGGCGGCCAGCCCGATGACCGGGGTGAAGTCTTTGACCGGGTCATACGGGAGCCGGGGATAGAGCGCACCAGTGCCGGCGTGACCGGCCGTGACAAACAACAGCGTGTGGCCATCGGCCGGCGCCTTGGCCACCGCCGCAGCACCGATCGTGCCGCCAGCGCCAGGCTTGGCCTCCACCACCAGCGCCTGCCCCAGATTGAGTTGCTGGCCCAGCAGGCGCGCCATCACATCGGCGGGCCCGCCGGCTGCAAAAGGCACCACCAAAGTCACCGGCTTGGACGGGAAGGTCTGCGCCTGGGCGACTGCGCCGCTCCAAGGCGCCATCGCGCCCAGCACAGCCAAGGGCCAGGCCCAGGAAAAGGAACGCAGCAGGGGATGTGGATAGCGCATGGGGCAGCCTGTCTCTGGAGGAAGGTGAAGGTGGCGTTCCGAAGGGAACCGCTTGTCTCAGGCCCTGACTCTAGAGACGCAAGGCGATGCGGAGAAGTCAAAATAACTCACCACCCGATGCAATAAGCGCAACACCAAAGCATGGCCACTTCGCTGACCTCCCCTCCTCTGTCGCCCGTGGCCAGCCGCTTGGCGCGCCGGGTGCATCTGCTGAGCGACTTTCTGGCGGTGGCCCGGGCGGGGGGCATCCGCCAGGCGGCGGAACATGTCCATGTCACCCAATCCGCCCTGACCCGCCGCATCCAGGAGTTGGAACAGGCGCTGGAAGTGGCCCTGTTCGAGCGAAGCGCCAAAGGCATGAGCCTGACCCCCTTCGGGAAAGCCTTGAAGGTCCACGCGGAGATGGTGGAGATGAACTGCACCTACGCCGCCGCCGAGATCAACCAGTTGGTGGAGGGCGCCACGGGGGAGCTGCGCATCGCCGCCGGCCCGGCCTGGGCCTACCAACTCGCCCCGGAGGCGGTGGCACTGGTCCAGCGTGAGTTCCCGGATGTGCGGGTGAGCCTGCTGGGCCGCATGAATGAGGCCACGCTGCCGATGCTGGACGAGGGCCGGCTGGAAGCGGTGCTGGGTGGCCTGCCTGATCCGGCGGAGCGCTCACCCGAGCTTTGCTACGAGCCTTTGCTGACGGTCGAGCACCAAGTCTTTGCCAGCCAGACACACCCTTTGCAGGCGGCCCCGCAGGTCAGCCCCGCCGACCTGCTGCACTATCCGTGGATCTGGTTCACGGAAGCGGTGAGCGGGCGGCGCTATCTGGAGGGGCTGTTCACGGCGACCGGACTGCAGGCCCCGCCGGCCTCCATTGACACCACCTCGGTCCACTTTGGCTTCAGGGTGATGGCCGATGGCCGACACCTGATGCTGCTGCCTTCCACCTTGCAGGCCGTGGCCCAGCGCGAAGGCCTGCAGCCGCTGCGCATGGCCGGCAGCGCCGAAGCCCCGGGCAGGCGCTATGTGGCCGGCCTGATGTATCGCCCGACCGTGCTGCGGCTGCACGCGTTCGCCGCTTTCCGAAAGGCGTTGATGCAGGGCGTTGCCCTGCAGGCAAGTCGCTGAGACTGGCCGTGCCTGCGCCGCCCCACCGCTCACGGCCACCGCTCACAGCCACACCGCCAGCCCGCACAGGCACGCAGCCCCCACGGCCAGCAGCGCGGTGGTGCCCATCAGCGTGGCGGGGGCCGCCGCCGGTGCCCAGGTGGCGGGCGGCTGCTCCGGCTGCTCCGGCTGCTCCGCTTGATGCCACGCCCGCCACCGCCGCAGTGCCCGGGCGCGCCACACGGCAGCCCCCGTCCACCCGGCCGCCCCCACGGCCAGCCCGGCCCCGGCGGCCAGCGTGGGGCCATGGCCGCCGGCGGCGCCCACCTTCAGCAGCACGGCGGCGGCCACCGCCATCGACCAGGCGGTGCGTTGCCAGGCCAGCGCGGTGCGCTCGGGCTGCAGGCCCGGATCGCTCATGGCAGGTGCAGCACCGCCCAGGCCATCCCCAGCGCCGCCGCGCCCAGCAGCCACGACAGGCCCAGCAGAAAGCGCGAGGCCGGCAGCGGCTGCTGGTGGCGCATGGCCATCTCATTGGCCTTCCAGCGCCGGTAGGCGAACACGCAGAGCACCGCCGCCAGGCCGCAGGCCGCCAGCGCAGCCCCGGTCAGCAGGCCCGGGCCCGTGGGGTGCCCACCCGCCACCTGCCGCAGCACCACCGCCCCGGCCATCAGGGCCAGTGCGGTGCGGATCCAGGCCAGGAAGGTGCGCTCATTGGCCAGCGAGAAGCGGTAGTCGGGCTCCTGGCCGGTCTGGCGCCAGTGGGGCCGGGTCATGCCGGCTCCGGTGGCAGGGAGAGGTCCGCCTGCAGCCGCACATCCCGCGAGGAGGCGCCCACGCGCAGCGCATGGCGGCCGCCGCGCCGCACCCAGGCGCCCCGGGCCACGTCGTACACGCAGAAGGCCCGTGCCGGCAGGTGCAGCGCCAGGGTGCCTTGCGCGCCGGCCGGCAGGTCCAGGCGGCCAAAGGCGGCCAGGGCCTGGGGCGGGCGCTCGGGGTCGGCATCCTCCAGCGGTGCCAGGTAGAGCTGCACCACGGCGCCGCCGGGCCGCTGGCCGGTGTTGCGCAGGTCCACCTCCACCCGGAAAAGCGGCTCAAAGCCGGTGGCGCACGCCGGCGCCACCAGGTCGGCCACGGCGGCCACGGCGGCCACGCGCACGGCCTCCCAGGCGAAGTCGGTGTAGCCCAGGCCGTGGCCAAAGGGGAACAACGGCACCAGGCCCCGGGCGTCGTGGTGGCGGTAGCCGATGAACAGGCCCTCGGCGTAGTGCACGCGGCCGTCCACGCCCGGGTAGTGCGCCGGCTGGCCAAAGGCGACGGTGTCGGCCAGCCGGGCCGGCCAAGTCTGCGGCAGGCGGCCGCCGGGCTCGGCCTGGCCCAGCAGCACGTCGGCCACGGCGTGTCCGCATTCCTGGCCGGGGTACCAGGCCTGCAGCACGGCCGGCACGGCGTCCAGCCAGGGCAGCAGCAGGGGGGAGCCGCTCTGCAGCACCACCACCGTGCGCGGGTTGGCCTGGGCCACACGGGCGATGAGCGCGTTCTGGTGGTGCGGCAGGTCCAGCCCCGGCCGGTCCAGGCCCTCGTTGTCCCATTCCGCGCTGAGCCCGGCAAAGACGATGGCCACATCGGCCTGCCGGGCGGCCTGCACGGCGGCGTCCAGCTCGGCCTCGCCCAGGGTGCGGGCCACGCCCAGGCGCAGGGCGCGCATGTCGGTGCCCATCTCGGCCTGGCACGGTGTGACGCTGGAATACACCAGCTCGATGTCCACCGCCTCCCCGGCCTGCAGGTGGCGCTGGTGCCGCACCTCGTCGCAGCCGAAGGTGAAATAGGTCTGGCCACGCTGCCAGCCGGTCCAGGCGTCCAGCACCGGCTCGCCATTGAGGCAGGCGCGGCTCAGGCCGGCGGAGATCAGGGAGAAGACATGCGGGCCGCTGGCCTCGGCCACATAGCGCAGCCGGGCCCGGCAGTGGAAGCCCTCGCGCTGCACGCCCTCGGGCACGCTGCCCAGCCACATGACCTCGCCGTTGAGCGAGTCCTGCGTGGCCAGCACCGGGCCGCTCAGGTCGGCGTGGGCGAAGAACTCCAGCCGCATCGGCCCCGGGTACACCGGGGTGAAGCGGTGCGTGGCGGCCCCCACGTGGTGGGTGAAGCGCACCTGCGGACAGGCGGCCTGCAAGGCCTGCTGCGGGGCCACCCGGTAGTGGGCGTTCACGGTGGCGCTGCCGCCGCCCATGATCTGCGGCTGCACCGCCGCCTGGCCGATCAGGGCCACGGTCTGGCCGGGCTGCAGCGCCAGGGGCAGCAGGCCGCCTTCGTTCTTGAGCAGCACGGCACCGGCGGCGCCCAGGCGACGGATCAGCGCACGGTGCGCGGGCAGGTCGTCGGCCCGCTCGGCCGGCAGTGCAGCACGGCCCATGGCGCCGCAGCGCTGCGCCAGGGCGACCACCCGCTGCGCGCAGGCGGCCACCGCCTCGGCCGGCACCCGGCCGGCGCGCACGGCGTCGATCAGGGCCGCGCCGCGTTGGCGTGTGGGCCCGGGCATCTCCAGGTCACAGCCGGCCAGCAGGCTGGCCACGGTGTCGTGGTGGGCCAGCCAGTCGGTCATCACCAGGCCATCAAAGCCCCATTCGTCGCGCAGCACCTGTTGCAGCAGGCGGCGGTGGTCGGCCATGAACTCGCCGTCCACGCGGTTGTAGGCGGTCATCACCGCGCGCACGCCGGCCTCTTTGACCGCGCGCTCAAACGGCAGCAGGTAGAGCTCACGCAGCGCCCGCTCCGGGATCTGCGAGCTCATGGTCATGCGCTGGTGCTCGCTCTCGTTGCCCACGAAGTGCTTGGCCGTGGCGGCCACGCCTTCGGACTGCACGCCGCGCACCAGGGCCACCGCCATCTCGGAGGCCAGCCACGGGTCTTCGGAGTGGCACTCGAAGTTGCGGCCGTTGTAGACGGTGCGCTGCAGGTTGATGGTGGGCGCCAGCAGCACGTCGGCGCCCTTGAGCCGGGCCTCGCGGCCCAGGGCGGCGCCGGCGGCGGTGACCAGGGCGATGTCCCAGGTGGCCGCCAGGGCGATGCCCACCGGGAAGCAGGCGGTCGTCGGGCCGTCCTTCCAGGTGCTGCCGCGCGCGCCGTTGGGCCCGTCAGTGAGCTTGAGGGCGGGCAGGCCGTGGTGCGGCAGGGCGGTGGTGGTCCAGAAGTCGGCCCCGCTGAGCAGGCTGACCTGCTCTTCCAGGGTCATGGCCTCGACCAGGCGGCGAGCGTCGGCCTGCGGCATCAGCGTGCCCCCGGCTGGCCCAGGTGGACCGGGTCGTCGCCAATCTCGGCCATCTTCTCCTCCAGCAGGCGGGTCATGTGGGCGACCTCGTCCTGGTACCGGGGATCGGCGTGGCAGTTCAGCAGCTCCAGGGGGTCCTTCTCGCAGTCGAAGAACTCCCACTCGGGGGCCTCGCCTCCGGGGTGCGCACCCGGCATGCCCAGCCCTTGGTTGTACCAATAGATGAGCTTGTAGCGCTGGTTGCGGATGCCGTAGTGGGCGTAGGCGTCGTGGATGGCGTCGCGGTGCATCCAGTAGCGGTGGTAGGCCACCTGCGGCCAGTCGGCCGGGGTGGCATCTGCCAGCAGCGGGCGCAGGCTGCGGCCCTGCATGTAGCTGGGCACGCGCAGGCCGGCCAGGTCCAGGAAGGTGGGCGCAAAGTCCACGTTGGAGGCGATGTCCGCGCTCACGGTCCCCGCCGGGATCAGGCGCGGATAGCGCGCCACAAACGGCATCTGGAACGACTCCTCGTACATGAAGCGCTTGTCGAACCAGCCGTGCTCGCCCAGGAAGAAGCCTTGGTCCGAGGTGTAGATCACCAGGGTGTCCTCGGCCAGGCCCTCGCGGTCCAGGTAGTCCAGCAGTTCGCCCACGCCTTCGTCGATGGCCGCCAGGGTGCGCAGGTAGCGCTGCATGTAGCGCTGGTACTTCCAGACGCGGTAGTGCTCCTCGTCGGTGAAGGTGAAGACCTCGCCGGTGTTCTTGTCGATCAGGCGCAGGTCACGCGCGGCCGACAGCGGCGGCAGCTTGCGCACGGTGGAGCCGGGGTACTCCATGGCGCCCACCTCGGCGCCGCCCTCGGGTTGCACCACGCCCACGTCCCAGTAGGTCAGGTCATCGGCGATGCGCATCTTGGCCGCGCCGGCGGCGCGGGCGCGGTGGCGGTAGTCGTCGGTGAAGGTCTCGGGCACCTGGATCGGGTCGTTGTAGAGCCTGCGGTGGCGCGGATGCGGCTCCCAGGGCCGGTGCGGGGCCTTGTGGTGGCACATCAGGAAGAAGGGGCGTGCGGGGTCGCGCGCGGCCAGCCAGTCCAGGGACTTGGCGGTGATCAGGTCGGTGGCGTAGCCGGACTCGCGATAGGGGCCGTCCGGGCCGATGAACTGCGGGTCGAAGTACTCGCCCTGCCCGGGCAGCACGGCCCAATGGTCAAAACCCGAGGGCTGGTGCGCGGCGCCTTCGCCCAGGTGCCACTTGCCGATCAGCGCGGTCTGGTAGCCCCCGGTGCGCAGGTGCTTGGCCACATGCGGCAGGCGGTTGTCAAAGTTGCTGGCCAGCGTGTGCACCGCGTTGACGTGGTTGTAGGTGCCGGTGAGGATGCTGGCGCGGCTGGGCGTGCAGATGGAGTTGCTGACGTAGCAGTGGTCCAGCCGCATGCCGCCCTGGGCGATGCGGTCGATGTGGGGGGTGTGGTTGATGCCATGGCCATAGCAGCTGATCGCCTTGGAGGCGTGGTCATCGGCCATGATGAAGAGGATGTTGGGCTGCTTGGGCAGCCGGCTCGGCGTTTGCGGCATGGAAGTCGGGGGTCAGATCTTGGTGTCGGCGAAGCGGGCGCCCAGGTAGTAGCTGTCGGGGGAGACGACCTCGGGCACGCGGCCCATGTCCTTGAACAGCGTGTTCATGCCCTTGAGCCAACCGCCCACGGTGCCGTCGCGGGTGAGGCGGCTGAGCTCTTCGCTGGTGGGGTAGCGGCACAGGGCCACCTCGTCTTCCAGCACCTCGGCCGGGGCCTTGAGCAGGGCGGCCGTCAGCGCCACGGCCTCCTTCAGGTTGGCCGCGCGCCAGTCCAGCGCCTCCTTGATGACGCGGGTCATGGCCTCCACCAGCCGGGGGTCGCCCTCCACCACGTCGTTGCGGGCGATGTAGGCCGTGGGGAAGGTGTAGGCCGGGTACAGCTCCTTGCTGGAGAACAGTTCGGTGAGCGCCGGCAAGCGCTTCTTGATGGTGCCGATCAGCGGGTACCAGAGGCTGGCCGCATCCACCTGGCCCGAGCCGAAGGCGGTGACGATGGTGGCCGGGTCCATGGTCAGGCGCTTGATGTCCGTGGGCTGCAGCTTGGCCTTCTGCAGGGCCAGGCGCAGCAGCATGTCGCCGCTGGTGCCCTCGGGCACGGCCACGGTCTTGCCCTTCAGGTCGGCCAGGGTCTTGATGCCCGGCTGGCCGATGACGCGGTCGGCAAAGCCGACATTGCCCACGGCGATGACCTTGGCGCGGCCGGTGATGGGCAGCCACAGCGCGCCCGGGCCGATGTAGCCGAAGTCCAGGTCCTTGGCGCCCAGGGCCTGCACCTGCAGCGGGCCGTTGGTGAAGGCCTTGAGCTCGGCGGCCAGACCATGCTTGGCCCACAGGCCCAGCTTGTTGGCCACCGCCACCAAGGAGCTGCCGTTGAAGTCGCCGATGTAGCCGATGCGCACCGGCAGGGGCTTGGCGGTCTGGGCATGAGCCGCGCCGGCCAGCTCCAGGGAGGACAGGGCCAGGGTGGAGCCGGCCACCAGCAGGTGGCGGCGGCGGAGCAGGCCGTCGGACAGGGTCTCAGAGGTCATGGGGTTCTCCAGCAGGGGCGGGGGGAAGAAAGGTCAGGCGGCCGGGGCCTGGGCGGCGATGGCCGGCGTCTGGTGGTAGACCGCGTTCCAGACCTGGTTGCGGATCTCCATGAAGCGCGCCGACAGGCGCATCTCCTCATTGCGGGGATAGGGCAGGTCCACCGGGATGACCTGGTGCAGCCGGCCAGGCCGCGCGGCCATGACGATCACCCGGTTGGCCAGGTAGACCGCCTCCTCCACGTCGTGGGTGATGAAGACCACGGTGCGCGTGTCGCGCGCCCAGGTGGCCAGCAACTGGTCTTGCATGGTCACGCGGGTCAGCGCGTCCAGGGCGCCGAAGGGCTCGTCCATCAGCAGGATGGCGGGGTTGACGGCATAGGCGCGGGCGATGGCGCAGCGCTGCTTCATGCCGCCGGAGAGCATCTTGGGCAGGGCGTCGGCAAAGCGGGTCAGGCCCACCAGGTCGATGCAGCGGTCGACGATGCGGCGCCGCTCGGGCTCGGGCACCTTGGCGATGTCCAGGCCAAAGGCCACGTTCTCGCGCACCGTCAGCCACGGGAACAGCGCGTACTGCTGGAAGATGACGCCGCGCTCCGGGCTGGGGCCGTGCACCGCACGCCCCTCCACCAGCACCTCACCCGCCGTGGGCTCCAGCAGGCCGGCGGCCACGTTCATCATGGTGGACTTGCCGCAGCCCGAAGGGCCCACCACGGTGATGAACTCACCGTCGGCCACATCCAGCGAGAAGTTGTCCAGCGCCTGGAACACCTCGCCATTGAGCTGGAAGGTGCAGCTCACGCCACGGAAGGAAATCTTGGGGTTCATCAGCGGCGCTCCTGCCAGGTCGTCAGGCGCTTTTCCGCCCAGAGAAGGATCCGGTCCATGCACAGGCCCAGCACCCCGATCAGCACCAGGCCCACGAAGATGGTGGGCAGGTCGTAATAGACCTGCGCCTGCTGCATGCGCTGGCCCAGCCCCTCCTGCGCAGCAATCAGCTCCGAGGCCACCAACGTGGCCCATGAGGAGCCCAGGCCGATGCGCATGCCCACCAGGATGAAGGGCGTGGAGGCCGGGATCACCACCCGGCGGAACACCACGAAATCGTTGGCCCCCAGCACCCGCGCGGCGTTGATCAGCACCTTGTCCACGGTGATGACGCCCTGGAAGGTGGAGATCACCGAGGACAGGAAGGCCGCCAGGGAGATGACAAACACCTTGGGCACCTCACCAATGCCCATGAACACGATGGCGATGGGGATGATGGCCAGCGGCGGCACGGTGCGGAAGAACTGGATGTAGGGCTCGATCAGGCCCCGCACCCAGCCATACCAGCCCATCAAAAAGCCCACGGGAATGGCCAGCGCGGTGCCGATGACAAAGCCCAGCAGCACCCGCTGCAGCGAGGCGCGGATGTCATGGACCAGGGTGCCGTCGGCCAGCAACTGCGCACCACGGCGCAGCACCTCCATCGGGCCGGGCAGGCCGCTGAGCCCGGACTGCGCCAGCGCCCACCAGGCCAGCAGCCCCAGCGCCACGGACAGCAGGTTGAACATGAGCAGGCGGTCGGCCTTGCGCGGTCGCGGGCCGGGCGGCGGCGCCGCCGCCGGTGCGGAATGGGGTGCAGTCAAGTCAGGTCTCCAGGGTGCGGGGTCGCGGCCCGTCCGGTCCGGCGCCTTGCAGCCGGTCAGGTCAGACAACGTTGTCAGAGTGTCACCATCATGCCGACTTGCCCGGCGTCAAGCATGAGGGTTTACACCGCACCCATGCGGCCATGGCGGCCCGGAGGGTTCAAACCTGATAGCGTTGTCGTATGAAAGACAGCGCATCCGAAACCGGCGGCGCGCGCGTCAGCATCACCGACGTCGCGCAGGCCGCCCAGGTGTCCATCAAGACCGTCTCCCGCGTGCTGCGCGGCGAGATGCATGTGGCCGCCGCCACCCGCGCCGCCGTGGAAAAAGCCGCCCGTGAACTGGGCTACCTGCCCGACCTCTCGGCCCGCAACCTCAAGAGCAGCGTGCCCAGCGTGGTGGGCCTGCTGCGCGCCGTGGGCAGCGACGGCCAGGCGCCGCGCTCAGGGCATGAATACATGATGTGCCTGCAGATCGGCGCCATGCAGGCCTGCCAGGAGCTGGACTTCGGCCTGATGGTGCTGCCCGTGCAGACCGACCCGCAGGCCGCCTTGCGCGAGCTGACCCACCGCTACCGCACGCGCCAGGTGGGCGGCTTCGTCGTGCCCTCGCAAATCGGCGACCTGGGCGGCGTGCTGGAGGCCCTGGACGCCGAGTCCATCCCCTATGCCGCCATCAACCCGGCCGATCTGCAGCGCGCCAGCCGCTGGGTGGTGGCCGACGAGCGCCAGGCCGTGCGCGCCATGATCCGCCACCTGCTGGCCAAGGGTCACCAGCGCGTGGCCCTGGTGCGCTCGGACCTGAGCGCCCGCGTGAGCGCCGAGCGCGAAGCCGGCTACCGCGCCGCCCTGGAAGACGCCGGCCTGCCCGTGGACCCGGCGCTGATCTTCCCGGCCGAGGGCCTGACCTTCGACCATGGCCGCCGCTGCGGCCATCGCCTGCTGGCCCAGGCCGACAGCCCGACCGCCGTGTTCGCCGTCAACGACGAGCTGGCCGCCGGCGTCATCGCCGCCGCGCATGAACGCGGGCTGGAGCTGCCCCGCGAGCTGTCCGTGGTGGGCTATGACGACCTGGACCTGGCCCGCAAGCTGTGGCCCGACCTCACCACCGTGCACCAGCCCATTGAGCAACTGGGCGAGACCGCCGCGCGGCAGGTCATCGCCGCACTGCACCCGCTGCGCTGGGTGGACCGGCAGCCCGCCACCCAGGTGGTGCTGCCCTGCGAGGTGGTGCTGCGCGGCTCCGTCGCCACCCCGGCGCTGCGGCACGCCACGCGCTGAACCCGCCCGCCACCCCATGTCCCGCGCCGCCCGCCTGCTCTCCCTGATCGAGCTGCTGCGCCAGCACCGCCGGCCGGTGAGTGGCGCCCACCTGGCCCAGACCCTGGGCATCAGCCTGCGCACCCTGTACCGCGACATCGCCAGCCTGCAGGCGCAGGGCGCGGCCATCGACGGCGCGCCGGGCTTTGGCTATGTGCTGCAGCCGGGCTTCATGCTGCCGCCGCTGATGTTCACCGCCGAGGAGATCGAGGCCCTGGTGCTGGGCTCGCGCTGGGTGGCCAGCCATGCCGATCCGCGCCTGGGCGGCGCCGCACGCCAGGCCCTGGCCAAGATCGCCGCCGTGCTGCCGGCCGAGGCGCGCCAGTTGCTGGAAAGCGCCGCCCTGCTGGTGGGCCCGCCCGTGGCGGCCGCCGCGCCGGGCGAGCCCTCTGCCGGCGATGCCGGCCTGGCCACGCTGCGCCTGGCCATCCGCGCAGAGCACCGGCTCACCCTGCGCTACCGCGACGTGAAAGGCCAGGAGACCGAGCGCAGCGTCTGGCCCATCGCCCTGGGCTTTTTTGACCGCACCCGGGTGCTGGTGGCCTGGTGCGAACTGCGCCAGGCGCTGCGCCACTTCCGCACCGACCGCATCACCGCCCTGAGCCCGAGCCAGCAGCGCTACCCCCGGCGCCGCCAGGTGCTGCTGCGCGAATGGCGTGAGGCCGAAGGCATCGCCGAACCCTGAGCGGCGGGCGCTGCGCTTCAGGCCCCGGTGGTGGTGCCCCCAGCCGTGGCGGCCATGGATGCCGATGCCGCCGCCAGCCCCGCCGGGTCGGCCCAAGGCGCGTCCTGAAAGGCTTCCACCAGGAAGGCCACCAGCGCCCGCACCCGTGTGGTCTGCTGCAGGCGGCTGGGCAGCACCGCATGCACCCCCAACGTGAGCCCGCGGTACTGCGGCAGCACCTCCACCAGGGCACCGCTGCACAGCGCCGGCCACACCATGAACGAGGGCTGCATCACCAGCCCCTGGTGCGCCAGCGCAGCGGTGGTGCAGGTGTCGCCGCTGTTGCTGCGCAGGCGCGGCTGCACCCGCACCGAGACCGGGCCCTCGGGCCCGGTGAACTCCCAGTGCTCGCCGGTGGACAGCAGGGTGTAGGCAAACACCGAATGCTGCGCCAGGTCCTGCGGATGCTGCGGCGTGCCGTGACGCGCCAGGTACTCGGGGCTGGCGCACAGCACCAGCCGGGTGCTGGTGAGCGCCCGGCTCACCAGGCTGGAGTTGGGCAGGCGGGCAATGCGCACCGCCAGGTCATAACCCTCCTCCACCAGGTCCACCACGCGGTCGGCCAGCGTCACCTCCAGCGTCACCTGCGGGTGGCGGGCCATGAACTGCGGCCACAGCGGCGCCAGGTGGTGCATGCCAAAGCTCACCGGCACGTTCAGCCGCAGCAAGCCGATGGCCTGGCCGGCCTGGGCGCCCGCCTCGGCCTCGGCCGCCTCCAGGCTGGCCAGCACCTCGCGGCAGCGCAGGTGGAACTGCTCGCCCTCGCGGGTGAGGGAGAGCCGGCGGGTGGTGCGCTGCAGCAGGCGCACGCCCAGGCGGCGCTCCAGATCGGCCACCAGGCGCGACACCACCGAGTTGGACAGTGCCAGCGCCTGCGCACCGCCCACAAAGCTGCCCGCCTCCACCACGGCCACAAA
The DNA here is from genome assembly GCF_010499455.1 of Ideonella livida. Classification (GTDB taxonomy): domain Bacteria; phylum Pseudomonadota; class Gammaproteobacteria; order Burkholderiales; family Burkholderiaceae_C; genus Ideonella; species Ideonella livida. The sequence goes on along the minus strand of NZ_JAAGOH010000048.1, from coordinate 3,282 downwards.
GGCCTTCATTTCCATGAACCGGTCCATCGCCTGATTGTGCCGATTCTGGAGATAGTCCATGTCTTGGCGGGCTGTTTATCTCGGAAGCCAGGATTCCTAAAGTTCATCTCATGGCAGCGCGGTTGCTGCCACCCACCAGGAGATGAACATGCGAATCACCGTCATCGGCGCCGGCAACATGGGCTCGGCTTTCGTCCAGCAACTCACCCGCGCCGGCCATGAAGTGGCCGTGAGCGCCCGCGACGCCGCCAAGGCCACCGCCCTGGCCGCCGCCCACCCCGGCGCCCGCGCCGTGCCCGCTGCCGGCGCCGCCCGGGGCGCCGACGTGGTGGTGCTGGCCACCGGCTACGCCGACGCCACCGCCGCCCTGGCCGAGGCCGCCCCCGAGCCCGGCCAGGCCGTGGTCGACATCACCAACCCGCTGACCGCCGACTACATGGGCCTGACCCTGGGCCACAGCACCTCGGCCGCCGAAGAGATCGCCCGCGCCGTGCCCGGCGTGGCCCTGGTCAAGGGCTTCAACACCCTGTTCGCCCCGCTGCTGGCCGCCGGGCCGGACCTGGGAGAAGGCCGCCGCGCCAGCGTCTTCCTGGCCAGCGACAGCGCCCCGGCCAAGCAAACCGTGCGCACCCTGACCGAGAGCCTGGGCTTTGCCGTGGTGGACGCCGGCGGCCTGAAGAACGCCCGCTACCTGGAGCCCCTGGCCGGCCTGAACATCTACCTGGGCTACGGCGCCGGCCTGGGCACCGGCATCGCCCCGGCCTGGCTGCACAAGGCCGCCTGATACGGCCACACGGCGCGCAATGGACTACACTGCGCGCCGTTTTTTGCTACTTCACTCACGTCATTGGGGAGTAGCCGCCCTGCCGCCCGGCAGGGGCGCACGTCAACAGACTTGGCCGCAAGGCCATGGCGTGCGCAGCCCAAGGCGCGCCCCCCCGGCGCCCGGCGGCCTGGCAAGACCTTTGACCGCGCTGCCTCCGGAAATGGGCCGGGGATGCGGCGTGGTCATGGTTGCTTGCACCGGCCCGCTTGGAGTGTTCCCTTGGAAGCTTTTCTCGTCCCCGCCGGCATCGTCGCCCTGGGTGAAATGGGCGACAAAACCCAGCTGCTGGCCCTGGTGCTGGCCGCCACACTGCGCCGCCCCATCCCCATCCTGCTGGGCATCTTGGTGGCCACGCTGGCCAACCACGCCGCCGCCGGCGCCCTGGGCGGCTGGGTGGCCGCGCTCATCGGCCCGCAGTGGCTGCGCTGGGTAATTGGCGCCTCCTTCCTGGCCATGGCCGTGTGGATGCTCATCCCCGACAAGCTGGACGACCCCCAAGCCGGCCAACGCGGCCGCCTGGGCGTGTTTGGCACCACCGTGGTCGCCTTCTTCCTGGCTGAAATGGGCGACAAAACCCAAATCGCCACCGTGGCCCTGGCCGCCCGCTACCCCGACATCGTCAGCGTGGTCATGGGCACCACCCTGGGCATGATGCTGGCCAACGCCCCCGCCGTGCTGCTGGGCGACCGCATGGCCCACAAACTCTCCATGACCTGGGTGCACGCCATTGCCGCCGCCATCTTTGCCGTGCTGGGCGTGGCCACGCTGATGAATGTGGGGCAGTTGTTCTGACGGGCTGGCGTGGGCCAAAACCACCGGGGTGGGCTGCCGGCTGGCCCACTCGTCAGGGCCACTCGCCACTGAGACACACCACCATTGCCCACCGGCTTACCGCCGGTGGCGTGACGCGTTGTGGTGCGGAGCTGTCAACCATCGGCACGCATCGGCGCCCAGTTGCTTGACAGGCCGGAGCCACACCCCAGAATGGCCACATATGGACATCTCAGCGGCGCCGCCAATGCCTACATCTGGCCATCCACCTGTGGCAATTTATGCCTACAGATGGCAATTTATGGCCAGATGTGGACATTGAGGATGTTGTCGATAACGTGTTAGGCCCCTCAAGGAGACTTATGCCGCAAATTGCAGTTGTACGTGGTGACATCGTGCTTGTGGATCTCTCCGGCGCAGTCGGTGGGGAGAAGCAGAATGACAAAGTCTCGGGGAGCCGCCCCTGCGTCGTAGTTCAAAACGACGGAGGAAATCGTGGCTCTCCTTTGACTATCGTTGCCCCGCTAACCGACCAGGCTCAGTACAAGGGCTACCCTCAACAGGTACTAGTCACCGCGGCTGAACTCGGTACAGGTGCCGGCAAAGACTCCATCATCGAGTGTGGTCACTTGCGCAGCATCGATCGAGATGCCCGGATCAAGAAGCATCTTGGTAAGGTGACTGCGGCTGTCATGCCACGCATCGATGCGGCGTTGAAGGCAAGCTTGGGCCTTCGGTGAGGGGCCTAACAATTCGTCCAAGCCGACGCCGCTTCGCGGCGCGGCTTAACTCAGGTGTTGGGCAGCCTCGGAATGAGCATAGAAAACTTAGCAAGCCACTTTCTAAAGAGTGGAGATGTGTCCCCGGCACTAGAAGAACGGCTCCGCAGTCCCGCCGATCGACTTGCGATCTACAAATTGGCCGCCGGTCGAGAACAGCGCGACTTTCGACTGCTGTTGCTGAGGCTCTTTAACGAGGAGATTGCTTTTCGCGAAGCCCTGTGGGAAGGAGCTGCAACGGACGACGGAACCTGCAGTGAAGGGATATTTCACTGCGCGTTCTTGATCCATTGCTGTGGAGTACCCAGTGACACCGAAGTCCTTTGGGAGGCGCAGTACCTCAATCAGGATGTCGGCGAACTTGACGGGGAGTATTTTGTTGGCGCCGGGGTCGCCGAGACGCTGGCGCATCTCCGCGAAATTGACGACCAGACGTGTGCCGCTATCGCCGAATACATTGTGACTTGGTCGCGTCACACGTCGCCTGATTCACTGTCAGAGTGGCAGAACGGGCGCCGCCAATGGATTCTGGAATCATGATGGGGCTGCCCCGTCAATGTCACCCGCGAATGCTGCCCAACCTTTCATTGCAGCCGACCTGCGCCAGCTTCGCTGGCTGGTCGGCTGAATTCAGACTACAAGGGCTTCCCCGCCCAGCGCAAGCAAATAATCCCCCCCAAGGCCCCGCACGCGGGCCTTTTTAATTTCTCTCATGTCCTGCTCCTGAGCCGGCGCACTGGCAAGCCTGAGGAAAACAACAGGGTGTGGACTGGCTAAAATACAAACGGTCACTGTGGCGGTTGGATTCGAGCCACTGACCCTGATGAAGGACGCACGCGGACGACCCTTTCGTTAGCCGGCAACTGTTTCGCCGCCCTTGAGTTAAACGGTCACTGTCCGCGCAGG
>NZ_JAAGOH010000047.1 GCF_010499455.1 Ideonella livida | reverse complement strand
CCCTGGCGGCCTCCAGCCCCGCCGGCGCCGCCAGCCCGACCCCGGACGCTGGGGCCGCAGCACTGGCGGCCACCGCGCCGCCCCCCGCTGCGGCCCCACCCACCGCCCCGCCGCTGTCACCGCCTCAGCCCCACCCGGGGCCGGCGCCCGCCCCGGCCGAGGTGCCGCTGCTGACCGTGGTGGAGCCGGAGATCCCCGAGGCCCTGCTGGCCAGCCTGCGGCGCGATGGCCTGGTCCAGGCCCTGCTGCAGGTGCGGGCCGACGGCACGGTCAGCGGCGTGGAGCTGCTGCGAGCCGATCCGCCGGCCATCGCCGGGCCGGTGCTGCAGGCCCTGCGCCGCTGGCGCTACGCCCCTGCCGCCCAAGCCCACCAGCAGCGGGTCCGCCTGGCCGTGCAACGCGAATGAGGCCGCCGGCAGACCCGCCGGCCCTGGGGTCAAACCCCAAAGCTATTGATGGCATCGATTTGAGATGTTGTTGGAAACCATTTTTCTGAAGGGTTGAGCCCCCGTAACCTCTCTTCACCCCGATTTCCTTCCTTGGCGTGCCGCCCCGACGGCACGCGGCTTCCTCCGCCGGCAGTCGTCTCCCCACGGCCGCCGGCACGCCCGCCGCGCCCCCGGCGGGCTTCCTGCACAGGCCTCAACGTCACCTGCGCGGCATGGCCGCGCCAGGGTGCAGGCGGAGCCTTGGCCGCGCGTGCCTTGCACGGGCGGCCAGGAAGGGAACCAGGGTCACACCGCACAGGAGACAAGCGAGCATGAGACCTCTTCAGACCCCCCACCGGCGCTGGCGCCCCACCGGCCTGGCCCTGGCCGCCGCAACGGCCCTCGGCGCCCTGGCCCTGCCTGCCGCGCAGGCCTTTGAAATTGAGACCGACAGCGAGGACTGGCAGCTGCGCTGGGACACCACCGCCCGCCTCAGCGCCAAATACCGCACCGAGTCGGCCGACCCGGCGCTCAAGGATTCCTTCCGGCTGCTGGTCCCGGGCGTGCCGGCCTCGGCCTTTCCCCAGGGGCTCAACTTCAACGCCGGCAACCAGAACTTCCAGAAAAAGGGCATCGTCTCCGAGCGCGCCGACCTGCTGACCGAGTTCGACGCCATCTGGCGTAAGGACTTTGGCGTGCGCGTCAGCGCCGCCGGCTGGTATGACGCCAAGCTGCACGGCAAAACCCAGGCCGACAACGATGCCACGCTGGGACAGTCGCCCTACAACGAATTCCCGGCCCGCACCCGGCGCCTGGCCGGCCAGGACGGCGACCTGCTGGACGCTTTCGTCTTTGGTGGCTGGCAGCTCGACGGCGGCGGCAAGATCACCGCCCGCCTGGGCCGCCACGCCCTGCAGTACGGCGAGAGCCTGTTCTTCGGCGACAACGGCATCGCCCGCGCCCAGGGGCCCATCGACATCGACAAGCTGCTGGCCTCGCCCAACGCGCAGTTCAAGGAAATCATCCGCCCGGTGCCGCAGCTCTCGGCACAGTGGCAGGTCTCGCCCAGCCTGGCGCTGGGCGCCTATGTGCAGTTCGGCTGGGAGGCCGACCGCCTGCCCGCCGCGGGCAGCTACTTCTCCAGCGCCAACATTCCCTGGGGCTCGCGGCAAAGTGAACTGGTCGGCATCACCGACCCCGTCACCCATGCCCCGCTGACCAACTACCGCCTGACCGCCGGCCAGGACCAGGAACCCGGCCACTCCGGCCAATGGGGCCTGCAAGCCCGCTGGCGGCTGGACGACACCGATCTGGGCTTCTACCACGCCCGCTACCACGACAAGGCCGGCCAGCTTTATGGCCAGCTGGCCACGCCGCCCGGTGCGCAGCCCCTGAGCGGTGGCAGCTGGTTCTACGCCTTCCCCCAGGACATCAAGGTCACCGGCGCGAGCTTCTCGTCCTCGCTGGGCGACTTCAACGTGGCCGGTGAAGCCTCGGTGCGCGACAACATGCCGCTGCACATCACCAGCAACCACCTCTATGGCTTCTACCCCGGCCAGGCCCAGCCGCGCTTTGCCACCGGCCACACCGCGCACCTGAACCTGTCCACCCTGGCCACCTTTGGCCCCAGCTTCTTGTCGCAAGAGTCGGCCCTGGTGGCCGAGCTGGCCTGGAACCGCCTGCTCAGCCTGAACGACCCCGACGGCACCGTCACCGCCGGCCATGGCCGCACGCGTGACGCCACCGCCCTGCAGTTCATCTTCACCCCCAGCTACCGCCAGGTGCTGCCGGGTGTGGACCTGAGCGTGCCCGTGGGCCTGCGCTACACGGTGGACGGCGCCTCCAGCGTCACCGCCTGGGACGCCCGCGGCAACGGCACCCTGAGCTTGGGCGTGGAAGGCAATGTGGCCAACACCTGGCAGTTCACGGCCACCTACAGCCATTACCTGGGCAAGGCCGTGCCCTTTGTGGACTTCAGTCCTGCCGCCCATGGCGGCGTGCCCATCTTCGGCAAGGGCAATGCCCTGGCCGACCGTGACCACCTGGCCCTGAGCGTGCGCCGCACGTTCTGACCCCGCCATGACCGTTGTCACCGCCCCCCCCGCACAGGACTTTTCACCATGAACTGCAAGACTTTCCCGTTGAACCTGCTGGCCGTGGCCACCAGCGCCGCCTTCCTTGCCGCCCCTGCCTTGGCCGCCGTCAGCGCCGAAGAGGCCGCCCGCCTCAAGGCTGACCTCACCCCCTTTGGCGCCGAGAAGGCCGGCAACAAGGACGGCAGCATCCCCGCCTGGACCGGCGGCTACACCACCGCCATCCCGGGTGACAAGCCGGGCGGCCGGCGTGGCGACCCGTTCAAGGACGAGAAGCCGCTGTTTTCCATCACCGCCCAGAACATGGGCCAGTACGCAGATCGCCTGACCGAGGGCACGCAGGCGATGCTCAAGAAGTTCCCCAGCTTCCGCATCGATGTGTACAAGACCCACCGCACCGCCGCCGCGCCGCAATGGGTCTACGACAACACCTTCAAGAACGCCACCCGCGCCAGCCTGAAGGGCGACATTCCGCAAGGCGCCTATGGCGGCGTCCCCTTCCCGCTGGCCAAGACTGGCGCCGAGGTGATGTGGAACCACCAGTTGCGCTGGCGCGGCACCAGCCTGCAGCTGAACATCAACCAGTACCAGCTCACCGCCGACGGCCGCGCCGTGCTGACCACCGACGGCACCATCGACCAGCAGATGCCCTACTACTTCCAGGAGGGCAGCCCGGAGAAGTTCGCGGAGGACAACGAGTTCTGGATGATCCGCCTGAAGAACCAGGGCCCGCCCATCCGCGCCGGCGAAGCCATCGTGGGCCGCGTGCAGATCGACGGCTCCAAGGACCAGGCCTGGGTGTACCTGACGGGCCAGCGCCGCGTGCGCAAGCTGCCCAACCCCTGCTGCGACACGCCCACGCCGTCGGCCGCTGGCGTGATGAGCTTTGACGAGCTGGAGACCTGGACCGGCCGTATCGACCGCTTCGACTGGAAGCTGCTGGGCAAGAAGGAGATGTTCATCCCCTACAACGGCAACAAGCTGCTGCAGCCCGCCAACGACGCCGACGTGCTCAAGGGCCCGCACCTCAACCCCGACCACGTGCGCTGGGAGCTGCACCGCGTGTGGGTGGTGGAGGCCAACCTGCGCACCGGCCAGCGCCACCAGGCGCCCAAGGGCCGCTACTACTGCGACGAGGACACCTGGGCCTGCGTCCTGGCCGACCGCTGGGACGCCAACGGCCAGCTCTGGAAGACCCTGTGGTCGCAGACCCTGGTGGCGCCTGACCTGCCGGGCACCGTGATTGGCGCCTTCGGCTTCACCGACCTGCTGGCGGGCTCCGGCTTCGCGGGCAACCTCTACAACAGCAAGAAGGGCCAGTACGTGGTCAAGCCGCGCCTGCCCGACAGCACCTTCACCCCGGACGCCCTGGCCGGCGAAGGGGTGCGCTGACGCCACCGGCCGGCCCGCAGGCCCCGTCGGCGGGCCGGCCCCTCCCCACCCCTCTTCCACCGCGCCGCAGGGCGCCAACGCCTCCATGTTCAAGTACTTCCCCACCAACTACGTCTGGAACCTCTCCGTCGATCTGGCCATTGAGATGGGCGCCCGCATGGGCGAGATCGAGGAGATGTGCGCCCCCCTGCAGGAGGCCGCCAAGGCCCCGGACGCCGAAGGCACGCGCGCTTTCCGCGAGACCTGGGTGAAGATGGCCGACAAGCTCTGCGCCCTGGCCGACGAGGACAAGGTGGCCGGCCGCCTGTTCTCCGCCGGCGAAAAGTTCGGCCGCGCCGCCAGCTACCTGCTCACCGCCGAACGCCTGCAGGCCCACGGCGCCCCGGGCCGCATGGCCATGTATGCGCGCTTCCTGCAGCTCTTCGCCGACGGCATCCGCCTGGCCAAGGAAAACTGCCAGCGCGTTGAAATTCCCTATGAAGGCAAGGTGCTCAGCGCCCTCTACGTGCGCGCCGAAGGCCTCAAGCCCGGTGAACGCGCCCCACTGCTGCTGCAACTCAACGGCCTGGACTCCACCAAGGAGATGAAATACCGCGTGGGCCTGCCGGCGTGGCTGGCCAAGCGCGGCGTCTCCTCCCTGGTGCTGGACCAGCCCGGCACGGGCGAAGCCCTGCGCCTGCACGGCCTGACCGCCCGCCACGACACCGAACACTGGGCCCGCGTGGTGATGGACTGGATGCAGGCCCACCCCGAGGTGGACCCGGCCCGCATCGGCTGCGAAGGCGTCTCCCTGGGCGGCTACTACTGTCCGCGCACCGTGGCCATGGAGCCGCGCTTTGCCTGCGGCGTGGTCTGGGGCGCCAACCACGACTGGCGCGACGTGCAGAAGCGCCGCCTGGAACGCGAGGGCAACTTCCCCGTGCCGCACTACTGGGCCCATGTGTGCTGGGTCTGGGGCGCCAAGGACATCGACGACTTCATGCGCATCGCCGAGAACGTGCACCTGGACGGCGTGGTCGAACAGATCAAGGTGCCCTTCCTGGTGACGCATGGCGAGAAGGACAGCCAGATCCCGCTGAAGTGGGCGCACCGCACCTACGAGCAGCTGGTCAACAGCCCCAAACGCGAGCTGAAGGTCTTCACCGAGCGCGAAGGCGGCGTGCAGCACTCCAGCTTCGACAACTCCATCAACGCCGGCCACTACATCGCCGACTGGGTGGCCGAGACCCTGGGCGCCCGCACCGCCTGAGGCGCGCCAGGCCCACCGCGTCACGGCCCTCACCCGATCAAGGACCTCCCCCCTATGGACCTCTCACTCCAACGGCGCCAGCTCCTGATGGCCTCTGTGGCACTGGGCGCCGCCGGCGGCGGCCTGCCCGCCCAGGCCGCCAGCCCGTCCGGCACCCCGCAGCACCCCGACCTGGCCGTCAAGCTCATCATCGTCGGACGCCGCCGGCCCGGCACCACCCTGGCCGAGCACCGCCACCACATCCGCAAGGTCCATGGCGAGCTGGTGTTGCGCAACATCGCCGCCGATCCCGCCAACGCCCCGCGCCGTTATGTGCAGAACGCGGTGTTTGACGGCAGCTTCCGCACCGGCGGACCGGCCGGCGACGCCTTCGCGCTGAACCGCGACTTCGTCACCCAGATCTGGATGCCCGACCTGCAGACCCTGGGCAGGGCCCGGCAGTCCCCCTTCTACCTGCAGCACGTCAAGCACGACGAAGACAACTTCGTCGACCAGGCCAATGTCGTCTTCATGCCAGTGCGCGAGCGCGTGATGGCCGGCGCCCCCGTGACGGCCCACCAGCGCGTCAAGCTGTTTGGCTTTGTGCAGCGGGCGCCCGGCACCGCGGTGGAGGACTTCCGCCGCGCCTGGAGCGCGGCGACGTGGCGCACCGGCGAGAGCCTGCTGCGCCATGTGCAGAACGACACCCTGCCCACGCCAGCGGGCCCGGCCCCGCTGGACGGCATCGACGAGTGCTGGCTGGCCGACGACGCCAGCGCCTACGACTTTCTGGGCCGCTGGAACGCCTGGGTGAACGACACCCTGGTGCGGTCTGGCCTGGCGGCCCCCGGCCATCACTTTGCGTTGCTGGCCCGAGAAGACGTGATCCACGCCGGCCCTCAATGAACCTTTCACCCCACCCACGACAGGACACAGCATGAACATCACCGGACTGGAAACCCTGGTCTTTGGCGTGGCCAACCTGGCCGAAGCCCGTCAGTACATGATCGACTACGGTCTGGAGCCCTCGGCCACCCACCCCGCCCGCCTGGAAGCCCTGGACGGCACCGGCGTGGAGTTCTACGCCCAGGACGACGCCAGCCTGCCCCCCGCCCCCAAGGGCTGCCAAATGCGCTTGGCCGTGATGGGCGTGGCCGACGAAGCGACCCTCAACGCCATCGCCGAAGAACTCGGCAAAGACCGCCCCGTGGTCCGCGTGGACGGCCCCAACGGCGGCCGCGTGCAGTCGGTGGACGACGCCGGCTTTGCCATCGCCTTCCAGGTCAGCCGCCGCCAGCCGCTGCACCTGCTGGGCGAAGTCTCCAACGCCCCCGGCTCGCCCATCCAGCGCGTGCCCAACCAGCTGGGCGTGGTCAAGGGCCGCGGCCGCATCCAGCCGCGCGGCCTGTCGCACCTGGTGTACTTTGTGCCCGATCTGGCCAAGGCCGAGCGCTTCTATGTGGAGCGCCTGGGCTTCCGGGTGACCGACCGCTTTGAGGGCGTGGGCCCCTTCATGCAGCCCGCCGGCGCGCTGGACCACCACAGCCACTTCCTCATCGGCGCCCCGGCCTTCATGCAGGGCGTGGAGCATTTCACCTTCCACTTTGGCGGCCCCACCGAAGTCATCCAGAACGGCAACCGCTTCATTGAGGCCGGCTACCAGGCCTTCTGGGGCCCGGGCCGCCACATCTTCGGCTCCAACTGGTTCTGGTACTTCAACAGCCCCTTGGGCTGCCATGTGGAGATGGACGCCGACATGGACCTGCACGACAACAGCTGGACCCCGCGCAGCTGCCCCATCAGCGCCGACGCCTCACAGGCCTTCCTGCTGCGCCGCCGTGACGCCTGGATGCCCGGCCCCGGCACCCCGCACGAAGGCGACTACGCCTGAGCCCGACCATGGTCACGCCGCTGCCGCCCGCCGGCACCCCGCTGTGCCGAGCCGACGAGGTGCGCTCCGGCCAGGCGCGCGGCTGCCTGCCCGATGAGGACGGGCAGGACCGCGTGTTCATCGTGCGCCACGGCGAGGTGCTGCACGCCTGGCGCAACGCCTGCCCGCACATCCCCGGCGCCCCCATGGCCTGGAAGCGCCATGCCTACCTGAGCCCCGAGGGCACCCAGGTGATGTGCCACGCCCACGGCGCCCGCTTCGAGCCCGACACCGGCCTGTGCGTGCACGGCCCCTGCCTGGGTCGCCACCTGCTCCCCGTGCCCCTGCGGCAAGAGGCCGACGGCTGGCTGCGACTGGCCTGAACCCCTGCCCCACCACCACCACAACCCCTGAGACAAACGAAAGGACCGCCATGAGCGCCATTCAAACCGCCCTGATCGTCGGCGGAGGCTTCTCCGGCATGGCTGCGGCCATCACCCTGCAGCGGGCCGGCATCGCCGTGGACCTGCTGGAGCAGGACGCCTCCTGGTGCCCGCTGGGCGCCGGCATCACCATTGGTGGCGCCACGCTGCGGGCGCTGGAGACGCTGGGCGTCTACCCGCAAATCGCCGCCGAGGGCGCCCCCACCTCAGGTCTGGACATGTACACCCAGCAAGGCCATCACGTGGCCACGCTGCGCACCCCGCCGGTGGTGGGCTCCAGCGTGGCCGACACCGGCGGCATCATGCGCCCGGTGATGGCCCGCATCCTGGCCGACGCCACCCGCGCCGCCGGCGTCAACGTCACCCTGGGCCAAACCTGGACCGACCTGGAGCAGTCCGGCGACCAGGTGCATGTGCAGTTCAGCGACGGCCAGCGCCGCAGCTACGACCTGGTGGTGGGCGCCGACGGCGTGCACTCCAAGCTGCGTGAGCGCCTGATGCCCGAGGTGCCGCCGCTGCAGTACATCGGCCAGGGCGTGTGGCGCGCCGTGGCCCGCCGGCCTGCAGGCCTGGAGCGTGGCGCCATGTGGTTTGGCCAGCACATCAAGTGCGGCGTCAACCCGGTCTCGGCCACGCAGATGTACGTCTACATCACCGAAGACCGGCCCACCAAGGAACACATCGACCCGGCCACCTGGCCCGCCGTGGTCAAGGGCCTGCTGGCGCCTTTTGCCCATCCGATCATCCAGGACCTGATCCCGCAGATGGACCTGCCGGAGGCCGCCATCGACTACCGCCCCCTGGCCAACCTGCTGGTGCCCGCGCCGTGGAACCGCGGCCGTGTGGTGCTGATTGGCGACACCGTGGCCGCCACCACGCCGCACCTGGCCTCAGGCGCCGGCATTGGCATTGAGAGCGGCATCGTGCTGGGCGAAGAGCTGGCCCGCCACGACGACCTGCAGGCCGCGCTGGACGCCTTCCACGCCCGCCGCTTCGAGCGCTGCCGCATGGTGGTCAAGAACTCCGAGCGCCTGTGCAAGATCGAGATCGAAGGCGGCGACAAGGCCGAGCACGCGCAGATCATGCGCGACAGCCTGATGGCGCTGGTGCAGCCGATCTGATCGGCTGACCAGAGGGTGGAACTGGCGGCCGTGGCCTCGCTGCGGCACCATGCCGTCATGTTCCGCAGCCTGCCGCCGCCGCCCGATCTGGTTCACGCCGTGGAGGCTGGCGTGCGGGTGGACCTGCCGCCGGACACGCCCGGACAGGGCCATGCCGGGCACACGCTGTTTCCGGCACTGCCGCACGCCATGCTCACGGTGACTTGGCCGGTGGCCGTGCCGCAGACCCCGCCAGCGCCCGTGGTGCTGTTCCACACCCTCAGCACCCGCCCCACGCGGCACGATCACCCAGACGGCCTGCAGGCCGTGGGCCTGCTGGTGCGGCCGGCGGCGGCGGCCTGCCTATTGGGCGCCGGCCCCGGCGTGCTGACCGACGCCGTGCTGCCCTGGGTGGCCGTGGCCGGCCCGGCAGAAGCCGCCACACTGGCCGAGGCGCTGTGCCGCGCCCATTCCACTGCCCAACGCCTGGCCGCCCTGACGGCCAGCCTGCGCCGCTCCCTGGCCCGCGCCGCCCCACCCCAGCGCTGGCAAACGGTCGCCCGGCTGTGCCGCGGCGTGGGCCGGCATGGCCTGGCCGCCACCACCGCGCTGGGCCTGGGCCCGCGCCAACTGCAACGCCACTGCCAGGCCTACCTGGGGGTGAGCCCCAAGGCCTTTGAACGCCTGGTGCGCCTGCACGGCGCGCTCAGCCAGGCGCTGACCCAGGCCGCCACCCCCGGCGCCGGCCCCTTGCGCGGCGCCGCCCTGGCCCAAGACGCCGGCTACGCCGACCAATCCCACCTGGGCCGCGACCTGCGCCAACTGGCCGGTGGCTCGTTGGGGCAACTGCTCGCCCAGGCGCAGCCGGAGGCGGCGCATTGGCCGCTGGCGTGGCGGGCACGGCATGCTGCGCCCGGTGGGGCGCACGGCCTTGCGACCGGCCGTCCGACCGTCCTGTCAGACGGCGGTTGAGGCCCGCCCGCGCCACAGCCCATAGCCTGGCAAGGCCACCGCCAAGCCCACGGCAAAGCACACCAGCACCGCCCACCAGCGGCGGGGGCCGGCGGTGCGGTCGGCCGCCACCAGCACGGCAAAGCCCAGGCCACTGAGGTAGGCGTCCAAGGTGAAGCCCAGGGTCAAGCCGTTGGCCGAGACCGCCGCCGCAAACGGCCCCGGTGCCAGGCTGCCGCCCTGGGCCAGGTACACGGCGTACTGCCAGCCCGGCAGCACCGCCCCCAGCCCCAGGACGAGCCACAACGCCGCGCGCCAGACGGGGTGTTGCAGGCGTTGGAGGGGGCGGGAGGACTGCGCGTGCAGCGCAGGTGCCCCCCGCGGGTCGGAAGGAGACGACGTGGTGGTGTTCATGCCCGCCAGCCTAGGCAGGCGCCCGGCGGCGGGCTAGAACAAACACGACAAGGAGCCGAGAGCGCCCCTCCCCTCACACCGGCAGCCGGCTGGTGGCCTTGATTTCCCGCAGCGAGAGCGTGCTCTGGATGGTGGACAGGCCGGGCTGCTTGCGCAGCACCTGTTCAATGAACTGCCCGTAGGCGTCCAGGTCAGCGGCCAGCACGGTGAGCAGGTAGTCGGCGTCACCCGTCACCTTGTGGCAGGCCAGCACCTGGGGCCAGGCCTGCAGGGCGCGCTCAAAACGGTCGGGCGCGTCGGTGGCATGGTCGGCAAAACGCAGCTGCACATAGGCCAGCACACCATGGCCCAGCTTGCGGCGGTCCAGGCTGGCTTGGTAGCCGCGGATGTAGCCCAGCGCTTCCAGGCGCTTGCGGCGCCGCCAGCAGGGCGTCACGCTCAGGGCCAGGCGCTCGCCCAGCTCCGCGTTGGAGAGGGTGGCGTCTTCCTGCAACAGGCGCAGCAGCGCACGGTCGGTGGCGTCCAGGCCGTCTTGAGAACAGTTTTCGCTCATGCAGGCATGTTAGACGCACTGCTTTTGCGCCATGGTCGCCAGATGGCGGCAAACAAGGCGAAGCTTTTGCCTGGCACCGGCGGCAGCATGGCGGCAGGTCTTTTGTCCTTTTGCCCTGCCTGCCCATGCTCACCCTCCACAGCCCGCGCCACGCCCTGCACCACGGCACCGAACTCAAGGACGGCACGATCAAGCCCTCGTTTGAGCACCCGCAGCGGGCCGACACCATCCTGGCCCAGGTGCGCGCGGCCGGTCTGGGCGAGCTGCGCACCGAGCAGCCCCATGACCGCGCCGCCCTGGTGGCCGCGCACAGCGAGCGCTATGTGCAGTTTCTGGAAACCGCCTGGGCGCGCTGGACGGCCACCGGCCGCCAGCACGACGCCCTGCCCCTGGTGTGGCCGGTGCGTGAAGGCGGGCAAGCGCCCGAACCCGAGCACATTGACGGCCAACTGGGCTTCTACGCGATGGATGCCGGGGCCCCCATCAATGGCGGCACCTGGCCGGCGGTGCAGGCCAGCGCCCATGTGGCCTTGACGGCGCTGGACGCCGTGGCCAGCGGCGAGCAGCGCGCCGCCTTTGCGCTGTGTCGCCCGCCGGGCCACCACGCGGGCCCGGAATACGCTGGCGGCTATTGCTACCTGAACAACGCCGCCATCGCCGCGCAGCATGCCCGCACCCTGGGCGTGGGCCGGGTGGCGGTGCTGGATGTGGACTTTCACCACGGCAATGGCACGCAGGCCATCTTCTACCGCCGGCCCGATGTGTTCTTTGCCTCGCTGCACGGCGACCCCTTGCGCAGCTACCCGTACTTCTGGGGCCATGCCGACGAGACCGGTGCGGGTGAGGGCCTGGGCGCCAACGCCAACTACCCGCTGCCGCACGGCACCGATTGGGCCGCGTACAGCCCGGTGTTGACACAGGCGCTGGCGCGCATCCGCGCCCACGGGGCGGAGCTGCTGGTGGTGTCACTGGGCGTGGACACCTTTGAGCATGACCCCATCAGCCATTTCCGCCTGCGCACGGCAGACTACCTGCGGCTGGGCCAGCAGATCGCCAGCGCCGGCCTGCCCACGGTGTTCGTGATGGAAGGCGGCTACCTGGTGGACGACATCGGGCGCAACGTGGTGAACGTGTTGCGCGGGTTTGAGGACGCTTGAGACCGCATTCAGTAGGACTGGCACACGCCCCATAGCAGCTCGCGGGCCCAACGCTGGCCAGCGTCGCGGTGGCTGCGTTCGTGCCACACCGCGATCTTGGTGAAGCCGGGCACGGCCACCGGCGGCACGCAGGTGCTCAAGCCGGGCTCTTGGCTCACCAGACGCGCCGGGGCCACGGCAAGGAGGTCTGTGCGGCGCAGCAGCTCGGGCAGCATCAAAAAGCTGCCCACGGAGGCCACCACGCGGCGTTGGTGGCCCAGGGCGGCCAGTGCGCGGTCGGTGGCGCCTTCAAATGGCGAGCCGCCATAGGACACCAGGGCGTGGTCCTGCGCACAGAAGGCTTCCAGCGTGCACGGGCCGTCGGCCAGGGCCGGGTGGCCAGTGCGGGCCACGCAGACATAGTGCTCGTCAAACAGGTGGCGGGCGTGCAGCTCGGGCGGCGCAGCCTGCGGCGTGCTCAGCGCCAGGTCAATCTCGCCACGCTCCAGCTGGCCGACCACGCGGCCATCGTCCACCGGCTGCACCGCCAAGCGCACGCCGGGCGCCTGGGCGCGCAAAGCGGCCAGCCAGGGCAGCACCACGGCGCGCAGCGCGTAGTCGGTGGCGGCCACGTTCAGGGTCAGGCGGGCGTGGGCCGGGTCGAACTGCAGGGGCTGCAGCAAGGCTGCCACCCCCAGCAGCACCTGGCGCACAGCGGGGGCCAGGGCCTCGGCCCGGGCGGTGGGCACCACCCCGCGTGAGGCGCGTACAAACAGCGGGTCCTCAAAGGCATCGCGCAGGCGCACCAGCATGCCGCTGACGGCAGGCTGGGTCAGCGCCAGGCGGGCGGCGGCGCGGGTGACGCTGCGCTCGTCCATCAGCGCGTCAAAGGCCTTGAGCAGGTTGAGGTCCAAGGTTCTGATATCAGCCATGCTGATGATTTTTATACAGAACCATGATTGGATTTATGGGCAACCACGCTCCACCATGTCGTCTCCAGGGCACCACGGCCTGCCGGCCCCGCCCCTTGTCTGACGATGGAGAACACCCCCATGCCACCACACGCCATCCATTGGCCCACAGGCTTTGTCCCGGGCTTCACCGACAACTTCTGCTCCAACGAGGTCATCGTGGCCGGCCTCAGCGCCGCCGAGGTCTGGCCGCTGCTGGTCACCCCCGCGCTGTGGCCCACGTATTACGCCAACTCAGCCCACCCCCGATTTCACGACGGGCGTGGACCACAGCTGGCCGACGGTGACCGCTTCTACTTTGAGACCTTCGGCTTTCCGGTGGAAGCACAGTGCACGGAATACGTGGCCCCCTCGGCGGGCCAACCCGGCCGTGTGGCCTGGCACGGCTGGGCCGGTGAGCCCGGCGCCGCCGACCGCCTGGACGTGCACCACGCCTGGCTGGTGGAAGACCTGGACGGCGGCCGCGTGCGCATCCTGACCCAGGAAACCCAGAAGGGCGCCCCGGCGCTGGAACTGGCCCGCGCCAGGCCCAACCCCATGATCAACGGCCACCAGGACTGGCTGGAGGGCCTGGTGGCCAAGGCACGCCGGGCTCTGGACTAGGATGGGTCTTCCAACCTCACAAGGAGCAGCGCGATGACAGGTGGCAAGGTGCTGGTGGCCCAGGGCGGCGGCCCCACGGCCGTGATCAACCAATCCCTGGTGGGCGTGGTGCTGGAGGCGCGGCGCCAGCGCGGCGTGGAGCTGGTGTACGGCGCGCGCCACGGCGTGCGCGGCATCCTCAACGAGGACTTTGTGGACCTGACGCAGGAGACCAGCCACAACCTGGAGCTGGTGGCCGGCACGCCCAGCTCGGCCCTGGGCTCCACCCGCGACAAGCCCGACGTGGCCTACTGCCAGGAGATCTTCAAGGTGCTGCAGGCCCACGGCATCAGCCACTTTTTCTACATCGGCGGCAACGACTCGTCGGACACGGTGCGCATCGTCAGCGAGCAGGCGCGCGCCGCCGGCTACCCGCTGCGCTGCGTGCACATCCCCAAGACCATCGACAACGACCTGGTGGGCAATGACCATACGCCAGGATTTCCCAGCGCAGCGCGTTTTGTGGCCCAGGCCTTCAGCGGCGCCAACCTCGACAACGCCGCCCTGCCGGGCGTGTACGTGGGCGTGGTCATGGGCCGGCATGCCGGCTTCCTCACGGCCGCCTCGGCCTTGGGCAAGAAATTTGCCGACGACGGCCCGCACCTGATCTACCTGCCCGAGCGCACCTTTGAGCTGCCCAAGTTCCTGGCCGATGTGAAGGCCATGTACACCCGCCACGGCCGCTGCGTCATCGCGGTGAGCGAGGGCATCCACGACGCCAGCGGCCAGCCCATTGCCGCGCAGCTGGCCAAGGACCTGGAGCACGACGCCCACGGCAATGTGCAGCTCTCGGGCAGCGGCGCGCTGGCCGACCTGCTGTGCGAGGAGATCAAGGGCCAGCTGGGCATCAAGCGCGTGCGCGGCGACACCTTCGGCTACCTGCAGCGCAGCTTCATCGGCTGCGTGAGCGACGTGGACGCGCGCGAGGCGCGAGAGGTGGGCGAGAAGGCAGTGCAGTTCGCCTTTCAGGGCGGGGCCGCGGGAGGCCGCGACGGCTCGGTGGCCATCCAGCGCACCGGCACCTATTCGGTGGACTACGCGCTGCTGCCGCTGGAGGCCGTGGCCGGCAAGACCCGCACCATGGAAGACGCCTTCATCAGCCCCTGCGGCACCGACGTGACCGACGCCTTCCGCCTGTACCTGCGACCGCTGCTGGGCTCGGGCATGCCCGACGCCTTCCGCCTGCGGCCCAACGCGGTGGCCAAGGTGCTGCGGCCCTGAAGGGGCGCCCGGCTGAACGGCACGGGGTCTCAGACCGGCAGCACGGCCACCGGCGCAAACCCGCCGCCTGGGGTGCGGAAATTGGTGGTCTGACCGGCATACAGGCGGGCAGCCAGCAGTTGCACCTGCCCCTGGTAGGCATAGGCGCGCAGGTCGAACTTCAGGGCTGAGCCGTCCGGCGCCTGCCCCACCACCCGCTGGGCTGGCGGCACCAGGGCCTGGGCCACATAGTCGCCGCTGGCGCAGATCTCTTCCCACACCCGGCGGGTGAGCTTGTCGCCGCGGTAGGCGCCTTTGGCGGCATAGCCGCTGCGGGGCTTGAAGAACCACTGCCGGCGCTGGGCCCACAGGGCCGCTTGCACCGCCGGCACCACGGCCACCGTCTGCGGCACCACCGCCTGCAGGGTGGCCAGGTCCTCGGCGCTGGCGCCCCAGGCGGCCAGGCGGTCGGCCTGACCCAAGGTGATGAGGTGGCGCTTGTCGGCCTGCAGGGCGTGGGCGCGCGGGTTGGGGGTGAGCACCACCGCACCGGCCTCGTAGGCCTGGCGCAGGGCGGTGTGCGCCGGCTCGTCCAGGCTGAAGTCGGTCAGGCGGTTGTAGACCAGGTCCACCCCCACCGGGCCCTGCGGCGTTTCCGCCCACAGGCGGCCTTCGTGCCAGCGCAGGGCGGTGGGGTCCAGCACCCACGCCTGCAGACCGGCGCGGGCCAGGGCGCCGCGAGCCAGCTCAAACTCTGGTGCCAGGTATTGCGCCTGCGGCGCATCGTCCACCACGGCCACGGTGCGCCAGGGCACCGGGCCACGCTGGCGCGTCCATTCCGCCCGCAGGCTGTCCACCAACACAGCCTCCAGCCTGGGCAGCGGCAGCGCGCCGCTGTCGGGCGTCGGGCTTGTGCACCACGCGCCGCAGCAGGCCGCGGTGGCCCGCGCCAGCGGGGCGTTGAGCCAGGCGCCACCGGCGTTGGTGTTGACTTCGATGAGCCGCGGCCCCTGCGGGGTGAGGTGAAAGTCGTAGCCCATGAATGCGCCCGTGGGGCCCCAGTCGCGCTGGGCCAGCGCGGGCGCGGCAGCCAGCGCCTGCTCCACAAACCCCGGCAAGGCCATGACCCGGTGCAGCGCCGCCACCGCCTGGTGCACCTGGGCCTGCATGGCCGGGCCGATGAAGACGACCGTGTCGGCGAACAGGTGCGGGTGGCTGACCGCCAGCCGCTCGCCCAGGCCGGCCAGCGCGGGGTCGGCCTCCAGCTCCCGGGCCAGGCGCTGCGCATCCAGGGTGCGGCAATGGCACGCTTGGTTGAGCGCGGTGGCCAGGTCAACGGACCCAGCATCATCAGGCGGGACGGGTGTGTGGCAGGTGTCTGATTCCATATTTCAATAATATTGGAAACATATGATTATTACCAGACCGAACACGGGCCCCGGCGCTGCAGGCATCATCGCGCCCCGCGATGCGCTTGACCACCATGCCCCAGACCCCGCCAGATCTTCAACCCATGCTGCCGCCGGGCACGCCGCCAGACCGCCCAAGCGATGGCGCTGACGATGGCTCGACGCGTGGCCTGCACGACACCCCACCGCTGCGCCGCCAGCGCCTGCTGGACGGCTGGCCCGCCGCCTGGCTGCCCCTGGTGCGCCAGCAGGCGCAGTTGCACCTGGCGCAGGACGGCTCGGCCACGCGGCTGTGTGAAACGGTGGCGGGTGGCCCGGTCACGCTCACCGTGCACGGGCAGGCGGTGGTGGAGGGAGCGGCGGCCCAGGACCTGCCGGCCAGTGTGCGCCAGGCGCTGCCCGGCTCGGCCTTCCTGCAGCGGCGGGTCAGCCTGTCCCACCGCGGCGTGGTGATGATGGACAACCTGTCCTGGATCGCCCTGGCCACCGTGCCTGACGACGTGGCCCAAGACCTGCTGGCCGGCCGCACGCCCATCGGTCACCTGCTGGCGCGCCTGTGGATCCGCCGCCAGCCCCTGCCGCTGGACCCGGCCGTGAGCGCCCTGCTGTGGGCCAGCACCGGCCTGCCCGACGAGGCCGCCACCCGCAGCTACGTGATCCACACCCCCGACGGGCCGGTGATGCACATCACCGAGTGCTTCCGCCGCGGCGTGCTGGACGCTGGCGAGCCGCGGGACTGAGGCCGGGCCGCACTGCGGCCGCGGCGCCGCTCAGGCCACCCAGAACGTGGCCCCGGCCCAGGCCAGCAACAGCACCACCGCCAGCACAAACAGGCCCAGCGTCCCCTGTGGCCGCAGCGGCCCCAGCTGCTGCAGCGCCACCGCGGCCAGGTTGCGCTTGTGGCGGTTCAGGGCCAACCACTGGCCCAGCCCTTTGAGCGCCGCAAACAGCCCGGTACCCGTGGCCAGCGACAGCAGCAGCACCCTGAACGCCGCAAAGGGATCGACCTCTCCGAGCGAGATCTTCTTGTAGACCAGGCCCACCGCGGCCATGGCCAGGGCACCCGCCACCGAAATGGCTACGTTGGCGTACAGGGTGCGGCGGCTGCGCACCGCAGCGTCCTCCAGCTCCTGGCGCAGCTGTTCGACCTTCTCGGTCATGAAGGACGAAGCCTCGGCCTTGGCCTGGGCCAGGCGCGCGTCCAGCGTGTGGGCCAGGCGGTCGCTGGCGTAGTCGATGAGAAAGACCAGGTCTTCGCGGGTGAGCTGCCGCTGGTTGTGCACCTCCTCAGACAGCACCTGGATGGTGGTCTCGAGGCGGTCTCCCGCCTGGCCCACCACCTTGTTCATCTCCTGGCCGGCCTGGCGGATGGCCCGGTCCACCAGGGGGCCCAGCTTCTCGTCCACCGCCCGGTCCAGGGTCTCGCGCACCTGCTGCAGCTCGGGGGACCAATCGGTCTTGATCAGGGCCATGGCCGCGCCCCCTCAGCCCTGCAGCTTGGCCAGGAGCGCGGCCAGCTGGGTCTGCTCCGGCGCCGTGAGCCGGCCCAGCAGCTGCCGCGCCTCGGCATCGCGCACCGCACGCATGCGGGCATGCACCGCCTCGCCCTCAGGCGTGAGGTGCAGGCGCTGCACCCGGCGGTCCTGGGCATCGGGCGCGCGGCGCAGCCAGCCGCGGTCTTCCAGCGCCTGCACCAGGCGGGCCACCTGGGCCTTGTCGCGGCCGCTGTCACGCACCAGCTCGG
Source organism: Ideonella livida (assembly GCF_010499455.1). Lineage (GTDB taxonomy): Bacteria > Pseudomonadota > Gammaproteobacteria > Burkholderiales > Burkholderiaceae_C > Ideonella > Ideonella livida. Next base: position 10,641 of record NZ_JAAGOH010000047.1, on the reverse strand, counting down.
CCGCCGCGCAGCCCGGCCGGTGGGCAATGTGCAGCAGGGCCTTCAGCTCCGAGGGGTTGCCCTCCACGCCGGCCTCGGCCATCAGGCGGTGCAACTGGCCGCGAAAGCGGAACATCAGCCGGTTGAGCTGGTCCAGCGCCTGGCCAGCGGGCGTGGCGCTGTCGGCCGCACCGGGGCAGCAGGCAGGAGCCGGCGCATCGCCGGCGGGGGAAGAGGTGTTCATGTCTGGGCTCGCATTGTCCGTGTCCAAGTCCCTGTGGCGCCCTGGGGTTATGCCGGCAAAAAGTTGACTCGGTCAACCTATTGTCGGACGATAGGTTGACTTAATCAACCAAAGACCTGAAGCATGAATGACCATGCCCTGCGGCCGGCGTCGGCCGCCCCCACCTTCCAACCCCCTCAGGCCGCCACCCTCCCGCCTGCCGACGTACCGGTGCCCCAGCGCGTACGCCACGCCCTGGAGCGCCGGCCCGTTACCGTGGCGGCCATTGAAGACGTGAGCCCTCACCTTCGTCGCATCCGTCTGCAGGGCGAAGCCGTCAAGACCTTGGTGAGCCTGGGCTTTGACGACCACGTCAAGCTGCTGCTGCCCCCGCCGGGCGAGCGCACCGTGCCCCTGCCCCCGCTGGGCCCAGGCGGCCGCCCTGACCCGTCCTACACCGGCCCGCGCCCCGTGATGCGCGACTACACCCCGCTGGCGGTGGACACCGCCGCCGGCACCCTGGACCTGATGTTCGCCCTGCACGGCGAGGGGCCCGCCTCGCGCTGGGCCGCCCAGGCCCAGCGGGGCGACGCCGCCGTCATCGGCGGCCCCCGCGGCTCGGCCGTGTGGCCGGTGGACCTGGCCTGGCAGTGGCTGGTGGGCGACGAGTCGGCCCTGCCGGCCATCAGCCGCCGCCTGCAGGAACTGCCCGAAAGCGTGGCGGTGACGGTGGTGCTGGACCTGGCCCACCCCGAGGCCGCGCTGCCGGCCCTGGCCCTGGGCCCGGGCCGGCAGCTGGTGGTGGTGCCCCGACCGGCGCCGCACACAAGCCACCCGCTGCTGCAGGCCCTGGCCGCCCTGCCCCGCCCGCAGGGCCGCGGCCTGGCCTGGGTCGCCGCTGAACGGCAAGTGGCACGCGATGTGCGCGGCCTGCTGCTGGATACCCTCGGTCTGCACCGGGGCCAGGTGCGCGCCGCCGCCTACTGGACCCACGGGCAGGCTGACTTTCACGAAAACCTTGAGGACTGATTTCCGCATGCGCACCACCCTCTTGGCCCCGGGCGCCCACGAAGCGCCCCGTGGCCTGACCCCGGGCCTGCTGGTCCTGCTGGGCAGCCTGATCGGCTTTGCCCCGCTGGCCATCGACATGTACCTGCCCGCCTTTCCCACCATGGCGCAGGACCTGCACGCGCCGGAGTCGGCCGTGCAGGGCACGCTGGCGGCCTATCTGGCAGGCATGGCCGCCGGCCAGATCGCCTATGGCCAGCTGGCCGACCGCTGGGGCCGGCGCCTGCCGCTGATGTTGGGCCTGGCGCTGTTCCTGCTGGCCTCACTGGGCTGCGCGCAGGCCGCCAGCGTGGGCGAGCTGACCGCCTGGCGCCTGCTGCAGGCCCTGGGCGGCTGCGCCGGCGTGGTGATGCCGCTGACCATCGTGGCCGACCGGGTGCAGGGCGAGGCCGAGATGGCCCGCGCCATGTCACGGCTGATGGCCGTCATCGGCCTGGCGCCGGTGGCCGCGCCCAGCCTGGGCACGGCGGTGCTGGGCCTGACGAGCTGGCGCGGCATCTTCGTGCTGTTGGCGGTGCTGGCCGCCGCCGCCCTGGTGGCGGTGTGGCGCGGTCTGGACGACCACCGGCCCGTCCACCATGCCCCCGCCGGCACGCCACGGCCCGGGCCGCTGCAGGCCTGGGGCACGCTGCTGCGCGACCGCCGCTTTGCGCTGGCGGTGCTGGTGGGGCCGCTGGCCAGCGCCGGCATGTTCGCCTACATCGGCGCCAGCGCCTTTGTGCTGATCGGCCAGCACGGGCTGAGCACGGGCCAGTTCAGCGCGGTCTTTGCCGCCAACGCGCTGGTGCTGACCCTGGCCTCGCAGGTCAACGCCCAGCTGGTGCGCCGCTGGCGGCCCACGCAGGTGCTGGCCGCGGCGCTGCCGGCGGTCACGCTCGTGGGCCTGGGCCTGGTGGGCCTGGGGTGGTGGGCGCCACAGGCGCTGTGGCCGCTGTTGCTGGGCCTGGGCCTGTTCATGGCCGGCCTGGGCCTGGTCAGCGCCAACGGCTCAGCGCTGGCGCTCTCCGGCCACGCGCCGCAGCACCGGGGCCTGGCCTCGGGCCTGATGGGCACACTGCAGTTCGCCCTGGGCGCGGCAGTGGGCGCGGCGCTGGAAGCCGGGGGTCATGTGGACGCCTCGGTCATGGCCCTGGCCATGACCGGCTGTGCCGCCGCGGCCTGGGCCGCAGCGCTGGCGCGCCAGCGCCTGGCCCCGCCGGCGACGGCCTGACCGCCGGTCAGGCTCAGCTGCCCGCAAACTCCAGCGAGGAGTGGTGCAGCACGATGCGCAGGCGGCCGGCATCGTCCTTCATGAACTGCCAGGTCTTGTCCACGGTGGTGACTTTGCCGTCCTTGCCGGTGATGTGGACCTTGCCCATCGTGGTGGCGGTCTGGCCGGCGATGAGCACGCCGGCGTTGACCGCACGGCACTGGGTCCAGCCCTTCAGGGCAAAGCCGGTGTCCTTGGGGAAGGCGGCGTCGCCCCCGACAAAGTAGGCCAGCGCGCCGGCCCGGGTGGTGCGGAAGGTCTGCGGGTTGACGGTGAGCGTGGGCTTGAACAGCACCGCGCCGTACTGGTAGCCATAGGCACTGTCGATCACCTTCTCGGCCAGGGCCTTGGCGGCGGCCTGGCCGCCTTGGGCGTGGGCGGTGCTGATGTCCACCAGCGCCTGGCACCAGGCCTGCTGGGCGGCCACCACCTCGGCCTCGGTGACGGCGCGCTGCACCACCACCGCCGGCGCGGCGGTCTGGGCCTGGGCGGCGGACAGCAGGCCCAGGGCCAGGGCGGACATTCCAAGGGTCTTGAGCATCATTCGGGTTCTCCGGGGTCGGTCAGGATGAGGGCGGGGCCGGCGTCCACCAGGGCGCCGGGCCGCTGACGCCATTGCATCCCCCGGCCTTGAACCCTGCCTGAGCGCCACATGAGCGGGCCCTGACGGCCAGATGAACAGAAGATGACAGACCGGCGTGGACAGGCCGGGCTGGGGACAATCGCGGCCCATGTTCAGACGCCGCCTCACCCTGGTCCTGGTCCTGATCGCCACCGTCGTGGTGGCCACCGCCCTGCTGGCGGCCGCCTCGCTGGCGGTCACCGAACGCCAGGTGGTGCGCGGCCGGGTGGCCAGCGACATCGCGGCCGCCTTCATCCAGCTCTCGGCCCAGAAGCAGCGCCTGCGCACCTGGGTGGCCCAGCGGCAGCAGGGCGCCAGCGCCAACGAGGCCGCCCGGGCCGAACTGCAGGCGGCCATGCAGGGCACCCTGCTGCGCCTGCAGGCCCTGGCGCAGCAGGCGGTGGAACTGGACGGCGGCGCCGAGGCCCGCGAGGAACACCTGCGCCGGCGCGAAACCCTGGACCTGCTGCAGGACAGCGTCGCCGCCCTGGTGCGCGCGGTCAACGACGCGGGCCCCCTGCCCGCCGGCGCCGACCCCCTGCAGGCCTGGGAGGCCCAGTCCCGCCTCTTTGACATGGCCGGCGGGCGCGACGTGCGCCTGCTGATCGCCGAGAACATTGCCCGCGAGACCGCCGCCGTGCAGCGTGAGCGCGCCGCCGCCGACGCGGTGATGGCCTGGGTGCGCTGGCTGTGGCTGGGCGCGGCCATGGTGCTGGCGGCCACGGCGCTGGGGGCGGTCCTGTACTTTGGCCGGGCGCTGCGCCATCCCTTGCAGCAGCTCAGCGAAGGCGCCCACGCCCTGCAGGACGGCCGGCTGGACCACCGCATTCCGCTGCAGGGCGACGACGAGTTTGCCGAGGTGGCGCGCAGCGTGAACGCGCTGGCCGCCGAGCTGGAGGCCCACCGGGCCCGCGAGTCGGCCCAACGCCAGCACCTGGAGGATCAGGTGGCCGCCCGCACCCGCGAGCTGGCCGACGCCCTGGCCTCGCTGCGCCAGGCCGATGCCCAGCGCCGCCGGCTGTTCGCCGACATCAGCCACGAGCTGCGCACCCCCACCACGGTGATCCGGGGCGAGGCCGAGATCACGCTGCGCGGGGTGGACAAGCCGGCGGCCGAATACCGCCAGGCCCTCACCCGCATCGTCGACACCGCCCGCCAGCTGGGCTCGGTCATCGACGACCTGCTGGCCATGGCCCGCAGCGACATCGACTCGCTCTCGCTGAGCCGCGAGCCGGTGGACCTGGACGAACTGGCCGCCGAGGCGCTGGCCCAGGCCGCGCCGCTGGCCAGCCGCCACGGCGTGCGCCTGGCCCCGGCGCCGCCACGCACCGGCAGCCATGTGGTGGACGGCGATCCGCTGCGCCTGCGGCAACTGCTGGGCGTGCTGCTGGACAACGCCACCCGCTACAGCCGTCCCGGCGGCGAGGTGACGCTGCGGCTGGCGACCAAAGCCTCGCACGAGCCGGCCCCGACCGTGTCGCCGCCGGCGCCCGGCGCAGCGCCGCCCACCTGGCTGGAGGTACGGGTGCAGGACCAAGGCATCGGCATCGCCCCGCATGAGCTGGCCCAGGTGTTTGACCGCCATTTCCGCGGCGCGCAGGCCCGGCGCCACTGTCCCGACGGCAGCGGCCTGGGGCTGAGCATCGCCCGCACCTTGGCGCAGGCGCATGGCGGCCAGTTGCACCTGGAAAGTAATGACCTGGGCACCTGCGCGGTGCTGCGCCTGCCACTGGCCATCGCGCCGGCCCGCACCGCCGGAGGCCCCGCGTGAACCTGCTCATCATCGAGGACGACGCCCGCATCGCCGACTTCCTGCAACGCGGCCTGCGCGCCGAAGGCCACCGGGTGGAGCTGGCCGCCACCGGCGAGACCGGCCTGGCGGCCGCGCGCGCGGCCGCCCGCCAGGCCCGCGAGGACGCCGACCCGACGCTGCGCACGGTGCTCGTCCTGGACCTGATGCTGCCCGGCATCGGCGGGCTGGAGATCTGCCAGACCCTGCGCGCCGAGGGCGTGAACCTGCCCATCCTGATGCTCTCGGCCCTGGGCGCGGTGGAAGACCGCGTGGCCGGCCTGCGCCTGGGGGCGGACGACTACCTGCCCAAGCCCTTCGACTTTGAGGAGCTGCTGGCGCGGCTGGAATCCCTGGCCCGCCGGGGTCGGGACTGGCAGCGGGGCACACCCCGCCGCCTGCAGGTGGACGACCTGGTCTTCGACCGCGAGCGCATGCAGGCCCGCCGCGGTGAGCGGCCGCTGGCCCTGACCGCCCGCGAACTCGCCCTGCTGGAGCTGATGATGAGCGCCCCGGGGCGTCTTTTCAGCCGCGAGCGCATCCTGGCCAACGTGTGGGGCGCCAGCGAGGACCCGCTGACCAATGTGGTGGACGTCTACATCCGCCGCCTGCGCGCCAAGATCGACGAGGACGGCCTGCCCCCACTCATCCACACCGTGCGCGGCCTGGGCTACCGGCTCGAACGCCTGCAGGGCTGAACGGCCGGGCTGCTGCCGGGCATCGGCGTGCCGCGGCCACGGGCAGGTAGCCGGAAGCGGCCGGTCATCCCCCGGCACTTCCGCCCCTTGCTGCCCGCCCATGTGGGTTGCAATGCAGCGGGATCCCGCCGTGGGCCCCGTCGCACCTGAAGTTCCAGCGCCCCGCCGTCCCTTGCCGTGATCCCCAAGCTCCCGCCCTCTCCCAGCCTCAGCGCCCTCAAGGTCACGCTGGCCTTCCTGATCTTTGGCGCCGCCTCGGTGCTGCTGTCGGACCATGCCGTGGACCTGCTGGGCCTGAGCGTGGTCGAGACCTCGCTGCTGCAGACAGGCAAGGGCCTGCTCTTCGTCACCCTCAGCGCCTTGCTGGTGGGTCTGCTGGCGCGCCGCACCGCGCTGCAGCACCAGGCCCTGGCCGCCCATGCCCAGCTGCAGCACGAGCGGCTGCAGCGCCTGGTGGACGTATCGCCCGCCGTGCTCTACGCCCTGCGCCTTCGGGCCGACGGCGGCTTTGACACCGACTTCATCAGCCCCCAACTGCTGGACATGCTGGGCTTCTCACCCGAGAGCACGCCGCCTGACGCGGCCTGGTGGCTGCAGCGCGTGCACCCCGAAGACCTGCCCCGGGTGATGGCCGCCCACCGCGGCACGCTGCTGCGCGAGGGCTGCCTGCAACACGAATACCGGCTGCGCCATGCCGAGGACGGCTACCGCTGGACCCTGGACCAGAGCGTGCTGGTGCGCGACGTCGACGGCCAGCCGGCAGGCGTCATCGGCTCTTGGCTGGACATCACGGGCCGCAAACAGGCCGAGGAGCACGCCCGGCTGATCGCCCGCGTCTTTGAGGACAGCCACCAGGCCATCTGCATCACCGATGCCGACACCCGGATCGTCACTGTCAACCGGGCCTTCACCGAGGTGACTGGCTACACCCTGGACGAGCTGGCCGGCCGGCCGCCGTCACTGCTGAAATCCGGCCGCCAGGACGCGGCCTTCTACGCCGCGATGTGGCGCCAGCTGCGCCGGCAGGGCCGCTGGGAGGGCGAGCTGTGGAACCGCCGCAAGAACGGCGAGGTCTACCCCGAATGGCTCACCCTCAGCGCCATCCATGACGCCCAGGGCCAGGTGCGCCAGTACCTGGGTGTGTTCACCGACACCACCAGCCGCAAGGCCGCCGAAGCCCACATCGAACGCCTGGCCTACTACGACGCGCTGACCGCCCTGCCCAACCGCAGCCTGCTGGCCGACCGCGCCCGCGTGGCCCTGGCCACCGCCCAGCGGCAGCACGGCCAGGTGCTGCTGATGCACCTGAACCTGGACGACTTTGCCGCCATCAACGGCAGCCTGGGCCTGGCGGCCGGCGACGCCGTGCTGCGCGAGGCGGCCACCCGGCTGGGCCGGCACCTGCGGCCCGAGGACACCCTGTGCCGCCAGGGGGCCGACGACTTCCTGCTGCTGCTGCCCCACACCCGGGCCAGCGACGCCATGTCCATCGGCCTGCGGCTCATGCAGGCCCTGGCCGCGCCGCTGGAGGTGCAGGGCCAGCCCGTCACCCTGGCCGCCAGCATCGGCGTGGCCGAATTCCCCACCGACGGCGAGGACCTGGCCCAGCTCAGCCAGGCGGCCGACAGCGCGGTGCACCAGGCCAAGCGGGCCGGCGGGCGCACGGTGCGCTTCTTCTCACGCGAGCTGCAGGAGCGCTCCCGCGAGACCCTGGCCCTGTTGCAGGACCTGCGCCAGGCCGTGGCCCGCCAGGAGCTGGTGCTGCACTACCAGCCGCAGGTGGACGCGGCCACCGCCCGGCTGCACGGCCTGGAGGCCCTGCTGCGCTGGCGCCATCCCGTGCGCGGCCTGGTGCCGCCGGGCGAGTTCATCACCCTGGCCGAGCAGAGCGGCCTGATCCGTGAGATCGGCACCTGGGTGCTGGGCGAGGCCCTGCGCCAGACCGCCGCCTGGCGGGCCGCCGGTCTGGCGGTGGTGCCGGTGGCCGTCAACCTCTCGGCGGTGCAGTTCCGCGACCCGGGCCTGCGCGACCAGCTCATCGGCCTGCTGCGCGACCACGGTCTGCCCGGCCACCTGCTGGAGCTGGAACTGACCGAGACGGTGGCCATGGAGGACAGCAAGCACACCATCGCCACCCTGGCCAGCCTCAAGCAGCTGGGCGTTCGCCTGTCCATCGACGACTTCGGCACCGGCTACTCCTCGCTGGGCTACCTCAAGCGCTTCGCGGTGGACACGCTCAAGGTGGACCAGTCCTTTGTGCGGGGCCTCAACTACGACCGCCAGGACGAAGCCATCGTGGCCAACATCATCGCCCTGGCCCACAGCCTGGGCCTGGCCACGCTGGCCGAGGGCGTAGAGACCGCCGGGCAGCGCGAGTTTCTGCGGCAGCACGGCTGCGACCAGCTGCAGGGCTGGCTGTTTGCCAAGGCCTGCCCGGCCGAGGAGGTCGAGGCCTGGCTGCGCCAGCCCGACACCGCCCTGGGCCCGCAGATCCAGCTGGTGGCCTGAACACCACAGGCCTGAGGGCCTGAGCGGCCCCGGGGCTCCCCTGGCCGGTGGCCACACGGCTGGTCAGCGGCCGCGCGACGCGGCTAACGTCGCCGCCCATGAGCTACGTCATCAGCATCTGGAAGCAACCCGAAGACCTGCCCTGGCCCGGCAGCCTCAAGGAAGCGGTGGAGCAACTGCGCCTGCTGTTCAAGCGCCCGGGCCCGCCAGACGCCGCCTGCCAGCGCCTGCTGGAACGCCTGGCCCGGCGCTACCCCGACTTCGCCGAGGACGACGAGGAAGGAGAAGGCCCTTGGCTCGAAGGCCTGCAGGACGTGCTGCCCAGCGACGTGCCCGTCTTCAACTTTGGCCTGATGAGCGGCGACCACCTGGACGCGGCCCAGGCCTGCGTGGTGAGCGAAGCCGTCGCGCTGGGCCTGAACGTGTTCGACGACCAGGCCGGCGAACTGCACCTGGGCCACGGCGTGAGCCTGGGCCTGGACGACCGCGCCGCCTGCGTCACCGCGCTGGACGCCCTGGCCCTGCGCGACCACGCCCTGGCCGCCAGCCGCCTGCAGCCCGCCCTGCGCCAGGGCAACCGCATGGCCCGCGAACTGCTGGCCGACCTGTACCTGCGGGGCCAGGGCGTGCGCCAGGACCAGGCAGCGGCCGCCGCCCTGGGCCTGTCGGCCCTGGCCTGGAAGACCGGCGAGGACAGGCGCCTGCGCCCGGCTGACGAGGCCAGCCAGGCCAAGGTGCGGCAATGGCGCCAGGCCGTGGGCGAGGCCAGTTTTGCCCTGGCCAGCGCTTGGATGGCGCGGCTGCTGCCCCCACCCGCGGGACAGGCGGCCCGCCACGACCCGGCCGACGTGCTGGCCCAGGCCGCCGCCGACCTGGACCAGCGCCTGCAGGCCCTGGAGCAGCGCATCCGCCAGACCCCCGGGCTCGCCCCCTGGGACGACATGCATGCCCTGGCCCAGCGCGGGCATCCCACCGCGCAGTACCTGGCCTCCCTCATGCTGACCGAGGGGCGGGGCGTGGCCGCCGACCCGGCCCAGGCGCTGCAGTGGCTGCGCCGGGCTGCCCGTGCCGGTCACCCCCTGGGCCTCTACAACCTGGCCTGGCACCACGAGCAGGGACAGGACCTGCCCCAGGACCTGCAGGCCGCCCGCCGCCTGTACGGCCTGTCCGCACGCGCCGGCTGCGCACCCGCCCTGGCCGCGCTGCGCAATCTGGAGCAGCGCCTGGCTGACGCGCCGGTCGACCCCGGCGGCCTGCGCCAGGCGGCCGAGGCCGGCGACGCCGCGGCCCAGCTGCGCCTGGGCGAAGCCCTGCTGGACGGCGCCCCAGGCCTGCCCCGCGACCCGGCGCTGGGTCATGACTGGGTGCTGCGCGCTGCCCGCCAGGGCTTGGCCGAAGCCCAGCACATCATGGGCAGCCTGTGCCTGAAGGGCGAGGGCCGGCCGGCCGACCTGCAGGGCGCCGTGTACTGGTGGGGCCTGGCCGCCGCGCAAGGTCATGCCGACGCCCTGTGCAACATGGGCCTGGCCCACTACCGCGGTGAGGGCACGGCGGTCAACCGTCCGCAGGCTCGGCAGTGCTTTTTGCGGGCCGCCCAGGGCGGCAACGCCGCGGCGCTGCACAACCTGGGCATCCTGGCTCGGCAAGGTCACCTGGGCGGTCCGCCCGATCCTGTGCTGGGCGGCGCCCTGCAACTGGCCGCCGGCCAGCGGGGCCACCGGGGCCCGGCCCCCCCGCTGCCCCCCGAAAGCCTGCAGGAAGCCCAGCGGCTTGCCGCCGACCTGGCACCAGACACGGACGTGGTGGCCTGGCTGGAACGCCGCCTGGGCCGTGCGCCCGGCGGCGCCGGCGCGACAGGGCCGGGCCCGGCGGCCGCCCCGGCACCAGCGGCCAGCGCGCCACGGTCCCGGGTCCCCGCAGGCTCGGCGGACGGGAACGCCCCTGACCCGACCGATCCTGACCCGGCCGCGCGCCCCGCCGCCAAGGGCCGCGACGGCCTGACCCGCGCACTGCTGGCCCTGGGCTGCTTCGGTCTGCTGGGCCTGCTGCTGCTGCAACCGCCCACCTGGGCCTTCCGCGTGGGCGCAGTGGGTGTCACCGTGGCCGCCGCCCTGGGCGGCTGGCGCGTGGCCAGCCACCGCGGCCGCGCCGCACAGCTGTTGTGTGCCGTCGTCTGCGCCCTGCCTGGCCTGGGCCTGCTGATCTGCGCCATGGCGCTGCTGCGCACCCTGCGCCCGGGCGGCGACGACCCGGCATGAGGGGCTGAGGGGCGCGGGGTCCGCGCGCTACAGTGGCGCCGTCCAGCCCGCCGGAGTCCCGCCATGCCCCATTCCGCCGCACACCGCCCGCCGCGCCCCTCCACCGGCGGACGCGGCACGAACGCCGCCCTGTTCGCCCTGCTGGGCGCCGCCTGGAGCGCCCAGGCCCAGACCCTGCCGCCCCCCGCCGAACGCGGCAACCTGCCACGGGCCGGCGCCCTGGCGGCCGACCTGTTGCCCGGCCGGG
>NZ_JAAGOH010000046.1 GCF_010499455.1 Ideonella livida | reverse complement strand
TGCCCCTGAAAACGGCATGAAGCACATGGGCAGACCACATTCAACAACCCGAACCGCCGGATACGTGACCCGTACGTCCGGTGGTGTGAGAGGGGGAATCCGCGAGGATTTCTCCTATCTCGATTAGGCCTCGCAAACACGCATGTCGGCCATCGAAACGCTTCGCACAGAGCTTCGCAGCTTTCTTGGCGAGGAGAACTTCAGGAAGCTCCTGCCCGAAACGCGAATGATCGTGGGCCGCGAGCCACGTCTACGCTTCTGGCAAGAGCAAATCTTGAGTCGCTGCTTTGCCGCGAGGTCATCGCCTGAGCCATCTCCGGAAGAAGTCGCCGCTGCCCTCCGCGTGTGTCCTGTTCACAACATCGAGCTACATCAGGGACCGGTTTCACTTTTCCGTGGCAACTTGGACTTCGCGCCTGACTACGTAGCCATCCGCCAGCGGTGCTTCCCCCATGCGAGCACGGATCCTGTGTCTACCGAGGGCGCACCGTTCGAAGGCAACGAACTCGCGGTCTGGCTCTGCTCCGAGTGTCAAGCCAAAGCAAAGGCTCGCCTCTCGCAGAGCGAGGCCTAACCCTTCTTAGTAGGACTTCCCGTGGAGTCAAGCAGGGCCCGGCCTTTTTTCCTTCCAAAGCGGTATTTGGCATTTTTGAACAGGTGAGCCGATGAGCCGGGCTCCATTCGCTCGGCGTGACCTTGGGGTCGCAGAAGGGTTATCGAGTTGACCGGTCATCGGCTCGTAAGTGGTGGACGTGTGCGGTAAGAGGATGGCTGAGAGAGACAGACTGCACTTCTAGTAGCGGGCTTGTTGAGGGTGAACCTCGGCCCAGGATATGAACCGCTCGGCAGGGCTCCATTCACAGGACGTGTCACTGGCGCGATGCCAGCACAAAAGGGTTATCGAGTTTTCCTGCCGCCACAGGACGTGTCACTGGCGCGATGCCAGCACAAAAGGGTTATCGAGTTTTCCTGCCGCCGGTCTGACCTGTCAGTGCATCCTTGTGCGCACGCCCGTCAAAACTGGCTGTGTGGGTGTGGAGGCATCAATTCACGCTCGCGCCAGTGGAATATGGTTGGGATCCGGTTGGGATCGGCGCTCATGCCACGGCCGGCGTCGCAACGGTGGCCGCCTGTGCCGGCGCTGCGCGCTGGGGCAGGTGGTGGGGATCAAAGCGGTCTTCGCGCGTCATCAAGCACCACAAGATGCGCGCGTTCTTGTTGGCCATGGCCACCACGGCCTTTTGCCAACCCACGCGCTCTTTGAGCTGCACCAGCCACTGGCTGATGGGGTCACTGCGCTGGTGGGCCGTCATCACGGCGGATTTGGCGCCCTGGATGAGCAAGGTGCGCAGGTAGACGTCGCCGCGTTTGGTGATGCCGCTGAGCTTGGTCTTGCCGCCCGAGGAGTTTTGGCTGGGGGCCAGGCCGGCCCAGCCGCCAAACTGCTTGGCGGACTTGAACTGGGTGAAATCGTCGACCGTGGCCACCACGGCAGAGGCGGTGATGGGGCCCACGCCCATCAACTCAGCGGCCTTCTTGGCGCGGCTGTCGCTGCGGGCATGCTGGGCGATGCGTTGCTCGCACCAGGCCATCTCGGCATCGAGTTGATCCCAATGGGCCAGCCCGCGCTGCAGCGCCAGGCGCAGATCACCGGGCAACTCATTGCTGGCGTCTTCCAGCACATCGGGCAGGGCACTGCGCAGGGCCTGCGGGCTTTGCGCGAAGGTCAGACCAAACTCAGCCAGCAAGCCGCGCAGGCGGTTGATCAAGGCGGTGCGCTCCTCCTTGTAGCCTTCGCGCAGCCGGTGGATGGCCAACACGCCCTGTTGGGCCGCTGTCTTGACGGGCACCGCATGCAGATGCGGACGCGAGGCCGCCTCACAAATGGCAGCGGCATCGGTGGCATCGTTCTTCGAGCGCTTGCCCGCGCTGCGGTAGGCGCCCACATGCTGGGCAGGCAGGATCATCATCCGCAAGCCCAGCGGCCCCAGGCGCCGGCAGACATGGTGCGCGCCACTGCAACTCTCCATGGCCACCACGCAACCGGGCTGCAAAGTGCGGCACCACTCGAAGAAGCGATCTGGCGACATCGAGCGGCAGGACACCACCTTGTCAAAGCCGTCCACGCAGTGCACCTGGTAGACCCGTTTGGCCAGGTCAACACCCACACGGCAAACCAGACTTGGGCTAATCTCGGTCATGGGACTTCCCCTTTCGAAAGAGCCAGCAGATTGATCGACTTGCATCACCAATCTTGGCGCGCCGACGCCGTGGCTAGAAGGTGGGAAGTCCCTTCGTATTCACGGGGACTCCCCCACAGCACAACCCCCGCAGGCAAGGTTTTCCCCTCCTAAGCCGAATTGGCTTTTCAACTCCATAGGCAAGGCTCCCCATACCTTTGAGCTGCGCGGGTTGCCAAACACCATCGGGGACAGACTGCATATCTACAGACGGGCTTGTGGCGTGGGCGCAAGTGGCCGGCCGATGCCACAGAGGGGAACCGCGCAGCAGGGCTCCATTCGTTCAGCGTGGACCTGAGCTTTTGAGGGCTGTGGCCACAGTCGAGTGATCGAGCTTGCCTGCTGCCGGTCTGACCTGTGGTGATCTTGGCGCGCAGTGTGGGGCGGGAGGACAACGGTGGTGGGCTAATGGGTGGCAGGTCAACGCGCCCGCCGGTTGCTTTCAGTAGTGATACCGAAGCTGCGCAATCAGCAGTGCGTCGCCGTCCACCTTGTAGACCATGCGGTGTTCGTCGGTGAGGCGACGAGACCAGTAGCCGGCCAGGGCATGCTTGAGTGGCTCGGGTTTGCCGATGCCAGCAAAGGGCTCGCGTTGCACTTCTTTGATGAGCTTGTTGATGCGCTCCACCATGCGCTTGTCTTGCTGCTGCCAGTACAGGTAGTCCTCCCAGGCGGCATCGGCAAAGATCAGCTTCATTCGGCCAGCTTTCGCTCGGTGCCGTGGCCGGTGTTGAGTTGCTCCATGGCTGCCAGCAGGCGCTTTGCGTTAGCGGGGCTGCGCAGCAGGTAGGCGGTTTCTTCCAGGGCAGTGAAGTCTTCCAGGGAAAGCATAACCACCGATTGCTGGCCGTTGCGGGTGATGATCAGGGCTTCGTGGTCTTCACACACGCGGTCCATGGTGCTGGCCAAGTTGGCGCGTGCGGCAGAGTACGAGATGGCGTCCATGGGGGGGGTCCTTTGTACGTAAAAATGTACAAGCTGAGAGCCTCAGCGTCCAGTCCTTTGGCTTGGCTGGTGGCAGGCACTTGCCCTTCCTTCATGCCTGCCATCCGTTGCCCCAGCGTGAACCGCTCATGACGGCATCTAACAACGGGGGCCCCGCGCCTCACCGCCCCAACGTATAGAACTCGTCATTCGGCCGCATGCTGGTGACGTTGGCCATACGGTTGGACAGGCCGAAGAAGGCGGTGATGGCGGCGATGTCCCAGGCGTCTTCGCGGTCCAGGCCGTGGGGGGCGAGGCGGGCCAGGTCGTCGTCGTCCACGCTGTGGGCGTGGGTGGCCACCTTCATTGCAAAGTCCAGCATGGCGTGCTGGCGGGGGCTGATGTCGGCTTTGCGGTAGTTGATGGCCACCTGGTCGGCCAGCAGCGGGTTTTTGGCGCGGATGCGCAGGATGGCGCCGTGCGCCACCACGCAGTACTGGCACTGGTTGGCGTTGCTGGTGGCCACCACGATCATTTCGCGCTCGGCCTTGCTGAGGCTGCCGGTTTTCTTCTCCATCAAGGCGTCGTGATAGGCGAAGAAGGCGCGGAACTCGTCGGGCCGGTGGGCCAGCACCAGAAAGACATTGGGCACAAAGCCGGACTTCTCTTGCACGGCCAGGATGCGGGTGCGGATGTCCTCGGGCAGGTCGGCCAGCTCGGGCACGGGGAAGCGGCTGATGGGGTGCTGCGTCATGGCTTGGGGGTTCACGGGCTGCGGGGAGTTCAGGGTCAATCCACCTTCACGACGATGCGGCCGCGCACTTGGCCGGCCAGGAGTTGCGGGGCCAGGGCGGGCGCGTCGGCCAGGGGCACTTCTTGAATGAGGCTGTCGAGCAGGGTCGGGTCCAGGTCGCGGGCCAGCAGGTCCCAGGCTTGCAGGCGCTCGGGCAGGGGGGCCATCACGCTGTCGATGCCGGCCAGGGTGACGCCGCGCAGGATGAAGGGGGCCACGGTGGCGGGCAGGTTCATGCCGGCGGCCAGGCCGCAGGCGGTGACCACGCCGCGGTACTTCATGGCGGCGCACACATTGGCCAGCAATTGGCCGCCGGCCACGTCCACGGCGCCGGCCCAGCGTTCTTTTTCCAGCGGGCGGCCGGGGGCGGCCAGGGGGGCGCGGTCCAGCACCTGGGCGGCGCCCAGGCGGGTGAGAAATTCGGCCTCTTGCGGGCGGCCCGTCACGGCGGCCACCTCAAACCCACGCCGGGCCAGCAAGGCCACGGCCACGCTGCCCACGCCGCCAGCGGCGCCCGTCACCACCACCGGGCCTTGGCTGGGCTGCACGCCGTGGCGTTCAAGCGCCAGCACGCACAGGGCGGCGGTGTAGCCGGCCGTGCCAATGCCCATGGCTTGGCGGGGCGTGAAGGCGGCGGGCAGGGGCACCAGCCAGTCGCCCTTGACGCGGGCGCGGCCGGCCAGGCCACCCCAGTGGGTTTCGCCCACGCCCCAGCCGTTGAGCACCACGGCATCCCCCGCCTTCCAGCGCGGGTGGCTGGAGGCTTCGACCGTGCCGGCAAAGTCAATGCCCGGCACCATGGGAAAGCGCCGCACCACGGGGGAGGTGCCGGTCAGCGCCAGGCCGTCTTTGTAGTTGAGGGTGGACCAGGCCACGCGCACGGTGACGTCGCCTTCGGGCAGTTGGGCCTCGTCCACGGTGCGCAGGGTGGTGGTCTGCTGGCCGTCTTGTTTGTCGATCCAGAGGGCTTGGAACATGGGGTCTCCTGAAAAGGGGGGTCAGGTGGAGGCGGCGTGGGGAGCGGGTGCCGGTTTCGCACCCAGCCCTTGCAGAAAGCCCTGGCCAAAGGCGGCCAGCGGCGTGGGGGAGCGTTCCAGCTTGGCGCGCAGCACGGCGCCTTCCCAGCCGGTCCAAAAGTAGTGGGCCAGGGCGGCGCAGTCGTGCGCCGGGCTCAGCTCGCCGGCCTGCTGGGCGGCACGCAGGCAGGCGGCGGTGCGGGCCTCCCAGTCGTGCAGCACGGCCACCAGTTGGGCGCGGAACGATTCAGGCAGCGTGCCCATCTCTTGCCCTAGGTTGCCCACCAGGCAGCCCCGCTTGAAGCCGTACCGGGCCATGCCGCGCTGGGCCTCGTCCACAAAGTGGCGCAGGCGGGCCAACGGGGTGAGGCGGGTGTCCAAGAAACTGCGGTCCAGGCGCTGGGCGAAGTAGGCGGCGTAGGCCTGAATCAGCGCCTGGCCAAAGGCCTCTTTGCTGGCAAAGCAGTGATAGAACGAGCCTTTGGGCAGCTGCGCCAGGCGCAGGATCTCGTCCAGCGCCACGGCGCTGTAGCCCTTTTCCGTGAGCACGGCCAGGCCGGTGCGCAGCAGCAGGGCGCGGGTGTCCTCGTCGCCTTCGGGGCGTTGGCGGGGCGGGCGGCCACGGCGGCGGGCGGGGGTGACGTCAGGTGAGGACATTTATTTAAACCAGTTGGTCTAAATGCTGGCACGACGCAGCCGATCTGTCCAGCCGGGTCGCCCCGGGGGGGCGCCACGGGCCTGCATGGCCTTCGACAAGCGCGCGTGCCGTGCGCTGCGCGGCGTGGATGAAATTCGACAGTCGCAGGGCGCAGGGGCGGCCAGGTGGCGGCAAAGGCCGTGATTGGCCCGCCAAATGCGCGGTTCTGGCGGCATAGGGCCGGCTTCTCCTCAGGGTGATCCCTGAAAGCGGCAGGTCTGCGGCATTGCTGGCATGGCCTTCGCACTTCTGCTGGCCATCACGCCGGGCTGCACAAACCCACACAGGGGGCGGCAGACCCGGCACCGCGCACCGCGCGGACACGCCAGGAGACCGCCCCATGCCCCTTGTTGCCGAGCCGCTGCCCTTACCGGCCCCGCACGCCACCGCCGGCCTGCCCTGCTGGGTGCGCCTGCGTGAGCGGCGCCCCGATGGCTTCATTGAATTCGACCTGTCGATTGGCGACCCGCTGCTGAGCGTGGAGCTGATCTTGCCCGTGCCGGCCTTTGAGCAGTTCTGCCGCGACCACGCCGTGCAGCGCCTGGACGACGCGCAGGGCACCCTGCTGGACGCTGACCAGGCCCGCTGGCGCCTGGGCGCAGCGCCCTGAACGCGGCCGGCCCACAGGCCACCGGGCCGCTGCCGCACCACCAACACCGCCACCACCAGAACGAGGAGACACCGACATGACCGTGGAGATCCGGGTGCAGAGCGTCAAGCCGCTGCGCCAGACCTTTGGGCACATTGCCCGCCGCTTTGGCGACAAGCCCGCCACCCGCTACCAAGAGGGCACCTACGACCTGCAGTCGGAGGTGAACTTTCACTACAAGCCGCTGTGGGACCCGGCGCACGACATCTACGACAAACGCCGCACGGCGGTGGTGATGGCCGACTGGTACGCGCTGAAGGACCCGCGCCAGTACTACTACGGCGCCTGGACGATTGCCCGCGCCCGCCAGCAAGAGGCGGCCGACCGGCAGCTGGAGCTGGCCCAGCAGCGCGACTGGCTGCGCCAGATGGCCCCTGAAGGCCAGCAGCAGTTGGTGCAGGCCCTGCTGCCGCTGCGCCACTATGAATGGGGCGCCAACACCAACCTGTGCGCGGTGGCCGCCTATGGCTACGGCACGGCGCTGACCCAGGCCGCCGCCATGGCCACCATGGACCGCCTGGGCCTGGCGCAGCACCTCTCGCGCCTGGGCCTGCTGATGGACGGCAACACCGGCACCAGCCTGGCCCAGGCCAAGCAGCAGTGGCTGGAGGCCGGCGCCTGGCAGGGCGCCCGTGCGGCCATGGAAGCGATGTTCGTCACTCGCGACCCGATGGAGCTGCTGCTGGCCCAGGCCCTGGTGGCCGACACCTTGGTCTATGCCCTGTGCCTGCGCGGTTTTGAAGGCGTGTGGAGCGGCCCGGCCGCCACCGGCCTGACCATGCTGCTGGACCACCCGCTGCGCTGGCATGAAGAAACCAGCCGCTGGGTGGATGGCGTGATGAAGACCGTGGCCACCGAGAGTGACGCCAACCGCGCCCTGCTGCAGGGCTGGGCCGCGCAGTGGCGCGCCACCTGGCGCCAGGCCCTGGCCCCGCTGGCCGCCCGTGTGCTGGGCGACGCCGCCGGCGCCACCGCGCTGGACCTGGCCGATGCCGCCCTGGCCACCCGCCTGGCCCGCTTGGGCCTGGGCGCCGCGCCGGCCCAAAACCGGGCAGACACCGCCACTGCCACCAACGCTGCCAACGCCACCTGAGCCCCGCCATGACCCATCAAGAATCCACCGTCATGCCGCGCCAGCCGGTGTTCATCGCGCTGCAGGCCAACCACGACACGATCCCCATCGTCGAGGCCATTCAGGCCGACAACCCCAGCGCCGAGGTGCTGGAGTACCCCGGCATGGTCAAGATCAATGCGCCGGGCGTGTTGGTCATCCGCCGCGCCTCCATTGAAGAGCGCGTGGGCCGCGACTTTGACCTGCGCGAGATGCAGCTCAACCTCATCTCGCTGGCTGGCGAGGTGGACGAGACCGAAGAGGCCTTCACCTTGGAATGGAAGACCGCCTGACGGCACCCGCGCCCCCGCTGGCGCACCGCAGCCGCCACGCCCCCGCACACCAGGAGACCACCGCCATGACCACCACCACCTTGACCCCCACCGCCGCGGCCGCCGCAGCGGCCACCACCCCACCGGCGCGCAAGCTGAGCCTGAAGGAAAACTACGCCCTGCTCACCCGTGACCTGGGCTGGACCCCCAGCTACCAGCGCGAGGAGGATGTGTTCAACAAGGTCGCCTTTGAAGGCATCCAGATCCACGACTGGCAGAAGTGGGAAGACCCCTTCCGCCTGACCATGGACGCCTACTGGAAGTACCAGGGCGAGAAAGAGCGCAAGCTCTACGCCATCCTGGATGCCTTCCAGCAGAACAACGGCCAGTTCAATGTGAGCGACGCGCGTTACCTGCAGGCGCTCAAGCTGTTCATCAACGGCGTGATCGGGTTGGAGTACACGGCGCACCGGGGCTTCAACCTCATCGGCCGGGAGTTCCCCGGTGCCGGGGCGCGCATTGCCGCGCAGATGCAGGCCATTGACGAGCTGCGCCATGCGCAGACCCAGATCCACGCCCTGAGCCACTACAACAAGTACTTCGCCGGCATGGCGGAGTTTCCGCACCAGTTTGACCGCACCTGGTACCTCTCCATCCCCAAGTCGTTTTTTGAGGATGCGATCAGCAGCGGGCCGTTTGAGTACATCGTGGCCATCTGCTTCTCGTTTGAGTACGTGCTGACCAACCTGGTGTTCATGCCCTGGATGTCGGGCGCGGCCTACAACGGCGACATGTCCACGGTGAGCTTTGGTTTCAGTGCGCAGAGCGACGAAGCCCGCCACATGACCTTGGGCATTGAGGTCATCAAGTTTCTGCTGGAGCAAGACCCGGTCAACGTGCCCATCGTGCAGGGCTGGATCGATAAGTGGTTCTGGCGCGGCTACCGCCTGCTCACCCTGGTGGCGGCCATGATGGACTACATGCTGCCCAAGCGCGTGATGAGTTGGGCCGAGGCCTGGGAGATCTACTTTGAGCAGAACGGCGGCGCGCTGTTCAAAGACCTGGCGCGCTACGGCATCCGCATGCCCCAGGGCTGGGAGCAGACGGTCAAGGAAAAGCAGCACGTGAGCCACCAGCTCTGGAGCACTTTCTACCAGTACCGCCACGCCGCCGGCTTTGCCGTGTGGCTGCCCAGCGCCGAAGAGATGGACTGGCTCTCGGCCAAGTACCCCGAGACCTTTGACACCTACTACCGCCCGCGCTACGAGCAATGGGCGCGCATGGCGGCCGAGGGCCAGCCCTTTGCCAACGGCACCCTGCCGCAGCTGTGCCAGGTGTGCCAGTGGCCCATGCTGTTCACTGAGGCCGACGACCCCACCGAGATTTGCTACCGCGAGTCCAAGTACCTGGGCGAGACCTTCCATTGCTGCTCAGACGGTTGCCTGGGCATCTTCCAGAAAGAGCCCGAAAAGTACGTGCACGCCCACCTGCCGGTGCACCAGATCTACCAGGGCACCCAGTTCCACCCCGACAGCGACCCCACCGCGCCCGACTTCAACCCCCATGTGGCGGCGCTGCGCTACATGGGCATCACCCCCGGCGTGGACGGTGGCGACTTTGAAGGCCATGTGGACGCGGTGAACTGGGAAGCCTGGACCGGCCGCCCGGCCAGCCTGCACGGCACCACCCGTGCCTGAGCCCAGCAAACCCCAAGGAGAAGCCCCATGAGCGTCAAAGCCATCACCCCGGACTACCACGGCGAGATGAAAGACACCGCCGACCATTACCGCGGCCAGCAACTGCTCTACATCGGCTGGGACCAGCACCTGATGTTTGCCGCCCCGCTGTGCATCCCTGTGCCGCCCGACCTGCCTTTTGGGGCGCTGCCGCAGGCCGTGCTGCCCGGCCTGTACGGCCAGCACCCTGACTTTGCCCGCATCGACTGGACCCAGGCCCAGTGGCGGCGCGGCGGCCAGCCCTTCACCCCCGACCCGGCCAAGACCCTGGCCGAGAACGGCATTGGCCACAAGACCAGCCTGCGCCTGCGCACGCCCGACCAGCCCGGCCTGGCCGGTGTGGGCTTTTGACGGGTGTGGCCATGAGCTTTGAGCTGCGCATTGAACCCACCGGCCAGACCGTGGCCGTGGCCGAAGGCCAGACCCTGCTGGACGCCTGCCTGCGCGCCGGCGTGTGGTTGCCCCATGCCTGCTGCCACGGCCTGTGCGCCACCTGCAAGGTGCGCGTGCTGTGCGGTGAGGTGGAGCATGGCGAGGCCTCGCCCTTCGCGCTGATGGACTTTGAGCGTGACGAGGGCCTGGCCCTGGCCTGCTGCGCCACCCTGCAATCTGACGCCACGCTGGAAGCCGACCTGGACGAAGACCCCGACGCCCGGGTCATCCCGGTGCAGGACTTTGCCGGCACGGTGCTGGCCGTGCAGCGGCTCACGCCCACCATCGTGGGCATCCGCCTGCGGCTGGACGGGGTGCTGGACTTTCAGGCCGGCCAGTACATCAACCTGGCCATTCCGGGGGTGGAGGGGCGGCGGGCGTTTTCCATCGCCTCCACGCCGCTGCAGGCGCGTGAGCAGCACGAGATCGAGCTGCAGGTGCGGCGGGTGCCCGGCGGTGCCGGCACCACCTGGCTGCATGAGCAGCTGCAGCCCGGCATGACGCTGAACTTGGCCGGGCCCTACGGCCGTTTCTTTGTGCGGCGCTCGGCGGCGCGGCCCCTGCTGTTCATCGCCGGGGGCTCAGGGCTGTCCAGCCCCTTGTCCATGGTGCGTGAACTGCTGGCCACCGGCGCTGCCGAGCCCATCACCCTGGTGGTGGGCCAGCGCTGCCGTGAAGAGCTGTACGCCCACGACGAGCTGCTGGCCCTGGCCGAGGCCCACCCCGGCCTGCTGCGTTACCTGCCCGTGCTCTCGCACGAGCCCGAGGGCAGCGCCTGGCCCGGCCTGCGCGGCTGGGCCCATGAGGCGGCGCGGGACTTCTTTGCCGGGGACTTTCGTGGCCTCAAGGCCTACCTGTGCGGCCCGCCGGCCTTGATTGAGGCCTCGGTGGCCACGCTGATGCAGGGCCGCCTGTTTGAGCGCGACATCCACACCGAGCAGTTCTTGAGCGCGGCCGATGCGCAGCGCGCCCGCAGCCCGGTGTTCCGCTCGGTCTGAACCTGCGGCGGCCCGGCTGGGCCGCACGCCCCCTTTAGGGCCCCGCGAAGCGTCACCAGCAGGGAGGCGCGGAGCCGGAGGGCGTGATACCAAGCAGGTATGGCGCCCTCCCTTTTTTTGTATTGGACACCCCGCGCGGCCACCGCCTATCGTGCGGCCCGCAAGCGCCACACACAGGCCGGCAGAGCCCCGGGCGCCTGCATCCTTATTCAGGAGACAACACCCGTGACCACGCGCTTTGACGTGCTGATCCAGGACACCGGCGAGCGCTACCGCTGCGCCGACACCCGCTCGTTGCTGGAGGGCATGGAGGCCCTGGGCCGCAAGGGCATTCCCGTGGGCTGCCGCAACGGCGGCTGCGGTGTGTGCAAGGTACAGATCACCGCCGGCGAGTACACCAAGCGGGT
The DNA here is from genome assembly GCF_010499455.1 of Ideonella livida. Classification (GTDB taxonomy): domain Bacteria; phylum Pseudomonadota; class Gammaproteobacteria; order Burkholderiales; family Burkholderiaceae_C; genus Ideonella; species Ideonella livida. The sequence goes on along the minus strand of NZ_JAAGOH010000046.1, from coordinate 18,031 downwards.
GATGAGCCGCGAGCATGTGAGCGAGGACGACGAGGCCCAGGGCCGCGTGCTGGCCTGCCGCGTGCGCCCGGCCAGCGACCTGCAGCTGGCCGTCATCGGCCTCATGCGCAAGAGCGTGTGCCGCCCACCGGCCTAGCGCGGCACGCCGTGCCAGTCGTCCAGGTGGATCACGCCGCGGGCCAGCAGCCGGGCGCACAGCCAATTGACCACAAAGTTGGCATGCCCGGTGATGAAGCAGAAGCCGATCAGCCCGTCGCGGTGGTGCTCGGCATGGGTCTGGGGCGAGTAGATCAGGCCCCAGCGGCTCAGCGCCCGCACCACCCGCGTGCTTCGCGGCATGGCCCGTGAGCCGTGCATGCAGTAGTGCACCCACTGCGCATGGCCCACAAAGAATGACAGTGCCACATGCAGCAGCAGCACCGGCCCGGCTGCGGCGTGGCCCTGCAGCAGGGTGTGCAGCCCCAGGCCGCCGGCCAGGATGGCGGCGGAGGCGGGCAAAAACTCCACCAGCGCCCCGGCATAGCCGCAGTCTTGGTTGGACTGCCCGTGCCGGTGGTGGATCTTGAAGGTGTAGACCTTGCGGTCCACCCAATTGGCGCCCCGCATCACCTGGTCGCGCAGGCGCTGAAAAGCCGGCCCGCGGCGTGGCCCCTGGTGGTGGAACAGCTGCCCAAAGCCCCGCTCAAAATTCAGACAGGCGTAGTCCAGGCACAGGTGTACCAACCCCGTCAGCAGGTCGGCCAGCCACAGGGCCGCCAGCACCACGCCCACCACCCCCAGTGCGGGCATCTGGCCCCAGGGCAGTTGCCACAGGCTCCACAGGACCAGCAGGTGGTAGGTCAGGACGGTGGCGCGGGGCCACCAGGCACGCAGGCGTGGGATCGAGTACAGCATGAGATCCAGGTCCACCCGCCCGGCCCGCGCGGGTGGACGGGACTGTCCACGCCGGGGCTGTTGGCGTGCCTGAAGGTACGGCAAAGGGGCCGCAAATTACCACACGGCCCGACTTGTATCAAGACGTTTTAAGGCGGCCCGGCCCAGGCCAGGCACAAGGCCTGGGCGGTGGCCAGGCTGTTGCACACCCCGGGATGCCCCCCGGGGGCAGGCTCCTCCACCTGCAGGCAGACGGCGGCCTCGGTGGCCAGCGCGGGGGTGGGGCCGTCGCACAGGAGCACCAGCCGAGCGCCGCGCGCGCAGGCCTGCTGGGCGGCTTCCAGCGTGTCGGCCGGCAGGGGGCCCAGGGCCACGGCCAGCATCACATCACCGGGGCGCACCCCGCGCAGCGGGCCGCCCAGCAGCCCCCCCATCAGGCTGAGGAACTGCACCGGCTGGGGCCCCTGCTGCAGTGCCCAGGCCAGGTGGGCGGCCACCGCAAAGCCGCGTTGCGAGCCGGTGACCCACAGCACACGCGCCTGGCGCAGCAGCGCGGTCGCGTCTGCCAGGCGGCTCAGGTGCAGGTCACGCTGCAGTTGCTGCAGGCCAGCCAGGCTGGCGGCCAGACTGGCATGGGCCTGGTCCACGGCGGCCAGGGCCTGTCCCGCGGCCGGTGTGTCGCCGGTTGGCGGCAGGGCCGGCAGCCGGGTCCGGGCCCCGGCTCCCAGGGCCTGCCGGAGGGCCTCAAAGCCGCTGAGCCCGAAGCGCTGCGCAAAGCGCACCACGGTGGAGGGCTGCACCTGGCAGCGCTGGGCCACCTCCTGGATGCGCGCCTGCCCCACACAGTCGTGGTGGTGCTCCACATAGCGGGCCACGGCCCGCAACTGGGGGCTCAGGCGCTCGAATTCGGCCGCGATGCGCTGCAGCAGCGCGTGGGTCTGCATGGGGGCGGCCGGCCCGGCGGTGGGGCGCCCCCGCCGGCGCTTGGGCAGCGCGGCCGCCAGCGTGGGCGGCCGCGCCAGGTCGCCCGGTGGCGGCAGCAGAGGGGCCTGCGGGGGTGGCATGGCGTAGCCTGTGCCTCAGGCGGCCCGACCGGGCAAATGCCGCTGCACCAGCGCCTGGAGCTGATCGCGCATGAAGCGGCTGGAATCCGCCGCGCGGTCTTCCCAGGCGAAGACGCAGGCCGAGATCAAGCCGTCAAAGCCCACCTCACCCAGGGTCTTGAACAGGGTCTCGAAGTCCACCTCACCCTGGCCGATGTCCAGGTGCTGGTGCACGCGGACCTGGCTGCTGCCGGGCGGGTTGACGATGTAGCGCAGCTGGCTGCTCTTCTTATGGTTGAAGGTGTCGGCCACGCGCACATGGGCCAGCAAGTCGCCGGCTTCGCGCACCATCGCGGCCACATCTTCTCCGTAATAGAAGGTGTGCGGGGCGATGAAGCTGAGCTTCAGGGCCTTGGAGCCGAGGTTGCGCACGATGTCGCAGGCGGGCTGGTAGGTCTCGATCCAGTCTTCGGGGTGCGGCTCCACGCTCAGCGTGATGCCTTCACGCTCCAAGATCGGCAGCAACTCGTCCATGGAGCGGAACCACGCCGCCTCGCAGGCTTCCTTGGTGTTGAGGTTCAAGGCGGTGCCGGCGGTGGCGGCCACGCTGCGCTCGGGCGAGGCACCGCGGCCGAATTCGCTGACCATGAGGCGGCAGTCCATCTCCACCGCCACTTCAATGGCCTTCTTCCAGCAGCGCACGGCCCACTGGCGCTCGTCTTCAAACGGGCTGGCCCAGCGGTACATGGGCTGCAGGCTGGCCAGGCCCACGCCGGCTGAGCGCATGGCGGCCTTGAAGGCGGCCATGCGCGGTGCGGTGGCGCGGGGCATGACCCACCAGTCCAGAAAGTCGCTGCGGGGCGAGAGCTCAATCTGGTCGTAACCCAGCTCGGCCACCGCGCCGGGCAGGGCGGCCAGGCTGAGGTGGCGGATCATGTAGGGATCCAGCGCGATCTGCATGCTTGTGTCTCCTTGGTGGGGCGCTCGGCCCCCACGGGCCGTGGGGGGCAGGGCCCTCAGAGGGATGGGGTGCGGTCCTCAGCGGCTGATGGTCTGCTGCAGCGCCGCGATGGAGGTGAGCACGCCGGACTCCACCGACATGGTCAGGTCTTCCATCTCCAGGGAGACGTGGCCGTCGTAGCCCATCATTCGGCAGACGGAGAAGAACTCCTTCCACCACTGCAGGTCACGCCCGCAACCCACGGCCACATAGTTCCAGGTGCGCTGCGCGGCGTCCGTCACCGGGCGGGTTTCCAGCAGGCCGTCCACATCGGCCAGGCCGCGCTCCACCCGGGCGTCCTTGCCGTGGATGTGGTGGATGGCCGGGCCCAGGGCGCGGGCGGCGGCAATGGGCTCCGCGCCCATGACCATCAGGTGCGAAGGGTCCAGGTTGATGCCGACGATGGGGTCGGTGGCGTCGCGCAGGCGCTTGAGCGTGCTGGGGTTGTAGACCAGCATGCACGGGAACTCCTCGATGGCGATCTGGGTGACGCCGTGGGCCTTGCAGTGCTGCACGAATTTGCGCCACCAGGGGATGGCCACCTCGTTCCACTGGTAGTCCAGGGCCGGGGCCATGTAGGCCGGCCAGGACACGGTGGATGTGATCCAGTTGGGCACCGTGTCGCCCGGGGCACCGGCCGGGCAGCCTGACATCATCACCACCTTCTTCACGCCCAGCAGGCCGGCCAGGCGGATGGTGTCGTAGGTGCTGGCGGTGTGCTGCTCGCCCATCTCGCCCGGGCACAGCGGGTTGCCGGAGCAGTTGAGGGCGGCGATTTCCATGCCGCGCTTTTCCAGCTCTGCCATGAAGGCGATGCGGGCGGCTTCGCTGTCGAGCAGTTCCTGGCGCTTGACGTGCGGGCAGCCGGCCCAGCCGCCGGCGGTCATCTCAACGGCGGTGACGCCCAGCGAGAGGACCTTGTCGAGCATGTCGGGGTAGGCCAGGTGGCCGTAGACGTCGGTGCAGATGGCGAGTTTCATGGGGTGTTCCCGAGGTGTGGTGGAGGGTCAGGAGGGGCGGGAATCAGGCGCAGTCCACCCAGGCGGCGCCGGCATCGGCGGAGCGCACGCAGTGCTCCAGCCAGCGCACGCCGGCGGTGCCGGCCTCGATGCCGGGGTAGTGGTGGCCGGCCAGGAAGGCCTCGTCGCCCCGGCGGCGGGCGTCAATGGCCTGGGCGATCCACAGGTAAATGTTGGCCCAGCTGTCGCCCAGGCCCTCGGTGTGCAGGGCGCCCATGCGGTCGACGGCCAGGCTCTCGGGCTCGAGGTAGGGCATGCCGTGGTGCAGCACGCGGCCGGGCTCGCCCTGCACTTCGTAGATCAGTTGGTCGGGGTGCGCATCGGACCACGACAGGCTGGCGCGTGTGCCCACGAAGCGGTAGCGCTGCGAGCCCATGTTGCCGGCGTCCACCGACGACACCCACAGCCGGCCGCGCGCGCCGTTGTCGTAGTGCATCAGCACGGTGGCGTGGTCTTCCAGCGGCGCACGCGTCGGGATGAAGGCCTTGCGGTCGCACAGCAGGCGCTCGACCTTGAGCTGCGGCAGCACCAGCTCGGACAGGTAGTACAGGTGGGTGCCGATGTCGCCCAGCACGAAGGTCGGGCCGGCGGTGCGCGGGTTGGTGCGCCACTTCACCGCCTCGCCGGCGCCGGTGTCGTCGCCGGCGTTGAAGCCGTGGGTGTAGGCCATGTCGACCAGACGGATGTCGCCCAGCAGGCCCTTCTTGACCATGGCCGCCATCTGGTGCACCAGCGGGTGGCCGGTGAAGCCGTAGGTCACGCCGACGATCAGGCCCTTGTCGCGGGCCAGCGCGGCGATCTCCTCGCACTCGGCCGAGGTGAAGAACAGCGGCTTTTCGCAGATGACGTGGATGCCGGCCTGCAGCAGCGCCTTGGTGATCTCGTAGTGGGTGAAGTTGGGCGTGGCCACCGAGACCACCTCCACCCCGTCGGGGCGGGCGCTCTCCTGGGAGATCAGCTCGCGGTAGTCGGCGTAGCAGCGCTCCGGGGCCACGCCCAGGGCGGTGCCGAAGTCGCGGCCCCGTTCGGCGTCCAGGTCGAAGGCGCCGCACAGCAGGCGGTAATTGCCGTCGCGCAGCGCACCGGTGCGGTGCTTGTAGCCGACCTGGCCGGTGCGGCCGCCGCCGACCATGCCCCAGCGCAGGGGGCGGGTGAGAGAGGTTTCTCCGTTGATCATGGGGTTTCCTGTGTCCGGTAAGAGGGGAGGTGTCGCGCCTGCAACCGGTTGCAGCCGCGGGCGTGGGGCGGCCGTCCCTGGGTTTCGGGGTGGCCGGTGGTGGGAAGGGGGGCGCCGCAGGCCGCGGCCTGCGGCTTGCCGTGGTGGCGCGTGGCGCCAGCCCGGGATCAGGCCGGGTGGGGCCGGGCGGCGAGGGCTTCGCGCTCGATCTCGGCCTCCAGCTCGGCCATGGCCTCGCCGCCGGCCATCAGGTCGGTGATTTCCTCGCGGGTCTTCTCGCCCTTGCGGAAGTCGGCCGCCTTGGTGCCGCGGATCAGTACCGCGAAGTGGTCGCCCACGGTCAGGGCATGCACCACCTGGTGGGTGATGAAGATGACCGCAATGCCCTTGCGCCGCGCCTGCATGATGATGCGCAGCACATGGGCCGCCTCCTTGACGCCCAGCGCGGCGGTGGGCTCGTCCAGGATCAGCACCCGGGCGCCGAAGTACACCGCGCGGGCGATGGCCAGGGCCTGGCGCTCGCCGCCTGACAGCCCGCCCACCAGGCGGTCGCCGTCGTCGATGCGGGTGATGCCGAACTCGCGCACGGCCCGCACCGCGATCTCGTTGGCGCGCTTGCGGTCGTAGACCTTGAGCGGGCCCCAGCGCTTTTTGGGTTCCGCGCCCACGAAGAAGCTGCGGCCGATGCTCATCAGCGGGAAGGTGCCACCAAACTGGTGAACCGTGGCAATGCCCTTGAGCGTGGCGGCCTTGGGGTTGGTGAAGTCCACGGCACGGCCGTCCATCTCCAGCGTTCCCGAGGTGGGGCGGTGGACCCCGGAGAGGATCTTGATCAGCGTGGACTTGCCCGCACCGTTGTCACCCAGCAGGCATAGCACTTCGCCGGCGCGGACCTCCAGGGAGATGTCGTGCAGCACGTCGATGGGGCCGAAGGACTTGTGGACATGCGAGAGCTTGAGCAGCGGGGTGTTCATGCGTTCACCTTGTTCTTTCCGGTCTTGCCTTGGCCGTTGGCCAGGGCCATCTTGCGGAAGGTGTTGTTCATCAGCACCGCCAGCAGCAGCAGCACGCCGATGATGAGGCTGGCCCAGTTGGCATCGAAGCCGGTGAAGAAGATGCCCTGGTTGACGATGGCGAAGGTCAGCGTGCCCAGCACGATGCCGATGACCGAGCCGTAGCCGCCGGTGAGCAGCACGCCCCCGATGACCACCGAGATGATGGAGTTGAAGATGAAGGACATGCCGGCCGAGACCTGGGCGCTGTTGTAGAGGATGGCCTGCGACATGCCCACGAAGGCGGCGCTGACCGAGCTGCCCATGAACATCCACAGCGTCAGGCGCTCGGTGGGGATGCCGGCGTTGCGGGCGCTGTCCTTGTCTCCCCCCAGGGCAAGCAGCCAGTTGCCCATGGGCGAGAGGTGCAGCACATAGCCCACGACCAGGGCGGCGCCGGCCCACCAGAAGAGGGTGACCTGGAACTTGCCGCCACCCACGTACTGGCCCAGCAGGGCCTTGGCCGTGGGGCCCGCGTCCAGCGGCACGCTGGTGCTGCCCGCCAACACCACAGACAAGCCCAGCGTCAGCCCCGCCACGGCGAACAGCGTGGCCAGCGTGACGATGAGCGAAGGCACCGCCGTGCGGATGACCAGCAGGCCGTTGATGAGGCCCACCAGCAGGCCCAGCCCCAGGGCGGCGGCGATGCCCACCGCGATGGGGGCGCCGTAGTGCCCCGAGACGATGGCCACCGTCATCGACGAGGCCGGGATCATCGAGCCGATGGAGATGTCCAGGTGCCCGGCGATCATCAGCAGGCCCACTGGCAGGGCCACGATGCCCAGGGCTGCAGCCACGTTGAGCCAGCTGGCGGTGCCGCCGCTGGAGAGGAAGTTGGCACCGCCGAAGGCGGCGAAGAACAGGAAGACGGCCATTAGGCCGATGAACGAGCCCGTCTCGGGACGGCGCAGGAGTGAGGCCAGGCTGGCGCCGCCGGGGCGCGGTGGGGAGTCGGCGGCGACGGGTGGCAGGGCCGCGGATCGGGTGGCATGCGCGGGGTTGAGGGCGGTCATGGGAGGTCCTTGGAGGTGCGGGGGCCGGGGCGGTGGGGGGGAAGGCGGGGCGCTTGGGCCGCCCCGCTGCCGTGGCGCTCAGCGGGCGCCAGCCTTCACGCCGGCCAGGGTGGCGTCGATGTTGGTGGCGTCCACGATGCCCGGGCCGGTCAGGATCGGACTGGTGGGCACGTCCAGTCCGTACTGCACATAGGCGTTGAGCAGGGAGACCGCGAGGAAGCCCTGCAGGTAGGGCTGCTGGTCGATGGCAAAGAGCTGGCTGCCCTTCTTGATGCGGTCCAGGGTGGCGGCGTCCATGTCGAAGGTGCCCAGCCGGACCTTGCTGCCAGCCTGTGCGATGGCCGTGGCGGCGCTGTTGGCATCGCCGGCGCTGATGGTGATCACGCCTTGCACGCTCGCGTCGCGCAGCAGTGCGGCCTTGATGGCCTCGGCCACTGCCGTGGGGTTGCCGAAGCTGGTGGCCGGCAGGGGCAGTTGCCGTGCGCTGCCACCGGCCTTGCTCATGCCGTCGGCCACGCCCTTGCAGCGGGCCTCCAGGTTGGCCGCGCCGGGCACGGTGTTGACGCACAGCACACTCTTGACCCCGGCCTGGGCAAAGCGGGCACCGCCGGCCACACCGGCCACGTATTCGTCGCTGCCGATGTAGTTGCGGGCGCCCAGCTTGTCGGCCGCCGCCTTGCCGCCGGCGTTGTAGAGGATCAGCGGGATGCCGGCCTTGACCACTTCGCGGAAGGCGTCGTCCATCGCTGCGGGCACCCAGTTGGGGCCCACGATGGCGTCAGGCTTCTGGCTGATGGCCGAGCGGATGAGCTGGGCCGCATCCGGGCCCAGGTTGTCGTAGTTCTGCGGGCCCAGCCAGGTGACCGAGCCGCCCTGGGCCTTGACCACGGTGCCGGCCGCCTCGGCACCGCGTTTGACGATGGACCAGAAGGGGTCGTCGGCCTTGCCGCCGATCACGATGATCTTGGCCCCCGCGGCCACGGCCGGTCCACACAGGCCGGATGCCACCGCCAAAACTGCAACCGCATTCACTGCCAATTTGATGAAATTCACGTCTGTCTCCTGCGCGATGTCTTGTGATGTCTACAAGAAATAGGGCTTGCGGTGGAATAACCGAACAAACTTTTCTTGTCTTGCTGATGTCGGCAACCGGACTACACATCGCACTGCAACCGGTTGCAATGCAATGTAGCCCGTGGCTCGTCAGGATGTTCACCGGGTTTACCCGGTGTGGCGGCGTGTCAGTTCGCCATCCCCAGGTGGGAGGTCCGCAGCACCAGGGTGCCGGGGGCCAGGCAGGAGCCGGCGGTCTGGCGGGTCGGGTCCAGCAGGCGGCTGACCGCCTCACCCACCAGGAACTCCATGGGTTGGCGGAAGGTGGTCAGGTCGTAGCTGGGCGCCGCGGCCAGGGCGATGTCGTCAAAGCCCACGATGGCCACGCGCCGGGCGGCGTTGCAGGCCACCAGGCAGTCCATCGCCCCCAGGGCCAGGATGTCGTTCTCGCAGAACAGCGCTTGTAGGCGTTGTTCGCGCGGGGTGGACTCCCAGTGGCGCATCAGACTGCGCAGGCCGCAGGCGTGGTCGTAGTGCTCGGCCTGCAGCACGGCGGCCAATTGCACCCCCCGTTCCTCCAGTGCGTCGCGAAAGCCCTCAAAGCGCCGCAGGGTGGTGCCGGCCGAGGTGGGTCCGGCCATGTAGCCGATGCGCTGGTGCCCGCCTTGCAGCAGCAGCGCGGCGATCTCGCGCCCGGCCTGGTAGCCGTCGGTGCTCACGTAGGGAATGCCGGCGTCAGCGCTGTTGCGGAACATCACCACCAGTGGGATGTGCTTGATATCGCGCGCGAAGTTAATCAGCGCGTCGGTGAGGGTCACGCCCAGGAAGAGCAGGCCGTCAATCTGCAGCTGGTCGGCCATGCGCAGGGGTTGTGCCGCATCCCCTGCAGCGCTGATGTTGAGCAGCAGCGAGCTGTAGCCCCGCGCCTGCAGCTGACGCGTCACCTCGTTGAGCAGGGCCAACTGGTTGGGGTTGGTGGCCATCTCATCGAGCACCAGGCCGATGATGTAGGTCTTGCGCGTGGCCAAGCTGCGCGCCAGCAGGTTGGGGCTGTAGCCCAGCTCGGCGGCGATTTTCAGTACCTTCTCGCGCTGTGCCTGGGCGATGGGCGCACCAGGGGTGAAGGCGCGTGAGACCGTGCCCTTGGACACGCCGGCCAGGGCCGCGACGTCGCTGGCGGTGACCTTGCGAAAACTGGAACCGGAAGTCGTCATGGCGGGTGTGGCGGCCGCTCACGGTGCCGGGGCGGCGGATCGGGGCGCTTGGCGTGTGCGCCGTGGAACGGGACGGTGGCAGTGGGCCGCCGGGAAGGCGGGCGGGCGATCTTACGCGGCGTGCCTGCGCCTGCCGTCCGCTCAGGCCGCCAGCCGGTGCGCGTACCAGGGCCGCTCGCGGTCGTCCAGCAGGGCTTGCTGGGTGGCCAGGTCGCGCGGGTTGGGGCGCAGCCAGGTGTCCAGGTGCTCGGGCTTGAGCGGGATGATGCAGCGGTCGTGCCCGGCGGCAGCCACCTCGGGCGGGGGCTCGTCGGTGATGGCGGCAAACGACAGCAGGTCCGCCTCATCCGATCCCGCCGGCGCCTGCCAGCGTGACCACAGGCAGGCCACCAGCATGTCTTGCGCGGGCTGGGGGCGGAACTCCAGCACCGTGTTCTCTGGCGTTTCACCCGGCCGCAGGTCGCGCCCTTCAGCCGCGTGGCGGGCCACGTTTTCATAAAACGCGCTCACCAGCACCACCCCATGCTGGTGGCCAAACTGGCCTTTCCAGAAGCCCTGCAGGTTGTCGCGCCGGGCGTTGTAGGTGCCCGGGTACTTCTGGTCATACAACGCGGGCTTGCCCGCCGGCCGGCACTGGTAGCGCATGGGCTTGACGACACGCTGGCCGTCTTCCCACACCATCACCGGCAAGTACCAGCCGGGGTAGATGCGCGCGTCTCGGGCCTGCGGCTCGGTGCGGCGCAGGTCGGCCAGCCAGCCCAGCAGCTGCGGCACCTTGGCCGAGGCGATGCGCTCATCCTCCTGCGCTTTTTTGGTGGGCCGGCCGGTGGCCAGCACCCGCTGCGCATCGGCCAGGCGCTTGCGCTGGCGAAACAGCTCTTGTTCCCAGGCCTGGGCCTGCGTGCCGCGCAACTGGGCGATCAGCTCGACCAGGCCGGGCCCATCACCGGCGGGCGGGGCCGGCGGCGCCTGTTCCAGCGCCCGGTCCATGGCCAGCGGCGTGCGCAGCTTTTCACCCTGCGCCTTGCGGAAGTACAGGCTGTAGAAGTCCTGCGGGCTGAGCGTGGCGCCGAACAACTGCACATACTGGCGGTAGTCGGCGGTGACTTGGGCGCTGTAGCACATGGGGGGATTGTGGTGGCGGTGGGGCAGCCGTGGGGGGGCGTGGTGAACCGGCCGAGCGGTCAGAGGTACTCGTCTTTCCAGCGTGCGGCGTCTGCCACCAGTGTTGTTAACCGGTTGGCGTGGCGTGCCACCCAGGTAGCGAGACCTTCTACAAAGGCGCGTTCGCCGGCACCCTCGTAGTCATCGGCCCGTGCCTGTTCCAAGGCTGCTGCTGCTGCCCGTTTGGCCAGCCGTTGGCCCTCACGCCGCAAGAGCTGGCGGTCAATGCCGCAGCGTGCGGCAAAGTCGGCCAGGGCAAAGGCCGAAATCTCTGCCGGGTTGAAGATGTCGCCATAGGCCATGGCCAGCTCGGTGTCAAAGCTGGCGTACTGCCGCACGCTCACCAGGTCGTACCAGGGCGCGGGCTCCAGCAGGCCACCCGGGCGGACAAAAAACGAGAAGTTCTTGCCGTGGGCGTCGCTGTTGCCAATCAAGAATTGGAAGAGCGCCCAGCGCAACAGGGCCAACTTGGCGGCTGCCTTGTTGGCCGTGAGGTCGGCGCAGCCAAACAGCCGCTCAAAACTCATGCCGTCGCGAATGTGGCGCACGGCTCCTGCGTTGCCCAGGTTGCGCTCGTATTTGTGGGTCACGGGCAAGTCGCAAGCCTGGCACGCGTCGATGAGGTGGCGGCGGTGAACCTGCGGCTGCCCGTTGATGTATGTGACCACGCGGTCAAAGCGCTGCACCACCAGCACGGGCCGTGGCGTGCGCAGCAGTTGGACCTCTGCCACGGGCAGGCCCATGCGGCGGGCCAGTGACATGCAGAAATGCTCATTGACCGCCAGGTGCGGCGTCTTTGGATTGCCGGTGTCGGGTTTGAGGATGTGGGTGGAAGCCAATGGCTCACCCTCCACCAAGAAGAGGCGCGCTCCAGCCCGCCCCAGCTCAGACATGGGGCGGTCGAGGTAGACCAGCAGCTTGTCTTGCAGACCCGCCACCGACATGCGTACCTTGCCATCCCACACCGTCAGCGGCAGGTGCTCATGTTCGGCAATGCGCTGGTCCAGCTCTTGAAGGGGGAGCTCTCGCAGGATGGGTTCAACCGCCGGGGCCGGGCGCTCGGCTTCGCCTGTGAAGCGCAGGGCGCCAGCCGTCTCCGCCCCAAGTGCCCAAATCAGGCCGAAGATGTTGGCCTTGGCCAAGCCGTTGTAGGCCACCGCCACATCCAGCGCACGCCCTTCGGGCAGCAAGTGCTCAATGAATCGTTTGATGGAGGCAGAAGCATGGTCTGCCGCCGGGGGCACCAGGGGCAGAACCGGTGACAGCGGCCAGGCCTGCGCGTCGCGCGCCCAGGCCTCGGCATAGCGTAGGCGCCAGTGGTCGTCGCGGGCGTCGTAGTCGATGGTGGCCAGGCGAACCTCACCCGCCCAGACGTGCAAGGCGTGCGTCATGCAGGCTGCCTCATGACTTGGGCTGGCCGGTGGCGGCCAAAGGTGGGTTTGGACGAGAAGCCTCATCCCCTGAGCCGGCTTCAAGGGCCCACGGATGTTCTTTGGGCAGCACCAAGAGCGCCAGCCCCAGGCCATCGAGCACGGCCAAGGCCTTGTCCAGCCGCACTGAGCCCTGGCCGTTCTCAAGCCGTGACATGAGGTCCACCGACACGCCCAGCAGGCCGGCCGCGTCGTCGATGCGCAGCGACTGCGCTTTGCGGCGCGCGCGCACCAGCGGCCCCATGGCCGCGGAGGACTGGAGCAGGGTGGGTTTGCTGCGGTTGGTGTCAGTCATGTGGCAAGGTTCGTGGCGCGCTGGGCGCGGCGCGCCAATGCTGCTTCTGTTTCTGCTGTTCCGAAATCATAGAGTCTGTGAAGCCTGATCTGCAGAAATTTCGGAAAACCAGAAACATTCTAGTGTCCTGAAGACTGCCGGCAAGAGTTTCCGCTTTTCCGAAACTTCTCCGAAACGAACTCTGGCTTCTTCCAGCGCCCACTCAAAGCCTGCCCGCCCGCATGGCCCGCCGGATGATGAACTTGAGCCCTGGCCGATGGAACGGCAGCACGCAGCGCAGGTAGGCCTTGCCGAACCGGTTGTGGACCTTGCAGACCGTGGAAATGGTCACCCAGGCCTGTCCGTCCTGAACTTGCCGCAAGACCGACACCCGGAAATCAAGGTGACTGCTGTCTCGCCCGGCAATGAGCTCTTGCTCATTGAGCAGAAAGATGGGCCACCGGCCAATCGTGTCGCCCACCCGATAGGCCGCTCGGCGCGGCCCGTCAAACTGGTTGGACTCTGCCGGCACTTGGAGCCCCAAGGCCCGCACCACCCGGTTCCGCGCCCGGATCGCCGCCTTCATCCAGGCCGGGTGGTGGCCAAAGACCGCGAAGAACAGATCCACCACCCCGGCGCTGGGGTGGGTGAGCGGGGCGCGGTGGGAATCCCGGTAAGACGCCGCGCTCAGAGTGTCTGGATGAAGGGCACTCCCTGGTGGGATGTGGCATTCAAGCGGAACGCGGGGTCGTTGAGCATGGCTTTGATGTAGGCGGGCGGTGCCAGTTAATCAACTCAACGCCCCTATTTTCACCGACCGCAAGAGTACGGCGATTGACAGGCGAGTCGGTGATATCGGCGAAGGCAAAATTGCAATCACGAAAATCTGCAAATTCCATTTCACAACCCACCAGATTGCATCGCGAGAAATCGCATTGCTCAAATATTCCGTGTCTCATCCGGGCTTCACGAAGATCGGCCCAATTCCAATCGGTTCTGAAGGCGCGCACGCCTGAGAAATCGCACTTGCGGAATGTTCCCTGTTTCTGACCATATATGTCAGTTGCCATGAGAAAGCAACGATCAAATTGACACTACCCTAAAGGTAGCCAACTCTGCAAAAACTGGGGACATCTGTGCGATCTCGAAGCGCGCCCCGGTAAAGTCGCAGCCAATTATTGAGGCTCCCTGGAATCGAGTCCCCAAGAAACTTGCACCTTTCGCCGTGGAGCCGTCTAAAACATAGGAAAGCCAGATTTTCCCGATTTCAGTCTGATCCAAGGTTAGACAGCGAAAGTCTGCAGATTCATCGTCGAAGGGATGTTTGGTTTTTGGTAAATTCTCGTACCATTCGCGGCGTTTGTTGGATTCGATTCTTGATGGGTTTGAAAGAAGAATTTCCTTGGCCATCGAGAATATAGGGTCTTCTATCCAACGAATGAAAGGGACTTCCCCGCCCCGGGTCGGTTGCGATGCGGCGCAAGTTGAGGGGTGCCACGATGGGCGCAGGTCCGTCATGGTGTCGGTGCCTTGTTTCTCAGTCAAAGGAGAAGTCCATGGCCATCGTATGCGTTGGGATTGATCTCGCCAAGAACGTCTTCGCCGTGCATGGCGTCAACGATGCAGGCAAGCCAGAGCTGGTTCGACCGGCAGTCCAGCGCGACAAGCTGCATGAGCTGATCACAAAGCTGCCACCGTGCATCATTGGCATGGAGGCCTGTTCTGGCGCGCACCACTGGGCCCGCTTGTTCATGGCCGCAGGCCACACCGTGCGGCTGGTGGCGCCGAAGTTCGTCACGCCGTACCGCATGAGCGGCAGGCGGGGGAAGAACGATGCAGCCGATGCTGAGCCCGGACTGGCTCTGTCCAGTGGACAGAGCCTGCCTGGCGAAGGGCCAAGCCTCTGGCTTGGCGCGCCCTGCCCAAAGGGGCGGCCATCTGCGAGACCATCCAGCGCCCGCACATGCGCTTTGTGCCCGTCAAGAACCTCACCCAGCAAAGCCGGCTGAGCGTGCACGTGGCCCGGCAAGGCTTTGTGGAGCAGCGCACCGCCCACATCAACCGTGTGCGGGGTGTGCTCAGTGAATACGGCATCGTCCTGCCGCTCAAGGCCAACACCGTGCGCCAGCGCGCACGCGACCACCTGGACGCCCTGCCGCCCTGGGCCCACACGGTGGTCAACGATTTGCTCGACGAGATCACCCGCCTGGATGAGCGCATCGCCCAATACGACACGCACATCCACGTCATGGCCCAGGCCGACGAGAAGGTGCGCCAGCTCATGCAGCTCAAGGGCGTGGGCGAGACCACGGCCACCTGCACCAGCGCCATGATCGGCAACGGCCACGACTTCCGCTGTGGGCGGCAGTTTGCCGCCTGGTTGGGTTTGACACCGGGCCAATACAGCTCGGGTGGCAAGAGCCGGCTGGGCCGCATCACCAAAGCCGGCGACGCCTACTTGCGCACCTTATTCATCATGGGGGCATGTGCTCAAGATGGGCGGGGGGGCGGTGCGCAGCCCCTTGGATGCGCTGACGGGCCCCTAGGGTTGACGGCAGGGGCCTGCCCATGGGCTGAAGCGCGCCCGGGCCCTTTCAGCGCCCTGCCCGCAGCGCATCGATGCGCTGGCGCCAGCGTTCGGCCTCGCTCTCGCGGCGGGCCTGGCTCAGGCGCAGGAAGGGCTCACCCAGCACGCTGGGGGCTTGGGCGGGGTCGGGGGCCTGGCCCCAGGCGGCCACGGCTTGCAGGGCCAGGGTGTGCAGCTCGCGGTTGGCGGTCTCGGTGCGGGCCATGCTGGCCACGCTCTCCTCCAGCAGGGCGGCCAGGCGGGCGGTGAGCTGGCGTTGCTCGGCCAACTGGGCCTCCAATTGCTGTTGGCGGGCCTGGGTGTCGGTCTGGGCCTGCTGGCACTGGGCCTGCGCCGCCTGCTGGACCTGCAGGGCCTGCTGGCATTGGGATTGGCCGGCTTGGGCGTCCAGCAGCCGCTGCTGGACCTGGCCCGCGGCGCGCTCGCCCTGCTGACGGGCACCGGCGGCCTCGCGCTGGCGGGCTTGCAGCTCGGCCTGCAGGCGGGCCACCTCGGCACGCTGGGTGGCGGCGTCTTGCTGGGCGGCCTGGGCGGCGGCCTGGGCACGCCGGGCGATCTCACGGGTCTGGGCCAGGCGCTTGTCTTCCTCGGCGCGGGCGGGGGCGCCGGGCAGGCCGGCGGCCAGGGCGGCCAGCAGCGGCAGCATCAGGCTCAGGCTCAGGCTGGCGCGGGGGTCACGGGGACGCTGGGGCATGGCGGGCTCCGGTCAGAAACGGACGGTCAGGTCGGCCTGCAGCACGTCGATGCGCAGGGGGGCGCTGCTGAGGTTGCCGCTGAGCGAGCTGGCGTCGCCGGGAATGGCCAGGAAGCGCACCCCGTCGTCGAGGTTGCGGGTGCTGGTGAAGCGGGCGCCCAGGGTGACACGCGGGGCCAGCCAGGTCTGCGCGCCGGCGGAAACACCGCGGTAGTTGGTGCCGCCCAGGTGCCAGGTGGTGTCGGTGTAGGCGTCGATCCAGGCGTCGCGCTCGACGTGGCGCCAGGCGATGAAGGCGCTCCAGTCGCCGGTCTGCGGGGCCTGCTGCGGGCCCACGGCGGCCCGCAGCTGCCAGGCCAGGGTCTTTTTCTCCAGCCCGGCGACCTCGGCGGTGGCGGCGCGGCGCTGGATGTCGGCCAGGTCAAAGCCGGTGTTGCGCACCACGTTCAGGCCCAGGCTGGCCTCGCGGCCGGGCAGGTGCAAGCTGCGCAGGGCCAGCTGCAGGTCCACCGGGCGAAAGCGCGAGGCCAGGCCCCACACCGGGGCGGCGGTGCTGCCGGGGGCGTTGAGGTTGATGAGGGTGTTGCCCTTTTGGCGGACGGCCGCGGGGTAGGCGCTGGCCTGGTAGGCGGTGGTGCCGGCCAGGGCGTCGGTGGGCGCCAGGGTGGATTCGCGCACGCCTTCCATGTGGCGGAAGTCGTAGAGCGCCAGGGCGCCGCGCAGCTGCCATTGCGGCGACGGGCTCCAGATGGCGCCGGCCTGCAGGCCCAGCAGGGTCTTGTCGCGGGCAGTGGCCACCTGCTCCTCCAGCGGGAAGACGCCGGCGGTGGCGAAGGCGGAGAGCGGGGCGCTGAGCAGGCGCTCGTAGCGCCAGGCCACGCCGTCCAGGGCCAGGTCGTCGGGCCAGACCAGGTCGGAGCGCTCGAAGGGCACTTCCAGGCGGCCGCCTTCCAGGCGGTGGCGGGAGAGCTCGTCCTGCGCCTGCCAGCGGATCCAGCCACGGTCCAGGCTGACGGTGGCGCGGCCCATCTGGTTGCCCAGGTTCTGGCTGCTGGCGGTGGGGCTGGCGTTGGCGGCGCCGGTGCCCAGGCGCAGGCCGGTGGTCCAGCCCTCGGCCAGGGTGGCCTCGACGCCCAGGCGGGCGCGCAGGGTCAGGCGCTGGCGGTCGTGGCGGGTGTTGGTGAGGTCGGGCGCCCAGGCGGGCGAATCGGTTTGGCTGCGGAAGAGTTCGGGGGCGAGGTTGTCGCCATCAAAGCCGTCGTGCTGGGCGCGCAGCCGCAGGTCGCCAGACATGCGCAGGCGGCGGGCCCAGTCGGGCAGCTCGCCGGGGCGGGCCCAGCCTTGGTCACGGGCGGCGTCCATGACCTCGGCGCGCAGTTCCTCCTTGAGGGCCTGGCGGGTGGTCTGGCTGAGGTAGGGGACGCGGACAACGGGCAGGCCGGCGGGCTCGGCGGCGGGGGCGCTGGGGGTGGCCAGGATTTCGTCGGCGCGGGCGCGGCTGAGCAAGCCTTGGCGCACCAGGGCCTCGACCAGGGCCTGCAGGGTGGCGCCGGAGGGCGCCTCGGCGACGGCGCCGGGCGCCGCGGCAGGGGCCGGGGTTTGGGCCTGGACGGAGCCAGCGCTCAGCAGGCAGGCGGCCAGCGTGGGCGCCAGGGCAAGGGCCCGGGGGCGGCGGACGGCAAAGGAGGAAGGCAGGCGGCGGGGCGTCATGGCGGGCGGGCGGCGGTCGTGTGGACGGGCGGTGGTGCGGCCCCACGGAGGGGGCCGCCGTCGGCACCGTCGGTGCGGTGCGGGGCGCGGCGGCCGATGGTGGCCGCCGGGCATGGCGGGGTGATGACGGCAGGGTGATGACGGCGGGGCGTTGACGTCGGGGCGTTGACGTCGGGGCGCTGGCGCCTCAGCCGCCGGCGCGCAGGGTCAGGCGAAAGCGCAGGGGCTGGGTGAGGTGGGCAGGTGGCGGCAGGCGCAGGGCCTGGGCGCTGCGGTCCAGGGCGCTGGCCAGCACCTGGCGCTCGGGTTCGGACCGGGCGGCGTCCAGCTCCCAGCGCTGCAGGCGGCCTTCGGGACTGACCCACAGGGCGAACTGGGAGCTGATCTCGCCGGCTTCCGGCGGGAGTTGTCGCTCCAGCTCGTCGCGCAGGCTTTGACGCAGTTGGCTGGCGTACAGGCGCTCGGCGGCGCGGTCGGCCAGGCTGGCGCCGCCGCCGGGGCCCGAGGCGGCCAGCGCGGGGCCGCCCTGGTAGTCGCGGCTGACGTTGCCCGCGGCAAAGGCGCTGGGGCCGGTGCCGGCGGCGCCTTCCATCTTGAGCGGCTCGTTGGCCGGCGCGGGGGGCTTGGGCGTGGGGTCGGGCTGCGGCTGGGGCTTGGGGGCGGCCTGGGGGTCGGGCGGCTTTTCCTTGGGGGGCGGCGGGGGCGGCGGCGGCGGGGGGTCGGGCAGG
>NZ_JAAGOH010000045.1 GCF_010499455.1 Ideonella livida | reverse complement strand
GGCGTCACGCAGGGTGACGGTCACGCCGCCCAGGCCGGCCTCGCCGGCGTCCTGCACGCCGTCGGCGTCGGCGTCCACAAAGACGGTGTCGCCCAGGGTGGCGGTCTGGATGAGGCCGGCGTCCAGGCTGGTGTTGGACTCGCCGGAGACCAGGGTGACCGGACCGGTGGCGGCGGTGGAGAAGACGTAACCCGAGGGGGCGACGAACTCGACCGAGTAGGTGCCCGGGGTCAGGTCGGCAAAGCTGTACTGGCCGTTGGCGTCGGTGGTGGTGGTGGCCACCACGGTGCCGGCGGCGTCCTTGAGGTTGACGGTCACGCCGGACTTGCCGGCTTCGCCGGCGTCCTGCACGCCATCGGCGTCGGCGTCCAGGAAGACGGTGTCGCCCAGGCTGGCCTTCTGGAACAGGCCGGCGTCAACGGTGGTGACGTGGTCGCCCTGGCCCAGGGTGATGGCGGCGGTGTTGCCAGCGGCGTCGATGTCGCTGTCGGCGGCGTCGTTGCCGCCTTGGTCGGCGGGGCTGATGCTGTAGCCGGCCGGGGCGGAGACGCCCACGGAGTAGGTGCCGGGCAGCACTTCAAAGCGGTACTGGCCGTTGGCGTCGGTGGTGGTGGTGGCCACCACGGCGCCGGCGGCGTCACGCAGGGTGACGGTCACGCCGCCCAGGCCGGCCTCGCCGGCGTCCTGCACGCCGTCGGCGTCGGCGTCCACAAAGACGGTGTCGCCCAGGGTGGCGGTCTGGATGAGGCCGGCGTCCAGGTCGGTGCGGACCTGGCCGTCCACCACGGTGAAGCTGCCGGTTTGGCCCAGGGTGCTGGCGTCGCTGTCCACGGCCGAGGCACCGGCGCCTTGGGCGGTGAAGGCGTAGCCGGCAGGGGCCACGAACTGCACCGAGTAGGTGCCCGCGGCGATGTTGGCGAAGACGTAGCTGCCGTCGCTGGCGGTGGTGGTGCTGGCCACCACGGTGCCGGCGGCGTCCAGCAGGTTCACGGTCACGCCGCCCTGGCCGGCTTCGCCGCTGTCCTGCAGGCCGTTGCCGTTGGCGTCCAGCCAGACCTTGTCGCCGACGAAGATCTCGGAGTCGCCGGACGGGCCGCCGTTGCCGCTGATGATGATGTCGTAGTGGTTGGGCACCGGGTCGGTGTCCACACCGCCCAGGGCGGTGCCGCCATCGTCGCGCACTTGGAAGTCGAAGCCCACCGTCTGGTTCTTCTGGCCCGGGGCGGGCACGAAGCTGAACAGGCCGGCGGCGATGTCGGCATAGCTGATCTCATCGCCGATGGCCACCGGCTGGCCGTTGAGCATCAGCGTGCCGTTGGTGGGCAGCGAGTTGAGGATGAGCGAGACGGGCTGGTCGGCCTCGTTGACCACCGGGTTGCCGTCGGCGTCCTGGTAGCTGTGCTCATCGAAGAATCCGAAGTCGTCGGGCACGAAGACGTAGGACTGGCCCACGTCCAGATAGGTCAGGGAGTCGGTGCCGTCGGGGGCGTCGTTCACCGGGTCCACGACGACATTCATTTCCAGCTCGATGTCGCTGCCGTCGCCGGCGTCAAACAGGAAGTTGAACGAGGGGAAGGCGCCGTTCCAGTTGGCGATGACGGCCGGGTCCACGGTCAGCTCGCCGGTGGCGGCGGAGTAGATCAGGCCCGCGTTGCTGAACTCACCGGTGATGGGGTCGATGTACCAGATCTCGCTGACGAGCACCGCACCCACGGCGGTGTAGCCGGCGTTGGCCAGGATGGCGTCAACGCTGAAGACGACGGCTTGGTCTTCTGGGACGTGGATCTCGGTGCTGAGGTTGATCGTGGACATGGAAACTCCTGTTCCTGGGGCGACGGGTTGGGCCAGGCGGCCCCGCTGGGCCCCGGCACCGGGAATGACGACGAAAAAAAGCCGGCGACGGCCGGCTTGCCGGGCCGCACGCGGGCCCGGATCAGTTCAGATCAGCGCTTGTCCAGACGACGGCGGGTCATCGTGGCCAGCAGGCCCAGACCGCCCAGCCACAGGGCGTAGGTGGTGGGCTCCGGCACGGCGGTCACAAAGACCTGATCCTGCGAATTGGTGCCCGTGCTGGACGCGCGCCAGACCTTGACCGAGGTGCCCTGGAAGCTGGTGTCGTAGAAGTTGTCCAGGATGTCCTGGGCCAAGTTGTAGACGGCCAGCGTGTTGCCCGAGGTCGCGGTGGCGATGTCCAGCTCGTCTTCATAGAGGCCGAAGTCGTCGGTCGAGCTGCCTGTGTGGTTGTAAGCGGTGTTCACGCCGTCGATCAGCAGCTCCCACAGGGCGACCTGCAAGGCGGCGGCCTGGTTGGTGGTGAAGCTGGTGGCGCTCAGGCCGCCATTGGCGTTGAAGGCGATGTTCAGCGCGTCAGACGCCAAGGCGGCGCCGAACAGACGTTCCAGCGTGCCGTAGCTCAGGCTCACGCCATTGCCCGACTGGTAGCTGGCCACGCTGTACAGGCCGTCCGAACCCGGCACGGCAGGCTCCAAGCAGAAGCTGGCGAAGGAGGTGAGCGCGCCCGTGGGCACGCCGGTGTAGGTGAACCACTTGCTGACGCCGGTCAGGCCGCTGCTGCTGCCCGACGGTTTGTTGTCGAAATTGACGATCACCGACTCGCCGTTGTTGTAGACGTCACCTTCCTGGGTCGGGGTGTAGGTCACCGCCGCGTGGGCCAGCGGCGACAGCAGGCAGGCGCCCACAAAGGTGGCGAGGCTGGTGACGGTCCGGAACAGCGTGGTGGCCATGGTGTACTCGACTTCTTGCAGATTGAAACTTTTGGATACGTTGGATTGTCGCCTGACACAAAGATCCTTGCCAGCCCGGGGTGTCAAGTTGCCCCCCAAGCCGTAGGGGGGAGACACCGGCGATCCACCGTCAGGTGCGGAATATTCCCGCATCGCAGGGGGGCTGTCGCGTCCCTCCGGGGCGGGCGGTCAGATACGGTTTACAGACGTCGCTTTCATTTCGATACGTATGTCCCCGCCCTGGCTGGCATCGCTGACGGGCCATGTCAAACGCCGCGCAGGCGGCATCAAGCGGACTTAGTCCCGGCTATTTGCCGTCTTGGCCTTCAAGTCCGCGCGGCACAGTGCCGATGCGGAGTCCGGGCGCCGTCGCGCCCGCCGTCGTGGCCCTCGCGGGCCGCAGCCAAGCAGTACGAGGTGCGCGATGACGTGGTTGGAGAATTTGCGCCTGGGTGAGCGGCTCGCCCTGGCTTATGGCGCCGTGGTGGCCTTGTTGCTGGCCCTGCTGGGGGTGATGGTGGTGCAGGCCGGGCAGGTCAGAGCCACCACGGAGGCCCTGGTGGGGGAGCAGGCCGAGCGCCTGGCCCTGGCCCGGGAGTGGCGCCAGAACATCCTGGTCAACAGCCAGCGCGCCCTGGCCCTGGGGATGGGGGCCACGCCGGAGATGAAGAACTTCTTCGAGGCCGAGATGAAGAGCGTGACCGCCCGCACCTCCGTCATCCAGAAGCGGTTTGCTGAGCTGGAGACCACGCCCGAGGGGTTGGCCGTGCAGGCACGCCTGACCGAGGTACGCCAGCGCTACCTGGCGGCCCGCGGAAAATTGATGGGCGCCGCGGAGCAGGGGTCCACGGCCACGGCCGTGGCCGCCGGCCAGTTCGTGGACGTGACCAAGGCTTATGTGGCGGTGGCCGACGATCTGGTGCGCCACCAGGAGTCGCGCCAGGAAGCCATGGGGGCCGACACCCTGGCCACGCTGGGCCGGGCCAGCGCCTGGTTCCTGGGCGTGTTGCTGGCCTGTGTGGCGGTGGCCGTCCTCTCGGGCTGGTGGCTCACCCGCAGCCTGGCGCGGCCCCTGCAATCGGTGCAGGCGGTGGCCCGGGCCATCGCCCAGGGCGACCTGACCCAGGTCATCCATGCCCCCGGCCGGGCCGAGACCGCCGAGTTGCTGCGCACCATGGACGAGATGCAGCAGGCCCTGCGCCGGCTGGTGGGCGAGGTCCGCCAGGCCACCGACAGCATTGGCACCGCCAGCCACGAGGTGGCCTCGGGCAATGCCGACCTGAGCGCCCGCACCGAGCAGACCGCCTCCAGCCTGGAGCAGACCGCCAGCTCCATGGAGCAGCTCACCACCACGGTGCGCCAGAGCGCGGACGCCGCGCGCACCGCCAACCAGCTGGCCAGCTCCGCGGCCGAGGTGGCGCAGCGCGGTGGCACCGTGGTGCAGCAGGTGGTGGGCACCATGGGCGAGATCCATCAGGCCAGCCGCAAGATCAGCGACATCATCGGCGTGATCGACGGCATCGCCTTCCAGACCAACATCCTGGCGCTCAACGCGGCGGTGGAAGCCGCCCGCGCCGGCGAGCAGGGCCGCGGCTTTGCCGTGGTGGCGGGCGAGGTGCGCAGCCTGGCCCAGCGCAGCGCCGACGCCGCCCGTGAGATCAAGGGCCTCATCGGCGCCAGCGTGGAGCGGGTGGAGTCGGGCAGTGCCCTGGTCAGCCAGGCCGGCACCACCATGGAGGAGCTGGTGCAGTCCGTGCGCCGGGTGGCCGACATCGTGGGCGAGATCTCCGCCGGGGCGGCCGACCAGAGCCAGGGCATTGGCGAGGTCAACCAAGCCGTCTCGCACCTGGACCAGATGACGCAGCAGAACGCGGCCCTGGTCGAGCAGTCCAGCGCCGCGGCCGAGAGCCTGCGCGAGCAGGCCGGCCGGCTGGGCACCCTGGTCAGCGCCTTCCGGCTGCAGGGCTGAGCGACTGGCCGGCCCGCGGGGGCGCACCGCCTGCGGGACGGACCAAGACGACGACAGACACACCGACGACAGGAGACAGGAGAACATGCTCGACAACCTCACTTTCCGTCAGAAGGTCTGGGTGCTGGTCGCCTCGGCCGTGGCCGCCGTGGCCATTTGCGGGGCCCTGGCCTTGTGGCTGCTGGCCCGCCACACCACGCAGGCGCGCGAGGAACAGCTCGTCACCGCGGTGCAGTCGGCCCACAGCATCGTGGCCGCCTACCAGGCGCAGGCCGCCGCCGGCAAGCTCAGCCCCGAGCAGGCGCAGACCGCCGCGGCCAACGCCTTGCGCGTGGCCCGCTACGGCGGCGACGGCGGCAAGGCCGACTACTTCTACATCTGGGGCCTGGACGGCAAGGGCGTGATGCACCCCATCAAGCCCGAGTGGGACGGCCAGCCCATGCTGGGCAAGATCAAGGACGGCCAGGGCGTGGACATCGTCAAGGCCCTGATCGACGGCGCGGCCGCCAGCCGCGACGGCAAGGCCTTCGTGATGACCAATTTCCCGCGGCCGGGCCAGACCGAGCCGGTGCCCAAGCTGCAGTACATCATTCGTGTGGACGGCTGGAACTGGGTCGTGGGCTCCGGTCTGTACATGGACGACCTGCAGGCCGAGGTCCGGGCCTTCGCCCTGCAGGGCCTGGCCTTCACCGGCCTGATGATGCTGGCCCTGGGCGCCATCGGCATGTGGCTGGCGCGCAGCGTGCTGCGCCAGCTGGGGGGCGATCCCCAGGTGGCCGCCGCGGCGGTGGCCCAGATCGCCGGCGGCAACCTCTCGGCCCAGCTGCCGCGGGCCACGCCGGGCAGCCTGATCGACGCCCTGGGCCACATGGCCAGCTCGCTGCGCCAGATGGTGGGCCAGGTGCGCCATGCCACCGACAGCATCGGCACCGCCTCGGCCGAGATCGCCAGCGGCAACACCGACCTGAGCCAGCGCACCGAACAGACCGCCTCCAACCTGGAGAAGACCGCCAGCGCCATCAGCCAGCTCACCGGCAACGTGCACCAGAGCGCCGAGGCCGCGCGCACCGCCAACCAGCTGGCCAGCTCCGCGGCCGAGGTGGCCCGCCGCGGTGGCGAGGTGGTGGGCCAGGTGGTCAGCACCATGCAGGAGATCCAGCAGGCCAGCCACAAGATCAGCGACATCATCGGCGTGATCGACGGCATCGCCTTCCAGACCAACATCCTGGCGCTGAACGCGGCGGTGGAAGCCGCCCGGGCCGGCGAGCAGGGCCGCGGCTTTGCCGTGGTGGCCGGAGAGGTGCGCAGCCTGGCCCAGCGCAGCGCCGACGCCGCCAAGGAGATCAAGACCCTCATCGGCGCCAGCGTGGAGCGGGTGGAGAGCGGCACCCGCCTGGTGGGTGACGCCGGCCAGACCATGACCGAGATCGTAGGCAGCGTGCAGCGGGTGAGCGATGTGGTCAGCGAGATCACGGCCGCCGCGGCCGAGCAGAGCCAGGGCATCCAGGACGTCAACGCCGCCATCACCCAGCTCGACCAGATGACCCAGCAGAACGCGGCGCTGGTGGAAGAAAGCGCCGCCGCCGCCGAAAGCCTGCGCGAGCAGGCCGGCCGGCTCTCGGGCGTGGTCAGCACCTTCCAAGTAGAGGCGGGCGGGCGCTGAGGCCGGGCGGCCGCGCGGTTACAGTGCGCCGCCTTTGCTGGAGCCCGTCATGAACTTTGCCGACACCCTCAAGACCCTGCCCTCCGTCGCCCACCTTGCCGGCCTGAGCCTGCAGGATGCGGCGGGCCAGACCGTGGCCACGCTGGAGAACAAGCCCGGCCAGGCCGGCTCGCTGGCTGTCTATCACGCCCTGGCCCAGCGCCATGGTGGCGCCATCACCCCGGCGGCGGCCGCCGAGGGCCTGGCCCTCTACGCCGAGCACACCGCCGACGCCCGCGCCTTCCCCGGCAAGCACCCCAACATCGACCGGCTCATGGCCTGGGCCGCCGGCAGCCAGTCCTACGCCGTCACCCTGGTGGCGGCCTGAAGACGGCTGGGGAACAGCCTGAAAGCGCGACAGGGCGCCCCAGCGCCCTGTCCGCAAACTTCTGGAAGAGGCCGACGCCATCAAGCGGGGCCGGCCGGTGGGCCGTTCAGCCCTGCGGCGCGCGTGAAATTGGCCGCGGCTGGCCGTTCAGGTCAATGGCCACGTAGGTCAGCGTGGCCTGTGTCACCTTCACCACCTGCAGGTCGGCCGGGTTGCGCTCGGCATACACCTCCACGTCCACCGTGATGGAGGTGTTGCCCACCCGGGTGACCTGGGCGTAGAAGCTCAGCAGGTCGCCCACCGAGACGGCCTGCTTGAAGATGAACTCCTTGACCGCCACGGTGGCGATGCGGCCCTTGGCGATGCGCATGGGCAGCACGGCCCCGGCCAGGTCCACCTGCGCCATGATCCAGCCGCCAAAGATGTCGCCATTGCCATTGGCATCGGCCGGCATGGGCATGACACGCAGCACCAGCTCGCGGTCGGTGGGCAGGCTCAAGGGGGGATTGGGGTTAGCACTCATGGGGGCGGATTGTGGGGCCGGGGGCGACAATCCCGCCCCATGCGCCGCGCCACCCTGGATTCTCCCGCTGACCCCGCCACCCCTGCCGGGCCCCGTTCTGACTGGGCCACGCTGCAACGCCTGCTGCCCTTCTTCTGGGCTTACAAGGGCCGGGTGGCGGCGGCGCTGGCGTTCTTGGTGGCGGCCAAGCTGGCCAACCTGGGGGTGCCGCTGCTGCTCAAGGAGTTGGTGGACGCGCTGGACGTGAAGCCGGGCGACCCGCAGGCCCTGGCGGTGGTGCCGGCCGGGCTGCTGCTGGCCTATGCGCTGCTGCGCCTGTCCACCACGCTGTTCACTGAGCTGCGCGAGCTGGTGTTTGCCAAGGCCACGCATGGCGCGGCGCGGGAGATTGCGCTGCAGACCTTTCGCCACCTGCATGCGCTGAGCTTGCGCTTTCACCTGGAGCGGCAGACCGGCGGCATGACCCGCGACATTGAGCGCGGCACGCGGGCGCTGCAGTCGCTGGTGTCGTATTCGCTCTACACCATCCTGCCCACGCTGGTGGAGTTGGCGCTGGCCATGGTGCTGCTGGCGCGCATGCTGGACCTGGGTTTTGTGTGGATCACGCTGGCGGCGCTGGGGGTGTACGCGGTGTTCACCATCAGCATCACCGAGTGGCGCACCCACTACCGGCGCGAGATGAACCTGCTCGATTCACAGGCGCACAGCAAGGCGGTGGATGCGCTGCTGAACTACGAGACGGTGAAGTACTTCAACAACGAGGACTTCGAGGCGCGCCGCTACGACCAGGGGCTGGACGCATACCGCCGCGCGCAGATCAAGTCGCAAGGCACGCTGTCGCTGCTCAACGTGGGGCAGCAGGCCATCATCGCCACCTCGCTGCTGGCCATGCTGTGGCGTGCCACCACCGGGGTGGTGGAGGGGCGCCTGAGCCTGGGCGACCTCGTGATGGTCAACGCCCTGCTGATCCAGCTCTACATCCCGCTGAACTTTCTGGGCGTGCTCTACCGCGAGGTCAAGCAGAGCCTGACCGACCTGGACAAGATGTTCACCCTGCTCTCGCGCGAGCGGGAGGTGGCCGATGCGCCGGGCGCGGCACCGCTGCAGGTGGCGGGTGCTGCGGTGCGCTTTGAGGACGTGCACTTCGCCTACGACCCGGCGCGGCCCATTCTGCAGGGGCTGAGCTTTGAGATCCCGGCGGGCAAGACGGTGGCGGTGGTGGGGGCCAGCGGCGCGGGCAAGAGCACGCTGGCGCGGCTGCTGTACCGCTTCTATGACGTGAGCACGGAAGGGGGCGGCCGCATCACCGTGGACGGGCAGGACATCCGCACCGTCACGCAGGACAGCCTGCGCCGCCACATCGGCATCGTGCCGCAGGACACGGTGCTGTTCAACGACACCATCGCCTACAACATCGCCTACGGCCGCACCGGCGCCAGCCGTGAGGAGGTGGAGGCCGCGGCCCGTGCGGCCCACATCCACGACTTCATCGTGGCCCAGCCCAAGGGCTACGACACCCTGGTGGGCGAGCGCGGCCTGAAGCTCTCGGGCGGCGAGAAGCAGCGCGTGGCCATTGCCCGCACGCTGCTCAAGAATCCACCCATCTTGATCTTTGACGAGGCCACCTCGGCGCTGGACTCCGCCAACGAGCGCGCCATCCAGAGCGAGCTGGCCAGCGCCTCGGCGGGCAAGACCACGCTGGTCATCGCCCACCGCCTGTCCACCGTGGCCGAGGCCCACGAGATCCTGGTCATGGAGGCCGGGCAGGTGGTGGAGCGGGGTTCGCACCAAGACCTGCTGGCGATGGGCGGGCGCTATGCTCGCATGTGGGCGCTGCAGCACGCCGGCCAGGGCGCCGGCGCGGCGGGGGCCCAGGAGACCGCATCGCATGGACACCAAGTGGCTTGAGGACTTCGTCAGCCTGGCCGAAACGCACAGTTTTTCCCGCTCGGCGCAGCTGCGCCACGTCACCCAGCCGGCGTTCTCGCGCCGCATCCAGGCGCTGGAGGCCTGGGCCGGCATCGACCTGGTGGACCGCTCCTCCTACCCCACGCGGCTCACGCCGGCGGGGGAGACCTTCCACGCCCAGGCGCTGGAGATCCTGGACGCGCTGCAGGCCACGCGCAACATGATGCGCAGCCACCAGGTGGCGGGGCAGGACACCATCGAGTTCGCGGTGCCGCACACGCTGGCCTTCACCTTCTTCCCGCACTGGCTGATGGACCTGCGCCAGCACTTCGGGCACCTCAAGAGCCGGCTCATCGGCCTGAACGTGCACGACGCCGTGCTGCGCCTGACGGAGGGCGGCTGCGACCTGCTGATCGCCTACCACCACATCACGCAGCCGCTGCAGCTCAGCTCCGACCGCTACGAGATGCTCAGCCTGGGCCACGAGCTGCTGGCCCCGTACGCCCGGGCCGATGGCGAGGGGCAGCCCTTGTTCCGCCTGCCGGGCACACCGCGCCAGCCGGTGCCGCTGCTCTCGTATGCCTCGGGGGCCTACATGGCGCGGCTGGTCGAGCAGATCATCAAGCACGCCACCGTGCAGCCGCATCTGGACCCGATCTACGAGACCGACATGGCCGAGGGCCTGAAGGCCATGGCGCTGGAAGGGCATGGCTTGGCCTTCCTGCCGGCCAGCTCGGTGCGTAAGGAGCTGCGTGCCGGCCGCCTGGTGCCCGCCGGCAACAGCGACTACGAGCTGACCATGGAGGTGCGCATCTACCGTGAGCGCGCCCAGTTCGCCCGCCACATCAAGCCGGTGGCGCAGGAGGTGTGGGACTTTCTGCGCGAGCGCCAGCGGGGCACCCACGGCGAGGGCGTGGAGCCCTGAGCGCCCCCAGTCAATCCTGGGGTGCCGTCCAGGCCCAGGCCCAGGCGGACAACGCCTGAGGTTGGCAGTCCAGCGCCGCGGCGGGCACCGCCGCCGCCAGGGCGTGCAGCGCCGGCCCAAAGCGCGCCTCCCAGGCCTGGCGGGCCTGCGCCTGCCAGTGGGCGGCGGCCGCCATGTCGCCCAGAGCGCGGGCGGCGCGCCAGGCGGTGCGCCACAGCCGCTCTGGCGGCATGAAGGGATGGGCCAGCGTGCCCAGCCGGGCGCAGGCCTGGCGGGCCAGGGCGTCCGCCTCGGCGATCCATGCCGCCGCCCGTGAGGGATCCCCCGCGTCATGGGGCTCGGCGGCGGCCAGCAGGCGTTCGGCCTCGGCCGCGTCGGCCATCCAGGCGCCGGGCAGGTATTCCTGCTGGGCGGCCTGTTGGCGCACCGCCTGAAAGCCGGCGCGGGCCGCGTCCAGGGGCAGGCGCCTGGCCACGGCCAGTTGGGCCCGCCAGACGGTGGGTTGCGGGGTGGCCTGGGCGCAGGCGGCCAGCAGCTGCGCGGCGCGGTCGTCGGCCGGCGACGGGCCGGCGCGTGGTGGCGGGTCCACCGTCTCCAGCCGCAGCAGCAGGTCCAGGCGGAAGGCCAGGCGCGCGGCTGGCACGCCAGCCAGCCGCACGGCGTGGCGCCCGCCCAGCACGGCCCAGGCCAGGTCAGGCCGCTCTAGCCGCCACCACAGTTCGGCCAGAAACTCCTCAGCCGCGGCCCGGGCGGCCGACAGCTCATGGCCGTCGATGAGGCCGTCCACCACCCCCTGCAGCAGGCGCCAGGCCTCGGCCAGCCGGTCCTGGCCCACCAGGAACATGCCCAGATTGGTCCGTACGGCCTGCACGTCCAGCGTCTGCCCGCCCAGTTGCAGCAGACGCTGGGTGCTTTCGGCGGTCTGCACCGCCTCGTCCAGCCGGCCCAGGGCTGCATGCTGCACCGCCAGGGCGTTCAGCGCGCTCAGCTCCACCTCCCAGTGGCTGCATTGCCGGGCCAGGTGCAGGGCCTGCTGCAGCGCCGCCACGGCGGCGCGTCGGTGCAGGGCAAAGTGCAGCGCAATGCCATAGGCATGCCACAGCTCGCAGCGCGGCACCGGGTCTTCCAGCGGCGTCTGGGTGTCCTGGTCCACCAGGGCCTCCACCTCGGCGCGGGCGCTGTCGCTGGCGGGGTCGGCCTCCAGCAGGGCCCGGGCGCGCTCCAGCCGCAGGCGAAAGCGCAGCGCCCGCTGGGCGGCCGGCAGCGGCGCGCCGTCGGGTGGGACCGGCAGGGCGGCCAGCCCGGCGTCGGCTTCGCGCAGGCTCTCCTGCACCTGCTCCAGTTGCAGGTGCAGGGCGGCGGCGGCCAGGCACAGCTCGGGCCGCAGCGCCGGCGGGTCGGGCAGGTGGGCCGCGTTGGCCGCCAGTTCAGCCAGCGTGGCCAGACGGCTGGCCGCGTCGTGGCGGCTGTCCTGCTGCTGCAGCAGCGACAGCCGCGTGCGCCAGGCCTCCACCGGTTCGCCGGCGCGCTCGAACAGGTCGGCCGCCTCCTGCAGCCGGGTTTCCCGCAGGTCCAGCTGCCCCGCCTGGGCGGCACCGGCGGCGGCCTGGCGCAGACAGCGCGCGGCCGCCCCCCATTGGCCCTGCTGGGCATGGCGCTCGGCCTGGCGTTCGGGCGGGGCGGCGCGCAGCAGCGGGCTGGCGGCGATGCGCGCCAACAGATTGCGGCGCACCGGGTCGGGCAGGGTGGCGGCCAGGGCCTCCTGCAGACCGCCCGGCAGGGCGCCCTCTTCGTCCAGCAGGCCGGCCTGCTCCAGCTCGGCCCAGGCCTCGGCCAGGTCCAGGGCGCTGCGGCCCAGCACTTCGCAGGCCAGGCCCACCTCGTGGTCCTGGCCTGCCAGGGCGGCCACCTGGGCCAGTTGCCGGGCGGCTGGGCTCAGCCGGGCCAGCAGGGGCTGGGCCCAGTGGGCGGGGTCGGGGCCCGGCAGGGGCGGCACGGTGCCCGGCCTGGCCCCCGCGGCCTCGCGCAGCAGGGCCACGGCATAGGCGGGTCGGCCTTGGCCGGTGCCCTGCAGGGCGGTCAGCAACTGGGCCTCCTGGGCGCGCGCCGCGGCGTCGGTGGCCTCTGCCTGACCGGTGTGGTGCGCGCGCCAGTGGCGCAGCAGGTCGCGCAGGGCGGGCTCGGGCAGCGGGTCCAGGGCCAGCGTGGGCCAGGGCGGCGTCTGGTGGGGCACCTGCGGCGCCGCGACCGCGGCCGGCGCAGGGTGGTGGCCCAGCAGCCAGCGGGGCAGTCCGGGGGCGTCGGCATGGCGCCGCAGCCAGTCCAGGCTTTGGGCGTCGGCCCATTGCAGGTCGTCCAGCAGCAGCCAGGCACAGCCCGCCTGTCGGGCGTGCTGCAGGGCCTGGCGCAGGCCTTCGTCGAGCTGGGCGCGGCTGGGGCCGGCGCTGGGGGCCACCCGGCTGGCGTGGTCTCCGCCCGGCAGGCGGTGGGCCAGCAGGCGGCGCAGCTCGGGTGATTCGGGCAGGCCCCGCTCAGGCACCAGTCGGTGCAGCAGGCGGCCCAGGCTGGCATAGGGCGTCAGGCGGTCGTCACGGTGCGCCCGCTCGCGTGCGGTCACGCCCAGCGGGTCGGCCAGGGCGCGCAGCAGGCGACTCACACCGGCGCCGGGTGGGCCTTGCACCTGCAGGCTGCGACCGGCCTGCACCCAAGCCTGGGCGGTATGCAGCGCCGCCTCGCGGCCCAGCAGGGGGTAGGCCGGTCCTGGGCCTGTGGGGCCCGCCGCGTGGGCCGGGGCGGGCGCGCCGCGTTCGATCTCGGCCAGCAGGGCCAGGGTCTGGGCGCTGGGCCGCAGGCCCAGCTCCTCGCGCAGCGCGGCCTCGCAGCGGCCGAAGCTCTCGACCGCCGCGGCGGCTTGACCCTGGTCGCGCTGCAGCCGCATGAGCCGGCGCCAGGCGGCCTCGTCCAGCGGGTCCAGACCCAGGCTCAGGCGGGTCAGGGCCTCGGCGGGGCGGTGCTGACCGGCTTGCGCCAGGGCCTCACTGCGGCGGGCCAGTTCGCTGGCCCGGCGCGCCTGCCAGGCCTGACGGGCCTGGCGCACCCAGGACTGCAGGGCCCGGCCATCGGCGCCAAAGTCCAGCCCGGCCAGCAGCTCGGCGGCCAGCTGGCTGTCGTCGAGTGTGGCGTCGGTCTGCAGCAGGTCCACGCGCAGGCCCTCGGCCAAGCGCAGGGGCTCGCCGGACAGCAGGGGCTGGCCGGCCTGCTGCTTCAGGCGGAACAGCCGCTGGCGCAGGTTGTTGGCGGCTCCGGCCGGGCTGGCGTCGGGCCACAGGCGGGCCTGGAGGGACTCGCGCCCCACGGCGGGCTCCAGCGCCACCAGGGCCAGCAGGGCAGCGTCCTTGCGTGCCAAGGCTTGCGGGGCGCCCGCAGGGCCGCTCAGCCTGGGCGGGCCCAGGAGCTGCAGCCGCAGGGCCGGGGCGGACGCCGTGTCGGGGGCCAAAGTGGGGGCGGCCGGTGCGGGTAAGGGCAGCATGGCGGGGCAAGGCGGAAGGGGGCCAAGCGCCACCGGCGCCGGCAGCACGCAGCGGCGCCATTATTGGCCCGCCGCGCGGCGCGGGGGACAATCCCGGCATGAGCCGCCCTGACACCCTCACCCTCATCCGTCCCGACGACTGGCACCTGCATGTGCGCGATGGCGCCGCCCTGGCCGCCGTGGTGCCTGACACCGCCCGCCAGTTCGGCCGCGCGATCATCATGCCCAACCTGCGCCCCCCGGTGACCACCACCGAGCAGGCCCTGGCCTACAAGGCGCGCATCGCCGCCGCCGTGCCCGCCGGCGTGGCCTTTGAGCCGCTGATGACGCTGTACCTGACCGACAACACCCCGGCCGAGGAAATCACCCGGGCCCAGGCCGCTGGCATCGTCGCGCTCAAGCTTTACCCCGCCGGCGCCACCACCAACAGCGATGCCGGCGTGACCGACATCCGCAAGACCTACGCCACGCTGGAGGCCATGCAGCGCGCAGGCCTGGTGCTGTGCGTGCACGGTGAAGTGACCGACCCCGCGGTGGATGTGTTCGACCGCGAGGCGGTGTTCATTGACCAGGTGATGCAGCCGCTGCGCCGCGACTTCCCGGAGTTGAAGGTGGTGTTCGAGCACATCACCACCCAGGAGGCCGCCCAGTACGTGGCCAGCGCCGGCGCCTACACAGCGGCCACGCTCACCGCGCACCACCTGCTTTACAACCGCAACGCCATCTTCCAGGGTGGGCTGCGGCCGCACTACTACTGCCTGCCCGTGCTCAAGCGCGAGGTGCACCGCCAGGCCCTGGTGGCCGCGGCCACCAGCGGCTCTGACCGCTTCTTCCTGGGTACGGACAGCGCGCCGCACCCGGCGCACCTGAAGGAGCATGCCGCGGCCTGCGCCGGCTGCTACACCGCACTCTCGGCCATCGAGCTGTATGCCGAGGCCTTCGAGGCCGCCGGCGCGCTGGACCAGTTGGAAGGCTTTGCCAGCCTGCACGGCCCGGCCTTCTACGGCCTGCCGGTCAATGCCGGCACCATCACCTTGAAGCGCGAGGCCTGGACCCTGCCCGAGAGCCTGCCCTTTGGTGAGGCCAGCCTCAAGCCGCTGCGTGGCGGTGAAACCCTGGGCTGGCGCCTGGCCTGATGGCCTGATCGCTGGGGCCGGCGCAGGCGGGCGGCCGGTCAGATTGCCAAACCGGCGATCTGTTCGTCCACCAGCGCCATCACCTCGGCCAGGCTGGGGCGCTGGCCCCGGCCACCGAGGCTGCGCACCCAGGCTGGGCCGGTGATGCCCACCAAGCCGGGTTCGTGGTCGCAGTAAATGCCCACGGTGGGCAGTGCAAACGCGGCGGCCAGGTGCGAGAAGCCGGTGTCCAGCCCCACGGCGGCGCGGCAGCGGCCCAAGACCTCGCCCATGTCCTGCACGCTCAAGAAGGGCGGCACCACGCCGCCACAGCCGGCGGCAATGCGCTCGGCGCGGGCTTGCTCGTCCGGGCTGCCCCACACCACCACCGGCGTCAGGCCCAGCGCTTTGAAGCGTTGGCCCACGGCCATCCAGTGGTCCTCGGGCCACAGTTTCTCGGGCCGGCTGGCGCAGGGAATCAAGGCCACGGCGGGCAGTGGCGGCAGCCAGGCGGGCGTGGCCCGCGGGCGGATGCCAAAGTCGGCCGGGCGGGTGGGCATGGCGTAGCCCGCCGCCGCGGCCATCAGCCGGCGAGAGCGCTCCACGGCGTGCAGCGTGCGCGGCACCTTGACCTTGCGGTCATAGAACAGCGACGCCAGGGGCTCGCGGGCGCTGCCCCAGTCATAGCCCACCAACGGGCCGTGGGCCTGCCGGCCCCAGAGCACGCTCTTGAGCAGCAGGCCTTGCAGGTCCACCACCAGGTCATAGCGCTCGGCCTGCAGGGCGGCGCGGGCCTCGCCCATCAGCGCCCAGGTGGCGCGTTGGCCCAGGGCCTTGCGCCACTTGCGCCAGGCGATCGGCAGCACGCGGCGCACGCCGGGGTGCAGACCGGGCAGGGCGGCAAAGGGCTTTTCCACCAGCCAGTCCACGGTGCTGCCGGGCCGCGCGGTCAGCAGGTCGGTCACGGCGGCCAGGGCGTGCACCACGTCACCCATGGACGAGGTTTTGACCACCAAGACCTTCAGCGGTCCTGTCGGGGGCACGGCGGCTGACATGGCAGCAGAAGCGCTCATCCGGCCTGGCGGCCGGCGGCCTCACGCACCAACGCCGGGTTCAGGCGCGGGTCGTTGTACATCTTGAACTGGCGGTAGACCTTGAAGTAGGCGCGGCCGGCCAGGCTGTCGGCCAGCAGCTCGTCCAGGCAGCGGCCCAGGTCGGCGCGCTGGGCCAGCAGGCGGTCCAGCTTGGCTTGGCTGCTGGCGCGGTGGGCGTCGTCCACATCGGTGCGCTGGGTCTGCTCGCGCATGGCACGGGCCTTGAGCGCCATGATGGACAGGCGGTCCACCATGGAGCCGGCGGTCTCGCTGTTCAGGCGGGCGCCCGGGGCCACGCGGCTGACGGGGGCATCGGTGCGGGCGCTCTCGGGCTCGACCAGCCCCAGGGCGATGAGCAGCAGTTCGTCCACGCGCTCGGTGGCGTCGTTGCGGGCCTGGTTGTAGCGGTCGATGGCGCGCTTGTTGGCGGCAATCTCTTCGGCGCTGACCTGGGTGCGGCGGGCCAGGTCTTCCTCATTCCACAGCAGGTTGTTGAAGCGGTGGTTGGAGAGGATCCAGAAACGCAGGCCCTGTTCGGGGCCTGCCTCGGTGAGCGGGGCATCGCTGACCGGCCAGTCCGCACGGGCCAGGCAGGCGTCGTGCCAGTCCAGCACGTGTTGGGAAGACAGGGGCAGGTCGGTCATGGGGCGCTCCGGGTCGGCCGGGAAAGGGCGCCGCACCGCAGGCTTGCGGGGGCGGGCGAACCCGGCATTATCGCGGGACCCCTGTTTCTAGGGTGCACGGCCCGGGGCGGTGTGCCGGCCGACCTTGTCCGCAATCAGTCGCTGAAGATGACGTCGTCGATCTCCGCGCTGATGCTGGCCCGCGGCGCAGGCGCCGACAGGCAGTTGGGCAGGTCATGGCGCAAGCTGACCTGATGGAACACCACCGCGGGCAGGGCACCGTCGGCCAGGGTGTAGCTGCTCACCTTGGCGGCGCCGCCATCGCGCGAGAAGGCCACAGTGTTGGTTGCCCGGGACCACTTGATCAGCGCCTTGACCCGCTGGCCCAGCGCGGCCGTGCCCAGGTCCTGCGAGGACAGGCCCACGGAGAAGCTGCAGTCGGGGGTGGTGCACTGCGACAGCACGCCGGTCACCCGCAGCACGCCTTCGGCGTCGGTGCTGTTGGAGGCGCGGCCCACACGCACCTGGGCCAGCACGTCGCCGGTGCGGTCGCCGGCCACCGGGCCGCCGGGGCGGGCATTGAACAGGGATCCGATCACCCGGGCGCGTGAGGTGCTGACGGTCTGGGTGGTGTTGGTGGCGCAGCCGTCCGGCACGTCGATGTCCATCACGCGCAGGGTGGCGCCCATGGATTTGGCGGGGATGCTGCGCTTGGCGTTCAGGCCCAGAGTGTCGAAGAGCAGGCCGGTGTCCGCCGCGGCGCCGGCCACGGCGGTGCGACCCAACTGCAGGCGGCCATTGCCGTCCACATAGCGCCAGCTGGCCGTCTCGTTCCACTTGGCCGGGTCGATGGCCCCGGCGGCGAAGTTGTCGTACACCGTGGGGGCGGCCTGGGCGGCTGTGGCGATCAGGCCCAGGGCCAAGAGAAGGGACGTGCGCATGGGATCTCCAGCTGAAGTTTCAAAAGGTAAATGAGCTTAACCTGACGTCACTTCAGCGCGGAGAGGGCTCACCCGCCCCGCCGGCGGGCGCCGGGCTTCAGCCCTGGGCCTGCAGGGCGTCGCCCACGACCGACACCAGGCGGTCGATCTCGGCGGGCGTGCTGATGAACGGCGGGGCGAGCTGGATCGTGTCGCCCCCGAAGCGTACGTAGAAGCCCTTCTCCCAGCAGCGCATGGCGATCTCGAACGGCCGGCGGGCCGGCTCGCCGGGCAGCGCGGCAATGGTCAGGCCGGCGGCCAGGCCGTAGTTGCGGATGTCGGTGACGTGCTTGGCGCCCTTCAGGCCGTGCACCGCTTCTTGGAACAGCGGGGCCAGCTCCGCCACGCGCTGCGGCATGGCCTCCTGCTCCAGCAGCTCCAGGGCGGCCAGGCCGGCGGCGCAGGCCACCGGGTGGGCGGAGTAGGTGTAGCCGTGCGGGAACTCGATGGCGTACTCGGGGCCGCCAGCGGCCATGAAGGTGTCGTGGATCTCGGGGCTGGCCACCACGCCACCCATGGGGACGGCGCCGTTGGTCACCTGCTTGGCAAAGTTCAGCAGGTCAGGGGTCACGCCAAAGGCCTCGGAGCCTGTCCAGGCGCCGGCGCGGCCAAAGCCGGTGATGACCTCATCAAAGATCAGCAGGATGTTGTGCGCGGTGCAGATCTCGCGCAGGCGCTGCAGGTAGCCCAGCGGCGGGATGATGACGCCGGCCGACCCGGAGAAGGGCTCCACGATCACCGCGGCAATGTTGCTGGCGTCGTGCAGGTTGATCAGGTTGAGCAGCTCGTCGGCCAGGTGGGCGCCGTCGGTGGGCTGGCCGTGGCTGAACTCCATGCCCGGCAGCTGGGTGTGCGGCAGGTGGTCCACCTGCAGGCCTTCGCCGTAGAGCTTGCGGTTGCCCACCAGGCCCCCAACGCTGATGCCGGCAAAGTTGACGCCGTGGTAGCCCTTGACCCGGCCGATGAAGCGGGTCTTGCTGGCCTGGCCCTTCAGGCGCCAGTAGGCGCGGGCCATCTTCAGGGCCGTGTCGGCGGCCTCGGAGCCCGAGCCCACGAAGAACACATGCTCCAGCCCCGGGGGCATGTGCTGCACGATCTTCTCGGCCAGCTGGAAGGACAACCGGTGGCCGAACTGGAAGGCCGGCGAGTAGTCCAGCGTGGCGATCTGACGCGACACGGCGTCGGCGATCTCGCGCCGGCCGTGGCCCAGGCCGCAGGTCCATAGGCCCGACAGGCCGTCAAAGATCCGGCGGCCGGCGTCGTCCGTGAAGTAGGCCCCCTGGGCGCTGGCGATCAGCCGCGGGTCGGCCTTGAACTGGCGGTTGCCGGTGAACGGCATCCAGTGCGCCTTGAGCTGGGCGGGGGTGAGGGGGCTGGCGTCGGCCGGGGTCACCGGCAAGTCGTGGGCGTGCATGGTGGCTTCCGTGGGCGGAGGGGAAAGGTCGGTGCGGACACCGGGCCCGGGTGGGGACCGGTCTGCGTCACGCGGGTCCGCGCCGACCACTGCGATCAGCAGTTGACGCCAGATTCTGCGGGGCTTTCAGTTGTCTTTCTCTGCGATGATTGGTCATTCACGTGCATTAGATTGAAACTTTAAATGGTCAAGAAGGCCTTGCTGGGACAGGTGGGCGACACCGAGCTGCGCCTGCTGCGCATCTTTCGCACGGTGGTCCGCTGCGGCGGGCTGGCCGCGGCGGAGCTGGAGCTCAACATCGGCCGCTCCACCGTCAGCCGCCACCTCAAGGAGCTGGAGCAGCGCCTGGGGCTGGTGCTGTGCCGGCGGGGTCGTGCCGGCTTTGCCTTGACCCCCGATGGCGAGCGGGTGCTGCAGGGCGCCGAGCAGGTGCTGGAGGCCATCGATGGCTTTCGCACGGAGGTGCATGACCTGCACGCTGAATTGCAGGGCACCCTGGCCGTGGGGCTGTTCGACAAGACGGTCACCAACCCGCGGGCGCGCATTGCGGCGGCCATCGGCACCTTCCGCCGGCGGGCGCCGGCGGTGGGCTTGGCCTTGAGCGTGGGGGCGCTCAACCAGCTGGAGCGGGAGGTGATGGATGGCCGGCTGGGGCTGGCGGTGGTGCCCGACCACCGGCGCTCCGACAGCCTGCACTACCAGCCGCTGTTCGACGAGGCCATGCACCTGTATTGCGGGGCGGGACACGGGCTGTTTGCCCAGGCGGACCGGCCCCTGCGCTGGGAAGCGCTGCGGGCGGCCGAACTGGCCGGCCTGTCCTTCCATTCGCCCAACATGGATGCCACCCACCGCTACCGGCTGCGCCGCACCGCCTCGGTCACCGACCAGGAGGCGGTGGCCACGCTCATCCTGTCGGGGGCCTACGTCGGCTTCCTGCCCGACCACTATGCCCAGGCCTTTGTGCAGGCCGGCCGTCTGCGGCGTTTGGGTGCCGCCGGTGACGGTCCCCTGGCCGAGGATGGCCTGCCGCGGGACCCGCACTACCAGGTGGAGTTTGTGGCGGTGAGTCGGGCCTCGCCGCCGGCCGGGCGCCTGGCCCGCGAGTTCCTGCAGGTGCTGCGCGAGCACCACCCGCCGGCCCAGTGCCTGCGGGGGGTGATGGCGCCGGGCTGACAGGGGTGGCCGTGCCCGGACGGGGCGCCCGGCTGCCGGGCCGGGGCCGGCCGGAACTGGGCAGCGATCAGCTGGAGGTCAAGGGCCCCAGGCCGGTGGTGTGGCCGGGGTCGCGCGGATCCTTGTGCATCAGCACCCGCAGGATGGGATAGAGCGCGTCGGCCTCGGCCGGCGGCAGACCCAGCAGGGCAGGCAGTTCATCGCGCTGGATCCAGCCGACTTGCTCCCGGAAGGACAGGCTCTTTTGCCACCAGCGCAGCGCTTGGGCACGCAGGTCATCCAGGTCGCGCATCGACACCGGGCTGGGGCCACCTTGCTGGCGCACGGCGCGCAGGCGCTGCAGGTGCACCCCCAGCAGGTGTGAGGGCGGATGGTGGAGCGCCTCGTGGTGCATGTCCCAGCCAGGGGGCGGATCCAGCGGCTTGTGCGGCGGCTCGTTGGTGGTGACCACCGTGCTGCCGTCGCTGAACTCGGTGACCAGGCGCAACACATGTCGGCTGCGGCGCGCCTGGTCCAGCCGGTGGCGCGCGGCTTCGCCATCGCCCGTCAGCGTGGCCCCCACGGCCCGGGCCAGCAGCGGCAGCCGTGGCAGCCGCAGCTGGAAATACTCACCCACCACCACACCGTCGGCGCTCACATGGCCATCGATGACCGAGGGTCGGGCGGTGGAAGCCCCGGGCAACGGGGGCCCTTGGCGCCGCTGGTAGAGTCCCAGGCTCAGAAAGCCCTGCTGGGCAAACCACACGCGGCTGCTGTCCAGGGCCTGCGGCGATCGGCCCAGCAGCCGCACGTCGCGGCAGGGCTCGGGCAGGGCCGGCGTCTGGAAATGGGCCCGCACCTGCTTGACCAAAGCGCGCAGGGCGTCAGGCGTGGTGCCCGCCGGGGGCGGGGCGCTGTGCAGCGAGTCCGGAAACGGCAACCCGAACCGACTTTCGCCCAACAGAGTTGAGGCGTTGCGTTCTTCCATCTGTCAGGTTTTACCAGCCTTTTGTCAATATTTTCAAGGCCGGAATCCGTGAACTTGTTCGCAGTTGTTTCCCTGCCTGCTGAGGGCAGGTGGCTGCCAGGAGTGCATCCCGCATGAGTCTTCCCCCCGTGACGGCCCCGCAGGCCCGTGGCCAGGGCCTGATGGCCTGGTTCGAGCGTCTGGTCGATCCCTTTCCGCCCACTCCGGCCCAGGCCCCGCCGGCCCGTTTCTGGCCCTTCATGTGGGCGTCCACCCGCGGCCTGCGCCTTTACATCGCGGCCATGACCGGCTTCACCGCCATCATCGGCGTGTTCGAGGCGTGGCTGTTCGCCCTGCTGGGCGATCTGGTGGACTGGCTGGCGGCCATTCCTCCGGCGCAGCTGTGGGCCCAGGAGGGCAACCGGCTGCTGGCGCTGGCCGGCGTGCTGCTGGCCAGCACCCTGGCCGTGGCGCTGCAGACGCTGTTCAAGCACCAGAGCCTGGCGGGCAACTTCCCCATGCGGCTGCGCTGGAACTTCCACCGCCTGATGCTGGGCCAGAGCATGGCTTTCTACCAGGACGAGTTCGCCGGCCGCGTGGCGACCAAGGTGATGCAGACCGCCCTGGCGGTGCGCGACGTGTGGATGACACTTTGTGACATCCTGGTGTTCATCATCATCTACTTCGTCACCCTGCTGGCGGTGGTCGGCGGCTTCGACCTGTGGCTGGTCCTGCCCCTGGCGGGCTGGCTGGGCCTGTACCTGCTGGCCATGCGCTTCTTCGTGCCGCGCCTGGCGCGGGTGGCGCAGAACCAGGCCGACGCCCGCTCGCTGATGACTGGACGCATCACCGACGCCTACACCAACATCAGCACCGTCAAGCTCTTCGCCCACGACGCCCGCGAGGCGGCCCACGCCCGTGGCGCCATGTCGGAGTTCCTGGGCACGGTCCACGCCCAGATGCGCCTGGTGAGCTGGTTCGAGGTCTGCATCCACCTGCTCAGCGTGGGCCTGATCCTGGGCATCGCCGGGGTGGCGCTGTGGCGCTGGTCGGCCGGCGCGGTGGGGGTGGGGGCGGTGGCGGCGGCCACCGCCATGGCCATGCGCCTGAACGGCATCTCGCACTGGATCATGTGGGAGATGGCGGCCCTGTTCGAACATGTGGGCACGGTGCAGGACGGCATGCTCACCCTGGCGCGCGAGCGCAAGGTGCTGGACGCGCCCCAGGCCCGCCCGCTGCAGGTCGGTGCTGGCGAGGTGCGGTTCGAGCGGGTGGACTTCAGCTACGGGCAGGCGGGTCGGCAGGTGGTGGACGGCCTGGACCTGGTCATCCGCCCGGGCGAGAAGATCGGCCTGGTGGGCCGGTCCGGCGCCGGCAAGAGCACCGTGCTCAACCTGCTGCTGCGCTTTTATGACGTGGGTGCCGGCCGCATCCTGATCGACGGGCAGGACATCGCCCAGGTCACCCAGGACAGCCTGCGCGCCCAGGTGGGCATGGTCACCCAGGACACCTCGCTGCTGCACCGATCGGTGCGCGACAACATCCTCTACGGTCGGCCCGACGCCGGCGACGAGGCCATGCAGGCCGCCGCCGCCCGGGCCGAGGCCGATGGCTTCATCGCCACCCTGACCGACCCCAAGGGCCGCACCGGCTACGACGCCCATGTGGGCGAGCGTGGCGTCAAGCTCAGCGGCGGGCAGCGTCAGCGCATCGCCATCGCCCGGGTGATGCTCAAGGACGCCCCCATCCTGCTGCTGGACGAGGCCACCAGCGCCCTGGACAGCGAAGTCGAAGCCGCCATCCAGGACAGCCTCTACAAGCTCATGGAGGGCAAGACCGTGGTGGCCATCGCCCACCGCCTGTCCACCATCATGGCCATGGACCGTCTGGTGGTCATGGACGCCGGCCGGGTGGTGGAGCAGGGCACCCATGCCGAGTTGCTGG
Source organism: Ideonella livida (assembly GCF_010499455.1). Classification (GTDB taxonomy): domain Bacteria; phylum Pseudomonadota; class Gammaproteobacteria; order Burkholderiales; family Burkholderiaceae_C; genus Ideonella; species Ideonella livida. The sequence goes on along the minus strand of NZ_JAAGOH010000045.1, from coordinate 8,784 downwards.
CCGCCGGCGGGATCTATGCCCGGCTCTGGGCCCACCAGAGCGGCGGCTTCCTGGGCGAGGGCGACACCCCCTGAGGCCGGGGCCCGGCCCCGCCTACAATCCGCAGCCGCAGGCCCCGGGCGTCCACGGCCCCGGCCTGCCAAGACCCCACAAGGACCCGGCGCGGCAGCGCACGGGTCCTTTGTGCTTCATGGGCGCCGGCCCATGCCCCTTGTCTCCCATTCCTCCCTTCCGCGCCCGTGACCGACTCCTTCTGCGCCATCGACTTTGGCACCTCCAACTCCGCCATCGCGGTCCCTGATGTGGCCGCCCCGGGCGGCATGGCGCTGGTGCCGCTGGAGGACGGTCAGCCCACCATGCCCACCGCGGTGTTCTACCTGGCCGAAGGGCCGGACCTGGGCAGCCTGCCGCGGCTGTTCGGCCGCGCGGCCATGGCCGCCTACCTGGAGGGCTCCGAAGGCCGGCTGATGCGCTCCATGAAGAGCGTGCTGGGCTCCAGCCTCATGGACCAGCACACCGACATTGGTGCCGGCCGCTCGGTCAGCTTCGCCGACGTCATCGGGGGCTACCTGCGCCACCTCAAGGCCAGCGCCGAGACCCATGCCGGCCGGCCGCTGGACCGGGTGGTGATGGGGCGGCCGGTGTACTTTGTGGACGAGGACCCGGCCCGCGATGCCCAGGCGCAGGACGCCCTGGAAGCCGCGGCCCGCGCCGTCGGCTTCACCGACGTCGCCTTCCAGTTCGAGCCCATGGCCGCCGCCTTGCACCACGAGGCCACGGTGGCCACCGAGCAGCGCGTGCTGGTGTGCGACATCGGCGGCGGCACCTCCGACTTCTCGCTGGTGCGCATCGGCCCGGACCGCCACGCCCGCCTGGACCGCCGCGAAGACGTGCTGGCCCACCACGGCGTGCACATCGCCGGCACCGACTTCGACCGCCGCGTCGAGCTGGCCGCCATCCTGCCCGCCCTGGGCTACCGCACCCTGGGCCCGGCCGTGGCCGGACAGCCCCCGCGCGAGGTGCCCAGCGGCATCTACTTCGACCTGGCCACCTGGCACCTCATCAACGGCCTGTACCGCCCGCAGCGCCTGGCCGAGGCGCGCAACCTGAAGGTGAACTTCGCCGATCCCTCGCTGCATGCGCGGCTCATCAAGGTGCTGACCGACCAGCTGGGCCATGAACTGCTGACCCGCGCGGAACGGGCCAAGATCGCCGTGGCCGAAGGCGGCGACTGCGACATCGACCTGCGTCTGGTCGAGCGTGGCCTGCAGGCCTCTCTCACCTCGGGGCAGGCCGAACAGGCGCTGCAGGACGACCTGGGCCGCATCACCACCGCCGCGCTGGAGACCGCGCGCCGCGCCGGCTTGGCCCCGCAGCAGATCGACGTGCTGTACTTCACCGGCGGCTCCACCGGCCTGCGCTTGCTGACCGATGCGCTGGCCGCGGCATTTCCTGCGGCGCAGGCGGTGCACGGCGAGCGCCTGGCCAGTGTCGCCACCGGCCTGGGCTTGTACGCCCGTCGGCTGTTCGGCTGAGGGCGTGCCCCCGTCAAGGGCGCCCCTACAATGCGCCGCCTTGGGCCGTTAGCTCAGTCGGTCAGAGCAGAGGACTCATAATCCTTTGGTCGTTGGTTCAAGTCCAACACGGCCTACCAAGAATTTTCTAAGCGCGACATGGGCTTAGCGGCGACGCTAGGCCTTTTTTGCTTGTGCGTCGGACTGCCGAAGTCCGTTGTGCGGTGCTTGTCCGGGCCGCCCTGGGGTTTGCGCGCTTGCACAACGTGCAGCGGCGCAATCTGAGCCTGCTGTTCCGGCCCCCACGTCCCCCAGCTTCCCCACGCTGGAGGAGGCGAGTGCTTGCGTGCTGGCGAAGCACCGGTGCCAGACTCGCCCTGTGAGCCACCGGGATGCGAACATCCCGGCAAAAGCACAGGGAGAGGACAAGCATGATGCAGACACTACCCGACGGGCCCGTGGACATCGTCGGCGATGTCCACGGCGAACTGGACGCACTGCGTGCACTGCTGGCAGCCGCTGGCTACGACGGCCAGGGCTGCCACCCTGAAGGGCGCCAGCTCGTCTTCCTGGGCGACCTCGTGGACCGAGGCCCTGACAGCCCGGGCGTCGTGCGCCTGGTGCGCCGCATGGTTGAGGAAGGCCGCGCCTTCGCCATCCTGGGCAACCACGAACTGAACCTGCTGCGGGGCGAGCGCAAGGCCGGGAATGACTGGTTCTGGCGAGAGCACAACCACCACGACCAGCGTTACCAGCCCTGGACCTGGGCCGAACCGGCAGCCGACGCCGACACCCTGCGGTTCTTCGCTGGGTTGCCGCTGGCCCTGGTCCGCGACGATCTGCGCATCGTGCACGCCGCGTGGCACGGCCCCTCGGTGGCTGCGGTGCAGGCGCTGCCTCCTGGGTCTGAGCTGGACCAAGTCTTTTCAGACTGGGACAGCCGGGCGGACGCGCAGGTGCAGGCCAGCGGACTGTTGCAGGCGGCCAAGGCCGAGAAGGCGGCGTGGCGCCACCACTTCGCCGATCCCACCGTGGACATGGCCCCGCTCACGGCCGTTGGGCAGCTGGACGAAGCCCGGCAGATGCTCAACCCCTTGCGGGTGCTGACCTCCGGTGTCGAGCGTTGCACGGCCCGCCCGTTCTTCGCCAGCGGCCAGTGGCGCTTTGCGGAGCGTGTGCGCTGGTGGGAAGAGTACGCCGACGACGTGCCGGTGGTCGTGGGCCACTACTGGCGCCAGTTCTTGCCCTTGGACCGGCAAGCGCTGGGCAAGGGCGACCCGGACCTGTTCCACGGCGTGAGCCCGCTGGCCTGGCTGGGGCCACGCGGCACAGTCTTCTGCGTCGACTACTCGGTGGGTGGGCGTTGGCAGGAGCGGGGCGCTGAACCTCAAGCTCGTCGCACCCGCCTCGCACTGCTGCGTTGGCCTGAACGGGTGCTGGTGCTGGACGACGGCGAGCGGGCCCCAACCAGCCCACCCTGAGCAGGCCCAGCCTTGCGTTTCAACGCCCGCAGGCGAGGTGCTGCCACGCACTTGTCGGCATGGACAATGCCAAGAAAACACAACGAGAGAACCTGACGATGCCGTTTCTCGACTGGGTGAACAAAGCCCAAGCCGTGACCGTGGCCGGCAATGTGCCGTACCACCTGCTGAACTTCGAGTCGGCGCACGGCGACCCCGCCGCCGACAACATGCTGATCCAGGGTGACAACCTGCTCGCGTTGAAGGCGCTTCTTCCGTTCTATCGGGGCAAGGTGAAGTGCGTCTTCATCGACCCTCCATACAACACTCAGAGTGCTTTCGCTCAGTACGACGACAAGCTGGAGCACAGCCAGTGGCTAAGCATGATGCATCCACGACTCGCGTACCTACGCGAACTACTTTCTGAGGATGGAAGCATCTGGGTGACTGTAGATGACAACGAGGCTCACTACCTTAAGGTCTTGATGGATGAGGTATTCGGCCGAGCCAATTTCGTTTCCAACGTAATCTGGGAGAAGAAGTCGGCTCCACAAAGCAATTCCACGTGGCTCAGTGATAGCCACGACCATGTGCTTGTGTTCGCTAAAAGCAAGCAGGTTTGGCGACCCAATCGGCTTGCTCGTACAGCTGAACAGAATTCGATTTACAAGAACAGCGATCAGTTCGATGGCGTCGATGAAGATGGTAATTGGTACGGGCGTGGGCCTTGGTATGCAGACAACTTCACCTTAAGTCTGAAGTCCGGACAACGGGGCAAGCAGTTCGCCAAGACGGGTGAAAGCGCAAATATCTACGACATCGTTACTCCAAGCGGTCGTGTCACGAGACCGCCTGCTGGTCGCGCTTGGTCGCACACCCAAGAGTCGCTGCAGCGCTTGCTCCTTGAAAACAGGATGTGGTTTGGTAAGGATGGCACCAACAAGCCAACAATCAAACGGTTTCTGTCTGAACTGGAAGGAAAGGGTGTCGTTGCGACTACTGTTTGGCGATACCAAGAGGTCGGCGAAAACCGAATCGCCGCGCAAGAACTGAACAAGCTGGCCGGAGGGTTGGACTTTGCAACACCTAAGCCGGAGGCGCTAATTCACCGAGTTTTGCAGGTGGCGACAGATCCGGGCGATCTTGTGCTGGACAGCTTCCTCGGATCCGGCACAACCGCAGCCGTAGCCCACAAGTTTGGACGCAACTACATTGGTATCGAGATCGGCGAGCATGCACAGACTCACTGCATTCCCAGACTGCTAGAGGTCGTCAAGGGCGAACAAGGTGGCATTTCGGTCGCTGTCGACTGGCGTGGCGGCGGTGGTTTTCGCTTCTACACCCTCGGCGAGCCAGTGTTCGACGCCGACGGCAGCATCAACCCCAAGGTGCCCTTCGGCGCTCTGGCCGGCTACCTCTGGCACTTCGAGACTGGCCAGCCCGCCACGCGGACTTTTGACAGCCCGCTGCTGGGCGTGCACGACGACACCGCCGTCTTCCTGCTCTACAACGGCATCCTGGGCGATCGCAAGCCAGCCGGGGGCAACGTGCTCACCGGCCCGGTGCTGGCACACCTCGACGAACTTCTGGCCGCGGCCACACTCCCCGGCGCTGAGTGCCCTAAGCGCAAGGTGGTCTACGGTGAAACCACGCGCCTGGGCGAGCAGCGCCTGGCCGAGGCCGGCGTGAGCTTCCGGCAGATCCCCTACGACATCAAGGCGCGCTGACAGCGCCGGGCATCACCCAGAACACGACAGGGACGAGATGGCGACCTTCAAGCTGAAGCGCTACCAGCAGGACACGCTGGACGCGCTCGAAACCTTTTTCCGGCGGGCCCGCGTGGCCGGCCACGTGACCGCCTGGGACGAGGCGATGGCCCGCGTCGGCCAGAAGTTCGCCTACGACGCCACGACCATGGGCGACGTGCCGGCCGTGTGCGTGCGCATCCCCACGGGTGGCGGCAAGACGACGATGGCCGCCCACGCGGTGGCCCGGGTGGGCCGGGCCTACGCTGACACCGACGCGCCCGTGGTGCTTTGGCTGGTGCCTTCTGACGCCATCCGCACCCAGACGCTGGCCGCGCTGCGCGTGCCGGGCAACGCCTGCCACGCCGGCCTGGCCGAACACTTTGGCGACCGCGTGCGCGTGTGTGCGCTGGACGAACTGGCGACCGTAGGCCCGCACGAGGTGGGCAGCGCGGCCGTGATCGTGGTGGCGACCATCCAGTCCTTCGCCGTGCGCGACACCTCCATCCGCAACGTGTACTCGTTCGACGAGTCGCTGGCGCCGCACTTCCAGAACCTGACGCTCGAGCAGGCGGCGCCGCTGGAGAAGGTCAGCACTGCCGACCTGGCGAAGCAGACCTACCTGACCGACAGGGACGTAGGCCGTGTGAAGTCGTCGCTGGCGAACTGGGTGGCACTGAACAAGCCGATCCTCGTGGTGGACGAGGCGCACAACAACCGTACGCACCTGGCCTTCGACACCCTGCGCCGGCTCTCGCCGACTTGCCTGATCGAAATGACGGCTACGCCCGTGAAGGGCAGCAACGTTGTCTTCCACGTTGGCGCGCAAGAGCTTCAGAACGAGGACATGATCAAGCTGCCGATCGTCCTCATGGAGCACCCCACCGGCTGGAAGGACGCGGTGCGCGATGCCATCCTGACCCGCGACAAGCTGGAGAAGCTGGCCGCAGGCGAGAAGGACTACGTCCGCCCGGTGATCCTCTTCCAGGCTCAGCCCAAGGGCGGCGAGGTAACGGTGGACGTGCTTGTAAAGCACCTCACCGACGCCGACGGCGAGAAGATCGACCGCAAGCAGATCGCCGTGGCGACGGGCGACCAGAAGGAACTGGACGGCGTGGCGATCGGCTCGCCGCTGTGCCCAGTGCGCTACGTGGTCACGGTGGAAGCGCTGAAGGAGGGCTGGGACTGCCCCTTCGCCTACGTGCTGTGCAGCCTGCAGAACGCCCACAGCGCCAAGGACGTTGAGCAACTGCTCGGCCGCGTGCTTCGGATGCCCTACGCCCAGGCCCGCCAGCAGCTGGCGCTGAACCGCGCCTACGCCCACATCGTCTCCGAGAGCTTCGTGCGCGTGGCTGACGAACTGGCCGACCGCTTGGTCAAGAACATGGGCTTCAACGCCTTCGAGGCGGCAACGGCCATCATCACGCCGCCGCCAGACCAGTTGTTCCCAGGCGGTGGCGGTGGTGGCGCCGTCATTGACGACCGCGGCTACTTCAAGTCTCTGCAGGACCAGAAGCCCAAGGTGCCCGAGGCCATCGTGACCTTGCCGGCGATGCCCGCCCAGCCGGTGCCCGCCGAGCTGGCGGGCACGGTGGAACTGCGGCCCACCACCAACGGTGCCACCGCCATAGTGCGCGGTGCCGTGGACGAAGCCACCGAAGCGTTCTTGCTGGGCAGCTTCAGCGGCAAGGACCAGCGTGCCGTGAGCGAGGCCATCGAGCGAGAGCGCATGCGGCAGGACGCCGCCAAGGCGCCTGCCGCCCGCGGCGTGCCCTTCGCGCAACTGCCCCAGCTGTGCTTCACCTTCGAGGGCGAGCTGCAGCCCCTAGACCGGCGCCTGTGTTCAGAGCTGGGCCAGTTCGACCTGTTTGCCGAACTGCCCACGCTCAACGGCTTCCACCTGCGCGAGACCGGCCGGACCTACGAGATCGACGTGGACGGCGGCCAGATCGTCTACAAGGCCGCCGAGCCCGAGCAGTTGGGGCTGAACGCCGTGCCGACGCACGCCGACGAGAACGATCTGGTGCGCTGGCTCGACCGCGAGTGCCGGCAGATCGACATCCCGCAGCCCGTGATGCTGAAGTGGCTGCTGGCGATCGTGCAGCACCTGCAGCGGGATCGCAGCCTGACGCTGACCTCCCTGGTGCGAACGAAGAACGCGCTGGCCGAGGCCGTGCGGCGCGAACTGGACCTGCGGCGCCAGCGCGCGGTGGTTCAGGGCTTCCAGCAGGCACTGCCGGGCCTTGCAGCTGCGCCAGTCCTGGCCAACAGCTTCCGCTACCACTTCACCTTCCACCCGGACCGCTACCCGGGCCGCCCGCCGTTCTACTCGGGCGCCTTTCGCTTCCAGAAGCACTACTACGGCAACAACCGCATCCACGACCTGCGCCACCGCACAGACAGCGGCAACCTGGCCGAAGAGTTTGTGTGCGCCCGGGCGATCGACGAAGACCGCCGGGTCAAGCACTGGGTGCGCAACGTTGAACGCGACGAGCGCTTTTCGTTCTGGCTGCCGACGTCAACCGACTATTTCTACCCCGACTTTGTGGCCGAGCTGAACGACGGGCGCGTGCTGGCCGTGGAGTACAAGGGTAAGCAGTTGCTCGGCAACGCCGACACCGACGAGAAGGTGCAGATCGGCAAGCAGTGGCAGGCCAGCAGTGGTGGCCGCTGCGTCTTCCTTCTGGCCGTGGCGCCTACATCCGATCCGGCAGGGCGGTCGCTGGAGCAGCAGGTCGAAGACGCGATCCTAGGGCGCTGACAGGAGGTCGCCAAAGTGCAGGATTAGGTTCGTTGTCTAATAGGTTTCCGTAACGTACGGGAGGCTAGATGACGGAAGCTGTCAGCGACAAGACTGCACCGAAAATCGACGACGTTGGCGAGTTCAAGGTGCACTACCACCTCGCGGGTGGTGTGCATCAAATGGACGCTTTGGTCCGAAACAAGGCCGAGGCGGAACTGTTGGCGCTGCTGCATGAACTAAGCAGCACCATCGGCGTGCCTTTTCATGTTGAATCAAAGGCCCGTGGCGAAGGCGGCGTCATTGAGCTTTGGAACCTTGTATTCCAGCACAAGGAGCACATTGCCTTCGTTATGGCGGTGCTTGGACCGCTGCTCAGTGCTGCTCCGTTCTACAGGTCTAAGCTTCGTCAGTCGAAGCAGCAGACGGCCATGAATGACTTGACCATTCAGAAGCTGAAGCTGGAGATTGCCGAGAAAGAAGCGGCAGCAGTCGAGCGAGTTGAGAAAGAGCGGACATCCGTCAAGACCGAACCTTTGCCGTTGGAACCGTCGTTGACTCCTGAAGAGATCGCAAGAGCGCTACTTGCGCGAAAGAAGATTGCGCGCAGGCGTTCAAACTACTACGAGCGTCTGATCGACGACTCGCGCATAGAGTCAGTCGGCTTCGCGCCCACGCACCGCCGCGGTGCAGCCGAGCAAGTCATCGAACGACGGCAGTTTTCGGACTACGTTGTGGCTCGTGCCGAGTTGGAACCCCTCGTACATGAGGGTGTGCTAATTGAAGTCGTTTCGCCGGTACTGCGTTCTGGCGGACTCAAGTGGCGCGGAATCTTCGACAAGAAGATCATCAGCTTTGACCTTGAAGATCGTGTCTTTCAAGATCGGGTGGCAACAAAACGCGTGCAGTTTCAGAACGGAACCATACTCCGATGCGACTTGGACGTCTTTCAGCGTGAGGATGAAACCGGCGAGGTTGAAATCGCCGGCTATGCGGTTACCGCCGTGCACGAGGTACGGAGCCCTCCCCCGCTGGCTGAGCAGGAAACGGACCCCCAGTTTTCTTTGCCATTGGGCAACGAGGCCCGTCCACCCACCGGGGATCGTTAGTCCAGCAGCCCTGGCGTAGGGAGAAGCAACGGCGGCGGTGATGCTTTAGGCCGTTGCGTAAGCTCCCCCACCTGGTAGACAGCCGAAATCAGAGAATGCGGCCCAACCCCGAAGGAAGAGGCCGATGAGGAAAAGCAAGTTCACGGCAGAGCCAGATCGTGGCGATCCTCAAGGAGGGCGAGTCCGGCATGCCGGTGATCGAGGTCTGCCGCAAGC
>NZ_JAAGOH010000044.1 GCF_010499455.1 Ideonella livida | reverse complement strand
GCTCGGCCAGCACCGCGGCGCCGGCGGCCAGGGCCTCGGCGGCCAGGGCGGCGTCGGGGGCGGCGTCGTCATGTTCCAGCAGCAGCAGCACGGCACGGCTCTGGGCCAGCAGGTTGGCGCGCTCGGGGCCGTGCAGGGTGGGCTCCAGCCGGGTGACGGCCACCCCCAGCTGGGCCAGGCCGGCCAGCAGGGCCTGCTGACGCGGGTTGGGCGACTGCGGCAGCAGCAGGGGCACCGGGCGCTGGGCCGGCGGCAGGCCCACGCTGGCGCTGCGGCCGGTGGTGCCGGCGCCAGGCTGCCAGGTCCAGACCGGGGCGATCAGCGTCTCGGCCGCAGGGCGCCAGGCGCGGGCCTGGGCGGGGTCGGTCACCAGCAGGGGCAGCTGGCGCAGGCTGCGGTGCAAGGCGCTGGGCAGGGGGGCGCCGTGGCGGTCGGACAGCACCAGCACGCAGGCGTGGCCCTGTGCCGCCTCGGGGTCAAAGCCCCACTCGGCACCGAAGACGAGGTTGAGCGCCCCGGGCCGCAGGCGGTTGGCCGCCACGGTGACGGGCACGCCGGCGGCCTGCAGCTGGGCCTGCAGGTCCAGCAGCGCTGCCAGCGGGGCCAAGGCCTCGGTCTGGCCCGGGGGCCGCACCAGCATCAGGTGGGCGGCCAGGGCGGCGGGGGTGGCACGGGCCGCGGCAGCGCTCTCGTGGAGCATGTCGTGCAGCGAGGCCTGCAGGGCGGGGGGCAGCGCCTGCAGCAGGGCGGCGTCGTGGTGGCTCATGGGGGACTCCGGCGCGCGGGAAGACGAGGGGAGGTGCTCAGGCGGACCGCCGCGCGCGTTGCGCGGCCTGGGCCTCCAGCGTGGCCAGCACGGTGAAGACTTCGTCAAAGAACACCCGGCGCTGGTCCTCGACCCAGCGGCAGTAGGCGGCCATGGGCTCGGCAAAGCGCTGGGGCTGGGTGAGGGCCTCGCGCAGGCGCTGCAGCACCTGGGGCACGGTCAGGGGGTGGCGCTCGTCAAACTTGAGGCTGGGCGGCAGGGGCACGTCCACCCCGTTGGCGGCGCTGCCCTGGGTGTTGGTGATGACGGTGCAGCCGCACAGCACGGCCTCGCGCGGGATGCGGTCGCGCCCGGGGTGGGGGCCGAAGTCCACATAGGCCCGGGCCCGGCCCAGCAGGGCGGCCACCTCGGCGGGGCTCATGTTCTCGATGGGCACCCAGGTGATGTCGGGCGGGCTGGCGGCCATGAGCCGCTGGGTGAACTCCAGGCCCTTCTTGGGGTTGTAGGCCACCAGCGGGTCCTTGGGGCCGGTGCGCAGGCGCCGCGCACGCTCGACGATCTCGTCGCGGATGTAGTCGGTGAGCATGAGCGCCGGGGCGCCCTGGCGCTCGACCCATTGGCGGGCGTATTCGCTCTGGGTCAGGTGGACGACGCCGAAGCGGGGGTCGAAGACAAAGTCCAGCGGGCTGGCGGCGGAAGCACCGCCCCCCTGCGCCTGGCGCATGGCCTCGGCCCGGAGCTGGAAGTGCTCGACACTGAGCCACCAGTGCACGCGGGTGGCGTGGCGCAGCGACAGCAGTTGGGCGGTGCCGGTCTCGGGCACCACCACGGCGTTGCCGGGGGCGTCGGCCAGGTCGCGCCAGATGCGCGGGGCATAGAGCCGGAAGACGGCCGGGGTGGGGTCGGGGTCGTCTTCGGGCAGGTAGACCATGCCGATGTCAAAGCCCAGCTGCTGCCCGGCATCGACGAACTGGTGCAAGGCCTCGGGCCCGCCGGTGACCGACGAGGCTGGGCAGAGGACGTGGACTTTCATGCGGCCAGTCTGGCAGCCGCACCGCGGTGCAAGCCGCTGAAAAGCCGGGGAAAGCCGGGCGGATCCCCGCCTCCCCGCCCGGGGGGCCCGGTGCCGCGCGGTCGGCCTCAGGGCGCCGTGGGGCGCCGGGCCAGGGCGGCCTGCCAGGCCTGCAGGGGGTGGCCGTCCAGGGCTTCGGCGGCGCGGCGGGTCTGCTCGGACAGGGCACGCAGGGCGGCGCGCTGAGCGCCGTCCAGGCTGACCGGGAACTGCGGCTGCAGCCGCACCTCCAGGGCCCCGCGGGGGCCGCGCGGGGTGGCGGGAAAGCCCTGCCCCTCCAGCCGGTGGAAAACGGCCGGGGGTTGCAGGGCCAAGGGCTGCCAGCCCCCGGGCACGGGCACCTGCACGGTGGCGCCGGCCAACCAGGCCAGGGCGTCCACTGGCAAGGTCAGGGCCAGCACGGGTGGCTCGCCGGCCCCGCCCTCCAGGCTGAAGAAGGGATGCGGCGCCACGGCCACGGTGAGGGCCAGGGCCACGCCGGGGTGGCTGCCACCGGCCCGGCCGGCGGGGATGTGCAGGTCCATGCCGTCGCGCACACCCGCGGGCAGGCGCACCCGCACCGACCAGGGGCGCGGCGGCTGGGTGCCCCGGCCCTGGCAGTCGGGGCAGGTCTGGGGCAGGTGGCCGTGGCCCAGGCAGTGGGGGCATTCCTGCTCGGCCGCCGGCAGCCAGGGGAACCAGCTGGCGGGGCGCACCCGGCCGCTGCCCTGGCACTGCCCGCAGACCTGGGGCGGGCCCAAGGTGCCGTGACCGCCGCAGGGGCTGCAGGGGTCGGCCACCTCGCCTTCCAGGAGCTGCTCAGTGCCCAGGGCGGCGGACTCCAGGTCGATGGTGAGGGTGCGGGCGACGGTGTGGGGGTGTGGCGGGGTGTCGCCCCGCGCATCGGCGTGCGCATCGGCGTGCGCATCGGCCCGTGCGTCGGCGTGGTCCCGGGCGCCGGGTGCGGGTCCGGCTTCGGCCTCGGGGGCCGGGGGCGCCTCAGGTGGCGTGTCGTCCTCACCGGCCAGGTGGGCGCGCAGGCGCTCCATGGCCTGGTTGAGCCGTTGCATGCGGCGCACGGCCTCGGGGCTGGGGTTGCGGTCGGGGTGCCAGCGGGCGGCGCCGCGGCGCCAGGCCCGTTTGATCTCGGGCTCGGGGGCCCCGGGCGGCAGGCCCAGCTCGGACCAGGCGGCTTCGATGTCCATGGGCGCACTATACGGACCGCCTGCGGTCCGCGCGGCCACCGCCCTGCCCGGCCCCGGCGGGTCTCAGATCAACGGCACCTGGCGTCCCAGGGCGTCGTCATCGGCAGCGCGCGGGGCCAGGCCAGCCCAGGCGTGCGCGGTGGTGACGGCGCCGGCCGGGGCGCTGTCCAGGCCGGCGCCCAGGGGCGCGGCCGGGGCCTGCAGCAGGTCGGCCAGGGCCGGCACAGCGTCGCGGGCGAGCACGGCGCCCTGGGTCAGCCAGACGTCGGCCAGGTCGCGGGTCTGGCCGTCGGTGGTGGTGTAAGAGGAGGTGAGGCCCAGCAGATTGCCCTGGTCCACGGTGCTGCCCTTCTGGGCGGCCAGGTCCAGGCTGGCCACGCCGGCCTCCACCAGGCCGCGCAGCTCACCCAGGTCGGTCACGCCGTCATGGTTGGCGTCCACCCAGACCTTCAGCTCGCCCCAGGCGCTGTCCTGGGCGTCCAGGCGGCCGTCGGCGTTGCTGTCGAGGTCGGCCATGGCGGCATAGCCGTGGGCGGCGCGCTGGCCGTCCTGCAGCCGGGTGCCGGCGCCGAAGAGTTCGGTGCCGTCCTGGATGCGGCCATCGCCGTTGAGGTCGCGCACCAGCAGGCCGTCGCCGCCGCCGACCCAGCCGGTCTGGCGCACGGTGCCGGTGCCGGTGAGGTCAAAGGCCACGCCGCTGTCGGCCACCGACAGGGTCTGGATGCCACCGCCGTCCAGGTCGAGCATGACGGGGGTGACGGCCAGCAGGGCGGCCAGCTGGTCGCCGCTCATGGCCTGGATGTCGCGGTCCTCGAAGGCCATGATCTGGTCGGTGCCCATGGCGCTGATGGCCTCCGTGCTCAGGCCGGCGATCTGGCCGGTGGCGAAGGCGACGATCTGGGCGGTGGTCAGGGCGGCGGCCTGGTCGGTGGTGAGGGCGCCGATGGCGGCGCTGCCCAGGGCAGCGAACTGGCCCGTGCTGAGCGCGGCCACCTGCTCGGTGCTGAAGGCGGCGAACTGGGCGGTGGTGAGCGCACGGACGCTGGCGGTGGACAGGCCGGCGAGGTCGGCCGTTTCCAGGGCGGCGACCTGGGCGGTGGTCAGGGCCGCCACCTGGGTGGTGGTGAGCGCACTGACCTGGGCGCTGTCCAGGATGACGATCTGGTCGCTGCCCAAGGCCTGCAGGGCGGCGGTGCCCAGGGCCCGCACGGCGGCGGTGCCCATGGCGTCCACCTGGTCAGTGGTGAAGGCCCCAGCCTGCGCGGTGGTGAAGGCGGCAAAGGCGGCGGTGCCCAGGGCGGCGAAGTCGGCGGTCTCGATGGCGGCCACGGCCTCGGTGCCCAGGGCGGTGACCTGCGCGGTGGAAAGGGCGGCGAGCTGGGTGCTGGTGAGCGCGGCCACCACATCGCTGGAGAGGGCGGCGACCTGCACGGTGGTGAGCGCCTTCATGAGGGTGGCGTTCAGGCCGGGCAGGTCGGCGGTTTCCAGCGCAGCGATGTGGTCGGTGGTGAAGGCAGCGAGCTGCTGGGTCTGCAGGGCGGCGAACTGCGCGCTGTCCAGGGCCAGAAACTGGTCGGTGCCCAGGGCGGCGAGCTGGGTGGTGGACAGGCCGCGCACCTGGGCGGTGCTCAGGGCGTCAACCTGGTCGGTGGTCAGCGCCGCCAATTGGGCGGTGGTGAAGGCCGACAGGCCCCGGGTGCCCAGGGCGACGAGGTCGGCGGTCTCGACGGCGGCCACGGCCTCGGTGCTCAGGGCGGCCAGCTGGCTGGCCGACAGGGCGTTGAGCTGGGTGCTGGTGAAGGCGGCGGCCTGGTCGCTGGTGAGGGCAGCCACCTGGGCGGTGGTCAGGGCGCGCAGGTGGCCGACGCTCAGGCCCGCCAGGTCATCGGTCTGCAGGCCGGCCACCTGGACGGTGGTCAGGGCGGCGGCCTGGGTGGTGGTGAGGGCGCCCCACTGCCCGCTGGAGAGGGCGGCGAGCTGGTCGGTGTCCAGCGCCCGCAGCTGCGCGGTGCCCAGCTGCTGGAGCTGGGCCGTGCCCAGGGCCCCCATCTGGTCGGTGGTGAAGGCGGCCATCTGGGTGGTGCTCAGGGCACGCAGCTGGGCGCTGCCCAGGCCGGCCAGGTCGGCCGTCTCGATGGCGGCGATCTGGTCGGTGGCCAGGGCAGCCACCTGGGCGCTGCCCCACAGCGCGAACTGGGCGCTGCCCAGGGCGACGATCTGGTCGGTGCTGAGGGCCTGGACCTGGGCGGTGCCCAGGCCCTGCAGGGCGGTGCTGCCCAGGCCGGGCAGGCTGGCGGTGTCCAGGGCGGCAATCTGGTCGGTGCCCAGGGCCCGGATCTGGGCCGAGCTGAGGGCGCGCAGCTGGGCGCTGCCCAGGGTGGCCACATGCTCGGTGGTGAGGGCGGCGACCTGCGCGGTGCTGAAGGCGGCCAGGGCGGCGGTGGCCAGGGTGTCGACCTGGTCGGTGGTCAGGGCGGCGACTTGGGCGGTGGACAGGCCGCTCCACTGGGCGCTGCCCAGGGCGGCCAGGTCCGCGGTTTCCAACGCGGCGACCTGGTCGGTGCCCAGGGCCCGCAGCTGGGCGGTGCTGAGCTGGCCCATCTGGCGGGTGGTCAGGGCGGCCACACCATCGGTGCTCAGGGCGGCCATCTGGGCGGTGGTCAGGGCGCGGATTTGGGCGGTGCCCAGACCGGCCACGGCGGCAGTGGCCAGGCCGGCCACCTGGTCGGTGCTCAGGGCCACGACCTGGGCGGTGGTGAGGGCGGCGAACTGGGCGCTGTCCATGGCGCCGAGCTGGGTGGTGTCCAGCGCGCGCACCTGGGCGGTGGTCAGCGCACCCACTTGGGCGGCGGTCAGGGCGTCCACCTGGTCGGTGCTGAGCACGGCGATCTGGTCGGTGGACAGGGTGCGCAGCTGGGCGGTGGTCAAGGCCGCCAGGTCGGCGGTCTCCAGGGCGGCGGCGCCGGCGGTGTCCAGCGCCAGCAGCTGGGCGGTGGACAGGGCCACCACCTGGGCGGTGCGCAGCGCGGCGACCTGGTCGGTGGTCAGGGCCGCGACCTGGGCGGTGGTCAGGGCCCGCAGGGCGGCGGTGGACAGGGCAGCCAGGTCATCGGTCTCCAGCGCGGCCACGGCGTCGGTGCCCAGGCTGGCGGCCTGGGTGGCGCTGAGCGCCGCAAAGCGGCTGGTGGCCAGGGCGTTGAGCTGGGCGGTGTCCAGGGCGCCGAGCTGGGCCGTGGACAGCAGGGCAACCTGGGCAGTGGTCAGCGCGGCCATCTGGTCGGTGGTGAGCGCGGCCACCTGCGCGGTGGCCAGGGCCTGCACCTGGCTGGTGAGCAGGGCGGCCACGTCGGCGGTCTCCAGGGCGGCCACGGCGTCGGTGGACAGGGCGCGCACCTGGGCGCTGGTGAGGGCGCGCAGCTGGGCGCTGGCCAGGGCGGCGGCCTGGTCGGTGGTCAGGGCGGCCACCTGGGCGGTGCCCAGGGCGACCATGAGGCTGGTGTTCAGGCCGGCCAGGTCGGCGGTCTCCAGGGCCTGGACCTGGTCGGTGCTCAAGGCGGCCAGCTGCTGGGTGAGCAGGCGGCTGAGCTGGGCGCTGTCCAGGGCGGCGATCTGGTCGCTGCCCAGGGCGCGGACCTGGGCGGTGGCCAGGCTGCGCAGCTGGGCGCTGCTCATCACGTCCACGGCGTCGGTGGACAGGGCGGCCATCTGGTCGGTGGTCAGGGCGGCCACCTGGGCGGTGGTCAGGGCGGCGAAGTCGGCGGTCTCCAGGGCGGCCACGGCCTCGGTGGAGAGGGCGCGCACCTGCTGGGTGGCCAGGCCGGCCACCTGGGCGGTGCTCAGGGCGACGACGGCGTCGGTGGACAGGGCGGCCACCTGGGCGGTGCCCAGGGCGCGCAGGTGGGCGGTGGTCAGGCCGACCAGGTCGGCGGTGTCCAGCGCGGCCACCTGGGTGGTGCTCAGTGCGGCCACCTGGGTGGTGGTCAGGGCGTTGAACTGCGCACTGCTCAGGCTGTTGAGGTCGTCGGTGGACAGGGAGCTGAGCTGCGCGGTGGTGAAGGCCCGCATCTGCGAGGCGGTCAGCGCGGCCCAGTCCTCGGTGGTGAAGGCGGCCAGCGTGGCGGTGCTCAGGGCGGCGACCTGGGTGGTGGTGAGCGATGAAACACGGGTGGCCATGGGCGCGGTCTCCACAGACGGGTCCACCGGGCGGTCATCCCCCGGTGGCGGGGGCGGCCGGCGCCTGGGCGCGGCCGTTCAAGGGGCGGGGCCGGGCCGGCTCAGGCGCCGGCGCCGGGGTCTTGGGGTCTTCTTCGGTCAGAGCAGCGGCTGGTGGCGCATCAGGGCGTCCTCGTCCCACTGCCGGGCGGTGGAGGCCACCATGAGCGGGTTGTCGGCCGGCGCGCCGCCAACCTGAGCGCGGGCCAGACCGGCGGCGCCCAGGCCCGCCAGGTCGGCGCTGGGGCCGGCCAGGAGCTCGCTGAGCGCGGGGGTGGCCGCGGCCTCGGCCGGGACGGTGCTGCCCTGGGCGAACCAGACGTCGGCCAGGTCGCGGGTCTGGCCATCGGTGGTGGTGTAAGAGGAGGTGAGGCCCAGCAGATTGCCCTGGTCCACGGTGCTGCCCTTCTGGGCGGCCAAGTCCAGGCTGGCCACGCCGGCCTCCACCAGGCCGCGCAGCTCACCCAGGTCGGTCACGCCGTCGTGGTTGGCGTCCACCCAGACCTTCAGCTCGCCCCAGGCGCTGTCCTGGGCGTCCAGGCGGCCGTCGGCGTTGCTGTCGAGGTCGGCCATGGCGGTGTAGCCGTCGCCGGCGCGCTGGCCGTTCTGCAGCCGGGTGGCCACGCCAAAGAGTTCGGTGCCGTCCTGGATGCGGCCATCGCCGTTGAGGTCGCGCACCAGCAGGCCGTCGCCGCCGCCGACCCAGCCGGTCTGACGCACCGTGCCGGTGCCCATGAGGTCGAAGGCCACGCCGCTGTCGGCCACCGACAGGGTCTGGATGCCCTGGCCGTCCAGGTCCAGCACGATGGGGGTGGCCAGGAAGTAGGCGTCGAGCTGGCCGGCGTTCATGGCGGCCACGTCGGCCGCCTCAAAGGCGGCGATCTGGTCGGTGCTCATGCCGGCGATGTTGGCGGTGGTCAGGCCGGCGATCTGCTCGGTGGTGAAGGCGGCGATCTGCTCGGTGCTCAGGGCGCGGGTCTGGGCCAGGCTCATGGCCGCGATCTCGGCCGTGGTCAGGGCGCTGGACTGCTCCGTGCCCAGGGCCTGGATCTGGGTGGTGGTGAAGCGGGCGAACTGGCTGGCGCCCAGGGCCTGCAGGTCGGCGGTCTCGATGGCGGCCACCTGCGCGGTGGTGAGTGCGGCCACCGCGGTGGTGCCCAGGTTGGCGAACTGCAGGGTGGTGAGCGCGGCGACCTGCTCGGTGGTGAGCGCGGCCACGGCCGCGCTGCCCAGGGCGCGCAGGTCCACCGTTTCCACCACGGCGATCTGCTCGGTGGACAGGGCGGCCACCTGGTCGGTGGACAGGGCGGCGAACTGCAGGCTGGTCAGGGCGACGATGTCGTCGGTGCCCAGGCCGTGCAGGCCGGCAGCCCCCAGGGCGCGGATGCCGGCGGTGCCCAGGGCCACCACGTCATTGGCCCCCAGGGCGACGATCTGGTCGGTGGTCAGGGCGGCCACCTGGGTGGTGGTGAGGCTGGCGACCTGCAGGGTGGACAGGGCGTCGACCTGGTCGGTGGTCAGGGCGGCGATGGCGGCGGTGCCCAGGGCGCGCAGGTTGAGGGTGCCCAGGGCGCCGATGTCGGCGGTTTCCAGGGCGGCCACCTGGGCGGTGCCCAGGGCGGCGGCCTGGGCAGTGCTCAAGCCGGCGATCTGGGCGGTGCCCAGGGCGGTGATGGCCTCGGTGGTGAGGGCCGCGACCTGGGCGGTGCCCAGGGCCCGCAGCTGCAGGGTGCTCAGGGCATGCAGGTCGGCGGTGTCCAGCGCGGCCACCTGGGTGGTGGTGAGCGCGGCCAGCTGGGCGGTGGTGAGCTGGGCCATCTGGGCACTGCCCAGGGCAAAGAGGTCGGCGGTGTCCAGCGCGGCCACCTGGGTGGTGGTCAGGGCGGCCACCTGGGCGTTGGCCAGGGCGGCCATCTGCTCGGTGCCCAGGGCATCCAGCTGGGCGGTGGACAGGGCGCGCAGGCCCAGGGTGCTGATCTGGCGCAGGTCGGCCGTCTCCAGGGCGGCCAGCTGGGCGGTGGTGAGGGCGGCCACCTGGGCGCTGCCCAGGCCGGCAAAGTGTGCCGTGCCCAGGGCGTTGAGCTGCTCGGTGGCCAGGGCCTGGACCTGGGTGGTGCTCAGGGCGGCGGCCTGGGCCACGGTGAGCCCGCCGGCCTGCGCGGTGGTGAGCGCGGCCAGCTGGGCGGTGGACAGGGCGCGGACCTGGGCGGTGGACAGGGCGGCCAGGTCGCCGTTCTCGACCGCGGCGACCTGCTCGGTGGTCAGGGCGGCGATCTGCTCGGTGCCCAGGGCGGTCCACTGGGCGGTGCCCAGGGCGGCGACGTCCTCGGTGCCCAGGGCGGCGACCTGGGCGGTGCTCAGGCTGCGGGCCTGGAAGGTGGTGAGTGCGGCCACCTGGGCGGTGCCCAGGGCGGCGACCTGCTCGGTGGACAGGGCGCGCAGCTGCAGGCTGCTGAGGGCGCGCAGGTCGTCGGTGGCCAGGGCGGCGGCCTGGTCGGTGGACAGGGCGGCCATCTGCCCGGTGGTGAGGGCGGCGGCCTGGGCGGTGGTCAACGCCACCACCTGGGCCGAGGTCAGGCCGGCCAAGGCGGTGGTGGTCAGGGCGGCGGCGGCGGCGGTGCTCAGGGCGGCCAGGTCGGCGGTCTGCAGGCCGGCGAGCTGGTCGCTGGCCAGGGCGGCGGCCTGGGTGGTGGTGAGGGCGGCGGCCTGGGTGGTGGTCAGGGCGACCAGGGATTCGGTGGTCAGGGCGGCGACGGCGGCCGTGCCCAGCGAGCGCAGGGCAAAGGTGTTGAGGGCGGCGACGTCAGCCGTCTCCAACGCGGCGGCCTGGGTGCCGGTGAGGGCCCCCACCTGGGCGCTGGTGAGGGCGGCAAACTGGGCGGTGCCCAGGGCGTTGAGGGCGGCGGTGTCCAGCCCGCCGACCTGCTGGCTGGCCAGCTGGGTGATCTGCAGGGTGGTCAGCGCCGCCAGCTGGGCGGCGCCCAAGGCGTTGAGCTGGTCGGTGGCCAGGGCGCGCAGCTGGGTCTGGCTGAGGGTGCGCAGGTCGGCGGTCTCCAGGGCTGCCATCTGGTCGCTGGTGAGGGCGGCCAGCAGCGCGGTGGACAGGCCGGCGGCCTGGGCGGTGGTCAGGCCGGCGACGGCGTCGGTGCTGAGGGCGGCCAGGTTGGCGGTGCCCAGGGCGTTGAGGCTGGGCAGGGCCAGGGCGGCCAGGTCGGCACTCTCCAGCCCGGCGGCCTGGTCCGTGGTCAGGGCGGCGGCCTGGGCGCTGGTGAGGGCGCCGAACTGGGCGGTGGTCAGGGCATTGAGGTGGACGGTGTCCAGCCCGGCCACCTGGGCCGTGGTGAGCTGGGCGGCCTGGGCGGTGGTCAGGGCGGCCACCTGGGCGGTGGTCAGGCCGCCGAGCTGGTCGGTGCTCAGGGCGCGCAAGCTGGCCACCGCCAGGGCGCGCAGGTCGGCGGTCTCCAGGGCGGCCACCTGGTCGGTGGTCAGGGCGGCGGCCTGCTCGGTGCCCAAGGCCAGGGCCTGGGTGGTGGTGAGCGCGGCCACGGCCTCGGTGGACAGGGCGGCCACCTGGGCGGTGCCCAGTGCGCGCACGGCGGCGGTGCTCCAGGCGGCGAGGTCGGCGGTGTCCAGGGCGGCGGCCTGGGCGGTGGTGAGCGCGGCGGCCTGGGCGGCGCTGAGCAGTGCGGCCTGGGCGGTGGTCAGGGCGTTGAGGTTGTCGGTGCTCAGGCCGGCCACCTGGGCGGTCCCCAGGGCCATGACCTGGGTGCCCGCCAGCGCCGCCATCTGCGTGGTGGTCAGGGCGTTGAGCTGTTCGGTGCCCAGGGCCTGCACCTGGGCGGCGACGAACTGGCGCAGGTCGGCAGTTTCCAGGGCGGCGACCTGGTCGGTGGTCAGGGCGGCCACCTGGGTGGTGCTGAGCGCGGCGGCCTGGGCGGTGGTCAGGGCCTGCACGGCGTCGGTGGTCAGGGCGGCCACCTGCGCCGTGGACAGGGCGCGCACGGCGGCGGTGCCCAGCGCGGCGGCGTCGGCGGTCTCCAGCGCGGCGAGCTGCTCGGTGCTGAGGGCGGCGGCCTGGGCGGTGCCCAGGGCGGCGAACTGCACCGTGGTCAGGGCATTGAGGTGGGCGGTGTCGAGTCCGGCGATCTGCGCGGTGCCCAGGCCCGCGGTCTGGGCCACGGTCAGGGCGGCCATCTGGGCGGTGGTCAGGCCGGCGAGCTGGTCGGTGCTCAGGGCCTGGACCTGGGCCACGCTGAGGGCGCGCAGGTCCGTGGTTTCAATGGCGCCGACCTGGTCGGTGGTGAGGGCGGCCACCTGGGCGGTGCTGAAGGCGGCGAAGTGGGCGCTGGTCAGGCCGACAAGCTGGTCGGTGGTGAGCACGGCCACCTGGTCGGTGGACAGGCGCACGAGCTGGGCGGTGCTCAGGCCGGCGGCCTGGGCGGTGGTCAGGGCGGCCACTTGGTCGGTGCCCAGGGCGGCGAGCTGGGTGCTGGTGAGGGCGCGCAGGTCCAGCAGCTCCAGGGCCTGGATCTGGTCCGTGGTGAGCGCGGCCACCTGGGCGGTGGTGAGGGCGGCGGCCTGGAGGGTGGTGAGCGCGGCCACCTGCGCGGTGGTCAGGGCGGCGGCGGTCTCGGTGGCGAGCTGGGCCACGGCAGCGGTGCTCAGGGCGGCCAGGGCGGCGGTGCCCAGGCTGCCGATCTGGGCGCTGCCCAGCGCGCCGGCCTGGGTGCCACTCAGGCCGGCGGCCTGGGCGACGCTGAGGGTGGCGATGGCGTCGGTGCTCAGGGCGGCCACCTGCTCGGTGCCCAGGCCGCGCAGGGCGCCGGTGGTCAGGGCGGCCACGTCGTCGGTCTGCAGGCCGGCCACCTGAGCGGTGGTGAGCGCGGCGACCTGGGCGCTGGAGAGCGTGGCCACCTGGGCGGTGGTCAGGGCGTTGAGGTGGTCGGTGCCCAGGCCGTTGACCTGGGTGGTGCTGAGCGCGGCCACCTGCCCCAAGGTGAGGGCGGCGATCTGGGCGGTGCCCAGGGCGGCCAGCTGCTCGGTGGACAGGGCCTGGAGCTGGGCGGTGCCCAGCATGCGCAGGTCGGCGGTGTCCAGGGCGGCGAGCTGGTCGGTGGTCAGGGCGGCGGCCTGGGCGGTGCCCAGCACACCGGCCTGGGCGGTGGTCAGGGCGACGATCTGGTCGGTGCCCAGGGCGGCGAGCTGGGCGGTGGACAGGGCCTGCACCTGGGCAGTGCCCAGGGCAGCGACCTGGCCCACGCTGAGGGCCGCCATCTGCTCAGTGGCCAGGGCGGCGAGCTGGGTGGTGGTCAGGGCACGCAGGTCGACGGTCTCCAGCGCCAGCACCTGGTCGGTGGTGAGGGCGGCGATCTGCCCGGTGGTGAGGGCGGCAGCCTGGGCGCTGGTGAGGGCCACGACCTGGGCGGTGTCCAGGGCGGCCAGGGTCTCGGTGGCCAGGGCGGCGATCTGGCCGGTGCCCAGCACGGCGATGACGGCGGTGCTCAGGCCCGGCACCTGGGTGCTGGTGAGCGCGGCGGTCTGGGTGCTGGTGAGGGCGGCGGCCTGCGTGGCGCTGAGCACGGCCAGGGCGTCGGTGGACAGGGCGGCGATCTGCTCGGTGGTCAGGGCGCGCACGGCGGCGGTGCCCAGGGCTGCGGCGTCAGCGGCTTCCAGGGCGTTGACCTGGGCGGTGGTGAGCGCGGCGGCCTGGGTGGCGCTGAGCTGGGCGAACTGGGCGGTGCCCAGGGCGTTGAGCAGCTCGGTGCCCAGGGAGGCCAGCTGGGCGGTGCTCAGGCCGGCGATCTGGCCCGGGGCCAGGGCCGCCATCTGGCCGGTGCTGAAGGCCCCCAGCTGCTCGGTGGTGAAGGCGGCAATCTGCGCGGTGCCCAGCACGACCAGGTCGGCGGTCTCCAGGGCGGCGGCCTGGTCGGTGGTCAGGGCCGCCAGCTGGCCGGTGGTAAGGGTGGCGGCGTGGGTGGTGGTCAGGGCCTGCACGCCGTCGGTGGTGAGGGCCGCCACCTGGTCGGTGGTCAGGCCGCGCACCTGGGCGCTGCCGAGAGCGGCCACCTGGCCGGTGAGCAAGGCTTCGACCTGGGCGGTGGACAGGGCCTGGGTCTGGGCCACGCTCAGGGCGCGCAGGTCCTGGGTTTCCAGGGCCTGGACCTGTTCGGTGGTGAGGGCGGCCACATGGTCGGTGGTCAGGCCGGCGGCCTGCAGGGTGCTCAGGGCGGCGATCTGTGCGGTGCCCAGGGCGGCGACGGTGGCGGTTTGCAGGCCGCTGAGGGCGTTGGTGCCCAGCATCACCAGGTCGGCGGTTTCCAGCCCGGCCACCTGGTCACTGCCCAGCCCGGCGAGCTGGGCGGAGGTGAGCACGGCGGCCTGGTCGGTGGTCAGCGCGGCCAGGGTCTCGGTGGCCAGGGCGGCGATCTGGTCGGAGCCCAAGGCACGCACGGCGGCGGTGGTCAGGTGGGACACATCGGCCGTTTCCAGCGCCGCCACCTGGGCGGTGGTGAAGGCACCGGCCTGGGCGGCACTGAGGCTGGCGAACTGCGCGGTGGTCAGGGCGTTGAGGTGGTCGGTGCCCAGGCCGGCGATCTGGTCGGTGGACAGGCTGGCCACCTGCACGGTGGTCAGCGCGGCGACCTGGGTGGTGTCCAGCGCGGCGAGCTGGTCGGTGGACAGGGCGCGCAGCTGGGCGGTGGACAGGGCGCGCAGGTCGGCCGTCTCCAGCGCGGGCAGCTGCTCGGTGGTCAGCGCCGCCACCTGGGTGGTGGTGAGGGCGGCCACCTGGGCGCTGGTGAGGGCGGCCACCTGGTCGGTGCTGAGGGCGGCAAGCTGGGCGGTGGTGAGCTGGCTGGCCTGCACGGTGGCCAGGGCGGCCACCTGGGCGACCTGCAGGGCGGCCACCTGCTCGGTGGACAGGGCCTGGAGCTGGGCGCTGCCCAGGCTGCGCAGGTCGGCGGTCTCCAGGGCCTGGACCTGGTCGGTGGTGAGGGCGGCCACCTGGGCGGTGGTCAGGCCGGCCACCTGCACGGTGGTGAGGGCGGCGACCTGCGCGGTGTCCAGCGCGGCCAAGGTGGCGGTTTGCAGGGCGGCCACGGCGGCGGTGCCCAGGCGGGCCAGGTTGCCGGTGGACAGGCCGGGCATCTGGTCGGAACCCAGGGCGGCGGCCTGGCTGGCGGTGAGCACCTGGGCCTGGGCAGTGGTCATGGCGGCCAGCCCGTCGGTGGTCAGGGCGGCCACCTGGTCGGTGGTGAGGTTGCGCCAGGCGGTGGTGCTCAGGGCCGCCAGGTCGGCGGTCTCCATGGCAGCGATCTGGGCGGTGGTCAGGGCGGCCGCCTGGGTGGCGCTGAGGCCCGAGACCTGCAGGGTGGTCAGGGCGTTGAGGTTGTCGGTGCTCAGGCCCGCCAGCTGGGCGGTGGACAGCGCGGCGGTCTGCACGGTGGTGAGGGCGGCGACCTGGGCGGTGGCCAGGGCACCGAGCTGGTCGGTGCTCAAGGCGGCCAGCTGCGCGGTGCTGAGGCTGCGCAGGTCGGCCGTCTGCAGGGCGGCCATCTGGTCGGTGGTCAGGGCGGCCACCTGCGCGGTGGTGAGCTGGCTGACCTGCTCGGTGGTGAGGGCGACGACGGCGTCGGTGCTGAGCGCGGCGACCTGGGCGGTGCTGAGCGCGCGCACCGCCGGCACGGTCAGGACGGCCAGGTCGGCCGTCTCCAGGGCGGCCATCTGTTCGGTGGTGAGGGCGGCGGCCTGGCTGGCCGAGAGGGTGGCGAACTGCGCGGTGGTCAGGGCGTTGAGGTGCTCGGTGTCCAGCCCGGCCAGCTGGTCGGTGCTCAGGGCGCTGACCTGGAAGGTGCTGAGCGCGGCGACCTGGGTGGTGCTCAGGGCGTCGAGCTGGGCCGTGTCCAGGGCGCGCAGCTGCACCGTGCTCAAGGCGGCGAGGTCGGCGGTCTCCAGCGCCGCCACCTGGTCGGTGGTGAGGGCGGCGACCTGGTCGGTGGTCAGGCCGGCGGCCTGGGCGGTGGTCAGGGCGACGGTCTGGTCGGTGGTCAGGGCAGCCAGCTGGGCGGTGGAGAGCTGGCGCACCTGGGTGACGGTGAGCGCGGCCACCTGGCCGGTGCCCAGGGCGGCCACCTGGTCAGTGGACAGGGCGGCCAGGGCCGCGCTGCCCAGGCTCTGCAGGTCCAGGGTCTGGATGGCGGCGAGCTGGTCGGTGGCCAGGGCTGCGATCTGGGCGGTGGTGAGCGCAGCGACCTGCGGCGTGAGCAGTGCGGCGATCTGGTCGGTGCCCAGACCGGCCAGGGCGCCGGCATCCAGGGCGGCCACGGCGGCGGTGCCCAGGGCCTGCAAGGCGGCGGTGCCCAGGGCGGTGAGCTGGTCGCTGGCCAGGGCGGCCACCTGGGTGGTGGACAGGCCCGCCACCTGCGCGGTGGTGAGGGCAGCGACCTGGTCGGTGGTGAGGGCGGCCACCCGGTCGGTGGCCAGGGCGCGCACGGCGGCCGTGCCCAGGGCGGCGAGGTCGGCCGTCTCCAGGGCCGCCACCTGCGCGGTGGTCAGGGCCTCGGCCTGGGTGGCGCGCAGGGCCGCCACCTGGGTGGTCCCCAGGCTGTTGAGCACGTCGGTGCCCAGGGCCGCCACCTGGGCGGTGGTGAGGCTGCTGACCTGCAGGGTGGTCAGGGCGGCGGTCTGGGCGGTCCCCAGGGCATTGAGCTGGTCAGAGGTGAGCGCGGCCACCTGGGCGGTACTGAGGCTGGCCAAGTCGGCCGTCTCCAGCGCGGCGGCCTGGCCGGTGGTGAGCGCGGCCACCTGCGCGGTGGTCATCGCGGCGTATTGGCCCACGCCCAGGGCGCGCAGGTCGTCGGTCTCCAGCGCGGCGACCTGGTCGGTGGTGAGGGCGGCCACCTGCCGGGTCTCCAGCGCGGCGGCCTGGGCGGTGCCCAGGGCGGCCACCTGGTCGGTGGTGAGGGCCTGAACCTGAACATTGGACAAGGCGCGCAGGTCAGCGCTTTCCAGCGCGGCGACCTGGTCGGTGGTCAGGGCGGCCACCTGGGTGGTGGTCAGGGCGGCGGCCTGCGCGGTGGTCAGCGCCGCGGTCTGGGCGGTGCTCAGGGCGGCCAGGGTGGCGGTCTGCAAGGCGGCCACGGCGGCCGTGGTCAGCTGGGCCAGGTCGGCGGTCTCCAGCCCGTCCACCTGGGCGCTGGTCAGGGCGGCAGCCTGGGTGGTGCTGAGCGCGGCGGCCTGGGCGGTGCCCAGGGCGGCGAGCTGGGCGGTGGAAAGGGCCGCCACCTGCTCGGTGGTCAGGGCGCGCACGGCGGCGGTGGAGAACTGGGCCAGGTCGGCGGTCTCGACGGCGGCCAGCTGGGCGGTGGTCAGGGCGGCGGCCTGGGCACCGCTGAGCACACGGGCCTGTGCGGTGCTCAGGGCCTCGACCTGGGCGGTGCCCAGGGTGCTGACCTGGGCGGTGGTCAGGGCGCCGATCTGCAGGCTGCCCAGGGCGGCCATGCGGGCGGCATCCAGGGCGGCGAACTGGGCGCTGCCCAGGGCCTGGACCTGGGCGGTGGTCAGGGCGGCCAGGTCGGCGTTCTCGATGGTGGCCAGCAAGGCCGTGTCGAGCGCCGCCACCTGGGTGGTGGACAGGGCAGCGTACTGCGCCGTGCCCAGGGCGCGGAAGGCCTCGCTGCCCAGGGCGGCCAGCTGCTCGGTGGCCAGGGCCCGCAGCTGGGCGGTGCCCAGGGCGGCGGCCTGGGCGGTGGACAGGGCGGCCACCTGCGCGGTGTCCAGCGCCGCCACCTGGGTGGTGGTGAGCGCGGCCGCCTGCGCGGTGGTCAGGGCGGCCAGGCCGGTGGTGCCCAGCCCCTGCAGGGCCGAGGTGCCCAGACCGCGCAGGGCGGCCGTGCTCAGGGCGGCCACATCGGCCGTCTCCATCGCGGCGGTCTGGTCGCTGCTGAGGGCGGCGGCCTGGGTAGCGCCCAGGCTGCGGATCTGTGCCGAACCCAGGGCATTGAGCTGGTCCGTCTCCAGCGCGGCCACCTGCCCGGTGGACAGCCGGGCCACCTGCTCGGTGCTGAGCGCGGCCATCTGCGCGGTGGTCAGGGCGGCCAGCTGGTCGGTGCTCAGGGCGCTGATGACCCGGGTGCCCATGGCGCGCAGGTCGGCCGTCTCCAGCGCGGCCACCTGGTCGGTGGTCAGGGCGGACAGGCGGCTGGCGGCCAGCGAGGCGGACTGGGCGGTGGTCAGCGCGGTCAGGTCCTCGGTGGTCAGCGCGGCCACCTGGTCGGTGGTGAGCTGGGCCAGTTGGGCGGTGCTCAGGTTGGCCCACTGGGCGCTGCCCAGGGCGGCCAGCTGGTCGCTGTCCAGCGCCCGCACGGCGGCGCTGCCCAGGCTGTTGAGCTGGGCGGAGGTGAGCGCGGC
Organism: Ideonella livida; assembly: GCF_010499455.1. Classification (GTDB taxonomy): domain Bacteria; phylum Pseudomonadota; class Gammaproteobacteria; order Burkholderiales; family Burkholderiaceae_C; genus Ideonella; species Ideonella livida. The sequence goes on along the minus strand of NZ_JAAGOH010000044.1, from coordinate 14,481 downwards.
GACCTGGTCGGTGCCCAGGGCGGCGGCCTGGGCGCTGCTGAGCAGCCGCGCCTGGGCGGTGCTGAGGGCGGCCACCCCGGCGGTGGTGAGCGCGGCCAGCTGGGCGGTGGACAGCACCTGGGCGCCCGCGGTGCCCAGGGCCCGCAGATCGGCGGTCTCCAGCGCGGCCATCTGGTCGGTGGTCAGGGCGGCCATCTGGCGGGTGGTCAGCCCCGCGGCCTGGGCGGTGGTCAGGGCCTGCACGCCAGCGGTGGTGAGGGCGGCGATGGCCTCGGTGGCCATGCTGCGCAGGCTGCTGACCTGCAGGGCGGCCACATCGGCCGTCTCCATCGCCGCAGCCTGCGTGCTGGTGAGGGCGCTGAGCTGGCGGGTGCCCAGCGAGGCGATCTGCGCCGTACCCAGGGCATTGAGGTTGTCGGTGCTCAGCCCAGCCATCTGCGCCGTGCTCAGGCGGTTGAGCTGCACCGTGGTCAGCGCGGCCATCTGCGTGGACGACAGCGCGTTGAGCTGCGCCGTGGTCAGCGCCGCAAAGCCGGTGGTGGTGATGGCCCGCAGGTCCTGGGTCTCCAGGGCGGCCATCTGGGTGGTGCTCCATCCCGACAGCCGCGCCGAGGGAATGGCCGCCATCTGCGTGACCGTCAGCGCGGCGATCTGCTCCGTGCTGAAGGCCGCCCAGTCTTCCGTGGTCAGACGGGCGATCGTCGCCGTGGACAGGGCAGCGATCTGGGCGGTCGACAGGCTGGGGATGATGGTGGCCATGGAACTCTCCGGAGTCGTCAACGGACCGCCCTCCCGCCAGGATGGGCGGCACGGGAGGCACGGGTTGACGTCGGAAAGTTCGGCCCGCAGGCCCGCGGACTTGAGGAGGGAATGCGGGCTGACCCTCGGTTCAGCCCGATGACGTGATGTCGGTCACAAGGCCTCCCGGCGGGAGGCCGGCGCCTGCCAGGGATGATCGACCTGCAAAACGCGCCATCAAGGGGTGAAGGCGCCGCTGTGCCCCGGAACAGCGCCCTCAGCGCGAGAGCAGCCCCAGCACGTCGGAGTGGAATTCCCGGCGGTTGAGCACCCAGACCACCCCCAGCGAAGCGGCCACGCAGGCCCAGGGGGAGAAGAACCAGGCCACCAGGGCAAAGGAGAAGTAGCAGGCCCGCAGGCCGTCGTTGAAGGTCTCCGCCGCCAGCCCCATCACGCCGCCGGCCCGGTCGGCGAAGGCGTGGCGCTCGGCGTCGGTCCACGGCTCGTCACGGTCGGGCGCCGAGGCGACGATCAAGGCCCCGAAGCTGTACTGCCGCATGCTCCAGGTGAAACGGAAGAAGGCGTGGACGAACACGCCGGTGAGCACCACCAGCTTGAGGTCGAAGACCTGCACCGAGGTGCGCGCGGCAAAGGGCAGCTCGCTGGCCAGCTCCGCGGTCTTCTCCCCTGCCCCCAGCGCCGCCAGCAGACCGCCAATGATCAGGATCGAGGTGCTGGCAAAGAAGGAGGGGCTGCTGGAGAGGTTCTGCACCACGATGCCGTCGACCACCCGGTTCTCGCGGTAGGTGGTGCGCAGCATCCAGCGGTGGCGCTCGCGGTTGGTCAGGCTCAGGATGGAGGCGCGCCGTTCGGCACGGCGCTTGGCAAAGGAGACATAGCCGGTCCAGGCGCCGAAGAACAGCGCCACCGCCAACCAGTCCGGCCAGGTGAGCAGGGCCAGGGTGCCAAGCAGGGTCATCGCGACAGGCTCCAGGACATCAGCAGAACAGGGCGCGCGGGCCGCATCGGCTCAACGCACCGGCGGCTCATCGGCGTCCTCGCCCAGGTCGGGCGCCGCGGCCACGCGGTAGTGCTCGTCGGCCCAGGCCACGAAGTCCACCCCCTTGCAACGGGCACTGCAAAAGGGCCGGTACGGGTTCTCAACGGCGTAGCGCGCAGCGCCACCGCAGGCCGGACAGCGGACGACACGGGCCGCCACGGGTGCGGCAGGCGCAGGGGAGGAAGAACTCATGAGGCGGTCAGCAGACACAGACAAGGGGGAAAGGGGCCACCGGCGGCGGGGGACAAGCCCGGCGCGCGGCCGGGCGCGGCGAATTCCGGCCGGCGCCCCTGGGGGTGGCCTGCACGGCACCACGGGCCTCGACGCCACCCGGCTTCACGCGGGGTCAGGCGTCGCCGCCGGTCGCCCTCAGGCGCACAAGGTCAGTTCGAAGTCGCTGTCCAGGCCGGCCGGGCGCAGCCGGCCCTCGGCGTCCATGCGCATGAGCCGCACCGACACCATCAGCCGATGGCCGGTGATCTCGGGCACCAGCTCCAGCGCGGGGTCGATCCGCAGCCGCAGCAGCTGAAAGCTCCGCCCCTGCGGCAGGCTCTGCTGGAAGGTGCCGCCCGGCGCAGCCACCCGATGCGGGCTGCCCGACTCGCGCAACAGCCCCAGCAGCACCGTGAGCGCCTGCGACAGCGGCGTGAGGGTGTCGATCCAGCGCTGCAGATCCACCTGCCGGCGCTCGGCCGAACGCTGCTGCCAGGCAAAGTAGCCCGGCAGGTCAAATTCGCAGGTGCCACCCGGGATGTTGATGCGGCTGCGGATGCTCATCAGCCAGTCGTTGGCGGTGAGCGCCTGCCCCGCCTTGCCACTTTGCTGGTTGAGCGCCGCATACGCGGTCTCGATGCGCTTGAGGACCTGGTCGAGTGCCGCCTCGGAAATGGCCGGATTGCCGCGGTAGGACTGCAACTGCGCGCGGTGCCGGTCGAGGTCCTTGAGCAGGTCGGACTTGATGTCCGCCCGGGCGGCCACGTCCATGATCTCGAAGAGGGTCGAAAGCGCGAAGTGGTGGTCCACCGCCTCTTCGCGCCGCACCAGCATGGCCAGGCGGGCGAACAGGTGCTCCAGCCGCAACATGGTGCGGATGCCCTCGTTGAACGGATATTCGTAGAGAACCAAGGTGCCAGCCCAGGCGTTGTAAGGAGGGATCGTGTGGCTGGATTGTTTCACAGCGCACCGCCCGGGGGGCAGGGGAATTGCCGCCAATCCTGCCAGATCTGGCGCACCTGCTGCGCCAGCGTGTCCAGGGAGACATCCGCGCCGTTGTCGATGACCGCGTCGGCCACCGCCAAGCGCTGCCCGCGGGAGGCCTGGCGGTCCATCACCGCCTGCACCACCTCGGGGGCCCAGCCAGAGCGTGCCTGCACCCGTCGGCGCTGCGTGTCAGGCTCGCAGTCCACCACCAGCACACGGTCCACGCGCTGCCGCCAGGTTCCGGTCTCCACCAGCAGCGGCACATCAAAGACCACCACCTGCCCCGGCGCCGCCTGCGCGGCCTGGGCCTCGGCCGCCTGCCCGATCAGGGGATGCAACAACGCCTCCAGCGCCACCTTGGCCGCCGGATCCCGCAGGATCAGGCCACGCATGTAGTCACGGTCCAGTGCGCCATCGGCGGCGACGGCAGCAGCGCCAAATCGCTGGGTGATGGCCGGCATGGCCGCCCCTCCGGGCAAGGTCAGGCCCCGGGCAATCGCATCGGTGTCCACCACCAGGGCGCCCAGACCGGCCAGCAAGCGGGCCACCGTGCTCTTGCCACTGCCTATGCCGCCGGTCAGCCCGATGCGGCGAATGGTCGGCAACGGGTCCGCCGCCGTCACGCCGCTCACCAGCCCATCCAACCCAGCACGCGCGGCAAGCCGGCAAAGAGCACAACCAAGCCGCCACCGGCCAGGAACGGCCCAAAGGGCACATAGCGCCCTTCACGCAGCCCGCCCGCCACTTTCAGGCCAATGCCCACGAAAGCCCCGATGACCGAGGACATCAGGACGATGGGCAGCAGCGCCTGCCAACCCAGCCAGGCGCCCAGTGCGGCCAACAGCTTGAAGTCACCCTGCCCCATCCCGTCCTTGCCAGTGGTGAGCTTGAAGAGCCAGTAAATGCTCCACAGGGACAGGTAGCCGCCCACGGCCCCCGCCAGGGCGTTGGACAAGCCGATGCCGCCCCAGCCCAAGCCCGCCACCAGCAGGCCCGCCCACAGCAGGGGCTGGTTGAGGCTGTCGGGCAGCAAGGTGGTGTCCCAGTCGATGCCGGCCAGGGCGACCAACGCCGCCACCAGTCCGCAATACAGCAGGGCCAGAGGCTCGCCCCCGTGCAGCATGCCCACCCAGGCGAAACCGGCACCGGTCAGCAACTCCACAAAGGGGTAGCGCCAGGAGATGCCGGCCTTGCAGGACGAGCAACGGCCACGCAGCGCCAGCCAGCTCAAGACCGGGATGTTCTCGTACCAGCGGATGAGGTGCCCGCAGTGCGGGCAGCGCGAGCGCGGCCGCACCAGCGTGCAGGCAGGCAGCGACTCAAGCGCCTGGTCGATCTTGCGCCCCGCCTCAGCCAGCCCGGCGGGCTGCGCCTGGCCAGTGGCGGACTTCCAGCCTTCGTCGTCCTGCAGCAGCGCCGCCGCCTCTTCCATCCAGCCGCGCTGCATCATGCGCGGCAGACGGTGGATCACCACGTTCAGGAAACTGCCCACCAGCAGCCCGAAAATCCCCAGAAACCAGGGCTGGAGCAGCAGCTGCCGCATCAAATCAACATTCAGCATCAAACGGCCTGCCCCAGCTTGAAAATGGGCAAATACATAGACACGACGATCCCCCCGATGATGGTGCCCAAAAAGGCAATGATGAGCGGCTCCATGAGGGTGGACAGCCCCTTCACCATTTCATCGACCTCTTCCTCATAAAACTCCGCCGCCTTGCCCAACATGTCATCAAGAGCCCCCGACTCCTCGCCGATGGCCGACATTTGCAGGACCATGTTCGGGAAGACGCCGGAATTGGACATGGAAGCGGTCAGCGACGTGCCGGTGGACACCTCCCGCTGGATTTGCTCAGTCGCGCGAACGAACACCGCGTTTCCCGCCGTACCGCCCACGGACTCCAAGGCCTCGACCAGCGGCACACCGGCGGAGAACATGGTGGACAAGGTTCGCGTCCAGCGGGCCAAGATCGACTTTTTGATCAGGTCCCCAAAGATTGGCATACGCAGCAGAAACCTGTCCATGAACCACTGCATCTTCTCAGACCTGCGCCAGGTCTGCACGAACATATAACCACCACCAAAAATCGATCCAAAAATTAGCCACCAATACGCAACAAAGAACTCGCTCATGGCCATGACCATCAGCGTCGGCGCAGGAAGCTCCGCGCCAAAGTTGGCAAAAACGCTCTTGAAGGCAGGAATCACAAAAATCATGATCACCGTGACCACGACAAAGGCGACCACCAGCACCGAAATCGGATAAATCAAGGCACTCTTGACCTTTTGCTTGAGCGCCAAGCTCTTTTCCTGATACAAGGCCAGCCGCGAGAGCAGCAACTCCAAAATACCCCCTGCCTCGCCCGCCTCCACCAGATTGCAGTAAAGGTTGTCGAAATACTTGGGGTGGCGACGGAAGGCCGCGGACAGGCTGGTGCCGCTCTCCACATCGGCGCGGATGTTCATCAGCAGCCGGGCGAGCGCCGGATTGGTGCCCCCTTTGGCGACGATGTCAAAGGCCTGCAACAGAGGCACACCGGCCTTCATCATGGTCGAGAGCTGTCGTGTGAAGACGGCCACATCCTTGGGCTTGATGGAGCCGCCCCCGGCATTGCGCCGCTTCTTGACCTTGGTGACGGTGATGCCCTGACGACGCAGGCTGGAACTGACGGCCGCCTCACCCCCGGCGCGCAGCTCGCCACGCACGATCTTGCCGTTGCGGTCCTTGCCTTCCCACTCGTAGACCTGTTCCTGGGCGTCCTTGCCCGCCTTCACTGTTGCGCCTGTTGCCATCGCCTTGGCGGCCTCGCCGGGCCGAGTAAGGGAACATGGGAGCCCTCCGGTGATGCCCGGTGGGCCGTGCTTGTCATTCGTTGGTGGCCGACACCACTTCCTCGATCGAGGTGACGCCCCTCCTCACCTTGAGCAGCCCGGATTGTCGAAGATCGCGCACGCCCTCGCGTTGCGCCTGCACCGCAATGTCGACCGCCGTGCCACCGGCCAGGATGAGCCGCTGGATGGCCTCGGTGATCGGCATGGCCTGATACAGACCCACCCGGCCACGATAGCCGTTGTTGCAGGATGGGCAGCCCACCGGCCGGTAGGGTTGCCAGGAGGTGTCCGACAGGTCGAGCTCGGTAAAGCCGGCTTTGAGCAGTGCCTCGCGGGGGTAGTCGGCCGGGGCCTTGCAGTTCTCGCAGAGGCGACGCACCAGACGCTGGGCGGTGATCAACAGGAGACTGCTGGCGACGTTGAACGGCGCCACCCCCATGTTGAGCAGACGTGTCAGCGTGGACGGCGCATCGTTGGTGTGCAACGTGGAGAGCACCAAGTGACCGGTCTGCGCGGCCTTGATGGCAATGTCCGCAGTCTCCAGATCCCGGATCTCACCGAGCATGATGATGTCGGGATCCTGCCGCAGGAAGGCCTTGAGCGCAGCCGAGAACGTGAGGCCCGCCTTGTCGTTGACATTGACCTGGTTGATGCCCGGCAGGTTGATTTCAGCCGGATCCTCCACCGTGGAGATGTTGACCCCCGGCTGATTGAGCAGGTTCAGGCAGGTATAGAGTGACACCGTCTTGCCCGAGCCGGTCGGACCGGTCACCAGCACCATGCCGTAGGGACGCTGGACCGATGCGAGCAGGCGCTCCTTCTCCTCCGGCTCGTAGCCCAGGGCCTCGATGCCCAGCTTGGCGGACGAGGGGTCCAGGATCCGGATCACGATCTTCTCGCCAAAGAGCGTCGGCAGGGTGCTGACCCGGAAGTCGATGGACTTGCTGCCAAACCGCAGCTTCATGCGTCCGTCTTGCGGCACCCGCTTCTCGGAGATGTCCAGCCGGGAAATGACCTTGATGCGGGAGGCCAGCTTGTCCTTGATGCCGATGGGAGGCTGCGTGATTTCGCGCAGCTCACCGTCCACACGGAACCGCACCCGGTAGTTGAGCTCATAGGGCTCGAAGTGCAAGTCGGAGGCGCGCATGTTGATGGCGTCCACCAACATCTTCTGCAGGAAGCGCACAACCGGCGCATCCTCCACGTCAGAAGTGACTTCGGCCGGCGCGGCTTCCGCTGTTTCCTCGGTGACCTCGAAGTCGAAGTCATCCGAGGCCATGCTCTCCAGGGCCTGGGAGGTGGTGGTATTGGCGGCCTCGATGAGCTTGCTGAGCTTGTCGTACTCCACCACCACATACTCGGGAGCGAGCTGGGTGGCGAACTTGATGCGCTCGATCAACTCCTGATCGGTGGGATCGGCCCCCGCCAAGAACAGGCGCACCCCACGCCGGCCCAACGGCAGCACGCGGTGCTCAGCAACCAGCTTGGCGTCCAGCAGGTTGCGGGGCAGGCGCTGGGCATCTACCGCCGCCAAGTCCAGCAGCGGCACGGCCAAGGCGTGGGCCAGGGTGTAGGCCAGCTCGGAAGCGGGCATCGTGCCGGAGCCGACCAGCTCGGCGATGAAGCTGGTCTTTTTCTCCTTGGCCACGCGGATCAGATCCTCCGCCACCTTGGGCTGCAGCTTGCCCCGGTGGACCAGGACACGCGCCACGCCCGAGAGCGCGGCGGCCTTGGGTTCTACGACGTTCTCAACGGCCATGGATGCCCGATACCTGACGAGTGGGAGGCCGCCAGGTCAGCAATCGCTGAACTGCAGGCGGCACGCTCACCGGGCTCGACGGGTAGGTCCACCCGGTGTCGGCCCCATTCGGGGCGCGGCCCTCAGGAGCCCGGCATCCGGGAAGTATCGGCCATCCGAAGGGCGCAGGGCCCGACTGACGGTAAAGGCAAGCAACAAGCCGCCGAGGCAGGCGGCCGGACGGCAGCGCCGGCGGCGTCACCGGCAGGCCCAGCCGCCAGGCACGCAGATCAGACGATCGGTGTGCGGATCAGTTGATCGAAAGCCGAAAGTGCGGCCTTGGCCCCTTCACCGGTGGCGATGATGATCTGCTTGTAGGGCACCGTGGTGCAGTCCCCCGCCGCAAAGATCCCCGGCACATTGGTGTGGCACTTGGCGTCGATGACGATCTCGCCGAACCGGCTCAGCTCCACCGTACCTTTGAGGAACTCGGTGTTGGGCACCAGGCCGATCTGCACGAAAACACCTGCCAGCGCCAGCGTCTGCTCGGCACCACTGAGGCGGTCCTTGAACTTCAGGCCGGTCATCTTCTGGCCATCGCCGACCACCTCAGTGGTCTGCGCGTTGACGTGGATGGTGACGTTGGGCAGGCTCTTGAGCTTGTTGACCAACACCTGGTCCGCCTTGAGTTGGTCCGCAAATTCCAGCAGGGTCACGCTCCTGACGATGCCGGCCAGGTCGATCGCCGCCTCCACCCCTGAATTTCCGCCGCCGATCACCGCCACGTCCTTGCCCTTGAACAGGGGCCCGTCACAGTGCGGGCAGTAGGCCACGCCCTTGGTCTTGTATTCGGCCTCACCAGGTACGTTCATGTTGCGCCAGCGTGCCCCAGTGGCGGCGATGACGGTGCGGGCCTTGAGCTCACCGCCGTTGGACAGCTTGACCGTCGCCAGCCCCCCGGGCTGGGCGGCCGGCACCACCTGATCCACACGCTGCAGGGTCATGACGTCCACGTCATAGGCCCGCACATGGGCTTCCAGGGCGGCGGCAAACTTCGGCCCCTCGGTTTCCTGCACGGAGATGAAGTTCTCAATGCCCAGGGTGTCCATGGTCTGGCCGCCAAAGCGTTCGGCCACGATGCCGGTGCGGATGCCCTTGCGCGCGGCATACACGCCAGCGGCCGCGCCAGCCGGCCCCCCGCCAATGATCAGCACTTCATAGGGCGCCTTGGCAGAGAGGGCTGCGGCCTCGCGCTTGGCGGCGCCGGTGTCAATCTTGGCCAGGATTTCACCCAGTTCCATGCGACCGGAACCAAAGGGCTGGCCGCCCAGATGCAGCGCCGGAACGGCCATGATCTGCTTGGCCTCCATCTCGGCCTGGAACAGGCCGCCGTCCACCGCAACCGCGCGGACGCGCGGGTTCAGCACCGCCATCAAGTGGGTGGCCTGGACCACATCCGGGCAGTTGTGGCAGGTCAGGCTCATGAAGGTCTCGAACGAGAACTCCCCCTCCAGCGCCCGGATCTGCTCGACCACCGCGGGCTCGACCTTGGGCGGGTGCCCGCCGGCCCACAGCATGGCCAGCACCAGCGAGGTGAACTCATGACCCATGGGCACGGCCGCGAAGTGCACGCCCATGTCCTGCCCGACGCGGGTGATCTGGAAAGAAGGCCGGCGCTCGAACTGGCCATCGAAACGGGCCGTGATCTTTCCCGGCGCCACGGCGGCGAGTTCAGCGACCAGCTCGCGGATCTCGGCGGCGCCCTGCGAGTCGTCCAGGCTGGCGATCAGTTCCAGCGGCTGGGTGATGCGTTCGAAATAGGCCGTGAGCTGGGCCTGGATGTTGGCGTCGAGCATGGTGAGGTCCTTGTGTCCCGGTAGTTGTCTTGCAACCGATGTCGAGATGGTAGGACGCCCGGGTCATTGCCGGGTTTGATTGCTCAAATCACCAAAATCGAGATTCCCTATCGCACCCCGACCCCGTCGTGGGCGCACCTCAAGCCAACACGAAGTTGTCGCGGTGGATCAGTTCGGCCTCGTTGGCATACCCGAGCAGGCCCTCGATCTGGGAAGAGGGCTTGCGGGCGATGAGCCGCGCCTCCGCGCTGGAGTAATTGGCCAGTCCCCGCCCGACCGCACGACCTTCCGCATCCAAGACCGCGATCACATCGCCGCGGTGGAACTCCCCCTGGACGCCCAGCACCCCGATGGGCAGCAGGCTCTTTCCCTCGTCGCGCACCTTGATGACGGCACCTTCGTCGATCGTCACGGCCCCCTTGAGCTGCAAGTGGTCGGCCATCCACTGCTTGCGCGCCGCCAGCTTGGGTGTGCCCGCCAGCAAGGCGGTGCCAATGGACTCCCCCGCGGCCAACCTGAGCAGCACATCCTGCTCACGGCCCCAGGCGATGATGGTGTGCGCACCGCTGCCCGCTGCGCGCCGGGCCGCCAGGACCTTGGTCAACATGCCGCCACGCCCGATGCTGGACCCGGCACCACCGGCCATGCGCTCCAGCGCCGGATCGCCCGCCTGGGCCTCCTCGATGAAACGGGCCTCCGGGTCTCGACGCGGATCCGCCGAATACAAGCCCCGCTGGTCGGTCAGGATCACCAGAGCATCCGCCTCCACCAAGTTGGCCACCAAGGCCCCCAGGGTGTCGTTGTCGCCAAACTTGATCTCGTCGTTGACGACGGTGTCGTTCTCGTTGATGACCGGCAGAACCTTCAGGCCCAACAGGGTCAGCAGCGTGGAACGGGCGTTGAGGTAACGCTCACGATCGGCCAGGTCCGCATGGGTCAGCAACACCTGCGCGCTGCCCAGGCCCTGCTCGGAGAGCTTACTCTCGTACATCTGAGCCAGGCCCATCTGGCCCACCGCCGCCGCGGCCTGCAACTCAGGCAGCTCCTTGGGGCGCGTCGTCCAGCCCAGACGTTTCATGCCCTCGGCGATCGCACCGGAGGACACCATGACGACCTCCCGCCCCTGGTGGGCCAGCGCGGCCAGCTGCCGACACCAATTGCCGATGGCCTCGGCATCCACACCCTTGCCCTCGTTGGTGACCAGGCTGGAGCCGACCTTGACGACGATGCGTCGCGCCCCCTTGAGCGGTCCGCCGTCCATCACGCCTCTCCCTCGGGTCGCACATCAAAGCGCGGGTCCGGCTCCGGCATGGGCGGGTTCTGCTGGGCGGAAACATGGTCCCAGATCGCATGGAGCAGCGGCTGCAGGCCCTCACGCGCCAGGGCCGAAATTTCGAAGACCGGCCCCTTCCACTTCAGGCGCTTGACGAAATCCTTGACCTTGGCCGCACGCTCCTCCGCCGGCACCATGTCCAGCTTGTTGAGCACCAACCACCGCGGCTTGCCATGCAAGCCTTCATCGTACTTGCGCAACTCCTCGACGATGGCCTTGGCCTGCTGCACCGGATCCACCGCATCGTCAAAGGGCGCCATGTCCACCACATGCAGCAGCAGGTGCGTGCGCTGCAGGTGCCTCAGGAAGAGGTGGCCCAAGCCCGCGCCCTCGGACGCCCCCTCGATGAGGCCCGGAATGTCCGCCACGACAAAGCTCTTCTCCGGCCCGACACGCACCACACCCAGGTTGGGATGCAAGGTGGTGAACGGATAGTCTGCAATCTTTGGCCGCGCGTTGGAAATCGACGCGATCAGGGTCGACTTGCCGGCATTGGGCATGCCCAGCAAGCCCACATCTGCGAGCACCCGCAGCTCCAGCTTGACCTTGAAGGCTTCCCCCGGCCAACCCGGCGTGGACTGGCGCGGTGCGCGGTTGGTGGAGGTCTTGTAATGCAGGTTGCCAAAGCCACCATCGCCGCCCTTGGCCAGCAGAACCGGCACATCCGGCTCCAGCAACTCAGCCAGCACCCGGCCCGACTCCACATCCGTCACGATGGTGCCCACAGGCATGCGCAAGACGATGTCCGGACCCGCAGCACCAAAACAATCCGCGCCGCGGCCCCCCTCACCATGCCGGGCCTCATGCCGACGGGAATAGCGGTAGTCGATCAGGGTGTTCAGACTCCGATCACCCACCGCAAAGATGCTCCCCCCCCTGCCACCGTTGCCGCCATCGGGCCCGCCGAAAGGAATGAACTTTTCCCGGCGGAAGCTCACGCACCCCGCACCGCCATGCCCCGCGGCAATGTCGATGGTCGCTTCATCTACGAACTTCATGGAGTACTCGCTGTCGTCGTATGGAAAGAAACCCACGCCTCGTCCCTGGGAGAACCGCGGGTTCACCAGCCCGGGCACAGGGCCGGCGCCCGCACAGTCGCGCCAGCCCATCCAAGGTGGTGAAAGGAAGCCAAAAAGGCAAAAAGCCCCGGCACGCCGGGGCTTCACACTGCAGACTGCAGTTTAGGCAATCCGGCACAAAGACCGGATACCGCCACTCAGGCGGGCGTGATCACCACGGTGTGGCGGCTGTGCTCGCCTTGCACCTTGAAGGACACCACGCCATCGACCAGCGCGAACAGCGTGTGGTCACGGCCCATGCCGACATTGCTGCCGGCATGGAACTTGGTGCCGCGCTGGCGCACGATGATCGAGCCAGCGGAAACCACTTGACCGCCGAACGCCTTGACGCCCAGCATCTTCGGTTGAGAGTCGCGGCCGTTCCGGGTGGAACCGCCGCCTTTTTTCTGTGCCATGGATCAGTTCTCCAGCGGGACGAATCAGGCGTTGATCGCGCTGATTTGCAGTTCGGTGTAAGCCTGGCGGTGACCGCCATGCTTTTGGTAGTGCTTGCGGCGACGCAGCTTGAAGATGCGCACCTTGTCATGACGACCTTGGGACAGGACCACAGCCGTGACCGTGGCGCCACTCACCAGGGGAGCACCGACCTTCAGATCACCGCCGTTACCGACAGCCAGCACCTGATCGATCACCACTTCCTGGCCAACGTCCGCAGCAATCTGTTCTACCTTGATCTTCTCGCCAGCGGCAACGCGATACTGCTTGCCACCGGTTTTTACGACCGCGTACATAAGAGCCTCTCAAAAGTGACTTGGATCTTCCGCGCGCAGCGTCGTCGCCAGCGCACAAGAAAAGCCAAAACGGAACCCGAAAGCATAGCGCGAATCGGGGGCGCCTGTCAAGACAGGCCAGCGGAAACCCGGTCCTCCCGCGTGCCCTTCCCTATAATCTGCGATCCCCATCCACTACGGAAGCTCAACGTGTCATCAAGTCCCGACCAAGCCGCCGCGGCCGATCAGACAGCCGCGCCCGCAAGGAACCCGGACCCGATGGCCGCAGACATGGCGCGCGTCGACGCCGTCATCCGCCGCCGATTGAGCTCCGATGTCGCCCTGATCGAACAAATCTCCCACTACATCATCGGTGCGGGCGGAAAGCGTATGCGGCCGCGCCTGCTGATGCTGTTCGCGCAGGCTCTCGGACATCAAGGAGACGACCAGTACGAACTTGCGGCCGTGGTCGAATTCATCCACACCGCCACGCTACTGCATGACGACGTGGTGGATGAATCCACACTGCGCCGAGGCCGAGACACCGCCAATGCCATGTTCGGCAACGCTGCGAGCGTGCTGGTCGGCGATTTCCTCTACTCCCGCTCGTTTCAGATGATGGTCTCCTGCCACCGCATGCGGGTGCTGGAGGTTCTGGCAGACGCGACGAACGTCATCGCCGAAGGCGAAGTTCTGCAGTTGATGAACATGCATGACCCCGACATTACGGTCGAGGACTACCTGCAAGTCATCCGCTACAAGACCGCCAAGCTCTTCCAGGCCAGCGCTCGCTTGGGCGCTGTCATCGCAGATGCCCCATCCTCTACCGAGGAGGCATGCGCCGAATTCGGTCAAGCCCTCGGGACCGCATTCCAACTGATCGACGATCTCCTTGACTACGAGGGAGATACCGTGGCGCTGGGTAAGAACGTCGGAGACGACCTCCGGGAAGGCAAGCCCACCCTGCCACTGCTACTTGCGATGCGCCTGGGAACCCCCGAGCAGCGCGAAACCATCCGCCATGCCATTCAGCACGGTGAAGTCGAGCGCCTTCCCGACGTGATCCAGATCGTGCGAGAGACCGGAGCCCTGGAAGCCACCCGGGATGCCGCCAAGAAGGAGGCCGAGCGCGCGGCCGCATCAATTGCGCAGCTACCCCCTTCCCAAGCCAAGAATCTATTGCTAGAATCATGTTTTCGCTCTGTTGAGCGCCGCTTTTAAGGCAAATCAACAGATACGGGGTGTAGCTTAGCCTGGTAGAGCGCTACGTTCGGGACGTAGAGGCCGGAGGTTCGAATCCTCTCACCCCGACCAAGAATTACCTTGCAAATCAAGGACTTCAAAGCCCCAGCATGCTGGGGCTTTGGCGTTTCTGGACGCCGTTGGTGGCAGATTAGTGGCACACGCCGCCACTTGGGCCGCACCCGCGCGCAGGTGCGCGATGAACAGCCTGCCTAGACCCTGCACCACACCCATTGGAGCATCGTCATGGCGCCCAGCGAGAACCTGACCTCCACCTTGTCGTACAACCGCGAGAAGGCGCTTAGGTCGGTGTCCAGAATTCCGGCACCAGCCCATACGGCGCGAACAAGGTCTGGAAACAGATGAATCGCGAAGGCGTGGCGGTGGCCCGGTGCACCGTCGAGCGTCCGAACCAGCTCTGGGTCCCGGACTTCACTTACGTCTGGACCTGGCAAGGCTAGCTGTACGTGGCCTTCGTGGTGAACGTGTATGCCCGGCGCATCGTGGGCTGGCACGTGAGCACGTCGATGACCACCCGTAAGCTTCCCCTCCCGGTAGACAGCCGAAACCAGAGAATGCGGCCCAACCCCGAAGGAAGAGGCCGATGAGGAAAAGCAAGTTCACGGCAGAGCCAGATCGTGGCGATCCTCAAGGAGGGCGAGTCCGGCATGCCGGTGATCGAGGTCTGCCGCAAGC
>NZ_JAAGOH010000043.1 GCF_010499455.1 Ideonella livida | reverse complement strand
CCGCGGGGATCGACCCGGTGTACTTCGGGGTGCTGTTCATCATGAACAACGCCATCGGGCTGATCACCCCGCCGGTGGGCACGGTGCTCAACGTGGTGGCCGGCGTGGGCAAGATGAAGATGGACGAGGTCACCCGCGGCGTGCTGCCTTTCATGACCGCGCAGTTCGCGGTGATGTTCCTGCTGGTGCTCTTCCCCTCGCTGGTGCTGGTGCCGGCGCGCTGGTTCGCCCACTGAGGCCGGTGGCCTGAGGCCTCAACCTTCCACGCCGCCCACCGCTATCACCGGCCCCGTGGGCGCACCCGTGGGTGAGCCGCTGGCCGGCTCCACGCTGATGGCGAAGGCCTGGGTGTCGTGCAGCAGTTGCGCGCGCCGGACCTGGCTGGTGCGGTCGGCGGCGACCAGGCCCAGCGAGCGCGGAGCGCCCTGGGCGGGCAGCGCCCACAGCTCCAGCGCCCGGCCGCCCTGCACAGGCAGGGGGGCCAGCGGCCTCAACACCAGGGTGCGACCATCGCCGCTGACGCTGGCCACGAAGCGTGCCTGGGCCAGCAGCTCGGCCGGCACCTGGGCCCCGGCCTGGGGCGCCAGGACCACCAGCACGGGGGCCGGTCCGGGCGCGGGCAGCCACAGGGCGGTGGCCAGGGCCAGCGTGGCCAGGGCGCCGGCGCCAGTGCCCCCTTGCCAGCTCAGCAGGCGTCGCCACCCCCGCCGCGGCGCCGGCAGCCCCAGGCGGGCGTGCAGGCGGCTTTGAAGGCGCTGCCAGGTCTGGGCGCGGGGCGCCACGGGGTCCACGGCGTCGGCCAGGGGCAGCAGTCGGGCTTCCCAGGCCTGCACCGCGCGGCGTAGGGTGGGGTGGGCCGGCAGCAGCGCCTCCAGACGCCGGCGGGCAGGGCCGCGCAAGGTGCCCAGGGCGTAGTTGGCCGCAAGGCGGTTGGCCAGTTCGGGGTGGGAGTAGTCCATGGTGCGTCCTGTCGCGGTGGTGGCGTCGGCTGGGCGGCCGGGCCGGGCGCTGGGGTTCAGGGGCTGGCGGGGCCGGTGCCGCGGTGCCCGCAGGCGGCCAGGCAGCGCTGCAGGGCCATCAGGCTGCGCCGCAGCCAGCTCTTGACCGTGCCCAGGGGCTCGCCCAGGTGCTGGGCCACCTCGGCATGGCTGAGCCCGTCATAGAAGGCCAGCGCCAGGCTGTGGCGCTGGGGCGCTTCCAGCTGCCCCATGCACTGGCGCAGGTCCCGCGCCTCCCAGGCCTGCGCCAGCAGGTCCGCCGGGCCCGGGGCGTCCGTGGCCAGGTGGTCCAGGGGGTCGTCCTCGGCTTCGGTCTGGCCGGCCGGGACTGCGCCTGCGTGCTGCACAGGGGGCCGCGGCACCAGGGTGTCGGGGTCGGCCCGTTGGCGTCGCAGGCTGTCGATGGCGGCGTGCCGGGCGATGGCCTGCATCCAGGTCAGCGGCTGGGCCTGGGCGGCCTGGTAGGCGCCGGCTGCGTCCCAAATCTTGAGGAAGACCTCCTGCAGCACCTCCTCGGCCGTGTCGCGGTGGCGCTGGATGCGCAGGATGACGCCCAGCAGGCGCGGGGCTGCGGCGTTGTACAGGGCTTGGAAGGCGCGCCGGTCACCCAGGGCGATGCGGGCCAGGTGCTCGCCCAGGAGGGCGGCGGCAGGGGCGGGCGGCTGGGGCATGGCGGTGGTGATGGCGAAGACGGACGGTGGGCAACAGCATAGCGGTGGCGGGCGGACGGGCGGGCCGCTTCAGCGCCGGCTCCTGGGCGTGATGCTCAGTGCCAGGGGCAGGGGGGCGGCCTGGGTCCCGTGCCGCCAGAAGGTGGGCGGCTGTTCCAGGAACTGCTGCGGGTGCCACAGCTGCACCGCCACCGCGCCTTCAGGCACCTCGGGCAGGGTCAGCCGGCCTTGCGCGTCGGTCAGGCCCACCCAGGGGGTGTCGGTCACGTACAGGTGGGCCTGCATGCGGGAGTGGATGAAGCAGCCCAGCTGGATGGGGCCGATGCCGCCCTGGATGATGACCTCCGCACCCTCCTTGGGCGGGCCGGCCACTTCGCCGGTGCCAGCGATGCGGAACTCGAAGCTCTGGCCCTGGGTGCCGCGGACATGGTGGTCGAAGGTGTCGCGGTTGGTCAGCCGCAGGCGGGTGCCGGCGGTGACGATGGCCACCGCGGGCTGGAAGCGCATGCCCTGCTGCGTGATTTCCACGCTGGGGATGGGGGTGGGGGCGGGTGTGGCCCGCTCGCGCAGCCGCACCGACACCACCACCTGGGCGGCGGGTTGGCCACTGGCGTCCACCACCTGCACGCTCAGGGGGGCGCCGCCGGCCCGTGCCGAGGCGGCCACGGCCAGGGCCACGGCGGCCCGAACCAGGTGCCGCAGCGCCCTGCCGGCCCCACCGCGGCGCGGGCCTGTCCCGCGGCTCACGGGCCCACCTCGACGATGTCGCGGTGCATCGGGGCCAGCCGGGCCAGCAGCCGGTTCTGCACGCTGAAGGCGATCCCGCGCGCCTGCAGGGCACCTTGCAGCAGCTCCACCAGGGCGTTGAAGTCGGCGGGCCGCACGCCCATGTCCTGGTGGGCGGTGCGCATGTCTGGCCCCTGGTAGCGGCAGGGGCCGCCGCTGACCTGGCAGACCTGCTGGCTGAGCGCGTCGATCAGGTGTTCGGCCTGGGTCTGGGCAAAGAAGTGGCCGATGCGCGGGTCGGCGGCGGCGCGCTGCACCAGGTCGGTGACCACGGCGCGGATGCCCGCCTGGCCGCCCAGCTGCTGGAACAGCGGGTCGGCCGGGGCGGCGGCCGGCGCCGACGTGGCCTGCGGGGCGGGCTGGGCGCCTTGTGCGCCTTGGGTGGCTTGGGCGGCCGAGACGCCCAGGCTGGCGACCACGGCCAGCAGGGCGGACAGGGCGCGGGCCCGGGCGGTGCGCGTTGCGGTCGGGATGGCGTGGATCATGCGGATCTCCTGGAGAAGCGGACGGTGGGGCCGGGGCTCAGAACGCCACCTGGGCAGACAGGTAAGTGCCACGCTGGCGGCGCGGCTGCACCGCCGGGGCGATGCGGCCCAGGTCGGCATGCGCCAGCGTCAGCGAGAGGTGGCGGGTGGGCGCCCAGGCGATGAACAGGTCTTTCCAGTCGTCCGCCGCCAGCGCCCCATCGCCCAGGGCTGACTGGTGCAGGGCGTCGCCCATGGCCCGGTACTCGGCGCCGAGGGCCAGTTGCGGGCTGAGCAGCCAGGCCACCGAGGCTTCGGGCTGCAGGTGCCAGCGGCGGTCCTGGTGGCTGCCAAAGCCCAGCAGGCCGCCCTGGTTGGCGCGGGTCAGGCGCAGGGTGCCATTGACCAGCAGGCCCTGGGCCAGCCACAGCTTGGTGGCGCTGACGTAGGCCTCCTCACCCTCCAGCTGGGCGCCCAGGGTGCCGGTGAGCACTGGGCCCAAGGCGCCGGCGTCCACCCTGTGGTGCAGCAGGCCCACGGCAATCTGCGGCATCCACCGGTCGCTGTCCAGCACGGCGTCGCCGGCCACACGCCACTTCAGGCCCAGGCTGTCCTGCTTCAGGTGCACGCCGCCCAGGCCCAGCGGGGCCAGGTTTTGCCGGGTGTCGAAGTCCTTGTGCGCCAGCGAGACCTCCAACCGGTCGCTCCAGGTGAGGGCCAGGCCGGCGCCCTTCAGGTCGTAGTCCTGGGTGCGCAGCCCGGTCAGGAAGGCGGCGCCGCCCCATTGGCCGGCCGTGCCGCCGCCGCTGGTCAGCGCCCAGGGGGACAGGCCGCCGCCACCGGCCCCGTCCACGGTGCTCACCCCGCCGGTCAGGCGCAGTTTGCCGCCGGTGCCCGCAGCGCGTTCGGGCGGGTCCTGCGGGCCGGGGTTGGCCAGGGCGGGGGCGACAGCGGCGGCGGTGGCCAGGCACAGCGCTGCGCATCGCGGCAGGAGCGGGCGGCGCAGGTCGGCTCGGCGCGCGGGGGTGGGGGGCGTCATGGCGTTCGATCCTTGGCAACGGACCGGACGACATGTCCGGTTCCTGAGGGCCGATACGCGCGGGCGGCGAATCTGGATGAGAAACCCGCTGACGTGTGGGGTCAATGCCGGTCCGGCGGTGCCGCGGGCCGGGCGCCCCGGGGCTCAATCGCTGTCGGCGTCGCCCTCAGGCTCGGCGGGACGGGGGCGGGCGGCCTCGCGCGCGGCCTCGCCGTGGCGGGGCGAGAGGTTGTCCAGGATCTGGTGCAGGCTCTCGTTGAGCTTGCGCACCTGGGTGGCGGTCAGGCCCTCAAAGCTGCGCACAAAGATGTGCTGCGTGGCCAGGCGCCCGCGCTCCAGGGCCAGGCGACCGGCTTCGGTCATGGTGACCTCGGTGACGCGGGCGTCCTGCGCCGAGGTGGCGGTGTCCACCAGCCCCTCGGCCTTCATGCGCTGCACGGTCTTGGTGACGGTGGAGAGCTTGGCCACCGCATGCAGCGCGATGTCCGACACGCTGCGCGTGCCCCGCTCACTCAGGATGAACAGCACCCGCCAGCTCGGGATGTCCAGCCCCACCGGCTTGAGCGCTTGTTCCATTTGCAGCGTGTACACCCCGTACACGCGCGCCAGCCAGTAGAACGGGAACTCGTCCTTGCTGAAGTCAGGGCTGTGCGGGTGGTAGCGGCTCACGGCGGGGGGCGGATCAGGGTGGGGCGCGATCTTAGCGCCGGCCCGGGGCCGCACCCTGTCGCCCGGGTGCCGAGCGCCTCAGGCCGCCAGCCGCGCCTGATGGCTGCTGTGCGCGCCCAGGTAGGCCTCGACGATGCGCGGGTCGTCGGCCAGGGCCTGGGCTGGGCCGGCCAGCGCCACCCGGCCCAGCTCCAGCACGTGGCCGTGGTCGGCCAGGCGCAGGGCGGCACGGGCGTTCTGCTCCACCAGCAGGATGGCCACACCGCGCGCACGCAGGGTGTCCAGGATGCGGAAGATGTCGCGCACGATCAGCGGGGCCAGGCCCAGGCTGGGCTCGTCGAGCATGAGCAGGCGCGGGCGGCCCATCAGCGCGCGGCCCAGGGCCAGCATCTGGCGTTCGCCGCCCGAGAGGGTGGCCGCGGCCTGCTGGGCCCGCTCCTGCAGGCGCGGGAAGAGGGCGTAGACCTCGTCCAAGGCCTCGCGGTGGCGGGCGGCGGGCTCCTGGCGGAAGCGGTAGGCGCCCAGGCGCAGGTTGTCCACCACACTCATGCTGGCGAACAGGGCGCGGGTCTCGGGCACCAGGGCCAGGCCGCGGGCCACGCGGGCGGCCACGGGGGCGGCCTGCACCGCTTCGCCGTCCAGCAGCACCTGACCGGCACGCGCGGGCAGCACGCCCATCAGCGCGCCCAGCAGGGTGCTCTTGCCGGCGCCGTTGGGGCCGATGACGGTGACGATCTGGCCGGCCTGTACCTGCAGGCTCACGCCGGTCAGGGCCTCGATGCGGCCGTAGGCCACGCTCAGGTCCTGCACGTCGAGCAGGGGGGCGGCGGGGGAGGGGGCGCTCATGCGGTGGGTCTCCGTCAACGGGTTCAGATCTCGGCGCCCAGGTAGGCGGCCTGCACCTGGGGGTCGGCCTGCACGGCGGCGGGTTGGCCATCGGCCACCTTGCGGCCAAAGACGATGCAGGCCACGCGGTCGGCCAGGCCCATGACAAAGTCCATGTCGTGCTCCACCAGCAGCACGGCCATGCCTTGGGTGCGCAGGTCGGCCAGCAGGGCGGCCAGGGCCTGCTTTTCCTGGTGGCGCAGGCCGGCGGCGGGTTCGTCCAGCAGCAGCACGGCGGGGTCGGTGCACAGGGCGCGGGCGATCTCCAGCAGGCGTTGTTGGCCCAGGGCCAGGCTGCCGGCGGGTTGGTCGGCCAGGTGGGCCAGGCCCACGCGCTCCAACTGGTGGCGGGCCTCGGCCAGCAGGCTGGATTCTTCGCTGCGCTCCAGGTGCAGGGCGCTGCGCAGCAGGCCGGCGCGGCCACGCAGGTGGGCGCCCAGGGCGACGTTGTCCAGCGCGCTCATGGCCGGCAGCAGCTTGACGTGCTGGAAGGTGCGCGACAGGCCGGCGGCGGCCAGGCGGCGCGGTGCCCAGCCGCGTACGTCCTGCCCCAGGAAGCGCACCGTGCCGGCCGTGGGCGTGTCCACGCAGGAGAGCTGGTTGAACAGCGTGCTCTTGCCCGCGCCGTTGGGGCCGATGACGGCCAGGATCTCGCCGGCGTGCAGGTCCAGGTCGATGTCCTGGTTGGCCACCAGGCCGCCAAAGCGGCGGGTCAGGCCGCGCACTTCCAGCACGCGGCGCCCGCGCTCGGGCAGGGGGCGGGCGGGCAGGGCCTGCGGGGCGGGCAGGTGGCCGTGGCGGCGTGCCGGCAGCGGCCAGCGGTGGCGCAGCCAGCCCCACAGGCCGTGCGGGGCCTTGACCATCAGCACGATCACCAGCCCGGCAAAGACGATGGCCTCGTAGTTGCCGGTCTGCCCCAGCAGGTGGGGCAGGGTGTCCTGCAGCCAGTCGCGCGCCAGGGTCACCACGGCGGCCCCGGCCAGGGCGCCCCAGAGCTGGCCCACGCCGCCGATCAGGGCCATGAACAGCAGGTCGATGCCGGCGCCCAGGCTGAAGGGCGCCGGGCTCACAAAGCGCTGCTCAAAGGCGTAGAGCCAGCCCGAGAGCGCGGCCAGCAGGGCCGAGAGGATGAACACCGCCAGCTTCATGCGGAAGACCGGCACGCCCATGGACTCGGCCATGGCCTGACCGCCGTTGAGGGCCCGCAGGGCGCGACCGGTGCGCGAGTCCAGCAGCTGCCAGCTCAGCCCGCCGGCGGCCAGCAGCGCGCCCCAGATCAGCCAGGCCATGCGCTCGGGGCGGTCCAGCGCCCAGCCGCCCAGCGCGGGCGCGGGCAGGTTGGCCAGGCCGGTGTGGGCGCCCAGCGCTTCGAGCGTGCCAAACAGGCTGAACAGGGCCAGGGCCCAGCACAGCGTGCCCAGCGGCAGGTAGTGGCCCGACAGGCGCAGCGTGAGCGCGCCCAGCGCCGCGGCCACCCCGGCGGTGAGCAGCAGGCCGGCGGGCAGGGCCAGCCAGGGCGAGCCGGCCAGTGGGGCCAGCCAGGCCGGCAGGTCAGCGCCCACGGTGAGCCAGGCGCCGGCGTAGGCGCCCAGGCCGATGAAGGCCGCCTGGCCGAAGCTGGTCATGCCGGCCACGCCGGTCAGCAGCACCAGCCCCAGGGTGGCCAGGGCCGCCAGGCCGATGCGGTTGAGCAGGCTCAGCGGGTAGGCGGGCAGCCAGGGGGTGGCCAGCAGCATCAGCAGCACGGCCGCGGGCAGCAGCCAGGGGCGCAGGCGCTGCCAGGAGAGGGCCGCGGGCTGCGCGGCGCCGACGGTCAGGGTGTTCATGCGTGTTCCTCGTCGTGCGATCCGCTGGCCAGGGAGCGCCACAGCAGCACCGGCAGGATCAGGGTGAAGACGATCACCTCCTTGTAGGCACTGGCCCAGAAGGTGGAATAGGCCTCGATCAGCCCCACGGTGAGGGCGCCCAGGGCGCCCAGCGGGTAGCTCACCAGCCCGCCCACCACCGCGCCCACAAAGCCCTTGAGGCTGATGAGAAAGCCCGAGTCGTAATAGAGCGTGGTGATGGGCGAGATGAGGGCGCCCGACAGCGCCCCGATGCCGGCGGCCAGCCCGAAGCTCCAGCGCCCGGCCTGCGCCGGCGAGATGCCCATGAGCTGCGCGCCCAGGCGGCTGACCGCGGTGGCCTGCAGGGCCTTGCCGGCCAGGGTGCGGCCGAAGAACAGGCCCAGGCCCAGCATCAGCGCCAGGGTGGCGGCCAGCACCCACAGGGTCTGGGCGTTCAGGCGCAGCGGGCCCAGGGCCAGCCCGTCCTCGGAGAAGGGCTCGGTGCGCGCGCCCTCGGCGCCAAACATCAGCAGCGCCAGGCCCACCAGCACCACATGCACCGCGATGGAGACGATGAGCAGCACCAGGCCATGCGCCGCGGCAATGGGCCGGAAGCACAGGTCATAAAGCCAGGGGCCCAGCGGCACGATGAGTGCCAGGGTGAAGGCCAGCTGCACGGCCAGCGGCCACGGGCTGGCGGGCAGCTTCAGGCCGATGAGCAGCAGGGCCAGGGCGTAGGCGGGGCCGGCGGCGTCGCGCCAGCCCAGCGGGGCCTCCTCGCCGGCGGTGCCGCGTTGCCAGGCCCACAGGCGCTGGGCCAGGCGGGCCGCGGCCAGGCCCAGCAGCAGCCAGGCCAGGCGGGCGGGCTGGCCGGCCTGCAGCGCGGCCAGGGTCAGCGCCCCGAAGGTGACGAACTCTCCCTGGGGCACCAGCAGCACCCGGGTGACGGTGAAGACCAGGACGATGGACAGGGCCAGCAGCGCGTAGATCGCGCCGCTGGTCATCCCGTCCTGCCCCAGCAGCAGGGCGATCTGCAGGTTCATGGCTGCCCCTCCGTGGTCACTTGAGCAGGGTCCACTGGCCGTTCTTCACGGTGATCAGCTCGCGACCGCGCTCGTCAAAACCGCTGTGGTCGGCCGCGCTCAAGGTGTAGACGCCCTGGGTGGCCGGCAGCTTCAAGGTGTAGACGCCCTGGGTGGCCGGCAGCTCCTTGACCTGCTCGATGGCGTCGCGCAGCGCGGCGCGGAAGGCCGGCGTGCCGGGCTTGCCCTTCTTGAGCGCCACTGGGATGGCCGCCTGCAGCAGCAGGCCGGCGTCGTACACATTGGCACCGAAGGTGGCGGGCTTGGCGCCGTGGAGCTTCTCGTAGGCGTCCACATAGCCCTGGGCGATCTTGCGGGTGGGGTGGTCGGCGGCCACCTGGTCGAGCACGAGCATGGCCCCGGCGGCCAGGATGGTGCCCTCCACCTTCTTGCCGCCGAGCTTGAGGAAGTCGGGCAGGGCGGCGCCGTGGGTCTGGTAGACCTTGCCCTTGAAACCCTGGTCGTACAGCGTGGTCTGCGGCAGCACCGCCGAGCTGCCGGGGGCGGCGATCAGCACCGCGTCAGGCCCGGTGGCCAGCACCTTCAGGCCTTGCGCGGTGAGTGAGGTGTCCTGGCGCTGGAAGCGCTCGGCCGCGGCCACCTTCAGGCCGGCCTTCTCCGCCAGGCCGGTGAAGACCTTGAGCCAGTTGTCGCCGTAGGGGTCGGCGGTGCCGATGAAGCCCACGGTGCGCACCTTGTTGGCGGCCATGTGCTCCACCAGGGCGCGGGCGATCAGGTCGTCGTTTTGGGTGGTCTTGAAGACCCACTTCTTCTGCTCGTTCATCGGCAGCACCACGGCGGCGGTGCCCACCGGGGCAAACATCGGCACACCGGCCTCGGCGGCGAAGGGAATCACACCCATGGCGTTGGGCGAGCCGCTCGGGCCGATGATCGCGTCGACCTTCTCCTCGTTGATGAGCTTCTTGAAGGCCGCCACCGAGGCGGTGGGGTCGCTGCCGTCGTCCAGCGGGATGTATTGCACTTGCAGGCCGGCCACCCGGTTGGGCAGCAGTGGCACGGTGTTCTTCTGTGGCAGGCCCACCAGGGCGATGGGGCCGGTGGAAGAGGTGACCACCCCCACCTTGATCTGGGCCTGCGCCGCGGGGCTGGCCAGCAGGCCACCGGCCAGCGCCAGGGTGGGCAGCAGGGCCGCCAGCAGGGCGGGACGCACGCAGGGAAGCAGACGGAAGGACTTGCGCATCGGGACTCTCCGGGCGCCGCGAGGGCGCCGTCAGCAGGGATCACAGGGCGGGGTGACACCGCCACGGCAGGCCGGGCGGTTTGACCTGGGTCAGCAGAAACCGTGCCAATTCACGTTTACAAAAAACTTGCGAGTTCACGCTTTCTGGGGCTCGGGACGTCCCGTGCGCGTCTTCGCGCGTTCTCGCGCGTTCTAGAGGTGCCGGGGTTTCAGGGCCGTGAACGGGCGCATTTGTGTGGGTTTGCCCGAGGTTTTGCGCCGCTTTGACGGCGGTTGCGGTTCACCAAAGTGGGGTGCCATGCCCCAGATCAAGGAATCTTCACGTTTTCAGGCACCGTCTTTGCTCAGACGCAGCCCTCGGATATTTGGTTGACGATTCACGTAATCAAACCCTATCGTTCGGCCCATCGCCCCGCCTTGGGGTCCGCCTTCCTCCCCCGCCCACCGCCCATGTCCAAGCCCTTTCCTCCGCACTGCCTGGTCCGTCCGCTGGACCTGGGCGACCCCGCCGGGCCGGCCCTGGTCGTCAAGGACACGCTGGACGTGGCCGGGGTGCCCACCCAGGCCGGCAGCGCCGCCCTGCAGCACGCCGGCCCCGCCCCCCGCCATGCCGTGGCTGTGCAGCGGCTGCTGGACGCCGGCTGGCGCGTGGTGGGCAAGACGGTGCTGCACGAGCTGGCCTTTGGCACCACCGGCATCAACCACCACACCGGCACCCCCCTCAACCCCGCCTGGCCCGACCGGGTGCCCGGCGGCTCTTCCAGCGGCTCGGCGGTGGCGGTGGCCAGCGGGGCGGTGCCTCTGGCCCTGGGCACCGACACCGGCGGCTCGGTGCGCACCCCGGCTGCCTGCTGCGGCGTGTTCGGGCTCAAGCCCAGTTTTGGCCGGGTCAGCCGCGACGGGGTGATGCCGGCGCGCAGCTCGCTGGACTGCGTGGGCCCGCTGGCCCACCACCTGGACCCCCTGGTGGCCGCCATGGCCGTGCTGTGCGCCGACTGGCGCGGCCTGCCGGCCCTGCCGTCGGCCTGGCGCCTCGGCCTGGTGGATGTGCAGGCCGAGGCCGCCGCCCGCGACGCCGTGGCCGGGGCCCTGGGGGCCTGCGGCCAGCCGGTGCAGGCCGTGCTGCTGCCGTCGTTTGAGGCCGCTTACGCCGCGGGTCTGAGCGTCATCCAGCGTGAGACCTGGGCGGCCTGCGCCCCCCTGCTGGCCACCGGCCGGGTGGGGGCGGATGTGGCGCTGCGCCTGGCGCGCGCCGCGCAGACCACAGAGGCCGAGCTGGCCGGCGCCGAGGCCGTGCGCCGCCGCTTTGCCGACGAGGTGGACACCGCCCTGGCCACCTGTGAGGTGCTGGCTCTGCCCACCCTGGCCAGCCCGCCGCCACGCCTGGCCGAGGCCGCCGACACCCTGGCCGCCGTGGCCATGACGCGCCTGGTGCGCCCCTTCAACCTCAGCGGCCACCCGGCCATCACCCTGCCGTTGAACCGCGCTGATGGCCTGCCCGTGGGCCTGCAGCTGGTGGGCCGGCGCGGGGGCGATGAGGCCCTGTGCGCCGTCGCCACCCTCATCACCCAACGCCTGGGCCTGCGGGCCGTGGGCGCCCTTGCTGGAGAAGCCCGATGAACACCCTGACCCTGGATCGGCCCGTGGCGGCCACCCCTGCGGCGGCGAGCCGGCCGAGCCTGGCCCGGCCCGGCGCGCTGCTGACCGAGCTGATGGCCGAGGTGCGTGCACGCCGCGCCGAGTTCACCCGCCTGCACCAGATCGCCCCCGACGTGGTCGAGCGCTTCAAGGCGCTGGGCATCTACCGCGCCCTGGTGCCCACCGCCCTGGGCGGTGACGGCCTGGGCCCGCGCACCTTCTGCGAGACCATCGAGGCGATCGCCTCGGCCGACGGCTCGGCCGGCTGGGTGGCCAGCTTCGGCATGGGCGTGACCTACCTGGCGGCGCTGCCGCCCGAGACCCTGGCCCAGGTCTATGCCCACGGCCCGGACGTGGTGTTCGCCGGCGGCATCTTCCCGCCGCAGCGGGCGCCCAAGGTGGAGGGGGGCTTTGAGGTGAGCGGGCGCTGGGCCTGGTCCAGCGGCTGCACCGGCGCCGACGTGATCGGCGTGGGCATCGCCCCGGCCGAAGGCGAGAAGACCGGCCTGCCGCGCATGGCGGTGCTGCCGCGCGCCAAGGTGAAGATCGAGCGCGCCTGGGACGTGACCGGCCTGGTGGGCACCGGCAGCCACGATGTGGTGGTGGACCGGGTGGTGGTGCCCGAGGACTGGACCTTTGTGCGGGGCAGCCGCTCGCCGCGCACCGAGCCCATGTTCCGTTACCCCACGCTGTCGTTTGCGGCGCAGGTGCTCAGTGTGGTGGGTCTGGGCATCGCCCGCGGCGCCATCGAGAGCC
Organism: Ideonella livida; assembly: GCF_010499455.1. Classification (GTDB taxonomy): domain Bacteria; phylum Pseudomonadota; class Gammaproteobacteria; order Burkholderiales; family Burkholderiaceae_C; genus Ideonella; species Ideonella livida. The sequence continues at coordinate 20,811 of NZ_JAAGOH010000043.1, read as the reverse complement.
TGCGCGACATGGCCGAGGGCCGCGTCTCGGTGACCGGCGCGCCGGGCTTGGCCGACCGGCCGCAGACCCAGATCGAGCTGGCCCGCGCCGAGGCGCAGCTGCGCGCCGCCCGCGCCTTCTTCTACGAGGCCATCGATGCCGCCTGGGACAGCCTGCTGCGTGGCGACGAGGTCTCGCCCGAGCAGACCAGCCTGCTGCGCCTGTCCAGCACCCACGCCGCCCGCGTCAGCGCCGAGGTGGCCCGCGCCATGCAGATGCAGGCAGGCATGACCGGCGTGTACCACGACTGCCCGCTGTCGCAGCAGGTGCGCGACGTGGAGGTGCTGACCCAGCACGCCTTCATGGGCGACATCACCTTCCAGAACGCCGGCGCCATGTTCTTCGGCCGCAAGCCGCTCCCCGGCTACCTCTGACCCCTCCACGGATCCCCCTGCTTCAAGGACTTTGCACATGGCCATCCGCACCCTGTTCTGCATCGGCATCAACCAGAACTTCTTCGACGCCACCCCCGAGGAGGCCAAGGACGTCTGGCTGGCCTTTGGCAGCATGATGAACGGCATTGCCGCCCTGCCCGGGGTGACGGTGCTGGGCAATATGGACGACGACCAGAGCATGGTCGGGCCGTCCACCCAGTGGCCCTGGACCTGCTACGTGCTGGCCGACGTGCCGGACCCCGCCACGGTGCATGCCGCCTGCAACCTGTTCCGCACGATCGTGGTGGGCCAGGGGCCGTACAAGCTGTGGAAGTACGCCAAGGTGGAGGCCCGCATGGGCCGCGAGCTGGTGGTGCCCGCGCACCTGCTGCCCCCGGCCGCCGCGCCCGCCCAGGCCTGAGTCCCGCGGCCATGAGCGACCTTGCCACCCTGAGCCAGCGCCTGGACGCCCTGCAGGCCCGCCTGCAGCGCTTCGAGGACGCCGAGGCCATCCGCGCCTGCGTGCTGCGCTACATGGCGCTGTGCGACCGGCTGGACGCCTCCACGCCCCTGGACGCGCTGGGCGACTGCTTCACCGCCGACGCGGTGTGGGCCGGCAAGGGCGCGCGCTACGGCGCGGCCTTCGGCGGCCACCAGGGCCGCGCGGCCATCGTGGCCATGCTGGCGCGCTACTGCGGCGATGCCGAGCGACCGCCGCACTTCCGCTTCAACGCCCACTTCCTCTGCAACGAGCAGATCACGCCCACCGGCCCCGACCGCGCGCAGGCGCAGTGGCAGATGGTGCAGACCTCCAGCTTCTCGGCCGGTGGCGCGCACCTGAACGCCGCGCAGCTCACCCTGCAGATGCGGCGCGGGGCCGATGGCGCCTGGCGCATCGCCCACTTCGAGACCGAGAACCTGCTCAGCCGCCCGGTGAGCACCTGGCACGCCGACGCCGCGCTGCCCGTGCCCGCCCGCTGAGCCCCCGCCCCCCATCCCCCGTCTTCACCCCATTCAAGGCCCGCCCATGAACGCCCCCATCGCCCCCGTGACCTTCCACCGCCCCGCCCCGGACCTCGGCGAGCTGGTGCGCGAGGACCGCGTGCACACCTCGCTCTACACCGACCCGGCCATCTTCGACGCCGAGATGGACAAGATCTTCCGCAACTGCTGGGTCTGGGTCGCGCACGAGAGTGAGCTGCCCGAGCCCGGCAGTTTCAAGACCCACTGGGTCGGCATGGAGCCGGTCATCGTCAGCCGTGACCGCAAGCACCAGATCCACGTGCTGCTCAACCGCTGCCGCCACCGCGCCGCCACGGTCTGCGAGCACAAGAAGGGCAAGACCGCCAGCTTTGTGTGCCCCTACCACGGCTGGGCCTACGCGCTGGACGGCCAGCTGCGTGGCGTGCCCTTCCCCGAGAGCTACGGCGACTGCCTGGACAAGGGCGAGTTCCCGCTGGTGAGCCTGCGCGTGGAGACCTACCACGGCATGGTCTTCGCCACCTTCCGCGACGACCTGGAGCCCCTGGTCGACTGGCTGGGCCCGGCCAAGAAGTGGATCGACCTGTTCATGAAGCAGGCCGGCGGCTACCCGGTCAAGGTGGCCGGCGAGCACCGCTTCCGCTTCCCCGGCAACTGGAAGATCCAGCTGGAGAACACCACCGACGCCTACCACTTCCCGCTGGTGCACAAGAGCTTCCTCAGCTCCATCGACGAGCAGACCAAAGAGGTGTTCGACTTCGTCAAGGGCCCGGGCTATGTGGAGGACCTGGGCAACGGCCACAGCGTGATGGTGATGATCCCCGAGCTGGTGGACCTCGAAGCCCACCTGGACGCGCCCATCCCCGAGCGCTTCGAGGCCCTGGCCCAGGCGCTGCGCGACGAGGGCCATGACGAGCAGAAGGTGCGCCGCCTGGTGCGCGCCGTCGGCGGCACCGGTTTCAACCTGAACCTGTTCCCCAACATCGCCTGCTCGATGGCCTTCTTCCGGGTGTTGCAGCCGGTGTCGGTCAACGAGACCGAGATCCACCACGCCGCCATCGTCATGGACGGCGGGCCTGCCGCCGCCAACCAGGCCCGGCTGCGGCTGCACGAGCACTTCCAGGGCCCCATGGGCTTTGGCACGCCGGACGACAGCGAGGCCTGGGAGCGCGTGCAGCAGGGCGCCAAGGCCGGGCGCGACCTGTGGATCCTGGTCAACCGCGGCCTGCCCGGCGAGCGCCTGACCGAAGACGGCCGCGCCAGCGACGTCAGCGCCGAGACCGGCATGCGCGCCGCCTATCGCCAGTGGAAGCGGCTCATGACCGCCTGAGCGGCTTCCCCGTCCCCCCCCCTCATTGCCCCGCACACCATGAACATCGCACTGCTCAACCGCCTCACGGCCTTCGTCTGGGCCGAGGCCGACATGCTGGACCACGGCGAGTACGCCGCCTGGCTGGACCTGTGGTCGCCCACCGGCACCTACATCGTGCCCATCGACCCCGACACCCAGGACTTCGACAACACCCTGAACTACGCCCACGACGACGCCATCATGCGCAGCCTGCGCGTGGCGCGGCTGACCAGCGGCGAGTCGGTGTCCACCCAGCCCATGGCGCGCACCGTGCGCAACGTCTCGCGGCTGCGGGTGCTGTCCGAGGACGCGGGCACCGTGGTGCTGCGCGGCGTGCAGGACCTGCACGAGTTCCGCAAGACGCAGCGCCACCAGTACACCGCCGACGTCACCTGGACCCTGGTGGACAACGGCGGCGGCGTCTGGCGCATCGAGCGCAAGGTGCTGCGCCTGATCAACTCCACCGACACCCTGGCCGGCATCGGCTTCATCCTCTGACCCGGAAGGCTCCGCCATGGTCATTGATCTGGAACTGCCCGGCCCCGTGGCCCTGGTCACGGGCGCGGCCAGCGGCCTGGGCCGAGAGATCGCCGCCGCGCTGCATGCCGCCGGCTACCGCGTGCTGCTGACCGACCGCGACGGCGCCGCCGCCCGCGACGCCGCCCTCACGCTGGACCCTGACGCCCGCAGCGCCTGCGGCCTGGCCCTGGACGTGGCCGACAAGGCCGCCTTTGCCGCCGCGCTGGCGCAACTGGCCGAGATGGGTTGGGGCGTGCCCCGCGTGCTGGTCAACAACGCCGCGCTCACGCTCACCACCCCGGTCATGCAGATCAGCCCGGAGGAGTTCAGCCGGGTGACCGAGGTGAACCTGCGCGGCACCTTCCTGGGCTGCCAGGTCATCGGCGCGGCCATGGCGGATGCCGGCTACGGCCGCATCGTCAACGTCGCCTCGCTGGCCGGGCAGAACGGTGGCACGGCGTCTGGGGCGCACTACGCCGCCAGCAAGGCCGGCATCCTGACGCTGACCAAGGTGTTTGCCCGCGCGCTGGCCGCGCAGGGCGTCACCGTCAACGCCGTGGCCCCGGGGCCGCTGGACCTGCCCTCGGTGCACGCCATGGTGCCGCCGGAGCGCCTGGCGCAGATCGTCCAGACCATCCCGGTGCAGCGCCTGGGCGACCCGGCCTTCATCGCCCGCACCGTGGTGCTGCTGGCCGACGAGGCCGCGGCCTCGGTCACCGGCGCCGCCTGGGACTTGAACGGCGGCCTCTTCATGCGCTGAGCGCGCCCACAGGAACCCAAACCATGAACACCGAACTCTTGGACGTGGTGGTGCGCGCGCCGGCCTTGCAGGGCCAGGCCGTGGCCGTCTTCGAGCTGGAAGACGCCGCCGGCCGGCCGCTGCCGGCCTTCAGCGCCGGTGCGCACATCGACCTGCACCTGCCCGGCGGCCTGGTGCGCCCCTACTCGCTGTGCGGCAACCCGGCCGACAACCGCCGCTACCGCCTGGGCGTGCTCAAGGACCCGGCCTCGCGCGGTGGCTCGCAGGCGGTGCACCAGCACCTGCTGACCGACGGCGCGCGGCTGGCCATCAGCGCCCCGCGCAACCACTTTCCGCTCGACGAGGCGGCGCCCTACAGCGTGCTCATCGGCTGGAGCATCGGCATCACGCCCATGCTGGCCATGGCCTGGCGCCTGCATGCCCTGGGCGCCGCCTTTGAACTGCACTACTGCGCCCGCAGCCGCGCCCAGGCGGCCTTTGTCGACGAGCTGCTGGCCGCGCCCTGGGCCCACCGGGTGACGCTGCACTTTGACGACCAGGGCCCCGAGGCCGCGCTGCAGACGCAGGCCGTGCTGCGCGCCGCCCCGGCTGGCGGCCATGTCTACGTCTGCGGCCCCGCCGGCTTCATGGACGCGGTGCTGGCCCAGGCCGAGGCCGCCGGCCTGGGCGCCGGCCAACGCCACCGCGAGTACTTCAGCGCCCCGGTGGCGGCCGCGCCCGCCGGCGGCGAGCGCGCCTTTGAAGTGGAGCTGCGCCGCAGCCGCAAGACGCTGCAGGTGGGCGCCACCGAGTCCCTGCTGGCGGTGCTGCGCGGAGCCGGTGTCAAGGTCGCCGTCTCCTGCGAGGAGGGGGTGTGCGGCACCTGCGCCTGCACCGTGCTGGAGGGCACCCCCGACCACCGAGACGCCTACCTCACCGACGAGGAGAAGGCCGACAACGACCAGATCCTGGTGTGCTGCTCGCGTGCGTGCAGCCCCCGGCTGGTGCTGGACCTCTGAGCCCCCGAGCGGCCGCACGCCCTTGCTTTCCGGAGCCCGCCATGAGCGACCACCCCGTATCCCCCGCCGCCTTCCGTGAGGGCCTCTCGCGCCTGGCCGGCGCCGTCACCGTCATCACCACCGACGGCCCCGCCGGCCCCGCCGGCTTCACCGCCTCGGCGGTGTGCAGCGTCACCGACAGCCCACCCACCGTGCTGGTGTGCATGAACCGCAGCAGCCACGCCCACCGCTTCTTCACCGGCAATGGCGTGCTGTGCGTCAACGTGCTGAGCGCCGCGCAGCAGGAGGTCTCGGCCCTGTTCGCCCGCCGTGAGGCCACCATGGAGCAGCGCTTTGCCCAGGTGCCCTGGTGCGCCGGTGCCACCGGATCGCCCCAGCTGGAGGGCGCGCTGGTGCAGCTCGACGGCCGCATCACCGCCATCCACGAGGTGGGCACGCACAGCGTCTTCATCGTCGAGCTGGACCAGGTGCGCCAGCCCGAGGCCCCGGCGCCGGCCGGCCTGGCCTACTTCAACCGGGGCTACCACGCGCTGGGTGCAGCGCCGGTGGCCGCCTGATGCCGCAGGAGCCCGCCATGTCGACCCGCCCCTGGCCGCCGCAGGACCCCGACGGCCCCCAGCGCGTGCTGGTGGCCGGCGCCGGGGCCATCGGCTGCACCCTGGCCGCCCGCCTGGCCGCCGCCGGCCATGCCGTGGACCTGCTGGCCCGCGGCGCCACCTTGCAGGCCCTGCAGGCGCACGGCCTGCAGCTGGAGGACTTGGACGGCCACTGGATCGCCCCGGTGCGCCCGGTGGACGCCGCCACCCTGGCCGCCCTGCCGCCCGGCCAGGCCTATGACCTGGTGCTGCTGGCCAGCAAGAGCCAGGACCTGCCCGCCCTGGCCGCGCAGCTGGGCGGTGCCATCGGCCCGCACACCCTGGTGCTGCCGCTGGTCAACGGCGTGCCGTTCTGGTACTTCCAGGGCACGGGTGGCCGCTTTGAGGGGCGCCGGGTGCAGGCGGTGGACCCCGAGGGCACGCTGCTGGCCCGTCTGCCCGCCGCCCAGCTCATCGGCAGCGTGGTCTTTGTCACCGCCGAGGCCACCGCCCCGGGCCGGGTGCGCTCCACCACGCCGCACCTGCTCATGCTCGGCGAGCTGCAGCCCGACCCCGAAGGCCGGCTCAGCCCCCGCCTGCAGGCCCTGTGCCGCCTGCTGCAGGACGCCGGCATCCAGGCCCGTGGCCTGCCGCGCCTGCGCGACAAGCTCTGGACCAAGCTCATCGCCAACCTCACCTCCAACCCGCTGTCGGTGGTGACGGGCGCCACCCTGGCCGACATCTACGCCGACCCTGTGTTGCTGGAGACGGTGCGCTCGGTGATGTTCGAGGCCATGCTGGTGGCCGCCGCCCACGGCGCCCGGCTGGAGATCGACCCCATCGAGTTCCTGCGCCTGGGCGCAGGCATGGGCGCGGTGCGCACCTCGATGCTGCAGGACTTTGAGCGCGGCCGGCCCCTGGAACTGGCGGCCATTGGCGATGCCCTCGTCGAGTTGGCCCGCCTGTACGAGCTGCCCATGCCCGCCACCCAGACCCTGCTGGCCCAGACCCGCTGGCACGCCCAGCGCCGTGAGGGCGCGCTGCGCCGCCGCGCCGCCTGAGCCGCCTTCCCGCCACCTTCCCGCCACCTTCCCGCCCACCGACGTCATCCCATGGACCTGCAACCCGCCCCCCTCCAGCCCGCCCACGTCAGCGATGCCGAATGGGCACTGCGCCGCCAGCTCGCCGACTGCTACCACCTGGTCGACTTCTTTGGCTGGACCGAGACCATCTTCAACCACATCTCCGCCCGCCTGCCCGGCACCGACCACTACCTGGTCAACCCCTTCGGCCTGAACTACGACGAGGTCACGCCCGCCAACCTCATCAAGGTGGACGTCAACGGCCGCAAGGTCGAGGACTCACCCTACGACGGCAACCCGGCGGGCTTTGCGCTGCACGGCGCCATCCACGGCGCCCGCGAAGACATCCACTGCGTCATCCACACCCACACCACCGCGGTGTCGGCCATCGCCCTCAAGCGCGCCGGCTTCGGGCATGACGACTTCTATGGCGCCCAGCTCACCGGCCGGGTGGCGTACCACGCCTTCGAGGGCATCACCCTGTTTGCCGAGGAGAAGCCGCGCATGCTGGCCAGCCTGGGCGCCGACAAGCATGTGCTGGTGCTGCGCAACCACGGCATTGCCGTGGGCGAGTTGGACATTCCGCGCGCCTTCTTCCTGCTGTGGACGGTGCAGCGCGCCGCCGAGATCCAGGTGGCCGCCGGCGCCATGGCGGGCGACAACGTGGCCCTGCCGCACGCCGTCAGCCAGCGCTGTGCCGACCTCACCCAGCAGCTGATTGCCGGTGACGACTTTGCCGAGAAGTTCTTTGCCGCCATGGTGCGGCAGATGCGCGGGCGCCGGCCGCACTGAGGTCCACACGGCGGCCCATCCCGCCCCCCTGCAGCCGCTTCGCCGGCCGGCGCGTCCGGCCGTGACCCCTGCACGGCGCGCCCCTGATTTGGATTGCTGCAGCGCCGCAATTTGGGTGTTGATGCAGATCAAAGGCTTCCAGAATTTGCGCAGCGGGCCGTTCCAGGGCCCGCGTCTGCCAAGGGAGTCCTACACATGATCGACTGGATGTCACGGTGGCGCCTGCGCACCCGTCTGCTGGGTGCGTTCCTGCTGGTGGCCGGCATCGGTGCCCTCATCGGTGGCATGGGCCTGCACGCCAGCGCCGGCCTCAATGCCGCGGCCACCCGCATGTATGAGCGCGAGATGATGAGCCTGCGCCATGTGGCCGAGGCCAATATGCAGCTGCTGACCGCGGCCCTGCGCCTGCGCACCGCCATCCTGGCCGGCACGCCGCAGGCTCGCGAGACCGACATCGGCCAGGCCGGCACCGCCCTGGCCGCCATGGAAACCGAGCTGGCCCGGGCGGCGGTGGCCTTCCAGCTGCCAGAAGGGCGCAAGCTCTTTGAGCAGACCCAGGCCAACCTGCGTGCCTACCGTGAAGCGGTGCAACAGGTGCTGACCGCGCTGCGGCAGGCGCCGCTGACCAGCACCAACGAGGTTGCCGAGCTGGTCAACCGCGGCGCGGGGCCGCACGGCCGCGCCGCCGACGAGCTCATGGAGAAGCTCATGGCCCGCAAGATCGAGCGCGCCGGCGAGATCAATGCCGCCAACCAGGCGCTGTACGCCCGCATGCGGTGGTCGCTCCTGCTGATGACCCTGGGCGGCACCCTGGTGGGCGTGGTGCTGGGGGTGGTGCTCACCCGCTCGGTGGTGCGCCAGCTCGGCGGCGAGCCGGCCGAGGTGGTGCTGGCCGCCCGGGCGGTGGCCTCGGGCGACATGGCCTGCGACCTGCGCGGCGCCCAGGCCCCCGCTGGCAGCGTGGTGCGCGCCATGTGCGAGATGCAGCAATCGCTGCGCCACATCGTCAGCACCGTGCGCCAGTCCAGCGAGGGCGTGACCACCGGGGCCGGCGAGATCGCGCTGGGCACCCACGACCTCTCGCAGCGCACCGAGGAGCAGGCCAGCACCCTGGAGCAGACCGCCGCCGCCATGGAGCACCTCACCGGCACCGTCAGCCAGAACGCCGAGGCCGCGCAGCAGGCCACCGCGCTGGCCCAGTCCGCCCGCGAGGTGGCCGGGCGCGGCCAGGCCCTGGTGGGCGAGGTGGTGACCATGATGGACCGGGTGCAGGCCGCCTCCTCGCGCATCGCCCAGATCATCGGCGTGATCGACGGCATCGCCTTTCAGACCAACATCCTGGCGCTCAATGCCGCGGTGGAGGCCGCCCGCGCCGGGGAACAGGGCCGCGGCTTTGCCGTGGTGGCCCAGGAGGTGCGCGAGCTGGCCGGCCGCAGTGGCACTGCCGCCCGCGAGATCCGCAGCCTCATCGGCGGCAGCACCGAGACGGTGGAGGGGGGTGCCCGCCTGGTGCAGCAGGCCGGCCAGACCATGGCCGACATCGTGGCCCAGGTCGACCGGGTGGCGCAGTTCGTGGGCGAGATCAGCGGCGCCAGCGGCGAGCAGGCCCGCAGCCTGCACGAGATCCACACCGCCGTGCGCTCCCTGGACCAGATGACCCAGCAGAACTCCGCCCTGGTGGAGCAGTCGGCCGCCGCCTCCGAGAGCCTGCAGGGCCAGGCCCAGCGCCTGCTGTCGGCCGTCTCCGCCTTCCGGCTGGAGGCCGCCCCGGCGGCCACCGGCTGACCCCCCGCGGCGCGCGCACAATGCGCGCGCCCTTTTCCTCACCTTTCCCCGGGCCCCAGCGCCCGCGTTTCTGCCGTGACCCCTGACACCTTGCCCACCCCCGCCGCCCGCGTCCTGTGCGACGCCTTGCTGCAGGCCCGCGCCCGCGGCCAGGCGCTGGACCTGGACCCTGCCCTGCTGGCCGGCGCGCCGGATGATGAAACTGGCTGCGCCGTGGCCCATGCCCAGGGCGTGGCCCTGGGCGCTTGGGCGGCCGACGCCGTGCCCGGGCACTGGAAGTCTGGCGGCCCTGGCCGCCAGGCCCGGCTGACCCATGCCCCGCTGCTGCCGGCGGGCGTGCACACCGTGGCCCAGGGCCAGGTGGCCGACCTGCGCGGCCTGTCCTTCTTCGCCCCCCGCATCGAGGCCGAGATCGCCCTGCGCCTGGGGCAAGCCGTCACGCCCGCCCAGGCCGCGGCCCTCACCCCCGAGGACGCCGCCCGCGTGGTGGATGCTTTCGCCCTGTCCATGGAAGTGGTGGACAGCCGCTGGGCCGCCGGCGCCGTGGTGCCGCCGCCGGCCCAGCTGGCCGACTTTCAGGTGCATGGCGCCCTGGTGCTGGGCCCTTGGCAGCCGCTGAGCCCGCGTGACTGGACCGCCCAGGCCCTCACCCTGGCCTGGGACGGGCAGGACAGCCTGGCGTTCACGGGCACCCATACCCTGGGCGGGCCGCTGTGGGGCGTGCCGGCCTGGCTGCGCCACCTCACCCGCCACGGGCAGACGGTGCCCGCCGGCACCGTGGTCACCACCGGCAGCTGGAGCGGCTGCCGCCCGGTGCCGCGCGGCGCCACCGTGCGCCTGGCCTTTGAGGGCCTGGGCACCCTGGCTTGCCAGCTCTGAGGCCCAAGCGCCTGGACTGGGCGCGCCGCAAGAGCGTGGAGGCCGCGCGCTTGCAGGACCGCGACAGCGCCGGTGGCGCCTTCCGCATCCGGGCCGAGGAACTGCCCGCCCTGGGCCTGCCGCCCCCGCGCCCGCGGGCCGTGCCCGCCAGCACCGACCTACCCCTGCAGGGGTTGGGGTTGAGGGACAAACGCCCCCGCCTGTACTGGCAGGGGCTGGATCGCCTGGAGCGTTGCGGCCTGCGCCGCAACCCCTGGCGTGATGCCGGGCGCTGCCGGCCGGCAGAACGGCGCTGAGCCGCCGCAGCGCGGCGGCAACCCCATGCAAAGCGTGACCGTGGATGTCCGCGGCCCCACGGGCACCTGGACCGCCACACCGTCGGCCGATTGGGTGCGGGTCGCGACAGGCCACGGCAGCCTGCCGGGCCAGATGGCACTGACGCTGGCCACTGCCGACCTGCCCGAAGGCCGGCACAGCGCCCAGGTGCTGGTGCGGGCCAGCGACGACCAGACCGTCAGCATCCCGGTGTCGGTCGAGGTGTTGCCTGCGCAGTTTGTGCTTACGTCTGGTTCGCCCAGCTTCACGGCGGTCAACGGCAGCCCCATCCCCGCCCAGCGCCTGGGCTTTGAGGTCAACAACGGTGTGCCCAGCGCCTGGACGGCGTCCACCACGGCCGACTGGCTGCTGGCCTCGCCGACGTCGGGCACCACGCCGGGTGCGGTGTGGCTGCAGCCCGATCCCACCCGTGGCGCCCTGGCCGCTGGCGGCCATGACGCCCGCGTGCTGCTCCATGGCGCCGGCCTGCCCACACTCAGCGTGAATGCCCGGATGACCCTGTGGCCGGCCACGCTGACGGCCGCCACCCGAGCCGTCACCCTGGGTGGCGATCGGGGCCGCGACCTGTCGGCCCGCACGGTCCACATCAGCCTGAACACCGGCGCCACCGCCTGGCCCTTCACCCTGTCTGGCCTGCCCGACTGGCTGGCCACCAGCACGCCCAGCGGCACGGTGTCGCAGGCGGGCACCACGTTGAGCTTCACGCCGCGGGCCGACGTGGCCCCTTCAGGCTCCAGCAGCGCGACGGTGACCGTGACCGCCCAGGTCAATGGCGACACCGTCACCCTGCCCCTGACCGTCAACCTCAACCTGGATGCCCGCCGCCTGCTGCCCTCGCGCTGGGGCGTGGGCCTGGGCAGCACGCCGGCCGGCGCGGTGCTCTCGCGCCAACTCACGGTGGCCGACAACCTGGGGGGCGACCTGGGCTGGACCGCCACCTCCAGCGCCCCCTGGTTGCAGGTCACCGCCAGCGGTCGCACCGGCTCGGGCGGAACGCCCTTGGTGTTGACCGCAGACCCCTCTGCCGTGCCGGCCGGTGAGTTGCAGGACGCCACGGTCACCCTCAGCTCGCCCCTCGCCGGGGTGGCGCCGGCCGTGGTTCGCGTGTCCTTCTGGAAGGACACGACCGCGCCCACCACCGTGACCCGGCAAAGCCTGCCCGCGGCCTACGCCCGGTTGGTGGCCGATCCCCGCCGACCCTACCTGTACGCCCACACCGGTGGCACCGCCATCGACATCTTCCACGCCTACACCGCCGCCAAGATCGGCACCGTCTCCGGCGTGGGCAACGCGCTGGGCGACATGGCCGTCTCACCTGATGGCCAGACGCTGTACGTGATGGACACCACCACCCAGTCTCTGGTGGTGGTGGACCTGGTGACCCGGCGCCGCAGCGGGCGTTGGAGCCTGAGTTCCGCGATCTACGAAGGCCTGACAGTGGTGCGCCCGAATGGGGTGGACCTCGTGTTGGTGGGGGGCGACGGCACCGGCTACGTGGACGGACGGCGGGTGCTGCCCCTGTACAGCGGCCCGATGGGGTCCAAGCTCACCGCCGCGGATGATGGCCAGCAGGTGTTCAGCCTGGGCGCGCGTTATGTGCTGGACCACTCCGCCATGGGCGGGGGCATGGTGTTTTCCACCGTAGGCGCCTACCTCAACACGGCCTCCAGGGGCAATCTGCGGGACCTGGCGGTGTCACCGGATGGCACCCGTGCCTACTCGGCCTCGGGGGGCGGGGTATACGCCGGATCGGGCGGCGGTGGCTTGTACACCTGCGGCATTACCGATGGCGCAGACGGCCATTACATCGGCGCCCTGCCGGGCAACCAGGCCTATCCCAACAACGTGGCCGTCACCGCTGGCGGGCGCGTGCTGTGCGGCTTTGACGCCTACTACGACAACACGGACCTGAACCTCTACAGCGCCACCGGGGCGCTGCTGCGCAGCTTCCGCGCCGCACCGGGCTGGGACCGGCTGGTGGGGAATTCCGTGGTCATCCTGCCCGATGGCCTGATGGCCGCGGGACTGGCCTCTGAGGGGCGGCTGCTGGTGCGGGTGCCCTTGGGCGGGCCCTGAGGCCGGCGGCGGCCGGCTGGCCGCCGGTCCTGCAGGATGCCGCCGGCGCAGGCGCAGGTGCAGGTGCCACAGCGCCCGGCGTGCTCAGCGCTCAGCGCACAAAGCGCCCGTCGCGGCCGATGATGGTCAGCTCGACATAACGAGAGGCGCTTTGCCCCGGCTCGGCAAAACGCAGGTCCATGCCGCCCAGGTCCAGGCGGCGCAGGCGCCACAGCGCGTCCATCAGGCTGGTGCGGCCGGCGCCCCTGCCGGCGGCCTTGAGCGCCTCCACGAAGACCCGGGCGTTGATGTAGCCCTCCAGGGCGGTGTGCGAGGCTGGCAGGTCGGTGCCCAGCGCCTTCCACGCGGCATGGAAGTCACGCACGATGGGCGTCACCGTCTGGGTGGGCAGCGGCACCACCTGGCTGACCGCCACGCCCACACCGTCCGGACCCAGGCCCTGCACGGTGGCCGCCGCGCCCATCACCGACAGGGCATAGACCCTCACACCTTTGCGGTGGGCCTTGGCGGCCTTGATGAAGGCCAGTGCCGGCTTGCCGGCCAGGCCCACCAGCACCGCCTCCGGTTCCTTGGCCATGAGCTGGCTGGCGGCGGCCTCGGCGTCGCTGGCATCGTTCTTCACACTGGCGACACCCAGGGCCTTGAACTTGTGGGCCTCCAGCGAGACGGCGGCCGCGTCGGCCACTTCCTTGCCAAAGCTGTTGGCCTGGTGCGCCACCACGATGCGCCGGGTGCCAATGGTGGCCAGGTGCTCGATGATCCGGCCCACTTCGTCGGCATAGCTGGCGCGCACATGCACCACGCTGCGCGGGTTGCCCCGGCGCACCGACAGCGCGCCGGAGTAGGGCGCAAACACCGGCACGCCGGCCTTCTCGGCCTTGGGCAGCAGGCTCTCCACCATGGGCGTGCCAAAGCAGCCGAACAGGGCCAGCAGGCTGCGGTCGGCCAGCAGTTCGTCGGCCAGGGGCTCTGAGCGTTTGAGGTCGTAGGCGTCGTCCTTGGCGATCAGCTCGAGGGGCTTGCCGTCCACACCCCCCTTGGCGTTGACCGCCTCAAAGCAGGCGCGCGCGCCGTGGTGGATGGCGCGGCCCAGGTCGGCCAGCGGGCCGCTCAGGTCGATGGTTTGGCCCAGGCGCCAGCTGGGGGCCGCCTCTTGGGCTTGCACGGCGCGCGCCAGCCAGGGCAGCGTCAGGGCGCAGGCCAGCGCCGTGCGGCGGGGCAGGCCCTTGGCCGTGGTGACGGGGGGGCGGTCAAAGGCAATGGGGGGAAGCATCTCACGCATGGCGGCTTGTCTCCGGCTGGCGCGCGCCGCCGTGGGGGCGACGGCCGCAGCCTGCCTGCGATGGGGGTGTTGACGAGGGAGCGTGAACTATTCACGCCCCACCTTCCCTGCGCCTGACAACCCGCCGCGGCGCTTACTCCACCTTCCAGTCGCCGTTGTCCACGCGCACCACCAGGCCGCTGTGGGCGGTGTGGCCCCAGTGGTCGTCCTTGGTGAAGTGCATCACCCCGTTGGACATGGCCGTGGGCCCCAGGCGTTCGGTGGCGTCGCGCAGCGCGGTGCGGAACTCGGGCGTGCCCGGCCGGCCGGCCTTCAGGGCCACGGGCACCGTCTTGCCCAGCAGCACCATCACGTCATAGGCGCTGGCCGCGAAGATGGCGCGGGTGCCCGCACCGTAGGCGCCCTCGTACTGCTTGACGAAGTCCAGCGCGTGCGCCTTGGAGGGGTGGTGGGCCGGAATCTGCTCGGCCGCCACCGAGGGCGAGGCCAACACATGGGCGCCGTTGACGTCCTTGCCGCCCAGGCGGATGAAGTCGCGGCTGGCCGCGGCGTGGGTCTGGTAGATGGGACCCTTGTAACCCCGCTCGACCAGGCCCCGGTGCGGCATGGCCGCACCACCGCCGGAGGCGGCCACCAGAATGGCCTCGGGGTTGGCGCTCACCAGCTTGATGGCCTGGCCGGTGACGCTGGCGTCGGTGCGGGCAAAGCGCTCCACCGCCACCATTTTGGGCGCGCCTGGGCGGCTGGCCAGCAGCTTGTTCACCTCGGTCAGCCAGCCTTCGCCATAGGCATCGGCATAGCCCAGAAAGCCCACGGTCTTCACCTTGGCCTTGATCAGCTCGTCCACCACGATGCTGGCCATGAGGGCGGTGCCCTGTGACATGCGAAAGGTCCAGGTCTCCTTGCCCGGCGGCAGCATCACCGGCGCCAGGGCGAATTGCGGCGTTTGGGCGTCAAACAGCAGCTGCGCCTGCGCGGCGGCCACCGGCGTGACGATGCTGCCCATCACCAGATCGGCCTTGTGCTCGACGAAGCGGCGCACGTGGTCTACCCCCTTGCTGGGGTCGCCGGCGTCGTCCATGACGATGACGTTGAGCTTCTCGCCGGCGATCTGCTGCGGCCAGAGCTTGACCATGTTTTGAAGCGGAATGCCCAGCGAGGAGGCCGGCCCGGTCAGCGGCAGGCTCACGCCAATGGTGATGTCGGCCCAGGCGGGCGGACCACCAGCGGCGGCGACGACGGCCACGGCCAGGGTGGCCAGGGTCTTGCGGGGGGTGAAGGCGGTCATGCGCAGGTCTCCTTGTGTGGTGGGGGCGCGTGAGGGGGAAATGCCGGTGTGGGTGGGGCCCGGGCTCAGGCCGGAGGCGGCGCCTCGGCCGTGGGCAGCAGGTCGCCGAACAAGGTGGTGCTGGCACCGCCATCCACCACGATGCACTGCCCGGTGACGTGGTGCGACGCGCGGCTGGCCAGGTAGAGCACGGTGCCCATCAGGTCCTCCTCGCCGCCCATGCGGCGCAGCGGCGTCTTGGCCAGCACGCCGGCCTCCACATGCCGCAGGAAGCCCTGCGAGAGCTGGGTGGGGAAGAAGCCCGGGCAGATGGCGTTGACATGCAGGCCATGCGGGCCCCACTCCGAGGCCAGGGCGCGGGTGAGGTTGACCACCGCGCCCTTGCTGGCGTTGTAGGCCACGGTGTGCATGTCCGGCGAATTGCCCTGCAGCCCGCCCACCGAGGCGATGTGGACCACCTTGCCCCAGCCCTGCGGGATGAAGGCCTGGCGGGCCACCTCGCGGCTGAGGAAGAACAGGCCGTCCAGGTTCAGCGCCATCACCTTGTGCCACTGGGCCGGGGTGATGTCGGTGGCGGGCGCGGCCCAGGCCATGCCGGCGTTGTTGACCAGCACGTCCAGCCGGCCGTGGGTGGCCAGCCAGCCGGCCACCAGGGCGGGCAGACGCTCCAGGTCGCTCAGGTCGGCCGCGCAGGTGGCCACGCGCAGGCCTTCGGCAGCCAGGGCGGTGGCGGCCTCGTCCAGCTCGGCGGCCTTGCGGGCCACCAGCAGCACGGTGGCGCCGGCCTGGCCCAGGGCGCGGGCCATCTGCAGGCCCAGGCCGCGGGAGCCGCCGGTGACCACCGCCACCTGGCCGCTCAGGCTGAACAGGGCGGGCAGGCCGCCAGCGGACGTGTCGGGGGGGTGAGGGGGCAGGCGGGGCTCCGTCATGGCAGGCGATCTCGCGGTGGGGGCGGGCGGGGTGGGCAGGGCAGTCTGGCGGTGGGGGCAGCCCCTGCGGGTTAGCCCCGGGGCATCAGCCCGGACCGACGTGGAAATAATGTCAAGGTGTTTGACAATGGTTCCACAGAGCCCAGGCGCCGGCAAGCCTGGGAAGAACCCGAGGCCCCGCCATGACCGAGCTCCCTTCCCCTGCATCCCCCGATCCGGCGGCGCCGCCCGCGCGCAGCCCCCTGGCCCTGGACCGCGAGGCGCTGCACGCCTGGCTGCGGCCCCGCCTGCCCGGCTGCCCGGACGACCCCGCCGCCCTGGGGCTGGAGCGCCTGGCCGGCGGCCAGAGCAACCCCACCTGGCTGCTGCGTGCTGGCCCCGCCCCTGACGCGCCCGCCTGGGTGCTGCGCGCCAAGCCCGGCCCCGCCGCCAGCCTGCTGCCCTCTGCCCATGCCATTGAGCGTGAGGCCCGGGTGCTGCGCGCCCTGGCCGGCACCCCGGTGCCGGTGCCCGCGGTGCGTCTGGAGAGCGCCGACGAATCCGTCATCGGTGGCGCCTTCTACGTGATGGATTTCGTGCCCGGCCGCATCTTTCGCGATGCCAGCCTGCCCGGCCTGGCCGCGGCCGAGCGCCGCGCCGTGCATGCCGAGGCGGTGCGGGTCATCGCCGCGCTGCATGAGGTGGACGTGGCCGCCGCAGGCCTGCACGACTTCGGCCGCCACGGCGGCTTCTTCGAGCGGCAACTGGCGCGCTGGACGCGCCAGTACCAAGCCAGCCTGACCGAGGAGGGCCCCTGCGAGGCCATGCTGCGGCTCATCGACTGGCTGCCGCAGCACCTGCCGCGCCGCACCGACGCCCAAGCCGTGGCGCTGACGCACGGCGACTACCGGCTGGAGAACCTGATCTTCCACCCCAGCCGGCCCCAGGTGCTGGCCGTGCTGGACTGGGAGCTGTCCACCCTGGGCCATCCGCTGAGCGACCTGGCCTATTTCTGCATGGCCTGGCACCTGCCCGCCGGCGGTGCGCTGCGCGGTTTTGCCCGGCCGGGCCAGAACCTGGGGGCCCTGGGCATCCCGTCACAGGAGGAGACGGTGGGCCGCTACCTGGCCCGCCGCGGCCTGGCCGCGCAGCAGGCGGCGGTGCAGGCCGACTGGCCCTTCTACCTGGCCTTCAACTTCTTCCGCCTGGCCGCCATCCTGCAGGGCATCCGCCGCCGTGTGGCCGAAGGCACCGCCAGCAGCCCCACCGCCCGCGAGACGGGTGCCCAGGCGAGCACCGTGGCGGCGTTGGGCTGGGCGCTGGCCCGCCACGGCGGGGCGGGCTGAAAGGCCGGGCGCAGCAGGCGGGGCCGCTCAGCCCCAGTCCGCGCCCAGGATGCGGCGCAGGGCCTCCACATCCTGCGCGCCCAGGCGTTCGGCCAGGCGGGCTTCGATCTGGGCCAGGGTGCGCGAGCCGCTGGCCCACATGGCCTCGCCCTTGGGGGTGAACTGGACCAGCCGCACGCGCTTGTTGGTGGGGCTGTCCACCAGTTCCACCAGCCCGTGCTTGACGGCTTCATTGGCCATCTGGTGCACCGCCTGGCGCGAGACGATCAGGCGCCGTGCCAGCTCTGACAGGCTCACCGGCTCCTTGCCGCCCATCTGGCCGAACATGCGCGACATGGCAGGGGTGACGTAGCCGTAGCCTTCAGCCTCGGCGCCGTCGTAGAGCTGGTTTTCCATCCACTGGGCGCGTTGGGCCAGCAGGTAGCGAAGGGTCTTCATGCGGGAGGGCGGGGGGGAAGAGGGCGCCCGGCGGGTCGCCGGCGGGCGGGCCGATTGTGCCGGCGCGGGCCTGAGGCTGTCATGCGGGCTCCGGCGGTGCGCTGCGGCCCAGGCCCTCGATCAGCGTCTGGCGCAGCCATTGGTTGGCGGGGTCGGCGTCCAGCCGGTGGTCCCAATAGAGGTAGATCTTCAGTGCCGGCATGGGGCAGGGCGCGGGCAGCAGGCGGTGGCCCCATTGCTGGCAGGCGTCCTGCGCATGGCGGCGGGGCAGGGTGAGCAGCCAGTCGGTGGCGGCCACGGCCGCGCAGGCAGCCTGGTAGTCCTGGCAGCGCAGCAACTGGCGGCGTTGCTGGCCGCGCAGGGACAGGGCGTTGTCCTCCAGGCCCAGGCCGGCGCGGCGGGTGCTGACCGCCACATGGCCTTCGGCCAGGTAGGCGGCCAGGGCGGCGGCCTCACCCGCAGGCCAGCCCCGGGCCAGCCGTGGGTGGTCGGCGCGGGCCAGCACCACCATGGGCTCGCGCATGACCTGCAAGGCGCCCACGTGGCGTGAGACGGGCAGGTGCACGTCCAGCGCCAGGTCCAGCACGCCCTGGCGCAGTTCGTCCTCCAGCCGCTCGCGGTCCATGCGCACCAGGGCCAGCGACAGCCCCGGCGCCGCCGGCGTGCCCAACTGCGGCAGCAGGTCCTGCAGCGCTTGCAGCACAAAGGGCTCCTGCACCTGCCGCAGGCCGATGGCAAAGCGCCGCTGGGCGGTGGGCAGGTCAAAGCCCGGCGGGCCGTCCAGGGTCCGGCCCAGTGCGGTCAGGGCCTGCTGCACCTGCGGGGCCATGGCCCGGGCCCGCGGCGTGGGCTGCATGCGCCGGCCCACCTTGACGAACAGTGGGTCGCCGCAGACCTCGCGCAGCCGGCCCAGGGCATGGCTGACCGCCGGCTGGGTGATGTGGAGTTGGGCCGCGGCGCGGGTGAGCCCGCCCTCGCGCCAGATGGCGTCGAACACGGTGAAGAGGTTGAGGTCCACCCGGGAGACGTCCGGCTTCTTGTGCATGACGGGGCATTCTGGGAACCGGCGCCGCCGCTGGCAAGGCGGTGGCGCCGGCGGGCCTCAGGCGGCGGACGTGGCGGCTTCTGCGGTGGCGGGGGTGGGGTCCGGTTCGCCGGCGGGGGCCGCGGCGCCCGCGGCGCCTGTGGCGGCCGGCCGGCGTGCCCGGTCGGCGTCCAGCAGCTGCTGCAGGCGCTGGTGCAGGCGCTCCAGGGTGCCGCCCGGGTTGGCCCACCAGTCGGTGGACCACACGCGCACGATCTCCCAGCCCAGGCCGCGCAGCACCTGCTCGCGCAGCTTGTCGCGGTCGCGGGCGGTGGCCGAGCGGTGGTAGGTGGCGCCGTCGCACTCCACGCCCGCCAGGTAGCGGCCGGGCAGGTCGGGGTGCACCACCGCCAGGTCCACCCGGAAGGAGGAGGCGCCGATCTGGGTGTGCACCTGCCAGCCCTTGCGGCCCAGGGCCTGGGCCACGCCGGCCTCGAAGGGGCTCTCGAAGTCGCCCAGGCTGCCCCGGTGCGCCTCGGCCAGCGCGCGCCGGCCGCGCTCGGCGAACTCCAGGAAGTGCTTGAGGTCACGCACGCCGGCGGCCTGGGTGCGCGAGAGGTCCATCTGATCGCCGCGCAGGCTGGAGAACACCCGCAGCTCATGCCGGGCGCGGGTGACGGCCACGTTCAGGCGCCGCTCACCGCCGTCGCGGTTGAGCGGGCCGAAGTTCATCCCCACCTGGCCGGTGAGGTCCGGGCCGTAGGTGATGGAGAAGTACATGATGTCGCGCTCGTCGCCCTGCACGCTCTCCAGGTTCTTGACGAACACGGGCTCGAGCTGGCTTTCGGCAAAGTGCGGCTCCAGGCCCGGGTCCTGGCGGCGTGCCTCGTCCAGCAGGTCCTCAATCAGGCGCTGCTGCTCGGCGTTGAAGGTGACCACGCCCACGGTCAGGCCCGAGGCGCTGAAGCCCGGTGAGCGCAGGCGGGCCACCAGGTCGGCCACCAGGGCCTTGGCCTCGGGCACGTTGATGCGGGCGCCGCCTTTCTCGTAGCGGCCGTCCACCAGGTGCAGGCTCACCGCCTGGTCCTGCGTCACCGGCGAGGGGAAGGTGACCAGGCCCCCGCCGTAGTAGCGGTGGTTGCTGAAGGCGATCAGGCTCTCGTGGCGCGAGCGGTAGTGCCAGGACAGGTGGCGCGTGGGCAGGCTGGCCCCCAGGCATTCGTCCAGGATGCTTTCCATGTCGCCCTCGCTCACCTCCTCCTCGTCGTCGGCCTCGCTGCGCGAGAAGAACTGGGTGGGCGGCAGCTGCTTGGGGTCGCCCACCATCACCACCTGGCGGGCTCGGGCCATGGCCCCGATGGCGTCCCACACCGGGATCTGCGAGGCCTCGTCGAACACCACCAGGTCGAAGTTGGCGGCGTCAGGCGTGAGGTACTGCGCGATGGACAGCGGACTCATCAGCAGGCAGGGCGTGAGCTGCAGCACCACCGAGGGGATCTCCTGCAGCAGCTGGCGCAGCGGCAGGTGCATGCGCTTCTTGGTGATCTCGCGGCGCAGCACGCCCCATTCGGGATGGCGCTGCACCGCGTCCTGGGCCGGCAGGCTGGCACACAGCCGCGCCCGGATCCACTGGCGGGTGACCTGGGTGAACGCCTCGTCCAGGGCGCGGAAGGCCTGGATGCGGTCTTCATGCTCGGCCGAGACGAAGCGCTTGAGCACCTCGTCCTCGTCCACCGCCTCGCCCAGCCACCAGCGGGCGTAGTTGACCTCGAAAGCGCGGGCGGTGTCCGCGGGCGCCAGCTCGCCCGTGGCCAGGGCCTGCACCAGGGCCTCCAGCCCGACCTCGCGGGCCTCGGCCTGTGCCCGCCGCCAGGCGCACCAGGCGTTTAGGCCGGCCTGGGGGTCGGCCACCGCGGCGGCGGTGCGGGCCAGCGCCGGGGCCGGCAGCGCGGCCAGCGCGTCGCGCTGGGGCTCGGGC
>NZ_JAAGOH010000042.1 GCF_010499455.1 Ideonella livida | reverse complement strand
GCTCGGGCTCATGGGGGCGGGCCTGGCCCGCAGGGCGGGTGCCGCTAGCGCCGGGCGGCACCCCGGCCGCGGCGGGATCAGGCCGCGCGCAGGATAACCGGGCCGCCCCGCGGCGTGGACCGCGGCGGGGCGGAAGGGCCTCAGGCGGCCCGCAGCGTCATGCCCGCGGACTCTTCCTCGTCGTCGAACCAGCCGTCCAGCTCGCCCGGTGCGCTGCTCAGGAACGGCAGGGCGGCTTCGAAGCCCAGTTCAGAGACGTCAGTCTGTTCCAGCGGCCGGGGGGCCGGCTCACCAGGGGCGGGGCGGGGGGAGATGCGGAACAGCTTCATGGGGCCTCCGAGGGGCACTACAGGGTGCCGGATCTGATGGAAATGGTGTCAGGGGTGTAGAACATCAGCATAGGCAGGAACCCGCGATCGTTGCATCTGCATCCTGGGGGGAAACCCCCGCCCTAGGGGGGACCCCGAGGGCGTTGGGCAGGGCACCCGGGGCTCGGGCCGCGCTGCCATTGAGCCGGGTGGCGATGACGGCGTGATGACACACCGCCATGCCCCCCAGGGTGTGGGAGACGGCCTTGTCCCCCGAGCCCCGACCCGGGCGCAGATGCTGCGGCGCGGATGGCTGCGGCAGCAACGACATGAGTCCCTATGATCGCCCCCTTCCCAAGACCTTGTCCCGGGGTTTGAATTGCCACGACTCCTGCACACCGCCGACTGGCAGATCGGCCGCACCTACGGCCAATGGCCGCCCGAGGCCGCCGTTCCCCTGGCCGAGGCCCGCTACGAGGCGGTCGAGCGCCTGGCCGCCCTGGCCACGGCCGAGGCGGTGGACCTGGTCCTGGTGGCCGGTGATGTCTTTGACGCCCAGACCCTGTCCGACCGCAGCCTGCGCCGCCTCTTCAACGCGCTGGAGGGTTATGCCGGTCCCTGGGTGCTGCTGCCTGGCAACCACGACGCCGCCCTGGGCGAGAGCGTGTGGACCCGCGCCCTGCGCCTGGGCCTGGTGCCGCCTCGGGTGCACCTGGCCCTGCGACCCGAGCCCCTGCTGTTCGACGCCCTGCGGCTGGCGGTGCTGCCCGCCCCGCTGACCCAGCGCCACGTGCACCAGGACCTCACCGCCTGGTTCGACCAGGCCCGTACGCCGGCGGGCTGGCTGCGCGTGGGCTTGGCCCACGGCGCCGTGCAGGGCTTGCTGGCCGAGGACCTGGACGCCGCCAACCCCATCGCCCCGGACCGTGCCGAGCGCGCCGACCTGGCCTACCTGGCCCTGGGTGATTGGCATGGCCGCCGCCAGATTGGCCCCCGCTGCGCCTATGCCGGCACGCCCGAGCCCGACCGGTTCAAGGACAACGACCCGGGCCACGCCTGGCGGGTGGACCTGCCCGAGGATGGCGGCGTGCCGGCGCTGACCTCACTGCCCGTGGGTCGTTACCGCTGGCTCCAGTGGCGCGAGCGGCTGGAAGTGCCCAGCGACGTGGCCGCCCTGCTGCAGCGTCTGGCGGCGCTGCCCGCAGCCACCGTGCTGGACCTGCGGCTGGCCGGTCACCTGGACCTGGCCGGCTGGCACCAGCTGCAAGCGGGGCTGGACGCCGCCGAGGCCCGGCTGCGCCTGCTGTGCCGCGATGCCGAGGATCTGCGGCTGTTGCCCAGCACCGAGGACCTGCAAACCCTGCAGGCCGACGGCTTTCTGGGCGAGCTGCTGCAGTCCCTGCGTCTGCAGCAGGAGGCGGGCGGACCCGAAGGTGCCACCGCCCATGATGCCCTGGTGCTGCTGGCCACCGCGCTGTCCGCACCAACCCAGGTCGCCCTTCCCGCCCCAGGCCAGGAACCCGCATGACCCACGCCGCCCTGCACCTGACCCACCTGCGCGTGGAGCAGCTCAGACAGTTCCGTCAGGCTTTGGTCCTCGACGGCCTGGCCCCTGGCCTGAACCTCATCACCGGCCCCAACGAAGCGGGCAAGAGCACGCTGGTGCGGGCCCTGCGTGCGGCCTTCTTCGAGCGCCACCGCTCCTCTTCGGTCGAGGACCTGCGCCCCTGGGGTGACAGCGCGGCCACGCCCACCGTGAGCCTGGGTTTTGACTTTGCCGGCCGCCGCCACAGCCTGACCAAGGCCTTTCTGGGCCGCAAGCGCTGTGACCTGCGGGTGCAGCCCCTGCAGGAGGGGGCCGGCCTGCCCCTGGCCCTGGAGGGCGCCGAGGCCGAGGACCACCTGGCCCAGCTCTTCGGTTTCCAGTTCGCCGGGCGTGGCGAGAGCCGGCCCGAGCACTGGGGCATTCCCGGCCTGCTGTGGGTGGAGCAGGGCAGCGGACAGGAGTTGCGCGGGCCTGCACAGGCCGCCCGCGAGCACCTGCAGCAGGCGCTGCAGGGCCTGTCGGCGGCCCCGGTGCAGGAGGAAGCCGCCGCCCGCTGGGGCGCGCCGTTGGCCAGCAGCCGGGGCGACGCCTTGCTGGCCCAGTTCACCGCCCAGCGCGCCGAGCTGCTTACCGCCACCGGCCGCCCGCGCGCCGCGCTGGCCGACGCCCTGGCCGAGCAGCAGCGCCTGCAGGCCGAGGTCCAGACGCTCGACGAGCGCATCCGCCAGTACCGCCAGCAGGTCGACGAGCTAGACCGCCTGCAGCGCGAGGCGGCCCACGATGCCCTGAACCCGCCCGACGCCCCGCTGCGCGCGCAACGCCAACAGGTGCAGGCGGCCCTGCAGGCCCTGGAGGCCCGGCAGGCGGCGCTGGCCGCCGATGCGCAGCGGCTGGCCGCAGCCCAGGCCGGTCAGGCCCTGCGCCAGCAGCAGCTGCAGGCCTGGCAGCAGCAGCTGGAGGAAGCCCGGCGGCGCCAGGACCGCTGGACTGTCCTGGCCCAGCAGCTGGCGACGGCGCAGGCGGCGCTGGGGCCGGCCGAGTCGGCGCTGGCCGCTGCTGCGCACGACGTGGCCCGGGCCCAGGCCCAGGGCCGGGCCCTGCGGCTGCAGGCCCGCCGCCTGGCCCTGCAGCAGCAGGGCCAGCAGGCCGAGGCCGAAGCCCGGCGACTGGCCCAGGCGGTACAGGCCGCTGAGCAGGCCGATGCCGAGCTGGCCCGCTTGGGTCAGCGTCTGGCGGCCCTGCCGTTGCCCAGTGGCGGCTTGGCTGTCCTGCAGCAGGCCGAACGCCGCTTGGCCCAGGCCCGCTGGCAATGCGAAGCCGCCGCCACCCAGGTGGACTTCGACCTGTTCCCGGGCGTCGAGCTGCCCTGGCGCCAGGACGGCGGGTCGGAGGCCTGGCGGGGGCAGGGCAGCCGGCACCTGAGCGCACCTGGCACCTTGGCGCTGCCCGGGCTGGGCCAGCTGGTGCTGCGGCCCGGTGGGGCCGACCTGGCCGCCCGCCGGCAGGCCCTGGCCGAGGCCGACGCCGCCCTGGCCGCCCTGTTGCAGCCCCTGGGCCTGCAGACCGTGGCCCAGGCCCAGGCCCGCCAGGCCGAGCACCAGGCGTTGGCCCAGGAGCAGGCCCTGGCCCGCCAGGCCCTGGCCTTGCACGCCCCCGAAGGATTGGCCGCCCTGCAGGCCCAGCGCGCCCGTGCCCAGGCGGCGGCCCAGGCCGCCGCCCTGGCCCTGCAGTCGCCCGACGGCACGCTGACCGAGGTACCGACCCAGACCGTCCCGGCATCGGACTTGTCCACCCTGAGCCTGGACGAGGCCGAAGCCCGCGAGGAGCAGGCCCGGCAGGCCGAGCGGCAGGCCCGCGACGGCCTGGCGGCTGCCCAGCAGGCCCTGGCCCAGGCCCGGAGCCAGCACCAGCAGGCCGGTGAGGAGGCCCGCGTGGCCCAGGCCTGCGTGGACGACCCGGCCTGGCAGGACCGCCGGCGCCAGACCCAGGCCGATTGGCTGGCCGGACAGACCGAGGTGGAGGCCCTGGACGCCCGGCTCCAGCAGGCCCGTGCCGCGTTGCAGGCCGCAGCGCCGGACTTCCTGCGGCAGGACCTGGAGCGCCTGGGCCGCAGCCTGCAGCAGCTGGAGCAGGCCGCCACCGCCCGCGCCCAGCGCCTGCTGCAGCTGCAGGCAGCGCTGGAGCAGGCCGGCGCGCTGGGCCTGGAGGAGCTGCGCGACCAGCGCGCGGCTGAGGCCGCCGCTGCCGGCCGCCGCGCCGACGAGCTGCAGCGCCGCGCCCAGGCCCTGGACCTGCTGTGCCAGCGCCTGCAGGCCCATCGGCAAGCCGCCCTGGACCGGCTGCAGGCGCCACTGCAGCAGCGCTTGCAGCACTATCTGCCCCTGCTGTACCCGGCGGCGCGGCTGGAGCTGGATGCCGCGCTCACCCCGGCGGCCCTGCGCCGCCCCGGCGACGCGGCCACCGCGCGGCTGGAGCAGCTCAGCTTCGGCGCGCGCGAACAACTGGGCCTGCTCAGCCGCCTGGCTTATGCCGACTTGCTGCGTGAGGCCGGCCGCCCCACATTGATCCTGCTGGACGATGCCCTGGTGCACAGCGATGCCCAACGTCTGGAGGCCATGAAGCGGGTGCTCTTTGACGCCGCCCAGCGCCACCAGGTGCTGCTCTTCACTTGCCATCCGGCCCACTGGCGCGACCTGGGTGTGGCCGCCCGCGCCCTGCCGTCGCCCGGCTGACCATGTGCCCGCGCTGTGGGCCGGGCGCGACGGTCGGACGGTCCGGGAGCCCTGTTGAGCGGTTGTCCAGCCTCGATGAGCGGTCAAACCCCTGCACAATCTGTGCGGTATTTCACACAGTTACGCCTGCAGTCCCGTGACGCCCCCCACGCCCGTCTCCGTGTCCGACCTCCCGCCGGCCGCCCCCGCCCTGCCCGCCGCCACCTGGGAAGCCTGCCTGCCTGAAGGGCCCCTGGACCTGGTGGGCGACGTGCACGGTGAGTACGAGGCCCTGGTGGCCCTGCTGGGGCACCTGGGCTACGACCGTGCCGGCCGCCATCCGCAGGGCCGCTTCCTGGTCTTTGTGGGCGACCTGGGCGACCGCGGCCCCAACTCGCCCGGGGTCATCGCCCTGGTGCGCCGCCTGGTGCGCGAGGGCCGGGCCGAATGCCTGCTGGGCAACCACGAGCTGAACCTGCTGCGTGGCGACCGCAAGGACGGCAACGACTGGTTCTGGAACGAAGACGCCCCCGCCGACCGCAAGTACCACCCCTGGGCCACGCTGCCGGGCCGTGGCGAGAGCCCGGAGCGGGCCGCCGTGCGTGGCTTTCTGCTGCGCCGGCCCCTGGTGGCCCACCGTGCCGACCTGCGGGTGGTGCATGCGGCCTGGCACCCCGGCGCCCTGGCCCAGCTGCGGCTGCTGCCCAGCGGGCGCGACCTGCTGTGGCAGTTCGAGGCCCTGGACCTGCTCATCGCCAAGAAGCTGCATGAGCGCGGCCTGGCCAGCCGCCATGCCCAGGAGATGCTGATCTGGGGCCCGCGCATGCAGGACCCCGTGGCCAGCATGCCCGCCCTGCCGGCCGTGGCCGCGGCCGACGAGCTGCGGCAGATGGCGCATCCGGTGCGTGTGCTCACTTCGGGTGTGGAGCGCGCTGCCGAAAAGCCCTTCTTCACCTCGGGGCGCTGGCGCTTTGTGCAGCGCCACCCGTGGTGGATGGACTACGACGATGAGGTGCCGGTGGTGACCGGCCACTACTGGCGCAGTTTCCAGCCCCTGGACCGGGCGGGCCTGGGCAAGTCCGGCCCCGATCTCTTTGCTGGCGTGCACCCGCTGTCCTGGCTGGGGCCGCGGCGGCGTGTGTTCTGTGTGGACTACTCCGCTGGCGCCCTGTACCGCCGGCGCCAGCCGGGACATGAGGCGGCTGGCGGGTCGGCGACCGGCGCGCTGGCGGCGCTGCGCTGGCCGGAGCGCACCCTGATGACCCACGAGGGACGCAGCGCGCCCACCCGGGGGTTCTGAGCCGGCGGCGGCGCTCCGGCGGCTCTTTGGCGCGCTCAGTTGCCCTTGCGACGGCAGCGCGCCAGCTTGTGCAGCAGCTCGGCCAGGATGGCCTGCTCGGCCGCGCTCAGGCCGCGGGCCAGGGTCTCGCGCTCGGCCTCGCGCAGGGCGCGCACCGCCTGGCGGGCCAGCTCGGTGCCGGCGGGCGTGGTGCTCAGGTGCTGGGCGCGGCCGTCGGTGGCGCTGCGCTCCCGCGTCACCAGGCCACGCTCGCTGAGCTTGTCCACCCACATGGTGATGTTGGGCGGTGTCACCGCCAGCGCGCGCGAGAGCTGCCGTGCCGACACGCCCGGGTTCTCGGCGATCAGCGTGAGCAGGGTGAATTCCACCGGGCGCAGGTCCAGGCCGCGGCCGGCGGTGGCCGCAAAGACCTGGGAGGTGACGATGGTGGCCTGGGCCAGCTGGTAACCGATCACCGGGCCCAGCGCACCCTCGTGCAGCGGCGCTTCGGGGGTGGTGTCGTCGGGGCTGAGGGGCTTGCGGGCAGGCATGGCCAAATTGTGACACCCGGTGTCCGGCGCGACGCACAATGCGGGGGTGCAGAACCTGTCTTCCTCCACCCCGTCCGCCGCGCCCTGGCCCTTCTCCGCACTGGCCTGTCCCATCGTCCAGGCGCCCATGGCGGGGGTGCAGGGCCACCGGCTGGCCCTGGCGGTGTGTGCCGCCGGCGGGCTGGGCTCGCTGCCCGCCGCCATGCTCTCCATGGCCACCCTGCAAGAGGAGCTGGCCGTGCTCTCACAGCGCGCGGCCGGCCCCTGGAACCTCAATTTCTTCTGCCACCGCCCGCCCGCCGCGGACATGGAGCGCATGGAGTGCTGGCGCGTGCGCCTGGCGCCCTATGCCCGCGAGCTGGGGCTGATGGGCCTGGCGCCGCCGGCCGGTCCTGCCCGCCAGCCATTCGGGCCCGAGGCCGCGGCCCTGGTGGCCCGCTACCGGCCGCCGGTGGTGAGCTTCCATTTCGGCCTGCCCGCCGCGCCGCTGCTGCAGCAGGTGCGCGAAAGCGGGGCCCAGGTCTGGAGCACCGCCACCACCGTGGACGAGGCCCGCTGGCTGGCCGCGCAGGGCGTGGACGCGGTGATCGTGCAGGGCCTGGAGGCCGGCGGCCACCGCGGCCACTTCCTGCGCCCTGACCTGGACCTGGACGGTCAGGCGCCGCTGGCCGACTTGCTGCCGGCCGTGCGCCAGGCACTGGCGGCCAGCCATCCCGGGCTTCCCCTGATCGCCGCGGGCGGCTTGTCCAGCCCGCAGGACGTGGCGGCCGTGCGGGCGGCCGGCGCGGTGGCCGCCCAGGTGGGCACCGCCTACCTGCTGAGCGCCGAGGCCGACACCAGCCGGGTGCACCGTGCCGCGCTGCGGGCGGCTGCCCAGCAGGGGCCGGGCGCAACCCTCACCGCCTTGACCAATGTGTTTTCGGGCCGGCCCGCCCGCGGCCTGCTCAACCGCCTGATGCGCGAGCAAGGGCCGTTGTCGCCCGAGGCGCCGGCTTTTCCGCTGGCCGCCACCGCCCTGGGGCCTTTGCGCCAGGCGGCCGAGGGCCTGGGGCGGGGCGACTTCACGCCCCTGTGGTCGGGTGAGAACCTGGAGGCGCTGCGCGAGCAGCCCGAGGGCGAGGGCGCGGCCGCCCTGACCCGCTGGCTGGCGGGTCAGTGAGCGGCGGGGCCCTGCGGCCTCAGCCCGCCAGGGCCTGATCGAAGTCGGCCGCCAGATCGGCCAGGTCTTCCAGGCCCACCGACACCCGGATCAGGCCGTCGGCGATGCCCATGGCCGCGCGCACCTCGGGGCCGGCTTCCCAGAAGATGGTGGGCGCCACCGGGATGATGAGCGTGCGGGTGTCGGCCAGGCCGGTGGCCTTGACCGGCAGGCGCAGGCGGTTGACCACCTCCACCAGGCGCGAGGAGTCGGCCAGCTCAAAGGCCATGAGCCAGGAGCCGGCCTTGAACAGGCGCCGGGCCCGGTCGTGGTGCGGATGGCTCTCCAGCCCCGGGTAGTGCACCTTGGCCACGGCCGGGTGGGCGGCCAGGTGGCGGGCCAGGCCCAGGGCGGTGGCGCTGCAGCGGTCGGTGCGCAGGCCCAGGGTCTCGGCGCCCGTGGCCAGCTGGTGGGCATGCTCGGACGAGAGCGAGCCGCCCATGTCGCGCAGACCCTTCTTGCGGACCTGGGTCAGCGCCCACTGGCGCGTGTCCTGGCCCTGGTAGGCCGGCAGGATGCGCGGGTAGCGCGTCCAATCAAAGCAACCGGTGTCCGTCACCGCGCCGCCCAGGGCGGTGCCGTGCCCGCCGATGGACTTGGTCAGCGAGTTGATCACCAGCGAGGCGCCCACCGCCTTGGGCCGGAACAGCCAGGGCGAGGTGATGGTGTTGTCCACCACAAAGACGATGCCGCGCTCGGCGCACAGCGCGCCGATGGCCTCCAGGTCGGGGATCTGGGTGCCGGGGTTGGCGATGGTCTCCACGAAGACCATGCGGGTCTCGGGTCGCAGCGCGGCGGCCACCGCGTCCACCCGGGTGGCGTCCACCTTGCTCACCTCGATGCCCAGGCCCTGCAGCGTGCCCAGCACGCTGTTGGTGTTGCCAAACACGAACTGGCTGCTCACCAGGTGGTCGCCGGCCTTCATCAGCGTGAGGAACACCGCGCAGATGGCCGCCATGCCGGTGGCAAAGCAGACCGTGCCCACACCGTCTTCCATCTGGGTGATCCGCCGCTCCAGCGCGGCGGTGGTGGGCGTGCCCTGGCGGGCGTAGTTGAAACCACCCTTGACCGTGCCCTGGAACACGCCGATGAGCTCACGCACATCGTCAAAGCCGTACTGCACCGAGGTGTGGATGGGCTTGCGCACGCCACCGTGCTCGACGCCAAAGCCTTCGTCGGCATGGACCAGCTGGGTGGCAAAGCCCAGGGGCGGGCGGGAGGTGGAGTCAGTGGACATGGTGCGGACCGGCCAAGGGGAAACCCCGCATTCTAGGAAGGCAAGCGGGCCTGCTGGGCCTGCTTACCAACCCAGCGGAGCGGCCCAGCCGGCATAGCGCTTGGGCAGCGGGGGCGCGTAGTCGCCCTGCTTGCTGCTGCCCAGGCCCAGGCCCACCAGGCCTTCGGCCAGTTTGACGGCGGCCGATACGCCGTCAATCACCGGCACGCCCAGCCGGGCCTGCAGCGTGTGGCACAGGCCGGCCATGCCGGCGCAGCCCAACACGATGGCGCCGCTGCGGTCGCGGGCCAGGGCCTCGCGGGCGGCGGCCTCAATCTGCGGCAGGCAGGCCAGGCCGCCATCCTCCAGGGCCAGCACCGGGATGTCGGTGCCATGCACGCCCCGGCAGCGGCGCTCGAAGCCGTATTTGTGCAGCAGGTGCTCGGCGATCACGCAGGTGCGCGTCATGGTGGTCACCACCGAGAAGCCCGTGCTCACCAGGCTGGCGGCGTGGAAGGCGGCCTCGGCCACGCCCAGCACCGGGCCGGTGCTGGCCTCGCGGGCGGCGTCCAGACCCGGGTCGCCAAAGCAGGCGATCACCACCGCGTCGTGCGCGGGGGCGTGGCGCATCTGCTCGGCCACGCCGGCGGCGGCCACCGCCTCGTCAAAGAAGCCCTCGATCGAGGCCGGGCCAAAGCTGGGTTGCACGGCGGTGACCACCGTGCCCGGGGCGGCCACGGCGCGGGCCGCCTGTCCCAGCGCATCGGTCATGGCCTGGGTGGTGTTGGGGTTGATGAGCAGCAGGTTCATGGCAGGTCGGAATCCTTGTTTTGTATGCAATCGGTGCACTGGGGTGGCCAGCTTGGTGCGCCATTCCCGGTGCTGGTGCGCCGTGGCGCTTCCCGGGAAGCGCCCTGCTGGGCGGTCCACGGAACTCACACGTGCAGGCCCAGGTGCTCTTGCAAGAGGCAGACCGGGGTGCCGCCCGTGTGTGGCCTGACTTGGCACACGCATTGCATACAAAACACGCCATGAACGCACGCACCGACCTGGAGCTCATCGCCCTGTCCAAGCACTACGGCGACGCTGTGGCCGTGGACCGCATCGACCTGAAGATCACCGGTGGCAGCTACTGCTGCCTGCTGGGTCCCTCCGGCTGCGGCAAGACCTCCACGCTGCGCATGATTGCGGGCCACGAGCGGCCCACCGACGGCAACATCCTGCTGGGCCCGCGTGAGATCACCGACCTCACGCCCGCCCAGCGCGGCACGGCCATGATGTTCCAGAGCTACGCGCTGTTCCCGCACCTCACCGTGCTGCAGAACGTGGCTTTCAGCGCGCAGATGAAGGGCGTGGCCAAGGCCGAGCGCGAGGCCCGCGCCGCCCAGCTGCTGGACCTGGTGGCCATGACGCCCTACGCCCAGCGCCTGCCCGCCGCGCTCTCCGGCGGGCAGCAGCAGCGCGTGGCCCTGGCCCGGGCACTGATGACCCAGCCGCAGGTGCTGCTGCTGGACGAACCGCTCTCGGCACTGGACCCGTTCCTGCGCATCCGCATGCGGGCCGAGCTGCAGCGCTGGCACCGTGAGCTGGGCAGCCTGCCGCCCGGCCGCCCGAAGGCAGGCGACACCCCCTCGGGGGGCAGGGCGCAGCCCGATGGGGGCCCCATCACCTTTGTCCACGTCACCCACTCGCAGGAAGAGGCCATGGCCCTGGCCGACCTGGTGGTGGTGATGAACCATGGCCGCATCGAGCAGGCCGGCCCGGCGCGTGAGGTGTTCGAGGCGCCGCGCACCGAGTTCGTGGCCCGCTTCATTGGTGCGCACAACGTGTTTGACACCCCTGCCGGCAAGGTGGCCGTGCGCAGCGACCGCTGCCAACTGCAGCCCCTGGACGCGACCGGTTCGCCGGACGGGAGTGGCCTGCCCGTGCAGGTGCGCGCCATCGAGTACCAGGGCGCCCAGGTGCAGGTGCATGTGCAGCGCCCGGGCGCCGGCCCGGCGGCCGCGGCCGACGATGCGCCCGAGGGCGAGGACCGCGTGGCCCCCTGGGTGGTCTGCCTGCCCGATGCGCGCTTCTTCCAGGCCCCGGTGCAGCCCGGTGACAGCCTGCGCCTGTGCTGGGCGCCGGGCGATGCCCACGCCCTGGCCGCCTGAGCGGTCGCCCGCCCCGCCTTCCCCTTTGTCCTCCGCCTTCCCAACCCCCAGGCGCCTGCGCGCGCCTTGTTCCCGCCACCTTCACAGGAGTCTTCGACGATGAGCACGACCGATCCGAAGCAGGCCCCGCTGGCCACCACCCCCGCCAGCGACGCCGTGGCCCCTGCAGCGGCCGACACCGCCCTGCCGGCCCGCCGCCAGTTCCTCAAGACCGCCGCCGGCGCGGGCGTGGCGGCCACCGGCATCACCGGCTTTCCCTTTGTGCACGCCGCCGACAAGCCGGTGCTGCGCTACCTGGGCACCGCGGTGAACCAGGACAAGGCCATTGCCGAGAAGTTCGAGGCCGACACCGGCATCAAGATCCAGTACATCGCCGTCACCACCGACGACGTGACCAAGCGCGCCGTCACCTCGCCCAACAGCTTTGACCTGATCGACACCGAGTACTTCTCGCTCAAGAAGATCATCCCCACCGGCAACCTGCTGGGCATCGACACCAAGCGCATCAAGAACGCCGACAAGATCACCAGCCTGTTCACCAAGGGTGAAGTGGCCGGCAAGAAGGTGGGCGACCAGGGCACCGCGCCCAAGAAGGTGATGTACCTGGACAAGCCCGACAGCAAGACCTTCAGCGCCGCGCCCACGCAGTTCATGACGCTGATCCCCACGGTCTACAACGCCGACACCCTGGGCATCCGGCCTGACCTGATCAAGCGCCCCATCAGCTCCTGGGCCGAGCTGCTGAACCCGGATTTCAAGGGCAAGGCGGCCATCCTGAACATCCCCTCCATCGGCATCATGGACGCGGCCATGGTGGTGGAGGCCATGGGCCTCTACAAGTACCCCGACAAGGGCAACATGACCAAGAAGGAGATCGACCTCACCATCAAGACGCTGATCGAGGCCAAGAAGGCCGGCCAGTTCCGCGCGCTGTGGAAGGACTTCAACGAGTCGGTCAACCTGATGGCTTCGGGCGAGGTGGTGATCCAGTCGATGTGGAGCCCGGCGGTCACGGCCGTGCGCACCAAGGGCATCGCCTGCACCTTCCAGCCGCTCAAGGAAGGCTACCGCGCCTGGGCCGCCGGCTTTGGCGTGCCCAAGACGCTCAAGGGCCGTCAGCTCGACGCCGCCTACGAGTTCATCAACTGGTTCCTGGATGGTTGGGCCGGTGCCTACCTCAACCGCCAGGGCTACTACAGCGCCGTGCTGGACACCGCCAAGGCCAAGATGGAGGCCTACGAGTGGGCCTACTGGATGGAAGGCAAGCCGGCGGCCCAAGACATCAAGAGCCCGCACGGCGACCTGCTGGCCAAGAAGGGCGAGGTGCGTGACGGCGGCAGCTACGAGGCCCGCATGGGCGGCATCGCCTGCTGGAACGCCATCATGGATGAGAACGCCTACATGGTGCAGAAGTGGAACGAGTTCGTGGCCGCCTGAGGCCGGCCGCTGACGTCTTTCCCTTCAACGGAGCTGATCCCGCATGAACCGGACCGCATCCACCGCCCGTCACGCCGTCTCCGCCTGGCTGCAGGCCGCCCCGCTGGCGGCGGTGTTCGCGGTCTTCTTCGTGCTGCCATTGGCCTTGGTGGGCATGGTGAGCCTGTGGCAGGCCACCGAGTACGAGCTGATCCCCGCGATCAGCCTGGACAGCTACCGCGCTATTTTTGAGGGCTGCGGGGCCAGCCTGGTCACGCCTGGGCAAGACCTGTGCGTGACCTTGGGCACCTACGCCTCCACCCTCAAGTTTGGCCTGCTCACCTGGGCCATCACCGCGGTGCTGGGCTTTGCCATCGCCTGGTTCCTGGCCTTCCACGTGAAGAGCCAGGGCCTGCAGACCCTGCTGTTCATCGTCTGCACCGTGCCCTTCTGGACCAGCAACGTCATCCGCATGATCTCCTGGGTGCCGCTGCTGGGCCGCCACGGTTTGGTCAACCAGTGCCTGTTGGCCCTGGGCGTGGTGGAGCAGCCGGTGGAGTGGCTGCTGTTCTCTGATTTCTCGGTGGTGCTCGCCTTTGTGCACCTCTACACCATGTTCATGATCGTGCCCATCTTCAACGCCATGATGCGCATTGACCGCAGCCTGCTGGAGGCCGCCCGCGACAACGGCGCCAGCCCCTGGCAGACGATGTGGCACGTGGTGCTGCCGCTGAGCCGCACCGGGATCATCATCGGCTCGATCTTCGTGCTGGCCCTGGTGATGGGCGACTTTGTCACCGTGGGCGTGATGGGCGGCCAGCAGATCGCCAGCATCGGCAAAGTCATCCAGGTGCAGACCAGCTACCTGCAGTTCCCCCTGGCCGCGGCCAACGCCGTGATCCTGCTGGCGGTGGTGCTGATGATGATCGTGGCGTTGATGCGCCTGGTGAACTTGCGCAAGGAACTCTGACCATGCCACGCACTGCCCGTGACCCGCGTCCCTTGAGCTTCTGGCTGCTCGGCGCGTTGTTTGTTGCCTTCGTGCTCTTTCTCTATGGGCCGATGTTCGCCATCGTCGTGCTCAGCTTTCAGGGCCCTGAGGGCGGGCTCACCTTCCCGATGCGCGGCTGGAGCCTGCACTGGTTCCAGCAGCTGTGGGAGGGCATTGGCACCGTGGACATCGGCGCCGCGCTGCGCCGCTCGCTGGGCCTGGGCGCGGTGGTCATGGTGCTCACCGTGGGGCTGGCGCTGCTGGCCGGCCTGGCCTACCGCAAGAAGCTGCCCGGCGGCAGCGCGCTGTTTTATGTGGTGGTGGCCAGCCTCATCATGCCCAGCATCATCGTCTCGCTGGGGGTGGGCTTGTTGTTCCGCCTGATCGACGGTGGTGTGAAGGTGCTGCTGGAGGCCTGGTCACCCGAGGCGCTGGACAGCTTCAACACCACGCTGGGCATGTACAGCTCCGGCCTGGGCGCCCAGCTCACCTGGACGTTGCCCTTCGGCCTGCTCATCATGTTCGCGGTGTTCAACCGCTTCAACCCGGCCTATGAAGAGGCCGCGCGTGACCTGGGCGCCAGCCCCTGGCAGGGCTTCCGCCATGTGGTGCTGCCGCTCATCGCCCCCAGCCTGGTGGGCGTGGGCATGTTCGGCTTCACCCTCAGCTGGGACGAGATCGCCCGCAGCTCCCAGGTCATGGGGGACTTGAACACCCTGCCGCTGGAACTGCAGGGCCTGACCACCACCGTCACCACCCCCGTGATTTATGCGCTGGGCACCGTCACCACCGCCATCTCCTTTGCCGTGATGGGCCTCACGCTGGGGCTGATGCGCCTGTGGCGCCGCCGTCGCGGCGCTTGAGCGCGGCCACCACCTGCCGCAGGCCCCGCCGCTACCATCCGCGCCCATGCCCCGCCGATCTGCCGCTCCCGCCGCCGTACCCGACACCGCCACCCAGCGGGTATACGACGGCATCTACGGCGCCATCGTCGAGCACCGCTTGGCCCCCGGCACCCGGCTGCGCGAGCAGGAGCTGGCCGAAGGTTTTGGCGTTTCGCGCACCGTGGTGCGCCAAGCCCTGCAGCGCCTGGCGGCCGATCAGGTGATCGCCCTGGAGCACAACAAGGGCGCCACCGTGCCCCAGCCCGACCGCGCCCAGGCGGCCCAGGTGTTTGATGCCCGGCAGGTGATCGAGGGCGACATCGCCCGCCGCCTGGCCGGCCAGCTCAGCGCCGAGCAGATCGAACGCCTGCGCGCCTTGGTGGCCGCCGAGCAAGCGGCGCAGGCCCGCAGTGACAAGGCCAGCGCCGTGCGCCTGTCGGGTCAGTTCCACCGGGAGCTGGCGGTGCTGGCCGGCAACCCGCTGTTCGTGCGCTGGATCGACGAGCTGCTGCCCCTGACCTCGCTGCTCATCCTGCAGTACCAGCGCAGCGGCCACCCCGGTTGCGTCACCCACCGGCACGACGAACTGATCGCTGCCCTGGCCTCCGGCACCCCCGCCAAGGCCGCCGCCGAGATGCGCCGCCACCTGCAGGAGCTGGCCCGCAGCCTGGACGGTGGCCCTGCGCCCGCCGGCCTGCCGCTGCGCGACCTGTTCGCGGCCTACCGCGAGGGGTGAGCGGGCGGACCGCATCCTGTCATCATCCCGGGATGCTGGAACTCTTGGCCTACCCGGTGCTGTTGCTGGTTTTGGTGGCGTTGTTCTGCCGCGAGGTCATCGCACCGGCCTCGCGCAACGCCTGCGACCACCGCTGGCTGATCCTGTCGTTGTGCGTTGGCGCGTCCACGCTGGCCATGACCCTTTTCGTGGGCTGGTGGTTTCACCGTGCCATCCGCCACAGGGCACTGTGCCCCTGGGCGGTGGATCTGCCCTGGCCGGTCGTGGGCCTGCTTAGCTTCTTGCTGACGAGTTTTCTCTTCTACTGGTGGCACCGGGCTACGCACCACTTTGACCTGCTGTGGCGTGTGTTCCACCAACTGCACCACAGCGCCCGTCGGGTGGAGTCGCTGACGGCCTTCTACGCGCACCCATTGGACACCGCCGCAGCCGTGTCGATCGGCGCCATGTCCAGCTACGTGGTCCTGGGCGCATCGCCGCTCGCGGCGGCACTGGCCTTGTTTCTCACCGGGGCGTTCGACCTGTTTCTGCACGCGGACCTGCGCACACCCGTCTGGCTGGGCTATGGCGTCCAGCGGCCGGAAATGCACGCCGTCCACCACAAGCGCGGGCACCACGCCCAAAACTATGGGCTGCCGCTGTGGGACCTGCTGTTTGGCACCTGGTGCAATCCTCGCCAGCGGGAAGAAGACCTGGGCTTTGCGCCCGAGCGGTCGGCTCGCATCGGCGACATGCTGATGGGGCGGAACGTGGAGGGCTGAGGGCGTCGCGCGCCGGCCCGCCCGTCCGCCGGCGGGTTGCCTCGTCTCAGCCGCGGCGTGCCTTCTCAATCGCCGCGATGTCGATGCAGTCCATCTCCATCATGGCCGCAAAGGCCCGCTGGGCGGCGGCCCGGTCGGGGTCGGTCACCGCGTCCATCAGGGCACGTGGGGTGATCTGCCAGGAGATGCCCCAACGGTCCCGGCACCAGCCGCAGGCGTCGGCCTGACCGCCATGCTCCACGATCGCCCGCCAGAGGCGATCGGTCTGCGCCTGGTCGTCGGTGGCGATCTGAAACGAGAAGGCCTGGCTGTGCGGCACGCCCGGCCCGCCGTTGAAGGCCAGGCAGGGCAGGCCGGCGATCTTCACCTCCACCATCATCACCTGGCCCGACTCGCCAGCGGGGTAGGCGCCAGGCGCGTGGTGCACGGCCAGCACCTGGCTGTCGGGCAGGGTGCGGGCGTAGAACTCGGCTGCCTCCAGGGCGGCGCCGTCGTACCACAGGCAAGGGGTGTTCATCGGGCGCATGGCCGGTCTCCTCGGGGTGATCTCAGGGTGAGGCGGCCCATGCTAGGCGCACGCGCCGCTGCCTGCCAGCCCCCCCTCTTGACGCACCCATTACCCTATGCCAATGGCCGACGTCTCCACCGCCACACCGGTTTCCTTTCTGTCCTCCCCTTCTACTCCCCCTGCGGGCACCTCGGTGCCCCCGTTGCGCGTGCTCAGTCTCATCCCCCCGATGACGCAGCTCAACACGCCGTACCCGTCCACCGCCTACCTCACCGGCTTTCTGCGCTCACGCGGGGTGCCGGCGGTGCAGGAAGACCTGGCCCTGGGCCTGGTGCTGGCCTTGTTTCAGCCCGCCGGCATGGACGCCCTGCGCACCGAGGCCGAGGCCGCCGTGGCCGCGCAAAAGGCCGCCTGGGCCGAGGCCAAGGCCGCCGCCCACGCCGCGCGCACCGCTGCCGGGGCCGCTGGCAAACCGCCAGCGGGTGGCAAGCCGGCCAGCGGCGTGAAGTCCATCAAGCCCGGTGCCAAGGCGACGGCCGCGGCGGCACCGGCCGCCAGCGTGCCCGCCGGCCCACCGCGCCTGAAGCAGACCGAGCATTTCCTGGCCCATGTCGAGCGCTACCGTGCCACCATCGGCCCGGTCATCCGCTTTCTGCAGGGGCGTGACGCCACGTTGATGCACCGCATCAACAGCGGCGGCTTTCTGCCGGAAGGCGCGCGCTTTGCTGCGCTGGAGAGCTACGCGGTGGACGACAGCGGTGAGTCGTTGCTCTGGGCCTTTGGCAGCTTGGGTGCGGCCGACAAGGCCAAGCACCTGGCCACGCTGTACCTGAACGACCTGGCCGACGTGATCCGCGAGGCCGCCGACCCGCGCTTTGAGTTTGTGCGCTACGCCGAGCAACTGGCCGCCGCGCAGGCGCACTTCGACCCCCTGGCCCAGGCCCTGGCCGCCGCGCCCAACTTGCTGGACCGGCTGCTGGCCGAACTCACCACCCAGGCCCTGGCCCGCCACCGGCCGCAGCTGGTGCTGCTGTCGGTGCCGTTTCCGGGCAGCGTGTACGGCGCGCTGCGCATCGCCCAGACGATCAAGGCGCAGGCGCCCGAGGTGACGGTGGTGCTGGGTGGCGGCTACGTGAACACCGAGCTGCGCGAGCTGGCCGAGCCCCGGCTGTTCGACTTTGTGGACTTCGTGACGCTGGACGCGGGTGAGCGCCCGCTGCTGGCCCTGATGGAGCACCTGCAAGGCCGGCGCACCCGCGAGCGGCTGGTGCGCACCTTCGTGCGTGAGCGCGCCGCCGAGGGCGGCGAGACGCGCGTGCGCTACCTGAACTTCCCTGAGCCCGACGTGCCCTTTGACGCCACCGGCACCCCCACCTGGGACGGCCTGCCGCTGGGCCAGTACCTGTCGCTGCTGGACATGCTCAACCCCATGAACCGGCTGTGGAGCGACGGGCGCTGGAACAAGCTCACCGTGGCCCACGGCTGCTACTGGAAGAAGTGCAGCTTCTGTGACGTGAGCCTGGACTACATCTCCCGCTACGAGGCCGCCAGCGCCGAGGTCATGGCCGACCGCATCGAGGCCGTGGTGGCCGAGACGGGACAAACCGGCTTTCACTTTGTGGACGAGGCCGCGCCGCCCAAGGCCCTCAAAGCCCTGGCGCAGGAGCTGCAGCGCCGGGGCACCCAGATCAGCTGGTGGGGCAACATCCGCTTTGAGAAGACCTTCACGCCCGAGCTGTGCGAGCAGCTGGCCGATTCCGGCTGCATCGCCGTCACCGGCGGGCTGGAGGTGGCCTCGGACAGGTTGCTGGCCCTGATGAAAAAGGGCGTCTCGGTGGAGCAGGTGGCGCGCGTCACCAAGGCCTTCAGCGACGCTGGCATCCTGGTGCACGCCTACCTGATGTACGGTTTTCCCACCCAGACCGTGCAAGACACCGTGGATGCGCTGGAATGGGTGCGCCAGCTCTTTGCCAACGGCTGCATCCAGAGCGGCTTCTTCCACCGCTTCGCCTGCACCGTGCACTCGCCCGTGGGCCTGAACCCCGACGAATACGGCGTGACGCTCCAACCCCTGCCGCCCGACACCCGCTTTGCCCGCAACGACGTGGGCTTCATCGACCGCACGCTGGAAGGCAGCGGCACCAGCCACGACGCCCTGGGCCTGGGCCTTAAAAAGGCCATCTACAACTTCATGCACGGCGTGGGCCTGGAAGACGACGTGCGGGGCTGGTTCGATCACCTGGGCATCCCCGTGCCCAAGCCGACGGTGGGGCGTAACCGCATTGCCAAGGCACTGGCAGCGGGTTGAGCGCCGCTTCCCCCCTGTTCAAACTGGTGTGACGCTCCCCCGCAGACAAGGGGAGGCGGGCCGAGTGGGGCGCTGTAATGTGCAGTGAACCGGCCACACAGGTCGGGTTGGAGAAGCACAGGAGATCGTTGCAGGGGCTTGGGGTGTCCGGGTGGTCACGGTGCCTGGCCCTGGGGATGAGGGCGGCGGCTGCCTTGCTCTCTGCGTGCATGACGGTGCGTGACCACCATGAACCGCGGGTGACGCCGGTGATGGAGCACTCGCCCTTGAGCGCCAAGCGAAAGGTGTTCTCCACCTGGGAGGAACTGCCGACGTCTGGCGCGGCCACCGGCCTGCCGGTGACCCATGTGCAGGTGAGCAAGCTGGTGATCCGCCTGCAGGTGCAGCGGCTGCGGGGCGTCAGCTCGATGGCGTCTCGGCCTCGCAGCTGCCGGTGCGGCGGCTCAGGCGGGACGAGCCGGCCAGGGCCTGGCTGATCTGGTAGCCGGCCCATTGCGGGGTGCTGGTGCTGCACAGCACGAAGGTGGCGGATTGGCCCGCGGTGCCGCTGCCGGTGAAGTTCAGGCTGGTCAGGCCCGAGGCCTCGGTGATGCCGATGGCCTGGCGGCTGGCGGGCCAGTGCTGCACGACGGTGGTGCCGGCCAGCACGATCCAGCCGTTGGCCCAGTCCTCGGCGTTGCAGTCGGTGCCATTGGCCGAGGCGCACACCGTCACCTGGGCATTGCGTTTGACGGCTTCGGAGCGGGCCAGGCGCAAGGCGGCCTGCAGCTCTTCGCTGCGCGACTTGCTGCGCTGCATCACGCTGGTGGAGATGAGGTCGGGCGTGGCCACGGCCATCAGGATGGCCATGACCGAGAGCACCACCATCAGCTCGATCAGGGTGACACCGGCGGCGCGGCGCCGCGCGGCGGCCAGGGGCAGGGACGACGGGGTCATGGCTGCGCTCCGGGGGGTCACTTGGTGTAGCGGTACACGCGCACCTTGGGCCGGTTGACGGCACCGGCGGAGGCCGTGCGGCGGGTGGCCTCCAGCGGGGAGTCGGGGCTGGCACCGATGATGAAGTCGACGGTGGTGCCGTCGTCCAGCGTCACCTTGCCGGCCACCGGCGAGGGCGGCAGGCCGCCACCGGCCACCAGGTCGTAGCGGCTGTCGCCGCCATCCGAAGGGGCAGCGTTGGCATAGCGCACGTTGTAAACCCGCGTGGTGCCCAGGTTGGGGCTGCAGGTGCCGGCGGTGGTGGTGCCGGTGCTGGGCTTGTGGGTGCTGAAGGTGGTGGTGCCATACACCGTCAGCGCCGAAGTCACCACCTGCTCGGTGTTCTCCAGCTGCAGGGCCCAGCCCTTCTTGGCGGCCAGGTCGGTGGCCGAGGGGGTGGCGCTGCTGCTGATGAGCTGCAGCGAGGCCAGGCACACCACCGACGAGCCGCAGGTGGTGCTTTCGGTGCTCAGCCAGGCGCTGTCGCCCGGCTTGTCCTTGACCATGAACATGTAGTTCTGGGTGGCGCCGGCGCTGGTGTAGGTGGCCACGGGCTTCTCGCGGTCGCCCGAGCCCACCAGCAGGTAGTGCAGGCCGGTGGTGGTACTGGCCAGCACATCGGGCCCGAAGAAGAACTTGCGGGTGTTGCAGCTGGCACTGGGGGTGCTGCAGCCCAGGGCGGCCACCTGGGTCATGCTCCAGCTGGCCGGGGCGGCGGTGCCGATGTCGATGCGGTAGAGGTTGCCCCCCAGGTCCGAGGCATAGGCCAGGGTGGTCTGGCCGCTGCTGTTGACCACGGTGGACACCTCGCCCACCACCGGCCGGGTGGTGGCAAAGCTGCGCACCACGGCGCCGGTGCGGGCGTTGATGACGTAGACCGCGCGGCCCTTGGCGGTCGTGGTGCAGGTGGACGGGTCGGCGTCCTCGCAGGTGTCGTAGCCGCCGCCCATCAGGATCAGCGGGTCGGTGCTGCCGGCCACGGTCACCACCTTGGGCTGGCTCCAGGTCTGGCCAAAGCCGCTGGTGTCGGTGGTGCAGTCGGTGTCGCTGCCCAGGGCGGTGCAGCCGATGCGCCAGCGCAGGCTCATGCTGCCGGCGCTGCTGACGTCAAAGGAGTAGAGCGCGCGGCCGCCGCGGCGCATGCCGGCGTACAGCCACACGTTGCTGCCGCTGCGGTGGACCGACAGGCCACCGTCCATGGCGTAGGGCTTGGGCAGGGTGGTGCCGGTGGAGGAGGCCAGGGTGACCGGCGGGGAGTTGTCGTACAGGCGGGCAATCTGGCCGCTGAACTCCGGCGGCATGAAAGACCACAGTTCCTGGCCCGCGGCCACGCCGCCGATGGCGGCGCTGCGGTTGCCGTTGATGGCGCGCAGGAAGCCGTCGTTGGCGCCGTAGAACACCACCACGCTGGGCGAACTGTCGGTGCCGTAGTTCACTGCGATGGGGCGGGAGTGCACCACGTCGCCGTGGGTGGTGCGGCGCATCTCGGCGGTGGTGACCGTGTCGCCGTCCTCGTCCTTGGTGTCCTGGCCGGCGATCCAGCGCCGCTGGGTCTGCTGGGTGGCGGTCAGGCCGCTGGAGGTGAACAGGCTGGAGAGGGTGATCAGGCTGCTGCAGCTGGCGTCGCTGCAGGTGTAGGCGCTGCGGCCGGTGGCGTTGGCGCTTTGGCGCAGCATGTAGGCGGCGCCGCCCTTTTCCACGACGTTGCCGTCGGGGTAGTTGGAGTCGGCGCTGTTGGCGATGCTCAGGCAGGTCTGCACCTGCCCGGTCAGCGCCCAGTAGTTGTCGACGGTGCTGGGGGTCCAGAAGCTGCGCGCGCACTCGGTGATGAAGCCGGTGGTGCTGTTGATGGCGTCGCGGCTGTTGGCGTCCTGCAGCGCCAGGTCAGTGCCGGAGGTGCCCAGCTTGAACTGCTTCATGTTGCCCATCCAGCGCGGCGCGGCGTCCTGGTCGGGGCGGAACAGGCCCACAAAGACCTGGTTGAGGTAGGTGCCCTGGGTGTTCACGCTCACCGGCAGGCTCACCGAGGCGAACACCGAGTTGACCGCCTGGATCTCGGAGAAGATCTCGCCCAGCGCGCCGGAGACGCTGGCCCCGCTGGTGCCGCTGCCGGTGCTGACGTCAAAGTAGCGGCCGCCCGAGACGTTGGCCGCGCTCTGCAGCTGCGAGGACCAGCCCGGCCCCTGGCCGGTGGACTTCTTGTCCACGTCCACGGTGTAGGTGATGACCTGGTGGCTGCTGCGCAGGTAGCGGGCCCACTCGTCGATCAGGTTCTCCTGCATCGAGGTGTTGGTCAGGCCGGCGGTGATGATGCTGGTGCTGCCCCCGGCGGCGCTCAGCATGCTGGCCGCCTGGCTGCGGGCGCTGGCGTTGTCGGTGGCCTCGCCGTTGCTGATGAAGATGATGTAGGTCTTGCCGCAGCTGGCCGACGAGATGGGGCTGACGTAGCGGGTGGCCGTCTTGCTGCTCAGGGCGTTGCCGCTCAGGGCATAAACGGCGTTGGAGCTGGTGCTGCCGCTGGTGTTGCCGGTGTAGTCGGTCTTGACCTTCTTGTGGCCGGCATAGGGCACGCCGGAGCTGCTGTCGCTGGCGTTGGTGATGAGGTAGCGGTAGGCCTCGGCCATCGACAGCGAGGCCTTGGCGTTGTTGCTCTTGTCGCCGCTGATATCCAGGCCGTTGACCATGGCCTGGTAGAGGGTCTTGTTGGCCGCGGTGAAGGTGCGCACCGCGGCGCGCACATAGGCGCCGTCATCGCCGCTGTTGCCGGATCCGGTCTCGGTGTAGAGCATCAACCCCACACGGAACTTGTCGGCCGGCAGGCTGGCGATGGTGGACGCCAGGGCGGCCTTGACCGAGGCGTACTTGGTGCTGCCCGAGGCGCCCGTCTGGCTCCAGTTGGCCGAGTTGTCCAGGATGATCAGGACATTGGGCAGGTCGGTGGAGCTGCTGCTGTTGTTGATGAACAGGTCGATGTCCTCGGCCACCGCCGGCGCGGGGCCGGACAGCAGGACCAGGGGGGCGAGCAGCGCCAGGCCGCGCCGCCACCAGGGAGTCAGGCGCCGCATGCGGCCTCCTTGTCGGTCTGGGTCATCTGCACCATCACGCCGTCATGCACCTCCACCGTGGCGCCGCTGCG
This sequence comes from Ideonella livida, assembly GCF_010499455.1. Taxonomy (GTDB): domain Bacteria; phylum Pseudomonadota; class Gammaproteobacteria; order Burkholderiales; family Burkholderiaceae_C; genus Ideonella; species Ideonella livida. Next base: position 10,634 of record NZ_JAAGOH010000042.1, on the reverse strand, counting down.
GGTGTCGGTCACGGTGGCCTTGATGTCCCACGTGGTGCTGTAGTAGCTGCCGGTGGCCGGCAGCGAGGAGCTGCTCAGGTTGTCGTCCGAGGAGCCGCCGTCGGCTGCCTTGACGCACACCGGCCGCTCGACCACCACCGTGTAGTCGTTGGTGTCGTCGTTGTCCAGGTCCACCTGGATTTCCTGCGCCTCGGTGGTCAGGGTGAAGTCCGAGCCCACCACCTGCTCCAGCGCGGTGGCGGCCGAGGCCAGGGCCTCGTCGCGTGCCACGGTGTTGTTGACCGCCTTCACGCTGGCGGTGGCGCCGGAGAAGCTGGCCACCACGATCAGCGTGATCACCGTCATGGTGACCAAGCCGGTGACCAGCACGGCACCGCGCTGGTGGTGCGCCCGGCGCAGGCAGCGCTTCGGGGCGGGGGTGGAGGGCGTTGTCATGGCGTTTCCCTGCGGCCGCTCACATTGGCCAGACGGACCGTGGTGCTGAAGACCTTGCGCTGGAACCGGTCGTTGAACGGCCCCAGGGTGGCCCCGCCCAGCTGGTAGGTGCGGGTATCGGTGTAGCCGTCCACCGGCGCGACGGAGCGCACCAGCACATAGAGGGTGGCGGTCACCGCGTTGCTCATCTGATCGACGGTGCACGGTGTGGTGGTGTCGCAGTGCACGTCGGCGCCGTCGGGGGCGCCGTCGCCGCGGTTGGTGGCCTGGCGGAACTCCTGACCGCTCACCCAGGCCACCGCCTGGCTGAAGTTGACCGCGCCGCCACTTTTACTCACGTTGTCGATGCCCCACTCCACCCGCAGGGCCTGCACGCCCTCGGCCACCACCTCGCCGGCGCCCTGGGTGGGGGTGCTGCTGCTCACGCCCAGGCTGGAGCGCATCAGCGTGGGAATGCCGTCGCCGTCGCTCACCGCGTGGTCGCGCACCCACCACAGGCTGGAGAGCAGGCGGCGTTGCGCAGCGGGGGTGGTGCAGTCGCGGGCCAGCAACGCGGCATGGCCGGTGCTGGCCAGCAGGTGCGTGGTGCTGACCGTGCTGCAGAGGTTGACGCTGTGGTACAGCGCGTCTTCGGTGGCGGTGGCCTCGCAGCCGGCCTCGCCCACGGCGCAGCTGCTCACCCGGCGCACCACCAGCACGTCGGAATTGGCCTGCGCCTGGGTCACGAGCGTGTCGCAGGTGCCCGGCGCAGTGGCGCCTGAGAGGGCCGGCACGCCAAAGAGGTTGCGCAGGTAGGTGGCGTTCCAGTTCGTGGCGCTGTAGGCCAGGCAGGGATCGGGCAGGGCCGTAGGCGGGTCGCTTGGCACACCGCTGAAGGTCAGGTTGTCGAACTCCGGCACATAGCCGCCCCAGAAGCCGGCCTGCGACAGGTCGTCGGCCATCAACTGCAGCACCACCCGCGCCGTCTCCAGCATGCCGGTGGTGCGGCTGACGTCGGTGGAGGAGCGGGTGACGCTGAGTTGCAGCGAGGCCATGGCCAGGGCCAGCACCAGGCCCAAGGCCATGGCGATCATCAGCTCGACCAGGGTCACGCCGCGTAGGCGGCGTGGCAGGCGGGTCAGTACTGCGGCCGTCACAGCGCCCCCACGCGCACGATGGTGGACACCACACGGCGGCAACGGTCGTCGGTGCAGGTCGAGCCTTCCTGGCTGCCGTCGTATTCGCCCTGGCCGCAGGCCAGCCCGCTGACCGGTGCGTTCAAGGGCGTCATGCCCTGCCAAGCCACGGTGACCAGGTAGCGCGAGTTGCCCAGCGCCTCCACGCAGCCCCGGCCGCCGATCAGGCCGCCCTGGGCCACGGCATTACCGCCCACGCTGAGTTGTTCGGCCGCGCCCTGCAGGGCCAGGCACCAGGCCCGCAGGTCGCGGTCGACGCGCGTGCTGCTGGCCGTCAGGCTCTCGCAGTCCCGGCCGACGCCTTGAGGCGTGTCCAGCGCAGCGCCGTCGGCGTAGGCGTCCAGGGCGGTGCTGCCGCGGTTGGCGGCCATGCGGCTGGCCATGTCCTGCAGCAGCAGCAGGGCCTGGCTGCGCTGCTGGCTCTCCAGCTCGACCGTGTTCATGCGCCCCTGCATGCCGGCCAGGCCCAGCAGGCCCAGGGACAGCAGCAGCAGCGTGACCAGCACCTCCACCAGGGTGAAGCCAGCCTGTGGGCGTGTGTGGCGGGTGGCGGCGTGCATGGCGGGCCTTACCACTTGGCGGCGGGCGTGCGGGTGCCGGCCTGGTTGAGGGTCAGGGCGCCGTCGTCCTTCTGCGGGGAGGTGGTCACCGGCGTGAAGGTGATGACAAAGCCGGGGGGCGAGGTCTCGGTGGTGACGTCGTAGGTGTAGTAGGGCGAGACGTCGGACGGCAGCCGGTAGCCCGCGGCCTCCAGCGTGTCCTTGTCGGCATAGGAACGGCTGGTCGAGAGGAATTGCTGCTCACGCAGCGAGAGCTCGACCATCTGGGCCTGGGCGGCCGAACGCCGGCCCTTGATGACACTGGACTGGTAGCTGGGCACGGCCACCATGGCCAGGATGCCCACGATGGCCACCACCACCATCAGCTCCAGCAGGGTGAAGCCGGCAAACGCGCGGTTCTTCATGTTTTTCCCACCACAACCCTTCATGCCCCCGCAATGGGGGACCGTCCGGGATGTTAGTGAAAAATTCCCATAACAGGATGTCCGCTTGTCAGGCTGAGCGGTTGGTTTGACGCTTGTCACTTTTTCGAGACTGAGGTAAGCAATCAAATGTTTAGGAAATCTTCCTGTTCTTGATTTTCTGTTGCAGAATGTGACCAGATGAGGGTGCTTGGTGGATGGGCGGTGCGCTCCGGTTGACGAGTGGATGGCGCGCCAAATCTTCACGGAAATGGCGGCTGAACTCGGCGCTGGAGGGAAACAGCATGAAGACCTTGAGTGGTGGTAGGACTTTGGCCGGCGCTGCGCAAGGGGCAGCTTTGGTGCTGGCGTTGACGGGCGGCATGGGTGCGGCCCAGGCCCAGACTTCAGTGGTCTTCGAAAGCACGGGGGCCTTGTCCACCACCGCGTCGGCCAACATCCGGGCGTCGGCGGCGTTCAGCTTTGAGCAGCATGTCTTCAGTGGTGCCAGCCAGTGGGCGTTACGCATTGACGTGAGCAACCAGTCCACCGGCTTTGACGCCCGGGGTGAGCTCATCACCGGGCTGTTCTTCAACATCAATGGCTACCGGGCCACCTTGGGCCAGACGGCGGCCACCTTCGACGGCCTGGCCAGTTCTGTGCGCTCCTTCGAGTCGGTCACGTCCAAGGGCAAGGTGGTGGGCACCACCTGGACCAGCTACGGCAGCCAGGACCTGGGCCCGGCGGTGCAAGGCGGCGCCGCCGACGGCGGCTACCAGATGGCCAACCTGCATGAGCAGACCGACCGCACCTCCAACAACGGGTCCCTGGGCGCCATCACCCAGGACTATGTGATCTCCACGGTGGCGTATGGCCTGGGAGGCCTCAACGGCGGCGCCGTCAACTCCGACGACTTCGGCTTGGCCCCCACCGGCATCGACGCCGAGGTGGCGACGGTCAGCGGGGCCGAGGGCCTGAAGATGACCTTCGGCACCAACACCTTCTGGGTGGCGGTGGACAGCCCCAGCGTCTTCGCCCTGTCCCAGATCCAGAACGTGGCCTTTGGCATGGGCTCCCTGCCCGACATGTTCTACAGCGCCCAGCGCACCACCGTCGACCCGCCCGTCTCCACCGTGCCCGAGCCCGCCACCTGGGCCCTGATGGCCCTGGGCCTGGCGGGCCTGCCGTGGCGACGGGCCCGGCGCTCGCGTCGGCCCGGCTGAGTGCCCCGGCCGGCCGCCAGGCGAGCCCAGGCGGTCAGGCACGGTGCCCCGACAATGGGACTCCAGGGAGAGAAGAACCGATGCACAGCCACGCGACACCCAGTCCCGCCAGGCGTACGAAGGGGGCGGCATGACCCTCTACCGTGCCGGGGCGGTCCGTCACCACCTGCCCGTGGCGCCTGAAGGCCGGGCGCTCACACTGGCGCAGGAGCGCCACTTGCGCGAGCGTCTGTTGACCACCACCCCGGCGGGCTGTGGCCTTGCGCCGGGCCTGTGGACCCGCGCCTCCCTGTGCCAGCTGGTGCAGCAGGAAACGGGCGTGCAACTGGCTGCCGCTGCAGTGGCCCGTTACCAAGAGCGCTGGGGCCTGCGCCCCCGTGTGGCCCGCGGCCTGCTGCCGCAGGACCAGCACCGCCTGTTCCAGCGCCTGGGGCGCTCGCAGCTGGAGATGGAAGGGCTGAAGGTCAGGCACCGGGCCCATTCCCAGGGGGCTGAGCTGCACCTGGGCGCCGTGCTGCCGCTGCCGGAGGCGACGGCGCCCGCCCTGCAGGAGCTGGGCCCCTGGCCGACCGGCCCGGGTGGGCAGTGGCCCACCCTGCTGGCCAGCGTGTCTGGCCAGGGGCGCATGAGCTGGCTGCCCGTTGGGCAGTCGCGCAATGCCCTGGCGTGGGTGCCGTTTCTGCGCGGCTTGGCCTGGGAATCACAGCGCAGCTGCCGCAAGGTGCTGCTGCTGCTCACCGTCAACCCCTGGGAAGACGAGGGCCAGGCGCTGGAGCCTTGGCTGGAGGAGCTGCAGGCCGACCTGGAGCTGTACCTGCCGGCCCAGCCGGCGCCGCAGGCCGTGGATTGGGGCGGCCTGGTGCGCGGACCGGTGGAGGCCCTGCTCGGCTGAGCCGGCCGCGGCCGGCCAGGGGCGTCAGCGCAGGCGGTGTCCGGCCAGCGGGGCGGTGGCGCGTGGGCCGCGGGCGGCCTGGGCCCGCAGCGGGCCCGCCGGCACTGGCAGCACCAGCAGCCGGCGGTCGCCGGCCAGCAGCAGGGTGCGCTGGTCGTCGGTCAGCAACAGGTGGGCGCGGTAGGGCTGGCAGGGGGTCGGGCCCTGGGTCACGCGGCAGGCGACCGCCTCGGGCACCGGCACAAAGCCCAGCCAGGGCAACTGGCCTGACGCGTCGGGCTCGGCGCCGGTGTCAAACACCTGCACCCGCGGGGGGATCGGCGCCGGCTCGGCGTAGGTGCCGATGGCCGCGGCCGCCATGCTGTACACATAGGCCCGGCGGCCGTCGCCGGAGAGGGCGCTGGCCAGCCCCACCCAGCCTTCGGGCAGGGTCAGGCGGCCGCGCGGCTGCAGGTCAAAGTCCACCAGCCGGGCATGGTCCAGCAGCCAGCGGCTGCCTTCGCGATTGGCGCTGGCCGCATAAAAGTAGTCGCCGTCGGCCTGCGCCGGCAGGCGCGCCAGGCTGGCCGCCACGCCTGAGCGGCCGCCGCTGGCCTCGCGCCGCAGCAGGGGTGGTGGCGGGCTCAGCCCGGCGCTCTGGGTCATCAGCAGGCGCCGCCCGTCGGGCGATACCGCCGCCCAGGGGCCCTGGTAGAAGCTCCATTCCCAGGGCGACAGCCAGACGTTGGGGGCCTGGGTCAGGCTGTCCATCACCACTAGGCCGGCCCAGCCCTCGTCGGTGCGGACCCAGGCCAGGCCATCGCCGGTGACCGGCAGCGGCAGGTCGCTGGGGGCGGCTGCGGGGCTGTTGGCCAGGGGCAGGTCGTCCCGGGTGGCCAGGGTGGCGGGGTCCAGCAGCAGCCAGCGGCCATCGCGGGTGGCCGCCAGCAAGGTGTCATGGTCGCGGCTCAGGCTGAACTCGCGCAGCGCGGGCAGCGCCCGCCGGCTCACCCGGGCCTGGGCGCCGGAGAGATCCACCCGCAGCAGCTCGCCCGTGTCGCTGCGGTGCATGAACAGGGCCTGGCCCACGGCGTCCCACTGCAGGTTGCGCAGGGTGCCGGCCCAGTCCAGGCCTTGGGCAGACCGGTCCACTGGCGCCAGCACCTGCAGCGTGCGCGTGGGGCTGGCCAGGTTCAGCGGGTTGTGCAGGCGCAGGCTGTGCGACCCGGCCGGCAGGGCGGGCAGGCTCACCGCCAGCAACTGCGGGCCCAGGCGGCTCACCGCCAGCGGGCTCACCCGGCCCTCGTCCACCACCACCGCGGCGCGCAGGGCCTGCGGGGTGTCCAGGCCGTCCAGGCCGCGTGCCCAGGCCAGCACCGTGCCCGGCTGCCCCGGGGTCAGGGCCAGCAGGTCCACGCTGTCCAGGGTCGGGGTGAGCTGGCCCACGCTCAGGCGCACCTGGCCGTCGTCCACCCCGTCGAGCTGCAGGCGCAGCAGGGCGTCGGTGCGTGTGCCGTAGGGCAACTGGGCCAGCTGCGCGGCGTCCACTTCCCAGACCAACGGCTCGGCCAGGGTGCCGCTGGCGCGCACCAGCCGCAGCCAGCTCACGTCCACGCTGGCTTGCCAGCGGGTGGCGACCACGCCGGGGGCCACCGTCACCGGCAGCGTGCCGCGCAGGCTCTCCGGGGTGGCGCGGGCGTCCAGGTCCAGGTGGACCTGGGCAGGGGTCAGCAGGCCGGTGGTGACGGTGAGCTGCACCGTCAGGCTGGCCTCCTGGCTCACCGGCTGGCGCTGGCGCAGCTGCACGGTGGCGGTGTGCAGGCCCTGGGCCAGGCCGGCAGGCGCTGCGCTCAGCACCAGCTCGGCGCCATCCTGGCGGGCCTGCAGCCAGTCGGCGTCGGTGCCCACCGTCAGGCCGCCGGGCAGGCCTGCGGGCAGGGCCACCCGGGTGGTCACGGCCGCGCCGCCCTGTGGCGCACTCAGCGCCAGGGGGGTCACGGGCAGGCTCAGGCGCGGGTGGATGGTGGTGCTGAAGCGCACCACATGCGGCGAGCCCGGGTGGTGGGCCAGGCAGCGGGTGTCGCGGCAGGCCAGCAGGGTGAGCGTGCCGGTGTAGGTGCCCGGCGTCAGCCAGGGGTCGGCCTGCACCTTGACCACCGCGCTGTTGCCGCGCACGTCCACCTCCAGGGGGGTCAGCACGCCCGGGCCGCTGGCCTCGGCCCCCACGTAGATGGGGTCGCGGGTCTCGCCCCGGCTGTTCACATTCAGTGTCACCGCCGGGGCGGCCTGACCCTGCACGGTCTGCAGCTCGACCGGGCCGGCGTCAAAGTCCAGGCGGAAGGGCTCCTCGCCACTGCCACCGCCACCGCCGCCGCAGGCGGCAAGCAGCCATGCGGTCAGGGTGGCGCCGAGGGCCAGGGCGGCCCGACGGAGACCGGCGGCCGTCAAGGGGGAGAGGGCGGCCAGCCGGCGGCGCACCGGGGTGTCCGGTGTGCCCTGTCGGGTGGCGCCGCGCAGGGACTGCTGGATCATGCGTGGCGGGTCGGCGCCGCGCCGCCGGGTGGGCGGCGGGCACCTGGATGCAGGAGGCCGGCAACTTATCACAGGCCTGCCGCGCCGCGCCACCAGACTTGTCTCAGGTCAAGACACGTCGACTCCCTGCCGTGCGGGGCTCAGTGGCCGGTGTGGCCCCTGTGCCCGCTTGCCGACGCGCCGGTGGCCGGTCGGTCCACCCCCGGCCGGTGGGCCTGCAGGGTGGGGCCGGCCGGGGCGGGTGCGGGTGCCGGGGCGCTGCCGTGGCTGGTGTGGCCCGCGTGGCCTTCATGGCCGGGGGCCGCTGCCGGTGTGGCGGCCGATGTGGGGCGCGCCGGGCCTGGCGTGGGCCCGGTCCAGTCCCGTGCCACGGTGCCGGCCGGGTGGCGGTAGGGGCCGGGGTCGCGGTAGTCGCCGTGCGGCTGGTCGGGGCGGACCTTGAGCAGTGTGAACATGCCCCCCATGCCCAGGGCGCCGAAGGGCCCGGTGCCGGTCATCATGGGCAGGGTGTTGTCGGGCAGCGGCATTTCCATCTCGCCCATCTCGTGCATGCCGGCATGGCCCATGGGCATGTAGTCGGGCACCACCTGTTGGATGGCGGGGGCCACCGCCGCCGGGTCCACGCCGATGAGCGTGGGCACGTCATGGCCCATGGCGTTCATGGTGTGGTGGCTCTTGTGGCAGTGCAGGGCCCAGTCGCCGGGCTCGTCGGCGATGAACTCGATGTCGCGGCTCTGGCCCACGCCGATGTCCACGGTGACGTCCGGGTAGCGCGCACTGCGCGGCACCGGCCCGCCCCCGGTGGCGGTGACGGTGAACTCGTGCCCGTGCAGGTGCACCGGGTGATTGGTCATGGTGAGGTTGGCCACCCGCAAGCGCACCTTGTCGCCCTGGCGCACGTTCAGGGTGTCGATGCCGGGGAAGACCCGGCCGTTCCAGGTCCAGAGGTTGAAGTCGGTCATCGTCATCACCTTGGGGTGGGACGCGCCGGGCTCGATGTCAAAGGCGCCCATGAGGATGCAGAAGTCGCGCTGCACCTCGTCGATGAGCGGGTGCCGGTTCGGCTCGCGCGGGTGCGTCACCCACATGCCGTACAGGCCCATGGCCATCTGCACCATCTCGTCGGCATGCGGGTGGTACATGAAGGTGCCGGGCCGGCGTGCGGTGAACTCGTAGACAAAGGTCTTGCCTGGCGGGATGGCCGGCTGCGTCAGGCCGGCCACGCCATCCATGCCGGCGGGCAGGCGCTGACCGTGCCAATGCACCGCATGGGCCTCGGGCAGGCGGTTGGTGACGAACAGGCGCACCCGGTCGCCTTCGACCACCTCGATGGTGGGCCCGGGGCTGCTGCCGTTGTAGCCCCACAGCCGGGCGGTCATCCCCGGGGCCAGTTCACGGTCCACCGGCTCGGCCACCAGGTGGAACTCCTTGACGCCCTGGGCGTCAGCCCGCCAGGGCAGGGTCCAGCCGTTGAGGGTGACCACCGGGCGGTAAGGGGCGCGGCCGCGTACCGGTGGCGGCACCAGGGGCGCGGCGGTGCCAGGTCCGCTGGCGCTCACCAGCTCGGGCAGGGCGGCCAGGGCGCTGCGAGGCAGGGCGGCGGTGGCCAGGGCGGCGGCACCGGCCAGGCCGGCGCTGCGGGAGAAAAGTTGCCGGCGGCTGAGCGCGCCGGCCACGGGACGGGAGGTCTCGGTCATGTCGTGCGTTCCAAAAGGGGGGGCGGCTCAATGCCGGGCGGCCGGGCTGGCCGGGGCGGCGGCGTCCTCGTGCGTGGCGGCGTCGGGCTCGGCGGCGGCGGTATCGCCGGCAGGGCCCCAGACCACGGCCTCCAGCTGGGCGCGTGCCCGCCAGTAGTCGCGCAGCGCGCGCACCGCGGCCTGGGCGGTGGCGGTCTGGGCGCGGGCTTCGGCCAGCAGCTCGAAGGGGCCGGTGAGCATGCCGTTGTAGCGCAGCAGCTGCTGGTCGGCCGCTTGCTGGGTCAGGGGCAGCAGCTCCTCCTGCAGGGCCTTGGCGTGGGTCCAGGCGGCTGCCTCGCGCAGGCGGGCCTGGCGGATCTCGCTGGCGGCCTGGCGGTCCTGTTGAAGACCGGCCAGGCGATCGCGTTCGGCGCGGGCCTGGGCCACCGCGGTGCGCGGGGTGCCGGTGAAGGGCAGGGGGAAGGACAGGTGCAGCTCGCGCTCGACCGCGCCATGCTGCGGCCGGGTGGCGCCCAGTCCCATCTCCAGCTCTTCCAGCCAGGGGGTGACCGGATGGGCGCCCGCTTCCTGCGTGGTGGCGCCCAGGCGCTGGCGGCTGGCTTGCAGGTCCAGGCGCTGTGCGGTGGGCTGCGCGGGCGGGGCGGTGGCGCTCAAGGGCTGGGCCGGCAAGGCCGGCAAGGCGGCGGGCAGCACGCGGGCCGCCCAGCTGGCGCCTGCGGGACTGGCGAGATCCGCGGCCTCGGCGCCGGCCTGCCAGGCGGCGGGGGGCTCGGCCAGGCCCAGGGCCAGCAGCAGGCGCTCTTCGGCCAGCCGCGCGGCGGCCTGCGCCTGTCGGGTGGTCAAGCGGGCCTCCACGGCCAGGGTGCGTTCGCGCAGGGTGCGCAGGGCGGGCACATGGCCAGCGTCGGCCATGCGCTGGGCCAGCAGGGCGGCGGCCTCGGCGGCCTGCTGGCTCTGGCGGGCCTGGTTCACGGCCTGGGCGGCCGCCACCGCGTCGATGAAGGCCAGGCGGACCTGCAGCACCTGCTGCAGCACGGCCTCGGCGGCCTCTTCCTGGGCGGCGGCCACGCGCTGGCCTTCCAGGCGCCGCAGCCAGGGGCGCAGCAGCAGCTTGCCCAGGTCCAGGTTCAGGCCCAGGAAGGTGTCCTGTTCGCCGGCGCTGCGGCTCAGGCCCAGCTCCAGGCGGGGGTTGGGCGGGCCCAGCAGCGCATCGCGTTCGGCCAGGGTCACACCCAGTTCGGCCAGGCGGGCCTGCAGGCCGGGGTGCTGGTGCAGGGCCAGGCGCACGGCGCGGTCCATGTCCAGGGGCGGGGCGGTCAGGGTCTCAGGCGGGGGGGTGTCGGCGGCGGTGTCAGGCAGGATCAGGCCGTAGGCCTGGCGCAGGGGGGCGGCCACGGCGTCGCGGGTTTCGGGTGGCCAGGCGGCCGGGGCGCTGGCGCCGGGGGTGGCGCAGCCGGCCAGCAGGGCGCTCAGGATCAGGGCCACGGCCAAGGCCGGCCGGTGGGGAGGTCGCAGAGAAGGGCTCATGTCCCAGGGCTCCGGTGGGGGTCTAGGGTCGGGCGGCCCGGTCCACCGCGCAGGCGGTGGCGGGTGGGCGTCCGCAAAGGAGGGCGCAGGGCCGTCGGGGCGGCGGTGCCGGCGCGGTTCGGGGGCAGCCGGGGCGTGTGAGCGCCTGCAGGCCCTCACGCCGCCGCGGGGCGGCGCTTGGGCCCGTGGGCCGGGCTCAGGCTGCCGCCCCGG
>NZ_JAAGOH010000041.1 GCF_010499455.1 Ideonella livida | reverse complement strand
ATGGCCCCCAGGAAGGTCAGCCACACAAAGGCCCAGCGCGAGAGCTCCTCGCTCACCGTGATGCCCGAGTTGAACGCGTAGCGCAGCACCACGTTGCCAAACACCAGCACCACCATCACCGCCAGCAACCCCACCAGCGCCCATTCCAGGGCCTGGCAGTAGCGTTTGAGAAGCTTGTCCATTGAAGTCTCCATGGGTCCCAGGCCCGCACCCTCCGGGCCTGCCGGACGCCGTCACCACCCGGTCTGCAAGACCGGAGCGGACGGTTTGCGCTGGATCAGTCCAGCGCCGAACCGAATAATGTACGAACTGGTTCGTTTTTTATTGAGGGAAAACCCTTGACGGTGGGCGGCACCGCCGCCAGAACGTCAGCGACGCACGAAGCGCACGACCATTTCGACGATGCTCTCGCGCCGCGCGGCCACCGCGGCGGCCGAGTCCAGGTCGCGCTTGAAGATCAGCGAGAAGGTGGCGTGGTTGGACACGTTGAAGACCGACAGCGCCGAGATGGACTGGTGCAGGTCCACCGGATCCAGGCCGGCGCGGAAGACGCCGTCCACCACCCCGCGGCGGTAGACCTGCTCCAGCGTGGTGATGGCCGGCACGTTCAGGGCCTGGATGGCCTGCGACTGCGCCAGGTATTCACCGTGGTGGATGTTCTCGTTCATCACCAGCCGGATGAAGTCGGGGTTGCTGCGCTGGTAGTCCACCGTGAAGCCCACCAGGGTGCGCAGCGCCGCCTCGGGCGGCAGGTCTTCGAGGTGGAGCTCGGTCTCGATGCGGCGGATGCGCTGGTAAGCCTGCTCCAGCACCCGGATGTAGAGCTTCTCCTTGCTCTCGAAGTAGTAGTAGATCATCCGCTTGCTGGTGCGCGTGGCGGCGGCGATCTCGTCGATGCGCGCGCCGGCCAGCCCCTTGGCGGCGAACTCGGCGGTGGCCACCTCCAGGATGTCGGCCATGGTGCGCTCGGGATCGTTGGTGCGGCTCTCGCCGTCGGCCGAGACCTCCACGCGGGGGGGCCGGCCGCGACGGGCGGCGGTCTTTTGTACTGGCTGGTTCATCGCAGGCGGGAGCATACGCGCTGCCTTGCCAGACGTGCAGCCCGACTTTGCAGCCCTGCACAGGCCACTGGTCCAAAGCATGGATTGCGGCGAACATGCGCAACTTTTCACGGGCGCCACCCGACCATGCTCCACATCCTCGCCATCACTGCCCCCATCTACCTGCTCATCGCCCTGGGCTGGCTGAGCGTGAGCCGGGGATGGTTTGCCCGCGCTGACATGCGGGTGCTGGGCCAGTTTGTGGTGCGACTGGCACTGCCGGCGTTGCTCTTCCGCACCTTGGCCAATCGCCCGCTGGCCGAGGCACTGAGCCCGCGCCTGCTGCTGGCCTACGCCACCGGCTCGGCCCTGGCCCTGCTGGTGGGTTGGTGGTGGGCCCGCCGCGGTACGGCGCCGGCCCGCGGCGAGGTGGCCGCCTGGCCGGTGATGGTGGGCATGGGCATGTCGTTCTCCAACAGCGGCTTTGTGGGCACGCCGGTGCTGCTGCAGTGGCTGGGCCCGCAAGCCGGCCCCGCCGTGGCCATGACCATGGTGGTGGAGAACCTGGTGATGCTGCCCCTGGCGCTGGCCATGGCCGACCACCGCGGCACCGCCAGCGGCAGCTTTGGGGGCACGCTGCGCGGCCTGGGCCGCAGCCTGCGCCCGCTGGCCACCAACCCGCTGGTGCTGGCCATCCTGGCCGGTGGCCTGTGCGGCGCCTTCAACACCAGCGGCCAGCCGGTGCTGCCGCCCATGATCTCGCGCACCATCGACCTGTTGGCCAATGCGTCGGCGGGCGTGGCGCTGCTGGTGATCGGGGGCTCGCTGGCGGGCCTGCCCTGGCGCGGGCTGGGGGCCGGCATCGTGGCGGTGAGCAGCGGCAAGCTGCTGCTGCACCCGCTGATGGTGGGGCTGCTGGTGTGGTGGTGGGCCCCGGCCGACCTGCCGCTGCGCCACGCCATGGTGGCCCTGGCCGCCATGCCCATGATGAGCATCTACCCGGTGCTGGCCCAGAAGTACGGCCACGACGGCTTCTGCGCCGCGGCGCTGCTGGTGACCACCGTCGCCTCGTTCTTCAGCCTGAGCGCATGGCTGTGGGCCCTGAGCGGCCCGCTGGTGCCTCTGTTCGGGCACTGAAGGCCGGACCGGTCCGGCGGATGATCAGCCCGCCGTGGACGCCCGCTCCACGATGGTGAAGCCCACGTCCACCACCGGCTGGGCCACCGGCTCACCACGGCAGCGCGCCAGCAGCAGGCTGGCGGCATGGCGGCCGATGGCGGTGGCGTCGATCTGCACGGTGGTCAGGCCGGGCTCAAGGTGGGCGGCAAAGTCAGCCCCACCAAAACCCACCACGGCCAGGTCTTGCGGCACACGCAGGCCGCGCGCCAGGGCCTCGGTCAGCACACCCTGGGCCAGCCCGTCTGAGCTGCAGAACACCGCACGCGGCACCGGCCCGCGGGCCAGCAGGTCGGCCAGGGCCGCCCGGCCCAGGGCCAGGTTGCTGGGCGCCTTCACCAAGGCGGTGGGCACCTTGCGGCCCATGGCCGCCTCAAAGCCCGCCAGGCGGCGCGCGGCGCGCTCATCGTCGCCGCTGGCCACGGCCACCTCGCGCCAGCCCCGAGCCAAAAAGTAACCCGCCACCGCGCTGCCCACGGCACCGTGCGAAAAGCCAGCCAGCATGTCCACCGGCCGCTCGGTGAGGTCCCAGGTCTCCACCACCGGAATGCCGCTGCGTCGCAGCCGCTCCAGGGCCGGGGTGGCCGCCAGCAGGCCCGCCACCACCATGCCATCCACCCGCCGGCCCATGAAGGTGTCCAGCAGCGCGGCCTCGCGGGCGTGGTCATAGCCGGTCTGGCCCAGGATGAGCTGATAGCCCGCCGCATCGAGCTGCTCGGTGAGCACCTGCACCATAGGCAGGAACTGCGGCACCGCCACAAAGGGGACCAGCGCACCCACCGCCATGCTGCGGCGCGACTTGAGCCCGCCAGCCAGCAGGTTGGGCACGTATCCCGTGGCCTGCACCGCCTGCGCCACCTTGGCCCGCGTGCGCTCGGACACCAGCTGCGGGTTGCCCAGCGCCCGGGAGGCGGTGATGAGCGACACGCCGGCGGCCTGGGCCACATCGTGCAGGGTGACAGACTTGGAAGGCGGGGTGGGGCTGGACATGGGCACAGATTGTCCGCGCTGAGGCGCAGCCTGCGGAGCAGCCCCGTTGACGCACCAAAATGACAACGTTACCATTTTACAAGGCGCTGGCGCCCGGCTTCGCCGCGCAGCGCACCAAAGCAATGGCAGAAATCGGCCAACCCGTCCTGTCGCTGCGCGGCGCCTTTCTTCACCTCAAAATGACAACGTTACCATCATGAGTCAACACAGTCCTGACCGCATCGTCTGGATGCGCCTGTCCCTGGTGGGCCTGCCCCTGCCCATGCCGATCAGTGACGCCAAGGTGCTCACCGGCCGCCAGAAGCCCATGACCGAAGTGGCCATGCTGTTTGTCGAAATGCAGGCCGCCGATGGCAGCGAGGGCCTGGGCTTCAGCTACGCCAAGCGCGCGGGCGGACCGGGGCAGTTTGAACATGCCCGCGAGGTGGCCCCCGCCCTGCTGGACGAAGACCCCAGCGACATCGCCCGCCTTTGGACCAAGCTGTGCTGGGCCGGTGCCTCGGTGGGGCGCAGCGGCCTGTCCACCCAAGCCATCGGCGCCTTTGACGTGGCGCTCTATGACTTGAAGGCGCGCCGAGCCGGCCTCTCGCTGGCCAAGCTGCTGGGCACGCACCGCGACACCGTGGCCTGCTACAACACCTCGGGCGGCTTTCTGCACACGCCGCTGGAGCAACTGCTGGTGAACGCCGAGAAGTCGGTGGCGCGCGGCATTGGCGGCATCAAGCTCAAGGTGGGCCAGCCCGACCGCGCCAAAGATCTGGAGCGCGTGGCCGCGGTGCGCCGCCACCTGGGTGACGCCGTGCCGCTGATGGTGGACGCCAACCAACAGTGGGACCGCCCCACCGCGCAGCGCATGTGCCGCCGCTTGGAAGACTTCAACCTGGTCTGGATTGAAGAGCCGCTGGACGCCTACGACCACGAGGGCCACGCCGAGCTGGCACGCCAGACCGTCACCCCTATCGCCACCGGCGAGATGCTGACCAGCGCGATGGAGCACAGCGACCTGATCCGCCACCGCGCCGCCGACTACCTGATGCCCGATGCGCCGCGCGTGGGCGGCATCACGCCCTTCCTGAAGATTGCCGCCCAGGCCGAGGCCGCCGGCCTGATGCTGGCGCCGCACTTTGCGATGGAGCTGCATGTGCACCTGGGTGCGGCCTACCCCAGCGAGACCTGGGTGGAGCACTTTGACTGGCTGGAGCCGTTGTTCAACGAGCGGCTGGAGATCCGCGACGGCCGCATGGTGGTGCCCACCCGCCCTGGCCTGGGCCTGAGCCTGAGCGATCAAGCCCGCCATTGGACCCGCACCACCGCCGAGTTCGGCCGGCGCGCCTGATGCCCGGAGTACCGAGACGCCGGCGCCCCCGCGCCCGGACCTGACCCGGCGGCCCGCAGGCCGCCATCCCCAGACGGCCTGAAGGCCGCCCCTTAGACGGAGACAAGACCATGAAACGACTGTTGACCACCCTGGCGCTGGGCCTGACCTTGGGCGCCGGCGCCCTGGCGCAGGCTTGGCCCCACAAGCCGGTGACGCTGCTGGTGCCCTTCCCGCCAGGCGGCTCCACCGACATGATCGCCCGCACGGTGGGCGCCCGCCTGCAGGAGAAGCTGGGCGGCACCTTCATCGTCGACAACAAGGCCGGCGCCGGCGGCACCCTGGGCGCCGCCCTGGCCAAACGGGCGGCGCCCGATGGACAGACCCTGTTCGTGTCCTCGCTGGGGCCCTTCGTGATCGGCCCGCACCTGATGCGCAACACCGGCTACGACCCGCTCAAGGACTTCGACTACATCACCATCGCGGTGCAGGCGCCCAATGTGCTGGCGGTGCCGGCCGGCTCGCCGCACAAGACCCTGGCCGACCTGCTGCAGGCCCTCAAGGCCCAGCCAGCCCAGCTCACCTTCGCCTCGGCCGGCAACGGCACCTCCGATCACCTCACAGCCGAACTGTTCTGGCAGGAGACTGGCACGCAGGCGGTGCATGTGCCCTACAAGGGCGGCGCCCCGGCCGTGAGCGACTTGATCGGCGGTGTGGTGGACGCCTCGTTCATGAACCTCAACACCGGCCTGCCCCACATCAAGGGGGGCAAGCTGCGCGCCCTGGCCATCACCAGCGCGCAACGCTCGCCGCTGCTGCCGGACGTGCCCACGCTGGCCGAGCTGGGCCACAAGGAGCTGACGGTCTACTCCTGGCAGGCCTTCGCCGCGCCCAAGGGACTGCCCACCGACATCCGCCACAAGGTGCGCGAGGCGGTGGTGGCCACGCTGCATGAGCCGGCCATCCGCCAGCGTCTGCTGGACCTGGGCTTTGAGATCGTGGGCAACACGCCTGAGCAGTTCACCGCCTTCCAGGCCCGCGAGTTCGCCCGCTGGAAAAAGGTGATCGAAGTCGGGCGCATCACGGCCGACTGAGGTCGGACCGGAGGGTCCGGGCCCCTTCGCGGGGCTGTCCGCGGTGGCGGACCGTGCTGGGCCTGCCCCTTGGAAAGGGGGGGCTGCGGGCCTTTTGTTTCGTTTTCAGCAATAGCCAATTGCTGGCGGGCTGGTTTTTTTAGCGGGAATGGAAATTTACAGTTCATCCCATCGACGAGACGCCTGACACACGACTGCAAGCCGACGCCTCTTCGACGCAGGTTCCAGGCGGACTGGAACGAACCCCCGGTTCACCAGCCCCTCTGCCTGGCTGACAACGATCGAAAGGAAACCTCATGAACACCGCCCGTACCGTCTCCGCCCTGGTCCTCGCCCTGGGCACCGCCTTCTCCGGCGCCGCCCTGGCCACCGACACCCACGACACCCCCACCCCCAAGACCCGCGCGCAAGTGCGCGCCGAGCTGGCCGAGGCCCTGCGCACCGGCCAGATGCCCGCCCTGGACGACACCGGCCGGCTGCTGCGCGAGGTCCACCCCGAGCGCTACGCCGCCGACGAACCCGTGATCGCCAAGTCCCGCGACCAGGTGCGCGCCGAGCTGGCCGAGGCCGCCCGCACCGGCAACTTGGTGGTCGACTTCGACACCCTGGCCAAGGCCCATGAGGTCCAGCCCGCCCGCTTCCCGGCCCGCACGGTGGCCGTGCTCAAGACCCGCGAGCAGGTCCGCGCCGAGCTGGCCGAGGCCGTGCGCACCGGCAACATCGCCGCCGACGACACCAGCCACGAGCTGCTCAAGAACCTCTACCCGGCCCGCTACCGCCAGGCCCAGTGAGGCCACCCCGCGGCCCCTGGCCGCGGGCATGAAAAGCCGAAAGGCCGGGCAGCTCCCGGCCTTTCGGCGTTTTGGGGCGGCGGGCACTCCGGCCCGGCGCGCGGTTGCCGGCGCATGGGGTGGGCGCAGGGCAGGCCTCTGTTCTCTCAGGCCTGTACCGGGCTGAAAAAGTGGAATATTATTCCAATACCAAATCACAATCCACTTTTGTGCACCCGCCGCTCCTGAACCCCCCACTGGCCGCGCTGGCCGACGACCAGACCTTTGACGTGGTGGTGCTGGGCGCCGGCGGCGCCGGCATGTCGGCCGCGGTGTACGCCGCCATCGACGGCGCGAGGGTGCTGCTGGTGGAGTCCACCGCGTACGTGGGCGGCACCACGGCCACCTCGGCCGGCACCACCTGGGTGCCCGGCACCCGGCTGGCGCCCGAGGTGAACCCGCAGGACACCCTGGCCGAGGCCGAGACGTTCCTGGACCATGCGGTGGGCGCACGGGCCGACCGGGCCCTGCGCCAGGCCTTTCTGCAGCATGGCGCGGCGGCCGTGGCCAAGATCAGCGACCACTCGCACCTGAAGTACCGCATCCGCCCCTTCCACCCCGATTACCTCTCCGAGCTGCCGGGCGCCACCTCCTGCGGGCGCGCGCTGGAGCCCTTGCCGTTTGACGGCCGGCGGCTGGGCGCGCATTTCGGCCTGGTGCGCCCGCCCATCCCCGAATTCATGGTGCTGGGCGGCATGATGGCCGACCGCGATGACATCCCCCACCTGCTGGGCTGGCACCGCTCCTGGACCTCCGCTACCCACGTGGCGAGGCTCCTGCTGCGCCACCTGACCGACCGGCTCCGCCACCCGCGTGGCACCCGGCTGCTGATGGGCAACGCCTTGATTGGCCGGCTGCTGCTGTCGTGCAAGGAGCGCGGCGTGACCGTGCTGACCGGCACCGAGGCCCGCGCGCTGCACCGCAATGCGCACGGCGTGGTCGATGGCCTGACGCTCTCCAGCACCTGCCCCCAGACCGGCACCCCCGTGACCCGGCGCCTGCGCGTCAAGGGCGGCGTGATCCTGGCCAGCGGCGGCTTCAACCGCCACCCGCAGCGCCGTGCCGCGCTGCTGGGCACCCCCGACGACTGGTGTCCGGGCGGCCCTGGCCACCGGGGCTCCGCGCTGGACCTGGCAGAGGCTGCCGGCGCCACCTGGGGCGCCAGCGGCCCAGTGGCCTTGCAGGCGGATGCCCGGCAGGCAGCCACGGACCAGCCCTTGAGCCCTTGCTTCTGGGCGCCGGTGTCCCGCCGCACCCGCGCAGACGGCAGCGTGGCGGTGTTTCCGCACTTTGTGTTTGACCGCGCCAAGCCGCATATGGTCACGGTCAATGCGCGTGGCGAACGCTTCCTCAACGAGTCCACCTCGTACCACCTGTTCGGGCTGGCGATGCTGGCCGCCCACCCGCAGCCCCCCGGCGAACCCACCTGGCTGATCACCGACGCGCAGGGCATGGCCAAGTACGGGCTGGGCATGGTGCGGCCCAAGGGCATGGGCCTGGCCTCGGCACTGGCCGATGGTTATGTGACCCGCGGTGCCAGCGTGGCCGATCTGGCCGCCCGGCTCCAGCTGCCAGCCGCGACGCTGCAAGGCACCTTGAACCAGCTCAAGCGCTACGCCGCCGACGGCGTGGACCCGGACTTTGGCCGCGGCACCACGCTCTACCAGCGCGCCAACGGCGATGCCGGGTGGCCCGGCCCCAATCCCAGCCTGGGGCCCATTGAGCAGCCACCGTTCTACGCCGTGCGCCTGCACCCCGGCGACATCGGCGCCGCCATGGGCCTGCGCACCGACGCCAGCGCCCGCACACTGGACGCCGCCGGCCAGCCCATCCCGGGGCTGTACGCCGTGGGCAATGACATGCAGTCCATCATGGGCGGCGTGTATCCGGCCCCTGGCATCACCCTGGGCCCGGGCCTGGTGTTTGCCTACCTGGCCGCGGGTGACGCGGTGCGCCGCAGCCGATCGGCCACGGACTGACCCGCCGGGACTGCACCCGCCCGCGCTCAGGTCCGCTCGCCCTGGACCCAGGGCTGGCGGCGCCGACGCCAGCCCACCAGGGCCACGGTGGCCAGGCCAGCCCCCAGCATCAGCGCGGTCTGGGGCTCCGGCACCACGGAGACCGGGGTGACTTGGGGCGGCGCCGGGGTGTAGGCGACAAAGTCCTGCAGGCTGGGGTTGGCATAGCGCAGCAGGGTGCTGCCGGCATAAAGGCTGGTGTCGGTGAGCTGGTAGGCGGCCTGCAGATAGCCCTGGGCCAGCGTCCAGGCCGTGGCGTAGGACGAGGACACGCCCGCCACACTGAAGTTGCCGCTGGCCAGCGAACCACCCAGGCCGTCGTAGACCGTCTCCCAGACCGCCAGTTGCAGGGCCACCATCTCAGCGGCGGTATCCACCCGGTCCGTGCTCATGTGGCCGCTGTCCAGCCCCGCCACGGTGAACAGGCGTGAGAGCGCGCTGGAGGACACCGTGCTGACGCTGTAGTTGGCGCGGCTGCCGAGGTAGGCGGGCTGGGTCAGCTCGATGCAGTACGCCGCGAAGCTGGACTGGCCGGAGGTGAGGGTGAGCTCCCCGGCCAGGTCGCTGTAGCTGCGACCAAACAGGCGCAGGCTGACGTTGGCAAAGGGCTGAGGATCCAGCCGCTGCACGGTCACCGTGTCCGCCCGCGCCGTGCCGGGTGCCAGTGCCAAGGCGGTGGCCACGACCACCAGGGACAGAGAGCCCACGCCCAGGCGCGCGGCCGGGGACAGGGCAGGGGCCACGGCCGCACGCGGGGCGACAGGTGGGGGACGGCGCAGCAGACGACGGGACATGGGCACACTCCAGACGAGACCAGGGTTCGTCGGTCGTCTATCGGCCGCCGGCCAGCCGAGTTGAGTGCCTGCCGGCGGGTGCACCGGCCGGGCAGCGGCCTCAGCCGCCGCCGTCGCCCATGGGCAGGGCCACCGCCGCCTTCACCTCCTTGAGCACGATGGAGGAGCGCACATGGGTGACACCGGGCAGGCGGAACAGCGTGCCGTGCAGGAAGCGCTCATAGGCCGGCACGCTCTCCACCAGCACGGTGAGGATGTAGTCGGCCTGACCGGTGGTGGACAGGCAGCGCACGATCTGCGGGCAGTCGCGCACGGTCTGCTCAAACCGCTGCACCAGCTCCTCGGTGTGCTGGGAGAGGTTCACCTCCACCACCACCGCCAGGCCCAGGCCCACCCGCTCGCGGTTGACCAGGGCGCTGTAGCCGGTGATGACGCCGGCGGCCTCCATGTCCTTGATGCGCTTCCAGCAGGGGGTGGCCGACAGGCCCACGGCCTCGGCCAGCTGCTGCACCGTCTGGCGGGCATCGCGCTGCAGCTCGCGCAGGATCTTCAGGCTGTAGCGGTCCAGAGAAACCGATTTGTTCTCATCCATGGCATGTTCCGAGAATTTCCTTCTCCATTGGAGCCGGGGCGGGGGCCAGACAAGATGCCTGTTTTCCCCAGGGCCCCGAAGAATCCGGTCGCATGAACGCCGCCGACCTGACCCCAACGCCCGCCCTGGCCCCCGACACCCTGCGCCGTCCGGACTACCAACTCAGCGACAGCCTGTGGGCCACCGAAGGCACCGTGTTCCTCACCGGCACTCAGGCGCTGCTGCGCATCCTGCTGATGCAGCGCGCACGCGATGCCGCCGCCGGGCTGGACACCCGGGGCTTCCTGAGCGGCTACCGCGGCTCGCCGCTGGGCATGGTCGACAGCGCGGTGTGGCGCGCGGGCGAGCGCTTTGCGGCCGCCGGCATCCGCTTCCAGCCGGCCATCAACGAGGAGCTGGCCGCCACCCAGGTGCTGGGCACCCAGCGGGTGGAGAGCGACCCCGAGCGCACGGTGCAGGGCGTGTTCGGCCTGTGGTACGGCAAAGGCCCGGGCGTGGACCGCGCGGGCGATGCGCTCAAGCACGGCAACGCCTATGGCAGCTCGCCCCACGGCGGCGTGCTGGTGGTGGCGGGCGATGACCACGGTTGCGTGTCCTCGTCCATGCCGCACCAGAGCGACGGCGTGTTCAGCGCCTGGGGCCTGCCGGTGCTGCAACCGGCGGACGTGGGCGAGATCGTCGAGTACGGGCTGTATGGCTACGCCCTGTCGCGCTACAGCGGCTGCTGGGTGGGGCTGGCCGCCCTTTCTGAGGTGGTGGAAAGCGCCACCACACTGGACCTGGACGCCCTGGCCGAGCGCACCGCCGCCTGGGCCGACCCGGTGGCCACCGCCGCCGCGGTGCGGGCCGCCACCGGCCACCAGCCACCGGCCGACGGCCTGCACTACCGTTGGCCCGACCTGCCCTCGCTGCGCATCGAATCCCGGCTGGCCGACAAGCACGCCGCTGTGGCCGCCTTCGCCCGTGTGCACCGGCTGGACCGCCTGCTCATCCCCAGCCCGCAGGCGCGGGTGGGCCTGCTCACCTGCGGCAAGGCCCACCATGACCTGATGGAGGTGCTGCGCCGCCTGGGCATCACCCCGGCCATGCTGGAAGACGCCGGGGTGCGCCTCTACAAGGTGGGCCTGGCCTGGCCGCTGGAGACCACCGGCGTGCAGGCCTTTGCCCAGGGCCTGCAGGAGGTGCTGGTGGTGGAGGAGAAGGCGGGCCTGGTGGAAGCCCAGCTGCGCCAGCTCTTCTACAACGCGCCCGAGGGGCAACGCCCGGCCCTGGTGGGCAAGACCGACCTGCACGGCCAGCCGCTCATCTCGGCCCTGGGTGAGCTGCGGCCCTCACGCCTGATCGAGGTGGTGGCGCACTGGCTGCACCGCCACTTCCCCGACCACACCACCTTCGATGAGCATCTGCAGCATGTGCGTGACTTCACGCTGCCCGAGCTGCTGCACAACAGCGCCGATGCGGTCAAGCGCCAGCCCTGGTTCTGCGCCGGCTGCCCGCATAACACCAGCACCAAGGTGCCTGAGGGCAGCACCGCGCGCGCCGGCATCGGCTGCCACTTCATGGCCAACTGGATGGAGCGCAGCACCGCCGGCCTGATCCAGATGGGCGGCGAGGGCGTGGACTGGATCTCCCATGCCGCCTTCACCCGCACGCCGCATGTGTTCCAGAACCTGGGCGACGGCACCTACTACCACTCGGGCCTGCTGGCCATCCGCCAGGCCGTGGCGGCCCGGGCCACGCTGACCTACAAGATCCTGTTCAACGACGCGGTGGCCATGACCGGCGGCCAACCGGTGGACGGCCCGCAAAGCGTGGACGCGATCGCCCGCCAGGTGGAGGCCGAGGGCGTGCGCCGCATCGCCGTCCTCAGCGACGCCATTGAGCAGTACGACGGTCAGCGCGGGCGCTTTCCGGCCGGCACCACCTTCCATGACCGGAGCGCGCTGGACGCCGTGCAGCGCGAACTGCGCGAGCTGCCCGGCGTGACGGTGCTGATCTACGAGCAGACCTGCGCCGCAGAGAAGCGCCGCCGCCGCAAAAAGGGCCAGCTGGCCGATCCCGAGCGCCGCCTCTACATCCATGACCCGGTGTGCGAAGGCTGCGGCGACTGCACCGCGCAAAGCAACTGCGTGGCCGTGCAGCCGCTGGAAACCGTGGCCGGCCGCAAGCGCCGGGTGGACCAGACCGCCTGCAACAAGGACTACCGCTGCAGCGACGGCTTCTGCCCCAGCTTTGTCAGCGTGACCGGCGGGCGCCTGCGCCGCCCGGTGGGCGTGCTGGGCCCGGCCACCGGTGGCGCAGCCGCTGGGGCGGCACCTGGCCGTGCTGCAGCTTTTCAGGCGGCCGTGGCCGCCCTGGCCATGCCGCCCACGCATGACTGGCGCGGCCCCTGGGACTTGCTGGTCACTGGCGTGGGTGGCACCGGTGTGGTGACGGTGGGCGCCCTCATCACCATGGCCGCCCACCTGGAAGGGCGCGCCGCCAGCGTGCTGGACTTCATGGGCTTTGCGCAGAAGGGCGGCGCCGTGCTGAGCTTTGTACGCCTGGCCGAGTGGGCGGGCTAACTGCACCAGGTGCGCATCGACACCCAGCAGGCCGACGCCTTGCTGGCCTGCGACCTGGTGGTGGGCGCCTCGCCCGACGCACTGCAGACCGTGCGCCACGGCCGCACCCGCATCCTGGCCAATGTGCACGAGACGCCGGTGGCCGAAGTGCTCTCCCGCCCCGACGCCGAGATCCAGGCCCCGCAGTTGCTGGCCAAGATGCACTTTGCCGCCGGCGAGGCGCAGGTCGAAACCTTTGACGCCCACGCCCTGGCCGAGACCTTTCTGGGCGACACCCAGGCCGCCAACATCGTGGCGCTGGGCTGGGCCTGGCAACGCGGGCTGGTGCCCGTGGGCCTGGCCGCGCTGCACCGCGCCATCGAACTCAACGGCGTGGCCGTGGCCGCCAACCGCCAGGCCCTGGCCCTGGGCCGGCTGGCCGCAGCCGACCCCATGGCCCTGCGCCGCTTGGCCGACGAGCGCCTGGGGACGCCGGCCCGCCCCGAAGACGAACCTCTGCCCGCCCTGCTCGCGCGTGGCCAAGCCCTGCTGAGCGCCTGGCAAAACCCGGCCTGGGCAGCGCGCTGGCAAGCCACCGTGGCCCAGGTGCAAGCCCATGAAGCCGCCTGGAACGCCCCCACACACGGCACGCCACCCACCGGCGAGGCCACTGCCTTGCCTTTCACCCATACCGTGGCCCGCAGCCTGCTGCGGCTGATGAGCTACAAGGATGAATACGAGGTGGCCCGGCTCTACAGCGACCCGGACTTCGATGCGGCACTGGCCCGGCAGTTCGAAGGGGACCTGACGCTGCACTTCCATCTGGCGCCACCGCTGCTGTCCCGCCCACGCGACGGGCGGCCGCCCCGCAAGTGGACCTTCTCCGGCCGCTGGCTGCGCCCGGCGCTGCGCGTGATGGCGGCGGCCCGGGGCCTGCGCGGCCACTGGCTGGACCCCTTCGGCCATACGGAGGAGCGACGCACCGAGCGAGAACTCATCTCGCAGTTTGAAGCCCGTGTGGCGCAACTGCTGACCGACCTGGGCCCCGCGCCCGACGCCCGCACCCTGGGCCTGGCCCGGCAGATCGCCGCCTTGCCCTTGAGCGTGCGCGGCTTCGGCCACGTCAAGCTGGCGGCCCTGACCCTGGCCCGCCGCCGCGAGGCCGAGCTGCTGCACCGTGCCTGGCCCGATCGCTTTGCCATGCCAGGCGCACCCGCGGTGGCCGGGCTGGAAGCTCCCGTCGCCGGGCAGTTCAAAGGGGTGGCCATCACCCGGCTGTGAACCGGACAGCCGGCCCCCTTAAGGGGGCACGGTTTTCAAGCCCCGGTTTGTTTCGTTTTCAGCAATAGCCAATTGCTGGCGGGCTGGTTTTTCTAGCGGGAATGGAAATTTACAGTTCATCCCATCGACGAGACGCCTGACACACGACTGCAAGCCGACGCCTCTTCGACGCAGGTTCCAGGCGGACTGGAACGAACCCCCGGTTCACCAGCCCCTCTGCCTGGCTGACAACGATCGAAAGGAAACCTCATGAACACCGCCCGTACCGTCTCCGCCCTGGTCCTCGCCCTGGGCACCGCCTTCTCCGGCGCCGCCCTGGCCACCGACACCCACGACACCCCCACCCCCAAGACCCGCGCGCAAGTGCGCGCCGAGCTGGCCGAGGCCCTGCGCACCGGCCAGATGCCCGCCCTGGACGACACCGGCCGGCTGCTGCGCGAGGTCCACCCCGAGCGCTACGCCGCCGACGAACCCGTGATCGCCAAGTCCCGCGACCAGGTGCGCGCCGAGCTGGCCGAGGCCGCCCGCACCGGCAACTTGGTGGTCGACTTCGACACCCTGGCCAAGGCCCATGAGGTCCAGCCCGCCCGCTTCCCGGCCCGCACGGTGGCCGTGCTCAAGACCCGCGAGCAGGTCCGCGCCGAGCTGGCCGAGGCCGTGCGCACCGGCAACATCGCCGCCGACGACACCAGCCACGAGCTGCTCAAGAACCTCTACCCGGCCCGCTACCGCCAGGCCCAGTGAGGCCACCCCGCGGCCCCTGGCCGCGGGCATGAAAAGCCGAAAGGCCGGGCAGCTCCCGGCCTTTCGGCGTTTTGGGGCGACGGGCGCCCCGGCCCACCGGCGCGGAAGGCAGATCAGTCCCCCAGCTCGGCGGCCACCGCCAGCAGGTCCTGCGCACTGGGCTGGTCCCAGTGTTCGCCACGGCTGCCCACGGCATAGAAACGCACCATCTCCGTGAGCACCAGAGGATGCTGCCAGCCACTGGTCTGCAGCCGCTTGCGGATCGACGGATGGACCTGACGCCGCTCCATGTCGGCGAGGAGCTGCTGCACCAGCTCGGCCTGGATCTCCGGCGACATCTGCCGAATCTCCTCGATCACCTGCTCACGTCTGCGCCGGATCCACTCCTCCGTCCACCGGGCCTGCCGCCTCGTCTGCGCATCGCGGCCCATGGCCGCCAGGTGGGTGGGCGTGCCGCCCGCCACCCCGTGGCCCGTGCTGCCCACGCCGCCCGCCAGGCCAGCCCCTGCGGGCAGCGCCCCCGCAGCCCGCGACGGCGCGACCGGCGCCACCCCGGATCCGACCGACGCAGGCCGCGCCGCGGGGGCCAACGACGGCCGGCTGGCCGGTGCTGCACCGTGGCCCCCAGACTCGGGCGGCACCAGCGCTGACCGAGACGCCGGGTGGCCGGGCTCGGCCGCCTGCAGCGCAGTGGCCAGCTTGGCCGCCTCGCCCGGCATCAAGGAGCGCAGATAGCGTGCGGGGTCGCGCACCGGAGCCGGGTACTCGTGGGCCTGGCGCTGCGACAAGGTCTTGAGGCCGGCTGCCACCGCCGCCTCGCCAAACTCAGCCACCAGCGACTCCAGCTTGGACTCCTCCACCCCCAGGCCGGCCGCCTGCCCCACCAGCGCCATGTCCACGGGCTCCAGCGGCGTGGTCAGACCCAACGACGCCTGGGGCTTGGGCCGGATGAGGAACTGGATCTCGCCCACGGAGCGACCCTCTTTGTGCTCCAGCAGTTCCACCTCCAGGTCGGTGATGGCGTTGACTTCGGCTATAGCCGGCTTGAGCGTGTCGCGCTTGAAGATGCGGTACTCCAGCCGGGCGGTGCGTTCTGTCTCCGGTTGACCGCTGAGAACCGGGCGCCACCAGCGCCAAGGCTGGCGTGCGGTGCGCCCCACATCCTTGTAACGGGTGCAGATCTCATACAGGGAGATGCCCGCGTGCGAGCGCAGCTGGCTGATGACCTCCAGCTTCAAGCGGGCGAACACGGTCGGCTCCAGCAACTCCTGCTTGAGGTTGACCGCGTAGGACCATTCCACCCACACCTGCCCCCGCTCCTTGGCGATGCGAGCATGGGCCAGCAAGCCCGAAACGTTCCATGCCGCCCCCTCGCCGGTAGTGGGGGACTGCCACTCCACCGTGGTGGAGACCATGGCCCGCAGGTGCTTCTTGATCAGTTCATGGTCATGGGAATCGAAATCCACGCCCTTGACCACACGGTCCAGGGGCGCCCGGAACACGTCCTTGTCCAAACCCTGGTCCTGCGCCATGAAGAGCAGCACGTTGTAGGCCTTGCGCCCCAACGAGGTGATGCGGGTGGACTTGGGCACGATGGCCAAAGTGTTGACCGGCTTGCGCAGGGCAGGGGAGGGCGCCGCCACCGGCCGCAAGGGCCGGGACGGCAAGTCGGCGCCGAGCGCATCGGCCGCCGGAAGGTGAGGACTGCGTCTCACCGTCGTCTTTCGGGTCGCCATGGGGGAAGTATCGGCGATGTGAGTCCGGTGACTCACCTCAAGGCTGGCCACCACCGGCGTCGAGCTGCCGTCCAAGCGCAGAGGTGAACGCATATTGCACCCGTCGCCAGGTGCCCTTGCCTGTCCCCCACAGACGCCCACACACGCCCGCAAGCGGCGGTCCGCGGACGAAAGTTCAGACAGGTGAGTGTTTTCAGGAGATCTTTCGATGGGCGGCGCACGCCATCCGCGAGCCAACCGGCGACGAGACCAACCGGACGCAGGCGCCAAGTCGACCCACCGTCCAGACGGGAAGGGACGGCATTTGTTCACGCCATGACGGCACAGGTGAGAACTATCAGGAAAACCCAGGACCGTCGCGCGCCCCGAAAACCCTCACCTCTCAAGACTTCTACGGGTCTCGCCCCCCCACACGCCGACCTCCCTGGGTCACGGGCAAGGCAAAAATCCACGCCCAACCGCAACTTCACACAAGATCAGCCTCCCCCGAATAGTCTCCAGATCGGCGACACCCTCCTGTGGCCGCGGGGCTGGGGCGCTAGCTTGCTGGGGTCAGGGCGGGTTTGCGCAACGGCGTGGCACCGTGGCCACCCCAGCTGGCCGCCGTGGTTAAAGGCCCCCGCTTCCCCGCACCTATGTTCCTGTGAACTCGCCACTTCACCCTGCATCCCCTCCAATTCGCCCCGAAAATCCTCCGAACTCTCCCGTATCCACTCACCTGAAGTCAGGCAAGTGATTGTCAGTAAAAGGCTTTCTGCCACCTAAAGAGTTAAAAGGGTTTGAAGGAACTAAATCTCCTAAAGCAGCCTATGGCCCGGAGCTTTTTAACATTGAATCAACGCCAGATGCCCAGTGTTGAACGGTTCAACACCCCCTTGCTGCACAATAGTGTCCGAACGCGGAAGGCCTCGCTGAACGTTTCAGCGGACATTGAATGAAACTTCGTCAACAAGCCCAGACCATGCCACCCAAGGAGAAAACCGTGGACGGATTCGCCTTTCAACCAACACCCACCATCTCGTTGACGGACATCGCGCAGCAAGCTGAACGTGCTGTCAACATGATGGCGCAGATCCGTAGCGCCATGCTGGCGCCCACCGCGCGTAAAGCGCCCCCGGTGTACAACCTGAGCCAACTTGCCGCCATGTGTGGCATTGAGAAGAGTTCACTGAGCCATCGCCTTTCCAAGGGTGATCTGCCTTCTGGTCGCCTCAATGCGTCAGGCAGTCGTCGAGAGTTCAGCCTGCCGGAGGCGCGGGGCTGGATCCGCGAGTACCGAAAGGACTGCCTGCGCCCCAAGGGAGGCGAAGCGGTCACGATCAGCGTGGGCAACTTCAAGGGAGGCGTGAGCAAGACGACCACGGCAGTGACCTTGGCGCAGGGCCTGTCGCTGCTAGGCCATCGTGTCCTGGTGATTGACACCGATCCGCAGGGCTCCTTGACCACCCTGTTCGGCATCCTTCCGGATACGGAAGTGAGTGAAGACGACACCATCTTGCCGCTGGCGATGGGAACAGAAACCTCCATTCGCTATGCCATCCGCAACACCTATTGGGATGGCATCGACCTGGTGGCCGCAGCCCCTGTGCTGTTCGGCGCGGAATTTGCCCTGCCGGCTCGGCAGACGCAGGAGCCTGGATTCGAGTTCTGGCGGGTGCTGGACCTGGGCATCGACGACGTCCGGGATGAGTACGACGTGATCCTCATCGACACGCCGCCGTCTCTGTCCTACACCACCATCAATGCTTTCATGGCGTCCAACGGCATCATCATGCCTTTGCCGCCCAACGCCCTGGACTTCGCCTCAGCATCCCAGTTCTGGAGCCTGTTCTCCGATCTGACCGGCGAACTGCTGACCAAACGCGGCCTGACCAAAGACTTCGACTTCATCCACATCCTGTTGGCACGGGTGGACTCCACCGATGCCGCCACCAATATCGTTCGCCAATGGATTGGGCAGACCTACGCGGAGAAGGTGCTGCCGGTGGAGATTCCGAAGACGGCCGTAACCGGGGTGGCATCTGCAGAGTTTGGCACCGTGTACGACGTGGCCCAGTATGACGGGTCCGCCCGGACCTTCAAGCGCGCCCGGGATGCCTATGATTCGTTCGTGGGGCATATCGAGGGATCGATTCGCATGGTCTGGAAGCGGCAAACCGATGCCTTGGCCGGAAGGGTGTTGAACGGTTCAACAGAGCCGAAGGCCACGGTGTCCCACTCGGGCAGCGCAACAACCAACTCCAAGGGAGCTAAGCGATGAGCAAAAAACTCGCAGCCAAGGCCGGCATGATTCAAGCCATGGTCAACCCGCCCGCCACGGTAGCCGCTGCGGCACCAGTCCAACCGCCCGCCGGCGACGGATTGCGTCCGCGCACCGCACCAGGCTCCATGCTGCAGTTCATGTCACACCAGTCCGCAGCCATCAAGGAAGCGGAGGATCTTCGGGAAAAGTTGCGCCACTTTGATGGGGCCACACCCGTCCGGGCCTTGGATCCTGCGTTGGTGCTGCCCTCCAAATGGGCCAACCGCCATGCCGACTCTTTTGCCGACGCCGAGTTTGAGGCGTTGAAGCAGGAGATTGCAGGCGCTGGTGGCAACGTGCAGCCAATTCGGGTCCGGCCCTTGCCAGCCGGCACCCGGGGCGGCAATGGGCTGGGGGAGGAGGAGCGCTTCGAGATCGTCTTTGGCCACCGTCGCCATCGGGCGTGTTTGGAGCTCGGCCTGCTGGTGCAGGCACAGATCGAATCCGTGGACGACCGCCAGCTCTTTGAGTTGATGGACCGTGAAAACCGCGGTCGCAAGAACCTGAGCGCCTGGGAGCAGGGCGTGATGTACCGCAGGGCGCTGGATGAAGGCTTGTATCCCTCGTTGCGCAAGCTGGCCGAAGCACTGAAGGTGGATGTCTCCCTGGTGTCCAAGAGTGTGGCTTTGGCGCGCTTGCCTGAGGCCGTGGTGCGCGCCTTTCCTTCACCGGTGGACATTCAGTTTCGCTGGGCCCAACCGCTGTGCGAATGGGTGCAGAAGGATCCAGATGCTTTGTTGGCCCGAGCCCGGGATTTGCAGGATGGGCAGGCCCGAACGGCAATCCAGGTGTTTGAACAACTGACCCGGCCGCCCGAGGCGGATGAGCCGGCGATGGCGGCACGCAACCAGGAGCACAAGTTGGGTCATGGCCAGCGTTCAGCCCTCATGACGGTGGGAGCCCGTGGTGACGTTAAGCTCAAGTTCTCGGCCAAGGCGCTGCGTCCCGAGCGGCGCGAGGCCTTGAAGGAATGCATCGAACGCTTTCTGGCTGAGGATTGAAGTTTCCGTTGCGGAGGGTATTCGGGAGTCCTGAAAAATCTCCGCCATCCGGTGACTGCTGCCGGCGCAGCGCGCAGTTGCCTGGCCTCACCTCCTGCCAGAACTCACTTCATGGCCCGCAGCTTGCGGGCCATTTTTTTTGGAGAAAAGAGAAGGGGTAGGGCAGGGGGGCACTTCGGGCTCATCTGGCATAGCGTGGTGTCTTTCAGCGCGACGCCTGGGTCGATGCTTGGTAGTGCTCCCGCGGGGCGCGCCGGCCTGCCCTTGAGCTCCACCGAGCCGTTGGCTTGGCAGCGCACAAACCACTTGGTCTGAGTTCCATCGCTGATGCATTTCTGGCATCGCTGTGCGCAGCGCTCAGATCACGGTTGCTCGTGTGTCTCTCGCGAAGCGGAGTCGGCTCGCTATATCCATCGATCTTGCCTGCAGAAGCTCTCCCGATTCGAGCCCGTTGTGAATGACGGGTGAGCGAGGCGGGTGATGGTCCGCAGGTCCAGGCTGCTACGTGTAGGCGGGCATCCACAACACGCCATTGGCCGACGCTCCTTGGCGTTCTGGACCAGTGGGTTGGTGTTGAACCGTTCAACGACAGGTCTTGTGCGCCTGGCTCTGAGGTGGAGAGTTTTCGGGATGAGGTGCGTTTCCGGATCAAGGGCGCGGCCACGTCCAACAGCGCAGTAAGCCGGTCTTGAACGGGGGCGATGCCGCCTATGGCTCCTGCGACCCCCCGCAAGGCCATCTGATCCACATATCCGGCCGGACAGTGCGCGTCGCGGGGCGGAGTGTCGCTGCCGCTGTGTCCGCCTCTTCAGGGGCGCAGTAGGTTCAGACCAGGCCAGAACCTTAGTTGTCTGATCGCCGCAGGGGCAGTCGGACCGGCCTGTGTTGTTTGGTCGGTACCGAGGCATTGAAGCCCGTGGCAGCGCGCCGAGCACGCAGCCGCCGGGCTGGGCACGTCGGACATTACGGGCGATGGACCTTGTCGCTCAGCGCGTGTCGGTGACTGCAGATCAGGCCCGGAGTCCTTCCCCGAGTGCGGTCGGCTCAACCGGCGTGCGCTCTTCCGCTTTGGCGCCCCTCGCCCCGAGGACCAAGAACTCGGGCGTCAGCAAAGGACAACGGTGTGGCCAGGTAAGACGCTTCGGCGCGCGCCGCATGCGGAACATGTCCGAATTGGCTGTAGCGTGTCATCCCCTGAAAAATGCCTCTTGAAAAGTAGACGTCCATGGATGGATGTTGGGGCCAGCGAGTGTGGGCCGAGACGCTGGTCAAGTTGTATAAGAACGCGACCACCATCCCTGTGATCCGAGCGGCGATCCAGAAATCCACGGTCAGCGACCACGAGGTGGGTTGGCAGCTCAACGTCAGCCATGAGACGGTGTGCAAGTGGCGCAAGCGCGATACGGTGCAGGACGGCGGCCACACCGCGCACAGACTCAAGACCACGCTCAACGGGGCGCGGGAGGAGTTGGTGATCTACCTGCGCACGCAGCTGCTGCTGCGCCTGGATGACTTGTAAGACCCTGCGCCGCTACGTCTGGCTGACGTGTGACCCGCGGGGGATGGG
The DNA here is from genome assembly GCF_010499455.1 of Ideonella livida. Taxonomy (GTDB): domain Bacteria; phylum Pseudomonadota; class Gammaproteobacteria; order Burkholderiales; family Burkholderiaceae_C; genus Ideonella; species Ideonella livida. The sequence goes on along the minus strand of NZ_JAAGOH010000041.1, from coordinate 12,462 downwards.
CGCCTGCGCGGGCGGGCTCAGCGGCTGGCTGGAAAAGCGGCACGCCGACACGGGTGGCGACTTCGAGCTCTTGCCGGGCGCCTTGGTGCACCAAGGACCTCTCGGCCTGCAGGAGCACATCGTAAAGCCCGCAAGGGTGTGGGAGGAGCACAAGGCGCGCTGTAGGCGTCAGTGAACCGCCCCGGGAATCGCGGAGGCTGTTTGGTTTAAGTGCTCATGCCGCGACTGCCGGTTGATCGGCGAGTTGGCGGTAGTAGTTTGCCTCGGCCTCTGCCGGCGGGATATAGCCCAGCGGCCCCATGAGCCGGTGGTTGTTGAACCAAGAGACCCAGGTCAAGGTGGCCAGCTCCACGGCCTCCCGCGTTTTCCAGGTCCGGCGGTGGATCACCTCGGCCTTGTACAAGCCGTTGATGGTTTCAGCCAAGGCGTTGTCGTAGGAGTCGCCCTTGCTGCCCACCGACGGCTCCACACCGGCCTCGGCCAGGCGTTCGGAGTACCGGATCGACACGTATCGAGACCCGCGGTCGCTGTGATGAATCAGGCTGCTGTCGCGCTCTGGTTGTAGGTCGTACAGCGCTTGTTCTAGCGCATCGAGAACGAAGTCCGTGGTCATCGAGGTGCTCACGCGCCAGCCCACGATGCGCCTTGCGAACACGTCCACCACGAAAGCCACGTACAGCCAGCCCTGCCAGGTTGAGACGTAGGTGAAGTCAGACACCCACAGCTGATTCGGCCGCTCAGCGCGGAACTGTCGGTTGACCTTGTCCAGCGGGCATGGTGACTTCGGGTCTGCCACCGTGGTGCGCACGCCTTTGCCGCGCCGCACACCCTTCAAGCTCATGCGTTTCATCAGGCGCTCGACGGTGCAGCGGGCCACCGTCACGCCCTCTCGATTGAGCTGCATCCAGACCTTGTCCGCGCCATACACCTGCAGGTTGTCTTTCCAGACTCGTTCGATACTGGGCATCAACTGCACATCGCGCTGCACTCTGGCGCTGCGCAGGTTTGGCTCACGCATTCGCGCGGCATGGCGCCGGTAGGACGAAGGGGCGATCTGCAGAACCCTGCACATCGGCTCGACCCCGTGGACTTCGCGGTGTTCGTCCACGAGCGCATACATCACTTCAATCGGCGGTCGAGCTCCGCCTGGGCGAAAAACGCGCTGGTCAGCTTCAAGATCTCGTTGGCCTTGCGCAACTCTCGGTTCTCACGCTCGAGTTCCTTGATGCGCTGGGCCTCGGCCGTCGAGACGCCATCGCGCTGACCGGCATCGATCTCGTGCTGCTTGACCCAGGTATTGAGCGTCTGCGGCACGCAGCCCACTTTGGTTGCGATGGATTCAACCGCCGCCCACAGCGACGGTTACTCGCCACGGTGCTCTTGCACCATGCGCACAGCACGCTCGCGCAGCTCCGGCGAAAACTTCGGGGACTTCCCCATAGTGGCTCCATTCTCAAGTGAAGGAGCCTCCGCGATTCCCGGGGCGGTTCACAGCGGCTTTGCCGGCTGCTCCGAGTTGCCCTGCGGATGAGGCCCTAAGCGAATGGCCGAAGCGACGGGAGTGGGCTGAGGCTTGGGGTACCCGGATGGGGGTGATGTTGGGCCGGTTGCGCACGGGCCTGCAGGTTGTTGCAGGCGTCATGTCGCGTCGGCTCGTGTGATGGCGGAACTCGGCCGAGAGGGCCTGTGGCGCGGACGGCGCATCGTGCGCTTGGTGGGGCCTGTCGGCGGAGGTGCGGGTGCCGCGGCACCTTGTCCATAGGTATACGCAAGACTTCATCACGCGGTGCGATAGGAACCGGGGTGCCGGGGGGAAGGTTCTGCGTTCGACGGTGGGGAAGAGGCCTGGCCGCCGGGGACGGCCAGATCGGGGGACTTGTCCGTCCTGCCGCGTGGCCCGGCGTGTGGGGCGGTTGGTGGTGGTGTGCGGCGTCCTCCGTGCGGCCGTTGACAGGGCCGGGGGCGCACCCGTTCAGGAAAGTGTAATGCTGACAGGAACTTGGCGCATTCTTCTGAAAATCATCTGATTTCGGCATATAAAAGATATGCACTGATTATTACTGTTATCAGTGTTATATGGATGCTAAAATGCGGGGTGAGACAAGCCGTCGCGGCAACGCGTGCCCCCCCGCTGAAGCGGGGCACCGCCGGTGCAGATTGCGCCCGCCTGGGTGAGGCGCCGTGTGCCTCGCCGTCTTGGTTCGTCAAGCCCTCTTCACGGTTTCCTTCCGCCGTTTCCGCTCCACGCAGATTTCCGGATTTACCGCTGCCCAACCATGTCTGCTGCCGCTTCCCGAACCCGCTCCGCGTCATTGCCACCGGTTGCCGACGACCCGAACGATGCCGGGTCGGCTTCAACGCCTGGGAACCGGGGGAGCGGCCGGCGCGCAGGCGCTGAGGCGGCCACGGCGGTGCGCCGGCCCTTGCGCACCATGCGCGTGGGCCTGCATCACTTCGCACATTTGCGCGCGGTGGCCGAGGGCGTTCCCCTGGTCGAGTCCGCCCAGCGCTACTTGTGCATCGACCACGGCCGGCAGGCACTCACAGCGCATCGTCAGGTGGTGGACCACCTGCGCAGCCTGGCGCGCCGCCGGGGTGACAAGGGTTGGCGCTTGGTGGGCCTCACCATCCGCACCGGGGGGCTGGACGTTCCGGCGCCTTCACTGGAGGACTTCGTCGCCGAGCGTGACCTGGACGGCTTCAGTGAGGCGGAGGTGCTGGCCTTGTATGCCGAGGCCTATCCGCCCGATGCGCGCGCTCAGCGCCGGCGCCGTCTGCGAGAGCAGCAATTGGCCTTGCTGCGGGCGCTGGAGCAGGTGGCCGCCGAGGTTCCTGCCTTGACCGACCGCATCGACGGCTGGCTGGAACCCACCCTGGCCGCCCGGTTGGCGCAGTCAGGCATCCTGTTGCTGCAGGACCTTCAGGCGCGCATTGCGCTGGGCGGCGTGTGGTGGCGCGGGGTGCCGGCGGTGGGCAAGCTCAAGGCGGCCCGCCTGGTTCACTGGTTGCAGACCCTGCTGCCGCCGGTGCCACTGCCCGGCGCCCACTTTGCCGAGGTGGCCCGTGCGGCCGAGGTTCTGCCACCAGTGGCAGCGGTCCATGGCCTGCCGGCGCCAGGCCGTGGTGCTGTCGGCTCGGACCTGGCCTTGCCAGCGGGGTCGGGGGCTGACGGGCGGCCGCAGCGCACCTTGTTTGATGGGAGGCCGGTCACGCAGGGCGTGCCCGGCTCGGCGGCGTTGACCGGGGCACGCAGCGACGCGGAGGTCATCGAAGCCTGGGTGGCCGCCCGTTCAGGGGCTGCCACCACGGCCAGGTCCTACCGCAAGGAGGCGTTGCGTCTGCTGCTGTGGCTGCAGGGCGAGCGCCAGCAGCGGCGTTTCCAGGACATGCAGGTCGAGGACTGTCTGGCCTACATGAGCTTCATGGAGCATGTGCCACCGGCTTGGATGTCCCGACGCTACAGCACGGTGCTGGGTGAAGGATGGGCCCCCTTTCGTGGCCCGCTGAGCCTGGCCAGCCGGCGCCAGGCGGTGGTCATCCTGGGCAGCTTCTTTGGCTGGATGGTGGATGTGGGCTACCTGCCGGGCCGCAATCCCTGGCACCTTGTCAACCGGCAGATGGGCGACGATCCTCGCCAGCATGTGCTCGACAGCCGGGCCTTCACGCCCCAGGCCTGGGAGGCGGTACTGGGCCACCTGCACCGCCAGCCGCCCTCGCCTTCCCGTGACCGCATCCTGTTCATCCTGGCCTTTGTGGAGGCCACCGGCCTGCGCGCGGCGGAGCTGGTGGGGGCCCGTGTGGAACACATGCGCCGTCACCGTGGTCGCTGGGCCATGCAGGTGCACGGCAAGGGGGCGCGCAACCGGGTGATTGCCGTGCCAGGACAGGCACTGGAGGCCCTGACCTTGTACCTGGCGGCACGCGGCCTGCCGGTGCTGGAAGAGGCCGATCCCAAGACCCCGCTGCTCGCACGTCTGGAGGAGCCGCTCGAACCCATCGGTTACCAGGCGCTCTACCAGACCATGAAGCGCTGGGTCAGGGAGGCCATCCTGGGGTCAGACCTGCCGCGCCTGGAGCGGGAGGATGCCTTGCGCGCCTCGCCCCATTGGCTGCGACACACTTTTGGTACCCGTGCGCTGGAGCGACAAGCTCCCCTGGAGGTGGTGCAGCGGCAGCTCGGGCATGCCGATCCGCGTACCACCATGCGCTATGCCAAAGCGCAGCTGGAACGGCTCCAGGCAGAGATGGACGCGGCCTTTGGCGGCGCGGGTCCCAGCCAGCCGGGCGAGTCCAGGGGGGCCGAGAGGCCGTCCGCCCTGCCCGATGGTGAAGTCGGGGGTGCGGACTGAACCCGCAGCCCGGCCAAGCGGTTCGGGTTCGGGCCCTTCCGCTTCGGGATGGCCGGTGAAGTCTCAGACAGGACGCCGTTGCGCCGTCCGTTGGCTTTGCGCGTCCAGCTCGCGGCGCAGCGCATCCAGCGTGAAGCGGGTGCGCAGCCCCATCCAATCCTGCAGCACCTCGTCGTCTGTACCGGCCAGCAGTTGCCGGGCGGCGAAGCTGTTGCGTAGGGTCTGCGGGCCTTGTTGCTCATCGTCAAAGCCGGCGGCCTGCATGGCCGGCCGCACGATCTCGTAGATCTCCGAGGTGCTGATCGGGCGTGGCAAGGCGTCATGGGCCGTGCGCGCGGGCTGACCCAGGGGCGCAGCCGGATCGTCATCGGGTGCCGTGCTGCGGCCTCGGGTGCCTGCCAAGGGGGCGCGCCGGCGGGTGGGCAGCAGCAGGCTGCCCGTTCCTTCCAGCTTGTGCCGCACGGGCAGCCATCGCTCCAGCACTTCCTGGCACCAGGTTGGCAGCGGGATGTGACGCGCCGGACCGGCGTGCCGGATGCGAAGCCATTGGGGGGCGTCTGCAGGCTGTACATCCTGCAGTTGCAGCGCGCGTGATTCGCTCACCGTGATACCGGTGCCCAGGTACAGGCAGCGCAGCAGTTTGTCGCGCAGTTCGTACCAGTTGGCCTCAGGTTCCGCCATCACCCAGCGCAGATAGGCCTCACACTGCGCTGCACTCAGCAGCCGCGGTGCTTGCCGCTCGGTGCTGACCAGTCGGCCTTCCAGGGGCCGCAGGCCTTGGGTGGGATCGGTGCTGCGCAGCCCGCTGACCTGTAAGTGCCGAAACAGGGATCCCATGAGCGAGCGATAGCGCTTGAGCGTGGCCACACTGGCGGGTTTGCCTCCCCTGCCCTGCAGGCCCTGAAGAAAGGCGTCGAGGTCCACGGTCCGAGCATCCAGCAGGTGACGTTCGCGCTGGCCATGCAGCCAGTCGGCCAGTTGACCCACCATGGCTGCGTACTGCGCGATGGAGTGTTCTGCGTAGGCCGTGACCTCATCGGCCTTGAGCCACTGCTGTGCGGCTTGACGCGGCGCACCCAACCAAGTCACCGGATCGTTCATATATATACGCTACCACATTGGCTTACATGCAAAACAGCATATTCCCCGTTTCCACCAGTCGGCGTATATCCATTCATTGCCTAGAGGAAACGGCGACAATGTCGGGCAAAAGTACCTCAGCGCCCCACCTTGTCCGACACCCTGCCCGTTCCTGCCGACACGCCCTTCGTGCGTGGCCACACAGCCCGCCTGCCTACCCGCCATGGCGACTTCTCGATCACCAGCTACCGTGATGCGCAGCTCCAGGTCGAGCATGTCGTCATGCACGTGGGCGATGTCGCCGGCGAGGCGGTGCTCATGCGCATCCACTCGGAGTGCTTGACCGGAGACATCTTCGGTTCGCTGCGCTGCGATTGCGGGCCTCAACTCGAGCTCGCGCTGCAACGCATCGCCCTGGCCGGGCGCGGTCTGCTGATCTACATGCGAGGACACGAGGGCCGGGGCATCGGCATCACCGAGAAGCTCAAGGCCTACACGCTGCAGGACCAGGGTCTGGATACCGTGGACGCCAACCTGGCCCTGGGGCACGCGGCCGATCTGCGCCGCTTTGACGCCGCCGCTTTCATCCTCCAGGACATGGGGGTGCGGTCGGTGCGTCTACTGAGCAACAACCCGCTGAAGGTCCTGGCCCTGGAAGAGCTCGGCATCGTGGTCCAGGCCCGCCAGCCCCACGAGGTACCGTCCAACCCCGAGAACGCCGGCTACCTGCGCACCAAACGCGACCGCATGGGCCATTGGCTGGGTTGAGCCCGCTGGGCGGGCGCCCCGGTGCGGGACCTGAAGCTTGAGGACGGTCAACCTAAAATCCGGGGTTTAGCCTGATGACCGCGCCATGAACGCCTCTCCCTTGTCGCCCGAGCCGCCTCCCCTGCCCAGTGGGGTCGACAAGATCCAGGCCCGCGCGGTCAGCGGCCGCTACAACACCGCCCGCTGGGTGTTGCTGTGGATCACCCAACTGGTGTTCTACGGTCTGCCCTGGCTGCAGCTGCAAGGTCGGCAGGCGGTGCTGTTCGACCTGGAGTCGCGACGTTTCTTCCTCTTTGGCGCCGTCTTCTACCCGCAGGACCTCATCTGGCTGACGCTGTTGCTGGTGGCCAGCGCCCTGCTGCTCTTCTTTGCGAAGGCCATTGCCGGTCGGGTGTGGTGCGGTTTCGCCTGCCCGCAGACCGTCTACACCAAGCTGTTCAGCTGGATTGAATTCCGACTGGAGGGAGATCGACACGCCCGGCTGCGGCTGGACCGCAGCCCCTGGAACCGTCAGAAGCTGCTCCGCCGCGGCGGCCGTCACCTGGCCTGGGCCCTGCTCGCCCTGTGGACGGGCATCAGTTTCGTGGGCTACTTCACGCCCATCCGCAGCCTGGTGCCGGCGCTGGCCGGCCTGTCGCTGGGCCCCTGGGAGTGGTTCTGGGTGCTTTTCTACGGCCTGGCCACCTGGGGCAACGCCGGCTTTCTGCGCGAGCAGTTCTGCCAGCACATGTGCCCCTACGGCCGTTTCCAGGGCTCGATGATGGACGAGGACACCTACATCGTGGGCTACGACAGGCAACGCGGTGAGCCTCGCGGTGCCCGTTCCCGCCAGGCCGATGCCCCGGCCCTCGGACTGGGGGCCTGCGTGGACTGCACCGTCTGCGTTCAGGTCTGCCCGGTGGGCATCGACATCCGGCAGGGCCTGCAGGCCGCGTGCATCGCCTGCGGGGCCTGCATCGACGCCTGCGACAGCATCATGGACCGCCTGCGGCAGCCCCGCGGCCTGGTGCGCTTTGACACCCCGCACGCCTTCGCCGGCCAGGTCCTCAAACCCTGGTATCGCCGGCCCCGGGTGCTCATCTATGGAGGACTGCTGGGGCTGATGGGCGCCGCGCTGGTGCTTGGCCTGTGGCAGCGGCCCACGCTGCGGGCCAACGTGCTGCGCGACCGCGGCGTCATGGCACGGCAGGTCGAGGACGGCGCGGTGGAAAACGTCTACCGCCTGCAGGTGATGAACGCCTCGCTGGCGCCACGCCAGGTGCAGTTGGCGGTGGAGCCGGACCCCGGCACCCAGCCGCCCCTGCCCGCCCAGGCCCTGCAGATGCACGGCCAGACCCAGCTGTCACTGGCCAGTGCGGACGCCGGTTTTGCCACCGTGGACATCCGCCTGGACGGGGCCGAGGCCGCCGCACGGACCGGCCAGGTGCTGCAAGTCACCTTGGTCATCACCGCCACCGAGCCCGACGGGCGGGTGGAGACGGTCCGCGAGCGCAGCACCTTCCTTGTGCCCCGCTGAGCGGCGCCGCGCGCTCAATCCGCGGCCGCCAGGCTCACCGTCCGGCCGCTGCGAGCCTGCGCCGCCAAGATGGCCGGGAGCCGGCCTTCGATCCAGTCGGCCAGCTCGCGCACATGCCGGCCCACCTCATGCCCCAGCGGCGTGAGCCGGTAGTCCACATGCGGCGGCACCACCGGATGGGCCGTGCGCAACACAAAACCATCGACCTCCAGCCACTGCAGGGTCTGGGCGAGCATCTTCTCGCTCACCCCACCGATGCGGCGCCGCAGCTCGGCAAAGCGCAGCGTGCCACCCTCCTGCAGCGCCACCAGCACCAGCACGCCCCAGCGGCTGGTCACATGCTTGAGCACCTCCCGTGAGGGGCAGGCGGCTGCGAAGAGATCACCGCGGGGATCGTCGCCTCGCGTGTCAAGCTGAGTTTCAGGGTTCATGGGTACTAACCTTTTTGTGCGTACTTACTAAAGGTTAGTTTAGGGCGCACCATGACGGCATGGCGTGATCGCCCTGTGGTCGACAAGGCCGGGGTCCCATGCCACCGCCGGGGGCTGTGTAAGTCGTGGCCGCCGGCGCCACTTCCGGTCCCCCAACGCAAGGAGTCCCCCATGATCGTCATCACCGGTGCCAATGGCCAGCTCGGCCGCCTCGTCGTCGACCACCTGCTGCGTCGCGGCGTCCCCGCCGCCCAGATCGTTGCCGCCGTGCGGCAACCCGCCAAGGCCGCGGACCTGGCCGCCCTGGGCGTGCAGGTGCGCGAGGCCGACTACAACCGTCCCGACACGCTGCGCACGGCCTTCAGCGGCGCCCGCAAGCTGCTGCTCATCTCTTCCAGCGAGATCGGACAGCGCCTGCCCCAGCATCGGGCGGTGATCGACGCCGCCCGTGCCGCCGAGGTGGAACTGCTGGCCTACACCAGCCTGCTGCGTGCCGACAGCACTCCCCTGGCGCTGGGGCAGGAGCACGCCGCCACCGAGGCCTCGATCGCCGCCTCCGGCCTGCCGACCGTGATCCTGCGCAACGGCTGGTACACCGAGAACTACCTGGCCAGCGTGGCCCCGGCTCTGCAGCACGGCGCGTTCATTGGCAGCGCCGGCCAAGGGCGCATCGCCTCGGCGGCCCGCGATGACTTTGCCGAAGCGGCGGCTGTGGTGCTCAGCAGCGAAGGCCATGCAGGCCGGGTCTATGAGCTGGCTGGCGACGAGTCCTACACCCTGGCGGAACTGGCCGCCGAGCTGAGCCGCCAAGCCGGCCGCACCGTGCCCTATGTCGACCTGCCGCCCGCCGAGTTCGCCGCCGCGCTCAAGGGCGCCGGCCTGCCGGCACCGCTGGCCGAGCTGCTGGCCGACTCTGACGCCGGCGCCGCCCGAGGCGGCTTGTGGGACCAAGGGCATCAGCTCTCGGCCCTGATCGGCCGCGCCACCACCCCACTGGCCCCGCTGATGGCGGCCGCCCGAGCCGCGCTGGCGGGCTGAGCCCAGGGGCGGCCCGCGACCGGCCGCTCCGCCGTCACCCGGCCAGCCAGGCTGCCACGCCTGCCAGCGACAGCACCGCCACCGGCGCGCCCAGGCGGGCATGGGTCCAGGCGTCCAGCCGCACGCCCTGGGCGGCGGCCAGATCGGCCACGATCAGGTTGGCCATGCTGCCCACCAGCAGCAAGTTGCCAGCCAGGGTGGTCACCAGGGCCAGGGTCAGGCCCGCCTGCTGGGCCTGAAGCCCCTGCACATGGGGCAGCAGCAGCATCACCGCCGGCACATTGCTGACCACGTTGGACAGGCCGGCGCCCACCGCAAAAAGCACGGCAGTGTCCTGCAGGTGCACGCCCTGCGCTGCCATGGCCTGGACCACCAGGGACGGCAGTCCGGTGTCCTGAAAGGCTCGGTTGACCACGAACAGCCCGGCAAACAGCACCAGCAACTCCCAGTCCACGTAGCCCATGACCTGGGAGGAGTGCAGGCGCCGGCTCAGCAGCAGCACGCCGGCGGCCACCAAGGCCACCACCTCATGCGGCCAGGGGCTCCACAGAAAGGCCGCCAGCACACCGCCGGCCACGCTCAGCCCCTTGAGTGTCTGCAGCAGGTCCACCGCCGGCTCGGATTCCGGCGCACAGGTGGCGGGCAAGGGCACGAAGGGGGCGTGCAGCTGCCGGCGGCCCGGCCCCCAGGCCAACCAAACCCAGGTCAGGCCCAGCCCCAGTAGCACCGGCGGCAGAGCCTGCCGCAGGTAGCCGCTGAAGGACAGGCCTAACACCGAGCCGATGAGCATGTTTTGAGGATTGCCGATCAGGGTGGCCGCCGAGCCGATGTTGGCTGCGCAGGCCAGGGCCACCAGGCACGGCACCGGATGCAGCCCGCGCTGCAGACTCACACGCACCACCACCGGGGTGAGGGCCAGACACACCACATCGTTGGAAAACACCGCCGCAAGCCCACCGGCCAGGGCGATGAGCGCCCCCAGAAAGGCGGCAGGCGACAGCGGCAGGGCCGCCATTTGCCGGACGCAGGCGGTGTAGAACCCTCCCAGGCGCATCTGCGCGGACATCACCATGAAGGAAAACAGCAGCAGCAGGGTCGGCAGGTCCACCGAGCGCGCGGCGCCCTCCACGTCCAAGGCCCCCAGGCCGATCATCCCGATCGCGCCCAGCAGCGCCACGCCGGTGCGGTCCAGCTTCAGGCGGGGCAAGCCCCCCAGGAACATGCCCAGGTAGACCAGCGCAAAAAGCAGCACCACCCCCAGCTCCCGCCACAGGGGCCAGGCGCCGGTAGGCGCCGGACTCACCGGTAATAGGCCTCGACCGTGCCCTTGAGCTTGATGGTCAGTGGGCGGCCGCGACGGTCCACCGTCTTGCCGACCGGCACCTTGATCCAGCCTTCGCTGACGCAGTACTCGTCCACGTCGTGGCGGTCGACGCCGTTGAAACGGATGCCGACGTCATGCTCGAACACGGCGCGCACGAAATGCGGGCTGCGCGGATCGGTGGACAGGCGGTCAGGCAGCGCAGGACGCTCGACCGGCGTGGAAGCGGAATCGTTCATTGGAGACTCGTGGGAAGCAGGAAGGCGGGTGCGGCCACTGGCGACCGGGCCCCGAGGCCGGCACCGCCAAGACCGCGGTCTTGAGAAGGGGGGCAATTCTAGGAGCCCAGGCGCCGGAGGCCGCCGCCGGTTCAAGGCGCTGGCGTCAAGGCCAGCATGCGCAGCGCCAGCGCGTTCAGCGCAGCGTCTCCCTGGCCCACCAGGCCATGGAAATGCATGGCCTCGCACGAGCCCCCCTGTGGCGGCCCACCGCCCTGGACCCAGCGTGGCTCCACCACCTCCGCCGCCGTCAGCCGCGCGACCACCTCGGCCACGCCTTGCGGCGGTGACACCGGGCAGGCATCCGCCTGGTGGTGCAGCAGCAACACCGGCAAACGCAGCCGCTCCAGCGGCAGGGCCAGCACCGTAGCCTGCGGGTGCCGTGGTTGGCGGGTGACGGTGGCACTGAGCACCAGACCCGCCAAGCGGCCCGGTGGCAGGCTCAAGGCAGCAGCCGCCGCCGAGATGCTGCCCCGGCTGGTGCCCACCAGCCAGACCGGCAGGCCCCAACGGACATGGACCCAGTCGACCACGGCCCGCACATCGGCCAGGTGGGACGGTGAAATGCGGTCGGGGTAGTCCAGGTCGGTGCTGTCGCTGGCGCGGCCCATCAGGACCACCTGCAGGCCGGCACGCCAAAAGGCGGCGCGGTCACGCACCAGTAGGTTGCGGCCGTCCGGACCAGTGTCGGTCCACCGGCCCCAGCCCCCACCGGCCCCAGGCAACAGCACGACCGCAGCCCGCGCCGGCGTGGACGGTGGCACCGGGCTCACCGCCAGCGGAAGCTGCACCCCAGGTCGGGCAGCAGCAATGGCCGCCCGTTCCACCGGCAGGGCCGGAACGGCGCCCGGCACCGCCGGCTGGGCCCAGGCCACGCCGGCCAGCGCCACCACCCCACCGGCAGCCAGACCGCACCACGGCCATCGGCCGCGGTGGTCGCGCCTGATCAGGCTGCGCAGGAAGGGCATCAGCAGGCGGCCGCCCGGCTTCAGGCCTTGCTGAGCTTGGCAGCCAGGAAGCGCAGCGCAGCGCTGTAGCCCATGACCCCCAGACCCGCGATCACGCCTTCGGCGATGCCGGAGATGTAGCTGTGATGGCGGAACTCCTCACGCTTGTGCACATTGCTCACATGCACTTCCATCACCGGCAGGGCCACGCCGGCAAAGGCATCACGCAAGGCCACGCTGGTGTGGGTCAAGCCACCCGGGTTGATGACAAAACCACGGGTGCCGTCCAGACGGGCCGCGTGGATGCGGTCGATCAGCGCGCCTTCGTGGTTGCTCTGGAAGCACTGGGCCGCAAAGCCCAGGGACTTGGCCTCGTCGATGAAACGGCGCTCCACGTCGGCCAGGGTGTCGGCGCCGTAGATGTGGGGCTCGCGGGTGCCCAGCAGGTTCAGGTTGGGGCCGTTCAGCAGCAGGATGCTCATGGTCTGTCGTGTCGGTAAGGGTTCGGTGAGGCCGGGCCCGCGCCACGGTGGGCGCCCGGCGGGGGTGGCCGGCATTGTGCCGGCCCACGGGGTGGGCACGGCGTCAGGCGCTGCGCCGCAACTGGCCCGGCAGCGGTGCGCTGCGCCGCAGCACACCTTCGGCCAGCCACACCGCGGCCGCCCGCGCGCGCTGCGCCACAAACGGCAGCGGCAGCTGCGTGTAGTCGTCGTTGAACACCTCGAAGCTGTAGT
>NZ_JAAGOH010000040.1 GCF_010499455.1 Ideonella livida | reverse complement strand
GGCCACCGCCAGCGCGGCCCCGCGCCGCGCCGCGGGGCCCGGCCGCGGGTGGGGCCGTGGGAGAGCCAGCGCTGGCGGGCGGCGTGGCGGCAGGTGGGCGGTGCGGGCGGTGTGGACCATGGGGCTCTCCGGATCTGGGTCGGGAAGGCGGTGGGGGGCGTCAGCGCGTGCCGGTGAGGGCTGTGGAGGCGCGGTGCACCGGCAGGCCGGCGTGGGCCATGTCCACCCGCAGCACGCTGCCGGTGACGGACTCGGTGGCGTACAGGGTGCGCCGCTCGGGCCCGCCAAAGGCCACGTTGGTGAAGGAGCTGCCGGCGGCGCTGCGCAGCACCTCCTCGGGCTCGCCCCGGGGGTTGAGCACCCAGGCCAGGCCCAGGCCGGGGTTGGCCACGATCACACGCCCGGCCTCGTCCACCGCCAGGCCGTCCGGGCCGCTGGGGCCGTAGGAGGTGAAGAAGGCGCTGACCTTGCTCACGCTGCCGTCGGGCAGCAGCGGCACGCGCCAGACTTGGTTGCCGCGCGTCACACCCAGGTACAGCACCCGCCCGTCGGGCGACAGGGCCACGCCGTTGGGGCTGGGTACGTTGCCCAGCAGCAGGTCGAGCTGGCCGTCAGGCCGCAGGCGGTAGAGCCGGCCGGTGGGGTCGTGCAGGCCGGTCTGGCCCTGGTCGGTGAAGTAGAGGTTGCCCCGGGCGTCAAAGCACAGGTCGTTGACGCCCTTGAAGCGCTCGCTGTTGCGGCGCGCCAGGTAGGGCCGCACAGTGCCGTTCACCACGTCCACCGCCATCAGGCCGTGGCGGTAGTCGGTGACCAGCAGCTCGCGCTCGTTGAGGAACTTGGCGCCGTTGGGCTCGCCGTCCCATTCGGCCACCAGTTCCCAGTCGCCCTGCGGGTCGATGCGGAAAATGCGGCCGAAGGGGATGTCGGTGACGTACAGATGGCCCTGGGTGTCGAACACCGGGCCTTCCAGGAAGGAGTCGGTGGGGGCGCCGCCCCGGTTGGCATCGGCCCAGTCCGAGCGCACGCCGGTGCGGCGAAAGCGCTCGGGCAGGCGGGTGAAGACCTCGGTGTCGCGCACCTGGGGGGCGTTCAGCAAGAACATGGCGGCGCTCCCCGGGTCACTGCCGCTCGAAGGCGGTGTTGGCGGCGATGCGGCCCCAGAAGGCGGTGCGCTCGTGCAGGTCGTGCGCCAGGGTGGCGGCGTCCCAGTGGCCGGGCTCGGCGCCGATGCCTTCGGCGTAGGCCTTCATGTCGGGCGAGGCCATGGCGGTGGCCAGCTCCTTGTGCAGGCGCTCCAGCACGGGCGCCGGCGTGCCCTTGGGGGCGAACAGCGCGGTGAAGTTGACCAGGCCCGGGAACTTGACGCCAGCCTCCTGGAAGGTGGGCACATCGGGCAGCACACCCAGGCGCTTGGTGCCGCTGACGGCCAGCAGCCGCGCCTTGCCGCCCTTGACCTGGCCCAGGATGCCGGGGGTGGAGGCGATCTGGAAGTCGATGGTGCCCGACAGCAGGGCCATGGTGGCCTCGCCCGCGCCCTTGAAGGGCACGTGCATGAAGTTGGCGCCGGCGGCAATGCCCAGCGCCTCGCTCACGAAGTGCGGGGCCGAGCCGGCGCCGCCCGTGCCGTAGCTCACCTCGTTGGCGCGGGCCTTGGCGGCGGCCACCAGCTCGGCCAGGGTGCGGTATTTGCTGTCGGCCTTCACGGCCAGGGCCATGGGGGCGAAGACGAAGCCGCCCACCGGCACCAGCGCGCTGTCGTGGTCAAAGGGCAGCTTGCGGAAGATGTGGGGCAGCAGGGCCCAGGTGGTGTCGTTGGCGGCCAGGGTGTAGCCGTCGGCCGGGGCCTGGACCACACTGGACAGACCGATGGTGCCGGCGGCACCGGCCTTGTTCTCGACGTAGAAGGTCTGGCCGGTCTGCTCCTGCAGCTTGGCGGCCATCTTGCGGGTGACCACGTCCACCGCGCCGCCGGGCGGGTAGGGCACCACGATCTTGACGGGCTTGGCGGGCCAGGTCTGGGCGCTGGCCAGGGTGCTCAGGGCCAGGGCCGAAGCGGCCAGCAAGGAACGCAGGATGAAGCGCATGGGAACTCCTCGGGTACGGGGGGCAGGGGCAGGGCGGGTGGGGGCGGTGTGGCGTGGTGTGGCGTGGTGTGGCGTGGTGTGGCGTGGCGTGGCCTGGTGTGGGGCTCAGTCCAGCTCCAGCCGGGCGGTCTGGATGACGCGGGCCCACTTGGCGGTTTCGCTGGTGACAAACGCACCGAAGGCGCGGGCGTCGCCCGAGCCGGGCACGGCGCCCATCTCGGCAAACTTGGCGCGCAGCGTGGGTGAGGCGAGCACCTCGCGCAGCTCGCCCTCCAGCCGGCGCACCACCTCCGCCGGGGTGCCGCGCGGGGCCCACAGGCCGTTCCACTCAAAGGCGCTGAAGCCGGGCAGGCCCGACTCGGCCACGGTGGGCACCTGGGGCAGGCTGTCGATGCGCTGGTCGAAGGCGGTGGCAATGGCCCGCAGCCGGCCCGCCTTGACCAGCGGGCCGCTGGCGGTGATGGCGCTGAACATGAACTCCACCTGCCCGCCGGCCAGGTCCGTCAGCGCCGGCGCGCCGCCCTTGTAGGGCACGTGGATCAGGTCGATGCCCAACCCCTGCTGGAACAGCTCGGCGCTCAGGTGCGCCGCGCCGCCTTTGCCGGCGGAGGCGTAGGCCAGCCGGCCGGGCTGGGCCTTGGCGCGCTGCACCAGGTCCGCCACGGTCCGCACGGGCGAGCTGGCCGGCACCACCAGCAGCGTGGGCACCCGGGCCACCAGCCCCACCGGCACAAAGTCCTGCCGGTAGTCAAAGGGCAGCTTGGCGTACAGCGACGGGTTTACGGTGAACGCGGTGGCGTCATAGAGGAAGGTGTGCCCCTCGGCGCCGGCCTGCGCCACCGCCTGCGCGCCCAGCGTGCCGCCGGCCCCGACCTTGTTCTCGATGAACACGGTCTGCTTCAGGCGGGTGCCCAGCTCGGCGGCCACCACGCGGGCCAGCGCGTCCGCCGCGCCGCCGGGTGCGTAGGGCACCACCAGCCGGACCGGCCGCTCGGGCCAGGCTTGTGCGGCCAGGCTGCAGCCCAGGGCCAAGGTCGCCACGGCGGCCTTCCACAGCGTCTTCATCGTCATCGTCTTGTCTCCTACAGGGGCCGGTTCGGGCCGGCTTTGTCGTTCGTTCGTGCGATGGCGGGCTCACTGGGGAGCCCAGGGTTCAAACCGTCGCGATGGGCGTGGCCGGTGAGCCCACGGCGCCCGGCAGGCGCAGCGGCGGCGCGGTCAGCAAAAAGCGGTGGCGGCCGTGGGCGCGCAGCCAGCGCGCCAGTGGCGTGAGGTGCCACAACTCGCCCAGGTGGATGCCGTTCTTGAACAGGCAGTGCTCATGCAGCGGCAGGCGCGGGCGGCGCATGGGCGAGGGCGTGGCCAGCTTGGGCACCACCAGCTCCACCGCGGGGTTGTCGGCGATCAGGCAGGCCAGGCCGCTGTCGGTGATCCAGTTCAGCAGGCGCGCGTCGTGGCCGTCCAGGCCGCTGCCGGTCTCGTGCAGGCGGGCCAGGTCGGGCTGGCGGTTCATGGCCAGCAGGGTGTCGGCATAGCCGGTGTGCACGCACACCATGTCGCCGGGCTCGATCTCGATGCCGTCGGCCTCCAGCACCCGCATCAGCGTGTCATGGCCCACCGCCTGGCGCCGCCGGCCCAGGTGGTGCTCCAGGTCGATCAGCACACCGCGCCCTTGCACGCCGTGCTCGGCCAGGTGCTCAATGCCCAGCGCGCCGGCCTCGGGGCCGGGATAGCGGGTCTGGTCCTGGGGGGCCCCGGGGTCTTCGCGGCCGGGCCGGATGTCCTCGCCGGCGCGAAAGCCGTTGTAGAAGACGGCCTCGGCCACGCCGTCGCCGTCGGCGTCAAAACGGGCGCCCACATGGGCCAGGCTGTCCCACTGGGTGGAGTACTGCAGGCCCAGCAGCACCACGTCGTCGTTGACGACGTCGGTGAGTTCCGGGTCCTCCACCTCATACGACCAGCAAAAGCCCTGCTGGCCGGCGCTGGGGCCGTCACGCACCACGGCGTAGCGCTGGGGCGGCGGGCGCCGCGGGTTGAGCGTGCGTCCCCCGGGCACGTCCAGCGGCAGGCTGAGCACGAAAGTGCGGCCTTCTCGCACCTCGGCCACGCCCTGCAGCACCTTGGCCGGTGTCACCAGGTTCATGCGGCCGCGCTGGTCGTCGGGGCCGAATTCACCCCAGCGGCTGCCGGCGGGCGCCTGGCGCCAGCGGCGGGAGGCGGGTGGCGTTGATGGCGGGGTCATGGCGGTGCGCCTTTGGACGTGTGGAGACGGATCAGGGCGTCAGAAACGGTGGCGCACGCCCACGCTGGTGCCGGTGGCGGCTTCGCGGTTGCCCATGAAGTCGGGCTGGCTGTAGGTGCCCGTCAGGGTGTTACGGTCCAGCTCGACATACACGTCGGTGCTGCGGTGCAGCTGGTGGATCAGTCCCACGGTGCGCACGGCGCGGTTGCCGTCTTTGGCGCCGCTCTGGGTGTCCTTGATCAGGCTGGCGGTGAAGGTGGTGGCCGGGTTCAGGCTCCAGTTCAGGCCCAGGCTGCGCACCTTGTGATCGCGGGCGGTGGCCGCGTCATCGTGGCGCTTCATCCAGCCCAGGAAGACCTTGGCCGGGCCGAAGCTGGCGTTACCGCCGGCGCCGGTGATCTCGCGGGTGGTGGCGCCGTCGGTGCTGGTGATGTCCTGGCGGTAGGCCACCAGCTCATAGGCGCTGGCCTTGTAGGCCACACCCAGCCCGCGGCCCTTGCCGGCCTGCTCGTCCACGCTGTTGGCGGCCAGCAGCTCCACCGGACCCAGGGCGCCGGCGTAGCGCACCATGTTGTCCTGTCGTGCCACATGGTGGCCGCTGTAGACCGAGATGGCGTCCAGGTTGGGGTTGCCCTGGGCCTGGAAGCGGCCCGACAGGGTGTGGGCCACGGTGTACTGGCGACCCAGGCTGAGGGCGCCCAGGCGGGCGTGGGACAAGCTCAGCGACACCTCGCGGCCAAACAGGCGACCGGACGTGGCGGTGGCGTTGCCGTTGTTGCCGCTGGCGGTGGACTGCTGGGAGATGCCGGTGGACGGATCAAAACCGGCTTCGATCAGCACGCTGGCCTGCAGGCCTTCACCTAGCGGCTGGGTGCGGCGCAGGCCAAAGCGCGTGGCGGAGTAGGCACCGTCGGCCAGGCTGCGGCGCGGTCCGCCGTCGGCCCGGGCGTTGGTGGCGTGGCGCAGCATGGCGTCCACTTGGCCGTAGACCACCAGCGGGGCGTTGGTGTCGGGCGTGGGGGGGGTCTGAGCGTTGGCGGACAGGGCCAGGGCGCCCAAGGCCAGGGTGAAAACGGTGTGCGTCAGGGGGTGTTGAAGGGGCATGTCATGTCTCCGTGCTGTTATTGGGTGCCAAGAAGCAGGAAAAAATGGCCCGCGCCGCCGGTGCGGGCGGGCCTGAAGTGGCCCTCTGGCGAGGGTCCCGGAAGCTTGGTGCCGGGCCCGAAGGCGGCCCCGGTGGGGGCGCCGGACTCAGCCGCGCAGCACGGCCAGCGCGTTCTGCGCAGCGCCCACACCCATCTTCACGTAGGCGTCGGTGGTGACGCCGCCGATGTGCGGGCTCAGCGTGATGCGCGGGTGGCCATGGAAGGGGTGCGGCACGGTCATGGGCTCGACGGCAAAGCTGTCCAGCCCGGCGCTGGCCACCTGGCCGCTCTCCAGTGCCTGCAGCAGCGCGGCTTCGTCGATCAGGCCGCCGCGCGCGGTGTTGACCACGATGACGCCCGGCTTGCAGGCCGCCAGCGTCTGGGCATTGAGCAGGCCGGCGTTGTCGGCGGTGAGCGGGCAATGCAGGGAGATGGCGTCGGCCTCGCGCCAGATCGTGGCCAGGTCCACCGCCTGCACATAGGCCGGCAGGTTGCGGGCGTAGGGGTCGAAGCCCAGCACCCGCATGCCCATGGCGTCGGCCATGCGGGCAAAACGCAGGCCGATGGCGCCCAGGCCGATCAGGCCCACGGTGCGGCCTTCCAGCTCCACGCTCTTGTGGGTGGCCTTGTCCCAGTGGCCGGCGTGCAGGCGGGTGTTCAGGGCCACCACCGACTTGGCGCAGGCCAGCAGCAGGGCCAGGGCGTGCTCGGCCACGGCGGCGGCGTTGGCGCCGGCAGCGGCCACCACCTGCACGCCACGGGCGGCGGCGGCGGCCTTGTCGATGGTGTCGGTGCCGCTGCCGTGTTTGGAGATCACCTTCAGCGACGGGGCGGCGTCCATCACCGCCGCGCCCACCTTGCCGTAGCGTACGATGAGGGCCACCGGGTCATGCCGACGGCACAGGGCCACCAGGTCGTCCTCGGTGGGCTTGGTGCCGGCGTACACCAGCTCATAGTCGGCCAGCAGCGCCACGGCCGGGGCGGCCAGGTCGGCGCCGGTCACCAGGATGGCGCGGCTCACAGCGTTTCCCCTTCGCCGATGACGCCGGCGGCGCGCAGGGCGCCGTCCAGCCAGGCCGGGCGCAGCGCCTTGCGGCTCTGGATGTCGGCGATGCGCTTGGTTTCGGCGGCCACCTTCTGGGCGGCCAGGGGCATCATGGCGGCGGCCTTCTCGCGCTCGATCACGGTCACGCCGTCGGCGTCGCCCACCACCAGGTCACCGGGGCGCACGGTCACGCCGCCCACGGAGATGGGGTGGTTCAGCCGGCCGGCAATCGCCTTGGTCGGGCCGTTGGGGTTCAGGCCAGCGGCGTACATGGGAAAGCCCAGGGCACAGATGGCCTCGCTGTCGCGCACCGCGCCGTCGATCACCACGGCGGCCACGCCCAGGGCCTTGGCCTGCTGGCTCATGATCTCGCCCATCAGCGCGCTGCTCAGGTCGCCCTTGCCGTCCACCACGATCACGTCGCCCGGCTGGGCCACGGCCAGCGCGGCATGGATCATCAGGTTGTCGCCGGGGCGCACTTCCACGGTGATGGCCGGGCCGGCAAAGCGCATGGACGGCGCCAGCGGGGCGATGCGGCCGTGCAGGCCACCACGGCGGCCGGCCACGTCGGCCAGGATGGATGAGGCGTAGCCGGCGGCTTGCGCCACCACCTCGGGGCTGACGCGTTCAATGGACGTGATGACGTCCGGGCATGCGGCGGCGTGACTCATGGCGTTTCTCCAGGAGAGGAAGGGTCGGGAAAGGGAAGAGGCTGGGGCCGCCTGCGGCGGCGGCCCGGGGGCGGTCAGTCGACGCGGGCGCCCGACTCGTGCACCACCTTGCCCCAGCGCGGGATGTCCTGGCGGATCAGCTCGGCAAACTGCTCGGGCGTGCCGCCGGCGGGGTCGGCGCCCTCGTCGGCCAGGCGCTTGGCCAGCTCGGGCTGCTTCAGCGCCTTGTTGAACTCGGCGTTCAGGCGGGCCACCACCTCCTTGGGCGTGCCGGCCGGGGCCAGCAGGCCGAACCAGGTCACCGCGTCAAAGCCCTTGTAGCCCGACTCGTTGATGGTGGGCACTTGCGGCAGGTCGTCCACCCGCTTGGCCGAGGTCACGGCCAGCGGCCGCAGCTTGCCCTGGCGGATCTGGCCGATCAGCGTGGGCACGGCCGACATGTAGAGGTCCACCGTGCCGCTGACCACATCGGTCAGGGCCTGGGCGGCGCCCTTGTAGGGCACATGCTGGGTCTTCACGCCGGCAGCCTTCTGGAACAGCTCGCTGGTCAGGTGCGCCACGGTGCCGTTGCCGGGCGAGGCGAAGTTGATCTGGCCAGGCTTGGCGCGGGCGGCGTTCACCGCGTCGGCCAGGCTCTTGTAGGGCGTGTTCATGCCCGTGACCATCACCAGCGGGGCGTTGGCCAGCAGCACGATGGGGGTCAGGTCCTTCAGCGGCTGGTAGGGCAGCTTGGGGTAGAGCGTGGGGTTGATGGCCAGGTTGCTGGTCTGCCCCAGCACCAGGGTGTAGCCGTCGGCCGGGCTCTTGGCCACGCTGTCCACGCCCAGGTTGCCGCCGGCACCGGGCTTGTTGTCGATCACAAAGGTCCAGCCGGTGGCCGCGGCCACGCGCTGGCTGGTCTCACGCGCCACGATGTCGGTGCCGCCGCCGGCCGGGAAGGGCACCACGATGCGGATGGGTTTGGCCGGCCAGGCCTGGGCCAGGGCACCAGGGCTGAGCAAGGGGCTGGCCAGCAGGGTGAAGGCGGTGGCCGACAGGGCGGCCCGGCCCAGCAGGGCGCGGCGGTTCAGGGTCATGGTGTCTCCGGTCTCGTGCTCTTCGGCGCGCGGTGGCGTCTTTGGATGGGCGCCAGTATTCGGGGCCTGAAAATTCAAGTCCAATCGATACTTCTTTGAAATTCATCCACAGGACTTTTGCAATGGACCTGCGGGACCTGCGCTACTTCGAGACCATTGCCGAGCTGCAGCACCTGGGCCGCGCCTGCGAGCGCCTGCACCGCAGCCAGCCCGCGCTGACCAGCGCCATCCGCCGGCTGGAGGCTGCCTGCGGTGCCGCCCTGTTCGAGAAGGCCGGGCGCGGCATCCGGCTGACGGAAGCCGGCCGGGTGCTGCTGCGCTGGGCGCGGCGCATGCGCTTTGACGTGGAGGACGCGCGGCGCGAGCTGTCGGCCCTGGGGGCGGGCCTGTCGGGGCAGGTGCGTTTGGGCATCGTGCCCACCGCTGCGCAGTTTTTGTTGCCGCAGGCGGCCCGCCAGCTGTTGGCCGAGGCGCCTGCGGTGAGCCTGCGTACCGTGGTGGGCTTGGTGGATGGCCTGCGTGTGCAATTGCGCGAGGGTGCCCTCGACTTGGTGGTGGGCACCGAGGGCGCGCCCGCGTCCGACCTGGTCTCCGAGCGCCTGGCCGAGGACACCATCGTGGTGGCCGCCAACCAGCACCACCCGATCTTCCGCGGCCGTCCCACCCTGGCCGATTTGGTGGCCTGGCCCTGGGCGCTGCAGCAGCCCGGCGCCCCCACCCGCGATTGGCTGGACCACACCTTTGACCGCGCCGGCCTGCCCCGGCCGCGGGTGCAGGTGGAGTCTTCCATGCTGCTGGTGCTGCCCGCGCTGATTGCCGAGACCGGTCTGCTCAGCTTCATTGCCCGGCGCCACCTGCAGGGCCCCGGCGCACTGCAAGGCTTGCGCGAGGTGCCCGTGCCGGAGGCCACCATGCGCCGCCACCTGGTGGTCATCCAGCGCGCCGAGTCCTACCTCTCCCCCGCCGCCCAGCGCCTGGTGGAACTGCTGCGCCGTGGCGACCCGGGGGGGGCGGCGCAGGACGATCAGTCCGCCATGGGCGCGGCGGACGCCGGGGACGCCGCAGGCGCCGCCGACCCAGACGCCTGAGCCGCCAGCGCCGGCTGCGTGGCCAGCAGCCAGGCCAGCGCCTGCGTGGCGCTGGGCGCCGCCACCGGCAGCGGGTGGGTGTGCAGCGCTGCCACGGTTTGGGCAAAGCGCCGCGCCACGCCGGGCAGCACCTGCGAGGGCGCCCCCTGGGCGGCCAGGGCCTGGGCGGTGTCGTCCACCTCCTGCAGCCGCCGCCGCGCATGGACCACATGGGTGCGCACCAGCATGTCCAGAAAGTCGCGCAGCGGCGTCTCGTCGATGTCGGCCAGCTGGGTGTAGAGCTGCTCGCGCAGGCCTTGGCGCTCGGCGCTGGTCAGCAGTTCCACGGCCAGCGCTTCCAGGCCCTTGGTCAGCCCGCTGCGTAGCAGCTTGAGGGCCATGGCCTGCCCGGGCTGGCCGCCCTCCAGGCATTGCACCCGCCCACCGGCCGCCTGCAGCAGCGCGGCCAGCGCCGCGGCTTGCGGGCCGGCGGCCAGCAGCGGGGTGCGCACACCGCCCAAGGACACCGCGCCCATGATGGCCACATCCACATAGGCTGCTGCACCGGGCCCTGCGGCCAGCGCCTGCGCAGCCTGGCGCTTGACCTCGGGCGGGGCGGTGCTCAGGTCGGCCCAAACGGCGCCGGGGGCCAGATGTGGCGCTGCCTGCGTGGCCACCGCCAGCGCCTGGGCCCCCGGCACGCAGCACAGCACCCAATCCACCGCGGCCAGCCAGGGGCCCGGGGTCGCCTGCAGCGCGCTGCCGCTGGCGTGCGCCAGGGCCTGCGCCGCCGCGCCGGGCCGTGGCGCGCACAGCGCCAGGGCGTGGCCCCCTGCTTGGAGCGCCTGCGCCAGGCACAGCCCCACCTCGCCCAGGCCGATGATGGCCACTTTGCTGCCTTGCATGTCTTGCGCCCCTGTCGTGTGGAAACCGGCGCGCAGTGTAGGCAGGCTGGCGCCCCGCCTCAGCGGGCCTGCCAGAAGGTGGTGGCCGCCTCGGCCAGCGGGACGTTCCGGGCCGTGGCGTCGGTGCTGGCGTCCACCGCGTGCAGGCGCAGGGGCAGCGGGCCGGTGGCCGCCGCGGGGCCGGGCGTCGCCGGCAGGCTCAGGCGCAGCGTGACCTGACGCTCTTCGGCGCCGGCCAGGCTCAGCGCCTGATCCGGGCTCAGCTGCGGCTGCAGGGTCGGGTCCTCGCTGACGGCCACCAGCCGCACGGTGCGGGCCGCAGCGCTGGCGTTGACCACCCGCACCCGGTAGAGGTTCTCCACCTGGACCTGGCCTTGCGCGTCCACCACCTCGCGGGCCATCACGCTGCGGTCGCGCTGCACGTCCAGCCGCAGGGTGGGGCGTTGCCACAGCCCCACCGCCAGCGCGGTGGCGCAGGCCAGCAGCAGGCCACCGTACAACGCCACCCGCGGGCGGCGCAAGGCGGCGGCCAGGCGCCGGGGCAGCGGGGCCGGTGCGGTCCAGCCCTGGCCGGTGCCCGTGGCCGCGCCGGCGGGCGCGGGCTGCGCCAGCTCATGCAGGCTGGTGAAGCGGATCAGGCCGCGCGGGGCCTGCAGCTTGTCCATCACGGTGTCGCAGGCGTCAATGCACAGGCCGCAGTTGATGCAGGCCGACTGCAGGCCCTGGCGGATGTCAATGCCCGTGGGGCAGACCTGCACGCACAGGGTGCAGTCCACGCAGTCGCCTTGGCCGGCCGGGCGCTTGTCGCGGGCATGGTGGCCGCGCGGCTCGCCGCGGCGCGGGTCGTAGCCCACATGCAGGCTGTGCTCGTCCATCAACGCGCCTTGAAAGCGGGCGTAGGGGCACATGTGCAGGCAGACCTTCTCGCGCAGAAAGCCGGCGTTGCCCCAGGTGGCCAGGCCGTAGAACAGGATCCAGAACGACTCCCAGGGACCGGTGGCGGCCGTCAGCGCGGCGGGCGCCAGCTCGCGCATGGGCGTGAACCAGCCCACCAGGCTCAGGCCTGTCCACAACGACACCGCCACCCACAGCAGGTGCTTGGCGCCACGCCGGCGCAGCTTGTTCAGGGTCCAGGGGGCGGCGTCCAGGCGTTGGCGGGCCAGGCGGTCGCCCTCGCAGCGGCGCTCGATCCAGGTGAACAGCGCGGTGTAGACGGTCTGCGGGCAGGCAAAGCCGCACCACACCCGGCCCATCAGCGCGGTGGCAAAAAACAGCAGCAGCGCGCTGGCCACCAGCAGCAGGGTCAACCAGATCAGGTCTTGCGGCACCAGCACCGCGCCGAACAGGTGAAACCGCCGTGCCTCCAGGTCAAACAGCACGGCTTGGTGACCACCCACGTGCAGCCAGGGCACGCCGTAGAACACCAGTTGCGTGAGCCAGAGCAGCGCCAGGCGCCAGCGGGCATGGCGGCCGTCCACATGGCGGGCGTGGATGGTCTGGGCAGGCTCCAGCTCCAGCAAGTTGCCGGAGCCAAAGGGATTGAGCTTCTTCAGCGGCAGGGTCATGCCGGCATGGTGCCGGCGCAGCGCCTGATGCGGCAGATCCAGAAAATCAGAAGATTGACCAGATCAGATGCCTGCTGGGCCGCAGTCCCCAGCCCCCAGCCCCAGCGGGCCAAAGAACCTGGCTGGCAGGCGGCAACTCCACCTTCACCCCTCAACCTTCACCCCTTGGCCATGGCGGTGCGGCCCCAGGCGGCGCAGCTCAGGCGGCAGGGTGGCGGCCAGCGCGGCAAAGCCCAGCAGCACGCCGCCCTGGCGGGTGGCGGTGGCCCGGGCGCCGCCTTCCGTGGCAAAGGCGGGCAGGTCGGCGGTGCGCATCGGGCCGCGCAGGGTGGAACCGTGGAGATACCAGGCCTGGCGCGCATCCAGCCAGGTGCCGCTGTCTTGGTCGGTCACATACAGCGCGGCAATCTCGGCCCGCTGCCGGCCGGTGGCATAACGGCCCACATCCTGCAGGTAGAGGAACAGGCTGACCGGGGAGTCCAGGAAATGGGCGGCGCCATCCCCGAACACCACCTGCGCCGCCCAGCGCGGATGCCGGGCGGGAAACATGCCGCACACCGGGCAGCGGGCGGTCTCAGGCACGGGACGAGCCGCATGGCGCGGCAAGCCGCTGGCCGGATCCCAGGCGAAGGTGGGGGCGACGATGCACACCTCATCGGGCACGGCCGACGGGCTGGTTCCACCCCAAGGCAGGCGCCGGCCCGTGGCCAGCCAGCCCCCACCCGCCAAACCCACCGCACCGCCCAACGCCAGCGCGCCCAAGGCCACGCCGCGCAGCCACGTCCGCCGGGAGGGCGAGACCATCGGCCGCAGGGCCGTCCCGTCCGCAGACGATGGACCGGACGTGGCGCCGGACGTGGCTCCTGCTGCTGCGCCGGGTGCGGCGCCGGCGGCGTGCGCACCGGCCTCACATGCGGCTGTCATGCAGCGCCCCGCCTGACAGATCCACCTGCTCCGGCGTGATCTGCGCATAGGCCACCACCTTGCCGCCCCATTGCTGGGCAAAGGCCTGGGCGGCGTCCGCGCTGGCGAAGCTGGCGGCCGTGGGGCCCATGGAGCCATGGCGCCGGCTGCCCAGCACAAAGTGCGCGCTGCGCGCCTCGATCCACGCGCCGGCGGGGCGGTCCCAGTCGGTGCGGGCCATGTCTTGCACCCAGGCGCCGGCCACCGGGCGCACCTGCTCGGGCTTGATCAGGCTGGACAGCAGCTCCACCGTGTCGCAAAAGAAGGCGGGCTCCGACGTGCCGCGGTAGAGGATTTGCCCCTTGGGGCCGGGGTAGTCGGCCAGCAGCATGCCGTCCAGGCTGCAGCTGGTGTGGGGGGCGAAGTCGCGGGCGGCCACGGTGGCCGCCTCGCCTTCGCTCTTGCCGCAGCCGGCCAGGGCCAGGGCCGCCAGGCTGGCGCAGCCACACAACCAGCGGCGGCGGTTCACGGGCATGGCCACCAGGGCGGCGCCCGCTTCAAGAACAGGGTTCGGGGTCATGGCTTGAATCTCCAGGCGGCCAGGGCCAGCGGTGCGGCAATCCAGCCGAACATGGCGCTGCCCATGACCCAGGCATTGCCCAAGGCCGGTGGCACCACGCTGGCCAGGCCGTACAGGCGCTGCACGTCGTCCAGGTTGAACACATTGAGGATGCGGAATATGTCTGCCGGGTTGGCCAGCAGCAGCCAGGGTAAGGCCTGCTCGCCCACTGCGCCGCCCAGGTCACCGCCGGTGGCCACCAGCAGGCCCAGCAGCACCAGATCAAAGGCCAGCACCAGCGCAAACCACAGGCCGATGGCCAGCCCGGTGGCCTGCGCACGGTCACGCGCCAGCACCGACAGCAGCATCGCCAAGCTCAGGAAGGCCAGGCCCAGCAGCAGCGCGCTGAACACAAAGCCGCCGTAGTGGTACAGCGCCGCCGGGCCCAGGCGCTGCCAGAGCAACCCGCCGGCCAGCGCAAAGCCCGCCAGGGTCGACAGGGCCAGCGCCGCCGCCAGGCCCAGGTATTTGCCCAGCAGCAGCTCCAGCCGCGTGATGGGCAAGGCCAGCAGCAGGTCCAGGGTGCCGCGCTCGCGCTCGCCCACCACCGCGTCAAAACCCAGCAGCAGCGCAATCAGCGGGATCAGGTAGATCACCAGCGACACCAAGCTGGCCACGGTGGCCTCGATGCTGCGCGGCCCGATCTGGCCTTGCGCCGCCCCGCCAAACCAGGTGATGGCCAGCGAGAACAGCGTGAACACCACCGCCACCACCAGCACCCAGCGGTGACGCAGTCGGTCTGAGAACTCTTTGCCGGCCAGGGCCAGCACTTGGCGGGGCTGGAAGGCGCCGCCCGCCTCCGGGGTGACGCGGGCCGCTTGAGCAAGCGTGTTCATGCCGCCTCCCGCAGGTCAAAGTAGACGGTTTCCAGCGTGGGCTCTTGCACCTGCAGGTCGGCCAAGGGCTGGGCAGCCAAGCGGGCCAGCAGGGGCAGCTTGAGTTCGCGCGGGCAGTCCACCTGCAGGCGGCCGGCGTCGGTGCGCTGGGGCTGCAGGCCCAGCGGGGCCAAGGTGGCGGGCAGGCCGTCCAGCACCTCGGGGGTGGCGCTCACCTGCACCTGCAAGGGGCGGGTGCAGCGGGCGCGCAAGTCAGCCACGCTGCCCTGGGCGATGAGCCGGCCGGCCGAGAGCATGGCCAGCGCGTCCACCCGTTGCTCCAGCTCGGCCAACACATGCGAGCTGATGAGCATGGTCACGCCGCGCTGGCGCAGGCGGTCCAGGGTGGCGTAGAAGTCGCGCGTGGCGGCGGGGTCCAGGCCCGAGGTGGGCTCATCCAGCAGCAGCAGGCCCGGCTCCCCCAGCAGGGCCTGGGCAAAACCCAGGCGCTGGCGCATGCCCTTGGAATACTCGCGCACCGGGCGGCGGGCGGCCGCCCCCAGGCCCAGCTCGTCCAGCAGCGGCAGGCAACGGGCCGCATCGGCTGACTTCAGGCGGGCGAAGAGCTGCAGCGTTTCCAGACCGCTCAGGTTGTCATACAGGGCCAGGTGTTCGGGCAGGTAGCCCAGGCGCTGGCGGGCTTGGCGAAAGGCCGGGCCGCCCACCTCAATGCCTTGCACCCAGAGCTGGCCCCGGGTGGGCCGCACCAGGCCCAGCACCAGCTTGAACAGGGTGCTTTTGCCGGCGCCGTTGTGGCCCACCAGGCCAAAGAGCTGGCCGCGCGGCACGCACAGGTCCACGCCGTCCAGCGCTTTCACGGGTGCGTGGGGGCTGCCGTAGTGGCGGGCCACGTCCTGCAGCAGCAGGGCATGGAGCGAGGGGTCAGGGGTGAGAGCGGTCAAGCCACTGTCTCCAGTCAAGGTGTCGGGGCTGCATGGCGGGCTGGCGCTCCACCACGCTGGGCACGCGCATCACAGGGAACTGCTGGCCCAGCACGCGCAGGGCCTGCACCGCCGGGCTGCCCATCAGCAGGCGGGCGCTGGGGTGGCGCCAGAGCAGGCGATCCACCACGTCATTGGCTTCAAAGGGGATGTCGCCACGGCCGTCGCCGTCGCGGTCCCAGCCCAGGTAGTTGCTCCAGTGGTTGCCTTGCTGCGCGCCGGTGTCGCCCCAGCGCTCATCGCGGGCGCCCACATAGCGCACCTGCTCGGCATTGGCCACAAAGTCATTGCGGCGCACGGTGTTGCGGGTGGAGCCGGCCGAGAGGTGCACGCCCACTCGGTTGCCCACCACCAGATTGCCTTGCAGGGTGGCGTACTCCACGTCGTAGATGAAGAAACCGCGGGCATTGCCGGCCACCACGTTGTCCTCGATCACCGAGTCCTGCAGGGTGCGCAGCATGATGCCGAAGTCGCTGTTGCCCCAGGTGCGGTTGCGGCGCACCACCTGGTCGCGCACTTCCATCAGCGCCAGGCCGCCGCGGTTGGCGTAAGCCTCGTTGTCCTCCCACAGGTTGCGGTAGGAGTTCATGTAGTGCGTGCCGTAGCGGCTGTGGTGCAGGCGGTTGCCCCGGAAGATGGCGTCGTGGCTCACGTCCACATACAGCGCGTCGCGCACATAGCCGATCTGGTTGCCCTCGATGCGGGCGCGGTGGGTGTTGTAGAGCTGGATGCCGTTGCCGCGCTGCGAGCTGTTCACATCGCGCAGGCCGGTGATGACGTTGTGCGCCACCTGCACGTCATCGGCCTTTTCGATCCACAGGCCGAAGAGGTTGTAGGTGAGTTCACAGTCGCGCACCACGGCGCGGTGGCTGCCGGGGGCCACGTACACGCCGGCGTGCTGGGCGGTGAGGCTGTGGCCCGAGTCGCGCACGATCAGGCCTTCCACCGTCACATCGGGTGAGGCGATGCGCACCGTGTCGCCGCCCTGGCCGCCGCTCAGCGTGGGCCGGCCTTCGCCGCGCAGCGTGAGCGGTTTGTTGATGCGCAGGCGCTCGGTGTAGCGGCCCCGGGCCAACACCACGGTGTCACCGGCGGCGGCTTGGTCAATCACGGCCTGCACCGACTGACCCGGCGCCACGGGCCACACCGCTGCGGCGGCAGGCACCGCGCAGGTGAACAGGGCGCAGACCCAGCTTACGCCCCTCAGGCGCAGGGCCCCGCTCATGGCAGCCCCCCACTCAGCCGACCGGCGGCGCGCAGCACCAGAAACAGTGCGGCCCCGATCATCAGGTTCTTGAAGGCCACGTAGCTCAGCAGGTCCATCACCCCGGCCACGCGCCAGGTGCGGCCCCACCACGGGCCATCCTTCACCCAACGCTGGCCGTGCCAGCGCAGCAGCACCTCGGCCACGCTCCAGCCAAACCAGCAGCCGATCAGGCCGGCGGCGGGCAGCCGGCCCTGGGCGCCCAGCACCCAGGCGGCGCTGGCGGCCAGCGCCAGGCCCAGGCCAATGATCTGCAGGGTGCGCGCCTGGGTCCAACCGTCGCGGCTCCAGGGCAACAGGTGCTGGCGCAGCTCCTGCAGCAGCCAGCGGCCGGTGCCCACCTCGGGGCCCAGTTGGGGCGGCGTGATGCGCGCGGTGGGCCAGCGCGGGTCCGGGCCCTCGGCGGCCTGTGGGTGGATGGCCGGCACGGCATCGATGGGAATGTAGTAACCATCCGCGCCGATGGGGGTGATCAGCAGGCCATCGCGCTCGCGGCGCTTGCGCTCCCGTGCCAGCGGCGGGCAGCCCTTCTCGTCGGTGTAGAGGACCATGCAATCGAGGCAGTGCAAGCATTCGCGGTGGTCAATGCGACCGTCCGCATCAATGGCCTGGGCGCCGCAGCCCACGGCGCAGGCCTTGCAGCGGTTGCAGTCGGCCTTGCGTTGCAGCCCAAACCAGCGGAAGGTGCTGGGCATGGCCAGGGCGCCGCCCAGCGGACACAGGTATTTGCAGTACGGCCGCTCAATGAACAGCGACAGGCCCAGCAACGCCGCCACATACAGACCGTAGGGCCAGGCACGGTGGGTCACACCCACCAGGAAGGTGGTCTTGAACGGCTCCACCTCGGCCAGCATCTCCGCCAGGCCCATGTCAAACAGCGACACCACGAGCAGGCCAAAGAACAGCGCGTATTTCAGCCACTTCAGCCGGTCATGCAGGGCCTGGGGCACAGGCTTCTGCCAACGGCGCAGGCCCAGCCGGCGGCCCAGCTTGAACAGCGCTTCCGAGAGCGAGCCAAACGGGCACAGCCAGCCACAGAACAACCCGCGCCCGAAGACGAAGGTGGTGGCGATGATGAAAATCCAGAACAGGAAGATGAAGGGGTCTGACAGGAACAGCGACCAGGTCCACTGGAACAGCAGGCTGTGGAACCAGGTGAGCACCTGCGTGACCGAGGGCTGGGCCATGAGGCCAAAGCCCACCACGCCGATGGACAGCGCCCAGGCGCTGTACTTGAAGGCATTGACCGGCCACTTGTTCTTGTGCGTGGCGCGACGGGTGAGCCGGTCGCGCTGCGCATAGACGGCGGCCACCGCCACCAACAGCAGCGCAAAGGCGCCGATGCGCCCGGCCTGGGCCTTCCAAATGCGCAGCCAGGGCGCATCGGGCTCGGTCACGGCGGGGCGGCCGCCCTGCAGCGCCGCATCGGGCAGCCAGTAGCGCGACTCGAACACGGCAAAGCTGCGCTGGCCGGTGGCGCGGTCCACCCGGTTGCCCAGGAAGGCCAGCTTCCAGGGGTAGGCGGCCGAGAAGGCGGGCGAGCGCAGGATGAAGAGGGCCGACTCGGTGTAGGCTGGCGCACCGGCGGCCTCCAGGCCGTAGAGGTTCAGATAGTCCAGGTCACGGAAGGTGAAGGCGTCGGCCTCCTGCTTGACCTGCACCCGGTCGTAGATGCCACCGCGCACAAAGCCCGAGCCCTTGAAGGACTCGGCTCCGGCGGTGCGGATGATGAACAAGGCATGCTCGCCCGGCTGCAGGCGGGCGCGCAGGTTGTCGCGGCCGCGCTCGCCCAGCAGGCTGAGCGCGAGGTCTGGGTGGTTCAGATCTCCGAACCACAGCTCGATGAAGGGCTCGGACCCCGGTGGCAGGCCCACCTGGGGCGGTTCCACCCGCAGGCGCTGCACCAGGCCGCGCGCCACCAGGCTGGCCCAGTCCAGGCGTTGGCCGCCGGCCAGGGGTTGGAACTGCGCGGACGGGCGCTGGGTGGCGGGCACCAGGCCCACCTGCCGCGCCACGGCCTGGCCGGAGAGCTGCATCACCTGGTTTTGCGCCACCACCGTGACGGTGGCGCCAGAGATGGCGTCCACGCCCAGGATGTTCTCCTCGGGGCGGGACGGGCCCACCTCGATCAGGTCGGTGACCGAGCGGCCCAGGTACTGGTGGTTGAAGTCCACCAGCGCCTGTTCCGGAATGCCCAGCAGGAGGATGGGCTCGGAGTGCTTGAGCACCTTCACGCCCACATAGCGCCCCTTGACATCCATGCCAATGAGCGTGACCACCGGCTTGCCGCTGTAGGCGGGGGTGTCGGTGATGTCGGTGCTGAGCATCACATAACCCAGCAGCGCCGGGCGGCCCTGGGCGTCGGGCGCGCCGTAGGCCTCCACATAGGGGGGCTGGCCCTTGCGCGGCGAGAAGCTGAGCGCCCCCGGGAACACCTCGGCGCAGGGCACGCGGGCGCACAGCTCGGGGGCCGTGGCCAGGTCATCGGGCAGATGGGCCTCGTAGGCCTGGTGCGTGCCGGCCGCATGGGCATCCACCGCCGCCTGGGCGGGCTGCGCTGCGGCCCAGGCCAGGGCCAGGGCCAGCGCCACGCCGGCTGACACCAGCCATGGCGCCACCCGGGTTGCCACCCTCGGCGCCATCTTGCGCACCATCCCGTTTGGCCGGTGGGCAAGGCGTGCGGACAGGGCCCGGACGCAGCGATCGAAGGTGGGGAACATGGGCATGGCGATGACTCTGGGCCAGAGGGAGCGGCAGCGGTGCGCGGGGGCCTTAGGCCTCCACCACCATGCGGGTTCGCATCTCCAGGTGCAGCGCGTGGCAGAAGTGGGTGCAGTAGCACCAGTACACGCCCGGCTCGCCAGCGGTGAAGGTGACCGAGGCCGTCTCCTGCGGGTTGACGATGAAGTTGATGTTGTGGCCCGGGACGGCGAAGCCGTGTGTCAAGTCCTCCACCTTGTCGAGGTTGGTCAGGATCAGCGTGACCTCGTCGCCCTTCTTCACCGTGAACTCGCGCAGGCTGAAGGCCGGGGCCTGTGAAGTCATCTTCACCAGCACCTTCTTGCCGTTGCGGGTGACGCCGGACTCCTTCGGGTCCTTCACGGCATGCGGGAAGTCATCCAGGGCATACACCTGCTTGGGTTTGAGCAGATCGCGCTTGAAGATGATGAAGTCGTGCGGCTCGCCGCGCACCGGGTGGTCGGCCATCAACACCATCTTTTCGCCGGAGATGTCGATGAGCTGCTCGTTTTCCGGGTGCAGCGGGCCCACCGGCAGGAAACGATCCTTGGAGAACTTGCAACCCACGGCCAGGTACTTGCCATCGGCCGCCACGGTCTCGCTCTGCGAGGCGTTCAGGTGGCCCGGCTGGTACTGCACATCAATGCGGTCCACCACGTACTTGGCGGTCTTGTCGCCCTTGTGGAAGGCGATGGCCTTCTCCACATTCCACTTGACCACCTGGCTGTCCAGGAACAGCGTGGTGAAGGCGTTGCCACGGCCGTCAAAACCGGTGTGCAAGGGGCCCAGGCCCAGCTCCACTTCGGCCACGATGGCGGCGTCGGTCTTTTCCAGCTTGCCCTCAAACCAGTCCAGCACCTTGGCCAGCTCGATCACCGTGGCGGTGGGCGAGAGCTTGCCGGCGCAGATGAAGTACTTCTGGTCCGGGCTGGCGTTCACGCCGTGCGGGTTCTTGGGCACGCTCACATAGGCCGACAGCGCGGTCTTGGGGTCAGCGTTGGCCTCGCGGGTGGCGTCCACCACCGGCACCTTGGAGCTGCCAAAGGTCTTGAACTTGCCGGCCTTCACCGCCGCCTCGATGCGGGCGATGTGGAAGAACACGCAGGCATCGCGCTCGGCGGACATCATGTCCTCGTACTTGGCGCCCATCTCGGTGTTGTACTGGTTGGTGGCGGCCAGCTTGCCGTCGTAGCTGGTGGCCACCAGGTCGCAGTTGCCGTCGATCATGGCCTGCCAGCGCACTTCCATGGTCTCGGCATCCACGCAGCTGAACAGCGAGCGGTACTTCTTGTCGTCCAGCGTGCCGGTGTTGGGCAGGGGAATGGAGAACTCGGCACCGCAGAACACCCGGGTGGTGTAGTTGATGGCGGCGTCCACCGGGTCACGCTTGTCCGGGAAGATGCCGTGGAAGCCCTGCACATTGGGCAGCTGGGTGATCTTGTCGCAGACGAAATAGTCCAGCCGGATGCGGGCGATGCGGCTGTTGATCTTGTCGTTCACCCAGGCGTAACGGCCGTCGTAGTTGCCGTCTTTGTAGGAGGCGTGGGTGTGGTGGGTGTCGGCCACGGTGTAGCGCAGCGTGCCGTCCGCCTTGGTGCCCATGATCTTCTTCGACTCGTTGGTGTGGCCCCAGCCCACCAGCGCATCCGGGTTGAAGCAGGGAATTCGAAGAATCTCGCGGCCCGAAGGCAGGCCCAGCACGCGCACATCACCGGTGTGGCCACCGCTCCACAGGCCGTAGTAGCTGTCCAGCTCGCCCGGCTTGAGGTGCCCCGGATTGCCACCATGGGCGGCGGCGGGCGCGGTGCTGGCGGCTGCGCCGGCGGCCGGTGCGGCGGGCTTGCTTTCAGAGCAGGCGACCACACCCAGGCCCAAACCGGCCAGGGCGGCGCTGTTGATGAAGCGGCGGCGCGAGGGCGCGACGGCGCCGGTGGTCTCGTCTGGTGCCTGAGGGCGGGAGGTGTCGACAGTCATGGAATCCCCTTGTGGATCAAAGAAGGGACGGGGGCGCGCGGGCCATGGTTGGTCTGCGCTGGGAATGCGGCACCTGCACAAAGGCAAACGGTGCCGGTGAAGCTTGGTGAGGGTTCTGCCAAGCGAGAACGGGTTGCGCCGGCGGCGGCGCCGCCAGCACCTGGACCAGGCACAGCGCGCAGTCCAGGCGCTGATGCCCGAAGGGGGGCGGGCTGTCGGGGGACGGGGTGGGCTGCGTGCCCACCGCAATGGCCCCCTGGGCGGCCAGCAGGGCCGACACTCGGCTGGACTCCACCCCGGTGGCCAGCCCGGCGGTGCGACTGGTGCAAATGCCGGCCAGCACACTCTGCGCCGTGGCCGGCCGCAGCAGCGGCCCGGCCAAGGTCAACAGCCAGGCCAGCGCCAGGCACAGCAGCACGCACCGGCAGGGCCGGCGTGCGGGGTGTGTGGAGCGGGCGGGACGGGTGGACATGGCTGGCGGGGCGTTGGGTGCCAGCGCATGGACGCCGGTGCCTCTGACCTGGCCGGCATGTTCGAAGCCCGCACCCCCTGGTGTCGTTAAGGTGGTTCAAGAATCGCGACGATCCCGACCGTCCTCAGGCTCACCGTGTGCGCCTGTACCCCGGGGGGTGTGCGGTGGCGGTGTGGTATGCCGCCGCCGTGAAAAATCTTGATCTGGTCACTGGTGCCAGTTCTCGGCTGGCGCTGCAATCGTGGGCATTTCCTGCCGACAAGCGAGCGCCCCATGTCCATGACTCCCACCCACGGCCGCACCGGCCCCACCTTGCGCGCTGCCGCCCGTCCGCTGCTGGCGGCCACACTGCTGCTGTCGCTGGCGGCGTGCAGCCCGTCAGAACCTGCGCCGGCAGCCAATCCGGCCCCCGCCGCCACAACGGCTCCCGCACCCGCACCCACCCCCGCACCCGTGGCGGAGAACACCGTGGGCAAGGGCGTCTACAACAAGACCTGTTCGCTGTGCCATGGGGCCGGCGTGGCCGGTGCACCCAAGCCCGGCGACAAGGCCGACTGGGGGCCGCGCATCGCCCAGGGCAAAGACACGCTGTACAAGCATGCCCTCGAAGGCTTCACCGGCAGCAAGGGCGCCATGCCCGCGCGCGGCGGCGGCGCCAGCCTCACCGATGACGAGGTGAAGGCCGCCGTGGACCACATGGTTTCGCTCTCCAGCTGAGGCCTTTGAACACCATGCCGGGCCAGCGTAAACCCCACGGGCAGGTGGTTCCGGCCCAGGAGCTTGCCATCCCCCCACGGCGGCGCTTGTTGGTGTGCCTGGGCGGTATGTCCGCCCTGGGCACCGCGCCGGGTGGCGTGGCAGCTGCCTGGGCGGGGCCCCGCCCTGCGGGCCCCACCGGGCGCACCGCTTCAGACGCGGCGGCCGAGCGCACGCTGGAGCGCCAGGCCTTGATGGGCACCTGGGTGGACTTGGTGGTCGAGCATCCCAGCCCCACCGTGCGCCGCCAGGCTCTGGACGCCGCCTGGGCTGAAATGCTGCGCCTGTCTGAAATGATGAGCCGCTACCGCAGCGCCAGCCAGGTCAGCCGTCTGGCCGCGCAGGCCGGGGGCGCCGCACAACCCGTGGCGCCCGAGCTGATGGCCGTGCTGCGCCAGGCCCGCCGCCTGCACCACAGCACCCAGGGCCGGCTGGACCCCACCGTGGGCGCCTATGCCACCTGGGCCTTCGAGCCCGGGCGGCACCAGCAGGCCAGCGCCGCCGATTTGGCGCGCCAGCAGCCCCTGGTGGACGTTTCAGGCCTGGAGCTGGACCTCGTGCGCGGCACCGCCCGCCTGCGCCAGCCCGGCATGCGCCTGGACCTGGGCGGCGTGGCCAAGCTCCCCATCCTCTCCGCTGGCCTGCAGGCGGTGCAGGCGCAGGGCGTGCGCCGCGCCCTGATCAATGGCGGGGGCGATGTGCTGTGCTGCAGCCGGCCGGGGGATGCCCCCTGGCGCATTGGCCTGCGCCACCCCCTGCAGCCCGAGCGCCTGGCCGGAGCCGTGTCTCTGGCCCAGGGTGTGGTGGCCGCCTCGGGCGACTATGAACGCGGCTTTGTCCACCAGGGACGCCGCCTGCACCATGTGCTGGATCCGCGCACCGGACAACCCAGCCAGGGCCTGCATGGTGTGGCTCTGGTGGCACAGACCGTGGACCAAGTCAACGGCTGGGGCCCCGCCCTGATGCTGGCCGGCCTGGCCACCGGCCGGCGCTGGCTGGCTCCCGGCGGCCCGCTGCACACGGTGCAGGCCCTGCTGGCCGACGACACAGGCTTGCACACCACTCCTGGGTTGGGCCTGCTTCCGGTCTGAACGGCCTCCGGCCTGCGCTGACCCGGCGCAGCGCCTCCCTGGCGCCGCGGCGCGGCGGCCCCTGGGCACAATGTGCGCCACTAACGCGCACTTTTGTTGCGCCTGGGTGGGCACCCGCCCGCAGGGAGTTGAGGCCGTGGACAAGAAGAAGCTCAGCGAACGCGACATCTGTACCCAGTTCATCACCCCGGCCCTCGTGGCTGCAGGCTGGAACCTGCAACGCCAAGTGCGTGAGGAAGTGACCTTCACCAAAGGCCGGGTCATCGTGCGCGGCAAGCTGCATGCCCGGGGCCAAGCGCGGCGGGCTGACTACGTGCTCTACCACGCCCCCAACCGGCCCCTCGCCGTGATCGAGGCCAAAGACAACACCCACTCACCCGGGGACGGCATGCAGCAGGCGCTGGACTACGCCGACGCGCTGGACTGCCCCTTCGTCTTCACCAGCAATGGCGACGGCTTTGTGTTGCATGACCGCACCGTGGACGGCAGCGTGCCCGGTGCAGCGGTAGAAACCGTGCTGGGGCTGGATGCGTTTCCGCCGCCGGCCGCGCTGTGGGCCCGCTACTGTGCCTGGCGCGGGCTGGACGCCACCAGCGCCCCCAAGGCCGAAGCGCCCTACTACGACGACGGCTCCGGCCGCGCCCCGCGCTACTACCAAGTCAACGCCATCAACCGCACCGTGGAGGCGGTGGCGCGCGGCCAAAAGCGCGTGCTGCTGGTCATGGCCACCGGCACCGGCAAAACCTACACCGCCTTCCAGATCATTTGGCGGCTGTGGAAGAGCCGCCAAGCCAAGCGCATCTTGTTCTTGGCCGACCGCAACATCTTGGTGGACCAAACCCGCACCAACGACTTCAAGCCCTTTGGCGCGGCCATGACCAAGATCACCGGCCGCAAGATCGACACCGCCTACGAGGTCTACCTCAGCCTCTACCAAGCCGTCAGCGGGGCGGAAGAAGCGCAGAACGTCTACAAACAGTTCTCGCCCGACTTCTTTGACCTGATCGTGGTGGACGAATGCCACCGGGGCAGCGCGGCCGATGACTCCGCGTGGCGCAGCATCCTGTCGTACTTCAGCAGCGCCACCCAGGTGGGCCTGACCGCCACGCCCAAAGAAACCAAAGACGTGTCCAGCACCCACTACTTTGGCGAGCCGGTCTACACCTACAGCCTGCGCCAAGGCATTGAAGACGGCTTTTTGGCGCCCTACAAAGTGGTGCGCATCGACTTTGACCGCGACCTGCAAGGCTGGCGCCCACCCAAAGGCATGCTGGACAAGCACGGCCAGCCCATCGAAGACCGCATCTACAACTTGCGCGACATGGACCGGGCGCTGGTGCTGGAGATGCGCACCCAGGCCGTGGCCGCCAAGATCACCCAGTTCCTCAAGGCCTCGGACCCCTACGCCAAAACCATCGTCTTTTGCGATGACATTGACCACGCCGAGCGCATGCGCCAGGCCCTGGTGAACCTCAACCCGCAGCGGATGAAGGAAAACCGCAAGTACGTCATGCGCATCACCGGCGACGACGCCGAGGGCAAGGCCGAGCTGGACAACTTCATCAACCCGGAAAGCCGCTACCCCGTCATCGCCACCACCAGCAAGCTGATGACCACCGGCGTGGACGCCCAAACCTGCAAGCTCATCGTGCTGGACCAGCACATCGGCTCGATGACCGAGTTCAAGCAGATCATCGGCCGGGGCACCCGCATCCACGAGGACTACGGCAAGTTCTGGTTCACGATCATGGACTTCAAAAAGGCCACCGAGCTGTTTGCCGACCCCGCCTTTGATGGCGACCCGGTGCAGGTCTATGAGCCCAAGGACGACGATTCACCCGTGCCCGCAGACGATGACGACACGGCCGGTGACGGCTCAAACGACGGCGGCAGCGGCGGTGACACCGGTGGCGACTCCAGCGGTGAAGGCAGCGGTGACGACCAAGGTGGCGATGGCCATGACGGCGATGGCGAAGGCCCTGGCCCCGGCCGCGTGAAGTACGTGGTCGGCAAAGAGGTGCCCGTGCGCATCGTGGCCGAGCGCGTGCAGTACTACGGCCCCGACGGCAAGCTCATCACCGAAAGCCTGCGCGAGTACACCCGCCACTGCGTGGCCAAGCAGTTCCGCTCGATGGACGATTTCTTGCGCCGCTGGAGCAGTGCCGAGCAAAAGAAAGCCGTGATCGACGAACTCGCCGCCCTGGGCGTGCTGTGGGAGCCTTTGGCCGACGACGTGCAGACCAAAAGCGGCCGCTCCGCGCAAGAAGGCCTGGACGCCTTTGACCTCATCTGCCACGTCGCCTTTGACCAACCTCCGCTCACCCGCCGCGAGCGGGCCGACAACGTCAAAAAGCGCAACTACTTTGCCAAGTACCAAGGCGCCGCCCGCCAAGTGCTGGAAACGCTGCTGGAGAAGTACGCCGACACCGGCATCGAGCCTATCGAAGACCCGAGAATCCTCACCCTTCCGCCGTTTGACCGCCTGGGTGCGCCCCTGGAACTGGTCAAAGCCTTCGGCGGCAAGGCCGGCTACCGCCAAGCCTTGGCAGAACTTGAACAACAGCTCTACGAACCTCGGCAGGCGTGATGCCTTGCCGCGCTTGATCCCATGTCCCTCTCCTCCGCCATCAAATCCATCCAAGACCTCATGCGCAAAGACGCGGGCGTGGATGGTGACGCCCAGCGCATCGGCCAGCTGGTGTGGCTGCTGTTTTTGAAAATCTTTGACGACCGCGAGCAAGAGTGGGAGCTGCTGGACGACGACTACCGCAGCCCTTTGCCCGAGGCCTACCGCTGGCGCACCTGGGCGGCCGACCCCGAAGGCATGACCGGCGACGAGCTGAAAAGCTTCATTGACAACGAGCTGTTCCCCGGCCTGCAGAACCTGACTGACCCGGTGAAAGGCCACAGCCAGACCCCCGTGGCCCATGTGGTGCGCAGCGTTTTTGAAGATGCCTACAACTACATGAAGAGCGGCCAGCTGCTGCGCCAGGTGGTCAACAAAATCCAGGAGGCGGTGGACTTCAACAAAGCCCAGGAGCGCCACGCCTTTGGCGACATGTACGAGCAACTGCTGCGCGACCTGCAAAGCGCCGGCAACGCGGGCGAGTTCTACACGCCCCGGCCCGTCACCGAATTCATGGTGCGCCGGGTGGACCCACAGCTGCACGACAAGGTGATGGACCCCGCCTGCGGCACCGGCGGCTTTTTGACCTGCACCATCGAGCACAAGCGCAGCCGCTATGTGAAGACGCCTGAGGACGAACAGGCCCTGCAGGCCAGCATCTTTGGCGTGGAAAAAAAGCCGCTGCCCCACCTGCTGGCCACCACCAACATGATCCTGCACGGCATCGCCGTGCCCAGCCAGATCCGGCACGACAACACCCTGGCCCGCCCCCTCATCAGCTGGGGCCCCAAAGAGCGGGTGGACTGCATCGTGGCCAACCCGCCCTTTGGCGGCATGGAAGAAGACGGCATCGAGGGCAACTTCCCCGCCGCCTTCCGCACCCGTGAAACGGCCGATCTGTTCCTGGTGCTCATCATGCAGCTGCTCAAAGACGGTGGCCGCGCCGCCGTGGTGCTGCCCGATGGCTTTCTCTTTGGTGAAGGCATCAAAAGCCGCATCAAGGAAAAGCTGCTCACCGAGTGCGACCTGCACACCGTGGTGCGCCTGCCCAATGGCGTGTTCAACCCCTACACCGGCATCAAAACCAACCTGCTGTTCTTCACCAAAGGCCGGCCCACCACCACCACCTGGTTTTACGAGCACCCCTACCCGGCGGGCGTGAAGAACTACTCGCGCACCCGCCCCATGCGGCTGGAAGAATTTGCCGCTGAAGAAGCCTGGTGGGGCAGCGAGGCCGATGGCTTTGCCACCCGCCAAGCCAACCCCCAGGCCTGGCCGGTGGACATGGGCGCCCGCATCCAGGCCGCCCGCACCCAGGCCGAGCCGCACTGGGCCCAGGCCGAGCGCCTGAACCGCGAGGCCGCCGACCAAGAAGCCGAGCTGCGCGAACTGCGCCGCCTGCACACCCGCGCCGAGCCCGACGCCAACCCCGATGGCGTGCGCGACGCCAAGGGCCGGCCCATCACCCCCGCACGCCTGAGCGCCCTGCAAGAGCAAGCCCAAACCCTGCGCCAGCAAGCCCGCAGCGCCCAGGCCGCCGGAGACCAAGCCTACTGGCCCGTCTTCAACCTCGACCTGAAGAACCCTCACCAGAACGAGCAGGTCAGTCACGACCCCGCCGTGCTGCTGGCCGAGTACCAACAGATGCAGGCCGAGATTGCCGGGCTGCAGGCGCAGTTGAAGGCGGCGCTGGCGGCGGCGTTGGAGGGCCAGGCATGAGCCGCAAGAACACCCAACCGGGCACAGACATCACCCCCACATCCGTTGGCCGGCCTGGCCAGCCGGTTGATGGTGAGGTGAGCGCACTGTTTGGCCAGGTGCGAGAGGTGCTGCTGCAGGCGCGGCAACTGGCGCACCGCAGCGTCAACCAGGCCATGGTGCAGGCCTACTGGCAGGTGGGCCGCCTGATCGTGGAGCACGAGCAGGCCGGGCAGGCGCGCGCCGCGTATGGCGCCGGCCAGTTGGAGGCACTGGGCCAACGCCTGACCCAGGAATTTGGCCGTGGGTTCTCGGCCTCGAACCTGCGCAACTTCCGCCAGTTCTTCCAGACTTTCAGCTGGGCGGAGATTTGCGACATGCCCTGTCGCGAATTGAGCTGGTCGCACTTTCGCCGCCTGATGCGTGTGGCCAACCCGAAGGCCAGGGCCTGGTACGCCGCCGAGGCGGTGTCGCAAACCTGGAGCTTTGCCGCTCTGGACCGCCAAATCAGCACCCTGCATTACGAGCGCCTGCTCTCCAGCCAAAACCAGGCGGCTGTGCAGGCCGAGGCCGCCGCCCTGATCCAGCGCGATGCACCGCCCGACCCCCGAGATTTCATTCGCGACCCCTACGTGCTGGACTTTCTGGGCGCCCAGCCCGGCGCCGCGCTGTACGAGCAAGACGTGGAGCAGGGCCTGCTGAACAACCTGCAGAAGTTTTTGTTGGAGCTGGGCAAGGGCTTTGCCTTTGTGGCGCGGCAAAAGCACCTGCGCATTGAAGACGAAGACGCCTTTGTGGACCTCGTTTTCTACAACTACATCCTCAAATGCTTTGTGCTGGTGGAGCTGAAGGTGGGCAAGCTCAGCCACCAAGACGTGGGTCAGTTGGACATGTACGTGCGCGTGTTTGACGAGCGTGAACGCCTGCCCGGCGACAACCCCACCATTGGCCTGATTTTGTGCAGCGAGCGCAACGCCGCCGTGGCCCGCTACTCCCGCCTGGCCGATGGCGACCAGCTCTTTGCCAGCCGATACCAAGCCTGTTTGCCCACCGAGGCGGAGTTGCAAGCCGAGCTGGCGCGGGAGCGGGCCTTGCTGGGCGACGCGCCAGAGGGAGCAGGCGCATGACGGCGGCGGTGCTGGAGAACTTGGCGCTGCTGGCGGGGACGCCGGGGGGCGTGGCGACACTGCGTGCTCTGATTCTGGAAATGGCTGCACAAGGTCGGTTGGTGGGCCACGACCTTGATCTGCGCGAGGTTGAGCTGCGCGAGTTGGTGGTGAGCAGTGGCGCGGGTTGGAGTCCTAGCTGCGATGCGCACCCCAGGTCCGGCGATGGGTGGGGCGTGCTGAAGGTCAGCGCTGTCTCGTGGGGGCAGTTCAATCCCGAGGAAAACAAGGCATTGCCCGCGCATCTGGCGCCGCGCCCCGAGTTGGAGGTTCAGCCGGGCGATTTTCTTGTTTCGCGTGCCAATACGGCCGAGTTGGTGGCCCGCAGCGTGGTGGTGATGGACACGCCGCCGAGGCTGATGCTCAGCGACAAGATCGTTCGATTGAAGCTGTCGGATGCGTGCGACCCACGGTTTGTCCAGATCGCCAATTCAGCGCCTGAAGCTCGCCGCTACTACGCCCGTGTGGCGGGTGGCACCAGCAGTTCGATGAAGAACGTTTCGCGAGAGCAGATATTGGCCCTGCCGATCTTGCTGCCCCCGCTCGCCGAACAACACCGCATCGTCGCCAAGGTCGATGAACTGATGGCCCTGTGCGACCGGCTGGAAGCGCGGCAGCAAGACGCCGAGGCCGCGCACGCCCGGCTGGTGCAGGCGCTGCTGGACAGCCTCACCCAAGCCCACGATGCCGAGGAGTTTCAGGCGGCTTGGCAGCGGGTGACGGGGCAGTTTGAAGCGGTGCTCACCACTGATGCTGCAGTCGAAGCGTTGAAGACGGCCGTCGTCACGTTGGCGGTCAAAGGCAGGTTGGTGAATCAGTCGGCCAAGGACGAGCACGGTGCCCTGTTGCTGAAGCGCTTGGCGGCCGCAAAACAGCTTGTGGCGCAGGATGCTCGCAAGCAAAAGGAACTCAGTGCCGCCGAACTTCCTGCTCCGCCTTTCGAGTCGCCTGCAGGATGGCAGTGGACGCATCTGGATCAGGTCCTCGCCATCAGCGGCGGTGTCTCCTTGGGGCGCAAGCTTTCCGGTCGTTCGACCAGCACGGTGCCCTATCTGCGTGTGGCCAATGTGCAGCGGGGGCGGCTCGACCTCTCGGAGATGAAACATGTCGAGGTGCCCAGCGATGAGGTTGAGAAATTCCGATTGGCAGCCGGGGATCTGTTGATCACCGAAGGCGGAGATTGGGACAAAGTGGGCCGTACAGCCATCTGGGCCGACGAACTGCCGTTGTGCCTGCACCAGAACCATGTGTTCCGTGCTCGTCGGTGCTCAGATGAGTTCGACCCCGCTTGGGCCGAGCTGTACCTCAACAGCCCAGCGGCGCGTGACTACTTTGCTGGCTCGGCGAAACAGACCACCAACCTGGCGTCGATCAACATGACCCAGTTGCGTTCGTGTGCCTTTCCCGTTCCCCCTCTCGCCGAACAACACCGCATCGTCGCCAAAGTCACCGAACTCCTGGCCCTGTGCGACCAGCTCAAAGCCCGCATCGCCGCTGCCCGGGCCCAGCACGCGCAGCTGGCCCAAGCCTTGGTGGAGCAAGCGCTGGCGCCGCAC
Organism: Ideonella livida; assembly: GCF_010499455.1. Classification (GTDB taxonomy): domain Bacteria; phylum Pseudomonadota; class Gammaproteobacteria; order Burkholderiales; family Burkholderiaceae_C; genus Ideonella; species Ideonella livida. The sequence goes on along the minus strand of NZ_JAAGOH010000040.1, from coordinate 5,277 downwards.
TGAAGGCCGGACGCCCAGGCCAGCTCACCCGGCCACTCCGGCCGGGTGCGCGGGGTCCAGGTGCCTGCAAACTGCGCTTGCTCCTCCAGTGGCTCGAAGATTCATCTTGGGCGCCTTGACCACGATGGAGAACCCCGAGGACGGCTTGGAAATGGGGGCTTGGCCTGGTTGGGCCCCGGCGGGGGGGGGCTCGACTGCACCACGGAATGATTCACGGCCCGCACCACGGGCTGAGCCAACCCGCACACCCACCCGCACACCCACCCGCGTGCCTGCACCGGTGTACGGCGCGGGCGCGGCAGACGCTGGGATTCAGCGCCTGAGCTTCAAGCGGTAGCCCACAGGCAGCAGTTGCACGCCCCAGCGGCGTTCGATGCTGCCCCAGATGCCCTTGGGCAGCATCAGGGCGAACAGCACCGCCACCACGCCCAGGCCGATCAGGTAGCTCACGCCCGCAGCACCAAAGGCGGTTTCCACCGCAAAGAACAGCAGCGCGCCCAGGATGGGGCCCTCATAGGTGCCGATGCCGCCCACCAGCACCATGAACAGCATGTAGGCCGTCCACTGCACGCTGAAGTAGGTTTTGGGCTGAAAGGTCACCGCCGTGGCCAGCCACAGCGCCCCAGCCAGCGCGCAGCCAAAGGCCGAGAGCACGAAGATCAGCCGCTTGGTGGGCAGCACGGCCACGCCGATGGAGGCGGCGGCCTCTTCGCTGTCACGAATGGCCTGCAGCGCCGCGCCCACGCGGCTGCGCAGCAGCCAGAACACGCCCCAGGCCAGGCCCACCATGGCGGCCAGCGCGCACCAGTAGGTGGCCAGGCGGCGGGTGTCGGCGTCAAACTGCTGCAGGGCGATGAGTGAGGTGCCGGTTTCGCCCTGCACCAAGCCGTCCAGGTTGACCAGCAGGTGACACAGCGCGGCCACCACCCACATGCCAATGGCGAATTCGCCCCCTTTGAGCCGCAGCATGAAGGCCGACAGCGGCACGGCCGCCAAGCCCACCGCCACGGCGCCCACCAGCAGGGCCGGGTAGGCCGGCACGCCGGCATCGGCCAGGCGCACGGCGGCATAGGCGCCCAGGCCAAAAAAGGCCTGATGCCCCACCGAGACCAGGCCGGCGTAACCCGCCAGCGCATTCCACATCAAGGCCAAGATGCCGTAGAGGTAGAGCGTGGTCAGCCGGTCCAGCGCGCCAGCGTCCAGCACGGCGGGGGCGCCGGCCAGCAGCAGCTGCCCCAGCAACACACCGCCCACGGCGGCGCGGGACAGGCCAGTCCAGCGCTGCACGGTGTGCGGCGGTGGGGTCAGGGCGTGGCCAGGGGCCGCGGTGGGTGCTTGGGCGGCCAGCAAAGAGGGGTTCGTCGGGGTCATGGGGTCACCGGGCACGGGAGAAGACAAGGGACCAGGGCCGGCCGGCGCGCAGCACGCGCACCAGCAACACAGCCAGGAACAGAAGGTGGCCGGCAATCAGAAAGCCCTGGCTGTGCACGCTGGCGCCCAGGCTCTGCGCCACGCCCAGGGCAATGCCGCCAGCCAGGGTGCCCCACAGCGAGCCCAGGCCACCGATCATCACGGCCTCAAAGGCGAAGATGAGCTGGGGGGCGCCGGCGTAGGGGTCCACCGCCGCCCGCATGGCCAGAAAGCTGCCGGCCACGGCCACCGTGGCCATGGCGATGGCCGCCGCGGCGGCGTTCACCTGCGCGGCGTTCACGCCCACCAACTGGGCGGTGGCCGGGTCATCGGCCACGGCGCGGATGCGCCGGCCCAGCGGCGTGTGGTGCAGCATCAGGTGCAGCCCGCCCAGCAGCGCCACGGCACAGGCAAAAGTCAGCAGCGCCAGGGTGCCGATCTGAAAACCCGCCAGCTCCACGCCGTCGTAGGACAGGGTGTCCAGGTACGGCGCCAAAGAGCGGGTGTCGGCCCCAAAGGTGGCGAACAGCGTGTTGTCCAGCGCCACCGCCACCCCAAAGGTCGCCAAGATGGGCACCAGCTCGCCCGCCTGGGCCGCGCGCGCCAGCACCAGGCGGTGCAGCGCCCAACCCACGGCCGCCATCACCGGCAGGCTCAGCAGCAGCCCCCAAAAGGGATGCACCTCGTGCTGGTCTGCCAGCCAGAACACCCCGTAGGCTGCCACCACGGCCAGCGTGCCGTGCGCCAGGTTGATGATGCGCATCACGCCGAACATGAACGACAGCCCGCAGGCCATGAGTGCGTAGTAGCCGCCGAGCAGCACGCCCTGCAGCACTTGGTTGAACAGGGCCATGGTCATGCCTCCTGGGGGGCGGGCGCTTGGCGGCGGTGCCCGAAGTAGTGGTCCATCACCTCCTCGCGGGTCAGCTCGCGGGTGAGGCCACTGGCCACGATGCGGCCTTCCAGCAGGCAGACGATGCGGTCGGCAAAGGCAAAGGTGCGCTGCAAATCCTGCTCCACCAGGATCAGGGTGGTCTGCATTGCCACCACCCGGGCCAGCGAGTCATAGACCCCCTGCACCGCGGCGGGCGACAGGCCCAGCGACACCTCGTCCAGCAGCAGCAGGCGCGGGTTGGTCATCAGCGCGCGGCCAATGGCCACGGCCTGCTGTTGCCCGCCTGACAAGGCGCTGGCCAGCGCCTTGAGCTTGGGCTTGAGCTGCGGCAGGGCTTCCACCACGCTGTCGAAATGCCAGGGCCCGCGGCGGCCGGCCGAGGCCGCCACTTGCAGGTTCTCGGCCACGGTCATGGAGCCAAACAGGCGGCGCCCCTCGGGCACCAGGGCCATGCCCAGGGCAGCGCGCTGGTGCGCGCTGTGGCCGCTCAGGTCTTGGCCATCGAACACCACACGGCCGCCCGCTGCCGGGTGGATGCCGGCCAGCGTGCGCAGCAGGGTGGTCTTGCCGGCGCCGTTGGCGCCCACCAGGGCCAGGCGTTCGCCCGGCTTCAGGCTCAGGCTGACGCCGCGCACGGCCTGCAGCAGGCCATGGCGGGCATCGAGCTGGTGAATGTCCAGCAGGTTCATGAGGTGTGTCCTCCCAGGTAGGCGCTCACCACGGTGGCGTTGGACAGCACGGCGTCGGGCCGGCCGTCGGCAATGATCTGGCCGGCATCCATGCACACCAGCCGCTCCACCACCTGCACCAGCACATGCACGATGTGCTCGATCCACACCAGGGTGATGCCGCGCCCGCGCAGGGTCTGGATGGTGTGCACCAGGGCCTGGGCCTCGCCGTCGGTCAGGCCGCCGCCGATCTCGTCGAGCAGCAGCAGGCGCGGCGCGGTGGCCAGCGCCCGGGTCAGCTCCAGGCGCTTGCGGTCCAGCAGGCCCAGGGATTCGGCCGGCCGGTTGGCCACGGGCAGCATGCCGCACAGCGCCAGGGCGTCTGCCGCGCGGTCCGAGGCCTCTTGGCCTGAGAAACCGCCCCCGTGCAGCGCGGCGGTGAGCACGTTCTCGAACACCGTCATGCCCGAGAAGGGCCGGGGCACCTGGTGGCTGCGCGCCATGCCCCGGCGGCAGCGCTGGGCGGCGTCCAGCCGCGTGACCTCTTGGCCTTGAAAGTGGATGCGGCCTTCGGCCACCGGCAGCGAGCCCGACAGCGCCGCCAGCAAGGTGGTCTTGCCCGCGCCGTTGGGCCCGACGATGCCCACCGCCTCGCCGGGCTGCAAGGTGAAATCCACGCCGGCCAGCACCGTGTTGGCACCAAAGCGTTTGACCAGGCCCTGGGCGGCCAGCAAAGGCCCAGGGGTGTGAAGGGCGCCGCGCATCAGGCGTAGGGCACCAGCTTGCGGCTCACCGGCACGCTGGCATCGCCGGCGTTTTCGGTGATCACGTAGTCCAGCTTGAACTTGGAGCCTGCGGGCGCCTTGACCCACTGCGCGCCGATCATGGGGGTGGCCGACACGTTGGGCACCGGGCCCTTGCTGAAGTCCAGCCGGCCCATCATGGTGGTGGTCTGCAGGGTGGACAGGGCCTTGGCCACGCTGGCGCGGTCCTTGGGGTGGCTGCTGGACTTGAGGGCCGCCAGGCCCGCATCCAGCAGCGAGAGCGTGGCGCCCAGCTGCTGGTTCCAAGGCTTGCCAGAGGCCTTTTCGTAACCGTCGGCCAGCTGGTGCCCGCTCAGCCCGGTGATGGCCGAGGGGTACGGAAAGTCCTTGTGCCAGTACGCCGCCACCGAGATGTTGAGCCCCAGCGGCCCCAGCACCTCGATGGTGGAGGCGAACAGGCCGGTCTTGGCCGTCTGCACCACCTTCATGGTCTTGGCCAGGCCCTGCTGCGCGGCTTGACGCCAGAAGGTGGCGAAGTCCGGCGGGATCGGGAAGGTCATCAGGATCTCGCACTTCTCGGCCTTGAACTTGGCGATCTGGGCGCTGAAGTCGGTGGTGCCGGTTTCGTAGGGGCCCCCATCCACCACGGTGAAGCCGGCTTTGGCCAGCTCGGGCAGCATGGCGGCGCGGATGGCGTTGCCGTCGGCATCGTTGGGCAACAAGGCCGCCACCTTCTTGTTGGTGGCCACGCTGTTCCACTGCGAGACGTAGGACTTGACGAAGTTGGCCACCCCAAAGGAGAACAGGTAGGTCCACTTGAAGGGCGAGGGCTGGCCGGGCTTGGCGCCACGGCCGAAATACCAGGCCTCCCAGGGCATCACCGTGGCCAGGCAGGGCACGCCCGCGGCCTCGCAGGCGTCAGAGACGGGATTGACCACCTCGGGGGTGGAGGTGGTGAGCATCAGGTCCACCTTGTCGCCGTTGATCAGCGCCTTGGCCAGCTGGCTGGCCCGCGCCGGGTCGGACTGGGTGTCGCGGTCCAGCAGCTCCACCTTGTAGGTCTTGCCGTTGATGTTCAGGCCCGGGGCCAGCGCCTTGCGCACCAGCTCCAGCACATGGCCGTCGCCCTCGCCAAAGCTGCCCAGCGGGCCGGTGCGTGGGCTGATGAAGCCCACCTTCAGCGTGTCGCCCGCCTGCGCGGCGGCCAGGCGCGGCGCCAGCAGGGCCAGGCTGGCGGCGCCGGCGGCGCTCAGCAGCTGGCGGCGGCCGCCGTCGGTGGCTTCTGTGTCGGTGGTGGCTGGGGTGTGGTGTTCGTGGCGGTTCATCGTTGTCTCCTGTGGGGGCCGGCGGTATGCGCTGGCGGTCTGTGCCGCCAGCGCGGTGGGGTGGGGTCAGAACGGGTAGTGGCGCGGGGAGGTCTGGAGGGTGATCCAGCGCAGCTCGGTGAAGGCCTCGACGCCGGCGCGCCCGCCAAAGCGGCCCCAGCCGCTGCCCTTGACGCCGCCAAAGGGCATCTGCGCCTCGTCATGCACCGTGGGGC
>NZ_JAAGOH010000039.1 GCF_010499455.1 Ideonella livida | reverse complement strand
GCCCGCCCCGCCAGGGCGGTGATCGCCCCGCCCGCGCTGACCGGCCCGAACGGGGCGAGCGCACCGACCGCGGCCCGCGCCGCGACGGCGGCGCCCCGGACCGCCGTGGCGAGCCGCGCGGCGACCGGCCGCCCCGCCGCGACGACCGCGAACCGCGCAGCGGCGAACGCCGTGACGACCGCGGAGGCGACAACCGCCCCCGCAGCGTGAGCCAGCAGACCGCCACCCCCTCGGCCATGGCCAGCGCCCTGGCCGCCGCCCTGGCCGCCAAGTCCAAGGGCTGACCGCGCGGTGCGCGGGCCCGGCCTGCCCTCCCCGCGCCTGCAGCGCACGCTGCAGGGCCTCACCCGTCTGCCCGCCTGGCTGGACCCGCTCAAGGCTCCGCTGGTGGCGGGTGGGTTGGCGTTGCAGGAATGGGGCCCGCTGCGCCCCGACCCGGCCAGTCCGGTGCACTGCGAGGCCGGCTTCGCGCTGGCCGGCGGCCCCCGGGCCGGCATGCTCAACCGTATCGTGGCCTACCGCGGCCTGTTCGAGCCCGGGCTCACCCGCTTCATCCAGGCGCAGGTGCAGGCCGGCGATGTGGCGGTGGACCTGGGGGCCAACGCCGGCTACTTCAGCCTGCTGCTGGCGCGGCAGGTCGGTCCGCAGGGCCGGGTGCTGGCGGTGGAGGCTGCGCCGGGCAATGTGCGCCGGCTGCAGGCCAATCTGGCGGCCAACCCCGCCCTGTCACCCCAGGTGCAGCTGGTGCATGCCGCGGTGACCGATGCTGAGGGCGCGCGCGGCGGCAGCTGCGCCTTTCATGTGCATGCCCGCAACGACATGCACTGCCGCCTGGCCCCGCCCAGCCGCCGCGAGCTGGACGGCTGGCTCATGGGTCAGCGCCACTGGCGCACGGTGCAGGTGCCGGCCCGCCAATTGGGTGAGCTGCTGGGCCCGCTGGCGCCCCAGGTGAGTTTCCTCAAGCTCGACATTGAAGGGGCCGAGCACCGCGTGCTGCCCGAGCTGCTGGACCTCTGCACCCACCCGCGCCTGACCCTGGCGCTGGAGCTCAAGGCCCCGCACCACCACCGCGCCCTGGGGCTGCTGGAGGCCGCTGGCCTGCAGCTGCACGACCTGGGCAACGACTACCGCTGGCTGCTCAACCGCCGTCCGGCCCCTGCCCTGCGCCCCCTGAGCTACGCCCAGGCGCAGGCCCGGCGCTTCATGCTGGACGTGGTGGCCCGGCGCTGAGGCCTCAGCGCATCAGCGCCACCGACTTGACCTGCGCCCAGACCGGCTGGCCCACGGCAATGCCCAGCTCGGCCGCCGCGCGGCGGGTCAGCCGGGCCACCAGGTGGCTGTTCCCCAGGCGCAGGCGCACCAGGGCCAGGCCGGGATGCTCGTCCTGCGCCAGCTCCACCACCTGGGCCGGCAGCAGGTTCTGGATGCTGCTGGCGCCCGGTGGATGGCGGGCCAGGCTCACGTCACGGGCCAGCACCCGCACCCGCACCCGCTGGCCCAGGGTGGCACCCGGGTCGCGGGTCCAGAGTTGGCCGCCGTCAAAGGCCACGCGCACCAGGTGCCACTCCGGGTCCAGCGCGTCCACCACCGCCTCCACCACCGCGCCCTGCTCCTCGCCCAGGCGCAGGTCCAGCCGGCTCAGGGTGTCAGCCACCGGTCCGGACTGCACCACGCGCCCCTGTTCCAGCAACACCACATGGTCGGCCAGGCGCGCCATTTCCTGTGGCGCATGGGTGACGTAGAGCATGGGGATGTCCAACTCACGGTGCAGGCGCTCCAGGTAGGGCAGGATCTCCTCCTTGCGGCGCTGGTCCAGCGCGGCCAGTGGTTCGTCCAGCAGCATCAGGCGGGGGCAGACGGCCAGGGCGCGGGCGATGCCCACGCGCTGGCGCTCGCCGCCGGACAGCCGGTCGGGCCGACGCTCCAGCAGGTGGCCGATGCCCAGCAGGCCGATGGCCTGCTCCAGCCGCTGCGTGGCCTGCGGGCTGCCGTCCAGGCCGCTGCGGCGCAGGCCGTAGCGCAGGTTGCCCAGCACGCTGAGGTGAGCGAACAGGCTGGCCTCCTGGAACACATAGCCAATGGGCCGGCGATGGGGCGGCACCCACAGCCGCCCGTCTTGCCAGGTCTGGCCTTGCACCACCAGCCGGCCCTGGGCCGGTCGCTCCAGGCCGGCGATGCAGCGCAGCAGCGTGGTCTTGCCAGAACCGGACGGGCCGAACAGGGCCGTGACGCCCTGTCCCGGCAGGGTGAGGTCCACGTCAAGCGAAAACCCCGGCCAGGACAGGCCAAACCGCGCCAAGAGGGGGCCCGGGGCTGTCATGGCCTCAGCCCCGCACACGACGGCCGGGCCGCCACGCGTAAAGCGCCAGCAGCACCACGAAGGAAAACAGCAGCAGCACGCCGGAGAGATGATGGGCCTGAGCGTAGTCCAGCGCCTCCACATGGTCGTAGATCTGGACCGAGGCCACGCGGGTCTGCCCGGGCAGGTTGCCGCCAATCATCAGCACCACGCCGAACTCGCCCACGGTGTGGGCGAAGGTGAGCGTGGCCGCGGTCAGAAAGCCGGGCAGGGCCAGGGGCACGGCCACGGTGAAGAAGGCGTCCAGCGGCGAAGCCCGCAGGGTGGCGGCCACCTCCAGCGGCCGGTCACCCACCGCCTCGAAGGCCGCCTGCAGCGGCTGCACCATGAAGGGCAGCGAATACAGCACCGAGGCGACCACCAGGCCCCAGAAGGTGAAGGGCAGCGGGGCCAACCCCAGGTCCTGCACCACGCGGCCCACCGGCCCCTGCGGCCCCAGGGCCAGCAGCAGGTAGAAGCCCAGCACCGACGGTGGCAGCACCAGCGGCAGGGCCACCACCGCGCCCACCACACCCTTCCAGCGGGCACGGCTGCGGGCCAGCCACCAAGCGATGGGCGTGCCCAGCACCAGCAGGATCAGGGTGACGGTGCCCGCCAGCCGGGCGGTGAGCCACAGGGCCTGCAGGTCGGCGGGACTGAGTGCGGGCATGGCGGAGGCAACGCGGCAGGCGTCAGGACACGGTGGCGGGCGGCACGCTCAACGGGCGGCTTCGCCCGGCAGCGCAAAGCCGTATTTCAGCATCAGGCCACGGGCCACGGGCGTCTGCATGAACTCGGCCAAGCGGACCGCCAACGGATGGTCCTGCCCACGCCGCGTGATGATGAAACCCTGCGCCAGGGGACTGTGCAGCGCCTCGGGCACCAGGGCATGGCCGCCGCGGGCCTGCAGCTCGGGATGGAGCGCCAGGGACTGGGCGATCACGCCCACCTGGGCATTGCCCGTCTGCACAAACTGTGCGGCCTGGGCGATGTTCTCGCCGTAGACCAGCTTGGGGGCCACCTGTTCCCACACGCCGGCAGCGCGCAGCGCCTCCTCGGCGCGCTGGCCATATGGCGCGTGGCGCGGATTGGCGATGGCCACACGCGTGATCGAAGGATCGGCCAGGCTGGCCAAGGTCATGCCGCGGGCATCACGGGTGGCGCTCCACAGCACCAGCCGGCCCACGGCATAGGGCCGCACCGGCGAGGCCGCCAGGCCCGCGCGGGCCAGTGACTGCGGCAGCGCGATGTCGGCCGAGAAGAACAGGTCGTAGGGCGCCCCCTGCTGGATCTGGGTGTGAAACTTGCCCGAGGAGCCATAGACCACCGCCACCTCCGCCCCCGGCTGCCGGGCCTTGAAGGCCTCGACAACCTCCTCCATGGCGAACTTGAGGTCCGCCGCCGCGGCCACGGTGAGGGGGGCCGCCTGGGCGCAGACCCCCAGCAGCAGTGCCATGGCCCCCAAGGCCTGCAGGACCCGGCGCAGCAGTGTCATCGTCGGACGCTCCGGCGTATATCGCTATTTGACTGACACTATAGCGAGGCCTGTGGCCATACTTGTGCCATGCGCCAAGAACCCGTCCCGCCACCGTCCGGCGTGCCCCCCCGCCTGCTGAACCTGGCCTTTGACGCCGGCAGCGGCATCTGCCTGTGGGCCCCGCACGCCGGTCCCCACGACGCCGGCGCACTCGGCGAGGCCGTGGACCACCACGACCTGCCGCTGACTGCCAACACCCAGCGCCTGCTCGACCACCTGATCGCCTGGCACGACCTGTCGCTGGACTGGGACGCCCCGCCACAACCCGGCCCCGACTGGAGCACCGCCGAGGCCCGGCGCTTTGCCCACACCGCCCACCGCGCCCTGCAGCGCTTGGGCCATGAACTCCCGGCCGAGCGGTACCAGGTGCGGGCAGACCCGGCGTGGCTGGCATGGGACGCACCGCCCCCTTGACCACCACGGGTCTGCCCCACGGGCGGATGGGCGACACTGGCGCCTGTGGCGCCGGCATGGTATGCCGCGCCGCCCGACGCCCTCACCGCCCCCGCCCCTCCCTCTCCTCTGCCGCCACGCACCTTGTCGACCGATTCCGCCCTGCCCACCCTGCCCGCCCCCTGGCTCTCCACCCTGCCCAACGGCCTGCGCCTCGTGGGCCTGCCCCTGCCCTGGCGGCAGACGGTGGCACTCAGCGTCTTCGTGCGCACCGGCAGCCTGCATGAATCGACCCGTGAGAACGGCATCAGCCACGTGGTCGAGCACATGGCCTTCAAAGGCACGCCCACGCGCAACTGCCAGCAGCTCAACCTGGAGGCCGAGCGCCTGGGCGCCGAGGTCAACGCCCACACCGACAAGGACCACACCGCCTTCCACCTGGAAGGCTTGCCGCAGGACCTCCCGGCCTTTGTGGACCTGCTGGCCGACATCGTGCTGCACGGCACCTTCCCGGAGGACGAGCTGGAGCGCGAGCGACAGGTCATCCTGCATGAACTGACCGAGGTGCAGGAGGACCCCGCCGCCATGGCCTTCCAGGCCTTTGACCGCGCCTGCTACGGCCCGCAGCACCCTGCGGGCCGCCCCATCATCGGCCAACGCCGCAACATCGAGCGCTTCACCCGGGCCGAGCTGCAGCGCTACGTGGCCCGGCAGTACGGCGCCGGCCACACCGTGTTGGCGGTGGCCGGCCCGTTGAACGCCCGGCAATGGAAGGCCTTTGAGCGGGACGTGGCGAGCGCCTTTGGCGACATGCCCACGGGCCAGGCACCGCAGGTGCAAGCCCCCGCCTGGCACGGCGGCCTGAAGGTGCAGCGCCTGGCCGGCAGCTCCCAATGCCAGGTGGTGCTGGGCTTTGAGGCCCCGGCCCTGGCCGACGAGGCCCGCGGCGCCCCGGTGGCCGCCGATGTGCTGGCCGCCGCCCTGCTGGGCGAAGGCATGAGCTCCCCGCTGCTGGACGAGATCCGCGAACGCCGCGGCCTGGCCTACTACGTGGCCTGCTCGGCCGACGTGCTGCCCCTGACCGGCCAATTCATCATCGAAGCCGCCACCGGGGCCAAGGAGGCGCCGGAGTACCTGCAGGCCGTGGCCGAGTTGCTGGCGCGCCTGGCGCAGGACGGCCCCGCCGCCGTGGACCTGGAGCGTGCCCGCAGGCAGCTGTGGGTGCGCGCCCTGCGCGGCCTGGAGGCGCCCGCCCGCCGGCTCGAAGCGGCCGTGCAGGACCTGTTCATCTTCGGCCGCTTGCGCGATCCGCTGCAGGGACTGCAGCGCCTGCAGGAGGTGGACGCCCGGCAGGTGCAGGACGTCTTCCAGCGCCTGCTGTCGGGCCGGGCGGCCATCGCCCTGGCGGGCAGCGTGCCGCAGAAGGTCCGCGACCAGGCCACCGTGCGCTTCCGCCTGAGCTGAGGCCCTCCGGCGAACTGGGGGGGCTGAACTGGCACTTCTGCCCGCTGCGCTGCTGGCCTCACAAGTCCCCACCCGCCTCCTCTCCGACCACGCCCCCATCCACTACGTGCGCGCCCTGCTGCAGCCTTGAGCCACAGCCGGCGCCCCCACCGCGGAACCTGACATGCTGAAACTGCTGCGCTCGCCGGAACGCGCCTTCACCGGCCTGATGTGGGTGGTCTCCCTCGTGCTGGCCAGCTTCCTCATCGGCTTGGGCGGCCGGGTCATCGCCGACCTGCCGCGCCTGGAGAACCCGCTCACCTTGCAGCAATTCGCCGACGGCCCGCGCCTGGCCGGAGCCCGACAGGCCCAGCAGGACCTGCGAGCCCAGGCCGACGCCCTGGCCGAGGAAGAGCCCCAGGCCCGGCTGGCCTTGCAGGCCGCCGCCAACGCCACGCGCAGCGCCAGGTCCAGCTTTGAGCACTGGCTGGCCAACCGGCGCGCCAGTGGTGACCCCAGCACCGACCCCGAGCTGCTGCGCCGGACCCGCGAACTGGACGCCCTCAAAGCCACCGAACGCCAGGCCGAACAGCGCCTGGAAGCCGCCCGGCAGCGACAGCTCGACACCCAACAGGCCCAGGCACGCGCCGAGCGCCAGGAGGCCGACCTGCTGGCGCAGGCGCAAGGCCAGTACCAGCGTGCCCAACTCTGGCAGGAGCTGCGTGTCTTCGGGCTGCGGCTGGCCCTGGCCGGCCCCCTGCTGGCCGTGGCCGTCTGGCTGGTGCTGAGGAAGCGCGCCAGCCCCTACTGGCCCCTGCTGCGCGCGGTGGTCTTGACCGCCGTCTTCACCTTCTTTGTCGAACTGGTGCCCTACCTGCCCAGCTACGGCGGCTATGTGCGTTATGTGGCCGGCATCGTGCTCACCGCCCTGGCCGGCCACTGGGCCGTGCAGCGCATGCGCCGCTGGCTGGTGGAACGCGCCCAGGCCGAACAGCGCGGCGAGGCGGAGCGCCGCCAAGCCCTGACCCACGACGACGCCCTCAAGAAGATGGCCGCCCAGCTCTGCCCCGGCTGCGAGCGCCCCATCCTGACCACCGGCGAGGTGCCCCCCGACTTCTGCGTGCATTGCGGCCTGCGCCTGTTTGACCGCTGCGGCTGCGGCACCCGCAAGAACGTGTTCTTCCGGTATTGCCCGAGTTGTGGGCTGGGGGCGTCAACGCCTGGCGCGGCTTGACGCCGGGGCCCGCTCCTGCGCCCCACCGCAGGCAGCGCCCCACCCGGCCCCCGTCACCGCCTCTGCCAGTGCCTGCGCCCAGGCGGCGTAGCCGGTGGCACCGGGGTGGAAACCGTCGCGGGCCATCCAGTCGGGTGGCTGGGGGACAGGGGGTTTGCCTTCGGTGCGGGTGATGGCGGAGGTGACGGCGGGGCCTGGCAGACCGGCGGTTGCCGGAAGGACAGGCGGCGGCAGTTCCGGCAAGGGCAGGTGCTGGCGGCGGGGGGTACTGCTGAGGGGCAGGCGAGCCAGGTGGCGGCGCAGGGCATGGTCCAACCGACGGGCGTCACGCCCCAGCGCCCAGCGCAAAGGCTGGGGCAGCAGGGGGAAGCGGCCCATGGGTGGCAGGGCGCTGTGCAGCACGTGGCGAACGCCGGCGTGCTGGGCGGCCAGGGCACACAGGGCATCCAGTTCCGCCAAGAAGGCGGCCGGGCGGGTTTGGGCGACCACGTCGTTGACGCCCAGGGCGGTGACCAGGACGTCGGCCGGCTGCAGGCGGCCCGCCTGGACGGCGTTTTGCAGGGCGCGGCGGGCGTGGCTGGCGCGGTGGCCGGTGGTGGCGATGAGTTGCCAGGCCACGGGACCACCCAGGGCGGCAGCCAGTCGGCTGGCCAGGGGTTCGGCCAGGGCCTGGTGCTGGTGGTCCACGCCCACGCCGGCGGCGGAGGAGTCACCCACCACCAGCAGGCGCAGCAGGGGCGGCGTTTCCACGGCGGCGCTGGCCTGGGTGTCCTCCGGCACGGCCAGGCCGGCGCGGGGGCCGGCCGCCTCGGGCAGCACCAGGGCGTCGCGGCGCACCTGGCGCCCCTGAACCAACAGCCAGGGGGCCAGCAGGAGCTTGGGCAGCCAGGAGGCCGTGTCGCTCAGGGCGTGGAGCATGGCGTAGGCCGGGCCGGCGGTGGGTCGGGGTGCCGTGCTCAGCTGAACGACGAGAAGTCGGGCTTGCGCTTCTGGAAGAAGGCCTGGAAGGCCTCTGTGGCCTCGGGGCTGCGCAGGCGCTCAGAGAAGAGCTGGCTCTCGGTCAGGATGGTGTGCAGCAGCTGCTCCTTGTGCGGGGCGCGCATCAGGCGCTTGGCCTCGCGCACGGCCGCGGGCGGCAGCTGGTTGAAGCGCTCGGCCACGCGGCGGGCGTGGGCCACCACTTCGCCAGCGGGCAGCACGGCGTTGGCGATGCCGCATTCCACCGCCTCATCCGGGGTGAAGGGGTCGCCCAGCAGCAACTTCTCGGCGCCCTTGCGCAGGCCCATGAGTTGGGGCACCAGCAGGCTGGAGCCGAACTCGGGCACCAGGCCCAGGCCAACGAAAGGCATGGCCAGGCGGGCTTCGTCGCTGACGTAGACGAAGTCGCAGTGCAGCAGCAGCGTGGTGCCAATGCCCACGGCCGCGCCGGTGACGGCCGCCACCACGGGCTTGTCGCAGTCCATCAGCGCCTTCATGAACTGCAGCACGGGCGAGTCGCCCTGCAGCGCAGGGCGCTGCATGAAGTCCTCGATGTCGTTGCCGGAGCTGAAGATGCCGGGCTGGCCGGTGATGAGCACGGCGCGCACGGCCGGGTCGGCAGCCGCCGCGCGCAGGCCGTCCGCCAGGGCCGTGTACATGGCCTGGGTCAGGGCGTTCTTCTTCTCGGGGCGGGCGATTTCCAGGGTGGCCACGCCCTGGAGGGTGGCGGTCTTGATGCTCATGTCAGCAGGTCCTCGGCGTCTAAGGGAACAAGGGTAGCGGCTTGTCGTGTCAGTTGCTGGCGCAGGGATGACAGGGCGGACCGGGTTCAGCCCCCCAGGCGCATGACCAGCGCGGCCAGCCAGCCAGAGAGGGGACCGTGTGGCGGGCCCACATGGCGGGTCAGTGCCCAGCGGCTTTGGTGGAAGACGGGCTTGAAGTGCGAGAAGGTGCGAAAACCCGCCTCGCCGTGGTAGGCGCCCAGGCCGCTGGCGCCAATGCCGCCAAAGGGCAGGTTCTCCTGGCCGATGTGCAGCAGGGTGTCGCCCACGGTGACGCCTCCGCTGTGGGTGCGGGTCAGCACGGCCTCACGGGCGGCGGCGCTGGCGGTGAAGAGGTACAGCGCCAGCGGCCGGGGTCGGGCGTTGACCCAGGCGATGGCGCCCTCCAGCCCGTCCACCGCCACCACGGGCAACAGGGGGCCGAAGACCTCTTCCTGCATGACGCGGGTGTGGTCGGGAGCGTCCAGCAGCAGTGTGGGGCGCATCAGGCGCTCGGGCAGCGGGGTGGTGGACGGCGCGCCCAGGGGCACGGCACGGGCCCCGGCGGCCTCGGCCTCGTCCTGCCAGGCCTGCAGGCGCAACCACTGGGCAAGGTTGAGCACGCGGGTGTGCTCGGCGTGCCGGGCGGGGTCGGGCCAGAGGGTGTGGGCCTGGCGCTGGGCCTCGGCCACAAAGGCGTCCCGCAGGCGCAGATCGACCAGCACGGTGTCGGGGGCGATGCAGGTCTGTCCGGCGTTGACGAACTTGCCTGAGAGCAGGCGGTGGACCGCCTGCGGCAGGTCGGCATCGGCCAGCACGATGGCGGGGCTCTTGCCGCCCAGCTCCAGCGTGACGGGGGTGAGGTGGGCGCTGGCGGCGGCCATGACCCGGCGACCCACAGCCGTGGAGCCGGTGAACAGCAGGTGGTCAAAGGCCAGGGCGCTGAAGGCGGCGGCCACGTCGGGCCCACCCTGCACGGCCAGCACCTCATCGGGTGCAAAGCGGCGCGCCACGGCAGCAGCCAGTGCGGCCGAGAACTGCGGCACCTGCTCGGGCAGCTTGAGCATGACGCGGTTGCCGGCCACCAGCGCGTCGATCAGCGGGCCGACGGTGAGCAGCAGCGGGTAGTTCCACGGCGCCACCACACCCACCACGCCCAGGGGCTGGGGCCGCAGCTCGCAGCGGCCGGGAAGCGCCCACCAGTCCGCCCAGGGGCGGCGCGGGCGCATCCAGCGTCGGCCATGGCGCAGGGCGTGGCGCACCGCCTTGCGGGCGGGAAACAGCTCGTAGTTGGCGGTCTCGACCCGGCTGCGGCCGCCGTAGTCGGCGTCCAGCGCGGTGGCCAGGGCCTCGCCCTCCTCGCGCAGCAGGGCCTGCAGGCGGACCAGGCGGCCGGCCCGCTGCGGCCAGGCGGCGACGGGATCGGCGACGTAGGCGGCACGCTGGCGGGCCAGGGCTTCGGCCAGGGCACCCGGCGGGGCGTCGGGCCCGGCGGTGGCCAAGGTGGGGACTGCGGCAGGCACTTGCACCGGGGTCTCCAAGGTCCAGTCGGTTGGAGGGGGCCGCCCCGCGGGTGGCAGGGCGGCCCGGAGACAGGCGCCGAGCACAGGGCTGGCGCCTGGTTTCACGGGCCGGGTAGGCCCTTGAACCGGTGGGGTCACGGTGAGGAAGGCGCCCGGACGCGCGCACGCCGGCGCGGCCGGGCCCCGGTCTCACAGCGCCTCGAAGATCCCTGCAGCACCCTGGCCGGTGCCCACGCACATGGTCACCATGCCGTACTTCTGGCCGCGGCGGCGCAGGCCATGGAGGGTGGTGGCGGCGCGGATGGCGCCGGTGGCGCCCAGCGGGTGGCCCAGGGCAATGGCGCCGCCCAGCGGGTTGATCACTTCGGGGTTCAGGCCCAGGTCGCGGATGACGGCCAGAGACTGGGCGGCAAACGCCTCGTTCAGCTCGATCCAGCCCAGGTCGTCCTGCTTGAGGCCGGCGTAGCCCAGCGCGGCCGGGATGGCGGCGATGGGGCCGATGCCCATGATCTCGGGCGGCACACCGCGGCTGGCGAAGCTGACAAACCGGGCCAACGGCTTGAGGCCGAACTGCTTGACGGCCTTCTCAGACGCCAGGATCAGCGCGCCCGCGCCGTCGCTGGTTTGCGAGCTGTTGCCGGCGGTCACGCTGCCCATGCCGGTGGCCTTGCCCGTCGGGTCCTTGGGCGAGGCGAACACCGGGCGCAGCTTGCCCAGGCCTTCGAGGCTGGTGTCGGGGCGCGGGCCTTCGTCCAGGGTGATGACACGTTGGCTCAAGCTCACCTCGCCGGTGGCCAGGTTGGGCGTGCGCTCGGTGACGGTGACGGGGCAGATCTCGTCGGTGAACTCGCCGGCCAGCTGGGCAGCGATGGCCTTTTGGTGCGAGGCCAGGGCAAAGGCGTCTTGGTCTTCGCGGCTCACCTTCCACTGCTGGGCCACCTTCTCGGCGGTCAGGCCCATGCCGTAGGCGATGCCCACGTTCTCGTCCTTGGCGAACACCAGGGGGTTGAACGAGGGCTTGGTGCCGCCCATGGGCACCAGGCTCATGGACTCGGCGCCGCCGGCGATCATCACGTCGGCCTCACCCACGCGGATGCGGTCAGCGGCCATCTGGATGGCGGTCAGGCCCGAGGCGCAGAAGCGGTTGATGGTGACGCCACCCACGCCATTGGGCAGGCCGGCCAGGGCCACGGCGATGCGCGCCATGTTCATGCCCTGCTCGCCCTCGGGGAAGCTGCAGCCGATGATGGCGTCTTCAATGGCCGCCGGGTCCAGCGTGGGCACCTGCGCCAACGCGCTTTGCAGCGCGGCGATCAGCAGATCGTCCGAGCGGGTGTGGCGGAAATGGCCCCGGCCGGACTTGCCGATGGGGGTGCGGCTGGCCGCGACGATGTAGGCCTCTTGCACTTGCTTGCTCATGTCGGTGTTCCTTGGTGTGGAGGCCAATCAGTTGCGGACAGGTTTACCCGTTTGGAGCATGCCCATGATCCGTTCCTGGGTCTTGGGGTGGTCCAGCAGGCTGCAGAAGTGCTTGCGCTCCAGCGCCAGCAGGTAGTCCTCGGTCACCAGGGTGCCGGCGTCCAGATCACCGCCCGTCACCACGTCGGCGATCAGGCTGGCGATGTGAAAGTCGTGCTTGCTGATGAAGCCACCGTCACGCATGCCCACCAAAGAGGCCTGGATGGTGGCCTTGGCGTTGCGGCCGGCTACCGGGAACAGGGCTTTGGCCGGGGCGCGCCAGCCGGCGGCCGCCAGGGCCTTGGCCTGGCTGATGGCCACGAACAGCAGCTCGTCCTTGTGCGGCACCACGATGTCGCTGTCCAGCACGTAGCCCAGCTTGCGTGATTCGAGCGCGCTGGTGCCCACGGTGGCCATGGCAGCGGCCTGGAAGCCGTCCTTCAGGAAGGGCAGCAGGTCGGCGCCAGCCGGGGCGCGCTCAGCGGCACGGCGGGCGATGTAGGTCAGGCCGCCACCGCCGGGCAGCAGGCCCACGCCCACTTCCACCAGGCCCACATAACTTTCCATGGCGACCACACGCTGCGCGCAGTGCACCGCCAGCTCGCAGCCACCGCCCAGGGCAATGCCACGCACCGCCGCCACGGTGGGCACCGCCGCATAGCGCATGCGCAGCATCATGTCCTGCAGCTTCTTCTCTTCCGGCGCAATGCCCTTGCCGCCGTGCTTCATGAAGACGGGCATCAGGGCTTCGAGGTTGGCCCCGGCCGAGAACACATCATCGGGCGACCAGATCACCAGGCCCTGGTAGCCGGCCTCGGCAATGTCCAGGGCCTTGAGCAGGCCTTCGGTGACGGTGGGGCTGATCAGGTGCAGCTTGGCGGTGATGCTGGCGATGACGACTTCACCATCCAGGGTCCAGACGCGCACTTCGTCGTTCTTGAACAGCTCGGTGCCGCTCTTGAGCGGGTCCACCGCGCCGCTGCCCAGCACGCTCTCCGGGAAGTGCTGGCGGGCGTAGACGGGCAAGTTGCTGCGCGGCACGAAGGTGCTCTGGGCCGCGCTCCAGGAGCCGGCCGGGGTGTGCACGCCGCCGGCTTCAGCCACCGGGCCTTCAAACACCCAGGCGGGCAGCGGGGCGGCGCACAGGGCCTTGCCAGCGTCGATGTCGGCCTTGACCCACTCGGCCACCTGCAGCCAGCCGGCGTCTTGCCACAGCTCGAAGGGGCCTTGCTTCATGCCAAAGCCCCAGCGCATGGCGAAGTCCACCTCGCGGGCGGAGTCGGCGATGTCGGCCAAGTGCACGGCCACATAGTGGAAGGCGTCGCGCAGGATGGCCCACACGAACTGAGCCTGCGGGTTGCTGCTTTCGCGCAGCAGCTTCAGGCGCTCGGCGGCGGGCTTCTTGAGGATGCGCTCCACCAGCGGGTCAGCCGTCTTGCCGGCGGGCACGTAGCTGGCGGTGGCCGGGTCCAGGCGCAGGATGGCCTTGCCTTCCTTCTTGTAGAAGCCGGCGCCCACCTTCTGGCCCAGCGCGCCCTTCTCGATCAGCGCGGCCAGCACCGGCGGGGTGCCATAGCTGGGGTAGAAGGGGTCGTTGGCCTGCTCGGGGCCCAGGTTGTCCTGCAGCGTCTTGATGACGTGGGCCATGGTGTCCAGGCCCACGACATCGGCGGTGCGGAAGGTGCCGCTGCTGGCGCGGCCCAGCTTCTTGCCGGTCAGGTCGTCCACCACGTCCACGCTCAGGCCAAACTGGCTGGCCTCATGGATGGTGGCCAGCATGCCGGCGATGCCCACGCGGTTGGCGATGAAGTTGGGCGTGTCCTTGGCGCGCACCACACCCTTACCGAGCGTGGTGGTGACGAAGGCTTCCAGCTGGTCCAGCACCAGCGGCTGCGTGGCCGGGGTGGCGATCAACTCCACCAGGGCCATGTAGCGCGGCGGGTTGAAGAAGTGGATGCCGCAAAAGCGCGGCTTGATGTCTTCCGGCAGCACCGCGCCCAGCTTGGAGATGCTCAGGCCCGAGGTGTTGGACGCCACGATGGCGTGCGGCGCAATGAACGGCGCCACCCGGGTGTAGAGGTCCAGCTTCCAGTCCATGCGCTCGGCAATGGCCTCGATCACCAGATCGCAGTCCTTGAGCAGGTCCAGGTGCTCTTCGTAATTGGCCGGCTGGATGCGCGCGGCCAGCTCGGGCGTGCCCAGCGGCGCGGGCTTGAGCTTCTTGAGGTTCTCGATGGCCTTGAGCGCGATGGCGCTCTTGGGGCCCTCTTTGGAATTGGGCAGGTCAAACAGCACCACCGGCACGTTGACGTTGACCAGGTGGGCGGCGATTTGCGCGCCCATCACGCCGGCGCCGAGCACGGCGACCTTGCGGACATTGAATCGACTCATGGGGGGTTCTTCCTGAAAGGTCGAGGGTTTGGCGGTCGAGAGGTCGGGGCTCACTCCACGCGCAGCCAGGTCTGGGTGCGGTAGAAGGGGCCGATGTAGCCGCGCAGCTCCAGCTTGCGGCCACCGTCCACGGGCTTGAGGCGGGTGCGGTAGGTCTTGCCGTTGGCGGGGTCCAGCACCTCGCCGCCGGTCCAGATGCCAGGCTCGCCGGCGTCTTGGCGCAGGTTGCGCAGGATTTGCAGCCCCACCACGGGCTGGCCCTTGCGCTCGTCGCTGCATTTCTCGCACACCGCGCCGGGCTTGACGCTGGGGTCCAGCAGGCGCTCGATGCGCCCGCTCACCACACCGCCGGCCTCGGTGATGCGCACCAGCGACTTCTCCTGGCCGGAGTCGTCGTCAATGCTTTTCCACAGGCCCACCGGACTCAGCGGGCCGGGGACCTGCGCCCAGGTGGGCGTGACCAGGGCCGTCCCCAAGGCCATCCCCAGGGTGGCGGCCAGCACGTGGCGTTTCATGGCGCGCCGCGGTGTCAGAACAGGGCCTCGTCCATGGCCATCAGCGGCGCCACGCCGGCGCGGGCGGTGCGGATCAGGCTGGCGGTCTCGGGCAGCAGCTTGGCAAAGTAAAAGCGTGCGGTGTGCAGCTTGGCGGTGTAGAAGGTGTCGCCGCTGTCTTGCTTGTCCAGCGCCACCTTGGCCATGCGGGCCCACAGGTAGGCGTAGACCAGATGGCCCACCACGCGCAGGTAATCCACGGCGGCCGAACCCACTTCTTCGGGGTTGCCCATGGCCTTCATGCCGATTTCCATCGTCAGCTTGGTGACCTTCTCGCCCAGGTCGGCCAGCGGGTTGATGAACTCCTGCATGTCCTCGCGCACGCCCTCTTCTTCCACAAAGGCGGCGACCATCTTGCCCAGCTTCTTGAGCTTCTTGCCGTTGTCGCCCAGCACCTTGCGGCCCAGCAGGTCCAGGCTCTGGATGGTGTTGGTGCCCTCGTAGATCATGTTGATGCGGGCGTCACGGACGTACTGCTCCATGCCCCACTCGTGGATGAAGCCGTGGCCGCCGTACACCTGCATGCAATGGCTGGTGGCAATCCAGCCGTTGTCGGTGATGAAGGCCTTGACGATGGGCGTCAGCAGGGCCACTTCGTCCTCGGCCTCTTGGCGCTCGTCGGCGTCGGCGGCGTTCAAGGCCACGTCCAGCTTCATGGCGGTGTAGACGCACAGGGCGCGGCCACCTTCGGCGTAGGCGCGGGCGGTCAGCAGCATCTTGCGCACATCGGGGTGCACGATGATGGGATCAGCCGCCTTCTCCGGCGCCTTCACGCCGGACAGGGCGCGCATCTGCAGGCGGTCCTTGGCGTAGGCCACGGCGTTCTGGTAGGCCACCTCGGTCAGGCCCAGGCTTTGGCAGCCCACGCCCAGGCGGGCGGCGTTCATCATCACGAACATGGCGGCCAGGCCCTTGTTGGGCTGGCCCACCAGGGTGCCCACGGCGCCGTCCAGGATCATCTGGCAGGTGGCGTTGGCGTGGATGCCCATCTTGTGCTCCAGGCCGCCGCAGTAGATGCCGTTGCGCGCACCCAGGCTGCCATCGGCGTTCACCAGGAACTTGGGCACCACGAACAGGCTGATGCCCTTGGAGCCGGCCGGCGCGTCCGGCAGGCGGGCCAGCACCAGGTGGATGATGTTGTCCACCATGTCGTGCTCGCCGGCGGAGATGAAGATCTTGGCGCCGGTGATCTTGTAGGTGCCATCGGCCTGCGGTTCGGCCTTGGTGCGCAGCAGGCCCAGGTCGGTGCCGCAGTGCGGCTCGGTCAGGCACATGGTGCCGGTCCACTCACCGCTGGTCAGCTTGGGCAGGTAGGTGGATTTCTGCGCGTCGGTGCCGTGGGCGTGCAGGCACTCGTAGGCACCGTGGCTCAGGCCGGGGTACATGGTCCAGGCCTGGTTGGCGCTGTTGAGCATCTCGTAGAAGCACTGGTTCACGGTGTGCGGCAGGCCCTGGCCACCAAAGGCCGGGTCGCAGCTCAGCGCGGGCCAGCCGCCTTCCACATACTGGGCATAAGCCTCTTTGAAGCCCTTGGGCGGCGTCACCTCATGGGTGGTCTTGTCCAGGGCACAGCCTTCGGCGTCGCCCGACAGGTTGATGGGGGCCACCACCTGCGCGGCGAACTTGCCGCCCTCCTCCAGCACCGCGTTGACGGTGTCCACGTCGATGTCGGCATGGGCGGGCAGCGTGCGGAAGGTGTCCACAACGTTGAACAGCTCGTGCAGCACGAATTGCATGTCGCGCAGCGGGGGGTTGTACTGGGGCATGGCGGTCTCCGGGAGGGGGCGGGGGGTGAAACGGGGGCGGACAGCTCAGGCCCGGACCGGCGAGGGCGCCGCCGGCGAGGCCAGGTGGTCTTGGACGATGCGGGCAAAGCCGCGCCGAGCGCGGTCGATGGCGCCGGGGTTGCGCAGGAATCGCGCGTCGTGGTGCGTGGCCAGGATCAGGCCGTGCACCTCGAACAGGAACTGGGCGGGGTCGGTGTCGGCCCGCAGCTCGCCGGTCTCCACCGCCAGGCGGATGGCGCGCTCCAGGGCCAGCTGCCAGCTGCGGACCATGTCGGCCAGGGCGTCGCGCACGGGGCCGGGGCGGTCGTCGAACTCCACCGCGCCGCTGATGTAGATGCAGCCGGAGTCAATTTCCACCGACACGCGCTTCATCCAGTGCTCGAACAGGGCGTTCAGGCGCGCCAGGCCGCGGGGCTCGCGGATGGCGGGGAAGAACACTTCCTCCTCGAACTTGGCGTGGTACTCGCGGATCACCGAGATCTGCAGCTCCTCGCGCGAGCCGAAGTGGGCGAACACGCCGGACTTGCTCATGCCGGTGACTTCGGCAATGGCGCCGATGGACAGGCCTTCCAGGCCCACGTGGGCCGCCAGACCCAGCGCGGCCTCCAGGATGGTGGCGCGCGTCTGCTGCCCCTTGTGGAGGCTGCGGGTGCTGGTGCGACGGGGAGCGGTGGTGTTGGACACGGCTTTAATAAAACGAACGGTCGTTCTATTTTGAAGGCAAGTCGAGCCGCTGCACAAGAGGGGGAAACGGCTTTTTACGGCCGCCAGGTGGCAAATGCTTGCATCCCAGGGTAAACCCCGAGCAAACTCCGTGAACACACCACGAAGTGCCCCCCGCGGCGGCAGGTGTCATGCGGGAGGACTATGCTGTGGTGCCGGCCGTCATCCTGTCCGCACCAGCCGGTGCGCGGGCCCTGACGGTGCAAGGCGGCCCGGAGCGGGCCATCGCGGGGCGGTGGTCGGCGCCGGGCGGGTCTGGAGGTGCGCCGATGGATGTGCTGCAGCTGGACGTTTCGGGTCGACCACAGGCTTGGCTCACGGTGAAGGAAGCCGCCGTGCTCTACGCCAGCGACGGCGTGGCCTGGACCGTGGGCGAGACCTGCTACGTGCTGCGCGGCGGTGTGCAGCGCGCCACCGGCCTGCCCTCGCGGCTGAGCCTGCACCCCATCATCGCGGTGCGCGGGGCCATGCCCTCGCGGGCGTTCCGGCAGGTGCCTGCCCTGACCAACCCCAAGCTGTTCGTGCGCGATCGGTGCCTGTGCGCCTACTGCGGCCAGCGCTTCGGCCACGACGGCCTGACGCGGGAGCACATCGTCCCCACCTCACGCGGCGGCGCCGACAGCTGGATGAACTGCATCACCGCCTGCCGCGCCTGCAACCACCGCAAGGCCAACCGCCTGCCCGAGGAGGCACGCATGAGCCTGCTCTTTCTGCCCTACGTGCCCAGCCTGCATGAGGACATGATCCTGCGCGGGCGCCGCATCCTGGCCGACCAGATGACCTTCCTGCTGGCCAGTGTGCCGGCCGGCAGCCGACTGCGCGGCTGACGCGACCGGCGCCTCAAGCCGCACGCTGCCAGGCGCCGCGCTCGGCGCGCAGGCGCTCCCAGGTGAAGTCCTCATCGCGGGTGATGAGCTGGCAGAAGGGCGAGAACACCGGCGCCAGGCGCTCGGGCCGGGGCGCCGGGAAGTACACGCTGGGCCGCAGCCACACCGGAATGCCGGCGGCACGGGCGGCACTCAGGCCGGGGCCCGAGTCCTCCAGCGCGCGGCAGGCCAGCGGCGGCAAGCCCAGGCGCTGCAGCGCCAGCAGATAGGCCTCAGGGTGGGGCTTCTTGTCGCGCACGTCCTCGCCGCACACCAGCACCTCAAAGCGGTCGGCCCAGCGCCGGCCCAGCAGCTCGGTCATCAGGGCTTGCACATTGCGGCGGCTGGTGGTGGTGACGATGGCCTGGCGCAGGCCCTGGGCCCGGGCCTCGCGCATCAGGTCCAGCACCCCCGGGCGGGGCAGCAGGGCGCCAGCGGCCACCAGCTCGGCATAACGCTGGTTCTTGCGGTGGTGCAAAGCACGGGCCAGCGATTCGCGCGCCTCCGGGGTGCGCGGGGCATCGGCGCGGTGCAGCATGTCGGCCAGCAGGCGCTCGCGCCCGCCGGTGATGTGCAGCAGCTCGCCATAGCGGCGCTCGTCCCAGCCCCAGGGCAGGCCGGCATCGGCAAAGGCCAGGTTGAAGGCGACGCGGTGGCCATCGCGTTCGGTCTCGGCAAGGGTGCCGTCCACATCCCAGAGCAGGGCCTTGGGGGTCATGGGCTTCTCCTGTGCGGGCCATGTGGGTCAGCGGTAGCGCGGCACCAGGGCGTCCAGCGCCAGCGGCCGGATGCGGGCGGCGTGGCCGGCGCAGCCAAAGGCCTCGAAGCGCGCTTGGCAAATGCCCTGGGCGGCTTTGCGGGCGGCGGCCAGGGCCTTGCGCGGGTCAAACTCACCGGGCTGGGTGGCCAGCAGCTGGCGCATGGCGCCGAACATGGCCAGGCGGATGTCGGTGTCGATGTTGACCTTGCGCACGCCGCTGCGGATGCCGCGCACGATCTCCTCCACCGGCACGCCGTAGGTCTCCTTCAGCTCCCCGCCGTATTGGCGAATGATGGCCAACCATTCCTGCGGCACGCTGGAGCTGCCGTGCATCACCAAGTGGGTGTTGGGCACGGCGGCATGGATCTGGGCGATGCGGTCGATGGCCAGCACCTCGGCAGTGGGCGGGCGGGTGAACTTGTAGGCGCCGTGGCTGGTGCCAATGGCAATGGCCAGGGCGTCCACGCCGGTGCGGGCCACAAAGTCCCGGGCCTCGGTCGGGTCGGTCAGCATTTGCTCATGGCTGAGCTGGCCCACCGCGCCCACGCCGTCTTCCTCGCCGGCGTCGCCGGTTTCCAGCGAGCCCAGGCAGCCCAGCTCCCCCTCCACACTCACGCCCACGGCATGGGCCATCTCACAGACCTGGGCGGTGACGGCCACGTTGTAGTCGTAGGAGGCCGGGGTCTTGGCGTCTTCACGCAGCGAGCCGTCCATCATCACGCTGGAAAAGCCCGAGCGGATGGCCTGGATGCACACCGCCGGCGAGGCGCCGTGGTCTTGGTGCAGGCAGACGGGGATGTCCGGGTGGGTCTCGATGGCGGCCAGCACCATGTGGCGCAGGTAGGCCTCACCCGCGTAGCTGCGCGCACCCGCGCTGGCCTGCAGGATGACCGGGCTTTGTGTGGCCTGGGCGGCCTGCATGATGGCCTGGATCTGCTCCAGGTTGTTGACGTTGAAGGCGGGCACGCCGTAGCCATGCTCGGCGGCATGGTCCAGCAGTTGGCGCAGGGCGATGAGGGCCATGGAAAGTCTCCGGTGGGTTTTGGGCTTGTCAGGGAAGGGGTTGGACTCAGCGCAGGTCTTGGCCAACCACGCGGGCCATCTCCAGGCATTTGTTGGAGTAGCCCCATTCGTTGTCGTACCAGGACACGACCTTCACGAAGGTGCTGTCTAGGGCAAGGCCCGCCTCAGCATCGAACACGCTGGTGCAGGGTTCACCGCGGAAGTCGGTGGCCACCACCTTGTCTTCGGTGTAGCCCAGCACGCCCTGCATACCGCCTTGGGCGATGGGGGTCTGGCTGGCGGCCTGCAGGGCAGCGCACACCTCGGCGTAGGTGGCAGCGGTGTTCAGCTCCACCGTCAGGTCCACCACCGACACATCGCTGGTGGGCACGCGAAAGGCCATGCCGGTCAGCTTGCCCTTGAGCTCCGGCAGCACCACGCCCACGGCCTTGGCGGCACCGGTGGAGGACGGGATGATGTTTTCCAGGATGCCACGGCCGCCGCGCCAGTCCTTGTGGCTCGGGCCGTCCACGGTCTTTTGCGTGGCGGTGGCGGCGTGCACCGTGGTCATCAGGCCGCGCCGGATGCCAAATCGGTCATTGAGCACCTTGGCCACCGGCGCCAAACAGTTGGTGGTGCAGCTGGCGTTGCTGATGATGGCCTGGCCGGCGTAGCGATCATGGTTGACGCCGTAGACGAACATGGGCGTGTCGTCCTTGGACGGGGCCGAGAGGATGACCTTCTGGGCGCCCGCATCCAGGTGCTTTTGCGCGGTGTCCTGGGTCAGGAACAGGCCGGTGGACTCGATCACCACGTCGGCGCCCACCTCGCCCCAGGCCAGCTCGGCCGGGTTCTTCAGCGCCGTCAGGCGGATGCGCCGGCCGTTGACCACCAGGTGCTGGCCCTCCACGGCCACCTCACCCTGGAAGCGGCCGTGCACGCTGTCGTACTTCAGCAGGTAGGCCAGGTAGTCGGGCTCCAGCAGGTCGTTGATGGCGACGACCTCGATGTCGTCAGAGAAGTTCTGCACGGCGGCACGGAACACCATGCGGCCGATGCGGCCGAAGCCGTTGATGCCCATCTTGAGGGTCATGGGAGAAGTCCTGGATCTCTGGAACAAGGAAATGGCGTTCAGGCCATGGCCGGGGCAAAGCCACCGGCGCGGTTGGCGGCCAGCACGTGCTCGGCGATGTCGGGCAGGCTGTCGAACAGCCGATGCGGCCTGGCCAGCAAGATGGACTCGCCGCCGTTGTAGCCCCAGGGCACGGCCCAGGCCTGGGCGCCCGCGGCGCGGGCGGTTTCCACATCGGTGGCGGCGTCGCCCACGTGGGCGGCGCGGTGGGCCTGGCCGCCCAGCACGCCCAGCACATGGCGCAGGCCGGCGGGGTCGGGCTTTTTCTGCGGCAGCAGGTCACCGCCCACCACGTAGTCCAGGCAGTCGTCCAGCCGGCAGGCGCGCAGCACCAGGGTGGCAAAGCGGTGCTCCTTGTTGGTCAGGCAGGCCACGCGCACCCCTGCACCGCGCAGGGCCTGGAGCGTGTCGCGGGCGCCGGCGTAGGGCTGGGCCAGGCGCCCGGCGGTGGCCTGGTAGTGGCGGTCCAGGCGCTGCAGCACCGCGTCGGGCGGCAGGCGGTCGGCCAGCGCGGGCTCCTGCAGCAGCAGGTGGGCCAGCAGGCGCAGCATCAGGTGCCGCGCCCCGTGGCCGATGAAGCCGGTGATGAGGGCTTCGTCTTGGCGGGGCACGCCAAACTCGGCCAGCGTGCGGTTAACGGCCTCGGTGATCTCGGCGGCGGTGTCCACCAAGGTGCCGTCGAGGTCAAAGGAGATGACGGAGTAGCGCATCGGCTGCCGTCCCTTCAGTTGGAGGAGCGTTCGATCTGCGGCTCACGCCCGATCTCTTCGGCCACCAGGGCCGCCAGGTGCTCGGGCGTGAAACCCAGCGCCTGCATCAGCGCGGGGCCGGGGGCCGATTCACCAAAGCGGTCCAGCCCCAGCACGGCGCTGCAACCGTAGGCGGCCCACAGCTTGCTGCTGCCCGCCTCCACCGCCACGCGCGGGCCATGGCGGCCCAGCACGCTTTGGCGCCAGGCAGCGTCCTGCCGGTCAAACACCGTGGTCGACGGCATGGAGACCACCCGCACCGGCAGGCCGCGCGCATCCAGCAGGGCCTGGGCCTGCAGGGCCAGGGCCACCTCAGAGCCGGTGGCGATGAGGGTGGCCAGCGGCTGCGGCCGCTCACTCAGCACATAGCCCCCGCGGTGGATGGCGGCGGTCTGCTCGGGCGTGCGCGTCAGGGCCGGCAGGTTCTGGCGCGAGAGCAGCAGCGCCGTGGGCCGGTGGGCCTGCTGCAATGCGCTGCCCCAGGCCACAAAGGTCTCGGCCGCATCCCCCGGGCGCCACACGTCCAGGTTGGGAATCAGGCGCAGGCTGGCGGCATGCTCCACCGGCTGGTGGGTGGGGCCGTCCTCCCCCAGGCCAATCGAATCGTGCGTGAGCACATGGATGACCCGGCGGTTCATCAGCGCCGCCATGCGGATGGCGTTGCGGCTGTAGTCGCTGAAGGTCATGAAGGTGCCGCCAAAGGGAATGAAACCGCCGTGCAGCGCCACGCCGTTCATCACCGCCGCCATGCCAAATTCCCGCACGCCGTAGTTGAGGTGGCGCCCGCCGGGCGCACCGCCACGCACCGCGCCGCAGCCCGGCCAGTCGGTCAGGTTGGAGGCGGTCAGGTCGGCGGAGCCGCCCAGCAGCTCGGGCAGGCGCCGGGCCGCCTCGGCAATGGCCAGCTGTGAGGCCTTGCGGCTGGCCACGGTCTGGGCGCGCTGCTGCACCTGGGCCACGGTGCTGAGCCAGTCGGCCTCGAAGCTGGCCGGCAGGGTGCCGGCCATGCGGCGCTCCAGCGCAGCCGCCTCGGCCGGGAACAGCTTGCGGTAGGCGGCCCAGCGGCTGCGCCAGGCGCCTTCGGCATCGGCGCCACGGCTGCGGGCGTCCCACTCGGCGGCCAGGTCGGCCGGCACTTCAAACGGCGCGGCGGTCCAGCCCAGCGCCGCCTGGGTGGCGGCGATCTCGGCCTCACCCAGCGGCTCGCCATGCGCCTTGGCCGTGCCCTCGCGGGCTGGTGAGCCTTTGCCGATGGTGGTGCGGCAGATGATGAGCGTGGGCTGGGCGTTCTGCGCCTTGGCCGCGTGAATGGCCGCGTCCAGCGCATCCACATCGTGGCCGTCCACCGGGCCGATGACCTGCCAGCCACAGGCGCGGAAGCGGCCGGCCGTGTCATCGGCAAACCAGGGCGTGACCGCGCCGTCGATGCTGATGCCGTTGTCGTCGTACAGCGCCACCAGCTTGCCCAGTTGCCAGGCGCCGGCCAGGGAAATGGCCTCCTGGCTGATGCCTTCCATCAGGCACCCGTCGCCCAAAAACACCCAGGTGCGGTGGTCCACCACGGTGTGGCCGGGGCGGTTGAATTCGTCGGCCAGCAGCTTCTCGGCCAGGGCCATGCCCACGGCATTGGTCAGGCCCTGACCGAGCGGGCCGGTGGTGGTTTCCACGCCGGGGGTGTGGTCCACCTCGGGGTGGCCGGGCGTCAGGCTGCCGCGCTGGCGAAAGCGCTTGAGCTCGTCCATGGGCAGGGCGTAGCCGGTCAGGTGCAGCAGCGCATAGAGCAGCATGCTGGCGTGGCCGTTGGAGAGCACAAAGCGGTCACGGTCCCACCACTGCGGGTGGGCGGGGTTGTGCTTGAGGTGGCGGTGCCACAGCGCCTCGGCCATCTCGGCCATGCCCATGGGCGCACCGGGGTGGCCGGAATTGGCCTGTTGCACGGCGTGCATGGACAAAGCGCGCAGGGCGTTGGCCAGGGGCCAGCGCTGGCCGTTGTCAGGGCGGACGACGCGGTCATGGGAGGTGCTGGCCATGTCAGTGCCCCCCGAGCGCGCGTTGGCGGCGCTCCATCATTCGCCAGATGTAGGGCGTGAAGATGAGCTGCATCGCCAGTTCCATCTTGCCGCCGGGCACCACCAGGGTGTTGGCCCGCGACATGAACGAGTCGTTGATCATGTTGAGCAGGTAGGGGAAGTCGATGCCCTTGGGGTTGGCGAAGCGGATCACGCACAGGCTCTCGTCGGCCGTGGGGATGTCACGGGCGATGAAGGGGTTGCTGGTGTCCACCACCGGCACGCGCTGGAAGTTCACATGCGTGTGGGCGAACTGCGGGCAGATGTAGTGCACGTAGTCGGGCATGCGGCGCAGGATGGTGTCGGTCACGGCCTCGGCGCTGTAGCCGCGCACGTGCTTGTCGCGGTAGAGCTTCTGGATCCACTCCAGGTTGATCACCGGCACCACGCCGATCAGCAGGTCGGGGTGGCGGGCGATGTTGACCTCGGGCGTGACCACCGCACCGTGCAGGCCTTCGTAGAACAGCAGGTCGGTGCCCGCGGGCACGTCTTCCCAGGGGGTGAAGGTGCCGGGCTGCTGTTTGTAGGGCGCGGCCTCCACCGGGTCATGCAGGTATTTGCGGCGCTGGCCGGTGCCGGTTTCGCCATAACTGCGGAACAGCTGCTCCAGCTCGGGAAACAGGTTGTTTTCCGGCCCGAAGTGGCTGAAGTGGGTGTCGCCCGCCTGCTCGGCCTCGGCCTGGCGCTTGCGCATCTCCAGGCGGTCGTAGCGGTGGAAGCTGTCGCCTTCGATGATGGCGGCGGTGACGCTCTCACGCCGGAAGATGTTCTCGAAGGTGCGGGTGACCGAGCTGGTCCCCGCGCCCGACGAGCCGGTGATGGCGATGATGGGATGTCGCTGCGACATGCTGTTGTCTCCTCAAAAACCAGAAATCGGGACGGCGGCGGTTCAATCTCTGAACAACGAACGCTCACGGAACAGCGGCACGGGGGGCTCGCGGTCTTGGGCGGGTTCGCGGTGGTAGCGCTCGATGCGCTCGACCTCGTCGGCCGAGCCAAACACCAGGCCGATGCGCTGGTGCAGCTGCGTGGGCGGCACGGCCAGCATGGGTTCGCGGCCGGTGGAGGCGCGGCCGCCGGCCTGCTCCATCAAGAAGCCCACGGGGTTGGCCTCGTAGAGCAGGCGCAGGCGGCCGGGTTTGGCCAAGTCCTTGGTGTCGCGCGGGTAAAGGAACACGCCGCCGCGCATCAGGATGCGGTGCGCCTCGGCCACCATGCTGGCGATCCAGCGCATGTTGAAGTCCTTGTCGCGCGGGCCGCTGCGGCCGGCCAGGCACTCGTCCACATAACGCTTGACCGGCGGCTCCCAAAAGCGCGCGTTGGAGGCGTTGATGGCGAACTCCTGCGTCTGGCGCGGCACGCGGATGTCCGGGTGGGTGAGCATGAACTCGCCCAGGTTCGGGTCCAGCGTGAAGCCGGCCACACCCTGCCCCACGCTCAGCACCAGCTGCGTGGTGGGGCCGTACAGGGCGTAGCCGGCGGCCACCTGGGTGCAGCCGGGCTGCAAGAAGTCGGCCTCGGTGGCGTCGCGGCCGCTGTCCACCAGGTCCTGCGGGGCGCGCAGCACACTGAAGATGCTGCCCACGCTGACGTTCACGTCGATGTTGCTGGAGCCGTCCAGCGGGTCGAAGACCAACAGGTACTTGCCGCGCGGCTGGCCAGCCGGGATGGCGTACGGCGCGTCCATCTCTTCTGACGCCATGCCGGCCAGGGTGCCCGAGCCCGCGTTGCGCTGCAGGAAGACGCGGTTGGACAGCACATCCAGCGGCTTTTGCACCTCACCCTGCACATTCACCTGGCCGCCGACGGGCGTCGGGTCCGTGCCGCCGGTGCATCTGCCCAGCACGCCAAACGCGACGGTGCGGGCGATGGCCTTGCAGGCCAGGGCCACGTCCAGCAGCAGGGTGTTGAGTTCACCGCTGGCGCCAGGAAAGCGCCGGCGCTGCTCGATCAGGTACTGCGTGAGCGTGGTGGGATGGTGCGAGAAGGGCATGGTGGGTCTCCGGTGTTCAAGTTCCTCGGGGGCGGCGGGGCCGGCCATGCGGCGGCGTCACCCCCGGCCTTGGGGCTTGTGTCAGGGGGCTGGGGTGCCAGGGGTCCCGGCGGTGGGGAGCGGTGGAGGGCGACCGGCCCGTGCCGGAGCGTCAGGCGGGATCAGGCCGCGGCCAGTGCCCGCTGCAGCGCGGCAATGGCGGCGGCGCGGTCCGGCTGGCCAAGGGTGGCGCGGTCGAAGGGGATCCAGTCCGCCCCGGGGGCGATCACCGGGCGCACCTCCTCGCCCGGGCGGGCGAGATCGGCCGAGAGGAGGTTGGGGGCAAAGAGGAAGCTCATGGGGGTGCGCCGGGTCTGCAAGGGGCCGCAAGGACCGATGGCCACAATGTAGGCAGCGCAACCTTTAAGGTAAATTCATAGATGCTTTGGTTTCGATTCAGAGAAACTGAATCAAATCATCCCCTCCCCTGGGGCTCGGGGGGCGGTGGCCGGTTCCACCACCACCTGCCAGCACGGGTCCTGGCCCGTGGCACGCACGCGCACCGGCAGGAAGCGCTCGATCAGGGCGAAGTGCGTGGTGGCATGCAAGGTCAGCGTGGTGCAGCGGTAGCGGGCGGCGCGGCCCTGGGCGCACACCGCCAGCGCCAGCGGCAGGACCCACTGGTCGGCCAGGTGGGGGCCCAAGGGCGCGTCGCTGGCCTGGTAGTCACGCAGCTGGCGCATCAGGTCCTGTGCCACAGCCTCGGCGGGCAGGCCTTTGGCCCCCAGGGCGGTGAAGACCTCGGTGAGGCCCTCATGCACGCAGGTGGCCATCAGGGCGTTGCCCGGCCCCTCCTCCTGGCGACCGGGCAGGCGGCGCAGCCGGTCCGCCGGCCAGCCCAAGCCCACCGCCAAGGCCTGCAGCTCGCGCTGGGCCACCGCAGCCGGCAGGCCGGGCGACAGGCAATCGGCCCAGGCCTCCCGCAGGGGCCCGCGGACCTCCAGGTCAAACGGCTGCAGGCCACCGGCGGCAGGCGCCAGCAGGGCCAGCACCTCTCCCCCGCCAGCGGGATGGAAGCCGGGGCGGACCAGGGTGAGCTCTGACGGTGCGCCCAGGCGCCGCATCAGCGGCGCGTAGGACCGCGCCAGGAAGTGGAAGCTGGGCGCCATCGGGTTGTGCGTGCCGCCGCTCAGGCGCAGCCGGCTGGGCGCCTCGGCCTGCAGCAGCGCAGGCCACACCGTCTGCAGCACCAGGGTGCAGCTGCCGGCGGTGCCCACAGGAAAGTGGAAATCCCCGGCCCGCACCGGGCCGGGGGTGAAGCAGAGCTCGGTCGACCCGAGGTCGGCCCCCTGCACCTGGGCCCCGCCCACCTGCGCGGCAGCGTGCACGCAGGTCAGGTGCTGGCGCATCAGGCCCGGCTTGGGCCGGCCGGCACGGATGCGCGTCAGCCGCACCGGCCGCCCGGTGCACAGGGACAAGGCCAGCGAGGTGCGCAGGATCTGCCCACCCCCCTCCCCCACGGCACCGTCGATGTCGATGGCGTCACCGCCCCCGGCGGGATGGGCGCCCGCGCCCCCGGCACTCAACCCTTGACGCATAGCACCTGCTTCAAGGTGTGCACCACCTCCACCAGGTCGCTTTGCGCGGCCATGACGGCGTCGATGTCCTTGTAGGCCATGGGGATCTCGTCGATGACATCAGCGTCCTTGCGGCATTCCACCCCCTGGGTGGCCCGCACCTGGTCGTCCACAGTGAAGCGCTTCTTGGCCTGGTTGCGGCTCATCACACGGCCGGCGCCGTGGCTGCAGCTCTCGAAGCTCTCCGGGTTGCCCAGTCCGCGCACGATGTAGCTGCGTGCCCCCATGCTGCCGGGGATGATGCCCAACTGGCCACGGCGGGCGCTCACCGCCCCCTTGCGGGTGACGAACACCTCCTGCCCGAAGTGCTGTTCGCGTTGCACATAGTTGTGGTGGCAGTTCACCGCCTCCACCTGCACCTCGAAGGGCTTGGGGATGAGCGCGCGCACCGTGGCGACCAGCTGGGCCATCATCAGCTCGCGGTTCTTCATGGCGAAGTTCTGCGCCCAGGAGACGGCGCGCACATAGTCACCAAAGTACTCGGCGCCCTCTTCCAGGTAGGCCAGGTCCTGGTCCGGCAGGTTGCGCTGGTGGCGCTCGGCGTCCTGCTTGGCCAGCTCGATGAAATGGGTGCCGATGGCGTTGCCCACCCCGCGCGAGCCCGAGTGCAGCATGAACCAGACCAAGTCCGCCTCATCCAGGCAGACCTCGATGAAGTGGTTGCCAGTCCCCAGGGTGCCCAGGTGCTTGCGGTTGTTGGTCTGGCGCAGGCGCGGGTGGCGCTCGCACAGCGCGTCAAAGTCAGGCGCCAGCTGGGCCCAGGCCTGGTCCACAGGTTCGGGCGGATGCTCCCAGGCGCCCACGTCGCGGCCCCGCGGGGTACGGCCGTGGGGCACGGCCTGCTCGATGGCGGCGCGCAGCGGGCCCAGCTGGTCAGGCAGGTCCTCGGCACGCAGCGTGGTCTTGGCGGCCATCATCCCGCAACCGATGTCCACCCCCACCGCCGCCGGGATGATGGCCTTGAGGGTGGGAATGACCGAGCCAACGGTGGCCCCCACCCCCAGGTGCACATCGGGCATGGCGGCGATGTGCTTGAAGACGATGGGCAGGCGCGCGGCATTGGCCAGCTGCTGGCGGGCCTCGGGTTCCACGGGCACGCCGCGGGTCCACAGCTTGATGGGCACGCCGCCTTCGGGTTGTACGAGTTCGTAGGAGAGGGACATGTGCGTTCTCTTGGCAGTACGGAAGTGTCGGCGCCGGGGGCCCAGGGCCCGGCCGTCTGCCGACAGGCCTTGCATTGCCAAAGGCGTGCCAACCAGCCACGGCGCCCCCAACATCAAGCCAAGCTGTTGATTGAAATGGATCTTCATCCACTCCAGCACCTCATTGCCCGGCAAGGCCTGGGGCTGGATTTATATTGTTGGCGAGTTTCTTATCTTTATTGCCATGACCTTGCCGACCGTTGTCATCGGATTCCTGGGCAGCCAGCTTGACCACGGCCGCGGCGCGGCGCGCTGGGAGCGGTGGCGGCCCACGGTCAGCCTGGTCCAGCATGAGGACCTGCTGATCCAGCGCCTGGAGCTGCTGCACCAGCCGGAGCACCAGGACCTGGCCGAGCGGGTGCGGCAGGACGTGCTGAGCGTCTCGCCCGAGACGCAGGTGTGCCTGACGCCCCTGCCGCTGCACGACCCCTGGGACTTTGGCGAGGTGTATGCGGCGCTCTACGACTGGGTGCGCCAGTACCCCTTCCAGCCCGAGGCCGAGCGCTACTGGACCCACATCACCACCGGCACCCATGTGGCGCAGATCTGCATGTTCCTGCTCAACGAGGCACGCCACATCCCCGGCGTGCTGCTGCAGACCTCGCCCCCGCGCCGCCAGCGGCTGGGGGACCCGGGGCGCTACGAGCTGATCGACCTGGACCTCTCGCGCTATGACGGCCTGGCGCAGCGCTTTGCGGACGCCCGGCGCGACGCGCGGGACGTGCTCAAGAACGGCATCGACACCCGCAACCCGGCCTTCAATGCCCTGATCGAGGAGCTGGAACGCGTGGTCACCCGTTCACGGGCGCCGGTACTGCTGACCGGCCCCACCGGGGCGGGCAAGTCGCACCTGGCGCGCCGGGTCTACGAGCTGAAGAAGGCCCGTCACCAGCTCGCCGGTGAGTTCATCGAGGTCAACTGCGCCACGCTGCGCGGCGATGGCGCGGCCTCCACCCTGTTCGGCCACAAAAAGGGCGCCTTCACCGGGGCCGCCAGCGACCGGGCCGGCCTGCTGCGCAGCGCCCACGGCGGCCTGCTGTTCCTGGACGAGATTGGCGAGCTGGGGCTGGATGAGCAGGCCATGCTGCTCAAGGCGGTGGAGGAGAAGCGCTTCCACCCGGTGGGCAGCGACCGCGAGGTGCAGAGCGACTTCCAGCTCATCGCCGGCACCCACCGCGACCTGCGCGCCGAGGTGCTGGCCGGCCGCTTCCGCGAGGACCTGTTCGCCCGCATCAACCTCTGGTCCTATCAGCTGCCCGGCCTGGCCCAGCGCCGCGAGGACATCGAGCCCAATCTGGAGCACCTGCTGGCGCACGCCGCCGCCGAAGGGGGACGCCGCGTACGCTTCAACGCCGAGGCCAAGGCGCAGTACCTGCGCTTTGCCCAGTCGCCCGAGGCCCGGTGGCGTGGCAACTTCCGCGACCTGGCCGCCAGCATCACCCGGCTGAGCACCCTGGCCGAGGGCGGGCGCATCGGCACCGCGCTGGTGGCCGCTGAGCTGCAGCGCCTGCGCCACCTGTGGCGGGACGAGGACCAAGACACGTCCACCGCCGGGGTGGACCTGCAGCGCTGGCTGCCTGCGGCCAGCCTGGAGGCCCTGGACCTGTTCGACCGGCTGCAGCTGGCCCAGGTGCTGGCGGTGTGCCAGCGCTCGCGCAGCCTGTCGGAGGCGGGCCGCACCCTGTTCGACCGCTCGCGCCTGCAGCGTGCGGCGGTCAACGACGCCGACCGGCTGCGCAAGTACCTCCTGAAGTTCGGGCTGAGCTGGGAGGCGGTGCGCCCGGACGGCGCGGTGCCGCCTGCGGCCTAGGGCGGCGGCGCCTGGGGGGCGGTGGCCTCGGCCCAGCGGAACACCCGGCTGGCGGCAAAGTCGGCGGCTTCCAGGGTGCCCAGCGCCCGGGTGTCCCAGGGGGTGTGCGGCTGGCTGAACAGGCGGCTGGCCTGGCGCAGGCGGGCGCGGTCCAGCGCATTGCGCACGCTGCGGGCGTTGGCAAAGTGGGGCTGCCGCAGGCGCAGCGCCAGGTAGTGGGCAAAGGTGGCACGCGCGCCCTCGCCAAAGCGGTAGCCCTGCTCGTCCAGCAAGCGATCGGCGATCTGCAGCAGCTCCTGCGGCGCGTAGTCGGGAAATTCCACATGGTGGGCAATGCGGCTGCTCAGGCCCGGATTGGCGCGGAAGAAGGTGGCCATGCCCTCGGCATAGCCCGCCAGGATGACCACCAGGTCGTGGCGCTGGTTCTCCATGGCCTGCAACAGGATCTCCAGCGCCTCCAGGCCGTAGTCGCGCTCGTTCTCCGGCCGGTAGAGGGTGTAGGCCTCGTCGATGAACAGCACGCCGCCCAGTGCTTTGCGGATCACCTCGCGGGTCTTGGGGCCGGTGTGGCCGATGTAGGCCCCCACCAGGTCGTCCCGGGTGACGGCCACCAGCTGGCCCTGGCGCACATGGCCCAGCCGGTGCAGCAGGCCGGCCATGCGCTGGGCCACGGTGGTCTTGCCAGTGCCGGGTGGCCCGGTGAAGCACATGTGCAGGCTGGGCGGCCGGGTGACCAGGCCGTGGGCGGCGCGCAGCCGGTCCACCACCAACAGCGCGGCCAGGTCGCGCACCCGGGCCTTGACCGGCTGCAGGCCCACCAGGGCGGCATCCAGGGCCTGCAGTTCGTCCTGCACCCGGGTGTGTGCCAGCACCTCGGCCACGCAGCGGGGAGGGGCGGGCGCCGCGTCCGGTCCGGCCGGGGGGTCGGCGGGCGGTTCGCCGCCCCCCGGCGCGGGCGCCCGGGCCGCGCCGGGCAATGAATACAGTGGTGCACGCATGGCGGGCTCCTACGGCTGCAGGCTCAGGCCGCGCCGCCGCGCTGGCCCTCGGGCCGGTCGGTGGCATAGGCATGGACGGTGTAGCGCAGCGTGCGGCCCGAGGCCTCCTGCCGCACCAGGCCCAGTCCGGGCTCCTGGGGCGGCCGCTGCACGATGAAGCTCATGGTGATGGTCTCCACCCCGCGGGTGGCATCAAAGGCCATCAGGCGGATGTAGTGCTGCGGGAAGCTCTGCCGGCAGGCCTGCATCTCCTGCATCACCCCGGCGGCATCGCGCAGGTCGAACAGGGGCATGCCGAACATCTCCCAGTAGGTGTTGCGGGGGTGGGGGTCGTCGGTGTATTCGACGCTCCAGGCATAGCCCTTGTGCAGGCCGTACTGCACCTGGGCGGCAATCTCGGCATCGCTCAGGTCGGGCAGGAAACTGAACTGGCCCTGGGTCAGGCGGCCGGTGGGGTTGGTCATCATGGCGCGGGGTCTCCGGGTGGGGGGGCGGGCGGGGCTCAAGCCGCTGCCGGGGTGGCGGCAAAGTCGCTGGTGTCGGTGCTGGCGTACTGGAAGGACACGTCCTTCCAGGTGTCCAGCGCCTGCCGCAGCGGGGTGCAAAAACGCGCGGCGGCTTGCAGGATCTCGGGCCCTTCGTGCTGGATGTCACGCCCCTCGTTACGCGCCTTGACCATGCACTCCAGCGCCACCCGGTTGGCCACCGCACCGGCCTGGATGCC
Source organism: Ideonella livida (assembly GCF_010499455.1). Classification (GTDB taxonomy): domain Bacteria; phylum Pseudomonadota; class Gammaproteobacteria; order Burkholderiales; family Burkholderiaceae_C; genus Ideonella; species Ideonella livida. The sequence continues at coordinate 5,308 of NZ_JAAGOH010000039.1, read as the reverse complement.
CGCGGGGTGGCCGATGGTGCCGCCGCCAAACTGCAGGATCACGTCATCGCCGAACAGGTCGATGAGCTGGTGCATCTGGCCGGCGTGGATGCCGCCCGAGGCCACCGGCATCACCTTCCTCATGTCGGCCCAGTCCTGGTCAAAGAACAGGCCGCGCGGCAGGTCTTGCCGGGTGTAGCTGTCGCGGCAGACGTTGTAGTAGCCCTGCACGGTCATCGGGTCGCCTTCCAGCTTGCCCACCGCGGTGCCGGTGTGCAGGTGGTCCACGCCGGCCAGGCGCAGCCACTTGGCCATCACGCGAAAGCTCACGCCGTGGTTCTTCTGGCGGGTGTAGGTGCCATGGCCGGCGCGGTGCATGTGGACGATCATGTCGTTCTTGCGCGCCCAGTTGGCGATGCTCTGGATGGCGCTCCAGCCGATGATCAGGTCGACCATGATCACCACGCTGCCCAGCTCCTTGGCGAACTCGGCCCGCTCGTAGATGTCCTCCATCGTCGCGCCGGTCACGTTCAGGTAGCTGCCCTTGACCTCGCCGGTGGCCGCACTCGCCTTGTTGACGCCGTCCATCACGTAGAGGAAGCGGTCACGCCAGTGCATGAAGGGCTGCGAGTTGATGTTCTCGTCGTCTTTCATGAAGTCCAGGCCGCCCTTCAGGCCCTCGTAGATCACGCGGCCGTAGTTGCGCCCGGAGAGCCCCAGCTTGGGCTTGGTCGTCGCACCCAGCAGCGGGCGGCCGAACTTGTCCAGGCGCTCGCGCTCGACCACCAGGCCGGTGGGCGGGCCCTTGAAAGTCTTGACCAGGGCCACCGGCATGCGGATGTCCTCGAGCCGCGCGGCCTTCAGCGGCTTGAAGCTGAAGACGTTGCCGATCAGGCTGGCGGTGATGTTGGCGATCGAGCCTTCCTCGAACAGGATGATGTCGTAGGCCACCCAGGCAAAGTACTCGCCCGGCCGGCCGGGCACCGGCTCCACCCGGTAGGCCTTGGCGCGGTAGCTGTCACAGGCGGTCAGGCGGTCGGTCCAGACCACCGTCCAGGTGGCGGTGCTGCTCTCGCCGGCCACGGCAGCGGCGGCCTCGATGGGGTCCACGCCGTCTTGCGGGGTGATGCGGAACAGGCACAGGGTGTCGGTGTCCTTCGGGACATAGTCGGCGTCCCAATAGCCCATCTGGCGGTACTTGAGGACGCCGGCGCTGTAGCGCTTGCTGGCGTCGGTGATCACTCCGGAGTCAAGGGGGGCGTTCATGCGGTGTCTCCTGGCTGCGGCGCCGTGCTCGGTGCCGGGGTGGGCGGACCGGAGGTCCATGGAGGCGGACTGTAGGAAGGCCAATCACTCAGGTAAATTCACGAATAGTTGGCTTTCGATTCAGAAGCGCTTAATCATCAAACCGTGGGCCAGGCATGAAGAACATCACCTTCCGGCAGCTGCGCGTCTTTGTGGAGGTGGCCCGCCACCTGAGCTTTGTGCGGGCGGCCGAGGCCCTGCACCTCACGCCGCCGGCGGTGACCATGCAGGTCAAGGAGCTGGAGTCGGCCCTGTCGCTGGCGCTGTTCGACCGCCAGGGCCGCAAGGTCAGCCTGACCACCGCCGGCGAGTACTACCTGGTCTACGCCAAGCGCCTGCTGGCCACGCTCAAGGACGCCGACGACGCCATGGCCCGGCTGCGCAAGCTGGAGACCGGCCTGCTGAGCGTGGGCCTGGTGAGCACGGCCAAGTACTTCGTGCCGCGGCTGCTGGCGCGCTTTCGCCAGGAGCATCCGGGGGTGGAGGTGCGGCTGCAGGTGAGCGCCAACCGCGAGCAGCTGGTCACGCTCATGACCCATGGCGAGGTGGACCTGGCCATCATGGGCCGCCCGCCCCGTGAGCTGGACGCCCGGGCCGAGCCCTTTGCGGCGCATCCGCATGTGTTCGTCGCGCCGCCGGGCCATCCCCTGCTGCGCGCCGGACATGCGCCGGCCGCGGCGCTGGCCCAGTACCCGCTGCTGGTGCGCGAGTCGGCCTCAGGCACCCGGGCGCTGATGGACCGCTTCCTGGCCGAGCACCGGGTCGAGCCCCGCATCGCCATGGAGATGCCCAGCAACGAGACCATCAAGCAGGCGGTGATGGCAGGCATGGGCCTGAGCTTCCTGAGCCTGCATACCCTGGGCCTGGAACTCAAGGCCGGCGAGATCGAGCTGCTGGCCGTGGAGGGCACGCCGGTGATGCGCATGTGGAACGTGGTGCACCTGAGCTCGCGTGTGCTCTCGCCCGCGGCCGAAGCCTTCCGCTACTTCATCCTGGAGGAGGGCGAGGCCTACCTGGCCGCGCACGACCGCCCGTGGCTGGGGGCGCCGCCAGGGACTTGAGCGGATGCGCCGCGCCAACGTCGATGCCCTCCCCCCTGGACACGCCCGTCTCCACGCCCCCATGACCCCACGCCTGAACCGCCTGCTGACCCATACCCTCGACCTGGCCCGGTCCGCGCGCTCGGCGTGGCAGGCGCGGCGCCGCCCGGCTGCCGACGGGCCTGCAAGCGCCGCGGCTCCGCCCGGACCCGCGACGCCCGCAGGCGGCATGGGCGCCCGCTGGCTCGCCGGGGAGCACCACCACCGCAGCGGCGGGCGGCGCAGCTACCGCCTCTACCTGCCGGCCGGCAACGCCACCGCCCCGAGGCCGCTGCTGCTGATGCTGCACGGCTGCACCCAGGACGCGGAGGATTTCGCCACGGGCACGGGCATGAACACCCTGGCCGGCGACGGCCTGGGCTGGCTGGTGCTCTACCCGGAGCAGTCGCGCCAGGCCAACCCCTCGCGCTGCTGGAGCTGGTTCAAGACCCCCAGCCAGCAGCGCGGCCGTGGCGAGGCCGGCTGGCTGGAGTCGCTGACCCGCCGGGTCATGGCCGAACAGGCGGTGGACCCGTCCCGGGTCTACGTGGCCGGCCTGTCGGCCGGCGGCGCCATGGCCGCCATCCTGGGGCAGGCCTGCCCGGACCTGTTCGCCGCGGTGGGCGTGCATTCCGGCCTGCCGGCCGGCGCCGCCCACACCGCCATGGGGGCCTTCATGGCCATGCGCGAGGGTGCACCGCCCCAGGCCCTGCGCCACCTCGGCCCGCCCGTGCCCACCGTGGTCTTCCATGGCGACGCGGACCTGACGGTGAACCCGGTCAACGGTGAGCAGGTGCTGCAGGCCGCCCTGGCCCGCTGGCCGCAGGCGGTGCCCAGCGTCCACCCCCATGCGGCCACCGCCCACCAGCTGGCCCATGTGCAGCGCCTGTGGCGCGACCCGCAGGGCCGGCCCTGCGTGGCGCACTGGTCGGTGCAGGGCCTGGGCCATGCCTGGAGCGGCGGCCGGGCCCCGGGGCGCTTCACCCACCCGGGCGGGCCGGACGCCAGCCGGGAGATGCTGCGCTTCTTCCAGCAGTGCACGCCCCACACCGCCCCGGGTACCGGGACAAACCCGCAGGACCCACCTCGCTAGGCGGCGAATAACGCGCCAAGGCACCGGAATCTCGCTCAATTGCGGCTCGGGTCGGTCGATAAGCTGCCGATCACCAAAGTTGGAACCCTGCGCATGACGCGGGTTTCCAGGCCCGACCCACCTGACACCGAGAAACCGCCGTGACCCGCTTGCTCACCCGCATCGCCGCCGCCAGCCTGCTGGCCATGAGCCTGTCCGCCTGTGACCACATGATGCCGGCCGTGCCCGCCGGCGCACCGTTGGACGAGGTGATCGACGAGGACCGCCAGGCCGTCCAGAAAGGGGTGGAACCGCTGGGCGAGACCCTGGGCCTGGACCAGGCGATCGCCCGGGCCCTGAAGTACAACCTGGACCGCCGCGCCAAGCTCATGGAGGAGGCGCTGGCCGCCCGCCAGGTCGACGAGGTGGGCTTTGACCGCATTCCCAAGCTGCTGGGCAGCGCCGGCTACAGCCACCGCGACGAGGAGCGCACCTCGCGCAGCAAGGACTCGGTGACCGGCGCCCCCTCACTGGCCAACCCGTCCATCTCCCAAGACAAAGAGCACCTGTTCTCCTCCCTGACCCTGAGCTGGAACCTGCTGGACTACGGCCTGGCCCACTTCAGCTACCAGCAGGCGGTGGACCGTGCGCTGCAGGCCGAGGCCCGCCGCCGCAAGGCCAGCCAGCTGCTGGTGCAGGACGTGCGCTCGGCGTTCTTCCGCGCGGCCAGCGCCCAGAAGCTGCAAGGCGAGGTGCGCGCCGCCCTGGCCCTGGCCGAGGACGGCCTGGCCGACGCCCGCAAGAGCGAGCAGGAAGCCCTGCGCAACCCCCTGGACAGCCTGCGCTACCAACGCCAGCTCACCGAGAACATGCGCCTGCTGGAATCCATCGAGCAGGAACTGGTGGCCGCCCGCTTCGAGCTGGCCGCGCTGATCAACGCCCCGGTGATGCAGCAGGTGCGCCTGCTGGCCGACGACGAACCCCTGCCCCCGGACCTGCTGACCACCTCGGTCGACGAGATGGAGCTGGCGGCGCTGCGCCAGAACCCCGACCTGCGCGACCACCTGCTGCAGCGCCGCATCGCCCAGGCCGAGGCCTACAAGGCGGTGGGCCGCATGCTGCCCAACATCGGGGTCAGCTATGGCGCCTACAACGACGACGACCGCTACCTGATCAACCAGCAGTGGAACGAGGCCACGGTCAACGTCAGCTTCAACCTGCTGAACCTGCTGTACCTGGACCGCGTGGAGCGCAACGGCCGCGCCGGCGTGCGCCTGGCCGAGCAGCGCCGCCTGGCCGCCCATGTGGCGGTGGTGACCCAGGTGCACGTGGCCCGGGCGCAGGTGGCCCATGCGCGCACCCAGTTCGAGCGGGCCGACTCGCTGTGGTCGCTGGACTCGCGCATCCTGGAGATGACCGCCAAACGCGAGCAGGCCCAGGCCGGCAGCAAGCTCGACCGCGTGGCCGCCCAGACCACCGCCATCATCAGCCAACTGCGCCGCTACCAGGCCCTGGCCCAGTGGCATGCCGCCGCCGGCCGCCTGCAGGCCACCCTGGGCACCGACCCTGTGCCCGACAGCACCGACGACCAAAGCCTGGAGGCCCTGAGCCGCGGCGTGCGCCAGCGCCTGCTCTCGCCCCTGCCGCAAGCCGCGGCCCCGGCCGCCCCGGCCGCCAGCGTCGGGGGCTGAACGCCATGACCGACCCCTCGCCCCCCCGAGTGACGAGGCGGCGGCTGGCCCTGCCCGCCCTGCCGCCTCCCACCGCCCCCTGGCTGTGCACCGCACTGGCCTTGAGCCTGGCGGCGCTGCTGGCCGGGTTGGCGCGCCCCGCCGCGGCCCAATCGCCCGGCCAGCCCGCTGCCGGCGCGCGG
>NZ_JAAGOH010000038.1 GCF_010499455.1 Ideonella livida | reverse complement strand
CGGCAAAGACCAAACCGGCAAAGGCCACCATGGAGCCCAGCGAGAGGTCGAACTCGCCGCCAATCATCAGCAGCGCCGCGCCGATGGCCAGGATGCCGAGCTGGGCGGCAGGGGCCATGAAGTTCATCACCCCGGCGGCAGAGAACATCGATGGATCGGCCACCGACAGGAAAAAAAGGGTCACCAGCGCCAGGCCGCCGATGGCGCCAAGTTCTGGGCGACGGATCAGGGCGGCCATCAGCGAGACGTGTTTCAGACGTTCGTCGACAGGCCGAGCCTGGCCGGTCTCAGGGGTGGACAGGGTTCCGGTCACGGCGTTCATTCCAGGTGCTCATGCGTGAGGTGGGATCGGAGGCGGCCGTGCACAGGGCGCGGCCGCCCAGGTCTCGATCGCCAGGGCGACGATCAGCGGATGCCCTTGGCAGACAGGCCAATGACCTGGGACGCATTGGCCTTGGTCACAAAGCTCGGGCCGGAAGGCACGTTGCCGGCAGGCAACGTGCCGTAGCGGGCCTTGAGGGCCAGCGAGGACACCGGCACATAGCCCTGCAGGTAGGGCTGCTGGTCGACCGCGAACTCGGCCTTGCCTTCGGCCACGGCCTTCAGGAAGTTGGCCGACAGGTCATAGCTGACCACCTTGACCTTGGCGCCCAGGCCCAGGGCCTGCACCGCCGCCACGGCGCGCTCGCCCACCAGCGGTGCGCTCAGGCCCAGCACCACGTCGATGGCCTTGTCGGCACTGAGGGCAGCGCGGATCTTGGACTCGATCTCGGCCGGGTCGGCGCTGGTGGGCATCACCGTCACCGGGCCCCCGAAACCCTCTGTGACACCCTTGCAGCGCTGGTCCAGCGCCGCATTTCCCACCTCCTGGTTCACACACAGCACCTTGGTGCCGCCACGCTTCTTCAGCTCCGCGCCCACGGTGCGGCCGGCCGACAGCTCTTCCTGCCCCACATGGAAGGCGATGCCCAGGCGCTCGGCCGCAGCGATGCCCGAGTTCATCGACACCACCGGAATGCCGGCGGCCACCGCACGCTTGATGGCCGGGCCCAGCGCATCCGGATCGGGGTTGGAGATGACCAGACCGGCAGGCCTCTGGTTGACGGCCGCGTCGATCAGCTTGGCCATGGCCACCATGTCAAACGTTTCCGGCGCGCGATAGTCGACCTTGACGCCGGTGTCCTTGGCGGCCTGCATGGCCCCGTTCTTCACGATGGACCAGAAAGGGTCGGAGGCCTGCCCGTGTGTCACCACCAGGATGACGGGCTGGGCGGCCGACTGCGCCATCACCGGCGCAGCCGCTGACAGCGCCACGGCGACGCCAAGGGCGAACTTCTGAAGGAATCTGAACATGTCTGTCTCCTGTGTGGCGGTCTCGGCCGGCATGCCAGCGGACCCTTCTTGCTGAATTCTGCACCCGGGTGCAGAAGCTGCACAAAAAACTGCACCCGGGTGCAGTGACGTGTTTATACGTGGGTGTCCGTCACCCCGCAGTGGGGGAAACGCGTGAAAACGAATTTCCGATCTTTGCGGCTACCCGCCCACCACCGCCGGCGGCGGCCAGAAAACGGCAGCGACCCAGACGCCCCGGGAGGAGCGGTGAGGCCAGGGGTGAAGGGGCCCAACCGGGGGCGTCAGTCGCCCTCGGAACGGGGCACCACCCCCAGCTTGAGCCCCAACATGCCGAACAGGCGGTTGAAGGTTTGCACCGTGCCCTCGCTGCGCCCGGCCTCGATGTCCTGCAAGGTCCTGAAGGACACGCCCGAGAGCTTGGCCATCTCGGCCGTGGTCAGGCGCATGGTGCGCTTGAGGTGGCGCACCGCCTGCGGCAGCGTCCACTCCGGATGCGCCAGCACATCGGCCACCGCCTGCTGTCGCAGGGCCAGTTGCTCCGCCAGGGGCATGGGGGTGAAGCGCTTGTCCATGGGAAGGGTGGGCGTGGGCCGGTGGAAGTGACAGGCGACCGGCCGCTCAGGCCAGTCGCTCCAGGGCCTCGGCCTGGGCCAGGCAGGCCGGGCGCACCAAGGCCAGCAGCTCCGGGGCCAGGCCCCAGGCCGGGCCGTCCTGCGCCAACTCGCGCAGACGGGGTGCCAGCGCCCGCAGGCCGACCACCAGCGGCTCCCGCGCCAGTACCGGGGGAGCCTGCCGGCCACGGCGGCGCTTGGCGGCGGCCGCCACGTCAGCCGCCAAAGCCATCAGGCGATCGATCACCCGGGACCAGTCGGTGCGGCCATGGTCATTGCCCTCCCACCGGATGCGGCGCGCGATGCCATCGGGATGCAGGACCATGGGCGCAAAGTCAAACAGCGGCGTGAGCGCCACCCGCCCCGCAAAATCCCGCTGCACCGCCGTGTTGCGCGCGTGGTTGTCCTTGTTGAGCAGGGCCAGGTTGGCCACGTCACGGCGCAGGTACTCCAGCATTTCGGTCTGGGGGTCGGTGCAGTGGCGCAGGAGCGCGGCACACACGGCATCGTGGCTGGGCACGGCGTCAAAGCCGGGCAGGCCGGTCAGGGTGGCCACGCTCTCCTGGGCCAGGCGAATGACTTGACCCGCCCGCACCACCCGATCAAAGCGCGGGATGAACAAGGCCCGCTGGCGCAGCACCAAAGGGGCATGCACCCGCAGCCCGAGGTGACGCGCGATGGCCATGTAGGGGGCCTCATGGTGCAGGATGCTGGCCAAGCGGGCATTGGCGCCCCGGCCGAACTTGACGATGTAATGCGCCACCGCCCGCTCATCAGGCAAGGCATGGTCCAGGTACAGCAAGCCATCCTCAGCGCGGGTGAGCAGGATCTTGGGCCACTCGCCCTGCACCCCGGAGGAGCCCGCCACGAACAGGCCATGCGCGGCCAGGTGCTCGGCAAAGTCGTCGCTGCGCTCAGCCACCTCGGCATCGGTGAAGCCGCGCAGTGGTCCCGGTTGCTCGGCGCACCAGGCGGCGGCCTCCTTGACCCGCAGGTGCCCGATGGGGTGGCCCGCCCCGGCCATCAGCAGCCGCCAGTCGGCCCCTTCGCCGGCGTTGGGGTTCAAGCCCAGGCGGCGCAGCATCTCCTGACGGCCAAAGCCCTGCGGCAGCATGTCGATGAGGAAGACCGGCCAATGGGGCACCTGCCAGGCCTCCAGGCCCACCGGCCAGGCCGCGCACAGGGCATGCGCGTCGCGCGCGCCGGTGTGCTCAAAGGCCCACTCCACGCCGTAGCCACCGTAGCAGCGGGCACGCCAGCCCTGCGCCTCGTCGCCCAGACGCTGGATTCGGGCCACGTCGTGCCACTGGCCCTGGTGGTGGAGTTCAAGGGTGCAGGCGGCGCTCATTTGCACGGAATTCTAGGCAAATCATCGCCTTTCAGGCTGGCAATAGATGTGCTTTTTCGTGCAATTGAACGTCTCGTGGCGGGTGGCACATCGGCGGGTCGGACGCCGCCACATACCCCCACCTGCACCGCCTGCCGCCAGAAGCTGACAGCCCTCCCCCAGCGCCCCCGCATGCTGCGGTGGCCGTGGCCTCGGCCGAGGCCTATGCGGCGCGGCCGGCGCAGACGCGCGAAGCGCTCATTGCACGGCCAGTCCGATGTGGCGCTCCAGCGCGGCACTGTCCTCACGCAGGGTGGCGGCGTGGTCCTCATGCACCACCCGGCCACGGTCCAGGAGGAGGGCGCGCAGCAAGTCCTGGCGGTTCAGCGGGGCCAGGCCTTCTTGCCTGTGCTGCGGCGCGGGCGCCTGGAGGTTGAGCACCCCGGGGCGTCCACGATGTCGGACGTGATGTCGGCCGGGATGTCAACGGCACTGCCCGGCGTGGTGCCACCCCGCAGGGTGGTGGACGAGCCCACGCCGCCGCTCTATGCGTGCGCGGCGCACCACGCCTTCTTCAAGCCGCCGCGTGAAGGTTCTGATTTCACCGGCAGCGCTGCGGCTCACGCCTGCTGACCGACCGGCTGTTTGAGGTTGAGGTGGCGCTGATCCAGCTGCGGCGCTGGCTCATCGATCACCCGGCTGCGCGCCGGTCAGCCGCAGACGCGGGTGACGGCGGACCTGGGCTGTTCCACGGCCTCGGCCTTGAGCCGGGCGTTCAAGCAGCGCCTTGGCGCCGCACCGCGTGAGTGGCGGGCGGCCGAGCCCTGAGCAGGGTGTGCCCGCTCAGGGCGCCTAGGCCTGCGGCGCGCCACCGGCGTAGCGGCGCTCCAGAGCGTCCCACTCGGGCTTGCCCACCAGGCGCTGGCGCTCGGCGAAGGGCGTCACCAGGCCGCTGGATTCCAGCACTTCCCCCTGGTCACGCAGGGCGGTGAGCGCCTTCTGCATGCCGGCCACCGCGCCCTGCAGGGCGGCATTGGCATACAGCACCAGGCCATAGCCCAGCGTGGCCAGCTCGGCGGCGTTGACGATGGGGGTGCGCCCACCGATCACCATGTTCATCAGCTGCGGGCGGTCCAGGCGCCGGGGCAGTGCGAGCACCTGCTCGGCGGTGGTGACGGCCTCCACAAAGAGCAGGTCGGCCCCGGCCTCGGCAAAGGCCTGGGCACGCGCCACCGCGGCCTCAAAGCCCTGGGTGGCGGCCGCGTCGGTGCGGGCCAGGATCAGCAGGTCGGGGTCACGGCGGGCATCCACCGCGGCCTTGATCTTGTCCACCGCCTCGTCCAGCGCAATCACCGCCTTGCCGCTGAAGTGGCCGCAGCGCTTGGGCGCCACCTGGTCCTCCAACTGGATGGCGTCGGCCCCGGCCCGCTCCAGCGTGCGCACCGCATGGCGCACGTTCAGCGCGTTGCCAAACCCGGTGTCGGCGTCCACCAGCAGGGGCAGGTCCACCGCCTCGCGGATGCGGGCGGTGTGGTCGGCCATCTCAGCCAAGCCCACGAAGCCCTGGTCGGGCAGGCCCAGCCACATGTTGCTGACGCCGGCGCCGGTGACGTAGACCGCCTCGTAGCCCAGGTCGGCGATGACCCTGGCCGACAGGGCGTTGAAAGCACCGGGGACGATGACGCCGCGGCGGGCTTGGGCCAGGGCCTTCAGGCGCTGGCGGGAGGACAGTGGGGTCATGAGCGCAAGAGCAGGTCAAGGAACAGTCGGAGGGATCAGCCACCCGGGGCAGGCACGTACACCCACCCCGCCATGAGCAGGCGAGCGCTGCGGCTCATCACCGCCTTGCGCACCTGCCAGCAGCCCGCCACCCGTGCGGCGCTGGCGCCCACGCACAAGGTACCGGCCGGATGGCCGAAACACACCCGCTCGCGCCCGGGGCCGCCGCCGGCGGCCTGATGCACCAGGGTGCGGGGCACGGCCGCCGCCACGGCGATGGCCACCGAGGCGGTGCCCATCATGGCGTGGTGCAGGCGGCCCATGGACAGGGCGCGCACCAGCAGGTCCACCTCGTGCGCGGCAATGGGCCGGCCGTTGGAGGCGGTGTAGGCCCGGGGCGGTGCCACCAGGGCGATTTTGGGCGTGTGCTGCCGGCCGGCGGCCTCCTCGGATCGCCGGATCAGGCCCATGCGCAGCGCACCGGCCACGCGGATGGCCTCCAGCCGGGCCAGCAAGGCGGCGTCGGCGTTGACGGTGTCACGGCCTTCGGTGCCGGTGCAGCCCACGTCCTCGGCGCGGATGAACACCGTGGGGATGCCCGCCTGGATGAGCGTGGCCTGCAGCCGGCCCCCCGGCACCACGGCCTCGGGCAACTCCAGCGTGTCCACCACCTGCCCGGTGGGAAACAGGCCTGCGCCGGCCGCACCGTCGCCCGTCCCCTCCCCTTCGGGCGCCGGGTCGAGGAACTCCAGCACGATCTCGGCCGCGGGAAAGGCCACGCCGTCGAGGGTGAAGTCCCCCGCCTCCAGCACCTGCCCGGCCTGTACCGGCACATGGGCCAGCAGGGTCTTGGCGGTGTTGACCTGCCACAGCCGCACAGGGCACACCCCTTCACGCGGCACACGGGCCGGGTCCACCAGGCCGGCCTGCAGCGCAAAGGCACCCGCCGCCGCGCTGAGGTTGCCGCAGTTGCCCGACCAGTCCACCACCGGCCGGTCCACCGCCACCTGGCCGAACAGGTAGTCCACGTCATGGCCCGGCCGGGTGGCGGGCGAGAGGATCACCACCTTGCTGGTGCTGGAGGTGGCGCCCCCCAGGCCATCGATCTGCGTGCCGTAGGGGTCAGGGCTGCCGATGACACGCAGCAGCAGCCGGTCGCGCGCAGGCCCGGGCACCTGGCAGTCGGCCGGCAGGTCCTGCAGGCGGAAGAACACGCCTTTGCTGGTGCCGCCGCGCCACCAGGCGGCGGGGATGCGCAAGGGGCCCGTGCGGGCCTGCGCTGGCAGGGCACCGCCTGCCTCCGGGCCCACCTGTCGGGCCGGGGTCGTCAGAACAGGAAAGACGCTGGACATGGGCGCGCAGTGTGCCTGCTCAGGGCGGGTTGGCGGTGTCGGCCCCGCCGCCGCTGGCCGGCCGGGGCAGGGGCAGCGGCTCAGGTAGGGGTTCAGGCAGGGCGGCAGCAGCGGCCGGCGCACCCGCCGACCGGCCTCCCCACTGGGCCAGCCCCTCGCGCAGGGCCTCGTCGACGGCCCGCAGGAGGGCCGGGACCCGGCTGACCTCCTGGACCTGGCCGTTGAGCCGGAGCACCCCTTCGGCGTACTCGAAGGCCAGGGTCAGGTCCTCCCCCTGGGGCACGGCCCAGCCCTGCTGCAAGGCCGCCTCGCGCTGCCCGGACGGCATCAGGCCGGCGCCCACCTGCAGGCGGCCTTCGGCGCGCAGCTGGGTGGCCAGTGCCGGCTGGCCCCCGGGGGCTTCGGCCAGCGTCACCATCAGGCGGCCAGCCAGCGCGCCTTGCGCGCTCTGCCCGCCCAGGTGTGGCACACCCAGCGACAGGCCACGGGCCAGCAGGCGGGTCAGGGCGGCGGCCGCCGCCCGACCCTCCTGAGGCGAAAGGGCCGGCGCGCCGCAGCCCTGCCCCAGCAAGGGCACCAGGGTGTGCACGCTGGCGGCGTCCAGACCCTGCAAGGCCCACTGCATCTCCAGCCCGCTGAGCTCGACACCGGCCAGCTGCAGCTGGCGCACCGCGGGGGTAATGCTCAGGTCCAGGCGGTCGCCCTGCGCGGTGCTCCGGGTCAGCAAGGACAGGCCCTGAAGTTGTGCCAGGCCGGTCTCCAGCCGGTCCGCGGTCAGCTGCAACTGGCCCAGCCCCCGGTGGCGGTCCGTCAGGTCCACGTCCAGGGCCAGGCCACCCGCAGCCCATGCCGGCCCCCGCCCCCCGGTGAGCAGTTGCGGCAGCGTCCAAGCCAGGCCCAGCGCCGGCCCATCCAGCCGAACCTGCAGCTCGGACGGTGCGGCCTCCAGGGTCAGGCCGGCACGGTTCAGCGTCCAGGCCGGCACGGGCACCCAGGCCTGCAGCGCACCGCCCAGGCCCAACCGGCCTTGGCCGGCCAGGCCATCGACCTCGCCAAACACGGCCCGAAAGGCGGCCACCGTGCGCTCCTGCTGCAAAGCCTTCCAATCCAGGCTGGCCAGACGATGGGGCAGCGGCAGGTGGGAGACGGTGTAGTCCACCCGCATCACCCACGCCGGCGCCGGCGAAGCGACGCAGCCCGGGGCCAGCGTCAGCTCCAACTGCCCCTGTGAGCGCCACAGCCCACGTTCATGGCGGAGCAGCCGCAGCGGCCCCGGCCCCTGGGCTGGCGCCAAAGCCTCCACCGCCGCCTGCACCCGCTGGCCCAGCAGCACTCCCGCCCCCAGCCAGCCGGCGACGGCCACGCCCAGCGTCGCAACCCCGGCCCACACCCCCACCTTGCGCATCTCACCTCCCTGAGCCTGCAATGGATGGGGTGCAGTGTGGCAGGGCGGAGCCGAGCGGCCGCGGGCGCCGGTTGACCGTCAGGCCGGTGGGCCCCTCAGCACCGCCGGCAACTGCTCAGCGACCGCGTCGGAGGACTGCGGGCTCTGCCCGGTGATGAGGCACCCGACGTCGTCCTGCACCACAAAGGGCTGCGAGGGCGCGGCACCCTCGTCGTGGGAGGTCAGGATCACCAGGACGTGCAGGGCCATGGCCCGGAAACGCCCCCCAAGGGCTGGCGGATGTGGTGGATGAAATCCGCACTCTATGCAGGCATACAGCATCGATAAACTGACACCAAATCATCTAATTTATTACTTGGTGGAATAAATTGAGTCGAAGCTTTGAACCTGTGCAGCTGGGCAGCATTGAGCTGTTCTGCAAGGCCGCGGCGTTGGGCAGTTTCACCGCGGCGGCTGAGGCCTTGGGTATCACGCCGGCCGCGGTGAGCCGCTCGGTGGCCCGGCTGGAGTCGCGGTTGGGTGCCCGCCTGTTCACCCGCAGCACCCGGCGAATCCGCCTCACGGCGGAGGGGCAGGCCTACCACCAGCACTGCCAGCAGGCGCTGGACCAGATTGCAGAGGCCGAGCGGGCCATCGCCGGCCGGCAACAGGTGCCGCAAGGCCGCCTGCGTGTCAGCGTGGGCACCGTGTACGCCCAGTACCGGCTCATGGCCCTGTTGCCCGGCTTTCAGGCCCGCTACCCGCAAGTGGCCCTGGAACTGCATGTGGCCAACCACAACGTGGACCTGGTGGCCGATGGCCATGACCTGGCCATCCGGCCGGGGGAACCCGGCGACTCCGCCCTGATCGCCCGAAAGCTGGAGGATGCGACCCTGGGCGTGTTTGGCGCGCCGTCCTATCTTTCCCGGTGTGGCCGGCCTCAGCGACTGGAGGATCTGGCCAGGCATGACCGACTGCTGTTCGTGCGGCCCAGCACCGGACGCCCCATGCCCTGGCTGCTGCGAGACGACCAAGGCCAGGATGTGGACCTGAACCTGGACAGCCCCTGGCAGGTGCATGACGATGTGCAGGCCAGCTTGCTGTGGGCAGCTCATGGCGGTGGCCTGGTGCAGACCTACCACTTTGCGGCCGCCACCTTCGGCGGGGCACTCGAGGAAGTGCTGCCCCAGACCGCGGGACGCAGTCGGCCCTTTTATGTGCTGTATCCGCACCAGCGCCTGCTTTCGGCCCGGGTCAGGGCCTTTGTGGACTACTTGTGTCGGTCAGTGCAAGAGCATCAGACCAGTTTCCAGGCCGGCGAGGGAAGGTCGGTGGGGAGAGAAGGGGAGGGTGTTCTACGGTAGAACACCCCGCCACCGGAGAAGGACTGCCACGGTTGACCCACCTCACACCCGCAGCCGACAACGGCACCTCGCAATCCCCCAGGGAGACCGGCGGCAGGCACGGGGAGCTGGTGTGGCGCTTGAGCTGCGGCGCGGCATGGCAGCCTGCTGCGCCGCCCGATGTCAGGCGGGTGAAGCCAACCGGTTGGCAATCGGGGAAGGGAGGGAAGGAGACCAGCGCGCGGCAATGGAAGCTGCAAAGGCCGGGGCATTCAGGCGGGGTGTTCTACGGTAGAACACCCCGACCGGGACAGCCTCAGCGGCGGGTGCGCAGTTGTCCGTCCACCAACTGCGCCACAAAGGCGCTCAACTGGGACTCTTCGGCCGCACCGAGGGTGCCGGGCTTGAGGCGCAGCAGCAGCCCCCCCCGGTCGTCCCGCTCCATGGACCCCACCACCTGGCCCGCACGCAAGATGTCCGAGCGACCACCAGCATCGGCCACTGGCGCCAGGCCCAGCAAGTTCTGCAACACCTCCTTGGCGACTGGCCGCGTCGTGCGCCGGGACAGGGCTTTGGCGCGTTGCAGCACACCAGCGGCATCGGTTTCCAGTGCGGTCTGCAATTTGGGCGCCCAGCGGTATTGCAATTCCAGAGGCGAGCCAAAGGCAGCCACCACCTCAGCCGGCAGGTTGGCCAGCTGGATGGCCGTGCTGGCATTGCCCACCTGCACGCCCAATGCGGCAGCCAGCTTGCGCAGCGAAGGGAACAACCCCGTGTCCAACGCCCGCTTGTACATCACGCCCTGTTCCCACGGGGACAGGTTGGCACGTTCGCGGTTCTCCCGGTCCATCTCCGCAAACAGCTCGGCGTCGGTCATCGACTGCACCACGGCCGCCACCGGAATGCCCAACTCCAGGCAAGCCCGGTGCCGCCGGTGGCCGAAGGCGATTTCGTACTGCGCCGCATCGCCGGGCGTGCTGCCAAGGATCCGGCGCACCTTGATCGGCTGCACATTGCGTCCGGCCGACGCAATCTCGGCCTTCAGGGAGTCGAACTCTGCCCCCTGAAACGAGGCCTCGTGACGGTTGGCATAACGGCTGGGCTGGATGCGTTTGGGGTCCAGAAACTCGACCACCGCGGCGTCCTCGAACGCTTTGAGCTTTTCCTTGAGCGCGCGGTTCTCGGCCTCCACCCCACGGCCCATGGCCAGCGAGGCGCTGATGGCCCCCACCGCCGTGCGCGGCGCCGCCACCACTGAGGCCCGAGGCGCCGCCGCACTGGGGGCGGCAGGCGCGGCCGCCGCCTCGTCGTCCTCGTCGAAGTTGATGCCCTTGGCTTTGTCGATCAGCTTGCTCATTCGCTTGTCTCCGTCGGCGTGGTTTGGCGCAGCCAGGCGCTGACCATCTGCGCCTCGACTGCATCCACGAACTGGTCATAGGCGTCCACCGCCCGCTTGATGGTGCGCGAAGAGGCAGAGCCAGGCTTCATGTCATAGATCGAGCCGAACTCGGCGCTGGCCGAAGCGGCGGTCGCCGTCTTGGGGATCTCGATGGACAGCACTTTGGCGCCATACGCTGCCGAGATCCACTCCCGCACCACATTCGAGGCGATGTCGCTGGAGTCCACCTTAGACAGCAGCACGTTCACGAAATCGAATTTCTTGTTCCGCCCCCGCGAGCCCAGCTCCTTGGTCAGGTCGTAGAACAGGTCCCAGAACTGCACGCTGGAGGCAAAGTCCAGCGCGTTGGGGGGCAGGGGAGTGATCAAGCCGTCGGCAGCCATCATGGCATTGATGGTCACGTAGCTCAGTGAGGGCGGGGTGTCGATGACGATGGCGTCATAGTGTTGGCGCGCCAAGTCGATGCCGTAATGCAGCACATTCCAGAACTGGAAGCTGCTGCCTTCGTCACGCTGGCGGCCCGGCAGGGCGAACTCAGCGCTGAACAGCAGGCTGGTGGCTGGCACCAGGTCGATGCCATCGAAGTAAGTGCCGCGGATGGCGTACTCGATGCTGTCCTGCTCTCCTAGGCACAGCGGCAGGATGGTGTCCTGCGCCTCCACCTCGGCATCGGGCAGGATCCCGAAGAGGGTGGTCAGGCTGCCCTGCGGGTCGCAGTCGATCACCAGGACCTTGTGGCCGC
This sequence comes from Ideonella livida, assembly GCF_010499455.1. GTDB lineage: Bacteria > Pseudomonadota > Gammaproteobacteria > Burkholderiales > Burkholderiaceae_C > Ideonella > Ideonella livida. The sequence goes on along the minus strand of NZ_JAAGOH010000038.1, from coordinate 29,198 downwards.
GGATGCTCAAGCCCTGCGCCAGCGTGAGGGCCGTGGTGGTCTTGGTCACACCGCCCTTGAAATTGGCCACCGCAATGGTGATGGCTTCGGCGCCATCCGGGCGCATGCGGTCGTGGCGCAGCTGGCGCGACCATTGCCGCACCTCAGGCAGCTGGAACTCCCGTCGGGTACCCGAGGCGTTCATCGAGCCCGAGGGCAGGCTGCCGCCCTTGCGGGCCCGGTAATCCACTTGCCGGGTGTCGAGGCCGCAGAGTTGGCCCAACTGCGCCGGCCCGAAACGGGGGGCCTCCTTGGACGAATTGGGAGCGAGCATCGCCCTGCGCACCTTGGCCAACACCTTCTTGGCCCTGTCGGCCTGTTGACCGATGTCCTCCAGGGCCAATTGTTCTCGCCCTTCCACCAGGATTTGTGACACGTAGGCTCCTTGTCAAAGATGGAATTGATTGTAGGTTTTCGCGCTCAATCAGTGTCGAACAACGAATGAAGATTTGCCAAACGATCAAAGCCACACTTGGCGGACGGTGGATGGTTGCAGCCAAGAGGGTTCTGTGGGCATTTCGTATTTCCGGAGGGGATCTCCAGATCGTCCTCAAATCGTTTAGAGACTTTTAGAGAATTCAAGAGATTTACGCCAGACTTTTTATATATATTTCAATGACTTGAATGACTACGGCGTCCGCCGACTGGGGCCTGTGCGTCCGGCAGGCGTGGCTTGGCGTCCGGCTGGTGCGGCTTGGCCGTCCGCCAACTGGGGTGCTGTCCGCCAAAAAGGGTGCGCCCAGGCCTCAAGACCGACGCGGGGGCCTTGGCGGGCCGCCTGGAGGGCCTGTCCGTCAGGTGTGGCCTGGGATGACGCACGGCTTCGCAAGGCGTCCAAACAAACATGGACATCATGGGAGTGCTCTTGGGTGGCCGTGCTGGCGCTCATCCCGCCCGTCCGCCCCTTGCGGTCGGCGCCTGGTGGTGGGTCTGAAGGTGTCCAAGAATCTCCGGACATAGAATGGGCTGTGGCCGATCCCAAACCCCTTCACCGCGCCGGGCCCGAGACGGGCGATCCCACGGCAGCGCCGCACCTGCCAGGTACCTTGCACAAGGCGGTGCAGGCCCTGGCCATTGAACCCTTGACCATGGCGCTTTCGGTCACCGGCCGCAAAGCCTATGACGTGATGATCTGGTTGGCGCAGCGGGGACGGCCGGGCCCGGATGGCGGCTACTCCAGCCCGGTCAGCGCCATCCTCAAGGGCTTTGGCTCCACCACCAAGGCCAGCGAGCGCGTGCAGCGCTACATCGAGCAGATGGTGCAGACCACCGTGGTCTGGCGGCCCCTGGCGCCCAGCGATGCCAACTCCCTGACCCTGGATGGTTTTGAGCTGCCGGGGGGAGACGCCCCGGAACCGGCGCTGCAACAGGAAGCCCGCACCTTCCCCTTGCTGGCAGAGGCCCGGCTTTACAAGCGGGCAGGGGAGTGGTGGGTCACCTGGTACTACCCGCCTTCGATCGCCGAGCAGATCATCGACCCCGATCGATGGGCCCAGATCGAACTCAATTCCATCGCGCGCTTGAGCACCTACACCGCCGTGGCCCTCTACGAGATCTGCGCCCGCTACAAGGACAGCCCAGGCGGCCTGACCTCACGCCATGAACCCGACCACTGGACCCAGGTGCTGCGCGAAGGGGGCGGCCTGAAGGCCCGGGAGTTCCGCAAGTTCAAGAGCGAGCTTCTGTTGCCGGCCCTGCGGGACATCAACGACAAGACCGAGTTGTTGGTGGAGTTGGTGGAGCACCGGCGCGGCGCCGTTCTGGAGACGGTGCAGTTCAAGGTGGCGCGCAAGCCGGCACCTCATACGGCACGGGCCATGCCGGTGGAGCCGGCCGACGTGTCACTGGCCTTGCGCGCGGCCCAGTGGGGCATCCGCGAGGTCGACCTCGACCCCCTGCTGGTGCGCCATGGCGAGGACCGCGTGGCCGAGGCCCTGGATGCCTTGGCGGCCCATGTGGAGAGCCAGCGCAGCGGCCCGGTGCGCAAGCCCGCGGCCTACCTCACCGCCATCCTGGCCAAGAAGCAGGCCCCCGCGGCGGCACCGGCCTCGGCACCCCCGCCTGCACCGGTGGCCACCCAGGTGCAGGCGGCCGCGCCAGCCCCTGAGGTCGAGAGCCTGAAGGAGCGTGAGCGCCAGGTGGAGGTGTGGCGTCAGCAGCGGCTGCGCGAGATCCGCGAGGAATTCGCCCATGAACCCGCGGAGCGTAAGGCGTCCATCCTCAACCAGGTCCGCCAGCAGCACCCCCTGCTGGCCGCCACCCCGGCCGTGCGCCGCCGCCTGGACGCAGGCGAATGGGAGTCGCCGCTGGTCTCACACGCGGTGCTGGATGTGTACGCCACGAGCAAGTACGGCCCGCGCTGGAAGGAACCCGCCGACCTGGACTTGGTGATGGCGAGTGTGCAGGCCCATCGCGGCCGCTGATAAACAAGATATACGCAAATCCGATAGGCATACCTCTATGGTGTTTGGCCTGCTCTTTGCTTAGAACGCTTTGCGTATATTTATAAGAAAGCAGGGGGCTAACGCCGGCTCCAAGGTGCCTGCACACTGCCAACTCGCTCCGCGAGGAACCCGGCCAGCAGCCGCAAGACCAAGGGCGGATGGAGGCGCGAATGCCCGTGCCTGCGCGATGAAACCCGGCCACACATGGCCGCTGGCAGCCCCACCGACCGCAGCGCCATCGCGTACACCCGCGACAACCTGGTGCGGATGGAAGCCGAGCGCCCCCGGTCAGCCCTCGCCGCCACGCCACGCCCGGCCCACCCCGGCGCAGGCCAGGGCATCGCGCTGGCCTGCTGCACCAAGGGCCTCAAAGGCGAGATGAAGTGGTGAGTCGGCGCCCTCGGCTCGAAGACGGATCGCGGCGTACGCCAAAGGGCGCCTTGCCCGGTCTGTCCCCAGATGCTGTGGGTAACTCTGTGGCCTGAGGGGTCTCGGTCTCTGCAAGTATTTGCTGTAAAAGGACTTTCAACAAAGTGCCACATAAAGATGCAAGCACCCTGGCATGCCACCTGAGCACCTGCGTCACCGTCTGCAAGTGCTTGGTGGGCTTGGATTTGTGGCCTGGGGCGTGAAGGAGGGAAGAAAAATTTGCTTAATTCTTATAGGTTGATTATTACGATAATCATGTTAATTTCGAGATAAGCGCCCTCTCACCTCAATCCAACGCCAACCCCGTGGCCCGCACCCACCGACCCCGGCGCTGCCAATGCGCTTCCAGCTTCTTGCGCAGGGTGGAGCCGTCGACCAGGCACGGGGTCAGTTCCAGCTTGCCGGCGGCGGTGGCCAGTTCGGGCCCTGGCGGCCTGGATCAAGGAGGCCCTGCCGCGGATGGACGAGGGACTCACCCGCCCCCACCCGCCTATCCCGCCGCCCGCGCCGGTATGGCCTCACTGAGGTCAGCCCCCAGGCCATCGGCGCCACGCCCTGCGCCAGCCCGGCGGTGCGCAAGCTCAGCTTCACCGGGTCCACCGCGGTGGGCCAGCGCCTGTACGCGCAGTGCGCGGGCAGCGTCAAGAAGCTGTCGCTGGAGCTGGGCGGCAACGCGCCCTTCATCGTCTTTGACGACGCCGACCTGGAGGCCGCGGTGCAGGGCCTGATGCCGTCGAAGTTCCGCAACAGCGGCCAGACCTGCCTGTGCGCCAACCGCATCTATGTGCAGGACGCCCTGCAAAGGGGCGCCACGCTGCGCCTGGGGGGCGCTCCCCTGCGGCAGGGGGACCTGGCGGGGGGACACTTCTTTGCCCCCACGGTGCTGACCAAGGTGCCGGCCGATGTGCGGGTGGCCCGCGAGGAAACCTTCGGGCCGCTGGCCGCGATCGTGCGCTTCCACACCGAGGACGAGGTCATCGCCCTGGCCAACGACTCCCCCTATGGCCTGGCGGCCTACTTCTACAGCCGCGACATCGGCCGGGTGCACCGGGTGAACGAGGCGCTGGAGAGCGGCATGGTGGGCGTCAACACCGGCCTGATCTCCACCGAGGTGGCCAAGTACACCGCCAAGGCGTGTTGAGCAGCGGTGCCGCCCGGGGTCGCGGGGTTGATCCCGCCCGCCCCGGGGCAAGGAGCAAGACTAGGCCGATGCCGGCGCGACTGGCTGTGGGACCGGCGCGGTACGCAGGCCCGCAGCCACCACCAGCACGCCCAGCACGATGGCGCCCAGCGCGATCAGCGGCACGACGTGGATACCGAGGTGCTGGGCCAGCCCGCCGGTCAGGGCTGGCGCCAGCGCCCCCCCGACCACCTCACCCAGCCCCACCACGATGCCGGTGGCCGTGGTCACCAGACGCGTCGGCACGGCGCGATGCGTGATCGGCCCGACGATGATGGCCACCACTCCCGCGTTCATGAACGTGGCCACGAACAGCGTGGCGAACAGGGCCAGCGGCTGCGTCCCCAGGCCCGGCAGGATCCACAGCGCCACCAGCTCCACGGTCATCGCGGCCAGCATGAGCAGCTTGAGATTGCAACGGTCGGACAGGGCGGGCAGGAGCACCATGCCCAGGCAGCTGCCCACGCCGATGCCGGCCAGCACCCCACCCATCTGGGTGAGGTCCAGGCGCAGGTGGTCGGTCAGGTAGTTGGGCATGAAGGCGGACAGCACGATGAGGCCGCTGAGCAGGCAGCACATCGCCAAGGTGCCGGCCACCACATCGCGGTAGCGCAGCACCTCCCACCAGCGGGTCTTGAACACGGCCGAGGCCTCAGGGTCGGGCTGGTGCTCGCGCAGGGTGCGGGCCAGCAGCCAGGCCACGACCAGGCCCGGCAGCGCCAGGACGCCGAACACCCAGTGCCAGCTGGGCATGACCTGCAGCAGGCCCACCGCGACCACCGGCCCCAGCCCCAGGCCCACCAGCGGTGCGGCGGTCTGCTGCAGGCCGATGTTCAGGCCGATGCGGCTGGGTTTGGACGCCTCGATGGTGGCCACGATGGAGGCCGGCACATAGGCCCCTTCGGCCAGGCCCATCAACGCCCGGATGGCCAGCAGGCTGCCCAGCCCCGTGGCCAGGCCGCTGGTGGCCACCAGCAGCGAGAAGACCACCACCGCCGGCACCAGAACGCGCTTGCGACCCACCCGGTCGGAGAGCCGGCCGGTGAAGATGGAGGACAGGCCCCAGGCCAGGGCCAGCACCGCCGAGATCAGGCCCATGTCCTGGTAGTTCAGGCCCAGGTCCCGGGCCATGACGGGGAACAGTGGGTTGATGATGAAGCGGTCCAGCCCCACCAGGCCAAAGCCCAGGGAGAGCAGGCCCACGGCCTTGAGTTCGTAGGCGCGGGACCAGCTGGCCCCCGCGGCGGGTGCGGCTTGTGCGCAAGAGTGATCGGACATGAGCGGGCTCCGGGGGCCAGGCGTTGGAAAAAGAAGCCCGCGCCGGCCCAGGAGACGCCGGCCGGCGCAGGCAAGGCTCCGCCCGCCGACGACCCCTGTCGGCCTGGAGGAAGCAAGGCTCCGCCCGGGAGGCCGGCGCAGGCCCCCAGGACGGGAAGAGGACAGCGGCGCCCGGGCCGGCCGGCTCAGGCCGGGCCGTCGGGCGCCCGGATCGTCAGGCGGAAGCCGACGCGGGACGGCGGCCGCGGCCAGGCCCGCGCGGGGCGGGCGGCTGCAGCGCCGGGCTGGTGGCCAGGACGATCTCGGTCGTCTCCCAGTAGTGACCGTGCAGCAGCTGCTGCACCTTGGCGATGTCACGGGCCATGGCGGCCTCCATCAGCTGGCGGTGCTCGTTGAAGGTGTCGCGCCCCTTGGGCCGGGTGTAGATCTCGGCCAGGTTGCGGTAGCGCTCGCTCTTGTCATAGAGCAGCCCGCAGACACGCAGCATCCAAGGGGAGCCGCAGCCGTCGACCAGGGCCTCATGGAAGGCCCGGTGCGCCACTGCCCAAGGGCCGTGGTGGGCCTCGTTCGTCGGCGCAGGTGTGCGTGACAGCAGGTGGTAGGCACTGAGCAAGCGGGACTCCCACGCCACCCCCCCCTTCTCCAGGGCCTGGCTGAGGGCCAGGCCCTCAATGGCCACCCGGGTGGTGGTCAGGTCCATCAGCTCCTCGCGCGAGACCGCCGCCACGCAGAAGCCGCGCTGCTCCTCCGACTCCACCAGGCCCTCGGGCACCAGACGCGAGAGGGCCTCGCGGATGGCCGTGGGGCCCACCTGGTAGCGCTCGCTCAGGCTCTGGATGCGCAGCCGCTCGCTGGGGCGCAGCGCACCGCCCAGGATGTCGGCGCGCAGCTGCTCGAAGGCCTGGGAGGTCAGGCTCTTGGCGGAGGAGGGGGTGGCCACAGGGTCCATGGGGGCGGCGAAGGAGTGAGGGGATCGGCGCCGTGTCCGGGGAGCCCGGTCGACGGCAGCTGGGGCGAATGATGCCCTGATCCGGGGCTTCAAGTCCATAAGACCAAGCATCATGGATTTCCCTACGTTTTATCGATAAAAACGCCTTTAATCTGAAAAAAGCGATCGGATCGACAGATCGCCCCATCCACCGGCGCCTCACGGCCCCAGCAGGAGACTCCATGCCCACCCCTTTGTCTGCGCCCCCCTCGGCGCCGCCCGACGCCGGGATGCCCCGGTCCGCACCGCCGCGCAGCGGTGCCCCCGCTCACCGGCCGGCCCTGCCGCCGCTGCTGCTTGCCCTGTTGGCGGCCCCCTGGGCCGGCGGGGCCATGGCGACCGAGATCACCACCGGCGAGCCCCGGCTCCAGCTGCGCTGGGACAACACCGTCAAGGCCAGCCTCGCCAGCCGGCTGAAGGCCGCCGACCCGGCCCTGCTGGCCAGCGCCAACCACGACGACGGCAACCGCAACTTCGGCAAGGGCCTGATCTCGCAACGCGTGGACTGGCTCAGCGAGGCCGACCTCACCTGGGACAAGCGCCTGGGGGCCCGCCTGAGTGCCGCGGCCTGGCATGACCGCGCTTACCTGAGCCGCAACGACAACCCGGGCTTTGCGGGCGGGGCCTTCCCGAACCAGACCTCGGCCAGTGCGAACCAGTTCACCGAGGCGACCCGTACGGTGCATGGCCGGCATGCCGAGGTGCTGGACGCCTTCGCCTTTGCCCGCTTCGAGTTGGGCGAGGCCAATGGCAGCGTGCGCGCCGGGCACCATGCGCTGGTCTGGGGCGAGAGCCTGTTCTTTGGCACCAACGCCGTGGCCGGTGGCCAGATGCCGGTGGACGTGGTCAAGCTGGTGTCGGTGCCCGGCACCCCCTTCAAGGAGGCCATCCGCCCGGTGCCCATGCTCTCGGGCCAGGTGCAGCTGGATGCCCACCTGACCCTGGGCGCCTATGTGCAGACGGGCTGGCAGGCCAGCCGCACCGCCGCGGTGGGCAGCTATTTCTCCAATGCCGACCCGGCGGTGGACGGGGGTGAACGCCTCCTGACCGGGCCGTCCTCGGCGGCGGTGCGCGATGCGGACCAACGCCCCCGCGACGGCGGGCAGTGGGGTCTGCAGATGCGCCTGCGCGGCGACGAGACCGACTACGGCGTGTACCTGCTCAACTTCCACGCCAAGACGCCGCAGCTGGTGCCGCGCCTGAGCCTGCTCACCCCGCCGGCCGTGCCTGAACCCACTGCCGTGCCCACCGGCTATGCCATGGCCTACCAGCAGGACATCAAGGTGCTGGGCCTGAGCGCCAGCCGCACCTTTGGCGACTTCAACGTGGCGCTGGAGGCCTCGGTCCGCCACAACCAGGACCTGGCCAGCACACAGGGGGCCGACGCCTCGGCCTTTGCGCCGGTGGCGCCCACCGACAACCAAGACCACCCCGGCTATGCCGTGGGCCGCACCGCCCACCTGAACGTTTCCACCCTGGCCACCCTGCCCGAGACCGCCCTGTGGCGCGAGGCCAGCCTGGTGGCCGAGCTGGCCTGGAACCGCCTGCTCAGCGTCAGCCGCAACGCTGCAGCCTTGGACCCCAACGGCACCCGCGACGGCGTCGCCCTGCGCCTGCAGCTGGAACCCACCTACCGCGGCGTGCTGCCCGGCATGGACCTGGGCGTGCCGCTGGGCCTGGGCTGGGCGCCCAAGGGCTCGCGCCCCTTGGCCATGAGCAGCCCCAATGCCTGGATTCCCGAGGGCGGCGGTGATGTGTCCATCGGCCTGAACGGCAGCTACCACGACAGCCTGCGCTTCTCGCTCTCACTCACCCACTACCTGGGCACGGCCGCTCCCTTCAATGACGCCGCCAACGCCTACAGCTGGCAGCAGACGCTCAAGGACCGGGACTTCGTGTCCGCCTCGGTGCGCTACGCCTTCTGAACCCTGGAGAACCCATGACCCCCCGACGCCCCCTGGCCCCCTGGGCCACCACTGCTCTGGCCGCTGCTTTGTGCGCCACCCTGGCCGGCCCCTGGACCCCTGCGCACGCCGCTGTCAGCGCGGATGAAGCCGCGCAACTGCGCACCCAGCTCACCCCCATGGGGGCCGAGCGCGCGGCCAATGCCGACGGCAGCATTCCGGCCTGGACCGGCCAGCCCACGGCCGGCGCCGGCCTGGGCGCCGACGGCCGCCGTGCCGACCCCTTTGCCGCCGAGAAACCGCTGCTCAGCATCACCGCCAAGAACCAGGCCGCCCACGCCGCCCGCCTGAGCGAAGGTGTCAAGGCCCTGCTGCAGAAGTACCCCAACACCTTCCGCCTGGACGTCTACCGCACCCACCGTACCGCCATCGCCCCGCAGTGGGTGTACGACAACACCTTGCGCAACGCCACCGGCGCCAGCCTGGTGGAAGGCGGCGCCGGCCTGCAACCCAAGGGCGCCTACGGCGGCGTGCCCTTCCCCATCCCCAAGACTGGGGAGGAGGTGATGTGGAACCACAAGCTGGCCTGGCGTGGCGCGTCCTGGTACTGGGAGTTCTTTGGCTACCAGCTTTCGGCCGATGGCCGCTGGGTGCTGGCCGGTGACACCGCCAATGACACCCAGATGCCCTACTACAACCAGAACGGCGCCGACAAGTTCAATGGGGAGTACTGGCTGGTGCGCTCGCTGACCCGGGGCCCCTCGCTCCGCGCGGGCGAGGCCATCGTGGGGCGCTTGCACCTGGAAGAGTCCAAAAGCGCCTCATGGGTGTACCTCACCGGCCAACGGCGTGTGCGCAAGCTGCCCAACAACTGCTGCGACACGCCCACCCCCTTCTCCGCCGGCATCACCACCTTTGACGAAGTGGAGGTCTACCAGGGTCGCAGCGACCGCTTTGACTGGAAGCTGGTGGGCAAGAAGGAGCTGTACGTGCCCTACAACGGCAACCGGCTGATGACGCCCGCCAAGGCCGAAGAGGTGCTGGGCGCCCGCCACCTCAACCCCGACCATGTGCGCTGGGAGCTGCACCGCGTCTGGGTGGTGGAGGCCACGCTCAAGCCCGGCCAGCGCCACACCACCCCCAAGAGCCGCTATTACGTGGATGAGGACAGCTGGCAAGCCCTGCTGGCCGAGCGCTACGACGCCAACGGCCAACTGGCCCGTGTGCCCTTTGGCATACCGGCGGTGATGGGTGACGTGCCGGCCACCGCGGTCGTGACCTGGGGCGTGTATGACCTGACCTCCGGGGCCTCGTACATCAACGGCCTGGTCAACGAACGCCGCGCCGCCTACCGGCCCATGCCCGCCTACAAGGACGTGACCTTCACGCCCGACGCCATGGCCGGCGAAGGCGTGCGCTGATGCCGCGCCGCCCGCCACGCCCCGCCAGGTTGCCCCCGATGACCACGCCCCCCTTCCACGCCCCTGGCCGCCGCGCCTGGCTGCGTGCCCTGCCCGCCTGGGCCCTGGCGCCCGCCCTGGGCGCGGGTGCCCTGTGCACGGAGGCCCGCGCCACCACGGCCGCGGCGGCGCCCGACCGCTTTGCAGCCCTCGATCGTCCCGCCCTGCGCTTGCGCCAGCCGACACGTGCCGGCCTGCTGGCCGCCGCCCTGGCCGGCCCGCGCTGGGTGGCCGTGGGCGAGCGCGGGCTGGTGCTGCTCAGCGATGACCAGGGCGCACAGTGGCGCCAGGCCGTGGTGCCCGTGAGCGTTGGCCTTACCGCCGTGGCCTTTGCCGATGGCCAACGCGGCTGGGCCGTGGGGCATGGCGGCGCGGTGCTGGCCACCCAAGACGGCGGTGAGCGCTGGCACCGCGTGGCCGAGGGCCGCCGCCTGGCTACAGCGCTGCTGGAGGGTGCCCAGGCCATGGCCGGCAGCGCCACGGCGTCAGCCACCCAGCGCCACGCCCAGTTGCTGGTGGACGATGGCCCAGACAAGCCGCTGCTGGAGGTGCAGTGGCTGCCCGACCCACCGGGCGGGTCCGGCACCCTGCTGGTGCTGGGCGCCTATGGCCTGGCGCTGGCCTCCCGCGACGGGGGCGCCCAGTGGCAGCCCCTGGGCCAGGCCGGGGGCGGCCTGGACAACCCCAAGGGCCTGCACCTCTACAGCGCCGCCGTGCGCGGCCGCGAATGGCTGCTGGTCGGTGAGCAGGGCCTGCTGCTGCATTCGGCCGATGGAGGTGCGGGCTTTGCCCGCGTGGCCTCGCCCTACGCCGGCTCGTGGTTCAGCGCCTTGGCCTTGCGCGATGGCCGCTGGCTGCTGGCCGGCCTGCGGGGCCAGGTGTGGCTGGGCGCGCCCGCCCAAGGCTGGCAGCCCGTGGCCGGCCTGCCGCCGGCCAGCGTGCTGCAGGCCGTGGCCCGCCCGGGGGGTGGCGTGTGGCTGCTCAATCAGGCCGGCCAGCTCTGGCAACTGCACGCCGGGGCGGCGCCCAGCGCCGTGCCGCTGCCCGCGCTGCCGCCCCTGGCCAGCCTGCTGCCGCTGACTGAGACGCGTGTGCTCGCCCTGAGCGCCGTCGGCCCCCATGTGATCGAACTGCCCGACACGCCATGAGCCCTGACCTGATCTCCCCCACGCCGCCCCGGGACCCGGACGCCGGCTTTGACCCCCGCTCGGGCTCGCTGGTCGAGCGCGCGCTGTTCAACCACCGCGCCGCGGTGCTGCTGCTGTGCCTGCTGGCCACGCTGCTGCTGGGCTGGCAGGCCACGCGGCTGCAGCTCTCGGCCAGCTTTGAGAAAACCATCCCGGCCAGCCATCCCTTCATCCAGAACTTTCTGGCGCACCAGGCCGAGTTGCACGGCCTGGGCAATGCGGTGCGCATCGCCGTGGCCAATCCCCAGGGCAACATTTACGACGCCGCTTACCTGGAGACGCTGCGCCAGCTCAACGACGCGGTCTTCCTGCTGCCGGGCGTGGACCGCATGCAGATGAAAAGCCTGTGGACCCCCAGCACCCGCTGGACCGGCGTGACCGAAGACGGGCTGGAAGGCGGCCCGGTCATCCCCGAAGGCTATGCCGGCCGGCCCGAAGACCTGCAGCAGCTGGCCGCCAACGTGGCGCGCTCGGGTGAGGTGGGTCAGCTGGTGGCGCTGGACGGCCGCTCCAGCGTCATCTATGTGCCCTTGCTGGCGCATGACGCCCAGGGCCAGCCGCTGGACTACGGCCGCCTGGCCGCCCAGCTGGAGGCGCTGCGCACCCAGTTCGAGGCGCGTGGCGTGACGGTGCACATCACCGGCTTCGCCAAGATCGTGGGCGAGCTGATGGACGGCGTGCGCGCCGTGGCCGGTTTCTTTGGCCTGGCGGTGCTGATTGCGGCGGCCATGGTGTACGGCTACACCCGCTGCGTCCGCTCCACCGCCCTGGTGGTGCTGTGCTCGCTGGTGGCGGTGGTGTGGCAGCTGGGGCTGCTGCCGGCGCTGGGCATGGCGCTGGACCCGTACTCGCTGCTGGTGCCGTTTCTGATCTTCGCCATCGGCATGAGCCACGGGGCGCAGAAGATGAACGGCATCATGCAAGACATCGGCCGGGGCACCGACCGGCTGGTGGCTGCGCGCCTGACCTTTCGCCGCCTGTTCTTGGCCGGGCTGACCGCGCTGCTGGCCGATGCGGTGGGCTTTGCCGTGCTGCTGGTGATCGACATCCAGGTCATCCGCGAGCTGGCCCTGGCCGCCAGCCTGGGCGTGGGCGTGCTGATCTTCACCAACCTGATCCTGCTGCCTGTTCTGCTGAGCTACACCGGTGTCAACGCCCAGGCGGCCCAGCGCAGCTTGCAAGCTGAGCGCGCCGACCAGCGGGGTGACGCCCGCCACCCGCTGTGGGCCGCGCTGGACCGCTTCACCCAGCCGCGTGCCGCCACGGCGGCCTTGGTCCTGGCCGGCCTGGCCTTGGCCGGCGGCGTGGGCTTGAGCCAGCGCCTGGCCATTGGCGACCTGGACCCCGGTGCCGCCGAGCTGCGCCCGGGCAGCCGCTACAACCGCGACGTGGCTTTCCTCAACGGGGCCTACGGCGCCTCCAGCGACGTGCTGGCGGTGATGGTGCAGACCCCCGACGGCCAGTGCACCCAGCTGGCCACCGTCCAGCGGGTGGACCAACTGGAGTGGCAGCTGCGCCAGGTGGAGGGCGTGGAAAGCACCCAGACCCTGGCCCTGCTCAACCGCCGCGTGGCCGTGGGCCTGAACGAGGGCCACCCCAAGTGGGGCGAGCTGCTGCCCAGCCAGGACATGGTCAACACCATCACCGCCGGGGCGCCACGCGGCCTCTACAACGACGCCTGCAGCCTGCTCACCGTCTACGTGTACCTGAGCGACCACAAGGCCCAGACGCTGCAACGGGTGGTGGCCCATGTGCAGGCCTTTGCGGCCGAGCACGACACTGCCGAGGTGAAGTTCTTGCTGGCCGCTGGCTCGGCCGGCATTGAGGCCGCCACCAACATCGTGGTGCAGCAGGCCTGGCGCACCATGCTCTGGCTGGTGTACGGCGCGGTGGCGCTGCTGTGCTTCATCACCTTCCGCTCGTGGCGGGCGGTGCTGGTGGCGCTGCTGCCGCTGGTGCTCACCAGCTTTCTGGCCGAGGCGCTGATGGTGGCGCTGGGCCTGGGCGTGAAGGTGGCCACGCTGCCCGTCATCGCCCTGGGCGTGGGCATTGGCGTGGACTATGCGCTCTACATCCTGTCCATCCTGCTGGCGCGGCTCAAAGAGGGGGCCAGCCTGTCCGAGGCCTACTACCGCGCCCTGCTGTTCACCGGCAAGGTGGTGATGCTCACCGGCGTCACCCTGGCGCTGGGGGTCGTCACCTGGGTGGCCAGCCCCATCAAGTTCCAGGCCGACATGGGCCTGCTGCTGGCCTTCATGTTCCTGCTCAACATGGTGGGCGCGCTGGTGCTCATCCCGGCGGGGGCCCATCTGCTGCTGCGGCCCAAACCGCGCCAGGCCGAGCGGTCCATGCGCTTTCAGAGGTGGCTGTGATGGCCCGCACCGCACGCCTGGGGCCGCTCAGCCTGGTGCTGGCCCTGCTCTGCGCCCCCGTCGCGGCGGCCGAACGGGTGCTGGTGGGCGCTTCCCTGCCCCTGTCGGGCCCGCTGGCCGGCCACGGCCAGGCCTGGCTGCGCGGCCTGCAACTGGGTTTGGGCTTGGGCCCAGGGTCGGAAGGCACTGAGCGCACCCTGACCCTGCAGGCCCTGGACGACCGGGCCGACCCCGCCCAGATGGCGCGCAACGCCCAGAGCTTGGCCGAGGCCGGCGCCGTGGCGCTCACCGGCTTTGGCACCGGGGCTGAGACTGTGCTGCCCGTGCTCACCGCCCAGGGCCTGCCCCTGGTGGGCGTGGCCAGTGGGTCTGAAGCCCTGCGCGAGCCGGTGCACCCCTGGGTATTCCACCTGCGAGCCGGCGTGCAGGACGAGGCCGGTGCCATGGTCATCCACCTGGACCTGGTGGGCCTGACCGACGTGGCCACCGTCAGCCAGGCCGACGTCCTGGGCCAGGCGGGCCGCCACGGCATGCGCAGTGAACTGGCACGCTACGCCATTCGCCCGGTGGCGCAGGTGGAGCTGCCTGTGCAAGCCGATGCGGCCGCGGTGCAGGCCGCCGTGGCCCAGGCCTGCACCCCCCAGCCCCAGGCCCTGGTGCTGATGCTGGAGCCGGTGCGGGCGCTGGCCGCCCTGCAGCAGGCCCGCCAGCTGGGTTGCGGTCGCCTGCGGTATGTGTTCAACGAGGTGGGCATGCGCCTGCTGGCCCAGCCGGAGGGCGCCCAGGCGCTCAAAGGCGTGGTGGTGCCGCAGTTGCTGCCGCACCCGTCGCAATTGGGTTCACCGCTGGTGGCGGCGTTCCAGCGCGCGGCGGGCCCGGCCGGCGTGGCGCCCAGCTATGCGGCGCTGGAGGGCTACCTGCACGGCCGCGTGCTGGTCGAGGCGCTGGCCCGCTGCGGCCGAGAGGTCAGCCGCCGCTGCGTGGCCCACACGTTGGAAAGCCGGCCCCTGGAGGTGGGCGGCTATCGCCTGAGCTTCAGCCCCCACGACCACCGGGGCAGTCACTGGGTGGACATGACCATCGTCACGGCCGATGGCCGCCTGCGTCGTTGATCCCCGCCTGCGCTTCACCCTGGATCCCCCCGTCCGAAAGGAAACCCATGAGCCCCATTCTTGACATCGCCTTCGTGCGTTACCAAGTCACCGACCTGGACCTGCAGGAGGCCTTTCTGCTGGACTTTGGCCTGCACCGCAGTGCGCGCAGCGCCGATGCGCTGTACATGCGTGCCGCCGGCCCGGCGCACCATGCCCACATCTCGCACCTGGGGCCGCACAACGCCACCCTGGGCCTGGGCTTTGTGGCGCGCAGCGCCCAGGCCCTGGCCGCGCTGGCCGCCCGCGTGGGCCGCCCGGTGGAAGACAACCCCGAGCCCGGCGGCGGCCAGCGTGTGCGCTTCGCCGACCCGGCGGGCTTTCAGATCGACGTGATCCACGGCCAGGCCCAGCTGCCGGTGCTGCCCACACGGGCGCCACTGGCCTTCAACCCGGCCAGCGGCCGCCAGCGCTTTGGCACCCCGGTGCGCCTGAAGCCCGCGCCGGCCGCCGTGACCCGCCTGGGCCACGCCGCGCTGCTGGTGGCCAACTTCCCGGCCATGCTGAAGTTCTACACCGAGGTGCTGGGCTTCAAGCCCTCAGACACCTACCACGCCGGCCCGACCGAGAACGTGATCGCCGCCTTCATGCACTGCGGCCTGGGCGACACCTGGACCGACCACCACACCGTGGCGCTGATCGCCGCGCAAGACGGCATCAACCGCTTTGACCACACCGCCTTTGAGGTGCTGGACCTGGACGACCTGGTGCAAGGCGGCGAGCACCTCAAGGCCCGGGGCCACCGCCACAGCTGGGGCATTGGCCGCCACATCCAGGGCAGCCAGTTGTTTGACTACTGGCGCGACCCCTTCGGCCACAAGATCGAGCACTGGACCGATGGCGACCTGGTCAACGACAGCACCCCCGTGGGCCACGCCCCGGTCAGCGCCGAGGAACTGCGCCAGTGGGCGCCCGAGCTGACGCCTGAATTCTTCGCCTGACCGCTGACCGACCGGCCGGCGAACTTCCTGTCCCCCTTCCTCATCTTCGGAACACACCATGAAACTGGCCCGCTACACCTTGAACGCCCGCACCGGCGTGGGCATCGTCTCCGGTGACCGCATCATCGATCTGGCCACCGCCCTGCCCGAGGCCCCCACGTCCATCCGCGCCATCCTGGCCGCCGGCCCGCAGTGGCTGGACCGCATCCAGGCCGCCCTGCCCACCGCCCCGGTGTCGCATGCGCTGGCCGATGTGAAGCTGGAAGCCCCCCTGCCCGAGGCGCAAAAGTTCATGGCCATTGGCATGAACTACCACGACCACGCCGAAGAGGCCGCCCGTGCCGGCGTGCCCGTGCCCAAGCACCAGCTGTGGTTCAACAAGCAGGTGAGCTGCATCACCGGCCCCTTCGACCCGATTTACCAGCCGCGCGTGTCCGACAAGATGGACTACGAGGCCGAGATGGGCGTGGTCATTGGCCAGCGCTGCCGCTACGTCAGCGAGGCCGATGCGCACCAGGTGGTGGCCGGCTACTTCGTCTGCAACGACGTGACCGCGCGCGACTGGCAGTTCAAGAGCCCCACCTTCACCTTGGGCAAGAGTTTTGACAGCCACGGCCCCATCGGCCCGTGGATCACCACCGCCGACGAGGTGGCCGACCCACACAACCTGCAGATGCAGCTGTGGGTCAACGGCGAGCTGCGCCAGCAGGCCAACACCGGCGGCATGATCTACAGCATCTGGCAGCAGATCCACGAATTGAGCCAGGTGATGACGCTGGAGCCGGGCGACCTGATCGCCACCGGCACCTGCGCCAACGTGGGCATCGCGCTGGGCAAGTTCTTGCAGCCGGGCGACGTGGTCAAGGTGGCCATTGAGGGCCTGGGCCACATCGAGAACCGGGTGGAGGCCGAGCCGGCCATCGCCTGATCCGTGCGGTTGGAGACCCCCATGAAACGCGCACTGCTTCGCACCATCCTCTTTGCACTGGGGCCCATGCTCCAGCGTTCGGCCCGGCGCCACCCGGGCCTGGGCGCCTTTCTGCGCCGCCACGACGCGGTGGTGCAGATCCAGCTCAAGGACGGCACGCTGGGCCGGCATTTCCACCTCCAGGGGGGCCAGGTGCGGGCCCATGCCGGCCTGCATCCGGCGCCCGATGTGCGCATGGTGTTCAAGGACGTGGACACCGCCCTGGCCATGATGAACCCCAAGGCCGACATGGGCGAGGTGGTGCACGCCGCCAAAGCCTTCAAGGTGATGGTGCTGGGGCCCGATGTGCTGTGCGTGTGGTTCATGCAGGCGCTCAACCGCATGCAGAGCAGCGGCCTGCAGATGGGCACGCCCCAGCCCGATGGCTGCACCCGCTACACCATGCTCACCAACGGCGGGCCGCTGTTTGTGCATGTGCGCCAGGGGCGCATCGTGCGGCTCACGCCCATCGAGCTGGGCGCCGACGATGCCGCCAGCTGGCAGATCACGGCCCGGGGACGGGTGTTTCGCCCGCGCCGCCTGGCCACGGTGGCCTCACACGCGCTGGCGATGAAGTCGGCGGTGTATTCGGACCAGCGCATCCTCTACCCGATGAAGCGCGTGGACTTTGACCCGGCCGGCGAGCGCCACCCCGCCAACCGGGGCAAGAGCGGCTACGTGCGCATCAGCTGGGACGAGGCGCTGGACATGGTGAGCCAGGAAATCCTGCGCCAGCGCCGTGTGCACGGCCCGGGTGCGATGACCATCACCCACGGCTCGCACCACCAATGGGGCAATGTGGGCTACTACCTCTCCAGCCTGCTGCGCTTTGGCAACTTGGTGGGCTTCACCCGCGTGGCGGCCAACCCCGACAGCTGGGAAGGCTGGTACTGGGGCGCCATGCACCACTGGGGCCAGTCGCAGCGCGTGGGCATTGCCGGCAACTACGGCACGGTGGAAGACTGCCTGCAAAACGCCGAGCTGATGGTGTTTTGGAGCAGCGACCCCGAAAGCACCCGTGGCGCCTACAGCGCCCACGAGGGCACGCAGCGCCGCCAGTGGGCGCGGGAGCTGGGCATCGAGTTTGTGCACATCGACCCGCACTTCAACCCCACCGCGCAGTGGCTGGGGGGGCGCTGGGTGCCCATCCGCCCTGGCACCGATGCGGCGCTGGCCCAGGCCATCATGCAGGTGTGGGTGGCCGAAGACCTGTACGACAAAGCCTATGTGGCCGCGCACACCACCGGCTTTGAGGCCTGGCGCGCCCACCTGATGGGCGAAGACGACGGCTGCCCCAAAACCCCCGAATGGCAAGAAGCCGAAACCGGCGTGCCCGCCAAAGACGTGCGTGCCCTGGCGCGGCTGATGGCGCGCAAAAAGCTGTACCTGGCCGCCGGCGCCAACGGCGGTGGCTTTGGCGGTGCCGGGCGCGGCGCCACCGGCGCGCAATGGGCGCGCTGCATGGTGATGCTGATGGCCATGCGCGGCCTGGGCCAGCCGGGCGTGAACATGGGCAACCTCGACTCCGGCACGCCGCTGGACCACGAGTTCTACTTCCCCGGCTATGCCGACGGCGGCATCTCCGGCGAGCTGAACTGGAACGGCAACGCGGTGCACAACTACCAGAAGATGCCGCACGTCATCACCGTCAACCCGGTGCGGCAGCTGGTGCCCAAGCAGCACTTCCCCGAGGCCATCACCCAGGGCCACGCCAGCGGCTACCTGTGGGACGGCCTGGCCACCGAGCTGCAGTTCGCCCCCTTCCAGTACCCCATGCCGGGCTACTCGCCGATCCACATGATCTACAAGTACGGCGGCTCGTGGTTCTCCACGCTCACCGAGTCGGCGCGCATGGAGGCGGCCTACCGGCACGAGAGCATCGAGTTCGTGGTCAACCAGTCGATCTGGATGGAGGGTGAGACCCAGTTCGCCGACCTGATCCTGCCGGCCTGCACCCAGTTCGAGCGCTTTGACATTGGCGAGTGGTGCTCGGGCGGTGGCTACCTGCCGCACGGCTTCAACAACGTCAACCACCGCGTCATCGCCTTGCAGCACCAGTGCATCGAGCCGCTGGGCGAGTCCAAGTCCGACTACGAGATCTTCAGCCTGATCTTGCAGCGCCTGGGCCTGGGCGCCATGTTCACCGAAGGCTGCAGCGAGCTGGACTGGTGCAAGCGGGTGTTCGACTCGTCGGACGTGGCCAAGCGCATCAGCTGGGCCGAGTTCTGCAAAAAGGGCTACTACGTGGTGCCGGCCGAGGCCGAGGGCCTGCGCCCGGCGGTGCAGTGGCGCTGGTTTGCCGAGGGCCGCCCCAAGGACATTGCCGAGGCCATGCCGCTGCCGTCGCAGTGGTCGGGCCCCATGGGCCAGGGCCTGCAAACCCCGTCGGGCCAGCTCGAATTCATGCCCGAAACCCTGCAACGCCACGACCCGCACAACCCCGAGCGCCCGGTGCTCAACCGCTACATCCCCTCGTGGGAAGGGCGGCGCAGCGCGGTGGCCGAGCGCTTCCCGCTGCAGCTGGTGGCCACGCACTCGCGCTACAGCTTCCACACCAATGTGGACGGCAAGGGCGGCTTTCTGGAAGACATCGAGGACCACCGCGTGCGCATCGAAGGCCACCCGTACTGGGTGCTGCGCCTGCACCCCGAGGACGCGGCCGCGCGGGGCATCCGCCACCACAGCCTGGTCAAGGTGTTCAACGACCGGGGCGCGGTGATCTGCGCCGCCGACGTGAGCCCGCTGATGGCCCCGGGGGTGGTGAAGTCCTGGGAGTCCAGCGCCCAGTACCAGCCGGTCGAGGTCAACGGTGAACGTCTGGACGTGGGCGGCAGCCTGAACGTGCTGACCTCCTCACGCCCGGCCATCTCCGGCACCCACAGCATGGCGCCCAACGCCTGCATGGTGCAGGTGGCGGCTTGGGTGGGCGAGGCACCCCACCACTGCCTGCACCACCTGAACCACTTGCACCACCCGGCCACGGGCGCCACCCCCGCCCCCCTTCAGGAGGTTTGACCCATGACTGCCAATCCGACATGGCACCTCATCATCGACGTGGCCGAGTGCAACCACTGCCACAACTGCGTGCTGGCCGCCAAAGATGAACTGGTGGGCAACGACTTTCCCGGCTACTCCGCGCCGCATGCGGCCCATGGGCCGGGCGTGATCCGCATCGAGCGCACGGTGCGTGGCCACGGCCACTGGGTGGACGCCGCCCACCTGCCGCGCCTGTGTCAGCACTGCGCCAATGCACCCTGCGTGGCGGCGGGCCAAGGCGCGGTGCGCCAGCGGCCTGACGGCATCGTGATCTTCGACCCCGTGGCCGCCAAAGGTCGGCGTGACCTGGTGGACGCCTGCCCGCATGGCGCCGTGGTGTGGAACGAAGCCGCGCAGCTGCCGCAGACCTGGTTCTTCGACGCCCACCTGCTGGACCAGGGCCAGGCCGCGCCGCGCTGCGTGGCCGTGTGCCCCACCCAGGCCATCCAGGCGCTGAAGGTCAGCGATGCGGACATGGCCCAGCGCGCCCAGGCCGAGGGCCTGCGCCGCCTGCAGCCCGAGCACGGCACCCAGGGCCGGGTGTTCTACCGCCACCTGCACCGGGTGGACCGCCTGCGCCTCGCCGGCAGCGCCATCGCCAACGTGCAGGGACGCCCCGAATGCCTGGAAGGCGCCGAGGTGCGGCTGGTGCGCGATGGCCAGGTGCTGGCCCAGACCCGCAGCAACGCCTTTGGCGACTTCGCGTTTGACGACCTGCCCCCCGGCGCCGGCCGCCTGAGCGTGCACCTGAGCCACCCCCAGGCCGGCCAGGCCGTGGTGGCCACCGCGCTGGCCCAGACCCCCGTGGTGCTGGGCGATGTGCTGCTGAGCTAGCACGCCCCTGCCGGGGTGCCGGCCAACGTGCCCCCGTGCCGGCCCCTGCTTTCACACCACCGCCGCATGGCGCCCTGTTGGGGCTGGCCAGGGGCGGTGCCACGTCCCCCTGTCTTTTTGCCTCTTCCCTTTGCCTCTTCCCACCGGAGCCTCACCATGCAAGAGCACGTCATCATCACCTGCGCCCTCACGGGGGCCGGCCCCCGCTCGGCCAACCCGGCCCAGCCCATCACCCCGCGCCAGATCGCCGATTCCGGCCTGGCCGCCGCCGACGCCGGCGCCGCCATCTTGCATGTGCATGTGCGCGACCCGCAGACCGGCGAGTTCTCGGGCGAGCTGGGCCTGTACGAAGAAGCCGTGGGCCTGATCCGCGAGCGCAACCCCGAGGTCATCCTCAACCTCACCACCGGCCTGGGCTCGGGCTTTTACCCCCAAGACCCGATGCTGCCGGTGGAAGCAGGGCCGGGCACCCACATCTGGACGCCCGAGAAGCGCGTCGAGCATGTGCTCAAGCTCAAGCCCGAGATCTGCACCCTGGACCTGGTGACCGCCCAGGTGTTTGGCGGCATCGTCATCAGCACCGAGGCCGTGCTCACCCGCATGGCCACGCTGGTGCGTGCAGCCGGCGTCAAGCCCGAGATCGAGCTGTTTGACAGCGGCGACGCCGTGCTGGCCAAGCACCTGATCCAGAAAGGCGTGCTGGACGGCCCGGGCCTCTACTCCTTTGTCATGGGCCTGAACTTCACCATGCCGGCCGACACCGAGACCATGACCTACCTCCGCAACCTGCTGCCCGCTGGTGCGCAGTTCCAGGGCTTTGGCATCGGCCGCAACCAGTTCCCGATGGCCATGCAGTCGCTGCTGCTGGGCGGGCATGTGCGCGTGGGCATGGAAGACAACGTCTACGAGCGCAAAGGCGTGTTCTTCAAGAGCAATGCCGAGCAGGTGGAGAAGGCGCGGCGCCTGATCGATGCGCTGGGCGCCGGTGTGGCATCGCCGGCACAGGCGCGGCGGCTGCTGGGCTTGGCCTGAGCGGCGTTGCAGGGGCTGTGCAGCGCCCGCCTCAGCCGCCAGCCGGGGCGGGTGCCCCGTCGCCCACCACGCAGTTGCGCTGGCGCTTGGCCCGGTAAAGGCGCTCGTCCGCCTGGGCAATGAGGGACTCCAGAGCGGTTTCGCTGGGCAGTTCGGGCAGGGTGGCAACGCCGATGCTGATGGTCACGCGCGGCAGGCCCTCGGGCACCGGCTCCTCGGCCAGGCGCTGGCGCACGCGCTGCGCGGCCTCGGCGGCGCGGGCGGCCGGGCAGGCCGGCAGCAAGGCCACAAACTCCTCGCCGCCCCATCGGCCCAGCACATCGGTCTGGCGCAGGCTTTCACGCAGGCGCTGCGCGGTGGTGCGCAACACCTCGTCGCCCACCTTGTGGCCCAGGGTGTCGTTGACCTGCTTGAAGTGGTCCAGGTCCATCAGCAGCACGGCTGCGCCGCGCTGGTGGGGCTCGGCCCGCCCCTGCAGCTGGATCAGGCCCTGCGCCGCCTGCAGAAAGCCGCGCCGGTTGCGCAGCTCGGTCAGGGGATCGGTCACACTGAGCTGCTCCAGCCGGCGGGTGAGCTGCTCAATGACGAGCATCAAGAAGGCCAGATTGACGGTCACGGCCAGCACCATCTCCACCGCCAGCACGGGCAGCGGGCGCACCGGCAGCTCCAAGGTGAGCAGGCGCTCGGGCTGCGACAGGTGCTGCAGCAGGCCAGGAATCAGCAGCACCACCAGCAGGCCCATGCCGGCCGTCATCACCGCCGCGCCACGGAACACGCGCAGCCAAGGCCAGCACATGACGATGCGGTGAACGGTCCAACCCAGGGTGAAGACCATGACGGCCACCGTGGCCAGGGTTGGTTTGCCCCACACACCGGCCACCAGCAGATGCGCCGTGGCCACCAGCAGGGCATGGCGCACGGTGGCCACCCGGGTGTCCACACCCAGCAGCCGGGCTACCGCCGCGCTGTGCAGCCCTGCGCCCAGCACGATGAGGGACAGGCTGGGGCTGATCACCCATGGCACCGTGGCCGCCGGGACCATGTCCCTGCCCAGTGACACGGTAAGGGCCACGCCTTGGGCCAGGGCCAGGCAGACATTGCCCGCGGACCAGGTGTAGAGGGCGCCGCGGTCTCGCGCCAGCGAGGTGGGCAGCAGCAGCAGGCCCAGGGTGGTCAGCAGCGTGACCACCAGCGCGGCAAACAGCGTGGCGTTCTCGTCGATGAGTTGCATGGGGCTGGGCACCTGGACAGGCCGATTCTCCGCTTATCGGCACCGGGCGCCAGGAGCTTAGCGCCCACTTTCGCCCGATCCGACGATCCCCCGGCGGACGGACCGGTCCCAGACTGGCTCCAGGGGCTGGCGCGGCGCGGGAGCGCCTGCATATTCCGAGGACAGCGCCTGCGCATCGCGCCGTCGGACGACGAAGGAGTGGTGGAGATCGTGTCGACCGCGTGGGCGGATCGCTCAACACGTTTGACGACCGCACGGTGGCCGAGCTGGCCGAGGCCGTGGCGATGATCCGGCGCCACTACACTGGCGTATGCATACGCTGGCCGAGTCCCTGCAGGACACGGCCGCCTCACCGACTGAACACGCCTTCAAGCGCCTCTTCTTCCCGTGCTCCACAGCCACCAACTCATCGCCGCCCTGCAGCAACTGGGCGTGCCTGAATGCCCCACGCGCAACGCCCGGCCCGGACACCGCAGCAAGGCCCGCGGCTTCCAGTCGCCCACCATGGCGTATCCCGTCTACGTCAAGGTGGCCGACAAACCCCAGCCCGTGCACAAGCAGCCGCTGGTGATGCACACCGGCCTGGCCACCACCCTGCGCCCGATACTGCAGCGCATGGACGGCCTGCACCTGGCCGAACCCGGACACACCGTGGCCAGCTCCGGCTACTGCGCCTTTGCCAGCCGCGCCGACGCCGGCCGCTCCCCCCGCGGCACCCCCCTGGACGTGGAAAGCACCGCCGCCCTGGCCCAGCTGCTGCGCCTGCTGGGCCATGTCGACCCCAGCCCGGCACCGGCCACCGCACCCGCCCCACCGGCTGCAGCGCCCCGCCGGGCGCCGGATCCCGAGGTGGTGGCCTGAGCAGGCCGGCACCACGCAAGACGGGCAGGGTGTAGAGAATGGACCACTGGTCGGGGTGGAGGGTGCCGCTCAACCGGGGGCATCGGCTCTCGGCAGGGTGCGGCTCTCGGTCTCCAGTTGAAAGGCCAGGGCCACGAACAGGGCCTGCGCCAGGGTCATGGCATTGGTCAGCGCCCGAAAGCCGTGGGTGGAGGCCTCAGGCACGCACAGGCTGATGGTGGCCTCCCGGGCCAGCGGACCGTCGGCTGCGTCGGTGAGGGCCACCACCGGCACGCCCAGGGTGCGGGCCACGCGGGCGGCATGCAGGGTCTCGGGCGCGTAGGGCGCAAAGCTGATGGCCAGCAGCGCGTCGCCGCCGCGCAGGCCGCGCAGCTGGCCTTCGTGCATGCCGCCGCCAAAGTCCACCCACTGCACCGGCTTGCTCAGGCTCTGCAGGCCATAGGCCAGAAACCCGGCCACCGGATAGGCACGCCGGGCCCCCACCACCCACAGGCAGTGGGCCCCGCCGAGGCAGGTGATGGCGGCCTCCAGGTCCTCGGCGCGGATCTCGCGCTGCAGCAGCTTGACGCCGGCGCAGGCACCGTCGATCACCTCAAAGGCCAGCTCCGTGCCCTGGCGCACCCGGCTGGGCTGCTGCTGGAGCAGCGGCCGCATACGCTCGCGGTAGTCGGTACGCTGGCCCAGGTGGTGGCGCTGGAAATCCTCGCCAAAGGCCTGCTTGAGCTCCTGGAAACCGTGGAAGCCGAAGTGCTTGGCAAATCGCACCACGGCCGAGGGCTGGGTGCCGCAGCGCTCGGCAACGTCCTGGATGCGCTCCAACACCAGGTAGTCGGCATGCTGCAGCACATAGTGGCCAATGGTCTTGAGCTGGCGGCTAAGCCGGGGAAGTTCCTCGCGGATGCGCTGCAGCAGCGGCATGGCGTCGCGCGCGTCCTTGCCCAGGGACATGTCCTCCAGGCGAGGACGGCCGGCGGCGGCACGCGACTGGGCGCGGACGGGCACGGTCGGCCGGGTGAGCGGTGCGCAAGCTTGCATCGGGTCGGTTTCGCAACAGGTAGACGTGCCAGCAGGCACGGACGGCACGGGCCGGCCCCACGGCGCGCTCAGGTCGAGCCGCGCACGACCAGCCGGCCAGTCAGGGTCAGGGAGGCCGGCTCGCGCCGGCCCAGCAGCATGTCCACCAGGGCGGCCACCATGGCGGACATGGGCTGCTCGTACGTGGTGAGGTCGAACATGGACATGCCGGCCAGGCCCACGCCGTCATAGCCGGCAATCGCCAGGTCCTGGGGCACCCGCAGGCCAAACTCGCGTTGCGCCACGTCGAGCGCCCCCAGGGCCAGTACGTCGTTCTCGCACATCAGCACGTCGATGCGCTCATGGGCCGGCGTGCGGGCCATGTACTGGCGCAAGCACGCCTCGGCGGAGGGAAAGTCATAAGCCCCGGCGGCCAGCTCCGGCACCTGCGCCACCCCCCGCGCACGCCAGTTCTCGGCAAAGCAGCGCTGGCGGCCCAGGCCGGTGGACAAGGCCTTAGCGCCAGACATGAAGCCCGGGCGCCGGTAGCCCCGCGCGGCCAGGTGATCGACGATCTCGCGCATGGAGACCTCAGGGTCGCAGGCCACGGACGGGATCTCGGCGATGGTGCTTTAACGGGCCAGCACGAACAGCGGCGGGCTGCCGGGCTGGATGGCGGTGGCCAGCGTCTCGTCGCGAAAGCCCGTGCCCAGCAGCACCACCGCATCCACCTGGCGCTGGTCCGCGTTGAGGAAGGCGTGCGCATGATCGAAGTGCTGGCCGATGTGCACCAGCATCGCCACCAGATCCTCGGCCTGGAGTGCCGCGGTCAGCGCCTCCAGCGCCGCCAGCTTGTGCGGGTTGCCAAAGTCGTCGACCAGCACTGCGATCTGGTGCGTGGTCTTGGTGCTCAGGCTGCGCGCCAACAGATTGGGCCGGTAGCCCAGCCGCTCGGCCACCGCCATCACATGCTCGCGGCTCTTGTCCGAGATGTAGGAGCCGGGCGCGAAGGCGCGGGTGACGGTCCAACGGGAGACCCCGGCTTCGAGGGCAACATCGGCGGCGGTGGCTTTGCGGGACATGGATCGGCAGTGGAGCGGTGGGACGGGCCCGGACGCGGCGGGACTCAGCCCTGGGTGACGTCGGACAGGCGGACCGCCCGATTCTGCTGGATCGAGGCGATGCAGCCCAAGGCCACGGCCAGCGCGGCGCGGGCGTCGGCACCGCCGGGGCCAGCATGCGGGCGGCCCTGCAACACGCTGTCGGTGAAGTGCTGGATCTGCGCGGTGTAGGCGTCGGGAAAGTGCAGCGTGTCCATGCGGAAGGTCGACGCGGACACGCCCTGGGCATCGAAGACCCGCAGGCTGGAGGTGCGCACATCGCCCATCGTCACCATACCGGCCGAGCCGAAGACCTCGCCACGGATGTCGTAGCCGTAGAGGGCGCTGAAGTTGGCTTCGGCCACGGCGATGGCGCCGTTGTCGAAGCGGATCGTCACCACCGCGGTGTCGATGTGGCCGGCGGCCTTGGCGTCGGGGCGCACCAGGGCGTCGGCGATGGCCGTCACCTCGACCGGGCGGGCGCCGGGGTTCAGCCACAGCAGGGTGTCGAAGTCGTGGATCAGGGTCTCGTAGAAGATGGTCCACAGCGGCACCTTGGCCGGGTCGCCGCCCCAGGGGCCGGGGTCACGCGTCAGCGAGCGCAGTAGCTGCGGCGTGCCGATGCGCCCGGCGTCGATGGCGGCGCGACCGTCGGCGAAGGCGCGGTCCCAGCGGCGATTGAAGCCGACCTGCAGTTGCACGCCGTTGGCGCGGGCCGCGGCGATCACGCGGTCGGCCTCGGCCAGCGTCAGCGCCATCGGCTTCTCGCAGAACACGTGCTTGCCGGCCTCGGCCGCCGCCTCGGCCAGCGGCGTGTGGAAGCGCGCGGGCGTGGCGATCAGCACGGCGTGGACGTCCGGGTCGCGCCAGAGCGCGGCCGGGTCGGTGTGGGCGGTCTCGCAGCCCAGGCGGTCGGCCAGGCGGCGCGCGGCGCCGGGGGCCGGATCAGCGACGGCGATCAGCTTGGCGTTGGGGATGCGGCGGGCAATGCTCTCAGCATGGAAGGAGCCGATGCGACCGGCGCCGATCAGCGCGATGTTGAGGGTCTTGTGGGTGGACATGGTGGTCAAGGTGAAGTGAAGAGGGGGTGGGCACGGGCGGCGTGACCCGGCCGGGCCTTGGGTAGGAGGCCGGTTCTGGGGGGTCAGACGGTGAAGGCGTCGCGGAAGCGGCGCAGGGCCAGCTCGCTGTCACTGGAGGCGAAGGCCTCCAGCCCCACCGTGCCGTACCAGCCCATGGCGGTGAGGGCGCGGGCGATGGCCGGGTAGTGGATCTCGCCGGTGCCGGGCTCGCAGCGGCCGGGCACGTCGGCCACCTGGATCTCGGCGATCCAGGGCAGGCAGCGCTTGCACAGCTCGATCAGGTTGCCCTCGCCGATCTGCGCGTGGTAGAGGTCGAGGTTCAGGCCCAGGTGGCGCGGGCGGTCGATCGAGGAGACGAGTGCCAGCGTGTCCTCGGCGCGGCCGAAGGGCGTGCCCGGATGGTCCAGCGGCAGGTTCAGGTTCTCTAGCATGAAGGTCACGCCGTGGCGCTCGCCCAGGTCGGCGATGCGCTGCAGCGTGTCGCGGGCCTTCAGCCACATGGCGCCGGTGACGGTCTCGCTCGGGTGCACCGGCAGGCCGCGGCCGTCGAGTCCGGTGCCGTGCAGGTTCAGGCGCGGCACGCCCAGGTCCTTGGCCACGGGGATGGACTGCGCGGCGGTCTTCAGCAGCTCGTCGGCGCCGGCGGCGTCGGCCAGCGTGCCGCTCACGTAGCCCGTCATCGACGAGAAGATGGCGCCGGTGGCGGCCAGGGCGCCAATGTCGTGCTTCGTCCAGTCCCAGATCTCGACCTGGTAGCCGAGGGCGTGGATGCGCCGGACGCGCTCGACCGGCGGCAGGTCGCGAAAGACCATCTCGGAGGACACGGCCAGGGTGAAGTGGCCCACGGAGGAAGAGGTGGCGGTCATGACGGTGGAGGGGACAGGGGGTGGGAAGGGGCAGGCCAGCCGGCACTGCCCGGGCAGGAAGGGGCGCTCAGATGGTTCCGCCAAGCTCCGTCCCGACGTCGGCCAGCTCTTTGCCGCCCGCCATCAGGTTTTGCAGCGCGTCCATCGAGATCTCGCCCTTGGCATGGGTGCCGAGCGTGCGGCCGCGGTTGAGCACGGTGAAGCGCTGGCCCACCGCATACGCGTGGCGCACGTTGTGGGTGATGAAGATGACGCCCAGGCCGCGCTCGCGCACCTGGCGGATGTACTTCAGCACCATCGAGGTCTGGGCTACGCCCAGCGCCGAGGTGGGCTCGTCCAGAATCAGCACCTTGGCGCCGAAGTGCACCGCCCGGGCGATGGCCACGCACTGGCGCTCGCCGCCCGAGAGCGTGCCCACGGCCTGCTGCGGATCGCGCACGTCGATGCCGATGCGGAGCATCTCCTCGTGGGTGATGCGGTCGGCCAGCGCCATGTCAAAGCGCTTGAACAGGCCCCAGCCGGTCTCGGGCTCGCGCCCCATGAAGAAGTTGCGCGTGACCGACATCAGCGGAATCATGGCCAGGTCCTGGTAGACCGTGGCGATGCCGGCGTCCAGCGCATCGCGCGGGCTGGCAAAGCGCACCGGCCGGCCCTCGACCAGCAGCTGGCCTCCGGTGGGCTGGTGCACGCCGGCCAGCGTGCCGATCAGCGTGGACTTGCCGGCGCCGTTGTCGCCCAGCAGGCACAGCACCTCACCGGCATGCACCTTCATCGAGACGCCGCCCAGGGCGATCACCGAGCCGAAATGCTTGGTGACGTCGCGGACTTCGATCAGCGGGGTGGAGGCAGAAACGGTCATGTCAGCGCTCCCCGGTCACGCGCTTGCGCACGATGTTGTTGAAGATGACCGCCACCAGCAGCATGCCGCCGAGGAAGACGAGGTAGAAGTCCTGGTCGATGCCGGTGTAGGTCAGGCCGATCAGCACCATGCCGAAGAGGATCGAACCAAAGAAGGCGCCGATGGCCGAGCCGTAGCCGCCAGTCAGCAGGCAGCCGCCGATGACCGCGGCGATGATGGCCTCGAACTCTTTCTGGAAGCCGCGGCGGGCGTCGGTGGAGCCGGCGTCGAGCACCGTCAGCACCGCCACCAGCGCCGCACAGGCCGCGGTGGTGATGAACAGCGCGATCTTCACGCGCGCCACCGGCACGCCGGACTTGCGGGCCCCGCGCGGGTCGCCGCCCGCGGCGAAGATCCAGTTGCCATGCTTGGTGCGCAGCAGCACCCAGGTGGCCAGCGCCGTCAGCGCGATGAACCACAGGATCTCGACGGGAATGCCGATCACCGAGGGCTGGCCGTTGTCGAAGCGGGCGATCCAGCCGCGCTCGGCCAGCCAGCTGAACAGGCCAGTGAAGGTGTGGCCCATGAACAGCGGCGCCAGCACGCTGCCCTCGACCGCCTCCTTGACGCCGCGTAGCTGCGTTGCACCGCCGCTGGCCCACTTCAGGCCCACCAGGGTCAGCCCGCGCAGGATGAACAGGAAGGCCAGCGTGACGATGAACGAAGGCAGTCCGGTGCGCAGGGTGATCTGCGCGTTGAGCAGGCCGATCAGGCCGGCCACCGCAAAGGTGATCAGCAAGGCCACCGGCAGCGGCACCTGCCACACCACCAGACAGCCGGCAAAGACCAAACCGGCAAAGGCCACCATGGAGCCCAGCGAGAGGTCGAACTCGCCGCCAATCATCAGCAGCGCCGCGCCGATGGCCAGGATGCCGAGCTGGGCGGCAGGGGCCATGAAGTTCAT
>NZ_JAAGOH010000037.1 GCF_010499455.1 Ideonella livida | reverse complement strand
CCTCCGCACCGCCGCTGCCCGCCTCGGCCCCGGCCCGCGCCGCCAGCCGCGCCCCGGCGGCCAGCCCGGCGCCGGTGGCCTCGTCCCCGGCACGTGCCTCCGGTCGGGATCCCCTGGCCATCCTGGAGGGCGGCCCGGTCATCACCGAGGCCACCAAGCCCGCGCCCAAGCCGACCGAGCCCGTGGCGGCCGGCTTCTATGTCCAGGCCGGGGCCTACTCCAGCGGCGCCGACGCCGAGCAGCAGCGTGCCCGCCTGGCCATGCAGGGCTTTTCCTCCAAGGTGGTCGAGCGCGAGCAGAACGGCCGCAGCGTCTACCGCGTGCGCCTGGGCCCCTACGGCAGCCGCGAGGACGCCCAGCAGGCCCAGGACCGGCTGAAGTCGGCCGGCTTCGACGCCATCCTCTCCAGCGACCGGCCCAAGCCCTGACAGGCACCTGGCCCCGCGCCCTTTGCGCCTCCCTTGTCCACCGCAGGCCGCCTCCGCACGTTGCGGTCAGGCTGTTCCCCTGAAACCGGAGTTCCCCTGGACCATGATTCCCCGTCGTGACCTCACCCTGGGCCTGGCTGCCGCCGGCCTGCTGCCTGCCCTTCCCGCCCTGGCCCAGGGCGCACCCGCCGAGGGCAAAGACTTCGTGCGCCTGAGCCAGCCGGTGCCCATGGCTGCCTCCGGCAAGGTCGAGGTGGTCGAGTTCTTCTGGTACGGCTGCCCGCACTGCAACGCCATGGAGCCCTCCCTGGAGGCCTGGGTGCGCAAGCTGCCGGCCGACGTCTCCTTCCGCCGCATGCCGGTGGGTTTCACCCCGGTGCATGAGCTGCACCAGCGGCTGTTTTACACGCTGGAAGCCCTGGGCCAGCTCGAGGCGGTGCACCGCAAGGTCTTCGCCGCCATCCATGTGCAGCGCCGCAACCTCAACAGCGAGGCCGCGCTGGTGGAGTTTGCCGGCAGCGTGGGCTTGGACGCCGCCCGCTTCAGTGAGACACTCAAGTCCTTCAGCGTGTCGGGCAAAGCCCGGCAGGCCAAGCAGATGACGGCGGCCTTCCGCATCGACGGCGTGCCCGCGCTGGGCGTGCATGGCCGCTTCTACACCTCGGCCGCGCTCACCGGCAGCCACGAACGGGCCTTTGCTGTGACCGACTGGCTCATCCAGCAGGTCCGCAAGGCCGGCGTCTGAGCCGCCGCGGACGGCGCGGGACGCGCCGCCCGGGTCTTCCCGGGCCACGGTCGAAGTTCTCCCTACGGCCCGGCCCAGGGTCTAGAATGGCAAGCAAGTTCCGTGCCCTTGCCATGACGCCACACCGCTCCCTCCTTCTGTCCGCGCCCCTGCTGCTGCTGGCCTGCGCCGCGCAGGCCGAACGCGCCGACCGGCTCCAGCCCATGGTGGTGGAGAGCGACGGTCAGCAGGCCGCCACTGTGGACCTGGCCCGCAAGATCACCGTGGTCTCGGGCCATGTGCTCATCACCCAGGGCACGCTCAAGGTCCAGGCCGACCGGGTTGAGGTGCGCGAGGTGGCCGCCGGCCGCTACACCGCCCTGGCCACCGGCCAGGCCGGCGAGCCCGCGCGCTACCGCCAGAAGCGCGACCGGCCCGACGAGGTGCTGGAAGCCCAGGCCGAGCGCATCGAGATCGACGGTCAGGCCGAGCGCACCCGCTTCTCCGGCACTGCCCAGCTGCGCATCCTGCGCAATGGCGTGGTCAGCGACGAGGCCAGCGCCGCCGTCATCGTGTACGACCAGAAGACCGACACGCTGGTCTTCGAAGGTGGGGAGCGCAGCGCAGCCCGTCCCGAGTCCGGTCGCGCCCGCCTGGTCTTCACCCCGCGCCAGGAGGCGGCTTCCGCCCCTGCGGGAGCCGGCAAGTGAGCGCCGACGCTGCCGTGCCCGCGGTGGCCCCGGCCCTGCCGACCAGCCGCCTGGAGGCCAGCGGCCTGCAGAAGGCCTACGGCAAGCGCCAGGTGGTCAAGGAAGTCCATCTGGCGGTGGGGGCTGGCGAGGTGGTGGGGCTGCTGGGCCCCAACGGCGCGGGCAAGACCACCACCTTCTACATGGTCGTGGGCCTGGTGCGTTGTGACGCCGGGCAGATCCTCATCGACGGCGTGCCCGTGGAGCGCCAGCCCATCCACCGCCGGTCCCGGCTGGGCTTGTCCTACCTGCCGCAGGAGGCCTCCATCTTCCGCAAGCTCACCGTCGAGGAGAACATCCGCGCCGTGCTGGAGCTGCAGAAGGGCCCCGACGGCCGGCCCCTGCCCAAGGCCGAGATCGATCAGCGCCTGGACGGCCTGCTCTTTGACCTGAGCCTGACCAAGCTGCGCGAATCGCCGGCCCCGGCGCTGTCCGGCGGCGAGCGCCGGCGCTGCGAGATCGCCCGCGCCCTGGCCACCCAGCCGCGCTTCATCCTGCTGGACGAGCCCTTTGCCGGTGTGGACCCGATCGCCGTCATCGAGATCCAGCGCACCATCAGCTTCCTCAAGGCCCGCGGCATCGGCGTGCTCATCACCGACCACAACGTGCGCGAGACCCTGGGCATCTGCGACCGGGCCTACATCATCAGCCAGGGCAGCGTCCTGGCCGAGGGCACGCCCGCCCAGATCATCGAGAACCCGGACGTGCGCCGCGTGTACCTCGGCGAGCACTTCCGCATGTAAAGCAGTACCAGAGGTCGCTTCGGATGAAACCCACCCTGCAGGTCCGCCTCTCCCAGCATCTGGCGCTCACCCCCCAGCTGCAGCAGTCCATCCGGCTGCTGCAGCTCTCCACGCTGGAGCTGCACCAGGAGGTGGAGCAGATGCTGGAGCAGAACCCCTTCCTGGAGGCCGACGACGACCTGGGGGGCTTCGACTACAGCGCCAGCGCCACCGCCAGCAGCCGCGAGGAGGCGGGCACCACCGCCACCTCCGCCACCGCGGAATCCGGCAGCACCGAGTCCGGTGGCGACGAGCCCGCGGGCCTGGACGGCCAGGACTTTGGCACCACCGAGCGCGACGACTGGGAGAACGGCACCGAGCGCGACGACTTCGACGGCATCCGCGAGACGCCCTCGGCCGCCAGCGGCGCCGGCGGCGACGAGGACTTCGAGCCCCAGGAGCGGTCGGCCCATGGGCCCACCCTGCAGGAGCACCTGCGCGCCCAGCTCATGGGCATGCGCCTGTCGCCCCAGGACGCCGCCGCGGTGCATGTGCTCATCGAGTCGCTGGATGAGGACGGCTACCTGGACGGCGCGCTGGAAGAGATCGTGGCCCGGGTGGCCGAGGTGTTGGGCATCGAAGGTGAGGAAGCCCTGGACGAGCTGCAGGACCAGCTGCGCTGCGGCCTGCGCTGGCTGCAAAGCATGGAGCCCACCGGCGTGGGCGCGGCCAACCTCTCCGAGTGCCTGACCCTGCAGCTGCGCCAGCGTGCCCCCGGCGCGGCGCGGGAGTGCGCCATCGCCATCGCCCAGGCCCACCTGGAGCTGCTGGCCCGGCGCGACCTCAAGAAGCTCTCGGCCGCCACCGGCTGCGACGAGGCCACCGTCAAGGCCGCGCAGGGCCTGATCGTGGGCTGCGAGCCCAAGCCCGGCCGGCCCTTTGTGCCCGCTGAAAGCCTGGTCATCGTGCCCGACGTCATCGTGGTCAAGAGCGGCCGCAACTGGAAGGTCACGCTCAACCCTGACGTGATGCCCAAGCTCAAGGTCAGCGACCTCTACGCCCAGGCCATCCGCGGCCAGCGCGGCGGCGGCAACCTCTCGGCCCGGCTGCAGGAGGCGCGCTGGTTCATCCGCAACATCCAGCAGCGCTTCGAGACCATCCAGCGCGTGTCCCAGGCCATCGTCGAGCGCCAGAAGGCCTTCTTCACCCACGGTGAGATCGCCATGAAGCCGCTGGTGCTGCGCGAGATCGCCGACGAGCTGGGCCTGCACGAATCCACCATCTCCCGCGTGACCACCGCCAAGTACATGGCCACGCCGTTTGGCACTTTCGAGCTCAAGTACTTCTTCGGCTCCAGCCTCAACACCGACGCCGGCGGCAACGCCAGCTCCACCGCGGTGCGCGCGCTCATCAAGCAGTTCGTGGCCGCGGAGGACACCAAGAAGCCGCTGTCCGACAGCCAGATTGCCGACATGCTCGAAGAGCAGGGCATCCAGGTGGCCCGTCGCACGGTGGCCAAGTACCGCGAAGCGCTCAAGATCGCGCCCGCCAACCTGCGCAAGGCGCTATGAACTCCCTGCCCCCCTCCCGGCCGCCCGGCGCTCCCGCGTCCGGCGGCCCCCGCCGCATCCCCCGCGCTGACCGTTCCGGCCCGGAAGGCCTCGCCCAGCCGGTCCGTCCCTACAGCGGGCCCGAGCGCGGCACCCTGTTCCTGCCCTGTGCCGCCGGCGTGGAACCATTCCTGCTGGCCGAGTGC
This sequence comes from Ideonella livida, assembly GCF_010499455.1. Lineage (GTDB taxonomy): Bacteria > Pseudomonadota > Gammaproteobacteria > Burkholderiales > Burkholderiaceae_C > Ideonella > Ideonella livida. Next base: position 36,420 of record NZ_JAAGOH010000037.1, on the reverse strand, counting down.
CAGCGCCTGCTGCCCGCCGGCACCCGCGCCGAGACCGGCCGCGGCGGCGTCTATGTGGAGGGCACCCGCCAGGACGCCATGGCCCTGAACCTGGGCAGCCGCATCGCCCAGCGGGTGCTCTGGGAGGTGGCCGCCGGACCCTACCGCGACGAGCGCGACCTCTACGACCTGGCCCTGCAGGTGGACTGGACCGAGTGGATCAGTCCGCGCCACACCCTGCGGGTGGACGTGTCGGCCCACCGCAGCCCGCTGCAGAGCCTGCAGTTTGCCGGCCTGCGGGTCAAGGACGCGGTGTGCGACCAGATGCGCCATGCCGCCGGCGCCCGCCCCGACGTGGACACCCACCACCCTGACCTGGCCCTGGTGCTGCACGTCGGGCCGGAGTGGGCCGCCCTGTCGGTGGACCTCTCCGGCGAGGCGCTGTTCAAGCGCGGCTGGCGCGAGGTCAAGGGTGAAGCCCCGCTCAAGGAGACCCTGGCTGCGGCCATGCTGGCGGCCGCCGGCTGGCAGGGCCGGGAAGAGGACGGCGGCCTGCTCGACCCCTGCTGCGGCGCCGGCACCATCGTCATTGAGGCCGCGCAGATGGCTTGCGGCATGGCCCCGGGCCTGCACCGGCGCTTCGCTTTCGAGCGCCTGCTGCCCTTTGCCGGCTTGCAGGCCGACTGGCGCCAGCTCAAGGCCGCTGCCCAGGCGGCGGTGCATCCCCCGCGGGTGCCGGTGTGGGGGGGCGATGTCTCCTTCCGCATGACCGACTTCGCCAGCCGCAACGCCGAACGTGCCGGCGTGCTCAACGCCATCCAGTTCAAGACCGCCGACGCCCTGCAGCGCCCGGCCCCGGCAGAGCGCGGCACCCTGATGATGAACCCGCCCTACGGCGAGCGCATCGCGCCCAAGGGTTCCGGCCAGGGTCAAGGCCTGGGCGGCCGCCGTGGTGAGGTGCAGGGCGAGCGCTTCGAGGGCGCGGCCGACGCCGCCGACTTCTATGCCCGCCTGGCCGCCCACTGGAAGAAGGGCTACGCCGGTTGGACCGCCTGGGTGCTTACCCCCGAGGCCAAGACCCCCAGCCTCATGCGCCTGAAGGAAAGCCGCCGCGTGCCCATGTGGAATGGCGCCATCGAGTGCCGCATGTTCCGCTTCGACATGGTGGCTGGCAGCGCCCGCAGCGCTGCCGCCCCGGCGCCCGGTGCGGCGCCGGACGCCAGCGCCGCCTGAGCCCCCGCGCCCGGCCGCCGGCGCTGCCTGCGGCTATGCTCCCGCGCCGATGGCCCCGTCGTGTGCAAGGGGGCAAGGAGAGCGTTCCGTGGTGGCAGAGGTGGACAAGGATCGCCGGCGCTGGCTGGCGTGTGGCGCGGGCCTGGCGCTGGCGGCCGGTGTGCCGGCGGTGGCTGGGGCGGCGGGACCTGGCGGTGTGCGCGGGGGGCCGGCGCTGAGCCTGCCGCGGCTGGACTACCAGGCTTTCGCCCTGGACAACGGCCTGCAGGTGCTGCTGCAGCCCGGGGGCGCCGGCGGCATGGTCAGCGTGCAGGTCTGGTACCGCGTGGGCGGCAAGGACGACCCCGAGGGCCGCTCCGGTTTTGCCCACCTCTTCGAGCACCTCATGTTCAAAGGCTCGCGCCATCTGCAGCCTGAGCAGTTTGACCGCCTGACCGAGGACGTGGGCGGCATGAACAACGCCTTCACCGCCGAGGACGTCACCGCCTACCAGAACCTGGTGCCCAGCCACCACCTGGAGCGACTGCTCTGGGCCGAGGCCGAGCGCATGGGCCACCTGGACGTGAGCGATCCGCACTTCCAGAGCGAGCGCAAGGTGGTCATCGAGGAGTTCAACGAGCGCGTGCTCGCCGCCCCCTACGGCCGGCTCTTCAACGCCCTGCCGGCCCTGGTCTTCCAGCGTCACCCCTATCGCCGCCCGGTCATCGGCAGCGTGGCCGACCTGGAGGCCGCCACCCTGGCTGACGTGCGCGCCTTCCATGCCGCCTACTACCGGCCCGACAACGCGGTGCTCATCGTGGCCGGCGACTTTGAGGCCGGGGCCGCCCGCGCCGCCATCGCCCGCTACTTCGGCCCGCTGACCCGGCCGGCCGGCGACATCCCCCGGGTGCAGGTGGCCGAGCCGCGCTGGAGCGCCTCGCGCCAGACCATCCTCACCGCGCCCAACGTGCCGCTGCCCGCGGCTGCGGTGCTCTGGCAGGGCCCCGATGCCCGCGACCCGGACGCCGCCGCCCTCACCGTGGCCCAGGCCCTGCTGGCCCAGGGCGATGCCTCGCGGCTCGACGCCAGCCTGGTCCACCGCCAGCGCCTGGCGCAGCAGACCGGCTTCTATGCCCAGCTCCTGCAGGACGGCGGCTACCTGGCGGCCTTTGCCATTGCCGCCGGGCCCCGGCCGGCCCGGGCCCTGGTGGCCCCGCTGCGTGCCGAGGTCGAGCGCCTGGCCCGCGGCCCCATCGCCGCCGAGGAGCTGGACCGCGTCCGGAACCAGCTTTTCACCGGCGTGCTGGCCGGCTGGCAGGCCCCCTGGAGCCGGGCTGAGAGCCTGGGCACCGCCATGATCACCCACGGCGATCCCGCCCGCGTCAACCGCGAGCTGGCCGAGATCGCCGCGGTGCAGGCGGCCGATGTGCAGCGTGCCCTGCGCCGCTGGTGCCTGGACCGGCCCACCCACACCGTGCTGTACCAGCAGGACGCGGCCGCCTCGGCCGCACGCCCCTCCGCCCCCACTTCCACCGCCGCTGGAGCCCCCCGGTGAACCGCCCCGTCCCCTGCGCCGCACGCCGCCACGCCCACCACGACCGCCGGCAATGGCTGGCCCGCGCCCTGGCCGCCGCCGCCGGCCTGGGCCTGCCCCCCCTGTCCCGGGCCGAGCCCGGCGTGGACGAGCCGCCCCTGCCTGGTACGCCCCGTCTGCTGCGCCTGCCTGAGCCGCGGCAGGCCTGGCTGGACAACGGCCTGCAGGTGGTGGTGGCCCCGCTGCCCGGTCTGCCCCTGGTCACCCTGTCGCTGATGCAGCGCCCTGGCGGCCTGGCCGACCCGCTCCGGCTGGCCGGCCGCACCGCCCAGATGGCCCAGCTGCGCACCCGTGGCGCCCGCTGGCAGGGCCGGGCGCTGGACGCCACCGGCCTGGCCCGCGTGGCCGAGGGCCTGGGCGGCAGCCTGGCCGCCGGGGCTGGGTTGGAGACCACCCACACCAGCCTGACCATCACCCGGCCGCAGCTGGACACCGCCCTGCAGCTGCTGGGCGCCGTCGTGCGCCAGCCCACGCTGGCCGCGGCCGAATGGTCACGCCAGCGCGACAGCGAAGCCGACGGCCTGCGCTTTGCCCTCTCCGACCCCGGCACCCTGGCGGGCTGGGTGGGCAGCCGCGCCTTCTGGGGCGACAGCGTGCTGGGCAGCGCCTTCACCGCCGCCAGCCTGTCACGCCTGCGGCTGGACGACCTGCGCCAGGCCCATGCCGCCCAGGACCGCCCCGATGGCAGCTGCCTGCTGCTCACCGGCGACATCCAGTTGGAGGAGGCGCTGGCGCTGGCCCACCGTCACCTGGGCGGCTGGCGCCGGCCGACATCCCCCGCCCCCGTGTCCCCGGCCCCCGGCCCGGCCCGGCCTCAGGCGCCGGCCACCGTGCTGGTTGACCTGCCGGGGGCGGGCCAGTGTGCGGTGGTGGTCAGCGCCCCGGCCGTGGGGGCGGAGTCGCCCGAGCGGCGCGTGGCCCAGCTGGCCTCGGCCGTGCTCGGCACCGGCTACCGCTCGCGGCTCAACGAGGCCATCCGCATCCGCCGCGGCCTGAGCTACGACGCCCGCACCGCCCTGGAACTGCAGGCCCCCGGCGGCCGCCTGAGCGCTGTCAGCCAGACCGCCCCGGCCAACGCCGCCGAGGTGGTGCGCCTGTCCCGGCAGGTGCTCACCAGCCTGGCCGATCAGCCCCCCAGCGCCGAGGAGCTGGCCGCCCGCCAGGCCACCCTGCTGGGCGGCCTGAGCCGGCAGGTGGAGACCACCGCCGGCCTGGCCGGCCGCCTGGCCGATCTGGTGGCCCGTCAGCGGCCGCTGGACGAGCTGGCCCGCATCGGCCCGGAGCTGCTGGCCGTCACCCCCGAACAGGTGCAAGCCCTGGCCGCGCGGGACTGGACCCCTGCCCGCCTGCGCACCGTGGTGGTGGGCGACCTGCAGGCCGCCGGCGACAGCCTGCGCCAGCTCGATCCCGACGCCCTGGTGCTCTCCGTGCGGCAGCTTGACCTGGACCTGCCCGGCCTGAGGCGCTGAGGCGCCGTTTCCGCCCCCGTCATCCACAGCCTTGTCCACAGGACCGGCCGTGCGGGGGCGCGCCGGGGCCGGGGCCGGCCGGCTGCACACGCCACAATCAGGGCCCTTCTTCGCACCATCCCACGCCAGAGCCTGCCATGTCCGCCCGCACCCGCGTCCTCACCGGCATCACCACCACCGGCACCCTGCACCTGGGCAACTATGTGGGCGCCGTGCGGCCCTGCATCGAGGCCAGCCGCCGCGCCGAGGTCGACAGCTTCTTCTTCATGGCCGACTACCACGCGCTGATCAAGTGCGACGACCCGGCCCGCATCGAGGCCAGCCGCCTGCAGATCGCCGCCACCTGGATCGCCGCCGGCCTGGACACCGACCGCGCCACCTTCTACCGCCAGAGCGACATCCCCGAGATCCCCGAGCTCAACTGGCTGCTGACCTGTGTGACGGCCAAGGGCCAGATGAACCGCGCCCACGCCTACAAGGCCAGCGTGGACGCCAACGTGGCCGCCGGCGAGGACGCCGACGCCGGCGTCACCATGGGCCTGTACTGCTACCCCATCCTGATGGCCGCCGACATCCTGATGTTCAACGCCCACCGCGTGCCGGTGGGCAAGGACCAGGTGCAGCACATCGAGATGGCGCGCGACGTGGCCCAGCGTTTCAACCACCTGTTCGGGGCCGGCCAGGAGTTCTTCGTCTTGCCTGAGGCCCAGATCGATGCCGAGATGGAGCTGCTGCCCGGCCTGGACGGCCGCAAGATGAGCAAGAGCTACGACAACGTCATCCCGCTGTTCGAGGGCGGCGAGAAGGCGCTGCGCGAAGCCATCGCCCGCATCGTCACCGACAGCAAGCTGCCCGGCGAGCCCAAGGAGCCCGAGGGCACCGCCCTGATCCAGATCTTCGATGCCTTTGCCACGGCCGAGGCGCGCGCCGCCTTCCGTGCCGAGCTGCGCGCCGGCCTGGGCTGGGGCGAGGCCAAGGCCCGCCTGTTTGATCAGATCAACGGCCAGATCGGCCCCATGCGCGCCCGCTACGACGCCCTGATGGCCGAGCCCGAGAAGATCGAGGCCATCCTGCAGGCCGGTGCCGACAAGGCCCGGGCCGTGGCCCGTCCGCTGCTGGACACGCTGCGCCACGCCGTGGGCCTGCGCCGCTTCCAGCCGCTGCAGGCCGCCGCCGCGCCGGCCGCCAAGGCCAAGGTGGCGCTGGCGGTGTTCAAGCAGTACCGCGAGGCCGACGGCCAGTTCTACTTCAAGCTCAGCGCCCACGACGGCCGGGTGCTGCTGCAAAGCGGCGCCTTTGCCGGCGGCCGCGAAGCCGGCGAGTGGGTCAAGCGCCTGAAGACCGAAGGCGCTGCGGCGCTGGACAGCGCCCTCACCACCGCCAGGGTGGGCCTGGGCGAGGGCGTGGCGGCCGACGAGGTGCGTGCCGCCCTTACCGCCCTGGTGGACGCCGCGGCGGCCTGAGTGGCAGGCCGGGCGTTCCGCCCGGCCCCCGTGCCCCGCCAGTGAGGGTCAACGGCCGAACTCGTCGCCCAGTTCCTGGGCGCGGCGGGCGGCGGCGTGCAGGGCCTGCACAAAGGCCGGCTTCATGCCCGCCGCCTCCATGGCCGTGAGGGCGGCGTAGGTGGTGCCGCCCTTGGAGGTGACGCGCTGGCGCAGCACCTCGGGCGGTTCCTCGGACTGGCCGCACAGCGCGGCGCCGCCGCGGAAGGTGCCCACCGCCAGGCGGCGCGACTGCTCCGGGCTCAGGCCCAGCTCGGCGCCGGCCTGCATCATGGCCTCGATGAAGTAGAAGACGTAGGCCGGGCCCGAACCTGACAGGGCCGTCACCGCGTCCAGTTGCGCCTCGTGCTCCACCCACAGCAACTCGCCCGTGGCGGCCAGCAGGGCCTGGACCTGCCCGCGGTCGGCCGGGCTGACCGCCGGCGTGGCGAACAGGCCGGTCATGCCCTGGCCCACCAGCGCCGGGGTGTTGGGCATGGTGCGCACCACGCGGGCGCTGCCGGTGGCGCGCACCAGGGCGTCGCTGCGGATGCCCGCCATCACCGACAGCTGCAGCGCGCCGCCGATGTGCGCGGCGCAGGGGGCGGCGGCCTCGGTGAACAGCTGCGGCTTGACCGCCCACACCACCACCTGGGCGCTGGCCAGCGCGGGGCCGGCGGCCTCCAGCACGGTGAGGCCGGCAAAGCGTTCGCGCAGGCGCTGGGCCTGCTCCGCAAAGGGTTCGACCACCAGGAGGGAGGCCGCGGGGGTGCCGGTGGCCAGCAGGCCGCCCAGGATGGCGCTGGCCATGTTGCCGCCACCGATGAAGGCGATCACGGCGCAGGGGGAGACGGGGACAGGGGTGTTCATGCCGGGCAGTGTAGGAGGGCTTGCCGTTTCTGCATGATGCCGTTCACCGGTGGAGATGATGCACAAATGGCATGGTGCTTGGCGACTTATTCGGCATCAAGCCGCCTAGAGTGCGGCCCCACGGAGACGGCGGGCCCACCGGCCGCGCCGTCCCGGGTCCGGCGCCCACAAGGCGCTCCGGCCGGTAGCCACCACAAGGAGACAAGCAAATGTCCAATCCGCTCTCGTTCGTGAATCCGACCCCTGACAGCCCCTGGCAGACCTACCTCTCGCAGGTCGACCGGGTGCTGCCCTACCTGGGCCACCTGGCCCGCTGGGCCGACACCCTCAAGCGCCCCAAGCGCGCGCTGATCGTGGACGTGCCCATCGAACTGGACAACGGCACCGTGGCCCACTACGAGGGCTACCGCGTGCAGCACAACCTCAGCCGTGGCCCGGGCAAGGGCGGCGTGCGCTACCACCCCGACGTCACCCTGGAAGAGGTGATGGCCCTGTCGGCCTGGATGAGCATCAAGAACGCCGCGGTCAACCTGCCCTATGGGGGCGCCAAGGGTGGCATCCGCGTCGATCCCAAGCAGCTCAGCCAGAAGGAGCTGGAGAAGCTCACCCGCCGCTACACCAGCGAGATTGGCCTGATCATCGGCCCGCAGCAGGACATCCCGGCGCCGGACGTGAACACCAACGCCCAGATCATGGCGTGGATGATGGACACGTACTCGATGAACACCGGCGCTACGGCCACCGGCGTGGTCACCGGCAAGCCCATTCACCTGGGCGGCTCGCTGGGCCGCGTCAAGGCCACTGGCCGCGGCGTGTTCGTCACCGGCCGCGAGGCCGCGCGCAAACTCGGCCTGGACCTGCAGGGCGCCCGCGTGGCGGTGCAGGGCTTTGGCAATGTGGGCTCGGCCGCGGCCGAGCTGTTCGGCCAGGCCGGCGCCAAGATCGTGGCGGTGCAGGACCACTCCGGCTGCCTGATCAACACCCGCGGTTTTGACCTCTCCGAGCTGGTGCCCTGGGTGCGCCAGCACGGCGGGGTGGGTGGCTTCCCCGGCGGCGAGCCCCTGACGGCTGAGGAGTTCTGGGATGTGGACTGCGAGATCATGATCCCCGCCGCCCTGGAAGGTCAGATCACCGCCGACCGCGCCAACCGCCTCAAGGCCCGCCTGGTGTTGGAAGGCGCCAACGGCCCCACCCTGCCCGCGGCCGACGACATCCTGGCCGAGCGCGGCATCCTGGTGGTGCCCGACGTGATCTGCAACGCCGGCGGCGTGACCGTGTCCTACTTCGAGTGGGTGCAGGACTTCAGCTCGTTCTTCTGGACCGAGGACGAGATCAACCTGCGCCTGGACAAGATCATGCAGGGGGCCCTGCGTCGCATCTGGGACACGGCCGACCAGCACGGCGTCACGCTGCGCACCGCCACCTTTGCGGTGGCTTGCGAGCGCATCCTGATGGCGCGCGAGGAGCGCGGGCTCTACCCCTGAGCGGTGCCCGGCCTGGGTGCGTGCCTCAGCGTGCCAGGGCCTGGTCCAGCACGGCCCCAAACACGGGCGCCTTCTGGAAGCCGATCACCCGCAAGTCCTGCCGCTCCGCCCCGCCTGGGGCGAAGAACAGGATGCCCGGCGGGCCGAACAGGCCAAAGCGTTTGAGCAGCGCGCGGTCCTCGGGGCTGTTGGCGGTCACGTCCACCTGCAGCAGCGTGAAGCGCTGCAGGCGCGCGGCCACCGCCGGCTCGGAGAAGGTGAACTTCTCCATCTCGATGCAGGACACGCACCAGTCGGCATAGAAGTCCAGCATCACCGGCTGGGTGCTGGCGGCCAGCGCGGCGTCCAGCTCGGCCCGGCTGGCCACCCGACGGAAGGCGGGATGCACCGCGGCCACGCCGCCCGGGGCCGCGCCTGCCGGCCGTGCCAGGTGCGACAGCGGCTGCAGCAGCTCCCGTCCGCCCGAGAGCCCGCCCAGCACCTGGGCCCCGCCCAGCAGCGCCAGGGCCACCGCCGCCGTCTGGGTCAGCGTGTGCCAGAAGGGCGCGGCCGCGCCGCCGTGCACATGGGTGCGCCACAGGGCCAGGCCGCTGCCCAGGGCCAGCAGGCCCCAACCCACCAGGGCCGCCGGGCCGGGCAGCACGGGGCTGAGCAGCCACCAGGCCACGGCCAGCAGCAGCACGCCAAAGGCGTACTTCACCCGGGTCATCCAGCCGCCGGTGTGCGGCAGCAGGCTGCCGGCCGACAGGCCCACCAGCAGCAGGGGTACGCCCATGCCCAGGGCCATGGCGAACAGGGCGGCCCCGCCCAGCACCAGGTCACGGGTCTGGCCGATGTAGACCAGGGCGCCGGCCAGCGGTGCGGCCACGCAGGGCCCGACGATGAGGGCCGAGAGCCCGCCCATGGCGAAGACGCCGGCAAATTGCCCCCCCGGCAGGCGGTTGGACACCTCAGACAGCCGGCCCTGGAAGGCCGCGGGCAGCTGCAGCTCGTAGAGGCCGAACATGGACAGCGCCAGGCCGGCCAGCAGCAGCGCAAAGGCGCCCAGCACCCACGGGTTCTGCAGGTAGCCGGCCAGGCCTTCGCCCATCCAGCCGGCCAGCATGCCGAAGGCGGTGTAGACCGCGGCCATGCCCAGCGTGTAGGCCAGCGCCAGGGCAAAACCCCGCCCCCGGGAGACGGCCCCCTGCCCCACGATGATGGACGACAGGATGGGCACCATGGGCAGCACGCAGGGCGTGAAGGACAGCAGCAGCCCGGCCAGCCAAAACACACCCATCACCGGCAGCAGGTGACCGGCCTGGAGCACGCGGGCCACCTCGTCGGTGCCGGCGGTGGCCTGCGGGGCCGTCGCGGTGTCGGGCGCGCCCCGGTCCCCCCCGGTGGCACCGGCCAGCAGACCGCGCACGCCCGTGGCGGCGCTGCTGCCACTGCCACTGCCGCTGGCGCCCGCCTCGTCTTCGGCCGCTTGCACCACCACCTGGGTGATGGCGCCGCCGGCCACGGTCACGTCCACCTGGCGCACGGTGGGCGGGTAGCACAGGCCGGCGTCGGCGCAGCCTTGGTGGTTCACCTGCACCCGCCACCGGCCATCGCCCGCGGCCAGGGCCACGGTGCCCTGCACCGGGGCGGTGAAGATCTCCACTTCTTCGTTGAAGTTGGGGTCGAACTTGCGGTGGCCGGCGGGCAGGCGCAGGGCGTCGGCCGGCAGCGCGCCGCCCGGGCCCTCACCGGCCGCCGACATGCGGGCGCGGTAAAGGTAATAGCCTTTGGCCGGGGTCCAGCTCAGGCGCAGCACGCCCGGCTCAGGGGCGTCGGCGCTCAGGCGGAAGGCTTGGTGCTCGGGCAGGAAGTCGTCGTTGCCGGCGCGGGCGGGGCCGGCGGCCAGCCAGAGGGTCAGGGCCAGCCAGGGCAGGAGCCAGGGCATCAGCCGTCGGCACAGGGCAGCAATCATGAACGGTTCACTCCGGAAAAGGCCGGCCGCGGCGGGGTGGGGCGCGGCCCGCTCCACTGCAGGCAGAGCCGTGGCGGGGCTTCAAGTTCCCGGGCGGGGCCCGGATGGGGGGATCGTATCGGCTGGCGGTGACCGGCCGGCTTCAGGGGGGCGGGGGCGTGGCCGGCGCAGGGGCCACCCGCAGCAGCTGGCCGGTTGGGTCGATGAGCAGGGCGCTCACGCCCTGGCCGGCCAGGAAGTCGGGGGCGTGCGGTCCCAGCAGCATGGCCACGGTGCTCAGCGCCCCGGCGGCCAGGCAGGCCGGGGCGATGACACTGACCGATTGCCAGTGCGCCGTCGGCCAGCCGGTGAGGGGGTTGAGGATGTGGCAGTAGCGCCGGCCGTCGACCTCCAGGAAGCGCTCGTAGTCGCCGCTGGTGGCCAGACCGCCGTGGGCCAGGTCCACGGCAGCGGCCACCGCGCCGGGCTGGCGGGGGTGGACGATGCCCAGGTGCCAGGGACGGCCGTCGGGCATGGGGCCCAACAGGCGCAGGTCGCCTCCAAGGTTCACGTAGCCGCTGTCGCAGCCGGCGTCCATCAGCAGGGTGGCGGCCCGGTCGGCGGCGTATTCCTTGCCCAGTCCGCCCAGGTCCAGCGCCATGCCAGCGCGTGGCAAGCGCAGGGCCTGGCCGCCGTGGCAGGCCCATTCCACCTGGCCCCAGCCCACCAGGGGCAGCAGCGCGGTGATGGCCTCGGGCGTGGGCAGGCGGGTGGCGCGGAAGTCCCACGCCCGGTTGAGCACGCCGGCGGTGACGTCAAACAGCCCGCCACTGCCGTGCCAGAGCTGGTCGGCAAAGCCCAGCACGGCGGCGGTCTCGGCGTCCAGTGGCAGGGGCTCGGGCCCGCCAGCGGTGGCGTTCAGGCGCGAGACGATGCTCTCGGGCCGGTAGCGCGACCAGGCGCGCTCCAGGCGCAGCACCTCGTCCACCGCGGCCTGCACCGCGGCGGCGGTGGCGGGCCGGGTGGCGGCGGCACCGGCCACGCGCACGCGGCAGGGCGAGCCCATGGCACGGAACTCGCGCTGCAGTTCGGGCGCAGGGGGGTGGGGCATGGTGGCGGCCCGGCGCTCAGAAGGCGTGGCTCAGGCCGAACTGCCAGAACAGCGCGGTCAGCGGCTGCAGGCCCGGTGAGCCTTCGCCACCCAGTCGCCAGGCGGCACGCTGCTCGTAGAGGCTCGCCTTGGCGTCGGCCGTCCAGTCCTTGGCGAACTGCCAGCTCAGCTTGGTCCCCACCGTGAGGGCGCCCCAGGCGGCCAGCCGCTGGTCGCTGCTGTAGACGGTGGCGCCGGCGGCGGGGGCCGGGTAGAGGGCGCTGTCGGGGTTGGCGTCGTAATAGAAGCGGGCGGCGTTCTGGGTGTAGTAGCGCAGGTCCGGGGTGAGCGTCCAGCGCTCGCCCAGGGGCAGCACCCAGGCGGCTTCCCAGGTGTGGGCGCGCAGGTCGTAGCTGTCACGGTAGAGGCGGTAGCCCAGCTTCAGCGTGCTCTGCCCCAGCCAGTGGTTCCAGCGCAGCTGCACGATGGTGGCGTTGCGGTGGTCCGGCCGCTCGTCGTAGAGCTTGTAGGGGTCGTTCAGGTAGCCCTTGGCGCGGCTGAGGGTCAGGCTGGCCTGGACGATGTCGCGCGGGTTCAGGGCCTGGGTGACGCCGATCTGGAACTCCCGGGTGCGCTTGGTGGTGGGGGCCACCTTGCCGTTGCGGGGGGCGATGTCGTCGTGGGTCAGGCCCAGGCCCAGGTTGAGGGTGGTGTTCTGGTCTTCGCTGGCCAGGCGGCCCTCCAGCGACAGCGCCTGCGAGAGGTAGTCGGCCTCGCGGGAGCGGGCCAGACCCAACGACAGCGACTGGCGCTCGAAGTAGCGGGTGAGCTTGAGGTCGCCGGCGGTGCGCCGGTCCTCCATATGGCTGGCGCCGGACATGTCGGCGTAGTACTTGGGTGAGGCGCCGGAGACCTCGTCCACGGTCAGCGAGCCCTCTGCGGCCCAGTGCCGCCCCAGGGGCAGCAAGGCATGCACCGAGGGGCTGACGATGCTCATGCGGGTGTCGCCCGAGCCCAGGCCCAGCCCGCCGCCGCCGCTGGCACCGGAGGTGGTGGCCAGCGCCCGTGTCCGCGCGCTGCGGCCGTTGCGGGCCGCGCGGGCCTCTTCGGAGGACGCCCCGTCCACCGTGGGCTGCCACTCGTCGTAGCCCGAGAGTTTGAAGGAGACCACCGCCTGCTCCGGTGCCTCCTCGGCCTGGGCCGACTGGGGCATGACACCGGGCAGGGCGCAGGCGGCCAGCACCAGGCCACCCAACAGGGCGCGCGCGGGCGCAGCGGGGGGGCGCAGGGCGTCCGCGGACGCGGCGCGCAGGTCAGTTGCAGCCACAGCCACCGCCTCCCACGCCACCGCCGCCAGAGGCGGCTTCCTTGCTGAAGTAGGTGTGGCTCTCAAAGCGGGCCTGCAGCGGGTCGGCGTCCAGGCGCATGGCCGGGCGGGCCAGGTCGCCCTTCTCCCAGGGTTGGGGCGGCGCCCACAGGCTGCAGCCGCCCAGGGCGGTGGCGCCCAGTGCGGCCAAGAGGACAAGTCGGGGTCGGGTCATGGGTTTTCCTGCCGGGGACGGTGGGGTTCAGCGCTTGGGCAGCGCCTGGACGATGGCCTGCTCCAGCGCCGCGCGCTCATCGGCGCGAAAGCCGCTGTGCACCTGGATCACCTTGCCGTCCGGGCCGATGAGCACCGAGGTGGGCATGCCCTTGATGGCATAGGTCTTGGGGCTCTGGCCCTTGGGATCGAAGGCGATGGTGAAGTGCGCCGGCACCTCGGCCAGGAATTTCTCCGCATCGGCGGGACGGGCGTCCACACTCACCGCCACCACCTGCAGGCCTTGCGGGCCGTACTTGGCCTGCATCTCGTTCATCCAGGGAAAGGACTGCTTGCAGGGGCCGCACCAGGAGGCCCAGAAGTCCAGGTAGACCAGTTTGCCGCGCAGGGCCGCCAGCTGCACCGGGCCGCCGGGGCCTTGCAGCTGCACCTCCGGGGCCGCTTCGCCCGGGGTGACGGCCAAGGCCACGCCGGCGGCGCCGGCCAGGCTCAGCGCGACCAGGGGCCGCAGGCCTGCGCGCAGCAGGCGGGACAGAAAAGGGGTGGGCATCACAAAGGGCTCCGGTGCAGGCGTGAAGGACAGAGGCTGGCGGCGGGGGCGGGCCCCCGGGGGTCAGGGTAGTGGCGCAGCGCCGTCGGCGGGGGGCGCCGTGCGGGGTGACGGGCGGCGCGACCCGGGTTCTTGACCCCGGTCAAGCCGGGTGCGCCGCCACAGCACCGCCGCTGCGCCCAGCGCCAGGGCCCACAGCACGGGGTCGGCCGGGCCGTCCGGCGCGCCGGGCTGCAGCAGCGAGCAGCCGCCCGCGCCGACGTTGGGCCCGGGGCTGCCCCCGTTACCGCCGCCGCTGCCGTCGGGCGCCGCGGTGGCGGTGCCCGACAGGGTCAGGCTGGGGGGCAGTGTGCTGTTGCCGGCGGTGACGGCCAGGGTGGCCGATTTCTGGCCGGCGCTTTGCGGCGCCAGGGCCACCGTCACCGTGCAGCTGGCCCCGGCGGCCACGGTGCCCCCGGCCAGGCAGGTGCCACCGGTGGTGAAGTCCCCGGCCTGTGCACCGCCCAGCACGATGGCGGTGAGGGTGGCGGTGCCGCTGCCGGTGTTGCGCAGGCTCAGGGTGGTGGGGGTGCTGGTGGCGCCCACGGCGGTGTCGGGCAGCGTGATCCCGCCGGCGGTGCCATTCCAGCCCAGGGCGCCCACGGCCGCGCTCAGCGTGCCGGTGCCGCCCAGGCCCACCGTGTGCGGCGAGCCGCTGGCGTTGCTGGCCACCCGCAGCGTGTCACTGCGGGCGCCGGCGGCCGTGGGCCGGAACTGCACGGTCAGGGTGCAGGCGGTGCCGGCGGCCAGGCTGGCGCCGCAGTCGCTGCTGCGGCTGAAGCCCTGGCTGCCGCTGGCCAGCGTGATGCCGCTGAGGTTGAGCGCGGCATTGCCGGTGTTGCGCAGGCTCACCGTGCGGCTGACCGTCTCCCCCACGGTCACGGTGCCAAAGGCCAGGCTGCTGGCACCCAGCGCCACCACCGGCGCGGTACTCACGCTCAGGTAGCTGGCGGTCTGACCGGTGGCACCGGCGATGTAGGCTGCCAGGTCATTGAGCTGGCTGTCGGTGAGGTGGCCGCTGAGAAAGCGCATGTCGCCCACGTTGGTCAGCGCGCTGCGGGTCACCGCGGCGCTGGCACCGCGACGGATGCGGTTGAGGTTGCTGGCCGGGTTGCCGCCGTGGCAGGCCGAGGCGGCGCAGGTCTGGCGCCCGCTCACGATGACCGCTTGGTAGAGCGCCTGGCCATTGGCCGCGTCCTGCGCGGCCGCGGGCCCCGCCGCCGCGGCCAGCAGGCCCAGCCAGGCCGCCCAGGGCAGCGGGGTGCGGCACCGGGGCCGGCGGAAGGGGGCGGGCGGGGTCAGGTGGGTCATGGTCGTGGCGCAGGGCAAGAAAGGGGGGGCGGACAGGCCAGGCTGGCGGCTGGTGGTCAGATACGCGGCCACACGGCGCCAGGACGCAGGCAGGTGGGGCCCTCATGCGGGGGATACCCCCAACAGCCACAGGCCGTTGAAGGCGGCATGCAGGCCCACGCACCACGGCAGGCGGCGCCAGCGCGCCCAGACCCCGCCGAGCAGCAGCCCGGGCACGGCCGTGGCCAGGGACATCGCCGTCCAGCCGGCGCGCAGGCCATGGGCCAGCGTGAAGGCGGCCGTGGCCACCAGCACCGCCGCGGCAGGCGACCAGCCGCGGCGGTGCAGCATGTCCTGCAGGCCGGCCCGGAACACCAGCTCCTCCAGCACCGGCGCCAGCACCAGCAGGCTCAGCCATGGCGTCCAGGCCGGCTGTGCGTGCGACAGCAGCCCGGCCGCCGCCGCCAGCCCCAACAGGGCAGCGCCCCAGGCGGCCTGCGCGTGGGCAGACGGCGGTGGGATGTCGCGGGTGCGGCGGAGGGCGCAGGAGGCCGTGGCAAGGAGCATGGCCGCGATCCTGAGCAGCCAAGCTTGTGCAATTCTTAAATGTAAATTTTGCACATTTATTCTCCTGCGTCATCGGGTGAGAATCGACGCCTCCCCTTCCCTGCCCGTCCCCATCATGCCCCTGCTTGCCCGTCGCCGACTGTCCCTCCTGCTCCTCGGTCTGGCCGCTGCCGGCGGGTCTTCGCCCGGGGTGGCGCTGGCCGCCGAGGCCTGGCCCACCCGCCCGGTGCGGGTGGTGGTGCCCGCACCGGCGGGCAGTTCGCTGGACCTGATCGCCCGGCTGCTGGGCGACAAGCTCAAGGACCGCTGGGGCCAGCCGGTGGTGGTGGAGAACAAGGCCGGCGCCGGCGGCATGCTGGGCACCGACGTGGCCGCCAAGGCCGCGCCCGATGGCCATACCCTGGTGCTCAGCTTCAACGGACCGGTGGCCTTTGCCCCGCACCTCTACGCCAAGGTGCCCTACGACCCGGCCCGTGACTTGGTGCCGGTGGTCATGACCACCTCGCAGCCCAATGTGCTGGCGGTCAGTGCGGCCCTGCCCGTCAAGACCCTGGCGGAATTCATCGGTTGGGCCCGCGCCAAGCCGGGCGGCCTGAACTTCTCCTCCCTGGGCATGGGCAGCTCCGCCCACCTGACCATGGAGATGTTCCTGGCCGAGATCGGCGCCAAGGGCACGCACATCCCCTTCAACGGCTCGCCGCCGGCGGCCATGGCCGTGGCCCAGGGCGAGGCCGACGCCAGCTTCATGACCGCGCCGGCCCTGATGGCCCATGTGCGCAGTGGCAAGGTGCGCCTGCTGGCGGTCAGCAGCACCCAGCACCCTGAGAGCCTGAAGGACCTCCCCTCCCTGGCCAGCGCCGGCGTCAAGGTGGAGTCGCTGGCCTGGAACGGCCTGTTCACCGCCGCCGGCACCCCCGAGGCGGTGGTGGCGCGCCTCAACGCCGACGTCAACACCGTGCTGGCCGATCCGGCCGTGCGCGCCCAGATGGAGCAGCAGGGCCTGACCCCGGTGGGCGGCACGGCCGCCGACTTCCGCAAGGTGGTCGACGCCGACGGCGCCCGCTGGGGGGCGCTGATCCGCCGCTTGGGGCTCAAGCTGGACTGAGGCCCGGCCGCCTCCATCCCTCCATCCGGCCAGCCGGCCGCCGTGGTGCGCCGGGCGGCGCCCACCCCCCAGGTTGCGCCCATGCCGGGGTTCCGGCCGGCCTCCAAGATGCGCGGCGGCGTTACGGCACCGTGTCCGCGGCCGAGCCGGTACCGCCTAGCGCAACCTGGAGGATGGATCCATGAACATGATTTCGCGCGCCCTGCGCACCACCTTGTCGGCATCGGCCCTGGCCGCCCTGGCCTTGCTGAGCGCCTGCGGCGGCAGTGGTGACGGCGACGACAGCCCGGCCGAAGGTGTCGACAAGTACGTGGGGACCTGGAAGTCGCCCTGCACGGTCGAGACGTCCGAAGGGGTCGACGTCGGTGTGCAGCTCACCCTGGTCGTCACCAAGACCGGCGCCAACTCGATCTCGAGCACCGGCTCGGCCAAGGGCTATGCCAACACCACGTGCACCGGCACGGCGGTGATCACCCAGGACCTGGGCCAGGCCAGCGCCGCCCTTGCGGGCACCAAGACGGTGGGGGGCAAGACGGTGGACAAGGCCACCTTCACCGACGACGAAGGCACCTACAAGGACATCATCCTGCTGGAGTCGGGCCGCCTCTACAACGGCGACGTCGACAGCGCCCTGGATGCCGAGGGCTATCCCACCGCCCTGGACATGACCCTGTACTACCAGAAGCAGTGAGGGCCGACGCCGGCGGCACCAGCGTGGCGCCGGCGCGCGTTCAGTCGCTCAGCCGGGTCACGCCCGGCAGCGTGCAGGCGTAGACGGCATTGCGCAGGGCGGCGATGGCCTCGTAGCGCGTGAAGCTCTTGCGCCAGGCCAGCACCACCCGGCGGGTGGGCACTGGCGCCTCGAAGGGCACATAGCGCAGGTGCGGATGCGTCTCGCGGGGGATGGACAGCCCCGGCACCACGGTGATGCCCATGCCCGAGGCCACCATGTGCTTGATGGTCTCCAGCGAGGAGCCCTCAAAGCTGCGGCGGATGCCCTCGGCATCGCTGGCAAAGCGCGCGAACTCCGGGCACACCTCCAGCACATGGTCGCGGAAGCAGTGGCCGGTGCCCAGCAGCAGCATGGTCTCCTGCTTGAGCGCTGCCGAGCTGATGGCCGGCTGCATCGCCAGCGGGTGGCTGGCCGGCACCGCCACGTAGAAGGGCTCGTCGTACAGCGGGGCCAGGGCCAGGCCGGTGTCGGGAAAGGGCTCGGCCAGGATGGCGCAGTCCAGCTCCCCGGTGCGCAGCATGTCCAGCAGCTTGACCGTGAAGTTCTCCTGCAGCATCAGCGGCATCTGCGGCGTCTGCTCGATGGCGTTCTTCACCAGCTCAGGCAGCAGATAGGGCCCGATGGTGTAGATGATGCCCAGGCGCAGCGGGCCGGCCAGCGGGTCCTTGCCGCGCTTGGCGATCTCCTTGATGGCCTGCGCCTGCTCGATCACCTGCTGGGCCTGGCGCACGATGGCCTCGCCCAGCGGGGTCATCGTCACCTCCGAGCTGCCACGCTCGAAGATCTTGACGTCCAGCTCCTCCTCCAGCTTCTTGATGGCAACCGACAAGGTGGGCTGGGAGACGAAGCAGGCCTCGGCCGCGCGGCCAAAGTGGCGTTCACGCGCCACGGCCACGATGTAGCGCAGTTCGGTCAGGGTCATGGGGGGATTGTGGGCCGTCAGGCCTTGAGGAACTCCGCCTTGGCGCCCAGCCAGCGGGCCACCTGGGCGCTGGCGGCGGCGGTGTGGCGGTCCAGCAGTTGTGGGGCCAGGGTGCGGGCCTGGGCCAGCAGGGCGCCGTCCTGTGCCAGGTCGGCAAAGCGCAACAGGGCGTCGCCCGACTGGCGGGCGCCCATGAACTCGCCGGGGCCGCGGATCTCCAGGTCGCGCCGGGCGATCTCGAAGCCGTCGGTGGTTTCGGCCATGGCCTTCAGGCGCTGCTTGCCGGTTTCGGACAGCGGGGTGGAGAACAGCAGCACGCAGACGCTGGCCACCGCGCCGCGGCCCACCCGGCCGCGCAGCTGGTGCAGCTGCGCCAGGCCAAAGCGCTCGGCGTGCTCGATCACCATCAAGCTGGCGTTGGGCACGTCCACGCCCACCTCGATCACGGTGGTGGCCACCAGCACGGCGGTCTGGCCGGCGCTGAAGGCGCCCATCACCGCGGCCTTCTCGGCCGGCGGCAGGCGGCCGTGGATCAGGCCCACCTGCACGCCGGGCAGCGCCTCGCTCAGGGTCTGGTGGGTTTCGGTGGCGTTGCTCAGCTCGGACAGCGGCTTGCCGCCCCAGCCCCCGCCGCCACTGTCGGGGGTCGCCTCGGCCTCGCTCTCCTCGATCAGCGGGCACACCCAGTAGACCTGCCGGCCCTTGGCCACCTCGTCGCGGATGCGGGCGATGACCTCCTCACGCCGGCTCTCGGCAAACACCTTGGTGACGATGGGCGTGCGCCCTGGGGGCAGCTCGTCGATGGTGGAGACCTCCAGGTCGGCGTAGTAGGTCATGGCCAGCGTGCGGGGGATGGGCGTGGCGCTCATCATCAGCAGGTGCGGCTCCAGGGCCGGGCCGGGCGCGCCGTCGGCTTCCTCAGCGCCCTGCAGCTTGCGCCGCAGCGCCAGGCGCTGCGCCACACCAAAGCGGTGCTGCTCGTCCACCACGGCCAGGCCCAGGCGGGCGAACTGCACATCGTCCTGGATCACGGCGTGGGTGCCCACGGCCAGGGCCGCCTCGCCGCTGGCCAGCTGGGCCAGGGCCTCGCGTCGGGCCTTGCCCTTGCGGCTGCCGGTGAGCCAGGCCACCTTCACCCCCAGGGGCTGCAGCCACTGCAGCAGCTTGGCAAAGTGCTGCTCGGCCAGGATCTCGGTGGGCGCCATCAGCGCGCACTGCCAGCCGGCGTCGATGGCCACGCAGGCCGCCAGCGCGGCCACCACGGTCTTGCCCGCGCCCACGTCGCCCTGCAGCAGGCGGTGCATGGGCTGGCCGCCGGCCAGGTCGGCGGTGATCTCGTCGACCACCCGCTGCTGCGCCCCGGTCAGGCCCCAGGGCAGGGTGGCCAGCAGCTGGTCGCGCAGCGCGCCGCTGCGGGCCACCAGGCGCGGCGCGGCCAGGCGCGCCCGCTCGCGGCGGGACTGCATCTGGCTGAGCTGCTGGGCCAGCAGCTCCTCGAACTTCAGCCGCTGCCAGGCCGGGTGGCTGTGGTCCTCCAGCGTGGACAGGGGCGTGCCGGGCGGCGGGTGGTGCAGGAAATTCAGGGCCTCGCGCAGTGGCGGCAGGCCCTTGGGCACGGTGCCCGGCGGCAGCACCTCATGCAGCGCGGCGCGCGACAGGCCGGCGGCCACCGCTTTGCGCAGGTAGGTCTGAGGCAGCTGGGCGGCGGCCGGGTAGACCGGCGTGAGCGCGTCGGCCAGCGGGGCGTCGTCCTGCACCGCCTTGAAGGTGGGGTGCACCATTTCGCGGCCCCAGAAGCCTGAGCGCAGCTCGCCACGCACCCGCACCCGCTGGCCGGCCGCCAGGGTCTTCTGGTGGCTGGGGTAGAAGTTCACGAAGCGCAGCACCAGCTCGTCGCCGGCGTTGTCCTCCAAGGTGGCCACCAGCTGCCGGCGCGGGCGCAGCTCCACCTTGCAGTGCTGGATGTGGCCTTCCACCTGCACGGTCTCCCCGGGCCGGGCGTCGCGCACGGCGGTCAGGCGGGTCTCGTCCTCATAGCGCAGCGGCAGGTGCAGGGCCAGGGCGATGGGGCTGTCCAGGCCGAGCTTCTGCAGCGCGCGCGCCGGGGCGCTGAGCTTGGGCGCGGCCGGCGCTGCCGCGGCGGGCGCGGGAGCGGCGGCGTCGGTGGGGGCGTTGCGGGCGGCCATGGCGAGGCATTGTCCACAGACGGGCGTGGCCTGGCGCCCTCACACGGGTCGGCGGGCGGTGTCATGCCCGCCCCGGGGCGGGTGACAATGGGACACAGACCCGGCCGGCGCCCCGCGCGCGGCAGGCCGGGCGTGGAGTGGATGCAGGCTGGAGAACAGGGCAGGTCATGGCGGTGGTGCGGATGATGGTGCGTGTGGTGGTGTCGGTCGGCCTGGTGCTGGGCATGGGGCTGGCGCTGGCCTGGGCCTGGGACCGCAGCGATGGAGCAGCCCCGCCGGCGGTGCCGCCCGCGCAGGCCCCGCGCTGAGTCGCTGTGGAGCCGGCGTTGAGCCCTCGCCCCTGCGGCTGCCGCCCCGGGGCGAGTCCCTGCTCGCCATGGGCCGCAGGGGGGCATGGAACAATCTGGCGCCCGTCAGGATCCATCGGACATGCGCCCGCGGTCCCCACCTGACCGCTCCACCCCGCCTGCCGCGTCCTGCCCATGTCCCGCACCTACACCCTGGCCGACTTCGACTTCGAGCTGCCGCCGGAACTCATCGCCCAGCATCCCGCTGCTGAGCGCAGCGCCTCCAGGCTGCTGGATGGCCGCGGCGCGGCGCCGGTGGACCGGGTGTTCCGTGACCTGCCCCAGCTGCTGTCGCCGGGGGACCTGCTGGTGTTCAACGACACCAAGGTGCTCAAGGCCCGCCTGCATGGCGAAAAGGCCACTGGCGGGGCGGTGGAAGCCCTGGTGGAGCGTGTGCTGCCCGCCGCCCAGGGCGCACCGTGCGAGCTGCTGGCCCATGTGCGCGCCAGCAAGTCGCCCAAGCCCGGTGCCTGCATCCGCCTGGGCACCGACCGCGGCGCCGGCTTCGAGGCCGAGGTGCTGGGCCGCGGTGGCCCGGACGGCTCGCTGTTCCACCTGCGTGTCGACGGCGATGCCTTCGCCCTGATCGAGGCCCACGGCCATGTGCCGCTGCCGCCCTACATCACCCATGCCGACGAGGCCGAGGACGAGCGCCGCTACCAGACCGTCTTCGCCAGCCGGCTGGGCGCCGTGGCCGCGCCCACCGCAGCCCTGCACTTTGACGAGCCGCTGCTGGCGGCCCTGGCCGCGCGCGGCGTGGCCACCGCCCGCGTCACCCTGCACGTGGGGGCGGGCACCTTCCAGCCGGTGCGCACCGAGAACCTGGCCGAGCACAAGATGCACAGCGAGTGGTACGAGGTGCCGCAGGCCACGGTGGACGCCATTGCCGCCACCCGCGCCGCCGGGGGCCGCGTCACCTCGGTGGGCACCACCACGCTGCGGGCGCTGGAATCGGCCGCCTGGCAGGCCGCGCAGGCCGGCGAGACCCCGCTGCGCCAGGCGCGCAGCGGTGAGACCGACATCTTCATCACCCCCGGCTTTGAATTCCGGGTGGTGGACCGGCTGGTCACCAACTTCCACCTGCCCAAGAGCACGCTGATGATGTTGGTCAGCGCCCTGGCCGGCCATGGCCAGGTGATGGCGCTCTACCGCCACGCCTGCTCCAGCCTGCAACAGCCGGGGTCGCCGGCGCGCGACACCTGCGCGGGCGGCTGCTCCATCCTGGCGAAAGCTCCCGCGGCCTTGATGTGCCTCAACTTTCGTCCGGCGCAGCTTTCCATCATCGACGACAGACCCACTGCAACCCGCACAGGAGATCGTCATGTCGTCCCTTTCCCGCATCGCCCTGCTGGCCCTGGCCACTGCCGCCGCCCCGGCCCTGGCCGCCGGCGCCGCCGACGAGGCCATGGTCAAGCTGGCCAACACCAGCGGCTGCTTCACCTGCCACCACATCGAGCCCGGCGCCAAGGGCCCGGACGGCCTGGCCCCCATCGGCCCGGCCTGGAAGGATGTGGCCGCCAAGTACGCCGGCCAGAAGGGTGCCGCCAAGACCCTGACCGCCACCGTGCTGGCCGGCTCCAACCCCTATGAGAGCCACTGGAAGGGCAAGGTCAGCGGCCTGGCCATGCCGCCCAACAAGGTCGCCATCACCGAAGCCGACGCCGGCAAGCTGGTGAACTGGATCCTGAGCCTGAAGTAAGGCGCCTGCGGCGCTGGTGGCGGCCGCACCGCGCCGGTGGCACTTTGTCACAGGCGCAACCTCTGGTGCTGGCAGCATGGCAAGGTGGCCCCAGGGCCATCCCCCGCCGCCAACGCCTGCCTTGCCGGATGAACGCCTCCACCCCTGAACACGCCGTCATCGCGCCGACCCCCGTCGACTCCCGCCGGATCACCCGGCACGCCCTGCGCGCCGCCGGGGCCGTCATGGCCCTGACCCTGGGGCTGATGCTGCTGCTGGCCCACCGCGCCCTGGACGCGCTGCAGGCGCAGGATCGCCGCACCGAGATGGCGGCCATCGACCGGGCCCTGAGCGTGTCGATGGAGCGCGCGGCCCGGTTTGCCCTGGGGCAGGCCGAGGCGCTCGCCCGGCAGCCGGCGCTGGCTCCCCTGCTGCGGCGTGGTGACCGCGCCGCCCTGCAGGCCCAGACCCAAGCCACCTACGACTACCTGAGCACCCAGGCGGGGGTCAGCGTCTTGGGCTTCCACACCGCTGACCTGCGTTACCTGCTGCGCATGCACCGGCAGGACGCCCCCGTGGATGACATCGCCGCCGCGCGCCCCATGGTGCTGGCCGCACGCCGCAGCGGCCAGCCCCAGTCCGGGGTGGAGGTGGGGGTGAGCGGCATCGTCGGGGTGCGTGGCGTGGCCGTGCTGCGTGAGGCGGGGCAGGTCGTCGGCACCGCCGAGGTGGGTGTGGACCTGCTGCCCCTGCTGGAAGACATCCGCACCACCACCAATGCCGAGGTGGCCGTGGTCGTCAGCCGGGCGCTCAGCGGTCTGGACCCCGCCCCTGGCGGCCTCCAGGTCACGGTCGGTGACCTGACCCTGGCCGCGGCCACCGACACCGCCCTGTTCGGCCGCCTGCTGCGTGAGGAGCGCCTGCCGCCGGGGCTCGGGCATGAGCAGACGGAGCTCCAGCTCGACGGTCGCCGGCATGCCTTGGCGGTGCAGCCACTGGTGGACTACAGCGGCCGGCAGATCGGCAGCGTGCTGGCGCTGCGCGACCGCGCGGCCCACGACACGCTGCGCCAGCGCAGCCGCGTGGAACTGGCGCTCGCCGCCCTGTGCGGCGGCCTGCTGGCCTGGGCGGCGCTGCGGGCGCTGTGCGGCCTGGCCCTGCGGCCGCCCCGCGCCGGTGACGAGGCCGGGGCGCAGGCATGAGGGCTTCCCGTTTGGGCCCGGCCCGCGCCGGCGTTTGCCGGGCGTGGTGCGGGCTGCTGTGGGGCCTGCTCTGGGCGCTGTGGGTCTTGGCGGCCCCCACCGCCCGCGCGGCGCAGGACCTCCGCACGGCCACCGCGCCGGCCCCTGCCACCGCGCTGCCTCCAGGGGTGGCCCTGCCGGTGCAGGTGGGTTTGGCGGTGCAGATCCTCAACCTGACCGAGCTCCACGAAGTGGCCGGCACGCTCCGCCTGCAACTGGAGACCCGGCAGCGCTGGCGCGACCCCCGCCTGGCGTTTGACCCGCTGCGCGAAGGGCGCCACCGGCTGGACCGGCAGGACGAGGCCGCGCAGCGCTACCTGGCCGGCATCTGGACGCCCGGCCTGGTGCTGGAGAACCAGCTCGAGCCGCCCACCTCGCGCACGGTGGCCGTGTCCACCCATGCCGATGGCGTGGTGGAGCTGGTCGAGCGCTACGAGAGCCGCCTGCGCGTGACCCTGGACCTGGCGGCCTTTCCCTTCGACCGCCAGGCCCTGGCCCTGGACTTCGCGCTGCCCCGCCACGCGCGCCAGGCGGTGGTGCTGGTCAGCACCGGGCTGGACCGGCGGGCGTCGGGCGTGGCGCCGCGGCTGTCGCTGGCGCAGTGGCGTCCGACGGGCCTGCGCTTTGCGCATGGGCAGGCCAGCGGCTGGAATGCCGCGCCCCATGCACGGCTGACCGCCACGCTGGCGCTGGAACGCGATGCGGCCAGCTACCTGCTGCGTGTCTTCGTGCCGCTGGTGGCCGTGCTCAGCGTGTCGGTCTTTGTGCTGTGGGTGCCGGGCCTGGCGCCCAAGGACGAGGGCAGCCTGATCTTCTCCTCCCTGCTGGCGCTCACCGCCCTGGGCTTCACCTTCGAGTCGAGCTTTCCCGGGGCGGTGTCCCAGGACACACCGGTGGCCCAGATCCTCTCGCTGGGCTATGCCTACCTGGTGGCGGTGCTGCTGGCGCGCACGGTGCTGGGCCGGCTGATGCCTCCCGGCCCGCGGGCCGCCCTGGCGCGGGCCTGGCTCGACGAGCTGCGCTGGCTGCTGCCGCTGCTCATGGCCCTGGTGGGCACCGGGGCCGTGCTGCGGACCTTGCCCCTGGGCTGAGCCCGCTGCGGCGGGGCCGGCGCCCTCGGCGACAATCCCGCCCCATGCTCCAGTTCGAACTGCTCAAGACCGACGGCCATGCACGCCGCGGCCGGCTCACGCTCAACCACGGCGTGGTGCAGACCCCCATCTTCATGCCGGTGGGCACCTACGGCACCGTCAAGGGCGTGCTGCCGCGCTCGCTGCACGACATGGGCGCGCAGATCATCCTGGGCAACACCTTCCACCTGTGGATGCGTCCGGGGCTCGACATCATGAAGAGCTTCGGCGGCCTGCACGGCTTCGAGCGCTGGGACAAGCCCATCCTCACCGACTCCGGCGGCTTCCAGGTCTGGAGCCTGGGCGAGATGCGCAAGATCACCGAGGAGGGCGTCAAGTTCGCCTCGCCGGTCAATGGCGACAAGCTCTTCCTGACCCCCGAGGTCAGCATGCAGATCCAGACGGTGCTCAACAGCGACATCGTCATGCAGTTCGACGAGTGCACGCCCTACGAGACCAAGGGCCACCTGACCACCGAGAAGGAAGCCCGCTTCTCGATGGAGCTCAGCCGCCGCTGGGCCAAGCGTTGCATCGCTGAATTTGAGCGCCTGCAGAACCCCAACGCCCTGTTCGGCATCGTCCAGGGCGGCATGTTCGAGCACCTGCGCCAGGAGTCGCTGGACGCCCTGGTCGAGATGGACCTGCCGGGCTACGCGGTGGGCGGCGTCAGCGTGGGCGAGCCCAAGGACGAGATGCTGCGCATCATGGCCCACACCCCGCACCGGCTGCCGGCAAACAAGCCGCGCTACCTGATGGGCGTGGGCACGCCCGAAGACCTGGTCGAAGGCGTGGCCTGCGGCGTGGACATGTTCGACTGCGTCATGCCCACCCGCAACGCGCGCAACGGCCACCTGTTCACCCGCTTTGGCGACCTCAAGATCCGCAACGCCCGCCACAAGAGCGATCACCGCCCGATCGACGAGACCTGCACCTGCTACGCCTGCACCGGCGATGCCGTCAACGGCGGCTTCAGCCGTGCCTACCTGCACCACCTGGACCGCTGCGGCGAGATGCTCGGCCCCATGCTGGCCACCATCCACAACCTGCACTACTACCTGAACCTCATGCGCGAAGTGCGCGAGGCCCTGGACGCCGGCACCTTTGCCGACTTCCGCAGCCAGTTTGCCGCCGACCGCGCCCGTGGGGTCTGAAGTCATGAGCGCCCACGACGCCCTCCCCGAGAACACCCCGGCCCAGCCGTTCTGGAACGCCGCCGAGGTCGAGCAGCTCCTGGACGCCCTCCTCGACGAGGACAACGGCCTGGACTGCCCCATGAGCCCCTCGGCCATCGACGGCTTCTTCTGCGCCCTGCACAGCGCCCCGCGTGCCGTGCTGCCGGTGGATGCCTTGCGCTGGATCTGGGATGCCGAGCACGGCCGCCAGGAGCCCGGCTTTGCCGACCCCCAGCGCCTGGACGCCCTGCTCACCCTGCTGCTGCGCCAGTGGGAGGCCATCGGCCAGGCCCTGCAGCGCGGGCAGGACTATGAGCCCCTGCTGCTGGAGGAGCACGCCGAGGCCGGCCCGGGCCGGCTGATCCTGGACGACTGGTGCGAGGGCTACCAGATGGCCATGGCCCTGGACGCCGAAGCCTGGGCCCCCCTGCTGGTGGCCCAGCCGCCGCTGTTCGAGGTGCTCAACCACTTTGGCACCGAGTCCGGCTGGGAGGCCCGCCAGACCCATCCCCCTGACGCGGACGCGCTGCAGGCTGCGGCCCAGGCCCTGGCCGAAGACCTGCGCCGCATCCACGCCCACCACCGCGGCACCGGCCGCTGATTCTCCCGGGGTGCGCCGGGCCAGGCGGTGCCGGACCTCACCGGTGCCGGCCGCCGGCCGCCCTTGAACCCCGTGTGGCGGCGCCCCGCGCCCCGCACCCGCCGGATCCACCCTGCCGCTGGCCCTGCCCGGCCTGTGGATCCTCCCTGCCAACTTCACCGAAAGTGATTCGCCCCATGGCGACTTCCACCCGCCGCAGCGCCCGCCCGGCCGACGCGACGACCGCCCCTGCCGCCGACACCCTGGAGACCACGGCCCCGGCCGGGGCCGACACCCCGGCACCCAAGCCCAGCCGCCGCCGCAGCCCCGCGGCCCAGGACGAGGCCCCGGCCGCCGCCGCGCCCGGCCGCAAGCGCGCCGCCGCCCGTGCCCCGGTGGCCGACCTGGCGCCGGCCGAGCCCGCTGGCCCGCAGCCCACCACCACCTGGGCCACCGAGACCGGTGCGCCCCCCATTGACTTTGGCGCCAGCCGTGCCGGCGCCCCCCGGCCCCGCCGTAGTGCCCCCACCCCGGTGAGCGTGCCGGCGGCCGACGCCATGCCGGAGCAGCCTGCCCCCGTCTTGAAGGCGGCCGAGGTGCCCGAGGTGCCCGTGGCGCAGGCCACGGACAAGGCGGCCGCCAAGCCTGCGGCCAAACCGGCCGCCAAGCCCGCGGCCAAGGCCACCGCCCCAGGCAAGTCGGCCCCCAAGAAGCGCGCCGAACCGGTGGCCCCCGCCCCCGTGGCGGTCGAGGCTGGCGCCGAGGCCGCACCCGCCACCGACGCCCCCCCGGCGCCGTCCGCAGGGGCAGAGGCCCCGGCCCGTCCGGCGGCCCGCTCGCGCCGTCGCAGCGCCCCGGCCCCGGCCGAGACCGCCCCGGCCGAGACCGCTCCGGCCCCCCTGCCCACCGCCGCCCCGCTGCCGGTGGCCGACACGCCGGCTGAGGCACCTGCCGAGGCCGAGGCTGTGGTCGCCACCCCCGCCGAGGTTTCTGCAGCGCTGCCTGCCGACCTGCCTGCCGACCTGGCCGTGGCATCGCCTGTGGACAACTCGGTGGACCACGCGGCGCAGACGCCTGCGCAGGCCGAGGTCGCCTTGGCCGCCCCTGCGCAGGCCGAGGCGGTGGGCGCACCGGCCCATGCCGAGGCCCCGGCCGAACCGCCCGCCCCGGTGGCCCCGCCGGTGCCCGAGCACAGCCAGCTCCAGCTGGCCGAAGTGGGCCTGCGCCGCCAGCTGCGCTGGCTGGCGGGCAGCCGCTGCCCCAGCACCCTGGCCCAGGCCGTCAACCGCTGGCGCCTGCGCGACGCTGCGCCCGACGCCCCCGGCGTAGGCCTGGCCCTGTCCAGCGTGGACGAGCTCAGCGAACTGCTGGCCACGGCCCAGCGCACCGGCCATCCGGTGCAGGTCGAGGAGGCCGTCTGGCAGCACCTCACCCGTTACGGTGACCTGCTGGGCCGCATCGCCCACCTGGAAGCGCTCTACCCGCAAGGCCTGGAGCCCGCCGCCCAGCCCGCCGGCAGCCTGCTGGCCGCGTGGCGCACCTGCCAGCTCGAAGGCGCCTTCTATGCCGCCTGCGTCGGCCGTTGCGTGCTGGCCGACGAGGCCGCCCTGGCCCCCGAGGCCGAGCTGCTGCTGGCCGCCCGCGTGGTGATGCGCCACTTTGGCGCCGCGGCGCCGGTGGTGCTGGCCCCAGCGGCGCAGCAGCCCGCCTGGTTGGCGGCCTGGGCCGCCGTGGCAGCGGCCGAGCCGCTGGCCCCGGCCCCTGCCGCCGACGCGGCGCCCGCCCCGGTCGAAGGCCTGCATCCGCATGTGGTGGACGGTGAGGCCGCCCCCGAGGCCGCCACCCCGGCGGCGTGGCCGGCCCTGACCCTGCTGGAGCCCGGCGCGGCCGTACCCGTCGGCACCGAGATCCTGGTGCTGGACCAGCGCGCGGGCCTGGATGCGGCCCCCGCCCAGGCCGAGGCGGCGCAGGCCGCCCCC
Source organism: Ideonella livida (assembly GCF_010499455.1). Taxonomy (GTDB): domain Bacteria; phylum Pseudomonadota; class Gammaproteobacteria; order Burkholderiales; family Burkholderiaceae_C; genus Ideonella; species Ideonella livida. The sequence continues at coordinate 8,249 of NZ_JAAGOH010000037.1, read as the reverse complement.
TGGCTGTGGGTGCTGGCCGACGCCGACCGCCTGAGCGGCGATCTGGCCGCCATTGCGCCCGAAACCACCGCCCTGCTGGCCGCGGTGGACACGCTGCGCCAGGGCGCCCTGGCGGACTGGGCCGACAGCGGTGACGCCGCCGCCCTGGCCCCGCTGGTGCTGGCCCGCCGCTTTGCCGACGTGGCCGAGCAGTGGCCCGCCTGGGCGCCGCAAGTGCGTGAAGTGCCTGCCGCGGACCCCGCGCCGCAGGCCGCCTTGCGCGCCGAGCTGGCCCAGCGCCTGGCCCGCTGGCAACGCAGCGGCTACCTGGCCGACAGCGAGCAGCTGGCCCTGCGCCGCGGCGTGCAGGCCCTGTGGGCCCAGGCCCGCGCCGCCAGCGTGGCCGGCCTGCCGGCGCTGCTGGCCCCGGCCTTGGCCGATGGCGTGCAGCGTGTGGTGCTGTTCAGCGAAGACGCCGAGGGCCTGCCCGCCCTGGCCCAGGCCCTGCAGGCCGTGGGCCTGCCGGTGGAGACCCTGCCCACGGCCGCCTCGCCGCGCCTGATCGATCAGGCCCTGCGCAGCTTCCGCGAGGCCCCTGAAGCCCGCCTGCTGCTGCTGGCCGATGGCGTGGAAGGCAGCGAGCAGCGCATTGGCGTGCAGCTCTCGCGCGCCTTGGTGGTGCACCTGGACAGCCCTTGGCAGCCCGCCGTGCTGGCCCGCCGCCTGCAGCGTGTGCGCCCGGGCCGCACCCAGCGCGAGGTGCCGGCTTGGCAACTGCTGCCCCAGGGCAGCCTGATGGCCCGCCGCAGCCAGCTGGCCGCCCCGACGGTGCCGGCCCCCGAGGGCGCGGCCCCCAGCCCGCTGCAAGGCCCCCTGCTGCGCGGCGCCGCCTTGGCGGCCTGGCAGGCCGAACTGGCCGCCCTGCTGGCCGACGGCCCGGCCCACTGACCCAGGTCCCGGGGCACGCCCCCTGCTCCTTTTCCACAGGGCGCCACCGGCGCCCTTTTTCTTGCCGTGGCCACCGCTCAGGCCGGCGGCAGCAGGCCCAGAAAGTGGTCCAGGATCAGGAAGTGGTCGTCCAGGCACTGCCCCTCCAGCGCAGGCAGGGCCGCCAGGGGCAGCCAGTGGGCGCCGGCGGCGTCGTCGCCGGCCTCAATGGGCGGCAGCGGCCGCAGCCCCAGGTCAAAGTAAAAGCCATGGGTCACGGTGCGCCCGCGCTGGCTGCGCTGCGGGTCGTCAAACACCTGCTGGCCACGCAGGGCGGCGCGGGCCTGGGCCGGGCTCAGGTCCAGGTGGGTCTCCTCCACCAGCTCGCGCAGGGCTGAATCCAGCACCGTGTCCTCTTGCTCCAGAAAGCCGCCGGGCAAGGCCCACAGGCCCCGGCCGGGCTGCTGGCCGCGCCGGATCATCAGCACATGGCCGGCGCACTGCACCACCGCATCCACGGTGACAAAGACCGGCGGATAGGGCGCGCACGCCCAGGCCTGGCGGTAGCCGGCCAGCACCCGCCCTTCGTCGGCCAGATCGTCCCAAGCCTGGGCCACCGCCGGCTGCGCCAGCAACTGGCGCACGGCCGGCAGCAGGGTGGGGTCCTGCCCGCAGTGGCGGGCGTCGGGGCCGGCGGCACCCGTCCACCAGGCCTGCCGCAGCGCCCGGGCCTGGGCCGCCAGGGCCGGGGCGTCGGGATCCTCCTCCACCGCCCAGCCGGTCAGCGCGTCCAGCGCCCGCCAGCGGGCATGGGCCCCGCCGCCCAGGCGCCGCACCGGCAGTGCCGCGCCGTCCCCGGGGCCGTCCAGGGCCTGCACCGCCGCCTGCAGCCGCCGGGCCCAGCGCAGCGGGTCGCCGTCCTCGCGCAGGCTCAGCACCTGCAGCCGCGCCCGCTCCTGGGGGCTGAAGGCCCCGGCCAGGGCGGCGTCCAGTTGTGCGCGCTGTTCCTGGGGGGTGAAGGGGGCGCGCTGTGAGCGGGCCAGCCCCTGGCCGGTGAGCAGCAGCACCACCTGCCGGGCGCGGGCCAGGGCCTGGCGCCACTGCTGCAGGTGGCCGGGCAGCAAGGGCTGCAGGGTGACGGGCAGCAGCAGCCTCAACGCGGCGGGTGCCGCGCCCGGCGCCACAGGCTTGTTCACGGTGTTGCCCACAGGGCTGTCTATAGGGTCTGTCATGAGCTTGTCCACGGGCTTTTGCAGGGGTTTTCCGTCAGGTTCTTCCACGGGGTTTGCCATGGGTAAAGCCAACGCTTCTCCACGGATTTTCAGGGGGTGATCGTCACCGGGTTGCCCACAGCCTGCGCGATGGGGTCGGAACGCTTAGCGCAGGTCAGGTTATCCACAGACTGGCCGGGGCGGGAGGGGGCGGTTCAGCCGGCTGTCTCGCACAGCACCGGCCAGGCCTGCACCGCTGCAATGGGCAGTTGGCGGCCGGCGCCAAAGGCCCGGGCGCGCAGCCGCAGCACCGGCGGGGCTTGGCGGCGCTTGTATTCGCTGCGGGTCATCAGGCTGCGCACGCGGGCCAGCAGGGCGCGGCCGTCGGCGTGGGCCTGCAGGGCGTCCACCGTGGCCCGGGCGCGGCCGGCCTCTGCGGGGTCCAGCCGGTCGCCCTCGATCAGCCACTTCAGCACCTCGTCCAGCAGTTCATAGGGCGGCAGGCTGTCGGTGTCGCGCTGGCCGGGGGCCAGTTCGGCCGAGGGCGGCTTGTCCAGAATGGCCGCGGGAATGGGCGGCACGCCCACCGCTGTGGCATTGAGGTGCCGGGCCAGGGCGTAGACCTCGGTCTTGTAGAGGTCGCCCAGCAGGCCCAGGCCGCCGTTGGTGTCGCCATACAGGGTGCAGTAGCCCACCGAGAGTTCAGACTTGTTGCCCGTGGTCAGCACCAGGTCGCCGTGGGTGTTGGACCAGGCCATGAGCACCGTGCCCCTCACCCGGGCCTGCAGGTTTTCCAGCGCCACGCCCTGCAGCGGCGCGCCCAGGCTGGCCTGGCACTGGTCCTGGTGGGCCTGCACCAGGGCGGCAATGGGGTGGGTGATGAGGCGCACGCCCAGGTGGCGGCACAGCGCGGCGGAATCCTCCACCGAGCCCGCCGACGAGATGGCCGAGGGCAGGGTGATGGCGGTCACGTTCTGCGGCCCCAGGGCCTCGGCCGCCAGGGCCAGGGTGAGGGCGCTGTCTATGCCGCCGGAGCTGCCCACCACCGCCCGGCTGAAGCCGCAGCGCCGGGCGTAGTCCCGCAGGCCCAGCACGATCTGGGCGCGGTAGAAGGCGCTGGGGTCCTCGGGCCGGGGGTCGGGCCGGGGTGGGCGGGCGCCGTCCAGGCCCAGGAACTGGCCGCCGGCAAAACGCAGCGTGCGCACCTCGGGGGCAAAGCGCGCGGCCTCCCACACCAGGCCGCGCCGGGGCTCCATGGCAAAGGAGGCGCCGTCGTAGACCAACTGGTCCTGCCCGCCCACGGGGTTGACCCACAGCAGCGGCAGCCCGTGGCGCTGGCTGGCAGCGCCCAACACCGCGTGCCGCTGCGCGCGCTTGCCGCGGTGCGAGGGGCTGGCGTTGACGGCCAGCACCAGGTCGGGGCGGGCCTGGCGCAGGCGCTCAAAGGGGTTTGTGCCGTAGGCCTGGCCAGCGTCGTTCCAGCCGTCCTCGCACAGCAGCAGGCCCAGGCGCCAAGGGCCCACGCGCAGCACGGCGGCCACGTCGGGCCCAGGCTCAAAGTGGCGCCGCTCGTCGAACACGTCGTAAGTGGGCAGCAGCTGCTTGGCGTAGGTCTGCACCACCTCGCCTTCGCGCAGCACCACCAGCGCGTTGTGCAGGGGCTTGCCGGGGCCCTGGCGGCGCTGGGGCAGGCCCACCACCCAGTGCAGGCCGCCGAACTGGCGCGAGGCCAGGCGCAGCCGCTGCAGGCCCGCCTCCACCGCGTCCAGAAAGGCGGGGTCGTCCAGCAGGTCGCCAGGGTGGTAGCCGGTCAGGGCCAGCTCGGGTGCCACCAGCACCTGGGCGCCCTGTTCGCGGGCCTGGTGGGCGGCGTCCACCAGGGCGCGCACATTGCCTTCAATGTCCCCCACGGTGGGGTTGAGCTGGGCCAGGGTCAGGCGCAGCTCGGGGCTGGGGGCGGCGGGGCGCTCCAGCGGGTCCAGCGGGTCCAGCAGGTCCATGAACGGGGCTCCGGAGAGAGGTGAAAAGAGGGTGGGTGGGCTCAGGCCGCGGCGGGCCGTGGCGCCAGCGGAAAGGCCTGGCGCAGCCGGGCCAAGAAGCCGGCGTCTTCACACAAGGTCTTGCCCGGGCTGTCGGAGAGCTTGGCCACCGGCTGGCCGTTGCAGCGCATCAGCTTCATCACCACGTTCAGCGGCGCCAGGCCCAGGTCGTTCGTCAGGTGGGTGCCAATGCCAAAGCCCAGGCGGGCCCGGCCGGCCAGGCGCTGGTGCAGGCCCAGCGCCTGCTCCAGGGTCAGGCCGTCAGAGAACACCAGGCGCTTGTCGCGCGCCTCAATGCCCAGGCGTTCGTAGTGCGCCAGGGCCTTGTGCGCCCAGACCAGCGGGTCGCCCGAGTCGTGGCGCAGGCCGGCGTAGCGCCGGGCCAGGTCGGCGTCAAAGTCGGCCAAGAAGGCGTCCATGCCCACCACGTCGGTCAGGGCAATGCCCAGGTCGCCGCCGTAGGTGTCCAGCCAGTCCTGCAGGGCCCGGCGCTGGTGGCCGCCCAGGCCGCCGGCCCCGTCCAGCGCCTGGTAGGTCTGCAGGTACTCATGGGCCATGGTGCCAATGGGCGTCAGGCCCAGGGTGCGCGCCAGGTGGGCGTTGCTGGTGCCGCAAAAGCTGCCCGGCGCGCCCTGCTGCAGGCGCTGCAGCACCTGCGCCTGCCAGTCGGCAGAGAAGCGCCGGCGCAGGCCAAAGTCAAACAGCTCAAAGGCCGGTGCCTGCGGGCCGGCGGCGGCGGCCCAGGCCTGCAGGCGGTCAATCTTGGCCTGCAGGCGCCGCTCGCCCTCGGCGCGCACGGCCGGGGTGTCCAGGCGGCGGAAGTACAGGCCATTGACCAAGGCCAGCACCAGGATCTCAAAGCCCATCACCTGCACCTGGGGGCCCTGGGCCACCACCCGCAGCGTCTCGCCCTCGGCCCAGGCGCGGATGTGGCCGCGCTGCAGCCGAAAGTCGGCCAGCCAGGCCACAAAGTCGGCCCGCATGAAGCGCAGGCCGCCCAGCCAGGCCAACTCCTGCGGGCTGAAACGCAGCGCGCACAGGGCGTCCAGCTCGGCCTGCACTTGGGGCAGCAGTTCGGCCAGGGGCCGCTCGGGCCGCTGGCGGCACACCAAGTGGTACTCGGCCGTGTTGTGGGGGTGGCGCCGCCACAGCGCCTGCCACATGGTGAACTTGTAGAGGTCCATCTCCAGCAGGCTGGTGAGCACGGGACCGTCCGCAGCCGTGGCGTTGAGCGGGGACATGGGGAACTCCTGTTGAGGGGTAAGGGTCAAGAAGAACGGTGGGTGGAGCCGGGCCGCAGGCGCCGCCCCTCAGCCCAGCAGCTTGCGCAGCACCTGGGCCGTGGTGGCCAGGCGGGCGCCCCGGGCCTGCAGACCAGCCAGAAAGGCGGCGGCCTGGGGCTCAAAGCCGGGCACCGGGCTCATGCCGTCGGTCAGCAGCACCAGCTTGTCCAGCCGCTGGCTGGGCAGGTGCTCGGCCAAGTGCTCGCAGGTGGCGCGCACGCAGTGGCTGCTGGCCTGGCCGGCCACCAGCAGCAGGTCGGCCTGGTCCAGCGCGGCGATCAGCTCGCGCTGCAGCGCGGTGCCGGGGTCAGCCGGGTCGGGCACCTCGGCCTGCAGGGCGCTGTAGTGCTCGGTCCAGGGGTTCTGGCCCTTGGCCACGGTGCGCAGCGGGCGCTGGGCCAGCGCCTGCCAACTGCGGCAGGCCTGCTGCACCGCGGCATGCACGCCCTGCCCCCAGCTGCCCACCTCGGCGTGCAGCGGCCACACCATCAAGGTGTAGCGGCCGGCGGCCTCCAAGGCGTCCAGGTAGTCCAGCACCCGCGGCAGGGCCGCGGGCTGGCGCGGCCGCCACTGGCCGGCCCGCACCTGGGCGGCGGTGATGGGCGTGAACGGCGGCACCGCCGACCCATCTCCCCCGCACCAGAACAGCGGGTGGGCAATGTCATAGGCGTGGTGGCTGTCCAGCGTCAGGGTGATGCCCTGCAGGCGCGGCCCCAGCGCCTGCACCAGGGCGGCCACGCGCAGCAGGTCGGCATGGGCACCGGGCACCGGCAGGGCCGGCTGCAGGCGGGCGCCCGGGCGCAGCGGGTCGGCCGGGCAGGCCGCGGGCGGCAGGTCGCAAAAGTCGTTCTGGGGGTCGATGAGCAGCAGCTCCAGTCGGGCGGGCATGGGGGCTCCAGCAAGGCCGGCAGGGGCCTGCCGGCATGAACCCATCGTAGCCCTTGTTAGTTCATTGCTGCAACAAACTAGATTGCCCGACTTGGTTGCAAGGTTGAATTAACATTCATCCATGCCCGCCCCCACGCCCAAGCCCGCCTCCCCCGCAGACGCCCTGGCGCCTGCCGCGCCGGTCATCTGCACCGTCGACATCGTGCTGCTCACCCTGGTGGACGCCGAGCTGCAGGTGGCCCTGCTGCAGCGCGACCGCGAGCCCTTCCAGGGCGCCCTGGCCCTGCCCGGCGGCTACATCCACCCCCAAGAAGACGACAGCGCCTGGGACGCCGCGGCCCGCGTGCTGCGTGACAAGGCCGGCCTGCCCAACCCCTACCTGGAGCAGCTGGCCACCTTCTCGGGCCCCGGGCGCGACCCGCGCGGCTGGTCCCTCTCGGTGGCCTATTGCGCCCTGGTGCCGGCGGCCGAGCTGGCCGCACCCACCGCCGGGCCACTGGTGCTGCGCCCGGTGGCGCGCCTGCCCAGCCTGCCCTTTGACCACCGCGCCATCATCGACACCGCCGTGGCCCGGGTGCGCACCAAGAGCCAATACAGCTCTTTGCCGGTCTACCTGTGCGGCCAGGTCTTCACCCTGCCGCAACTGCAGGCCGTGTACGAGGCCGTGCTGGGCGAGCCGGTCAACAAGGTGAGCTTTCGCCGCAAGATGGACGAACTGGCCATGCTGGAACCCGTGGAAGGCGCCATGACCACCGGCGGCGCCCACCGCCCCGCCCAACTGTGGCGCCTGCGCAAACCCTTTGAGCGCCGGCTGTCATTGAGCGAGCGGGGGTTGGGGGTGGGGGGGTGAGGGGGCGGCGCCGGCTGGGCAGGCCGCTACGCGCCAAGAACACCACCGGTCAGACCGGCAGCAGGCAAGCTCGATCACTCGACTGTGGCCACCGCCCTCAAAAGCCCAGGACCACGCTGAACGACTGGAGCCCTGCTGCGCGGTTCCCCTCTGGGGCATCGGCCGGCCACTTGCGCCCACGCCACAAGCCCGTCTGTAGATATGAAGTCTGTCCCCGATGGTGTTTGGCAACCCGCGCAGCTCAAAGGTATGGGGGAGCTTTACCTATGGATTTGAAAAACCAATTCAGCTTAGGAGGGTAAACCCTTGCCTGCGGGGGTTGTGCTGTGGGGGAGTCCCTGTAGACCTGTTAGGCCTCACGCTTTAGCTGCCACGACCCGGGATACAACCCAGTGATTCTTGCCAAGCTGCGCAACTCGCGTGAAGCCCTGATGTTCGAACATTGCAAGGCGGCTGTTGTGCAGGAATGAGGCGGATACGGTACGTCCCTCGACGTCCTCAGGGTAGCTCTCGACGGTGCCGCCCCCGAGCGATGCAATCTGTGTCAGGGCGCCGGCGAGTGCTGCTGAAGACACGCCCTTGCCTCGGTACTCCTTGTCGACGAAGAAGCATGTGATGCGCCAGTCCGGGCGACCTTCAACCGCGAGCTCGTAGGCGCGCTTGTGCTTGATGCGAGGTAGCTCTTCGGGACTGCCGAATTGGCACCAACCAACACAGCGGTCTCTATCAAACACCAGCGCGGCGTGTGCGGTTCCATCCCGGACCCGGCACTCCTTTCGTTCCTTTCGGTGCGGCCCTCGTTCCTTGCCATCCGAGTGGAACTCCATGCACCAGCATCCGCCCCAGACACCGCCATGACGCTCTATAAGGCCCGCATACGCAGGCCATGTCTCGGGGCTCAACGACTTGATGTTGAACGACATGCGGCGTGGGTTGGTTTGTGAGGCCTAACGAATGAAAGGGACTTCCCCGCCCCGGGTCGGTCGCGATGCGGCGCAAGTTGAGGGGTGCCAGGATGGGCGCAGGTCCGTCATGGTGTCGGTGCCTTGTTTCTCAGTCAAAGGAGAAGTCC
>NZ_JAAGOH010000036.1 GCF_010499455.1 Ideonella livida | reverse complement strand
GCCCCACGGTGCATGACGAGGCGCAGATGCCCTTTGGCGGCGTCAAGGGCAGCGGCTGGGGCCGCTTTGGCGGGCGCGCCGGCGTCGAGGCCTTCACCGAGCTGCGCTGGATCACCCTCCAGACCTCGCCGCGCCACTACCCGTTCTGAGCGGCCAGGACGTTCAAGATGAAGATCACCGTCTTGGGAGCGGGGGCGATGGGCGCCCTGTTCGGCGGCTTGTTGGCCGAAGCGGGTCATGCCGTGACGCTGCTCGACGTGAACGACGCCCACATCGAGCAGGTGCGCACCCACGGGCTGCGCCTCATCACCGATGCTGCCGACCGCCGGGTGCGCGTGCCCATCCTGCGCCCGGAGCAGGCCACCGAGGTGCCGGATTGGCTCCTGGTGTTTACCAAGACGCTGCACACCGAGCGCGCGCTGGCGGCCGTGGTGGGCCTGATCGGGCCGCACACCCGGGTGCTCAGCCTGCAAAACGGGCTGGGCAACGCTGAGCGCTTGGCGGTACAGGTGCCGTGGGAGCGGATTGCCGTGGGTGTCACCACCGTGCCGGCCGATCTGCAGGCCCCGGGCCAAGTGCATTCCGGCGGCCAGGGCCATGTGCGCATGATGTGGGCTGAAGGCCATGACGACCCGGCACTGGCCCGGTTGGCCGAGGCACTGACCGATGTCGGCCTGCATGGAACAGTCGATCCCGGTGTGAAGGCGGCCATCTGGGAGAAGGTGGCCTTCAATGCCGCGCTCAACAGCCTGTGTGCGGTGACGGGCTGCACGGTTGGTGAGATCGGCGCCCACGCCGCAAGTCGGACGCTGGCCCATGCCATTGCCTCGGAAGTGCTGGCGGTGGCACGCCAATCGGGCGTGCAGGCCCGTGATGCCGTCCACGGCGTGCTGGATCACGCCATGGATCACCACCTGCACCACAAGCCGTCGATGTTGCAAGACGTGCTGGCCGGACGCCCCACAGAAATCGAGGCCATCAATGGCGAAGTGGTGCGCCAGGCCGCATCGCTCGGCTGCGCCGTTCCGCTGACGGACACCCTGGCCACGCTGGTTCGGTTGCGTGAGCAGGCCGGATCGCGCCGCTGAGCACCTTGGCGCAACAACACTGAAGGCCACCCCAAGGGTGGTCAGCGAAGGAAACGAGGAGACCATGAAAGAACCGATTGCCGGAGATCCGGCCGCGCCCCTGCCAGTGCACGGGCCCCTCGGTCGGCTGCTGCTGACCTGTGGCAAGACGCTGTCCGTCCTGGGTGGCCTGTTGTTCGTCGGGCTGGTGATCATGTCGATCATCTCGATCGTCGGACGCAAGCTGGCCTCCGCGCCGGTGCCCGGTGACATGGAAGTGCTGCAGATGGTGGCCGCTGCCGCCTCGGCCAGCTTTTTTGCCTACTGCCACATGAACCACGGCGATGTGAAGGTGGATTTCTTCACCGCCAACGTCTCGCCGCGCGTGAACCACGGGCTGGATGCCGTGGGTTCGCTGCTGGTGGCTTGCTTCGGAGCCTTGCTCTGTTGGCGCGCGGGCGCGGGTGCATTGAGCACGCTGGAGTTTGGAGAAACCTCGGCCATCCTGGGCTGGCCGGTGGGCTGGGCCCAGCTGGCCATGTGCCCAGGCCTGGGGCTGTTGGCCCTGAGCGGCTTGTACATGGCGGTCTGGCATCTGCGCCAGATCCACGGCGGCTCCCGAGGCAAAGAGGTGATCGCATGAGCGGCATTGCCATCGGCCTTTGCATCTTCGGCTTCCTGCTGGCCCTCATGGCCTGCCGGGTGCCCATCGGCATCGCCATGTTCTTTGCGGGGGCCGGGGGGTATGTCTACCTGTCCGGCGGCGAGACCGTCGGCTGGCTGAACCTCCTGAAATCGCTGCCCTACGCCCGTCTGTCCAACTACGACTTGGTGGTGATTCCGCTGTTTCTGCTCATGGGCCAGTTCGCCACGCACGGTGGCCTGAGCAGCAGTTTGTTCCGTTGCGTGAATGCCTTCATCGGCCACCGCCGGGGCGGCGTGGCCATGGCCGCCATCGGGGCTTGCGCCGGCTTTGGCGCCATCTGCGGCTCCTCGCTGGCCACTGCCGCCACCATGGGCCAGGTGGCCTTGCCAGAGCTGCGGCGCTATGGCTACGCGGGCAGCCTGTCGACCGGGGCGCTGGCCGCTGGAGGGACGCTGGGCATCATGATTCCGCCCTCGGTGCCCCTGGTCATCTACGCCATCCTGACGCAGGAGAGCATTGGCAAGCTGTTCATGGCCGCCGTGCTGCCGGGGCTGATCGCCATGGTCGGTTACATGCTGGTGGTGCAGCTGCTGGTGCGCTGGAAGCCGGAGATGGGCCCGGCTGGCGCCCGGGTGCCCTGGGCCCAACGCCTGAGCGCCTTGGTGCAGGTGACGCCGGTGCTGCTGGTGTTCTTCGTGGTGATCGTGGGGATTTATGGCGGCTGGGCCAACCCGACCGAAGCGGCTGCCATCGGTGCCGCTGCCTGCGGCATTTTGGCGGTGGTCACAGGTGGGATGCGCTGGCGCGGCCTGCTCGACAGCGCCCTGGGCACCGCCCAGGCCACGGCCATGATCTTCCTGGTGCTGCTGGGGGCCGACATGCTCAACACCGCCCTGGCCCTGTCGCAGATGCCCTCCGAGTTGGCCGCTTGGGTCAAGGGCAGTGGCATGCCGCCGCTGCTGGTGCTGACCCTGATCTTGCTGATCTACATCCTGCTGGGCTGTGTCATGGACTCGCTGGCCATGATCCTGCTGACCATTCCCATCTTCTACCCCATGGTGATGGGCCTGGACTTCTACGGCATGCCCGATGCTGACAAGTCGATCTGGTTCGGCATCCTGGCGCTGATGGTGGTGGAGATCGGCCTGGTGCATCCACCCGTGGGCATGAACGTCTACATCATCAACCGCTTGGCCAAGGACGTGCCGCTGGTGGAGACCTTCAAGGGGGTGATGCCCTTCCTGGCCTCGGATCTGCTGCGCATCGTTCTGATGGTGCTGTTCCCCAGCATGGCCCTGGTGCTGGTGCACAGCTTTGGCGCGGCGTGATGACCCGCCGCTTCACTTTCCCGAGTTTCTTCACAAGTCCTACACCGGAGACCCACATGAACGCTACAGCAACACGCAAGATCCGCCATCTCTCCTTTGGCCTGACGGTGGCCGCAGCGGCCCTGGGCGCCCCGGCGGCTGCCTGGGCGCAGCAGGTGATCCTCAAGGTTCATCACTTTCTGCCCTCGACCTCCAGCGCCCAGCTCAAGCTGATCCAGCCCTGGTGCGACAAGGTGGCCAAGGAGTCTGGCGACCGGCTGAAGTGCCAGATCTATCCCGCCATGCAGCTGGGCGGCACGCCCGCCCAGCTGTTTGAGCAGGCCCGCGATGGCGTCGCCGACATTGTCTGGACGGTCCCCACCTACGCGGCAGGCCGATTCACCAAGTCCGAAGTGTTCGAACTGCCCTGGATGGCCGCCACCGCCAAGTCCGGCAGCCAGGCACTCTGGACCTACGTGGATCGCCACGCGGCCGATGAATTCAAGGGCGTCAAACGCATCTTCATGCATGTGCACGACGGCGCGCTGTTCCACTTCTCCGGCAAGCAGCCCAAGACCTTGGAGGACCTGAAGGGCCTCAAGGTCCGGGCGGCCACCCGGGCCAACTCGCGCATGCTGGCGGCCCTGGGGGCAGCCCCGGTGCAGATGCCGCTGCCGGCCGTGCCCGAGTCGCTGTCCAAGGGCGTGGTGGATGGCGCCACCGTGCCGTGGGAGGGCACCCCCTCCATCAAGCTGGCCGAAATTGCCAAGTACCACCTGGACGTGCCCGCCGGTGCACCGCGCATTTCCAACACCATCTTCTTGTTTGGCATGAACCAAGCCAAGTACGACAGCCTGCCGGCCGACCTGAAGCGGGTGATTGACGCCAACAGCGGGCTGGCGGCCTCGGCCTGGGCAGGTGAGACGGGCTTTGACGCCGTCGTGGAGACCTACAAGAAGGCCGCCAAGGACGCAGGCGGCGTCTTCTACAACCTGCCCGAGGCGGAGTACCAGCGATGGGTCAAGGCCACCGACTCGGTGGACGACGACTGGGTGAAAGACGCCAGCGCCAAAGGCGCCGACGGCAAGAAGCTGCTGGCCGAAGCCCGCAGCTTGGTGCAGCAGTACGCCAAGTAAGCCACGCCATGCGCCCGTTGAGCTGTGACGACTGGCGCCAGGCGGCGCGTGCTCGCCTGCCCCGGTTTGTCTTCGACTACCTGGACGGCGGGGCGGGTGACGAGACTGCCCTGCGGCACAACCGGACCGCCTGGGAGACGCTGCGCTTGGCCCCCCGGGTGCTGAGAAACACCACCCAGGTGAGTTGTGCGACACAGGTGATGGGCCAATGGTGGGCGCGCCCGTATGGCATTGCGCCGACCGGGCTCAACGGCCTGATCCGCCCGGGCGGTGACCTGGCCCTGGCCCGGGCCGCTGCCCGGCATGGGGTGCCGTTCATCCAGTCCACCGCGTCGAATGAGCGGCTGGAGGCGGTGCGCGCCGCCATCCCTGAGGGCATGTTGTGGCTGCAGCTGTACGTGATGCAGGACCCTGGCATCACGGACCAGCTGCTGCGCCGCGCGCAGGCTCTGGGCGTGGACACCCTGGTGCTGACCGTGGATGTGCCGGTGAGTGGTTTGCGCCTGCGGGACCAGCGCAACGGCTTCAAGCTGCCGTTTCGCCTCACGCCCCGTCTGGCGTGGGACCTGCTCACGCACCCGCGCTGGTCGCTGCAACAGGCTTGGGCGGGGCAGCCCAGTTTTGCCAATCTGATCGAAGACCCGGCAGCCGCGTTGAGCCCCCAGGCGCAGGCAGCCCTGCTGGCGCGCGCCATGGATCGCAGCCTGGACTGGGCTGCACTGGGACGGCTGCGGGACCGCTGGCCGGGCAAGCTGGTGATCAAGGGGCTGCTGCATGAAGAGGATGCTGGGCTGGCACTGCAGGCGGGCGTGGATGGCCTCATCCTCTCCAACCACGGTGGACGCCAGTTCGACGGCGCCGTCTCGCCCCTGGAGGCCTTGCCCCGCGTGCTGGCCCGCACAGCAGGGCGCCTGCCCGTCATGCTGGACAGCGGCATCCGCTCGGGCACCGAAGTGGCCAAGGCCCTGAGCCAGGGGGCTGCGGCCGTGTTCGTCGGCCGGGCGACCCTGTACGGCCTAGCGGCGCAAGGGGAGGCGGGGGTATCGAGTGTTCTGGACTTGCTGGCCGAGGATCTGGAGCGTGGCCTGGCCCTGCTGGGAGCGGAGGCCGTCAGCCGCCTGGGGGCGCTGGGCGCAGGTCACTGGAGATCGCCGTCCTTGCAGCGACCGGGGGACGGCAGCCCTTCGGCACCGCCTGCTGAGTGGAAGGGGGCCGGACCGCACCATCAAGGGGATGGTTGACCGGTCAGTGCCACCCGTGCTTTACCCGGGGCGTCTCGCCCGTGCCGGGCCGCTACTTCCTGGGCCTGCCCTGGCTCAACCCCAGGCCCAGGCCAGCAACATCGCCGCCACCGCCGTGGCCACCCCATGCAAACCCATGGCCGCCACGGCGTAGCCCAGTTGCGCGGGTTGGCGCTGGGCCACGCGGGCGGCGCCGATGGCATGCGCCGCCAGCCTCAGCGTGAAGGCCTCGGCCTCGGGCGTGGGGGGCGGTGCAGCAGCCGCGCCAGCAGCAGGGCAGGGGCTTGCCGCGCCAGGGGCGGGCCGTGTTCCACCACCGCCGCAATGCCGGGCAAGAACCACAAGATCAGGTGGCGCTGCAGCGAGCCGGGCACGGGCCGGCCGGCCCAGGCCAGAAGCGGGTCGGGTCATCGCGTTCACCCCTCCCGCGTGAAGCTCACCCCGCGCCGGGGCCGCTCGTCCACACTCAGCTGGAATACGTCGGGGCGGGCGTAGTGGCCCACCACGTCCAGGTCGTAGCGGGCGCCGGGCAGCTCGGCCACGTCAATGTCGGCGCACAGCAAGCCAGCTTCGCCGTGCAGCGGGCCGGCCAGCACATCGCCCAGCGGGCCCACGATCAGGCTGTTGCCCCGGATCAGCGGGCGCTCATCGGGCCAGTCGGGCACGCTCAGGCCCAGTGCGGCGGGCGAGGGCTGCACCTGGCAGGCGCTGATGACAAAGCAGCGCCCCTCGTGCGCGATGTGGCGCATGGAGCAGGCCCAGATGTCGCGCTCGTCCACCGTGGGCGCGCACCAGATCTCCACGCCCTTGGCGTACATGGCGGTGCGCAGCAGGGGCATGTGGTTCTCCCAGCAGATGGCGGCGCCGGCGCGGCCGGCGGGGGTCTCCACCACCGGCAGGGTGGAGCCGTCGCCCAGGCCCCAGATCAGGCGCTCGGTGCCGGTGGGCATGAGCTTGCGGTGCTTGGCCACCAGGCCCTGCTGTGGGTCCAGGAACAGGGCGGTGCAGTAGAGCGTGGCGCCGTCGCGCTCGATCACGCCCACCACCAGGCTGGCGCCGGTGCGCGCGGACAGGTCGGCCAGGGCCTGCACCTCGGGGCCGGGCACGTCGATGGCCTGCTCTCGGTAGGCGGCAAAGGCGGCGCGGCCTTCGGGCAGGCGGTAGCCCAGGCGGGTGCCGAAGATTTCGCCTTTGGGGTAGCCGCCCAGCACCGCCTCGGGCAGCACCACCAGGCGGGCGCCACTGGCGCGGATGCGGTCTTCCCAGGCCAGGATGTCGGCCAGGGTTTGGGCGGTGCCGGCGGGCGAGGCGCCAATCTGCAGCGCGGCCACGGTGGTGCGGGGCATGGGGTGAGGTCCTGTGGTGAAGCAGTGGGGGGATGACGGGCCGGCGCACTGGGGGCCCAGCCTGGGGTGTCGATGCTGCCAGAGCCCAGGCTGCACCGTAAGATCCAGAAACTCCACGCCTTGACCCGATCAGATGCCGGCCGTCCCCTCGTCTTCGCACCGCTATGAACAGTTGGCCGCTGAATGGGCCGAGGGCATTGCCCACGGCACGCTGCGCCCGGGCGAGCGCCTGCCCTCGGTGCGCCAGACCTGCCAGGCCAAGGGCCTGAGCCCGTCGACCGTGTTCCAGGCCTATGCGGTGCTGGAGGAGCGGGGGCTGGTGCAGGCGCGGCCGCGCTCGGGCTACTACGTGGCGGCGCGCCCGGCGGCCAAACCGCGGCCCGCGCCGGTGGCGCCCCCGGCGGGCGGGCCGCGCCCGGTGGCAGTGAGTGAGCTGCTGGTGGAGCTGCTGGGCAGCACGCGTGATGCCGATGTGGTGCCGCTGGGCTCGGCTTTTCCGGCGCCGGCCTTGTTTCCGTTCGACGCGCTGGCGCGCAGCGGCGCGCGGGCCATGCGGCGCTTGAAACCCGCGCAGATCACCGGCGCCCTGACCGCCGGCGACGAGGCCCTGCGCGAGGCGCTGCGCCACCGCCATGCGCTGCAGGGGGTGGCCCTGGCGCCTGAGGAGCTGGTCATCACCCACGGGGCGCTGGAGGCGCTCAACCTGTGCCTGCAGGCCGTGACCCGGCCGGGGGATGTGGTGGTGGTGGAGTCGCCCACCTTCTACGGCGCCTTGCAGGCCATCGAGCGCCTGCACCTGCGCGCGCTGGAGGTGGCCACCGACCCCGTCACCGGGGTGGACCTGGCCGCGCTGGAGGCCCTGCTGCAGCGCGAGCGGGTGGCCGCCTGCTGGTTCATGACGCGGTTTCAGAACCCGCTGGGCGCGCTGATGCCCACGGACCACAAGCAGGCCCTGGTGGCGCTGCTGGCGCGCCACGGCATTCCGCTGATTGAGGACGATGTGTACGGCGAGCTGCATGCCGGCCTGCAGCGCCCGCCGCCGGCCAAGGCCTTTGATGCCGCTGGGCTGGTGCTGCACTGCAGCTCGTTTTCCAAATGCCTGGCGCCGGGCTACCGGGTGGGCTGGGCGGCGGCGGGGCGCTTTGCGCGCGATGTGCAGCGGCTGAAGATGATGAGCAGCCTGTCCACCTCGCTGCCCGCCCAGCGCGCCATTGCCGACTACCTGGCCCAGGGCGGCTACGACCGCCACCTGCGCCAGCTGCGCCAGGCCCTGGCCGCCAGCCAGCGGCGCGCGCGCGGGCTGATCGCCCGGCACTTTCCGCCCGGCACGCGCTGCACCCAGCCGGAAGGGGGCTACTTTCTGTGGCTGGAGCTGCCGCCGGCGGTGGACGCGCTGGCCCTGCACCGGCTGGCCCTGGCCCAGGGCATCAGCACCGCGCCGGGGGTGTTGTTCTCGGCCGATGCCCGTTTCACCCACCACCTGCGGCTGAATGTGGGCCACCCGGGCGACGCGCGGCTGGACGCCGCGTTGCGCTGGCTGGGTGAGGCCGCGCGGCGGTGCGTCACGGACAATGTCGCCCCATGACTGCACCCACCTTGCCCCCGTGCCCCGTTTGCCAGGCCGACTACACCTACGAAGACGGCACCCAGCTCGTCTGCCCCTCCTGCGGCCATGAATGGAGCGCCGGCGCCCCGGCCGACGCCGCTGAAGCCGCGCGCGTCTGGAAGGACGCCCATGGCAACGTGCTGCAAGACGGCGACAGCGTCACCGTCATCAAGGACCTGAAGATCAAGGGCTCCTCGGCCGTGGTCAAGGTGGGCACCAAGGTCAAGAACATCCGCCTGATCGACGGCGACCACGACATCGACTGCAAGATCGACGGCTTTGGCCCCATGCAGCTCAAGAGCGAGTACATCAAGAAGGCCTGAGCGGCCTCGCCCGCCTTCAGCCCCGCCCGCCCGCCTCAGCCCCCCGACAGGGGATAGCCGAAGGCCTCCAGCCCTTCGCGCGCCTGGCGCTCGTAGTGGGCGGCCAGGCCTTCTGGCAGCTCGGTGCGCCAGGCGTCCAGCCGGTCGGCCGAGATGGGCTCATAGAGCTTCTGGTGGTGACGGGCCTTGCGGTAGCGCGGGTGCCGGTGCTCCGGCAGCAGCATGCCCTCTTCCAGGGTGTGGCCCAGAAAGGCGCAGACCGCGCTGAAGGTGCCCGCCGGGTCCTGCACCATGTCCTCGTAGCGCACCAGGTGGTAGGTGTCGGGCTGGCGCTCGCGCAGTGCCTTGACGTACAGGTTGTGGCTGCACCAGTAGCGGGCGAAGTAGTCGTCCTGGTCGCTGGGGCCCTGCCAGGCGCGCAGCGACACCATCACGTTGCGGATGTCTCGCACGAGGTGGATCACCTTGGCCTGCGCCGGCAGGCCGCCCACCTTGACCAGCATGCGCAGGAAGTTCAGGTCGTTGGGCGACTTGTCGCCCGCCAGCACCTTGCCCGCCCGTCGGGCCACCGCGCCATAGATGGCCTGCAGCAGCGCCCAGGCCTGGTAAGGCGTCTCCGCCACCAGCGCCCGGACCTCCTCGTGGGTGAGGTAGTCGGCCAGGCTGGCGCGGTACTGTGCCGAGTGGCAGATCAGGTCCGCCACCATCGGTCGGCCCACTGCCGGGTCCTTCACCCGGTCCAGCACAAAGGCCATGGGGATGATGAAGTCGGTCTCGTTGGGCACCGCCAGCTGGGAGTGGGCGTTGAGACATTGGGCCAGCAGCGTGGTGCCGGAGCGGGGTGTGCCAAGAATGAAGAACACGGCGGGCCTTGGGGTGACGCAGGGGTGTAAGGTGGGCGGCCTGATGTTAGGCCACCGACTTGGCCGCCGCCGTGGCCACCTGCCGGCCCACCGCCCCTCTTGCCGTCACCGCTCATGTCCTTGAACTGGGAACACATCCCCATCGCCGATTGCGGCGAACCCCTGCTGTCCGTGGCCGAGGCCGGCCTGGCCGGCGCGCCGGCCTACTTTGCGATGGGCTTGAGTGCCGACCCGGTGCTGCGTCTGCGCAGCGGCGTGCTGCGCCGGCTGCAGGCGGTGCAGGCGGCTTTGCGGCCCCAGGGCCTGCAGTTGCTGGTGCTGGACGGCCACCGCCCGCGGGCGGTGCAGCAGGCGCTGTACACCCGTCATCTGGACGCGCTGCGCCAGGCGCACCCCGAGTGGGACGAGCCCGGCTTGCATGCCCAGGCGGCGCGTTATGTGACGCCGCCCGACCGGCCGGGCCGCCGCGTGCTGCCGCACCTGACCGGTGGCGCGGTGGACCTGACCCTGGCGGATGCGCAGGGCCAGGCGCTGGACATGGGCACCGCGTTTGACGACTTCACGGCCCGCTCGGCGACGCTGAGCCTGGACGTGCCGCCCGCATGCCGTGCCCGCCGCCACCTGCTGTTGCAGGCCATGATGGCCCAGGGTTTTGCCAACTACCCCGAGGAGTGGTGGCACTTCGGCTGGGGCGACCCCATGTCGGCCCTGCTGTTGGGCCAGCCGCAGGCGGTGTACGGCGAGGTGGAGTAGGCGCCGTTGGCGCCTGGCGTCTTCAGGTCGGCGGCGTCAGGCACTCCGGCCCGGCATCCGACCCGGGCATGAATCGGTACAGGCGCATGGCGCCGCCGCTGGCGCGGTCAAATTCCATGGCCGCGCCCAGGCCCTGCCGTGCGATGGCCAGGGCGTCGGGAGCCGCGCCGCTGTCCTGCGCGGCGTTCCAGGCGCAGTGCATGGCGCCCAGGGCATAGGGCCGGCCGGTGCCGTTGGCCCAGAAGCGGTCAAAGCGCAGCACCTCGCGGTGGGCATACACCCCGTAAAGGCCGCTGCCATTGGCCACCAGGGCCGAGATGTGGTTGGCCTCGTAGGCGTCGTCGGGCTGCTTCTTGGGGTTGAGGAAGAACTCGTCCTTGAGCTTGCGGTGGACCCGGTTGAAGGTCTCGAACACCTGCTCCACGCTGCCCAGGCGGCAGTCTTCGCCCAGGCTTCTCAGCGCCAGGATCAAGGCGCTGTAGTGCGCCACCGTGCCGGTCAGGCCGATGCAGCTGTGGCCCACGGTGTAGAGCTTGGGGTTGTCGCCATAGGCGTGGCCCAGGCGGGTTTCGCCCTGCATGAGCAGGGTCTCCGAGCCGATGACGATGGCTTGAGGGGTGGCGACGGCCAGGACGGTGGACATGGGCGTGCGGGTTGGGGTTGGGGCGTTGACGTGGCGGCGCCGGGACCGGCAGGCGGCGCAGGTCTTGCGCCGGCCGGGCCGCGGGCTTACCGAGGGACCGGGCCAGCCTAGTTCAGGCCAGCGTGGTCAAAGCGCCGAAAAGACGCCCTCTGGCGGGCCGCCACGGGTGGTGGCGGCCCGCCGGCCGCAGGGTCAAGCCCCAGGAAGCCCCGCATGGTGGCGCGGGGTGGGTGCGGGGAGGGTGGGGCGCGGGTGGCGCCGCCGCTCCCCGTCAGCCGGCGCTGGCGGTGGCGCAGCGCGGCTTGGGGGTCAGGGTGCAGGGATGCGGTTCGGTCACACCGTGGCCAGCTCGGCTGCCGGCTGGACGTCGCGGTGCGTGGTGTCCGCTGGCAGCAACTGCAGGCGTTGGGCGGCGCTCAGCACCGCCAGGGCGCCAGCCAGGCCGATGTCGGCATGGCGCCCCACGCCAAAGCTGGTGCGGCGGGTGAGCGGGTCGGTGGCCTCGACGATGGCCCAGGCCGGGGCGTCGGCGCCGCCGCGCGCGGCGTGCTCCTCAAAGTGGTCGATGCGCAGGCGCCCGCCCAGGGCGTTCACGGCGGCCTCCACCGGGCCGTTGCCGTGGCCGTGCAGCACGGTGGCACCGGGCAGGGGCAGCGTGATCTGCGTCCCGCTGGCGCTGCGGTGCAGTTGTGGCGGTTGGGGCAGGGCTTGGGCGGTGTCGGCCGCACCCAGGTAAGCCTGGGCAAACAGGCGCCAGAGCGTGTCCACGTCGATCTCGGCCTCGCTGGCGTCGGCGTGGCGCTGCACCACGGCGCTGAACTCCACCTGCAGGCGCCGGGGCATGACCAGGCCGAAGTGCCGCTCCATCAGGTAGGCGATCCCGCCCTTGCCCGACTGGCTGTTGACGCGGATGACGCTGTCGAAGCTGCGGCCGATGTCCTGCGGGTCGATGGGCAGGTAGGGCACGCGCCAGGGCGTGCCGTCCTGCTGGGCGGTCAGGCCCTTCTTGATGGCGTCTTGGTGCGAGCCGGAGAAGGCGGTGTGCACCAGGTCGCCGGCGTAGGGGTGGCGCGGGTGCAGGGGGATGCCGGTGCAGGCCTCCACCACCCGCGCGGCGCCGGCCAGGTCCGAGAAGTCCAGCCGTGGCGACACGCCCTGGGTGTAGAGGTTGAGCGCCAGCGTCACCAGGTCCACGTTGCCGCTGCGCTCGCCATTGCCGAACAGGCAGCCCTCCACCCGGTCGGCGCCGGCCATCTGGGCCAGCTCGGCGCAGGCCACGCCCGTCCCGCGGTCGTTGTGGGGGTGCACCGAGAGGATGATGTGCTCACGCTGTGGCAGGTGGCGGTGCATCCACTCCACCTGGTCGGCAAACACGTTGGGCGTGCTCACCTCCACCGTGGTGGGCAGGTTGAGGATGATGGGACGGCCCGGGCCCACGCCCCAGGCGCGCATGGCGGTCTCGCAGGCCCGCAGCGAGACGGGCAGCTCGGTCATGCAGAAGGTCTCGGGCGAGTACTGCAGCACCCACTCGGTTTCGGGCTGGGCGTCGGTCAGGCGCCGCAGGTGGCCCACCTGGCGCTCGATCAGCGCCATGACCTCGTCCACCGAGAGGCGGAACACCAGCTCGCGCCAGGCCGGTGCGGTGGCGTTGTAGAGGTGCACGATGGCGCGGCGGGCGCCGCGCAGGCTCAGCACGGTGCGCTCGATCAGGTCCTCGCGGGCCTGTGTCATGACCATGGGCGTCACGTCTGCCGGGATGTGGCCCTGCTCGATGAGGCCGCGCACAAAGTCAAAGTCGATCTGCGAGGCGGCGGGAAAGCCGGCCTCGATCTCCTTGAAGCCGGTGCTCACCAGCAACTGCCACAGGCGCAGCTTGCGCTCGCCGTTCATGGGCTCGAACAGGGCCTGGTTGCCGTCTCGCAGGTCGGTGGACATCCACACCGGCGCTTGCCGGATCTGGCGGCCGGGCCACTGCCGGTCGGGCAGGTCCACGGCGGGGAAAGGGCGGTACTTGGGGCTGGGGTCACGCAGCATCATGGTCGTCGGCTCACGGTCTGCCCGCGGACAGCGGGCGCCCCGCCGGCCGGCGGTCAAGGCCCAGGCCGTGCGGGTGCGATGAAGGGGGAGGGGACCGTGCGCAACCCGTGCCTGGCGATGCCAAGCGCGTCACTCCCCTGCCGCAGTGGCCTGCGGTGTGGAGCCGGGATCAGGGGGAGTGGAAGAGACCCGCCGAGAAGGTGGGGGTCAGAGGGCGCGCACGTGCAGATCCCGGCCCAGGGTGAGGGCTAGGTCTAGCAGGAAGGCGTGGCGCGAAGGCATGGGGAGCGAATGTAGCGGGACGGCGCACGGGCCGTCAACCGGTGATATTTCACGGTTTGTGCCGCCTACCCCTACTGTGGAGACTTATCGACGCGTGGACGTCGATTGTTGAGGTGTGTAAGAAATGCTTACACTGTGTTTCATGGCCGTTGCTCAACCACAGCGTCCGCACCTTGTCTTCGTCACCTTTGAGGAGTCGTCACCATGATGAAGAAATCACTGCTGATCACCGCCGCCGCGGCCACGCTGGCCCTGTCCCTGCCCATGACCGCCTCGGCCGAGTCGCAGCTCATCGTGGGCTCCGGCACCGCCGTGGCCCGCCTGGACTTCCGCGTCATCATCCCGCGCGTGCTGTTCCTGGCCGTGGGCACCGGCAACGGCACCCCCATCGCCAGCAACTCGACCATTGACACCCTGACCTTCGACTACAGCGCCGCCGCCGCCGACGTCGGCAACGGCACCGCCTCCGCGGCGCAGTCGGTGGCCGTGCGGGTGCGCGGCAACAACGGCCAGGTGGCGCTGACCGCGACCACCTCCGGCGCCCTGACCACCGCCGATGGCGACGTGATCCCCTGGTCGCAGATCACCCCCAGCAGCGATGCCGGCACCCTGCCGACCCCTGCGCTGCCCCTGTCCGGCCCCGGCACCAGCAGCAACGTGACCCTGAATGCTGGCAAGATCACCGACCGTACGGCCAACTGGTCCTTCGTGTACGAGAACGACAACATCGTCGCGCCCGGCACCTACGGCACCACCAACGGCCGCGTGACCTACACCGCCTCCATGCCCTGAACCGGCTGCAGGCCCCAGGACGGACCGGTCCGGCCGGCCGTCCCGCACGGGGCGCGCGGCGCCCCGCACCTCCATGAGCCCGACGTCCTCGCTCCGCAGCCGACCCCTCCGCGCGCGGAACGGGGCCCGGGCTCTGTTGCTGCTGGGCCTGGCCCTGGCGCCGCCGCTGGTGCAGGCCTGGTCGCTCAACATCGCGGCGGCCAGCCGCCGGGTGTTCCTGCACGTGGGCAACGGCACCCGCGACGCCACCAACACCACCATCAACCGGGTGGAGGTGACGGTGCCCGGGGCGGCCCTGGCCTCGGGCGCGGCCCAGGCCATGACCACCAACAGCACCCAGTCCACCACGCTGTACGGTGACGGCTACACCACCTGTCCCACCCCGGCTTCCCAGATCCTGGTGGGGGCGGCCTACCGCCGCAGCAACGGCGGCGACGGCCCGGCCAGCGCCACGCTCACCGTCACCTCGCCGGCCAGCCTGACCAACGCCGCGGGCGACACCCTGCCCTTCAGCCAGATCAGCTGGACCGTCTCGGCCCCCGGCAGCTCGGTGCCCAATGTCATCGCCGCGGGCACCTTCAACGGCGGCACCCTCACCCTGGCCACGGTGCCGGCCAACACCTACATCGAGAACTGCCACACCTTCAGCTACGCCAACAGCGTGCTGCCGGCGGCGGGCACCTACAACGGACGCGTGACCTACACGCTGAGCAGCCCATGAAGCCCGCGCCCCGCCTGGTCGGGTGGGCTGCACTGGCCCTGGTCGCCCAGTTAAGCGGCGTGGCGCCCGCTGCGGCCAACCCCCACCGCCTGGACGACACCGGCACCCACACCATGCCGCCACAGGTGCAGATGCAGTGGCGCGAGCGTGCCGACGGCATGCAGGCCCAGGTGCGGGTGCGGGTGCGCCTGGACACCCGGCCCTGGATCGGCCGCAGCGGCCGCATCCACCTGGTGCTGGACCGTGACGAGACCTCCACCCTGGAGGCCCGCTGGACCAGCCAGGGGCCGCTGCAGGGCGGCGTGCTGCGCTCGGGCGAGCGGGCCCTGGTCTGGGCCGGCACCCTGACCACCGCCACGCTCGAGGACCAGTTCCTCATGCACCTGAGCACCGGCACCGACTGGCGAGGCAACATCCGGCGCCTGAACTTCCGCTTTGAATTCGATGCTGACTGACCGATCGCGCTTCATCCCTCCTGCCTTGCAAGCCCTGGCCATCGGCCGGGGCCGGCTGACCCGTTCGGCTGTCTGGGCAGGCCTGCTGGCGCTGGCCGCCGGGGCCGTGCCCGGCGTGGCGGGGGCACAGGGCTTCTCGGCCTACGTCTCGCCGCCGCGCATCGTGGCCCAGGTGGCGCCGGGCAAGTCCTTGCGCCAGATCGTCGAGATCCAGCACGTCGGCCAGCAGCGCGGCGGCTACCGCCTCTACACCAACGACTGGGATCTGGGGCCCGACCAGGCGGTGACGTTCACCGACGCGTTGTCCCCCCAGAGCTGCCGGCCCTGGGTGGCCATCGAGCGCCACGAGCTCAGCCTGGCCGCCGGTGCCCGCTACCGTTTTCGCTTCGAGGTCACGCCACCGGCCGAGGCGCCGGCTGGCGAATGCCGTTTCGCCCTCATGGTCGAGGGTCAGGACCCCGCCCGGGTGCAGGGCGCGCTGAGCTTCCCGGTGGGGGCGCGCATTGCCGTCATCGTCTACGTCACCGTGGGTGACGCCGCCCCCGTGCTCACCGTGGAGGGTCAGCAGGTGGCCACCGTGCAGGGCCAGCGGGTGCCGGTGCTGCAGGTGCGCAATGCCGGCAATGCCCACGGCCGCCTGGAGGGCGTGCTGGTGGGCACCGACGCCGAGGGCCAGCGGGTGGAGCTGGCCGCCGCCGACGTGCCCATCCTGCCTGGGCGCAGCCGCGAGATCGCCCTGACCCCGGTGGTCGAGCCCGGCCAGCCCCAGCCCACCCTGCGCTACCCGCTGCAGGTTAAGGGCACGCTGGAATGGGGCCGGCAGTCCCTGGCGGTGGACGCACGCTTCCACCCATGAAGGGACTGCGGGTCGGCCCCCTCGTCTGCCTGCTGGTCGGGGCCGTCCCGGCCTGGGGGCAGGGGCCGGCCGCGCCCAGCCCTGCCGCACCGGCCTATGTGGACCGGGTGATGGCCGACCTGCCCCCGTCCGAGGACGAGGAGGATGCCCCCGAGGCCCCCTACGACCCCAGCGGACCGCCGCGCTACCTGCGGGTGGAGGCCCGCGTGGGCACCGAGCCCTTCGACGCCCGGCACCGCACGCGCAGCGGCGTGGTCGCCCAGGCCCTGCTGGAGACCGCCAGCTTCGGCCTGCTCTCGCTGGACGGTGCGCTGCCGGGCGATGCCCGCCGTGCCACCCTCACCCTGCGCCAGCGCGACCTGCCGCTGGCCGACGGCTGGCGCGCCCACCACGAGCTGGGCGTGGTGGACCGGCCCGCGCCGCCCGTCACCCGTCTGCCCACCCGCATCACCGTGCCCTCCTTTGTGGTGGGTGGCGCGGCGCTGCAGTGGGAGCAGCCCGAGCGCGGCTGGTGGCTGCAGGCCGCCCAGGGCGAGGCCGGCCGCCTGCAGGGCGCCCCGGTCACGCTGTTTGACCGCCTGGGCGGTCAGCGCAGCCTGCTGGCCCTGCAGTCGCGCCAGGCCCCGGGGCCCGGCCAGGGCGTGTGGACCACGGCCATGATGCTGGAAACCGCCGAGAACGTGCTGCCCACCGGCGCGTTGGGGGCCGCCCGGCAGAGTGCCCGCTCCGGCCAGACGGTGGTGCGGCTGGAGCAGGGGCCGCTGAGCCTGCAGACCCACACCGTGCGCACCCACCAGGAGACGCTGGACACCGTGCGCGACGGCTTCTGGCTGGACGGCCAGTGGCGCGAAGGCCCGCGGCAGCACAGCTTTGGTGCCTACCGCCTGGCCCCGGGCCTGAGCTGGGTGGACCAGCCCCTGCCCGAGGATTTGGAAGGCGTGTACTACCGGGGTCAGTGGCGGGGCCGGCTGTGGTCGGTCGAGGGCGCGTTGGACGGCCTGCACAACCTCAGCGGCCGTCATGGGGACGGCTTCTACGCCGCCACCAGCGGCCGCTGGCGCCTCAGCCGCGACCACAGCCTGGGCGCCGGCCTGACCCTGCGCCGCTACGCCGGGCAGGCCACCCAGGGCCATGCCGACTGGCGGTGGCAGCATGAGCTGGGCGCCACCGGCCTGCGCCTGGAGCACACCGACAGCCAGGACGGTCCGCGTCGCCTGGGCCTGTCCTGGGACCAGGAGTGGGCGCTGCCGCTGGGCCAGACGCTGGCCAGCAGCCTGGCGCATGCCCGCGAATCGGCGTTTGCCCCCGCAGGCCTGGGCGCCCAGAGCCTCTGGAACGCTGCCCTGGCCTGGACCCTGCCGCTGGGCTCGCGCGCCCAGTGGAACGGCAGCCTGCAGACCCAGCGCAGCAGCGCCGGCCAGGACACCTGGAGTGCCAACCTGGGCACGCAATGGCGCCTGGCCCCCCTGTGGACGCTGGAGGGCCTCTACACCCGCAGCCTGGGCCGCCTGGCCTCGGCCGTGCCGCTGGACCCGCTGGCGCCCCGGCCCACCGACGCCGTGGCCACCGCCAGCCGGGCCTTCCTGCTGGTGCTGCGCCACGAGTTCCAGGCCGGCAGCCGCAGCGTGCCGCTGGGCGGCCAGCCCCAGGCCGGCGGCGGGCGGGTGCAGGGCGTGGTGTACTTTGACGCCAACCGCAGCGGCACCCAGGACGCCAGCGAGGCCGGCGTGCCCGGCGTGATGGTGACGCTGGACGAGCGCTACGTCACCCGCACCGATGCCCAGGGCCGCTTCGAGTTTCCGCTGGTGGCCGCTGGCGGCCACACCCTGGCCGTGCGCAGTGACAGCCTGCCCCTGCCCTGGTCCGCCGCCGACGAGACCGGCCAACGCGTGGAGGTGCAGCTGCGCGGCGACACCCGCGTGGCCCTGGCGGTGCAGCGCGCCCCCTGAACCCTGCACCTGCGGGCGCTCAAGCCCCGGGCCGAGGGGCCGATACCCGGGGCATGTCCGCCACCCGTGGCGCCCTGCCGGCGCCTTCGACCGCCCCCTGCCGCCCGTCCCCTGCGTGGGGCCGGCCCGCGGCCGCGCTGGCGCTGGGTCTGGCCGTGGGGCTGCAGGCGCCGGCCGCCCGGGCCGAGGCCCGGCTGGCCGCCCCGGGGCAGGGCGCCAGCGCCCGGCTGGACTTCCGCATCATCATCCCGCCGGTCATCCGGCTGCTGGAGAACCGCCACGCCGCCGAATTGCAGGCCGACGGGCAGGGCCGCCTGCGCGGCGAGCAGACGCTGGTGGTGCTCTCCAACCTCAAGCGCGGCTTCTGCGTCACCCTGCGGCGCCACCTGCCCGAGGGCATCGTCCCCCCGGCCTGGCACCTGGAAGACGAGGGCTTGGGCGGCCTGAGCGCCGAACCCACCGCCGAGGGCTGGCGCTTGTGCGCCGCCCGGCCCGGCCGCTACACCCTGCAGCTGCGCCACGCCTTTGAGCCGCCGCCGGGTCAGCCGGCGCCCGCCGCGCAGGCCTGGCCGGTGTGGGCCGACGTGGCCGCGCTCTGAGCCGGCGGCGGCGCCCTCAGGCCGGCAGGGCCAGCACGCTGTGGTCGTGCGGGCTCATCTCGGCCGCCGCCGCCCGCATGGCGCCCAGCAGGGCCTGCAGGATGGGGCTGTCGTCGCCGTCCCGGTAGATGCAGCACAGGTCCACCCGCGGCTGCGCCGGGTGGTGCAGCGGGCGGTAGGTCACACCCGGAATGGCCATGGCCGTGGCCGAGCGCGGCACCAGGCACACGCCAAAGCCGGTGGCCACCAGGGCCACCGCATGCACCACGTCGCTCACCTCCTGCGCCACCAGCGGGGCAAAGCCGCAGTCGCGGCACAGCGCGTGCACCTTGTCGATGAAGTTGGGCCGCGAGCCGGTGGGGTAGAGCACCACCGGGGTGTCCGAGAGCTCGGCCAGGGGCACCGCGGTGCGGGCGATCAGCGGGTCGCCCGCGGGCAGGGCCACGTACAGCGGCTCGGTCAGCAGCGTCTCGCAGGTCAGGCCCTCCACCGGGCGCATCAGGCGGTTGAAGGCCAGGGTGATGCGCTGGTGGCGCAGCGCGTCGATCTGCTCCTCCTTGCTCATGTTGTGCAGCACGATGTTGACCTCGGGGCAGCGGCGGCGGAAGTGCCGCAGCAGCAGCGGGATGGCCCCGAAGATGCCCGAGCCGAACACCGCCACATCCACCCGGCCCAGCAGGCCCTGGGCGGCCTTGCTGGTGCGCTCGGCCGCGCGGTCGGCCAGGGCCAGGATGTTGCGCGCGTCCTCGTAGAGCACGCGGCCGGCGTCGGTCAGTTCCACGCCGCGGCTGGTGCGGTGCAGCAGTTGTGCGCCCAACTGCTCCTCTAGCTGCTGGATCTGCCGGGTCAGCGGCGGCTGCGAGATGTGCAGGCGCAGTGCGGCCCGGCCAATGTTCTGCTCATCGGCGACACAGACGAAGTAGCGCAGGTGGCGCAGTTCCATGGGGATCTCCTGGCGCGGGTGGCGCCTCAGGGTTTGCCATACCTGGTCTGATTTTCTGATGCCATCAGACATGCGTGCAAGGTATGGCTGCCCTAGTTCGATGGTATTGGACGGGCGGGCAGGGCCCCTCCTACAGTGCCCTCACCCCGACACCTCCCGGTGCCGAGGGCTCGGAATCCCCAGAGGGGCGGGCCGCGTCGTCGCAGCCCCTTCCCCCACCGACACGACAGCGACGACAGGAGACGACAACCATGGCATTGACAGGCGTGCTGCGCCCGGGACACGTGCAGATCCGGGTGCTGGACCTGGACGAAGGCGTCCACCACTACCGCGACATCATGGGGCTGGAGGAAACCGGCCGCGACGCTGAAGGCCGCGTGTATCTGCGTGGTTGGGACGAGCGGGACCACCACAGCATCGTGCTGCGCCAGGCCGACCGCGCCGGCCTGGACTTCTTCGGCTTCAAGGTGGCCGACGAGCACACCCTGAACCGCCTGGAGGCCGAGGTGCGTGACTGGGGCCTGGCCACCCAGCGCATTCCCGCGGGCGACCTGCTGGAGACCGGCGAGCGCGTGCGCTTTGAGATCCCCAGCGGCCACCAGATCGAGCTGTACGCCCACAAGACCTTCAAGGGCTCGCCCCTGGGCCAGAAGGACCCGGCGCCGTACTCCAGCCGCATGGACAACGGCATCGCCCCCATGCGCTTTGACCACGCCCTGCTCTACGGCCCGAACGTGGACAAGGTGCTGGACCTGTTCACCAAGGTGCTGGGTTTCCACCTGGCCGAGTACGTGACGCTGCCCGATTCGGACGTGAAGGGCGCGCTGTGGCTGGCCTGCTCCAACAAGGCGCATGACATCGCGTTTGTGATCCACCCCGAGCCGGGCAAGCTGCACCATGTGTCGTTCTACATGGAGTCGATCGACCGCGTGTTCCGCGCCGCCGACATCATGGCCGCCCACAACGTCAAGGTCGACATCGGCCCGACCCGCCACGGCATCACCCGCGGCGGCACCATCTACGCCTGGGACCCGTCGGGCAACCGCTTTGAGACCTTCTCGGGCGGCAACACCACCTACCCCGACCTGCCCCCCATCGCCTGGACCTGGGAAGGCCTGGGTGAAGGCGGCGGCCTGGACGTGGCCCACCGCAAGATGCACGAGACCTTCCTGACCGTGGTGACCTGAGAGCCCGCTGGCCCTGCAGCCGCGCTGGCCTGGCCAGCGCGGCTGAAGGACTCCCAGCTTCTCGCCTGGCCTCTCGTCTGTTCTTCCACGTCCGCTTTTCCGCTGTGCCGCCTGCGCGGCGGCACCCCGGCCCTGACCCTTTGCGACCCATGACCCGCACCATCACCAGCTTCATCAACGGCGCTTTTGTTCCGGCCGAGGGCGCCCGCCTCTTTGACAAGCGCTCGCCGGTGGACGGCCGGGTCATGGCCCGGGTGGCCGAGGCCGACGCGGCCCAGGTGGACGCCGCCGTGCAAGCCGCCCGCCGCGCCATGGCTGGTGAGTGGGGCCGCATGGGCACCGAAAAGCGCTGCGCGCTGATGCACGCCGTGGCCGACGAAATCACCCGCCGCTTTGACGACTTTGTGGCCGCTGAAATGGCCGACACCGGCCAGCCCAACCATGTGATGACCCATGTGTTCATCCCCCGTGGCGCGGCCAACTTCAAGATCTTTGCCGACGTGGTCAAGAACGTGGCCACCGAGAGCTTCCGCATGGAAACCCCCGACGGCCGGGGCGCGCTGAACTATGCGCTGCGCAAGCCCAAGGGCGTGATCGGCGTGATCTGCCCCTGGAACGCGCCCTTCTTGCTGATGACCTGGAAGCTGGGCCCGGCGCTGGCCTGCGGCAACGCCGTCATCGTCAAGCCCAGTGAAGAAACCCCGCTGACGGCCACCCTGCTGGGCGAGGTGATGAACAAGGTGGGTGTGCCCGCCGGCGTCTACAACGTGCTGCACGGCTTTGGCCCGGGCTCGGCCGGTGAGTTCATCACCCAGCACCCGGGGGTGGACGCCATCACCTTCACCGGTGAGACCCGCACCGGCACCGCCATCATGAAGGCCGCCGCCGAAGGCGTGCGCGATGTGTCGTTTGAGCTGGGCGGCAAGAACGCCGGCATCGTGTTTGCCGACTGCGACTTTGACGCGGCGGTGGACGGCATCTTCCGCTCGGCCTTCCTCAACACCGGCCAAGTTTGCCTGGGCACCGAGCGCGTGTACGTGGAGCGGCCGATTTTTGAGCGCTTCCGCGATGCCCTGAAGGCCAAGGCCGAGGCCGTGCGCTACGGCCGCCCCGAAGACCACCACAACACCTACGGCCCGCTCATCAGCCGCGAGCACCAGCAAAAAGTGCTGGGTTACTACCGCCTGGCGGTGGAGGAGGGCGCCACCGTGGTGACCGGCGGCGGCATCCCCGACATGCCGCCCGAGCTGGCCGAAGGCTGCTGGGTGCAGCCCACCCTCTGGACCGGCCTGAAGGACGACGCCCGCGTGGTGCGTGAAGAGATCTTCGGCCCCTGCTGCCACCTGCGCCCCTTCGACAGCGAAGACGAGGTGGTGGCCCTGGCCAACGACACCGACTACGGCTTGTCCACCACCCTGTGGACGCAGAACCTGGCCCGCGCCCACCGCATGGCCGAGCGCATTGACGTGGGCATCACCTGGGTCAACAGCTGGTTCCTGCGCGACCTGCGCACGCCCTTTGGTGGCAGCAAGCACAGCGGCATTGGCCGCGAGGGCGGTGTGCACTCGCTGGAGTTCTACACCGAGACCCGCAACGTCTGCATCAAGCTCTGAAAGCCCCCCCTCCATGGACACCTCCCAGATCCAGCAGTGCGGCGATGAGCTGTACGACGCCTGGCGCCAGCGCCAGGTGCTCACGCCGCTGCTCACCCGCTTCCCCGACATCCGCGTGGAAGACGCCTATGCCATCCAGTCGCGCTACGTGGCGCGCCGCCTGCAGGCGGGCGAGCGCATTGTGGGCAAGAAGATCGGTGTCACCAGCAAGCCCGTGCAGGACCTGCTGGGGGTGTACGAGCCCGACTTTGGCCAGCTCACCAGCGGCATGGTCTGCACCGAGGCCGATGGCGTGAGCCTGGAAGGCCTGATCCAGCCCAAGGCCGAGGCCGAACTGGCCTTTGTGCTGGAGCGTGACTTGGTGGGCCCGGGCATCACGGCAGCCGACGTGATCCGCGCCACCGCCTACGTCAGCCCCTGCTTTGAGATCGTGGACAGCCGCATCAAGGACTGGAAGATCAAGATCCAGGACACCGTGGCGGACAACGCCTCTTGCGGCGTGTTCTTGCTGGGCGATGCCAAGGGCGACCCGCGCAAGCTCGATCTGGCCCTGGCCGGCATGGTGCTGCACCGCAACGGCGCGCTGTTCTCCACCAGCGCCGGCGCGGCCGTGCAGGGCTCGCCCGTGAATGCCGTGGTGTGGCTGGCCAACACCCTGGGGCGCCTGGGCCTGCCCTTCAAGGCCGGTGAAGTGATCCTCTCCGGCTCGCAATCGCAGCTGCTGGCCGTGCAAAACGGCGATGAGCTGGTGTGCCGCATTGGCGGCCTGGGCGCCTGCCGCGCCCGCTTCCACGGAAAGGCAGCACTGTGACTTTCAACAACGACGCCGCCACGCTTGTCGCCACGGCCGACATGCGCACCACCCTCGGCGCTGAACAAGTGCAGGCCCTGACCGACCGCGTGGAAGCCGCCCAGACCGGCGCCCGCGCCATGCCCAAGCTCACCGAAGACTTCCCCGGCATGACCCTGGGCGATGGCTACGCCGTGCAGATCGCGCTGCGCGACCGCTGGGTGGCCCAGGGCCGCCGGCAGGTGGGCTGGAAGGCCGGGCTCACCTCGCAGGCCAAGATGGACCAGATGGGCGTGCGCGTGCCCACCGTGGGCTTTTTGCTGGCCGACATGGCTCGCCCCGAAGGCTCGGCCGTGCGCACCGACGACATGGTGCACCCCCGCGTGGAGCTGGAGCTGGCCTTCGTCACCAAAGCCGACCTGGCCGGCCCCGACGTGACCCGTGAACAGGTGCTGGCCGCCACCGACTTTGTGCTGCCCGCCATCGAGGTGATCGACTCGCGCTACACCGGCTTCAAGTTCGACCTGCAAAGTGTGGTGGCCGACAACTCCTCCTCTGCCCGCTATGTGGTGGGCGGCCGCCCCAGCCGGCCCGAGGACCTGGAGCTGGACACCCTGGGCGTGGTGCTGGAGAAAAACGGCGAGCCCCTGGCCATTGCCGCCACCGCCGCCGTCATGGGCCACCCGGCCGATGCCGTGGCTCTGGTGGTCAAGGTGCTGCATGAGCTGGGCCAAACGCTGCCGGCCGGCAGTTTTGTGATGAGCGGCGGCATCACCGAAGCCTTTGCCGTGAAGCCGGGCGACGTGGTGGCCGCGCGCTTCCAAAGCCTGGGCAGCGTGGGCGTGCGCTTCGTTTGAGTGCGCTTCGTCTGAACTTTTGAGCCTGACCTCATGCAACGTCGCACCTTCCTCTCCTGCCTGCCGCTGGCCGGGGCCTCGGCCACCGGGCTGGGCAGCCTGGCCACCACCCCCGCCGCCCTGGCGGCGGACGCCTGGCCCGCCAAGCCCATCACCCTGATCGTGCCCTTCCCGCCGGGGGGGCCCACCGACATCATCGGCCGCACGGCGGCCAAGCTGCTGTCAGACCGCCTGGGCCAGCCCGTGGTGGTGGAAAACCGCCCCGGCGCCGGCGGCAACCTGGGCACCGACCAGATCGCCAAGGCCGCGCCCGACGGTTATGTGCTGGGCGTGGGGGTCATCAGCAGCCTGTCCATCGCGCCGCAGCTGCTGCCCAAGCTGCCGTACAACGTCAAGACCGCCTTCACGCCGGTCTCGATGCTGGGCATTGCCAAGGGCGCCATCGTGGCCCACCCCAGTGCGCCCTTCCATGATCTGAAGGGCCTGATCGCCTACGCCAAGGCGCACCCCAAGTCGCTGCCCTTTGGCAGCTCGGGCATCGGCACCTCCAACCACCTGGCGGGTGAATACCTGCAATCGCTGGCCGGCATCGAGCTGGTGCACGTGCCCTACAAGGGCACCTCGCAGGCCGCGCAAGACCTGCTGGGCGGCCAGCTGCTGCTGAGTTTTGAGACCTCGCTGGCCACCACCGCGCCCAATGTGCAGGCGGGCAAGCTCAAGGCCATTGCCATCACGGCGGCCACCCGTTCGCCGCTGCTGCCGCAGGTGCCCACCGTGGCCGAGCAGGGCTTTCCGGGCTTTGACGTGCCGTCGTGGTTCGGCCTCATCGGCCCGGCCGGCCTGCCCAAGGACGTGGTGGCCACCCTCAACCGCGTGCTGACCGAAGGCCTCAAGCGGCCCGACGTGGCCGAGCGTTTTGCCCAGATCGGCGCCGAGCCCGCGCCCTCCAGCCCCGAGCAGTTCGCCAAGCGGATTGCCGACGAGAACCAGCGCTGGGGCCAGGTCATCCGCGACGCCCACATCACCCTCGATTGACTGACCGGAGACCCTCCACCGTGACCTCCCCCCGCAAGATCCGCTGCGCCCTGATCGGCTCCGGCAACATCGGCACCGACCTCATCTACAAGATCCAGCGCAGCCCCGTGCTGGAACCGGTGTGGATGGTGGGCATCGACCCGCAATCCGAAGGCCTGCAGCGCGCCCGCGACATGGGCCTGAAGACCACCGCCGAGGGCGTGGACGGCCTGCTGCCCCATGTGCTGGAAGACAACATCCAGATTGCCTTTGACGCCACCAGCGCCTATGTGCATGCCGAGAACTCGCGCAAGCTCAATGCCCTGGGCGTGCTGATGGTGGACCTGACCCCGGCGGCCATCGGCCCGCTGTGCGTGCCGCCGGTCAACCTCAAGCAGCATGCGGATCGCGTTGAGATGAACGTCAACATGATCTCCTGCGCCGGCCAGGCCACGATACCGATCGTGCACGCCATCAGCCGTGTGCAGCCGGTGGCCTATGGCGAGATCGTGGCCAGCCTGGCCAGCAAGTCCATCGGCCCGGGCACCCGCGCTAACTTAGACGAGTTCACCTACACCACCTCCAGTGCCATCGAGCGCGTGGGCGGGGCCAAGAAGGGCAAGGCGCTGGCCATCATCAACCCGGCCGAGCCGCCCATGATCATGCGCAACACGATCAACTGCCTGTGCGAGACCGAGCCCGACCAGACCCGGATCATCGACTCGGTGCTGGCCATGATCGAAGAGGTGCAGAAGTACGTGCCCGGCTACCGCCTGGTCAACGGCCCGCTGTTTGACGGCAAGCGCGTGGCCGTGTTCATGGAGGTCAAGGGCCTGGGCGACTACCTGCCCACCTACGCCGGCAACCTCGACATCATGACCGCCGCCGCCTGCCGCACCGCCGAGATGTTTGCCGCCGAGATCCTCTCCGGCGCCATCACCCTGAAGCCCACGCCGGCCGCCGCCTGAGCCCCGCCCCCAAGGAGATCCGACCATGACACCGATGAACCTCAAGGGCCGCCAGGTGATGCTGCACGACATGTGCCTGCGCGACGGCATGCACGCCAAGCGCGAGCAGATCAGCGTGGAGCAGATGGTGAAAGTGGCCACCGCGCTGGATGCGGCCGGCGTGCCGCTGATCCAGGTCACGCACGGCGCCGGCCTGGGCGGCAACTCGCTGCAGCACGGTTTTGCCCTGGCCAGCAACGAGGAGTACCTGCGCGCCGTGTGCCCGCTGATGAAGCAGGCCAAGGTCAGTGTGCTGCTCATCCCCGGCCTGGGCACCATGCGTGAACTGCAAAGCGCCTACGACTGCGGTGCCCGCAGCGTGCACGTGGCCACCCACTGCACCGAGGCCGACACATCGCCCCAGCACATCGCCTACGCCCGCAAGCTGGGCATGGACACCACGGGCTTCTTGATGATGGCCCACCTGAACACGCCCGCCGGCCTGGCCCAGCAGGCCAAGCTGATGGAGAGCTATGGCGCGCAAACCCTCTACATCACCGACTCGGCCGGCTACATGCTGCCCGATGACGTGACCGCCGCCGTCAGCGCCCTGCGTGACGTGCTCAAGCCCGAAACCGAGATCGGCTTCCACGGCCACCACAACCTGGGCCTGGGCATCAGCAACTCGATTGCGGCGATTGCCGCCGGCGCCAGCCGCATCGATGGCTCGGTGGGCGGCCTGGGCGCCGGTGCCGGCAACACCCCGCTGGAGGTGCTGCTGGCGGTGTGCGAGCGCATGGGCATCCAGACCGGCGTGGACCTGTTCAAGCTCATGGACGTGGCCGAAGAGGTGATCCTGCCGCTGATGGCCGAGCGCATCGTGCGCATCGACCGCGACTCGCTCACCCTGGGCTTTGCCGGCGTGTACTCCACCTTCTTGCTGCATGCCAAGCGGGCCGAAGCGCGCTTTGGCGTGCCGGCGCGCGACATCCTGGTGGAGCTGGGCCGCAAGAAGATGATCTCGGGCCAAGAGGACATGATCGAAGACACGGCGATGACCATGGCCAAGGCGCGTGGCCTGCTCAAGGACGTGTTGCGCAGCCAGGTGGGCGCGTGATGAACGCGCCGCAGCCGCGTGAACTGGCGGTGGTGGTGGGCGCCACCGGCGCCTTTGGCCAGCCCATCGTGCAGCGCCTCATCGGCCGTGGGTTGACGGTGCTGGCCGTGGCCCGCAGCGCCGCCAGCCTGGACGGCCTGGCCACCCGCTTTGGCCCCGCCCTGGTGCCCTGCGTGGCCGACATCGCCGATGACCTGGCTACCGAGGCCATCCGCACGGTGGTGCAGGCCCAGGGCAGCGCGGCCCAGCCCGCCGTGGTGCGCGCCGTGGTGCACGGCCCCGGTGTGGCCGTGGCCGGCGGCATTGCCAGCGTGGCCACCGCCGCCCTGGTGGACGCGGTCAACATCAAGGTGGGCGGCCTGCTGCGCCTGGTGCGGGCGGTGGACGGGCACTTGGTGCCGCAGTCGCGCCTGATCGCCATTGCCGGCCACTACGGGCTGGAGCCCACCGCCTACGCGGCAGCCGCCGGCATTGCCAATGCCGCGCTGTTCAACGTGGTGCGCCAGCTCAGCCTGGCTTATGGCGAGCGCGGCATCACCGCCCACACCCTGGCCCCCGGCCCGGCCGACACCGAGCGCCTGCACCGCGTGGCCGCCGACCGCGCCCGCCTGCAGGGCAGCACGCCCGAGGCGGTGCTGGACGACCTGCGCGCCGACTCCTCCCTGGGTCAGCTCACCACGCCTGCGCAAGTGGCCTGGGCCGTGGGCCTGCTGCTGGACCCGGAGGCCGACGCCATGACCGGCTCCACCCTGATGCTGGACGCCGGCCGCCGCCGGGGTCTGCCCTGAACACCGAACACCGAATGAGGAGCTTCTGATGCCCCTTGCCAACATCCATGTGCTGGCCGGCCACCCCCGCCCGGTGCTCAAACAACTGCTGCGCGAGGCCTCGGCCACCTTTGCCCGCGCCCTCGATGCCCCGCCCGACCGTCTGCAGGTCTGGATCACCGAGGTGGACCCGGCGCTGTACGCCATTGCCGGTGAGCCGGCCGACGAGGTGCTGGCCCGCGTGCCCCGGGCACAGGCCGAGATCCCCTTGGTTCGCCTGGCCTTGATGGAGGGGCGCTCGCTGGAGATGGTGCACCGCACCATGGCCGAGATGAGCGCCACCGTGGCCCGCGTGCTGGGCAGTGACCCGCAGCGCGTGCGCGTGATGATCGACCCGGTGCACCCCGACCGCTGGGCCATTGGCGGCGTGCCCGCCAGCGTGGCCCGCGCCGCCGAGCTGGCGGCGCGCCAAAACGCGGTCGCAGCGCCCCAGGCCGCCACCACCAGCCTGGGCGCTTGATGCCCTGACCGCGCACCTGGCGCGCAGGCCCAGCGGTCTGCGCCCTGCCGGTCCTTGCCCTGATCCCATGAGGTGCTGGCCCATGCCGCCGGCACCCGACATCCCCTCACCGGCCACAGAGCCGGGCGTGGGATGCGCCGCCGCATGGTCGCCTGCCTCCACCTGAAGGGGCATGCCCTTGCGGGGTGTCCTCAGGCGCCCAGCCGGGCGCCGCCATCACACAGGAGACACGATTCATGACCCGCCACTCTGCCGCCCGCCGGGCGAGCCCGACCCTGCCCACCCGTTGCGGCGTCACGCTGCGCCGCAGCGCCTGCGGCCTGGCCTGTGCCGCCGTCCTGGCCGCCCACGCCACCGAGAACGGCCTGACCACCGCCGCCGCCGGCGCCGAGGGCTTTCTGGCCGGTGCCTTGCCGCCGGCCGGCCTGTACGGCCTGGTTTACGTCAACCACTACAGCGCCACCCGCTTCAATGGCGGCGACGGCCAGGCCGCCATTCCTGGCTTCTCGGTCAAGGCCGACGCCGTGGTGGGCCGCCTGCTCTACATGGCCCAGGGCGAGGTGCTGGGCGGTCAGCCCGGCATCTATGGCGTGCTGCCCGTGGCCAAGGTCAGCCTGGAGGCTGCGGGCGCCAGTGGCAGCCACACCGGCCTGGGCGATGTGGAGATCGGCCCGTTGGTGGCCTGGCACCACAGCCCGCAACTGCACACCGCCGCCGCCCTGGCCGTGGTGCTGCCCACCGGCGACTATGACAAGACGCGCATGGTCAACACCGGCAACCACATCACCACCTGGCGGCCGGTGTTCGTGGCCTCGTACCTGGGGGCCACGGTGGACGCCTCCGCCAAGATCACCTACTCGATCAACGGCAAGAACAGCGCCACCGATTACCAAAGCGGCAACTACTGGCATGCCGACTTCAACCTGGGCGCCCGCGTGGCGCCGCAGTGGCAGCT
The DNA here is from genome assembly GCF_010499455.1 of Ideonella livida. Taxonomy (GTDB): domain Bacteria; phylum Pseudomonadota; class Gammaproteobacteria; order Burkholderiales; family Burkholderiaceae_C; genus Ideonella; species Ideonella livida. The sequence goes on along the minus strand of NZ_JAAGOH010000036.1, from coordinate 12,195 downwards.
TGGCCTGCAGGGCTACCTGATCCGCCAGACCGGCGACGACGAGCAGGCCGGGGCCAAGGTGGCCGATGGCATGCGCACCCGCGTCACCGCCCTGGGCCCGGCGCTGCGTTGGCAGGCCAACCCGGCCAGCCCCTCGCTGGAGGTGCGCTGGCAGCAGGAGTCGGGCGCGCGCTGGCACAGCCAGGGCAACGCCCTGTGGCTCAAGGCGGTCATGGCGCTCTGAGGCCGTCATGCGCCCCACCGCCGAACCCCTGCGACCCGCCGCCGCGGCCGCGCTGGCGGCGGTGTCGCCCCCGCCAGCCGCCTCGCCGGGCTGCGCCCCGCTGCACCCCAGCGACGAGCTGGTGTCCCGTCTGCACTTTGACGCCCGCGAGGGCCACATCTGGCTCAACGACCAGCGCATGCTGCTGCTGCACAACAGCGCCATGGGCGTGCTTCGCCGCGAGCTCATCGAAGGCCTGGGCCGCGACCAGGCGCGCGGCCTCATCACCCGCATGGGCTACCACTGCGGTGCGCATGACGCCGAGCTGGCGCGCAAGCTGCGCCGCCACCTCAGCCCGGCCGAGGGCGTGGAGGTGGGCCCGCAGCTGCACATGCTGGAAGGCGTGGCCCGGGTGGAGAAGGTGCGCCTGGAGGTGGACGAAGAGGCCGGTCACTTCCTGGGCGAATTCATCTGGCACGGCAGCGCCGAGGCCGAGTCGCATGTGCAGGCCTACGGCATCGTGGGCCATACGGCCTGCTGGCAGCAGACCGGCTACGCCAGCGGCTTTGTCAGCGGCTTCATGGGCCGGCCGGTGGTGTTTCGTGAGCTGCAGTGCCGCGCACAGGGCGCGCCGCACTGCCTCATCGTCGGCCGCCCGGCCGAGGCCGGGGAGGCCGACCAGGCCGATCCCGGCCTGGCCAGCCTGCGCGCCGACAGCCTGAGCCTGGGCGTGGCCGCACCGCTGCCCGCCAGCGGCCCGGCGGCTGCGGCCGAGCTGCTGGCCGACGCCCGCGTGGTGGGGGTGTCCGCCGGCTTCAATGCCGTCTGCCACATGGTGCGCCGCGCCGCCGGCACCCGGGCCACGGTGCTCTTCCTGGGCGAGAGCGGTGTGGGCAAGGAGGTGCTGGCCCAGGCGCTGCACCGCATCAGCCCGCGCGGCAGCGGGCCGCAGCCAGGGCCCTTTGTGGCCGTCAACTGCGCCGCCATCCCCGACGAGCTGGTGGAGAGCGAGCTGTTTGGGGTGGACAAGGGCGGCTTCACGGGCGCGCAGGCCAGCCGGCCGGGCCGGTTTGAGCGCGCCCACGGCGGCACCCTGTTCCTCGACGAGATCGGCATCCTGGGCTGGACGGCCCAGGGCAAGCTGCTGCGCGCGCTGCAGGAGCGCGAGGTCGAGCGCGTGGGCGGCACCCAGACCGTCAAGGTGGATGTGCGTGTGGTGGCCGCCACCAACCTGGACCTCAAGGCCGAGGTGGCCGCCGGCCGCTTCCGTGAAGACCTGTACTACCGACTGAACGTGCTGCCGGTGCGCGTGCCGCCGCTGCGCGAGCGGCGCGAGGACATCCCGGTGTTCATGAACCACTTCCTGCACCAGTTCAACCGCCGCGACGGCCGGCAGGTGACCGGCTTCACCGGCCGGGCCATTGACGCCCTGCTCAGCTACCACTGGCCCGGCAACATCCGCGAGCTGGAGAACCTGGTGGAGCGCGGCGTGGTGCTGGCCAGCGACGGAGGCGCCATCGACGTGACCCACCTGTTCCTGGGCGACGAGGCGCATTCCAGCCAGTGGCTGGCCCTGCAGCGCGACGGCAGCTTGCGCCAGCACGGCGTGGGCGCGGCCAACGACCCGGCGCTGCCCGGAACACCCGCCTCCACCGACCCCGCCGCCGGCCCGCAGGACGCCGCCCGTGCCCACCTGGCCGGACAGGTGCAGGCCCTGCTCAGCGGCCAGGCCGGCGCCCGGGGGGCACTGGCGCTGGACCACCTGGAGGCCGAGCTGGTGCGCAGCGCCATGGCCGCCACCGGCGGCAACCAGTCGGCCGCCGCCCGCCTGCTGGGCCTGAGCCGCGCCCAGCTCATCTACCGCCTCAAGAAGGAGTAGCCATGTCCCTCTGGCCTCAACAATCCCGGGCGGCGGCCATGGCGGCCGCACTGGTCTGGCTGGCGGGCGTCGCACCGCCGGTGACCGCCCTGGCGCAGGACGCGGGCGTCATCCGCGTGGGCGCCGTCAGCAGCCTGACCGGGCCGGCGGCCTTTCCAGAGTCCACCGCCGCGGTGCGGGCCTATTTCGACGCCGTCAATGCCAGCGGTGGGGTGCGTGGCCGGCGCCTGGAGCTGGTGGTGGCCGACGACCAGGGCGACCCCGCCACCGCCCGCGCCGCCGCCCAGCGCCTGCTGGAGGATCCGCGCACCGTGGCCCTGGTGGGCAGTGCCAGCACCGTGGACTGCACCCACAACGCCGCCGCCTACCAGGCCGCCGGCCTGATGGCGCTGCAGGGCACCGGCGTGGAGCCGGCCTGCTTTGCCAGCGCGCACATCGTGCCGGTCAACACCGGGCCCTACCTGTCGCTGCGCAACAGCCTGCAGTACGCGCACGAGGTGCTGCGCGCCCGGCGCCTCTGCGCCTTCGTGATGGACCTGCCGGGCATGGGCCCGGCCTACCGGGCCACCGCCCAGGCCTGGCAAAAAGAGGCCGGCGTCACCCTGGCCCACCTGGGCCTGTTCAACCCCACCGGCGATGTGAAGGTCTTGGTGGCCCAGGCCGAAGAAAAGCAGTGCGACGCCGTCGTGCATGGCGGCGTGGAGCCCCTGGTGCTGGCCTGGGCCCGGGCGGTGCAGGCCCACCCCCGGCTGGGCAAGGTGCCCACCGTCTTCCTCACCCCGGCCTACACCGAGCGGGTGGCTGCTGAATTGGCCGCCGGCACCGCACCCGTCTACTGCATGGCCGAGTTTGAACCCTGGTCCAGCCGCTCACCCACGCTGAGCGACTGGCGCGCCGTGATGCGGCGCGGCCAGGTGCCCCTGTCGTCCTTCTCGCAGGGCGGCTACACGGCGGCGCAGCTGTTTGTGCGCACCCTGCGCGCCATGGACGGCGAGATCAGCCGCGCCAACGTGGCCCGCGCGCTGCAGGCCGTCAAAGAGGTGGAGCTGTCCATGCTGGGCACCCGCTTCACCGTGGGTGCCGGCGGCAGCGGCCACAACCCCAACCGTGCCACCCTGCCCATGAAACTGGCGCAAGGCCAGTGGCGCATTGCCAGCCCGTTTTGGGTGGTGGCGCCGTGAAAATCATGAGGATTGTAAAGTTGGTAAAACATGGTCTTCAGCACTCAACAATGTTGAAAAGTCGATAAATGTGACGATGTTGGCGGACGAGGTTGTGACGCGGAACTTGCAGAAAGTTACATTGAGATCCGTTCGTTTCAAGGTGCGAGCTGCCCAGGAAACGTTCCTTCATTCGTGTAGTTTTGCTTGGAGGTTCCCATGGTCACTCGTCTCAACGTCGTCGCTTTGGCTGCCGCAGCCCTGGTTTCCTTGGCCCCGCTGTCGTCCGCCTGGGCGGGCTGTGTGGGGGACTGCGGCACCGCCACAGCCAATGGGGTGGTGACTGCCGCGCCAGTGGGCAACGGCAGCTATTCCTATGTGTCCACGGCGGCGGGCGCCACGGGGGCGGTGCTCGCCAGCATTGGCGGCGTCAACGGCTCGGTGCTGACCAGTGACGTGTTCAGCGCAGCGGCCAATGACGCCCTGGCGTTCAACTTCGACTACGTGACCTCGGACGGTGCGGGCTTTGCCGACTACGCCTGGGCTCGCCTCATGAGTGCCGGTGGCAGCCAAGTCGCCATGCTGTTCACGGCGCGCACGGTCGCTTCGGGCTCGGTGGTGCCCGGCACGGGCATGCCCGCCCCAACGGCTAGCCTCAATCCCAGCTCGGTGAGCATCCTGTCTGGCACCACCTGGGCGCAGCTGGGCACCGACTCAGGCCGCTGCTATTCCACGGGTTGCGGGCACACCGGCTGGGTCAATTCCAGCTACACCCTGACCAGCGCTGGCAACTACTACCTGGAGTTCGGCGTGGCCAACTGGGGCGACACCAGCTTTGACAGTGGCATGGCCGTGGCCGGCATCACCGTGGCGGGCCAAACCGTCAACACCGCCGCCGCCGTGCCGGAGCCGGAATCCTGGGCCCTGCTGATGGCCGGCCTGGGGGCGGTGGGCATCGTGCGCCGCCGCCGCCGCCGTCAGTCGGTCTGAGGTCCGCCTGGCCGGCGCTTGAGCCGGTAGGCCATCTGACCACGCCCCACCTGCAGCAGGCGCGCGGCAGCGGAGACATTGCCGCCGGCCTGGGCCAGGGCACGCGCCAGCAGCAGGTCTTCAATGGCCTCGAAGGAGGGCAGGACGGCCAGCAGCTGGTCGGCCAGGGCGGGGGCGTCGGGCGCGGGGGCGTCAGGGGCGGGGGGGAAATGGACGGCCGGGGCCTGGGCCAGGGCGCTGGCTGGCGCGGCGCGGGCGTCCCCCTCCTGCACTTCGGGCGCCAGCCCGCCCTGCGGGCCCAGGGCCCAGGCGGGGGAGGGCAGTTGCTCGCCCCCGGCAAACAGTTGCGGCAGGTCGATCAGGCCGCCGTCATCGGCCAGGATCACGCCGCGCTCCACCAGGTTCTCCAGCTCACGCACATTGCCCGGCCAGGGGTAGGCCAGCAGGGCGCCCTGAGCGCGGGGCGAGAAGCCGCGCACCTGGCGCCCCAGGCGCTGGTTGGCTCGCGCCAAAAAGTGCGCGGCCAGCAGCGCAATGTCCTCCGGCCGCTGGCGCAGCGGCGGCAACTCCAGCGGAAACACATTGAGGCGGTAGAACAGGTCCGCCCGAAAACGCCCGGCCGCCACCTCGGCACGCAGGTCCACATTGGCCGCGGCCACGATGCGCACATCCACCCGGCGCGGGGCGCTGCCGCCCACCCGCTCCACCTCACGCTCTTGCAGGGCGCGCAGCAGCTTGGCCTGGGCATCGGCGCCCAGGCTGGCCACCTCGTCCAGGAACAGGGTGCCGCCGTCGGCGCGCTCAAAGCGGCCGGGCCGGCTGCGCTCGGCGCCGGTGTAGGCGCCACGCTCCACGCCAAACAGCTCGGCCTCCACCAGGTCGGGCGGCAGGGCGGCGCAGTTGAGCGCCACAAACGGCCCGGCGGCGCGCCGGCTGGCCGCATGCAGGGCCTGGGCGCAACGCTCCTTGCCCACGCCGCTTTCGCCCTGCAGCAGCACCGTGGCCTCGGTGGGGGCCACGCGCTGCAGGCGGTGCAGCACCGCACGGAAGGCCGCGGATTGGCCGATGTGCTGGGGCCCCGGGGTCTCGGCGGCGGTGGGCTCCGTCCCGGGCCCGTCGGCAGGCGGGCGGCTGAGCGGCGGCGCCGTGGCGCTGTCTGCTGCGGCCAGCGCAGCGTCATGCGCCTGCCAAGCCGCCACGGTGCGGCCTTCCACCCGGCAGCGGGCGTGGCCCATGCCCACGCATTCCACCTCGCGCCATTGGATGGGCAGGCCGGTCACGGCGGTGCTGTAGCCGTCGGCATAACCCAGCATGGACCAGCACACCGGCTCGGCTGCCACGCCGCTTTGCGCCAGGTGGGCCTGGGCTTCCCAACTGCCGTGCCACAGAAAGTGGCCCCAGAACAGGCCACGCTCCAGGTCCAGCTGCATGGCCTCGATGGGCTGGTGGCTCACAAAACCTTCCATCTCGCGCAGGCGGGGGCCCAGGGCCAGGGCTTCGGCCACGGCCTGTGCGGTGGGTTCGGCCATCAGGCGCCGCACGCGCAGGCCGTCTTCTCGGCCCTGCTGCCATCCCAGGCGGGTGAGCAGCGGCCGGGCCTGCGCCACCCCCAGGCGCTGCACCAGCGCCTGACGCAGCTCGGCCAGGGCGCCGGCATGCATGAGCAGCATGCGCTGGCCCAGCAGGTCAATGTGGCCGGCCTCGGGTGCAAAGTGCAGGTGCGCGGCCAGGGCGTGGCTGTGCGGGGGGTTGGACAGGGCGTGGTGCATAGGTGAGGCAAAGCCAGTCAAAAGGCGGCCACAGCGGCCATGGCTTGATTTCATGAAACCGGCCTGCATGGCCTGAGCCAACCAGCGCCGCCGGCTTGACTGAAATCATGAATCGCCGCCGCCGCGCCGCCCATCCGGGCTGCTGCCCATGTCTGGAATTCCACAGGCCCCTGGTGCCTGTGCGACGACGGGCACCGCCCGGGCGGTGAACTTTCACCACCGGGCCCCACGGGCCTGGGACTTACCCGCAACGGCGCTGCGGTGGCACCGGGGTTGCACAGCACCTTCCCAAATACCACCCCTGAACCGGCCACCGAACCGGCCACCGACCCCGCCTGAACCTGCGGGGCCGCGCACCCCAGGAGACGCCGCATGACCCTCACCCTGGCTTCCGCCGAGGCTTCCCGCCCGGCCCCCAGCCCCGCCCCCATCTTGGCCGCCACGGTGGCTCCCCAGGGGGCCTGGCCGCAGCTCCCCGCCGGCACCCGCTGGCTGCAGGTGCAGCGCCGTGAGCGGCTGTGCGCCGACATCGTCGCCCTCACCTTGGTGGACCCCTCAGGCGTCCCGCTGCCCGACTGGACGGCCGGCGCCCATGTGGACCTGCTGCTGCCGCTGGATGGCCCGGCCGCCCCGCCGCGGGCGCGCAGCTATTCGCTGTGCCACCGCCCGGGCGAGCGGGGCCACTACCAGATTGCCGTGCAGCGCGAGCGCGCTGGCCGGGGCGGCTCCGCCTGGGTGCATGAGCACCTGCACGAAGGGGCTTGGGTGCCGGTGCGGCCGCCGCGCAACCTGTTCACCCTGCGGCCCGCACCGCATGTGCTGCTGCTGGCCGGTGGCATTGGCCTGACGCCCCTGCTGGCCATGGCCGAGGCCCTGTGGGCCGAAGGCCGCTCCTTCGCCCTGCAGGTGGCCGTGCGCCAGCGCACCCGTTTGCCCTTTGCCGCCCGCCTGGCCCAAGCCCCTTGGGCCCGCCACGTGCAGGTGTGGGCCGATGACGAGGGCGCCGCGCTGGACCTGCCGGCCCAGCTGGCCGCCCAGCCCGCCGGCACCCTGGTGGCCACCTGCGGGCCAGCGGGTTTCATGGCGGCGGTGCAGCGCGCCGCCCAGCAGGCCGGCTGGGCGCCAGAGCGGGTGCTGCTGGAGCACTTTGCGGCACCGCCCGCTGCGGCGGTGGATCGCCCGGCCACGGTGTCCGCTGTCGCCCCCGAAGCTGCGCCTGATTTCGCCCCTGATGCCGCACCCGCCCAGGTGCTGTGGGCGCCCACCGGCCAGTGCCTGGCGCTGCCCCCCCAGGCCAGCGTGGCGCAGGTGCTGCGCGCCGCCGGCGTGGCGCTGGACCTGAGCTGCGAGCAAGGCATCTGCGGCCAATGCTGCCTGCAGGTGCTGGACGGGCAGGCCGAGCACCGCGACCTGGTCTACGGTCCGCATGAGCACACGGTGGAGCGGCGCTTCACCCCTTGTTGTTCGCGCCCAGCCGCCGGGGCCGCCGGCCCGCTGGTGCTGGCGCCCCTGGGTTGGGCCCAGGCTGAAGGGTCCGCCTGAGGCGGGGCCCACCCACCGGACTTCGGCCCCACCGCTATCTGGCATCAGGCGTCCGCCCCGCCGCCGGGGCCGGGCAGGCGCTTTCAGTTTCCACCCCGGCGCCGGTGGGCTGGCGCCCTCAGGCCAGCGCAGACCGTTCATCACCACAACACGGAGACACACGCACCATGGCTTCCACCTCAACGTCCCCCGCCTCCAGCGGCCAGCCCGTCACCCTGCTGCGCCACCCCAGCGGCAACCCCGCGGGCAAGCCCGCCACGCCCTACCTGCTCAACTGCTGGTACGCGGCGGCCCTCTCCACTGAGCTGCCGCAAGAAGGCATGCTGGCCCGCCAGCTGCTGGACACCGGCGTGCTGCTCTACCGCAAGGCCGACGGCCAGCCCGTGGCCCTGCACGACCGCTGCCCGCATCGCTTTGTGCCCCTCAGCCTGGGCCAGCGCCAGGGTGACGAGGTGGTGTGCAAGTACCACGCCCTGCGCTTTGACTGCTCAGGCGCCTGCACCCACAACCCGCACGGCAACCAGCTCATTCCTGCCGCCGCCAAGGTGCGCCACTTCCCGCTGCTGGAAAAGTGGGGCTTTGTCTGGATCTGGATGGGCGACCAACCCGCCGACCCCGCCAAACTGCCCGACTTCAGCCCCCTGGACGACGGCCCCGCCACCGGCATTGGCCACACCTACATGCCCATGAAGGCGAACTACGAGCTCATCATCGACAACGTGATGGACTTGAGCCATGTGGACCATGTGCACGGTGAAATCATCAGCACCCGCGGCCAGCTCACCCCGCAAATCCCACCGGTGAAAGAGGAAAACGGCACCGTCAACGTGCGCTGGGAATGGCAGCAAACGCCGCCCATCCTCATCCTGGCCAACTTCCTGCCGGACCCGGCCGCGGCGGCCCGGCACTTTGTCACCGTCACCTGGCATGCGCCGGCCACCATCCAGCTCACCATTGGCGCCACGCAAGAGGCCGAGGCCCCGCTGGACCTGGCGCACACCCAAGGCCAGTACGACCTGCACACCTGCACCCCCGCCAGCGCCGGCGAAACGCACTACTTCTTCGCCACCCGCCGCAACCACCTGGTGGACGATGCGGCCTACAACCAGATGAAGATCCAGGCCATGCACGGCGCCTTCGTCAATGAAGACGGCCCCATCATCGAAGCCGCCCAGCGCGAGATGGGCACGGCCGACTTCTTTGCGCTCAACCCGGTGCTCATCACCAGCGACGTGGCCCCGGTGCGCGTGCGCCGCCTGCTGGCGCGCATGATGGCCCAAGAGGGGCGTTACGCCTGAGGCGCCGTCACCGCCGCCGCCACCGCCGCCGGCTGCGTGGCCGCCCAGGCGGGCAGCGCCTGCACCTGCGCCAGCCAGCGCTGCAGGTGCGGCAAGTCATGCACCGGCAACTGGGCGGCGTCTTGGTCGGCCAGCGGCGCGGCCAAGGCCAAATCGGCCAGGCTCAGGCCGTGCGGGGCCACCCAGTCACGCCCGGCCAAGTGGGCGTTCAGCACCTCGGCCGCTGTGCGCACCTGGGTGCGGCCCTGCGCCACCCGGGCCGCGTCAGGGGCGCCCTGGCCCACCAGCGGCTTGATGTGGTGCTCCCAGTTCAGCGTGCTGATGCCGGGCATGAAGTCCTGCCCGCACCAATGCATCCAGCGGCTCACCTCCGCCCGGCCGCGCGGGTCTGCCGGCAGCAGCGTCTGGCCCGGCACCTGGGCCGCCAAGTACTCCATGATGGCGTACGACTCCCACAGCACCCACCCCTCGTGCTCCAGCACCGGCACCCGGTGGTTGGGGTTGAGCGCCAAGAACGCTGGGGCGAACTGCTCGCCCCGCGTCAAATCCACCACCACCCGCTCCACCGGCACATCCAGCAGGTGAACCGTGAGCAACACCCGGCGCGAGCAGGTGGACAGGGGATGAAAGTAAAGGCGCATGTCAGGACTCCGTGAGGGTTGAAACATGGCGCCAGCGTAGGGGGCAGGGGTGTCAGAAAGTGGCAGTAGGCTCACTGTCCGGGGCTGGCCCGGCATGTGGTTTGCGCTGTGCTGGCAGCTGTTAGCCTGGTGCCTGGCTTATGCCCCTTGGGAGGACAGCACGTCCAGCGGGCTGCGGGCACCCAGGCCTGCCACCTTCAGAACATGGGTGTAGATCATCGTGGTGGACACGTCGGCATGGCCCAGCAGTTCCTGAACCGTTCGAATGTCGCTACCGGCCTGCAGAAGATGCGTGGCAAAACTGTGCCGCAGCGTGTGAGGCGTGGCGGCCTTGAGAATGCCCGTGGCTGACAGCGCCCGCTTGAACGCGCGTTGCAATGTCTGATCCTGCAGATGATGGCGGCGCACCACACCACTGCGCGGATCCACTGAATGGTGATCCTGTGGGAACAACCAGAACCACGCCAAGCTTTGACCCGCGCGCGGGTACTTGCGGTCCAAGGCGTGCGGCATCTCTACGCCGGCCTGGCCTGCAGCCACATCGTCCTGCCAAACTTTTCGAGCGAAGGCCACCTGCTGCTGCAGATCCACCTTCAGTGCCTGCGGCAGCATCACAACCCGATCCTTGTCGCCCTTGCCTTCGCGCACGTAAATCGCCCGCTGTTCAAAATCAACATCCTTCACGCGCAGGCGAAGGGCTTCATTGATACGCAAGCCAGTGCCGTAAAGCAACTGGCCCAGCAAGCGGTGCGTACCCGCCAAGTGGTTGAGCAGTGCCACCACCTCATGCTGTGTGAGCACCACAGGCAATCTCCGCTGGGGTACTGGACGCCCAATCTCATGCATCCATGGCAACTGTTGGTTCAGTACCCGGCCGTATAGAAACAACAGCGCTGACAAGGCCTGGCGGTGCGTGGAAGGGGCCACCTGCCGCTCCACGGCCAGGTGGGTCAAGAAGGAGGCCACCTCATCGCCTCCCATCTGCAGAGGATGCCGCAACCCATGAAAGCGAATGAACCCCCTGCACCAGTGCACATAGGCCTGCTCGGTGTGGAGGCTGTAGTGCAAGGTGCGTACTTGGTGGCGCAGCTGATCCAGCAAGCGTGGCCCGGTGCGCTGTAGACCGGGTGCAGGCGGTTGCCCAAATTCAGTGGCGCCGCCACTTGAGTTGCGCCGCTCAGCCGGTGCCGGCCGTGTGTGTGCGTACATGCTGGCCCCCCTAGGCGAGATCGTGAGCGCCCGTCAGAATGACCCGACCTGCGCTGCCTTCGAAGCCAATTTAATACTGTATGAACATCCAGTCAATCCGGGTTGAGCCAAGAAGAACAAGGACTTGTCCGCGCGAGCGGCCCAGTGGTCAGGTGGTGGCAGCCGGTGTTATGCGTCGCCGCCCCTCAAAGCAGCACCCTTCGGCTGTGCCGAGTGATGCTTTTGACGGGGGAGTCTGCGCCCAGACAGGAGCGGGTTTGAAAGAAAACCTGATAAAAATCAATAGCTTGGCTGTGTGTGTGCATCCGGTGTTATGCATCCGGCCAAGTGTTATCCGTCACGCAGTGACGCATACAACAAGTTATGCGGCCTCAGTGGCTGCCGTCTCGCGCATCGCAGCGTCGATGTCGGCCGCCGCCGCGCTGTAGCTCATGCCGGCCATGCGTCCCAGCAACTCACGGCAGCGCTCGCGCTTCGCGGGGTCGGCGTGATCTTCCAGCAGCCAGCGCAGACGGGCGCTGTCCTGGCGGTCGGGGTGGTGCTCGATCGAGTCGGCGCCCGGGTCCACCAGCTTGTTGCGCGGGTCCAGCATCACGGCAGCGCCGTACACCACGCGGAACAGGCTGCCTCGGTCGGCCGTCTCCAGCAGTGCGCGCAGGGCTCGGCCGCACTGTTCGTCGTCGTCGCGGTCAAAGTCCTCGTCGCCGTCGTTGCGCGCAATCACGGCGGGCATCGCCGGGCAGTGCCGGTGTCCCAGGTTATCCAGCATCCCGGCCAAGTCCATCGCCATGTTCAGGTCGGCCTCGCTGGCCTTTGCCATCTTCATCGGGTCCCTTTCTCGCGGCACCGGCCGCATAACTGTTCGTTCGTGTGGGACCGCTGCGCGGCCCCACAACTCAGGCGTTGGGCGTCATGCCGCCACGCGGTCCATTCTCTTGAGCACGCTCAGCGTGTTCGTCGCTTCTATCGTCATGCCCGCCTCGGCCAGCAAGTCAGCGGCCAACTCGCCGGCCTTGGTCAGCCCGCCGAAGCCGCGCGGCTCTCCCTTGTGATCGGTGAACCAGAACACCAGGCCACGGTCGCGCAGAGGGTGCAGTTGGTCGGTCTGCACAATACCGATGTAGGCCGGCGCGCTCCTGTCTAGCGATCCATCACGCGGCCCGCCGGACTTGCTTCGCTCCGGCTTGCCATGCGCGGCCTCGTGCGCTCGCAGCCGAAGCAGGGTGTTGCATTGCCGCTTGCTCAGCGTCAAAACAAACGCGAGCCCTGTTGTCGCTTCTGCAAATACTCGGTTCGTCATTCCGCAATCCTTTCAGTGTTCATCCACCCACGCCCAACCCTTCGCCCGAGCCGACTGCTCCGCAGCGGCTCAGCTCAAACGTGTGTGCCGCGCATGGCACGAATCCAGTCGGGTGAGAGTCCCGATACCAGGTATCAGCAGAGCCGAAGGTTAGCCAAAGGGCAACTGCGTCGCCGCGAGGCGGGGTGGGGAGGAAGCTCAAGGC
>NZ_JAAGOH010000035.1 GCF_010499455.1 Ideonella livida | reverse complement strand
CAGCTGGCTGGCACGGCGACGGCGGCGGGCCGCCTGGCCTGGGGTCAGGGCCTGCGAGGCGTCTGGCCGCGGGGGGCGGCGGCGTGGCGGCGGCTGCGCCGGCTGGCCTGGCGTCATCGCCAGTTTCCGGCGGTCAATGCCCCGCATGCCTTTGTCAACGCCCTGCAGGACAGCCTGGCGCTGGCGGTGGTGCTGGCCCTGGCCGGGCCGGCGGCCGCCGGGCTGTTCGGCCTGACGGTGCGGGTGGTCATGGCGCCCACCAGCCTGATCGGTGGGGCACTGTCCGAGGTGTTGCTGGGCCGTGCGGCCCAGGCCGTGCGCGAGGGCGGGCCGCTGGCGCCCATGGTCCGGCGGGCCGCCGCCGTGCTGGCCCTGTGCGCGCTGCCCGTGGCCGGGGGGCTGATGCTGGCGGGCCCCGCGCTGTTTGCCCTGGCCTTCGGGCCGGACTGGCGCGAGGCCGGAGAATGGGCGCGCTGGCTGGCCCCCTGCATGGCGGGCCGCTTGGTCGTCGGACCCCTCACCGTGCTGCCCATGCTGCTTGACCGTCAACCCACCGCCATGGCCTTCAGCGTCGTCGGCAATGCCCTGTACGTGCTGGCGCTGGCCCTCACCCTGGTCGCCGGTGGCGGCATGGCCCTGGCCAGCGTGTCGATCTCGGTGGTGATGGGGCTCTACTTTGCCGCCTACCTGTGCTGGCTGCTGCGTCTGGCGCAGGCGCCGCGCCGCCGGCCGGAGTCGCGGGCATGAGCGGCGGCCCGGCCCTGGGCACGCGCCACGCCCGGCCGCTGCGCCTGGTGCTCATCGGCGACGGCTGCAGCCCGCACCTGCTCAAGTGGGTCCGGGCCCTGCAAGCCACGCAGGCGCCGGCGGTGGACCTGTGGGTGGTGTCCAGCCGCGGTTTCGATCCCGCCCTGGCCGGCTGCCTGCCTCCGGCACGCCGGCTGGACCTGGCGTCGCGCCCGCGCTTTGAGGGCGGCAACGCCGGCCTGCTGCGCACCCTGCCCACCCTGGTGCGCTGGCTGCGCCAGGTGCAGCCCGACTGGCTGGCGCCGCACTACCTCACCTCGCATGGCACGCTGGCCTGGCTGGCGGTGCGCCTGGGCGGGGTGCAGGCCCGCATCGCTGGCTCCGCCTGGGGCTCGGACATCCTGGTCACCCCCCGGCGCAGCCGCCTGATGCGGGCGCTCACCCGCCGCGTGCTGGCCGCCTGCACCCTGGCCACCAGCGACTCCCAGCACATGACCCGGCAGATGCACGGCCTGGGCGCGGGGGAGGTGCTGACCTTCCCCTTCGGCCTGGAGCAGATGCCCGAGCTGGCGGCGGTGCGCGCCGCCAAGGATGACCGGCTGTGTTTTGCCAACCGGGGGCTGGAGCCCCTCTATGCGCCGCATCGCGTGCTGGACGCCTTTGCCGCGCTGGCCGGCGTCTGGCCCGAGGCGCGGCTGGTGATGGCCCATGACGGCTCGCTGCGCGCTGCGTTGCAGGCCCGGGTGGCTGCCGACCCGCTGCTGGCCTCGCGCGTGCAGTTGGTGGGCCGCCTGGACACCGCCACCCAGGCGGGCTGGTACGCCCGGGCCCGCTGGTACTTCAGCCTGCCGCAAAGCGACTCGGTGTCGGTCTCGGTGCTGGAGGCCATGGCCCACGGCTGCATTCCCATCCTCTCGGACCTGCCGGCCAACCGTGAGCTGGTGCAGGACGGCCGCAACGGCCTGATCCTGGCCGACGGCGAGCGGCCCGGGGCCGAGCGCCTGGCCCCGCTGCAGGCGCGGGCCGAGGCCATCGCGCTGGAAGGGCACGCCTGGATCGGGCAACATGCGCTGTTTCCCGCCAGCGTGCAGGCCTATGTGCGGCGGCTGGCCGAGCTGTCGGCGTGACCGTCTGGGGCGACATGAACATCCTCTACCTCAACCACTACGCCGGCAGTCCGGCCCTGGGCATGGAGTACCGGCCCTACTACCTGGCCCGTGAATGGGTGCGGATGGGCCACGAGGTGCAGATGGTCGCGGCCACCTACTCGCATGTGCGCGCCCGCCAGCCGGTGGCCGGGCCCGAGCGAGTCGACGGCATCGACTACCTGTGGGTCGACACCCCCGCGTACCAAGGCAACGGCCTGGGCCGGGTGCGCAACATCTGGGCCTTCCTGCGCCGGGTCTGGGCCCAGGCGCCGGCGCTGGTGGCGCGCCAGCGGCCCGACATCGTCATCGCCAGCAGCACCTACCCGATGGACATCTGGGTGGCTCGACGCATCGCGCGGCTGGCCGGGGCGGTGCTGGTGCATGAGGTCCACGACCTGTGGCCGCTCTCGCCCATCGAGCTCTCGGGCATGTCGCCCGGCCACCCCTTTGCCCGCCTCTGCGCCTGGGCCGAGAAGACCGCCTGCCGCGACGCCGACCTGGTGGTCTCGATGCTGCCCAAGGTGCACCAACACATGGCAGAGCGCGGCCTGGACCTGCGCAAGCTGGCCATCGTGCCCAACGGCATCGACCCGGCCGAGTGGCAGGCGGCGCCGGCGCCGCTGCGTGAGGACGTGGCCGCCACCCTGGCGGTGGCCCGGGCCCGTGGCCACCTGGTGGTGGGCTATGCCGGCTCCATGGGGCGGCCCAACGCCCTGGACGTGCTGGTGGAGGCGGCCGACCGCCTGCGCTACGAGCCGGTGAGCTTTGTGCTGGTGGGCGACGGCCATGAGCGCGAGCGCCTGGTGGGCCGCATCCACGAGGAGTTGCTGGAGCGGGTGCACTGGCTGGCGCCCATTCCCAAGGCCCAGATCCCGGCCTTTCTGGCCGAGCTGGATGTGGCCTACATCGGCTGGCAGCGGGTGCCCATCTACCGCTTTGGCATCGCGCCCAACAAGCTGATGGACTACATGATGGCCGGCTGCACCGTGTTGCATGCGGTGGAGGCGGGCAATGACCCGGTGGCCGAGAGCGGCTGCGGCCTGACCGTGGCGCCCGAGAGCCCCGACGCCGTGGCCGACGGCCTGCGCCGCCTGAGCCACATGAGCCACCGCGAGCGCGCCGAGATGGGCCAGCGCGGCACCGCCTTTGTGCAGGCCCACCACACCTACCCGGTGCTGGCGCGGCGCTTTCTGCAGGCCTGCGAGCCGGCCCTGGCCCGGCGGCGTGCCCTGTGAGCCCGGCCCCCCTCCCAGGTCACGGCCCGGCCCATGCCCATGAGCTGGACCAGGTGGCCGAGCGCTATGCGCGCCGTGCCGCGCAGCTGCCCGCCGACCGCTACAGCCTGCTGCGGCCGGAGGTCTGGCAGATGCTGCACGAGCGCCAGCGCTGCATCTGCCAGGGCCTGGCCGCGCGGGGCTGGCAGCCGTCGCAACTGCGGGTCACCGAGGTGGGCTGCGGCGGTGGCGGCAACCTGATGGACTGGCTGCGCCTGGGGGCCCTGCCCGAAAACCTGACCGGCTGCGAGCTGCTGCCCGAGCGCCTGGAGCTGGCCCGCGCCAGCCTGCCCGGCGGTGTGCGCCTGGTGGCCGGCGACGCCACCACCCTGGACATTGCCCCGGCCAGCCAGGACGTGGTGATGCAGGCCACCGTGTTCTCCTCGCTGCTGGACGACGCGGTGCAGCAGCGCCTGGCTTTGGCCATGTGGCGCTGGGTCCGGCCGGGCGGCGCGGTGCTCTGGTACGACTTTGCCTTTGACAATCCGCGCAACCCGGATGTGCGCGGTGTGCCGCTGGTGCGGGTGCGGCAGCTGTTCCCGCAGGCCGCCCACCTGGCCGTGCGGCGCGTCACCCTGGCGCCGCCCCTGGCCCGGCGCGCCTGCGCGCTGCACCCGGCCCTCTACACCCTGCTCAACGCCGTGCCCTGGCTGCGCACCCACCGCCTGGTGTGGATCGCCAAGGGTGCAGCATGAGCATGCACTCACTTTTTATTTAATTCCCGTTGCCATGAGCGTCGACGCCAAGTTGCCCTTCCTGCCCTTTGCCCTGCCCGAGATCGGGGAGGAGGAAATCGCCGAGGTGGTGGACGCCCTGCGTTCGGGCTGGGTGACCACCGGCCCCAAGACCAAGCGCTTCGAGGCTGACTTCAGCGCCTTCCTGGCGGGGGAGGGCGGCGACCCGGCCCAGTTCCACAGCATCGCCGTCAACTCCGCCACCGCTGGCCTGCATCTGGCGCTGGAGGCCCTGGGCATCGGCCCGGGTGACGAGGTGATCACCACCACCCACACCTTCACCGCCAGTGCCGAGGTGGCGCGCTACCTGGGCGCGGACGTGAAGCTGGTGGACATCGACCCGGCCACACTGTGCATTTGCCCGGCGGCCATCGAGGCGGCCATCACGCCGCGGACCAAGGCCATCGTGCCGGTGCACTACGCCGGCCTGGCCTGCGACATGCCGGCCATCCTGGCCATCGCCCGCCGCCACGGCCTGAAGGTGGTGGAAGACGCCGCCCACGCCCTGCCCACCACCTGCGGCGGCCGGCTCGTCGGCACGCTGGACAGCGACGTCACCGTCTTCAGCTTCTACGCCAACAAGACCATCACCACCGGCGAAGGCGGCATGCTGGTCACGCGCGACGCGGCCATTGCCGCCCGTGCCAAGGTGATGCGCCTGCACGGCATCAACCGCGACGCCTTCGACCGCTTCACCGCCAAGGTGCCCAGCTGGTACTACGAGATCGTGGCGCCGGGCTTCAAGTACAACCTGACCGACATCGCCGCCGCCCTGGGCCTCCACCAGCTGCAGCGCGCCCGGGCCTTCCAAGACAAGCGCACCGCGCTGGCGGCAGCCTACGGCCAGGCGCTGGCCGGTCTGCCGCTGACCCTGCCACCCCAGCCCGCCGCGGGCGAGCTGCACGCCTGGCACCTGTACGTGGTGCAGCTGGGCGATGACGCCCCCATCGGTCGCGACGCTTTCATTGAGGCCCTGTTCGCCGAGGGCATCGGCTGCAGCGTGCACTACATCCCGCTGCACCAGCACCCCTACTGGCGCGAGCGCTACGGCCTGAAGGCTGAGGACTTCCCGGCCAGCCAGCGCGCTTTTGAGCGCATGGTCAGCCTGCCGCTGTACACCCGCATGACCGAGGCCGACGTGCAGCGCGTGGCGGCCGCCGTGCGCCGGGCCCTGGGCAAGGCCTGAGCCGGTGGTGCAGGGCAAGGGGACGGGCTAAAGCGATGGGCAAGCGCCTTTTTGACCTGCTGGGCGCTGGCATGGGCCTGCTGCTGCTGGCCGTGCCGGGCCTGCTGGTGGCCCTGGTCATCCGCCTGGATTCGCCGGGACCGGTGTTCTTCCGCCAGGAGCGGGTGGGGCGGGGCGGGCGGCCGTTCCGCATCCACAAGTTCCGCACCATGCGGGTGGACGCCGAGCGCGCCGGCCAGCTCACCGTGGGGGCCGATGCGCGCATCACCCGCGTGGGGGCCTGGCTGCGCGCGCGCCGGCTGGACGAGCTGCCGCAACTGATCGACGTGCTGCAGGGCACCATGAGCCTGGTGGGCCCGCGCCCGGAGGTGCCGCGCTATGTGGCCCATTACCCGGCCGCGCTGCGCGAGGTGGTGCTGAGCGTGCGCCCGGGCATCACCGATCCGGCCTCGCTGCAGTTCCGCCACGAGGCCGAGCAGCTGGCCGCCGCCGCCGACCCCGAGCGGGAGTACATCGAGGTCATCCTGCCGGCCAAGCTGGCCGCCGCGGCGGCCTATGCCCGCGACGCGTCGCTCTGGACCGACCTGGCCGTGGTGGCCCGCAGCCTGAAGGTGCTGCTGCGCGGCTGAGGGGACTGGCCCGGCGGCGGCGGCGTCCCCTGCGGGCGTTGGCTGGCGCCATTGCCGTTGCCAATCGACACACTTGAGGCCCCCGGTCATCGAGCGCGGGCGGCTTGCTTTCGAGCGGACGTTGCGGATGCAAGCGCCCTGCGCCGCGCGCCGGACCCCGTGACAGCATGGTCTTCAGCCCTGGACCAGCAGCTCCCGCCACCCGGGCGGTGAGGCACCAGGGACTTAGAGGCATCCCATGGACACGCGTCTGGCCACCGCCTTCAGCCACCACTTTGAACTGGTCCACGCGGGCACCGACGCCCTGCGGGCCGAAGTCTTCCGCCTGCGCTACCAGGTCTATGTGCGGGAAACCGGATTCGAGGCCCCCGCCGTGGCGGTGCCCGGTCTGCCCGCCGCCCACCAGGTGCCGGACTGGGAGCAGGACGAGTACGACAGCCGCTCGGACTTCATGCTGGTGCGCCACCGCGCCTCGGGCCGCTACCTGGCCACCGTGCGCCTGGTGCTGCCCGACCCGGACGACCCGATGGCCCTGTTCCCCATGGAGACCCATGCCCGGCTGGACCGGCCGGTGGGCGGCTGGCGGGCCCGCCAGGCCCTGGGGGAGGTGTCGCGGTTTGCCATCTCGCGGGTGCTGCGCCACCAGCTGCGCGCCAGCCTGCCCGCCGACGCCGGCGAGGTGTCGGAAGCGGCGGTGATGTCCCACGTCATCATGGGCCTGTACGGCGGCGTGATGCAGCTGGCCCACCGCCACGGCATCACCCACTGCTACTCGCTGATCGAGCCGGCGCTGATGCGGCTGGTCATGCGCCTGGGGGTGGTGTGCGAGCGCATCGGGCCGGAGACGAGTTTCCGCGGCCGGCGTGTGCCCTGCCTGACGCCGCTGCAGCCGTCCATCGAGCGCATGCGTGACCTGGGCGAGCCGTTGTGGGCCCTGGTCTCCCACCAGGGCGCCTGGGCCGAGCACCTGTATGCCCATGGCTGAGTTCCGTTACGACGAGGCCTTTTCCCGCAACCTGGGCTGGGTGACCGCTTCCGAGCAGCACCGCCTGCGCCAGGCTCGGGTGGCCCTGGCCGGCATGGGGGGCGTGGGCGGGGTGCACCTGCAGACGCTGGCGCGGCTGGGGGTGGGCCATTTCCACATCGCCGACCTCGACACCTTCGAGCTGGCCAACTTCAACCGCCAGGCCGGGGCCCTGGTCTCCACGCTGGGGCAGTCCAAGGTGGAGGTGCTGCGCCGTCAGGTGCTGGACATCAACCCTGAGGCGGAGGTCACTGTCTTTGCCCGGGGCATCCACCCCGACAACCTCGACGACTTCCTGCGCCGGGTGGATGTGTACGTGGACGGCCTGGACTTCTTCGCCTTCGGTGCGCGCCGGGCGGTGTTCTCTGCCTGCCAGGAGCTGGAGATCCCGGCGGTGACCGCAGCCCCGCTGGGCATGGGCGCGGCGCTGCTGGACTTTCTGCCCGGGAGCATGGGCTTTGAGGACTACTTTGGCCTGGAGGGCTGTGACGAGGCCGAGCAGGCGCTGCGCCTGCTGGTGGGTCTGGCCCCGGGCATGCTGCACCGCACCTACCTGGCCGACCGCAGCCGCGTGGACCTGCGGGGCCGTCGGGGGCCGTCCACCGTCATGGCCTGCCAGCTGTGCGCCGGCCTGGCCGCCACGGAGGTGCTCAAGATCGTGCTGGGTCGCGGGCCGTTGCGGCCCGCGCCGCATGGCCTGCAGGTCGACGCCTACCGCGGCCGCACGGTGCACACCTGGCGGCCCGGTGGCCACCGCCATCCGCTCACCCGGCTGGCGCTGGCGCTGGCCCGGCGCCAACTGCGGGGCTGACGGGGAGGACGGGGCTGGCGACGGCCCCGCCCGCCAGGGCCCGGCGCTGCAGGCCCTCCAGGTCCAGGTCCTGCAGCTGCGCGTCCAGCGCGGGGTCCTGTACCACCAGGGGGGCATGGCGGGCGCGCCAGTCGTCCAGGGCGCTCAGGTCGCCCTGGCGGGCCGCCTGCAGCAGGGCGTTCCAGTCGGGCGGGGGGATGGCGGCGGGGGGCGCCCCGGGCAGGGGGGGCTGCAGCGCACGAGGCGGTGGAGGCGGGGGCGGGGGAGCGGTGCCGTCGCCCGCGGCCGGCGGGCTGGGCAGCGGCACCGTCCACAAGGTGAAGGCGAACACGCTGCCGGTGGCCGGGTCGCTGCGGATCTCCAGCCGGGTTTGCATCAGGGCCAGCAACTGGCGGGCGATGCCCAGTCCCAGCCCCAGGCCCAGGCCGGCGCCCTCGGTCTGGACCGGCCGGTCGGCGGCATGGGCCTGGTCCGGCGTTGGCGCCGCCCCGGTGCCCAGCAGGCGGGCCACCGCGGCCGGGCTCAGGCCGGGGCCCGCGTCCTCCACCTCGAAAGCCACCCCCAGGCGTGGCGCCTCCAGGGCCAGGGCCGGGGCCGGGCGCAACCGGGCCCGCAGCACCACCGGCCCCTGCGGGGTGTGGCGCAGGGCGTTGTCCACCAGGATGTCCAGCACCTGCAGCACGCGCTCCCCGTCCAGGGCCACCCAGTCGGGCAGGTCGGCGTCCCAGTCAAAACGCAGCGTGCGGCGGTGGCGGCGGGCCATCCAGGCGGTCTGCGACTGCAGGGTCTGCCACAGCGCGGGCAGCAGCACCGGCTCCAGGCGCACCTGCAGCCGGGCATGGCCCAGCCGGTTGAAGGCGATCAGGTCGCCGATGCGGCGCGCAAGCTGCCGGCTGGCGTCCTGCGCCACCCCCAGCGCTTGTGCGGTCTCCGCCGGCGCCTCGGCCTGCCGGGCCAGCTCCAGGTAGCCCAGCAGCAGGTGGGTGGGGGCGCTGAGCTCGTGGCTGACCTTGGCCAGGAAGTCGGTCTTGTCCTGGGCGGCCTGGCGCGACGCGTCCAGTGCCGCCGCCAGCTGGGCGGTGCGCTCGTGCACCTGCTCCTGCAGGCGCTGCTTCTGGGCGGCGTCGTCGGCCCGCCGCCGCGCCTGGGACTGGTAGCCGTTGACGATGAGGTGCGCCGCCGCGCCCACGTACAGCACCAGCAGGGCCACCATGGGGGCCACCGGCGAGCGCGGGTCGCGCAGGGCCTCCAGCGCCGGTGTGCTGCCCGGCAGCCCGCCCGGCGGCAGCCCCTGCAGGGCGCAGGCCAGCAGGCCCACCAGCACCAGGGCGGCCAGCCCATCGCCCCGCATCACCATCCACAGCGCGGTCGGCATCAGGATCAGCCAGGCGCTCCAGCGCAGCGTGTCCAGCAGCCCATTGAAGCTGTCGTGGATGGCGCCGCTGAGGGCCCGCGCCACCAGCAGCGCCCCCACAGCGAGCAGCAGTGCCTGGCAGGCCGGCGCCAGCCAGGCCGGTAGGCGCTGCCGGCTGACCAGGGCCAGGTAGCTCCACGCCACCCCGATGCCCAGGGCCAGCTCCAGCCCCATCAGGTTGGGCAGGTGGTCGGCCAGCCGGTGGGCCGTGGCCGGCGACAGCAGCAGGCCGGCATGGCCCTGCAGCTGGAACTGCACCGTGCCCAGCACCACCAGCTGCAGGCCCATCATCACCGGTGCCAGGCGCAGCAGCAGCAGGCCGGTGGTCAGGCAGACCAGGCAGAGCATGAGGGCACAGCCCATCAGCAGCTGGTTGCGCAGCTCCAGCGGAAAGGTGCGCGTGGCGAACTCCGCCGGGTCCAGCAGACGCAGGTCCAGGCGCCCCGCGGCCCGGGTGCCGCCGATCTCCAGCAGCACCTCGGTCTCCTGGCCGGCGGCCACGGGCACCGTGACCACATGCTGGGGCAGTGGCAGGTCGCGCTGGGTGGCGGTCAGGCGGTTGCCGGTGCGGCGCAGCGTCCACCGGCCTTGGCCGTCGGGCACATGGACCCGCACCTCATGGATGGCATTGGGCGTGACCCACAGCCAGGGCGGCGAGCTCAACTCATGGCGCAGCCGCACCTTCAGCCACAGTGTGCTGCGGTTGGTGGAGGTGGCCTGCAGGTCCACCGGCAGGCTGACCGGCCGCCAGCCGGGCCACCAGGCCATGATCTGCGGGTGGGCGTCGGCATTGGCCATCACCATCTCCAGCCGCTCCACCCCCAGGATCTGTGCCTTGGGCACCGTCAGCAGCGCGTCCTCCGGCACGGCCAGCGCGCTGCGCAACCCGATCTGGTCGATGAGCCCCACCGCCACCAGCACGAGCAGCAGCTGGAACAGCCGGGTGCGCAGCCAGGGCGGTGGCGCCAGGGGCAGACAGGCGCGGCGGGCGCTCGCGCGGGTTTCAGTCATCGGAGGTGCAGATCGGATCCTGCATGCCCTCCGGCAGGGCCAGCCCGCCGCTGGCGCGGTAGGCGCTGGGGGTCATGCCGCTGCGCTGCCGGAAGGAGTAGGTGAAGGCGGCCTGGGTGGCAAAGCCGGTGCGCGCGGCGACCTGCGCGATGGTCAGGTCGGTGTGCAGCAGCAGGCGGCAGCCTTCGGCAAAGCGCTCGGCGCGCAGGTACTCGAACACCGCCAGCCCGGTGTGGGCGCGGAACAGGTCGGTCAGTCGCCGGGGGTTGGTGCCCACCGCATGGGCCAGCGCCGTCAGGTCGAACGGGTCGGCCAGGTGCTCACGCATCAGTGCCTGGGCCTTGGTCACCAGGCGCAGCCCGCGCTGGGTGGCGGGCGCCTCGGCCGCTGTTGTGGGTGGAGTCGGGGGCTGGGGCGGCACCGGGGCGGTGGTGGCCGGCGCCGGTACGCCGGCGGCCGCATGCCCGGCCGGTCCGGCCTGCAGCCCGCGGCGCACATGCACCCGCAGCCGCGCTGCCAGCTCGGGGGCCGAGAAGGGCTTGACCACATAGTCCACCGCGCCGGCACGGAAGGCGTCAAGCTTGTCCGGCAGGGCCGAGGAGCCGGTGAGGAACAGGATGGGGATCTCGGCCAGGCGCGGGTCGCCGGCCATCAGCCGTGCGGTGGCATGTCCATCCAGCCCCGGCATCATCAGGTCCATCAGGATGGCGGCGGGCCGGTGCTCCACCGCACGCTGGAAGGCCTCCGTCCCGTTGCGGGCGGCCAGAAAACGGTAGCCCTCGTCCTTCAGCATCTGGGCCAGCAGGCGAATGGCGCGGGGATCGTCGTCCACGATGAGGATGGGTGCGGGCGCAAGGGTCATGGCGGGCCCCTGGCGGTGGCGGGGGGCGTGGCAGAGGGCTGACAAGGTGAAGCCGGGATTGTCCTGTCCGCGCCACGGGCAGGCGGAGTCCCCGGGGCCGGGGTTTGTCGACGGCGGGAGAGGTCTTGTCGATCGCCGGTGCCGGCCGCTGGCGGGTTCAGCGGCCCCGGCGGCTGCTGAAGCGCAGCGACAAGAGCTCAGGCAGGATGCCCAGCACCCGCTGCAGTGCGGGCACGTTGCCCAGCGGCGGGGGCGGGCTCTCCAGCGGGTCCAGCCGCGAGGCGGGACCCTCGCTCCCGGGGCGGGGCGCGCGGGCGGGCAGGGCCCGCAGCGGCCGCTCGGCGCGGCGTTCCGCCTCGCAGGCCTGGCGCCAGACCTCCAGCTGCGCGGTCACTGGTGCCCACTGGGGCAGGTCGGTCAGTCGCACCGGCGAGGCGCTCATGTCAAACAGCGTCAGGCCCCGCTCCAGGCAGCGCTGATAGGCCGGGTGCTCACGCAGCTGGCCCAGCAGCGGCAGCCCGGCCTGGTCGGCAAAGGCCTGCAAGGTCTCGGCCTCGGCGGTCTGGGGATGCAGGCGCAGGCCCACGGCACCCAGCCGGCAGCGCCCCTGGGCCACCCGGGGCAGGCCGCGCAGTTCGGCCAGGCACTGCAGGGTGGCGTCGCGGTCGAAGAGCGAGGCGCTCAACGGCAGCAGCACCACGTCGGCCGCCAGGGCCACCCGCGCCAGCTCCAGGCCACGCAGGCCGCCGGGGGTGTCCAGCACCACATGGCTGGCGTCGGGCGGGGGGCGCAGCACATGCTGCGGGTCGGCCACCCAGCTGGCAATGGGAGGCACCTTGCGCGGCGGGTGCTGGGCCCGCAGCCGCAGCCACTGGCGGCTGGACTGCTGCCGGTCCACATCGCCCAGCATGACCGCGGCCCCCTGCCGCGCGAAGTGGGCGGCCAGGTGGGTGGCCAGGGTGCTCTTGCCGCAGCCGCCCTTGCGGTTGACGATGGCGATGGTGAACATCGGCGCGTTCTGCTCCGCGCCCGCCAGCGTCGCGGACGCAACGAGTTACAACTTGTCGCGAACGCGCATCTTACGGTGGTGCTGCGCCGTCGCCCACCGGCAAGACCCGCAGACGGCCAGGGCCAACGGGCGGGCGGGGCGATGGCCGGCGCGGCCCATGACTGGCCACCGGCGGGGCGGCGGCCTGCCCGCCGCGCTCAGGCGATGTCGGGCGTGGGCAGGCCGGCGGGGCAGACCAGCTGGCGCAGGGCGCCGGCCGGGTTCAGGGCCGGGGTCTGGCGCAGCAGGCGGGCCGGGATGACGGGCTCGGCCACCGCGGCCATGGCCAGCGGCGCGGCCGGGTGGGGGGCCGCCGGTGTCCGGTGGAGTGTGGGCAGGGGCGCCGAGGCGCGGGTGGGCAGGGCGGCGGGGCGCAGCGGGCGCACGGGGGGCGCCGGGGCGTCGTCGGCCGGGACGGGCAGGTCCTGCAGCAGGCGCTGCAGCAGGGCGGCGCAGTCCTGCCGGTCTCGGGGGCTGGCCAGGGCGGCAGGTGCGGCCTCGTCCAGCAGGCACAGGCCCTGGTCGGCCAGGCGGCCCAGGCGGCGGTGGTGGCGCAGGCCCCCCAGCCAGGGCAGGCCCTGGTCTTGTGCCCAGCCGGCCAGGCCAGCGGGGGGGGCCGCGTCATCCGCGTCGTCGTTGTCCTCGCCCACTTCCAGGGCCGCCAGGCGGCAGCGCTGCTGGGCCACCCGCGGCAGGCGCCGCAGCTCGGCCACAGTGTCCTCGGCCGCCAGGCGGTCGAAGAGGGCGTCGCGCACCGGCACCACCACCAAGTCGGCGGCCATCACGATGCGCGCCAGTTCCAGGGCGTCCAGGCCCGCGGGAGTGTCCAGCACCAGGTGGGAGGCGCCCCCCTGGGGGCGCGAGAACTGGCGGGCGCTGTGGCTGACGCAGCGCAGCTGCCGTGGCCGGGCGTGGCCGGCGGATTCGCGCCGCCGCATCCAGGCGGTGGCCGACTGCTGCGGGTCCAGGTCGCACAGCTGCACGCTGGCCTGGGGCAGGGTTGAGAGGTGCACGGCCAGATGGGTGGCCAGGGTGCTCTTTCCACAACCGCCCTTGCGGTTGACCACGGCGATGACGAACATGACCAACGACTGCCTTGTAGGGTTTGTTTTTGTTACCCAATCTCACGATCTTAATCTGGGTCATGTCTTGCGGACATGTCTGCGGGAGTGGTTTTTTCCCTTGATTGCAGAGGACTTGCACCAGATCAGGGACTGTGCGCGCAGGACGGTGCGTGACACCGGTTCCGCGGGTGGGTGACAGCCCTGTTGCACAATCCGGGCCCGCTGTCCGCACCATGTCCGACTCCCCCACCTTCTGGCACCGCCTAGACCGTTTCCTGGCCCGGCTGCGTCCCCATCGGGAGCCCCTGTCGCTGGCCCTGGACGCCTGGGTGGTGCTGGCCGCCTGGCATGCCACCTACCTGTTCCGCCTGGGCTTTGAGCGTTGGCTCAGCGCCCGGCCGGACTACGACGTCTGGGTGCAGGTGGGCGTGGTGCTGGCCTATGCCCTGGCCTTTGCCCTGCTGCGGGTGCCGCAGGCCATGTGGCGCTTTTCCGGTTTTGGCGAGATCAAGCGCCTGACGCTGGCCTGCCTGGGCGCCGGCCTGGTGTGCGGCGCGGTGGTCATGGGCTTGCAGCTCTACAAGGTGCCGCGGGCGGTGCTGGCCCTGCACCCGCTGGTGGCGCTGGCGGGGGTGTGCGGCATGCGGCTGGCCTTCCGCGCGCTGTATGAGCATGGCCGTGCCCGCATCACCGGGGGGCAGGCCGAGGTGCGCCGTGCCCTGGTGCTGGGCGCGGGCGAAGCCGCGCGCCGGCTGCTGGCCGGCATCCACCAGCAAGGCTGGGTGGTGCTGGGCCTGCTGGACGACGATCCCGCCAAGCAGGGCGCGCGCATCGCCGGCCTGCCGGTGCTGGGCCCGCTGCAGGCGGTGCTGGACAAAGGGGTGCGCGGCGCCGCCACCCACTTGATCATCGCCTTGCCCTCGGCCAGCGCCGCCCGCCGCCGCCAGGTGGTGGAGCTGGCCGGTCAGACCCGCCTGCCGGTGCTCACCGTGCCCAGCGCCGAGGAGCTGCGCGACGGCAGCGCGCAGGTGGCCGGCGTGCGCGACATCGAGCCCGAGGACCTGCTGGGCCGCGAGGCCGTGCAGCTCGATGAGGCCGGCATGGCCGAGGTGCTGTGCGGCAAGACGGTGCTCATCACCGGCGCCGGCGGCAGCATCGGCAGCGAGCTGTGCCGCCAGGTGGCCCGCTTTGCGCCGGCGCGGCTGGTGCTCTACGAGCTGTCCGAGTTCAACCTCTACGCGGTGGAACAGGCGCTGGGCCAGCAGTTTCCCGGCCTGCCGCTGGTGCGGCTGGTGGGCGATGTGCGTGACGCGGACCACCTGCGCGCCACCTTCAGCCGCTGGCGGCCGCAGGTGGTCTTCCATGCCGCGGCTTACAAGCATGTGCCGCTGATGGAGGAGCACAACGCCTTCTCGGCGTTGCGCAACAACACCGTGGGCACCTGGCAGGCGGCCCGTGCCGCGGCCGAGGCCGGAGCCGAGCGCTTTGTGCTCATCTCCACCGACAAGGCCGTCAACCCCACCAACGTGATGGGCGCCACCAAGCGCGCGGCGGAGATGATGGTGTCGTCGCTGGTGGAGCCGTTCCCGGCCACCCGCTTCATGGCGGTGCGCTTTGGCAATGTGCTGGGTTCCTCGGGCAGCGTGATCCCGAAGTTCAAGGAACAGATTGCCCGCGGCGGCCCGGTCACGGTGACCCACCCGGACATCATCCGCTACTTCATGACCATCCCCGAGGCCGCGCGCCTGGTGCTGCAGGCTGCGGCCATCGGCGCCAGCGGCCAGGTGCTGGTGCTGGACATGGGCGAGCCGGTGAGGATCGTGGACCTGGCCCGCACCATGATCCGCCTGTCGGGCCACAGCGAGCAGGACATCCCCATCGTCTTCAGCGGCCTGCGCCCCGGCGAGAAGCTCTACGAGGAGCTGCTGGCCGATGCCGACGCCACCCTGCCCACGGCGGTGCCGCGCCTGCGCATCGCACGGCTGCAGGCCTCGGCCCCCCGGCTGACGGTGCAGGCCTGGCTGGCCCCGCTGCTGGCCGACACGCAGGGCCTGGACGATGAGCGGGTGCGCGCCTGCCTGCAGGCGCTGGTGCCCGAGTACCGCCCCGCCCGCCACTGAAAGTGCCGTGGCGGCCGCGCTTCAGGCCGGTCGGGCGTCGAACACCAGGCAGGTGGTGCTCGCATGGGCATAGAGCTGGCCGTCCGGGCCGTAGAGCCGGCCCTCGGCGGTGGCCACCTGGCGGCCGGGGTGCACTACCACCCCTTCGGCCCGCACCAGGGGCACGCGGTCGGTCAGCGCCCGCACGATGTTGAGCTTGAGCTCCAGTGTGGTGTAGAGCTTGCCCGCGGGCAGCAGGGTGTGCACCGCGCAGGCCACCGCACTGTCGAGCAGGGTGGCGAACCAGCCGCCGTGCACCGTGCCCAGCGGGTTGTAGTGCTGGCGGCCGGGCCGACCCTGGAAGACCGCCCGGCCGGGCTCCACCTCCACCGGCAGGAAGTCGAGCAGGTGGCCGATGGGCGCGCTGGGCAGCTCGCCGCGGAACATGGCCTCGAACAGTGCCATGCCGGTCTTGTCGCGGGCCTGCTCGGGGTGGACGGCGCCGGCCGGTCCCAGGCGGGTGCGTACCTCGTCGGCACGGGCTTGCCAGCGGGCCAGCACCCCCTCGGGGGATTCGGTGGGCGGGGCGGAAAACTGTGGGCGGTCTGCGGGCATGATGCGGGGGGCCGGTCGGCCAAGCGGTGTAGGTGCAATGATTGTAGGTACAATGAAATACAGGTCGATCACCCAGGTGACACCCCCTGTCGCCCCCGAGGCCGCCAGGGCCGTGCCGCGCGGCTGCACCAACCTCAAGCTGCGCCAGCTCACCCGCCTGGTGGGCCGGCACTACGACGCCGTGGTCGGTCAGGCCACCGGGCTCAAGGGCACGCAGTACTCCTTGCTCACCGCCATCGACAAGCGGGGGCCCGTCAAGCCGGCGGAGGTGGCGGCGCTGCTGAGCCTGGACCCGTCCACCCTCTCCCGCAACCTGGCCCGCCTGGTCGAGGCCGGCTGGGTGCTGCAGGGGCCGGGGGCCGACCAGCGCTCGCGCCTGCTCACCCTCACGCCCGCCGGACAGGCGCTGCGTGAGCAAGGTCGCCAGGCCTGGAAGGCGGCGCAACTGGCGCTCAACGCCCGCCTGGGCGAAGCCCGCGTGGCCGCCCTGCACCAGTTGCTGGACGAGGCCCTGGACCTGATGGCTGAGGACGCCGGCCCGCGCCCGCTGGCCGGCGGCGAGGCGGCCGACGACCCGGGCTGAGCCGGCTGGTCCGCGGGTCTGGGCGGTGGGGCCGCGGGTTATCCGGCGATGGCCCGGCCGGGCCGGGACCAACATCCCGGGCGTGAACGCGCCAACGCTGCTGTCTCCCCCGCCGGCCCCGGACCCCCTGGTGGGGGCTCGCGCGCGTGCGCCCGACCGGGCCGTGCCACGGCCCCCAGCGCCCGACGCCGTGTCCCGCCTTCCCCTGGCAGGGCGGCGGGTGGTGCACTGGGCCAAGTTCTACCCCCCCCACCGGGGCGGCATGGAGAGCGTCGCTGCGGCGCTGGCCCAGGCCGCCTGCCAGGATGGCGCGTCGGTCGAGGTGGTCGCCTTCGACCCCGCGCGGCGGCCGGCTGCTGCGCCACCCGCAGACGGTCTGCCTGCCCCGCGGGTGCTGCGCTGCCCGGTGCGCTGGGCGCTGGCCTCCCAGCCCCTGTCCTGGCGCTACCTCTGGCGCGCCTGGCGCACGGCGCGCCAGGCCTCCCTGGTTCACCTGCATGCGCCCAACATGCTGGCGCTGCTGCCCGCCTTGCTGCTGCCGCGCCAGGGGCCCGGCCGGGTGCCGCTGGTGGTGCATTGGCATTCGGACGTGGTGGACAAGGGCTGGCTCGGCCGGCTGGTGGCGCCGCTGGAGCGGGCCTTGCTGCGCCGCGCCGACCGGGTCATCGTCACCTCCGCGCCCTATGCCCAGGGCTCGCTGCGCCTGCGGCAGGTGCGCGGCCTGCGCGAGCGCCAGCGGGTGGTGCCCATTGGCGTGGCGGCCCCCGGGGCCGGCCGGGCGTCGCCGGACCCGGGCGATGGCGCCGCCACCCTGGCCGGCGTGCAGGACTGGCTGGCCGGCCGCCGCCTGCTGCTGGCCCTCGGCCGGCTGGTGCCCTACAAGGGTTTCGAGGTGCTGCTGCAGGCCCTGACCCGGGTCGATCCGCGGGCCGCCCTGGTGCTGGTGGGGCAGGGGCCGCAGGCCGATGCGCTGCAGGCCCAGGTCCAGGCCCTGGGTCTGGCCGACCGGGTGCGCCTGCTGCCGGAGGTGGACGACGCCGGGCGCGACGCCCTGCTGTCGGCCGCCCAGGTCTTCTGCCTGCCTTCGGTGGCGCGGGCCGAGGCCTTTGGCGTGGTGCTGGTCGAGGCCATGGCCCACGGTGTGCCGGTGGTGGCCACCCACATCCCGGGCTCGGGCGTGCCCTGGGTCAACCAGCACATGGTCAGCGGCCTGAACGTGCCCCCGGGCGATGCGGCCGCCCTGGCCGCCGCCCTCAACCAGCTGCTGGCCGACGAGCCGCTGCGCCGGCACCTGGCCCAGGGCGCCCGCCAGCGTCACCAGGAGGCCTTCAGCCAGGCCCGGGCCTGGGCCGCCACCCTGGCGGTGTACCGTGAAGTGCTGCCGGAAAACGCCGGTATTCGCCCTGTTCTTCCGGCTTAAGCCGCCGGGTCCGCCCCTCAACAATCCCCGGCAAGGGTGTGAAGTGCCACATCCGTCACGAAGTTCAAGGGGTTGGGCGCGATCATGGACATGGCGGTGCAGGAACCCGTGGCGCAGGCCGCGGCACAAGGCGGCGGCCCTGCCGTCACCCCGGTGCCGGGCTGGCGTGAGCGTTGGGCGCGCAGGTGGCGCCGCCGGCCCTCACGGCTGTTCCTGGCCACCGTGGTGCTGCCCACCGCGCTGGCCGCGGGCTACTACGGTCTGCTGGCCTCTGACGTCTACGTGGTGGAGTCGCGCTTTGTGGTGCGTGCGCCGCAGGGGGCTCCGGCCACCGGCCTGGGGGCCCTGCTGCAGGGCACGGGCTTTGGCCGTGCGCAGGACGACACCTACGCGGTGCACGACTACATCCGCTCGCGCGACGCCATGCGCCTGCTGCAGCCTCAGGTGGACCTGCGCGCCGCCTATGAAGACGCCGGCATCGACCGGCTCAGCCGCTTTCCCGGCTGGGACCGTGACCGCAGCGACGAGGCCCTGTACCTGCACCACCTGCGTCACCTGCAAATTGATTACGACTCCGCCTCCTCCATCACCACCCTGACGGTGCGCGCTTACGGGGCCGACCAGGCCCGGGCGGTCAACGAGGCCCTGCTGCGTCTGTCCGAGGCGCTGCTGGACCGCCTCAATGACCGCAGCCGGCAGGACCTGATCGCCGTGGCCCGCCGTGAGGTGCAGGAGGCCGAGGCCGCCGCTGCTGCCGCCGCCGCCGCGCTGACCGACTTCCGCAGCCGCGGTCAGGTGATGGACGTGGCCGGCCAGAGCGCCCTGCAGTTGCAGACCGTGGCCCGGCTGGAGGAGGAGCTGCGCCTGGCCCAGGCCCAGCGCGACCAGGTGCAGCGCCTGTCGCCGGGCAATCCGCAGCTCGCCACCTTGCAGGCGCGCATCGACGCCCTGCGCGCCGACCTGACGCGGGAGAACGCCCGCCTGACCGGGCGCGAGGGCTCGCTCAACGCCAAGAGCGGGCAGCTCGCCCGTCTCACCCTGGCCAAGGAGCTGGCCGACAAGCAACTGGCGGCCCGCCTGGCCGAGCTCGACAGCGCCCGGGGCGAGGCCCGCCGCAAGCACCTCTACCTGGAGCGCCTGGTGGAGCCGCACCGGCCCGACCAGGCCATGGAGCCGCGGCGCCTGCGCGCGGCGTTCACCGTTTTCGTGCTGGGCCTGCTGGCCTGGGGCGTGCTGGGCCTGGCCCTGGCCGCCGTGCGCGAGCATGCCGACTGAGCCGGGAGCCGCCGCCATGTCCCCCGCCATGCCCGCCCACCCCGCCGTGCCGGGCGCGCCCACGCCCGTTCTCGGCCGTTCCCGTCGCCCGGTGCCTTGCGGCCTGGGCGACCACCTGCGGGTGCAGTGGCGCATCCTGCGCGCGCTCATGCTGCGCGAGGTCATCACCCGCTTCGGCCGTGAGAACCTGGGCGTGCTGTGGCTGGTGGGCGAGCCCATGTTGTTCACCGTCGGCGTCACCGCGCTGTGGACCGCCACCAGCATGCACGCCCACTCCAGCCTGCCCATCACCGTCTTTGCCATCACCGGCTACAGCTCGGTGCTGTCCTGGCGCAACGCGGTCGGCCGCTGCAACCGCGCCATCGGCGAGAACTTCAACCTGCTCTACCACCGCAATGTGCAGGTGCTGGACGTCTTCATCGCCCGCCTGCTGTTGGAGCTGGCGGGCGTCACCGCCTCCTTCCTGGTGCTGGTGCTGCTGTTTACCGGGCTGGGCTTGGCCCAGCCCCCGCGCGACCCGCTGGCCGTGGTGTGCGGCTGGCTGATGCTGTGCTGGTTTGGCGGCGCCCTGGCCACCACCGTGGGGGCGGCCTGTGCCCACAGCGAGCTGGTCGACCGGCTGTGGCACCCCGTTTCGTACCTGATGTTTCCCTTCTCCGGTGCGGCCTTCATGCTCGACTGGCTGCCGCCGGCTGCCCGCAACGTGGTGGCCTGGCTGCCCATGATCCACGGGGTGGAATACATGCGCGAAGGCTTCTTCGGTGCGGTGGTGCGCACCCACCATGACCTGGCCTACATGGCCACCTGCAACCTGGGCCTCACCCTGGCCGGCCTGCTGCTGGTGCGCAGCGCCGCGCGCCGGGTGCAGGCCCCCTGAGGCCCGGGGGCGCACGTCCATGATCGAGCTGCAGCAGGTCTCCAAGCGTTACCCCACCCGCCAGGGCTGGCGCACCGTGCTCGACCGCATCGACCTGTCCCTGGCCCCGGGCCGCAATGTCGGCATCCTGGGGCGCAACGGCGCGGGCAAGAGCACCCTCATCCGCCTGCTGGCCGGGGCCGAGCAGCCCAGCGCCGGCCACATCCACCGCGGCATGAGTGTGTCCTGGCCACTGGCGTTTGGTGGCGCCTTCCAGGGGCACCTGACCGGTCTGGACAACCTGCGTTTCATCTGCCGCGTCTACAACGTCGACTGGCAGCCGCTGCTGCCCTTCATCGAGGAGTTCACCGAGCTGGGGGCCTACCTGCGCGAGCCGGTGGGCCGCTACTCCATGGGCATGATGACCCGGCTGGCCTTCGCCCTGTCCATGGCCATCGAGTTCGACTGCTTCCTCATCGACGAGGCCATGGTGGTGGGCGACAAGCGTTTCCACGACCGCTGCCACCACGAGCTGTTCCACAAGCGCCGTGACCGCGCCTTCATCCTCGTCTCGCACGACGAGAACGTCATCCGCCTGTACTGCGAGCGGGCCTGCGTGCTGCACCAGGGCCGTCTGCACAGCTTTGACAGCGTGGATGAGGCCTACCGCTTCTACCAGCAGGCCGTGCCGGGCAGCCCGGCCCTGGCCGCCTGAGCCCCACCCCATGACCGTCCACATCCTTCTGGAACTGCGGCCCGCCCTGGGCGGCCACGCCGGCATACCGCAGGAGACCCGGCTGCTCTTCCGTGGCCTGGCCGCCCTGCCGGGCCTGCAGGTGGACGGGCTGCTGCAAAGCAGCAACCGCCTGCTGCCGCCTGCGCTGCCGCCGGTGGCCACCCGCTGGCGCGAGGACCGCAAGGTCCACCGCCTCTCGCGGGTGGTCATCGCGCTGCAGGACACCAACGACCGTGGCCGCTTCCAGCGCGCCGCCGACGCCCTGCGCCTGGCCCTGGCCGGCGTGCGCCTGCAGCTGCGCACCGCCGTCGGACTGCGCACCGCGCTCGACCGCTTCGAGCCCCGCCACTTCAGCGATTTCCTCTGGCGTGGCCTCTTCGCCAAGACCCTGCCCGCCGAGGACCTGGCCCAGGTGGCCGGCGCCGGCTACCGCGTGGTCCGCATGCCCTGGGTGGGCCTGCACAGCGCCGCCCTGGCCACCCGGCCGCTGGGGGGCGCCCTCTACCCGCGCTTTGACACCCGCGGCGTGGACGTGCTGCTGGCCGAGACGCCCTTTCCCGGCCGTGTCAGCGCCGGCACCCGCCTGGTGGTGCGCTACCACGACGCCATCCCCCTGCTGATGCCGCACACCATCTCGGCGCCTACCTGGCACCAGGCCTCGCACTACCACGCCCTGCGACGCAATGTGCGCGACGGCGCCTGGTTCGCCTGCGTCTCCGAGTCCACCCGGCGCGACCTCGTCAGCCTGTTTCCCCAGGCCGAAGCCCGGGCCGTGACCCTGCCCAACATGGTCTCGCCGCACTACTTCCCCGAGGACTCCCCGGCCGACCGCATCCCCGACATCCTGCGCCTGCGCCGCAACACCCAGCTCGCCGACGGGGCCGCCCCCTTCGCCCTGCAGCGAGGCCCCGGCGGCGTGGACTACCTGCTGATGGTCTCCACCATCGAGCCGCGCAAGAACCACCTCAGCCTGCTGGCCGCCTGGGAGCAGCTGCGCCATGCCGGCCACCCCCAGCTGCAGCTGGTGCTGGTGGGCATGATGGGCTGGCATGCCAAGGCCATCGTCGCCAAGTTCCGGCCCTGGCTGGCCCGCGGGGGCCTGCATGTGCTGGAGGACGTGCCCGCCGCCGAGCTGCGCCTGCTCTACCGCCACGCCCGCGCCACCGTCTGCCCCAGCTTCGGCGAGGGCTTTGACTTCTCCGGCATCGAGGCCATGCGCTGCGGTGGCGTCGTCGCCGCCTCCGACATCCCGGTGCATCGCGACGTGTTCGCCGACGGCTGCGAGCTCTTCCACCCTTACGACGTGAGCGACCAGGTGCGCTGCCTGCAGCGCCTGCTGGCCCCCGAGGCCCAGGTCCTGCGCCAGGCCCTGGTGGCCCGCGGCGACACCGTGGCCCGCCGCTACCTGCCCGAGGTGCTGCTGCCCCGCTGGCAGGACTTCCTGCAGCAGGTGGTGCGCGGCGCCACCTGACCTCAAGCACCCGCCGCGCGACCCCTCGCTCCCCTACGACCCCACTCTTGACCGGCCCACCATGACCACCCCCCTGCTGATCCTCCTGGGCACCCCCTTCGGCCCCACCGCGGCACGCTGCGGGCAGCTGGTGGCTCGCCAGCCCGACCACCCCCTGCAGGCCGCCCTGGACGCCTTCCAGGCCGAGGCTGGCCTGGCCGGGGCACTGCCCACTCCGGCCGCCCTGGAGGCGGCGGCGCGACCCGGCGCCGACACCCTGCGCCGCCTGCACACGCTGGTGGCCGACATCGCGGCCACCGCCGGCACCGGTGCCCGGGAGCCTGCCCCCCCCCAGCCACCGGCCTGGATGCACCTGGACGGCGGCTGCTTCAACCTGGAGGCCCAGGCCCACGCCTGGCCCCAGGCCCGTTGGTTGCTGCTGCTGGACAACCCCGTGCAGGCCCTGGCCACCGACCTGGCCGCCGGTCGGGCGCCGCAGCCCCACCACTGGCTCAGCGCCTGGCGCGATGGTGCCACCCGGCTGCTGCGCCACGTGCAGGCCCACCCCCAGGCCTGCCTCCTGCTGGACCTGCCCGCCGCGCTGCGGCAGTCTGCGGAGGCTGCCGCCTGCATCAGCCGGCTGCTGGGCCATGCCGCGCAGGCCGGCCCCAGCGTCCCGGTGCCGCCCGACGATCCGCTGTGCCGCGCGCTGGCCCAGGCCCTGGTGGGGGCCGACCGTGCCGCGCAGCGCCTGTACGAGGAGCTCAGCGCCTGCTGCCAGCCCCTGTCCGAGGCCGCCGACCCCTGGCTGGGCCTGCGCCCGCTGCGTCCGCAGGAGCAGGCCGAGGCCGCCCGCACCCTGAGCACCCTGCGCCAGGCCCTGGCCGAGGTGCCGCGGCTGCAAGCCGGTCTGGCCCAGGCCGCCCAGGAGGCGCTGGCCCAGGGGCAGGCCCATGCCGAGCGCCTGGCCCAGACCCAGGGCCAGCACCAGCGTGAGCAGCAGCGCCTGGTCGAGCAGTTGCAGGCCCTGCGCGAAGAGCTGCAGGCCCGCGAACAGGCCTGGACCGCCCGCGAGCTGGCCGAGCGTGCCCGCGAAGCCACGGCCCGCCAGGCCCTGGAGGCCGAACTGCGCAGCACCCGTCAGGGCCTGGCCGAACTGCGGCAGACCAGCCAGGCGGCCCAGGCCGATCTCGCCCAGGCCCATGCCCGACTGGAAGAGGCCCACCAGGCCCATGCCCAGGCCCGGCATGAGGCCCAGACCCTGGCCCAGGCCCAAGGCCAGGCCCAAAGCGAGCGCCTTGAGCGCCTGCAGGCCCAGCTGGACCAAGCCCGGGCCCAGGTGGCCCGCCTGACCGAGGCCCTGGAAGGCGCACAGGCCCTGGGCCGCCAGTGGCAGGACCGGGCCCAGGCCCTGGTGGGCGACCACGGCCAGCTCGTCGAGCAGCTCGCCCTGGTGCAGGTCGAGCATGAGGAGCAGGCCCAGGCCTGGGCCGAGGAGCGGGAGGCCACCGCCCTGGTGCAGGCGGACCTGCAGGCCCAGCGGCACCAGCTGGCTGCGGAGCTGCAGGCGCTGCAGGTGCAGCTCCAGGAGGTTCAAACCCAGCATCAAGGTGCTGTGGCGCAGGCCCAGGCCGTTGAGCGCGCGCTGGCAGCGCATGAGCGCCATGCCGAAGCGCAAGCCCGGCAGGCGGCGGATGCCGCGCAGGTGCGCTGGCAGGCCGACAGGGCGGGGCTGGAGGCCGAATGCCAGGCCTTGCGACGCCAGCGGGACGAGGCCGCCGCCAGCCAGGCCCAGGCCCTGCACGACCAGCAGGCCCTGACGCTGCGCCTGGAGGCGGCGCACCGCGACGGCGCGGTGGTCCTGCAGCAGCTTCACCACGTGCAGGAGGAGCTGGAGTTTGCCTACCAGACCTACTGCCAGGAGTCCGCCCTGGCCGCCGCCGCCGCCGCCCACAACCCCTGGACCGGCGCCCTGCGCCTGCTCATCGACCGGGTGGAGCTGCAAGCCGAACGCGACACCCCGCCGCACCGCGAGCTGCAGCTCACGCTGCGCGGTGTGCGCCTGGCCGAGCCCGCGGGCACCCACTGGGACGCCGTCCACCTGCGCCTGGTCGAGCACCATGGCCATGCCGGCTTCGTCGTCTTCCGCGAGGCCGGCGCCGACCCCCTGTTCCAGCACTGGCAGGACGACGGCGAGGAGGCCGGACGGCCCTTCATGATGCTCATCCCCGCCGATGAGGTCAGCCGCAGCCACATCGACGCCCTGGGCGCCCGCGATTGGGCCCTGTTGCATGCCTTGACCGGCTGGGTGGAGGATGCCCTGCGTCAGGCCGGCCGGGCCTGTGCGCCGCGCTGGCTGCTGGCCGTGCGCCGCCTCACCCGCGAGTTGCGCGAACTGCCCCCTCGCCTGCACTACGACGGGGTTCAACTGCAGGCCGTGCCTGGTGAGGGTTCCGACGTCAGCCTGATGCTGCGCTTTGGCCCGGTGGCCTGCGCGGGCCAGCAACTGCCCCTGCTGCGCCTGCGCTGGCAGGTGGGCCAGCTGCGCGACGGTCGGCTGGAGGACTCGCGCCTGGAGCTGCTGGCCACCGAGACCGAGCACGGTCCTGTGCTCCCTCTGGTGGGCTGGCCCCTGGACGCCCAGGGCCTGCCCCTGGACGGTGTGACCCTGCCCCTGTCGCAGGGGCCCGACCTGGCCGACCGCCAAGCGGCCTGGGAGCGCCTGGGCCGCAGCGAACGCGACCTGATGTTCGGCCTATTGGCCTGCCTGCCGGCCGTGCTGCGCCAGGCCGCCGACCAGCAGCTGCCCGCCGCTTGGCCGCGCGACCGCCTGGCCCAGGCCGCCGCCGGCCTGCCCGAGCAGGTCCGCGGGCTGTGGCGCGCCAGCCGCATCCGCCAGGTGGTGGGCAGCCTGCTGGGGCGGCCCCAGCGCACCGCCCCCTGGCTGACCCACTGAGCGGCCTGGCGTGTCCACCCGCCCCCCTGCCGACGCCCCCACCGCCCACGCAAGAGGTTCCGCCATGACCCATCTGGCCGACTGCCTGGCCGCCCTGCCGGCCCTGCCGGGCACCGTGCTGCACCTGGGTGCCGGGGACGGCGCCGTGCTCCAGGACTACCTGGGCACCGACCCGCGCCACCACCCCCGCCAGCTGCTGCTGCTGGAAGGCGACGCCGACACTGGCGCCGACCTGCGTGATGCCCTGCGCGAGGCCGCCCGCGACCCTGCCCAGTCCGCCACCCGGCTGCAACTGTTGCCCGAGGTGGTCAGTGCCGACGGCGGCCGCCACACCTGGCGGCGCCACAACCTGCGCCGCCTCAACGGCCCCCTGGCCCTGCCCGGTGCTGAGCACCACTACCCCAGCCTGCGCACCGTCGAGCAGCGTGAGGTGCCCACCGTGGCCCTGGTCCAGCTCCTGCACCGCCTGGCCGGGCAGGGCCTGCTGGCCCCTACGCCGGGGCGCGAACACCTGCTGGTGCTGGACCTGCCGGGCCAGGCCCATGCCCTGCTGGCCAGCCTGCCGCCGGCGCTGCTGCGTCCCTTTGGCGCCGTGCTGGTGACCGGCTGGTCCGAGCCCGACACCCCGGCCGGCGAGCAGCTGCAGACCCTGGCCTTCTCCTCCCGCCTGGTCGCCGCGGGCCAGGACCGGCTGCAGCCCATGCAGCTGCTGGTGTTCGACCCGCTGCGCGAGGCACTGGGCCAGGCCCAGTCGCGTGAGCAGGCCCTGCAGGCCGAGCAGCAGCGCCTGCAGGCCGAGCTGCAAGAACAGACCCGCCTGGCCCAGGGGCGTCGCGACCAGCTCGACGAGCTGCGCCGGCAACTGCGGGCGCAGCAGGCCCAGCAACCCCTGGCCCTGGCCCAGGCGCTGGAGGCCGCGGCCCAGGCCGCCGCCCAGTCGCAAGAGGCCGCGCTGCGTGAGCAGGCCGAGGCCATCACCCTGCGCCTGCAGGCCGCCATGGCCCAGGACCTGGCGCAGCAGCAGGCCCAGGCGCGCCAGCAGCTCGACCAGGCGCAGGCCGAGGCGGCGCAACAGCTGGCCACCCTGCAGGCGGAGCACAAGCGCCAGACCGACCTGGCCCAGGCCGAGGCGGCGCAACAGCTGGCCACCCTGCAGGCGGAGCACAAGCGCCAGACCGACCTGGCCCAGGCCGAGGCGGCGCAACAGTTGGCCACCCTGCAGGCGGAGCACAAGCGCCAGACCGACCTGGCCCAGGCCCGCCGCACCCAGCTCGACACCCTGCGTGAGACGCTGCGCACCACCCAGCAGGAGCTGGCCCGCAGCGCCCAGGCCCAGCAGGCCGAGGTCCAGACCCGGCAGGCCGCTGAGCAGGCGCTGGCCCAGGCCCAGGCCGAGCTGCGGGCCCAGGCCCTGGCGGCGCTGGCGCAGCACGGACAGCACGAGCAGGCGCTGGCCCAGTGGACCCAGGAGCGGGCGGCCCTGCAAGACACGGCGCAGGCCGCCGCGGCCCAGGCCGAGGACCGTGCGCGGGCGCTGCAGGCCGAGCTCCGGCAGCAGACCGAACTGGCCGGTGCCCGCCGCACCCAGCTCGATGCCCTGCGCGAGGAGCTGCGCACGGCGGTGCGTGGCCACGGCGAACAGCTGGCCGCGCTGCAGGCCGAGTGCGACCAACGCGGCCTGGCCCTGCAGCGGACCCAGGCCCAGGCCCAGGAAGCCCAGGAGGCCCGGCAGGCCCTGGACACGCTGCTGGCCCAGGTGAGGGCCGAGCTGGGGGCCGCCACCGGCCGCGAGGCCGCTTTGCAGGCCGAGCTTGGCCAGCAGACCGAGCTGGCCGGCGCCCGACGCACCCAGCTGGATGCCCTGCGCGAGGACAAGCGCCAGGCCGAAGCCCAGGCCCAGGCCCAGCAGCAAGCCCTGCACAAGGAGCTGGCCGAGGCCCGCCAGGCGGCCACCCTGGCGCTCAAGCTGCAGACCCTGCGCGAGCACGACCTGGCCGACCTGCAGACCCGCTACGCCGAGGCCCTGGGCCGTGAGCAGGGGCAGCAAGACCTGCTGGTCCGCCTGGGCCAGCGCCTGACTCAGGTCAGCCAGTTGCTGCGCCGGGTGGGGCTGGTGGAGGGTGCCGCCCTGCCGCCCCACGGCGCCTGACCCGCCCCGTTCCACCCACGCCGCCCCCGCACACCATGGACACCCCCCACTGGAACGCCACCCTGGCCCTGCAGGCCGCCGCCCGCGGCCAGCCGGCGCCCGCCCTGCCGGGCACGGCCGCCGCCCTGCAGCTGCTGCTGGAGCAGGCCCTGGCCGAGCTGCCCGCCGCCGGCCGTCCCGAAACCCTGCCGCAGCAGCCCGCCGCGCAGGACCCCTGGCAGGCCGTGCAGGACTGCCTGGACCTGTGCCAGCGGGCCGCCGTCCAGGCGCCCGTGGAGCCGGTGCGCACCCTGCACCACTTGGCCTGCACCGGGGGCACGCTCATCGCCAAATGCCTGGCCGCCGTGCCCAATGTGCAGTTGCTCAGCGAGATCGACCCGCTGAGCACCCAGCAGCGTGACCTGGCGGGCGGGCGGCCGCGTTTCGCCCCCTCGGACATGGTGACCCAGTGGCGCCAGAGCAGCCGCGGGGTGGACGAGCCGGCGCTGGTGGCCCTGTTCCAGCAGGAGCTGCGCTGGATCCATGCCCACGCCCGCCAGCGCGGCCAGCGCCTGTTGCTGCGCGACCATGCCCACAGCCACTTCTGCCTGGGCGCCGAGGTGCCGGAGCGGCCCGGGCTGGACGACATGGTGCGCGCGGTGCTGCCCACGCGCTCGGTGGTCACCGTGCGGCATCCGCTGGACAGCTACCTCTCCCTGCGTCAGCTGCGCTGGGTGCATTTCCAGCCCGCCACCTTCGAGGCCTACTGCCAGCGCTGGCACGCCTTCCTGGACCACCATGCGCGCCAGCCGGTGGTGCGTTACGAGGACTTCGTGGCCGATCCGGTGGCCGGCCTGCGCCAGCTCTGCGAGGCCCTGGACCTGCCCCCGGCCGACCATGCTCCCCTGGTCTTCGACGCCTTCCGCCTGACCGGCGACAGCGGCCGCGGTGATGGCGTCATCGCCCCGCGTCCGCCCCGCCCGCTGCCGCCGGAGCTGGCCGCCGAGGCGGCGGCCAGCCCCTCCTATCTGGCCCTGGTGGCGCGGCTGGGCTATGCCCACCGCCTGCCAGCCACCGAGGTGCCATGCTGAACGAACTGGGCCGCCGCGGCCGCCTGGGCGCCCTGCGCGACCGCCATGCCGGGCAGCGTTGTGTCATCGTCGCCAACGGTCCTTCGCTCAACCGCATGGACCTGCGTCCCCTGCGCCATGAACAGGTCATCGGGCTCAACAAGATCTACCTGGGCCTGCCGGGCTTTGGTTTCTCGCCGCGCTACCACGTGGCCGTCAACCCCAAGGTGGTGGCACAGGCCTGGGCGCCGCTGGCCGCGCTGCCCTGTGTCAAGTTCGTCGGCAGCCGCGCCGCCCGCGAGGCGGGCGTGCAGGACGGCCCGCTCACCCACATCGTGGACACCGAACGCCCGCCCGGGCGTTTCTCCACCGATCTGCGCCTGGGCCTGCACGAGGGCTGGACCGTGACCTTCGCCGCCCTGCAGGTGGCCTGGCACCTGGGCTTTGCGGAGGTGGTGCTGGTGGGGCTGGACCACCGCTACCAGTACGACGGCGCGCCCAACGAGGCGCGGGTGATGCAGGGCGCCGACCCCAACCACTTCAGCGGCGACTACTTCGGCCACGGCCAAAGCTGGGACAACCCCGACCTGGGCCGCAGCGAGGAGAGCTACCGGGTGGCGCAGGCCCAGTTCGAGGCCGACGGGCGGCGCATCTGGGACGCGACGCTGGACGGCGCCTGCCCGGTGTTCCCCAAGACCACGCTGGAGCGGGCGCTGGGGCGGGCCTGAACACGCCCGATCCGATCAGGGCTGCAGGGCCCCCAGGCTGGTGCTGGTGCCGGTGCGGCGCTGGCCGTAGAAGTCTTCCAGCACCGGCGGCGGGCCGCTGGTGGAGGCGGCCACCGGGGTGCCGTTGCCGATGGCGTAGCTGCTGGCGGCCGGCTTGAGGCTGGCCAGGCTGGCAGACAGGTTGTCCCAGGTCGGGGCGGTCGGGGCCGTGGTCCAGGGGGAGGTCTTGTAGTCCTTGATCAGCGAGCCGACCACCGCCTTCTCCAGCGTGTTGGTCTGCATCAGCACCACCGGGTCGGGGGAGCCCACATAGACCACATGGCCGTCGCCCGTGTTGCCGAAGCCCGTCTTCACGGCATTGGGGGCCCAGAACAGGTTGTTCTGCAGCACCACGCCACTGGGCGCGTCCGCGGCCTTGGCCGCGTTGTCGGCGCTGAAGAAGGTCTGGCTGAGCTCTGAGCTCACCGAGGTGTTGTTCTGGATGTAGGCGCTGCTGGGGGCGGGCACGCCGTAGGCGGTGTTGCCGTACTGCACATTGGCGTGGATGGCCGGGCCGGTGGACAGCGCCGCGCCGGAGCCCGCCTGGCGGCCGATGAAGATGCTGTTGCGCACCACCATGTCGCGCGAGACCAGGCCGGTCAGGAAGGTCATGCCGCCGGCGAAGCTGGTGTCGGTGCCGGGCACCACATGCACGTTGCGCTCGAACAGCACCGACTCGATCGGCTCGTTGGAGCCCCGGTTCTCCGGGCCGGCATGGACCAGGCCGGAGCCGGCCAGGGCGCCGTCCGGGGCCAGCCCCAGCACGTTGTCCGAGATCTGGATGTGCTGCGTGACCTGCCCGCCGCTGGTCTTGCCGTTGCCGGCGGGGTCGCCCCGCGCGGTCAGCAGCGCCTTGGTGGGGTTGGCCTTGGCCAAACTGTTGTGCGCATAAAGCGCCTGGCTCATGCCCTGGGTGCGGATGTTGTGCTCGATGCCCACGGCGTCGGCCAGCAGGTTGCCCATCACGCGCATGCCCGTCGCGTTGGCCGGCCCGTTGTAGCCCTTGGAGGCGTCGCTGGCGGTCGCCGCAGCCCAGAGGCCGACATTGCCCAGACCCCCGATGAGGTGCCGGGCGGCGCTGTCCTGCACGATCAGGTTGCGGCCGGAGAGCGTGCCCAGCGACGACAGGCCATCGGCTTGCAGGCGCAGCAGCAGCAGGGATTCCGAGCCACCGGTCACCATGCGGGCGGTGAACACCGCATCGTCCTTGAGCAGGGCGGTGTTGCCGGTGCCCCGCAGGTCCATCAGCGTGACCTGCGAGCCGGTGACCACCACGGCCCCGTAGTTGCAGTAGATCCCGTTGTGCGGGCAGGCCCCGGCGGGTTTGGCCACCTTGGGGTCGAAGTAGATCTCCGGTGCGGGCAGGCTGCGGTCACCCCATGCGCCCAGCTGCAGATTGGAGGCCGAGGTGCTGCAGCTGTCGGTGATCAGGTAGCGCTCACCACGCTTGAGCAGCACCCGGGTGTCATCGGTCAGCAGCGAGCAGATCGACGGCGTGCCGTCGGCCGAGCTGCCATCCATGGATGTGGCCTTGAGGCGGCGTGCGCCGGTGGGCACGCCCGCGGCCGAGGCGGCCGGGACTCCGGAGGCGGCCACCACCACCGTCTTGGTCCCGGCGTACACGGTGTCGGGATCCTGCACCACGATGCTCACCTTGGACTGGTGCGACTCCGTGCCGTCCCACACCGTCAGCGTGGCCTCGTAGGTGCCGGGCTGCTGGTACACATGGCCGGCCAGCGGTCCGTGGCCCACGTTCTTGGAGGGGCGCTGGCCGTCGGGGCCGGGGCGGCCATGCTGCCAGCGGCCGCCGTCGGGGTCCTCGCCGTTGCGGGTGTCCCCGAAGTCCCAGGTGTACTGCAGGTCCCGGAAGGGGGTGCCCACCCGGGGCGAACTGCTTTGCAGACCGTGGAAGGACACCGCCAGGGGGGCCGGTCCGGTCAGCCGGTGGGCCGCGATCACGGCTTGGATGGCCGGCTTGCTGACCGCATCCGGCGTGCCGCCACCACCGGAGCAGGCGGTGCTGGCCAGCCCGCCGGCCAGGGCGAGGCCCAGAGGCAGGAGAAATCGGGGGAGAGATCGCATGGCAGGGTTCCAGGCTTGAGCGCTCTTTCGCCAGAAAGAGTCGGGTTCCCGGCGGTCCAGCCCGGGCTTGTCACCAAATGCTAACTGGTGTGCCAGAGGGGTACAGGGGTTCCCCCCCGG
Source organism: Ideonella livida (assembly GCF_010499455.1). Taxonomy (GTDB): domain Bacteria; phylum Pseudomonadota; class Gammaproteobacteria; order Burkholderiales; family Burkholderiaceae_C; genus Ideonella; species Ideonella livida. The sequence goes on along the minus strand of NZ_JAAGOH010000035.1, from coordinate 10,938 downwards.
CTGAGGGGTGTTTGGCGGCCGCCAGGGCGGGCCCTGCTGGGCAGGGGAGGCTCAGGGCACATCGGCCGCCAAGGTGGCCGCGGGCTGGCGCAGCAGGGCGCGGGCCAGCGCGGCCTGGCCGCCGGGCAGGCGCAGCCGCAGGTCCTGGAAAGCTTCGCCCTGGCGGGGGTCAAAGCAGGCCACGCCCAGCACCGGGGTGGGGCCGGGCACCGGCCAGCGGTAGTCCAGGCAGCGGGCCGGACCTGTCTGGGAGCGGGAGAGCAGCAGCCGGGGGCGGGCCTGCCACACGGGCACCTCGGCCTGGCGGGCCAGCGGGCGGGCTTCGGGAAAGTAGAGGCTGGCCTCGGCATAGGCGCAGCCGGCGCAGGTGCCGGTGTGCCGCAGCCACAGGTAGGGCCTGTCCCTGCCGGTGGCGTCCGGTGGCGCGAAGACCAGCTGGAAGCTGCCGTTGGCGCCCAGTCCGGCCTGCCGCACTGTCCAGCCTTGGGGCACGGCCAGCGGCCCGACCGGGGTGGCCCACACGGCCAGTGCGGCGCCGGACACCGCGGGCAGGGCCCGCCAGGCGTCCCAGGCGTCTGGGGTGTCCTGGGCGGGTTGGCCGGCCGTGGGCGGGGCCGGCAGTTGCCAGGTGGTCACCCCGGCCTCATGCGCGCCGCTGGACACCGTGAGGCGCCAGACCGGCCAGTGGCCGCCCTGCGGGGCCGGCCAGCGGCCGTCCGCCTGCGCCAGGGGCGCGGGGCCTTGCGTGGCTTGCAGCGCCGGGGCGCTGTGGCGCAGCACTGCTGTGGGGGGCGCGGCCAGCGCCTGCGGGGCGGCGGCGCTGGCCATCCAGGCCGCCGCCACGGCCAGGCACAGGGCCAGTGGCTGGCGGTGCCGGGTGGCGGCAGTCAGGGGGGCAGGCATGGGCCCACTGTAGGGCAGGGGCGTGGCCGTCCCCGGGGCTGGGGCGTTGCGGCTCAGAGGCCCTTGGCCTTGAGCGCGCTGTCCAGGCGGCTGAACACGCGGCGGGCGTTGCCTTCGAACACGGCGTAGCGCTCTTCGTCCGTCAGGTTGGCGGTGGCGTTGACGTAGCGCTTGGTGTCGTCGTAGTAATACCCGGTTTGCGGGTCGATGCCGCGCACGGCGCCGATCATCTCGGAGGCGAACAGGATGTTCTTCACCGGGATCACCTTGGTCAGCAGGTCGATGCCCGGCTGGTGGTAGACGCAGGTGTCAAAGAAGATGTTGTTGAGCAGGTGCTCGTCCAGCAGCGGCTTCTTCATTTCCTGGGCCAGGCCACGGAAACGGCCCCAGTGGTACGGCACCGCGCCGCCGCCGTGGGGGATCAGGAACTTCAGGGTCGGGAAGTCCTTGAACAGGTCGCCCTGCAGGCACTGCATGAAGGCGGTGGTGTCGGCGTTCAGGTAGTGGCTGCCGGTGGTGTGGAAGCAGCTGTTGCAGCTGGTGCTGACGTGCACCATCGCCGGGATGTCGTACTCGACCATCTTTTCGTAGATGGGGTACCAGTGGCGGTCGGTCAGCGGCGGGCTGTTCCAGTGGCCGCCGGAAGGATCCGGGTTCAGGTTGATGCCCACGAAACCGTATTCCTTGACGCACTTCTCCAGCTCGGGGATGCAGGTCTTGGGGTCCACGCCGGGGCTTTGCGGCAGCATGGCCGCGCCGATGAAGTGGTCCGGGAACAGCTGGCTGACGCGGTAGCACAGCTCGTTGCAGATGGCTGCCCAGGTGCTGCTGGTCTCGAAGTCACCGATGTGGTGGGCCATGAAGCTGGCGCGCGGGCTGAAGATGGTCAGGTCGCTGCCGCGTTCCTTCATCAGCTTGAGCTGGTTCTTCTCGATGGACTCGCGCAGCTCGTCGTCGCTGATCTTCAGCGCCTTGGGGTCGGGCTTCTGGCTGGGGTCCTTCAGCGCGGCGATCTGCAGGTCACGCCAGGCGCCCAGGGCGGCCGGGGCGGTGGTGTAGTGGCCGTGGACGTCGATGATCAGCGGTTTGGCTTGGCTCATGGTGGCGAGGGGTCAGGGGGAAAAGGGGAGGCGGCGCCGTGGGGCTGGGGCAGCGGCCTCAGGCCGGGTCCATGCCCTGGCGGCGCTTGGCGTCGGCCGCCGCCGGCGAGGCCAGGAAGGCCAGCAGGGCGCGGGCCTGGGCCTCGCGCGGGCTGCCGGCCACCACGGCGCCGGTGAAGGTGGTGGTGATCTGGATCTCGGCGGGCAGCGGGCCCAGCAGGTCGATGCCGGGCACATGCAGCAGTTCGGACAGCTGCTGGAAGCCCAGCGCGATCTGCCCCGAGGCCACCAGCGAGCCCACCGGCACGCCCGGCGGCGGGGTGACGAGGCGGGCGGCCACGTCCTGGGCGATGCCCCAGCGCTCGAACAGCTTGGCCAGCGCCACGCCGCTGGGGCCGGTGGAATAGCCCAGGGTGGGCGCGGCCAGCACGGCGGCGCGCACGGCGGCTTCGCTGCCCAGGTCGGGGCGTGCGGCCCCGGCCGGCACCGCCACGGCCACGCCGGAGTGCACCAAGTCGGTCACGCTGTCTTGCAGCACCCGGCCGGCGGCGGCCAGCTTGGCGATGGCGTCCGAGGCCAGGATCACCACGTCAAAGGCCTCGCCGGCCATCACCCGCTTGGCAGCGTCCACGCCCCCCACGCTCTCGATGTGCGCGGCAGGCCCCCCCTGCGCCAGGCACAGGGGCGTGAGTTCGGCCAGCAGCAGCCGGGTGGCCATGGAGGAGATGCCGGAGAGGGTCATGGGGCAGGGCGGACCAGGGGCCCGTGGCAGTCAGGCAGGGCCGGGGCGCTGCCAGCCCCTTGGGGGGCGCGCAGCGGCTCCGGAGAGCGGGAGCACCGATTCTGTGCGGGCCCACCCATGCTGCCTAGGCAAGCATGGCACTACCAGCTATGCCCCGAAGGCATGGCCTGATCGACGCAAAGCCGCCAAGGGACCGGAATGGGCTGATGTTTGCAACTTGTCACATTCGCCCTTCGCCTGGGTGATTGCCAAGACGGTGTCATTCGTGACGAAATTCACGTTTTGCAACGGGCGGGTACGCCCTGCCCCTTGCCCATGCGCCAGCACCGGCTACCGCGGCATCTCCACGGGTCTTGCCCGGGCGAGCGCCCCCTCCCACCCCTACGGAGTTCCTGTCATGCGTTTCCTGTCTGCGCGCGCCTGTGGCGCGTTGGCCTTGGCCCTGTCGTTGGCACCCGCAGCGGCGCTGGCTGCCCCCGCCTTCAACAGCGGCACCTGGACCTTCACCCAAGACCGGTGGCTGGACGGAGGCACCGCCACCCTGAGTTTCACCGGGGCGGACAGCGACCGCGACGGCCTGCTGGAGCTGGGTGAACTCACGGCCTTCAGCATTGACCACGACCGCCTGGCGACCCTCGATCGCTTCAACATCTTGCGCGCCTTCGGCCTGTCGGACCTGACCCGGTTCAGCTGGGACATGGGCGACAGCACCACCTTTGGTGACAACGCGACGGACAGCTTCAGCGCCGAATACCTCTACGGCAGCGGCGGCTGGATGGCGCGTATCTTCGGCTACGACGAAGGGGGCTTCGAGTCAGGCTATTGGGTGGGTTCCGTCGAGCGGGACGACTACGCCTCCGGTCCTTACACCGCGGCGGCCGTGCCCGAGCCCGCCTCCGCGGCCCTGATGCTGGGCGGCCTGGCCGCCCTGGCCTGGCGCCGCCGCCGCAACTGAGGCCTGGCCGCCGGCAGAGCGGCCACAAGCCTTCGCCATCCCCGTACCGGGCGTTGGGCGGTAGCCCCGGTTCAGGCGACACTCGGACCATGTCCGCCGATCCGTCCGCGCCCCTGCCTGCCGCGCTGCCCCTGGCCGATGCGGCGTCCCTGGTCCTGCTCGAGCGTCTGCAGCATCCGCTGTGGATCTTCGACATGGCCCGTTCCCGCGTGACCTGGGCCAACGCCGCCGCCGTGCGCCTGTGGCGCGCCCGCGACCTGCCCGACCTGTTGCAGCGCGACCTGGGGGCCGACATGAGCCCCTCGGTGGCGCACCGGCTCACCCAGTTCCTGCAGGACTTTGGCGAGACCGATGCGCGGTTCTCCGAGCTCTGGACCCTCTACCCGCAGGGTGAGCCGCTGCAGGTGCGCATCGAGTTCAGCGGCGTGCGTCTGCCGGACGGCCGTGTGGGCATGCTCTGCGAGGCCCAGCCCGCGCCCGAGGTCGACACCCAGACCCTGCGCAGCGCCGAGGCGCTGATGCACACCTCGGTGATGATTTCCCTCTACGGCTGCGACGGCCATGTGCTCTACCGCAACCCCGCCGCCCGCGATGCGGTGAGCACCGGGGCGCAGACGCTCTGGCAGCATTTTGTGAGTCCGGACGACGCCCAGGTGCTGCTGATGGAGACGCTGGAGCACGGCCACTACCGTTGCCAGACCCGGGTGCAGTCGGTGCATGGTCTGCGCTGGCACGAGGTGTCGGCCCGGCTGTGCCGTGACGCGGGCTCCGGCCAGGACGCCATGCTGCTGTCCGAGGTGGATGTGAGCGACCTCAAGCGCGCCGAGGCCCACGCCAGCTACCTGGCCCTGCACGACACGCTGACCGGCCTGCCCAACCGCCACTTCGTCAACCGCCACTTTGCCGAACAGCTCGGCGCACTGCGGGCCGAGGGGCATGCCGCCACGCTGCTGTTCATCGACCTGGACCAGTTCAAGGACATCAACGACACCCTGGGCCACGCCGTGGGCGACGAGCTGCTGGTGCGCGTGGCCCAACGCCTGAAGGCCGAGTTGCGCGAGGGCGACCTGCTGGCGCGTCTGGGGGGGGATGAGTTTGTGGTGCTGGCCAGTACGGCGCCGCGCCAGGGGCAGCCGGCCCTGGTCGAGCCCGGGGCCTCGGCCCTGCAGGCGGCCCAGGCGATTGGTCAGGCGCTGGGCGAGCGCCTGCTGCAGGCCCTGACGGGGGCCATTTCGGTGGGGCGGGCCGAGGCCCGGGTGACGCCCTCCATCGGCGCCTGCCGCTTCCCGCAGGACGGTGACGACCTGGACACCCTCATGCGCCATGCCGATGTGGCCATGTACCGCGCCAAGGCCGGGGGGCGCCACCGCATGGCCTGGTTCACGCCGGAAATGCGCCATGAGGTGCAGGCCCGGCTGTTGCTGGAGTCCGAACTGCGCATGGCGGTGGCGCGCGGCGACTTTGAGCTGTTCTTCCAGGCCCGGGCCGAGGTGCGCACCGGGCGCATCGTGGGGGCCGAGGCCCTGGTGCGCTGGCGCCATCCCGAACGCGGCTGGATCCCGCCCAGCGAATTCATCGCCACCTGCGAGCAGACCGGCCTGATCATCGAGCTGGGCCGGCAGGTGCTGGAGCAGGCCATGCAGCACGGTGTGGCCTGGCAGCGGGCGGGCCTGGATCTGCACGTCTCGGTCAACCTCTCCCCACGCCAGTTGCAGGACCCCGGGCTGCTGGCCATGGTGGCGTCGCTGGTGGCACGCACCGGTTGTGATCCTTCGCGCATGGAGCTGGAGATCACCGAATCGGTGCTGATCGGCCATGGCGACCAGTTCGTGCAGACCCTGCAGGCGCTGCGGGCCATGGGTTTTCGCATCTCCATCGACGACTTTGGCACCGGCTACTCCAACCTGGCCTACCTGCGCCGCTACCCGATTGACGTGCTCAAGATCGACCGCAGTTTCCTGCATGACCTGATGGAGCACCGGCCGATCACCGAGCTCATCGTGGGCCTGGGGCGGGCCCTGGGCCTGCGGGTGGTGGCCGAGGGGGTGGAGACCCTGGCCCAGCTGAGCTGGCTGCGCCAGCAGGGCTGCGACGAGTACCAGGGTCACCTGGTCTGTGCGCCGGTGCCGGCCGAGGAGTTCCTGCTGCTGGCCGGCAGTGCGCACAGGCCTTGAGGGCCTGGTTGCGGCCGCCGGGCGCGCAACGAACGCCTCAGAAGCCGGCCTCGCGGCGCCACAGCGCGTGGGCCTGGCGGTGCAGCCGCTGCCATACGCTCAGTGGGGGACCGTCGAATTGCACATGGCCCCGCCATTGGCGCAGCGGCCCCGGCGGCGCCTGCGGCACGTCCAGTTCCACCCGGAAGCGGGGCTGCACCGGTACCCAGCCGATGCGTGTCTCCCGCGCGTCCACCAGGCCGCCATGGGCCTGCACCAGCAGCACCTCCGGCAGCGTGGCGCTGGGTTGCGGGGCCACGCTGCGTACCCGCGCGGGCAGTCGTGTCCAGGGCTGGGCGTCCAGCACCAGCCAGGCGTCCTGTCCGGCTTGCAGGTGGCCGGCCAGGTCTTCGCCCACATAGGCCACGGCCTGCCAGCGGCCGGGGGTGGCCAGGTGCATCAGGGCTTCCTGGGGCGGGGGGCTGGTGCGGCCGGGGGCCAGGTCGGGGTGCAGGCTCACCACCACCGCGTCAAACGGTGCCACCGGCTGCAGCCGTGCCGCGTCCTGGCGCAGGGCCTCGGCCTGTTCGCGGGCGGTGGCCAGGGCGGCCTGCAGGGCGGGCCACTGGCCCTGGCGTTCGGGCAGCAGGGCGGCCAGCTCCACCTCGCGCTGGAGCTGGCGGATGCGTGACTGCAGGCTTTGCCGCTGCTGTTGCAGCCCGGGCAGGCTGGCCTGCAGCAGGGGCTGGCCGGCCGCCACGGTCTGCCCGGGGGCGACGGCCAGCGCGTCCACCTGGGCGGCCTGGGGCAGGTGCACCGCCACATGCCCGGCAGGCTGCAGCAGGGCTGCGCCGGTGAGGCTGGAGGACCAGGGCAGGGTGCCCGCCCAGCCGGCCAGGCCCAGCAGGGCCAGGCTGAGCCAGGCGCGGGGCTGGGTGCGCCATTCGGCCCAGCCCCGCGCCCAGACGGCCAGCTCCCGGGTCACCGGGCCGACGATGAACCAGGCGATCTCCACCGCGAACAGCAGCAGGCCCAGCAGCTTGGGGCCGAAGTGGTAGACCATCCAGGCGATGCCCAGGAAAAGCACCAGCCGGTAGCCCCAGGTGGCCAGCGCAAAGGCGACCAGGGCGCGGCGGCGGCCGGCGGTCACCGGCTCGGGCAGGGGCTGGCGCCAGCCCAGCAGGCTGCGCCGCAGGGCGTGGCGGGCCAGCGCGAAGCTGCGCTCGTGCAGATTGGGCAGGTCCAGCGCATCGCACAGCAGGAAGTAGCCGTCAAAGCGCATGAAGGGGCTGAGGTTGATCAGCACGCTGCTGACCCAGGTCATGGTGGCCAACATGAAGGCGGCGGTGCGCCACGGGCCCTCGGGCAGCAGGCCCCAGGCCAGGGTGGCCCAGGCGGCCAGGGTGAGCTCGGTGCGCACGCCGGCCGCGGCGATTTGCAGCCGGGCGCGCGGCTGTGCCAGGCGCCAGGCGTCGGTGGTGTCGGTGTAGGCCATGGGCCACATGACCATGAAGGCCACGCCCATGGTGGGCACGCGGCAGCCGTGGTGCCGGGCCACCAGGGCATGGCCCAGCTCATGGGCCAGCTTGACGGCGGTGAGGGTCAGGCCATAGAGCAGCAGGCCACGCCAGCTCATCAGGTCCAGCCACTGGGCGGCCAGCAGCTCGCGCTGCTGCACGGCCAGCACCCCGCCGGCCAGCGCCGCCAGCCAGCTGAGCTGGGTGAAGCGGCGGTGGCCCAGGCCGCGCGCAATCGGCAGCAGCAGGCGCAGCAGGCCCTCGGGGCGCAGCAGGGGGATGCGGAAGAACAGGTAGTGGTGCAGCAGCCAGGTCAGGGCGGCACGCAAGGGCGCGCGTGCCTGCGGGGCCTGCGGGTCCTGCGGTGGCGCCGGGGGGTGGGTGGGCTGCAGCAGTTGGGCCTGTTGCAGCTCGGCCAGCACGGCCAGCACGTCCTCGGTGTCCAGCTGCAGCAGGGTGCGGCGGCTCACCTCGCGGGCGATGGTGGCGGCGTCCCCCATCCACCAGTGGCGCATGACCTCGTAGGTGGTCCAGTCGATGCGCAGGTAGCGGTGGCGCACAGGGTCCTGCACGGTCCAGCTGGGCTGGCCGTCGGCGTCCGCCGGCCCGTGGTGCAGGCGCAGCTCTTCGCGCAGGGCCGGCCAGTGCCGGGGGCCGGTTGCGCCCGACAGGGTGATGATCTGCGCCGGCGCCGCGGGGGGTGCGGTGGGCGTCGCCGCCGGGTCGGCGGGTGTCGGTCGGCGGGCCAGGCTCACCATCCGGTGCTCTCCCGCAGGGCGGCCAGCGGGCGGCGCAGCACCCAGTAGGCCAGGGGCACCTCGGGGCCGTCCACATGGACGGTGCCGCGGGCGCCCAGGCGCAGCGCGTGGCCGTCCTGCAGGGTGCCGCGCAGGCGGTAGCCCAGGCCCAGGTCGGGGCGGGTCTCGGCCTCGTAGGCGAACAGCCGCAGCCGGGCGTTCACCGGCTCGCCGGGCTGCGCCTCCAGGTGCAGGCGCATGGCCGCCCCTTCACGCAGGTCCACGGCGTCGCCGGCGGCCAGCCAGGCCTCCACTTCCTGGTCCCGGGGGTTGGCCACGCGCAGGATGGCCTCGCCGGCGGCCACGGTGCGGCCGGGCCAGCTGCCCGGGTCCTGCACCAGGGCCACGCCGTCCTGTGGGGCGCGCAGGCTGGTGCGCAGGCTTTGTTCCTGGGCCAGCGCCAGTTCGGCCTGGCGCTCGCGCACTTTGCCCTGGGCGGCGGCCAGCTGGGCCTTGGCCTTGGGGTCGAAGAGGGCCTGTTGGCTGATCTGGCGCCACTCGGTTTCGGCGGTGGCCAGGGCCTGGCGGGCCACGTCGGCCCGGGCGGCCCAGCCGGCGTCGTCCATCTCGACGAGGACTTCACCGGCACGCACCGGTTGGTTGGGCTCGACCCGCAGGCGGCGCACGGTGCCTTCGCTGGCGGCCCGCACCACCATGGGTTCGCGGGGCACCAGCTCCGCGGGCGCGCGCACGGTCAAGGGCACGGGCAGGGTGCCCGCGCCGGCCAGCGCGGCCAGCAGCAGCAGCGCGGCCGGACGCGGCAGGTGCTGGCGCCAGCGCCGCGCGTGGCGGTCCCGCGGGTCCCGGGCCTGGCGGTCCAGGCTGTGCCACAGGCGCACCCAGTGCTGCGCCTGTTGGGCTTCCTGGGGCGACCAGGGCACGTCCCGCACCAGGGCCACGCCGTCAGCGGGGTCGCCGGCTGCGCGGGCCGGTGGGGTGTCGGGCAGGGGGCACCACAGCACCTGCGTCGGCCACCATTCGGCGGCTTCGTCGGCCAGCTCCGGCGGCAGCTGGTGCCAATCCACCAGGCCGGCGGCCAGCGTGGCCAGGTGGGGATGCAGGCGCTGCAGCCACTGGGCGTAGGGCCCCAGCGGGTCCAGCGTGGCACCGCCTGAGTGGCCGCTCACACGGCCGTTTTCCCACAACACGGCGATCTGCACGGGCCACAGGTCGCGGCAGCGGTTGAGCAGCAGGAAGCGCCGCTCCTGCGCGCTGGGGGCCTCCTGGGCCCCCACCAGCAGGGCCAGGGCGGCCAGGTCGGGGGTGCTCATCGTCAGGGTCCGCCGCCGGTCAGCCGCGGTGACGGGGGGTCTGGATCCACTGGCCTGCCTGGGCGCGCCAGGCCTCGCCGCGCTGCAGCTGGCTGCTCAGGCCGGCACCGCGCTCGGCCGTGCCGGTGCTCACCTTGATGCGGAAGACCGTGCTCACCTCCCGGCCCTGGCTGTCGCGGGCCACCAGCTTGACGGTGATGTCGCGGTTCCAACCCGGGGGCGGGCTGCCGGTGAAGGTGCCTGCCTTGCCATCGAACAGCAGCCAGCCTGGCAGCGGCTGGCCGTTGGCCTGCGCGGCGCGCAGGGTGACCGTCTCGTTGAGCTGGGTGTGGACAAAGGTGTCGGCCGGGACCTGCAGGTTCAGGCGCTGGCCCAGCTTGATGACCTGGTCGTCCATCCCGTTGAGCAGCTTGAGCGCCGGCTCGGCCGCCGGCCGCACCATCATCTGGAAGCCGCTGGGGCGGGTGAAGATGTCGCTGCTGCCGCGGTTGACCTCCCGCTCTGCCGGCGCCGGAGGAGGCGGCAGGCGTGGCGCCTCGGTCGGCAGTGCCGTGTGGATGCCGGCGCCCAGGGCGGAACTGAAGTCCGGCGGCGGCAGGGGCGGGGCGGTGGGCGCCGGGGCTTCGGGCAGCGGGGGCAGGGGGGGCGGATCCGCCGGCCGCGCCGGTGGCTCTGGCGGTGCGGCCTGCAGCACCTCGCGGGTCAGGGTCAGGCGCGCGGCGGCGCCCTCGCGGCCATTGGCCAGCACCGGCCGGGCCTGGAAGGTGTAGGCCCCCGGGGCGCCGGGCTCGCCCCCGGCGTCACCCACCAGGGTGGCCAGGTTCACCTCGGGCAGGGCCCAGCGGCCATCGGCGTCGGCCACCACAGTGCCCAGCAGCTCGCCGGCCGGGGTGTAGAGCCTCAGGGTCTGGCCGGGTTGGGCCAGGCCTTCGAGCTGGACCTGGTCGGCGGTGGTGACCTTGTCCACATCGGACACGCCCAGGTCGGAGCTGCGCGCCAGGTCCACGGTGGGGGCGGGTTGCACGGTGACCTGCACCACGGCCAGGCGGGTTCCGCCCTGTCCGTCGGCGACCTGCACGGTGAAGCTGTCCGTGCCCGTGTAGCCCGGTGCCGGGGTGTAGACGTAGGCCCCGGTGGCGGCGTCCAGGCTCAGCGTGCCATGTGCCGGCCCGCTGTGCACCGAGAAACTCAGTGCATCGCCGTCGGCATCGGTGGCGGCCGGCAGCTGGCCCTCGTAGGGGCTGTCGGCTGCGGTGACCAGTTCACTGTCGGCCAGCGCGGGCAGGTCGTTGACGTCGGAGACGGTGACTTGCACGGTGACGGGGGTTTGGCCGCCGTTGCCGTCGTCGACCAGGACCACAAAGCTGTCCACACCGCTCCAGCCGGCATCTGGGGTGTAGGTGTAGACGCCGGTGGCCGGATCGAGGGACACCGTGCCATGCGTCGGGTCGGTGTCGACAGAGAAGGCCAGGGTGTCGCCGTCGGTATCACCGGCGGCCA
>NZ_JAAGOH010000034.1 GCF_010499455.1 Ideonella livida | reverse complement strand
ACCGGCACCTGGCGGCTGCCCGGGCCCGACCAGGCCGCCGCCCGCGCCGCCCATGTGCTGCCGGGCTGGTGCCTGGCCGCCGGCGGCGCCTTGCAGATGCTGGGCGAGCGGGCGGCGCTGGTGCTGCCGCCACCGGCACAGGCCGGGCAGCTGCACCTGCAGTTGGCGCTGGCACTGGAGCCGCCTGCCGGTCCGCGCCCGCGCCTGACCCTGCGGCTGGACGGGCAGGCCCTGCAACCGGAGGACCCACCGCTGACTGCCGCCGTGCTGCAGCTGGAGGCCGGTCCCGTCACCCGGGCCGGTGGCCCCGGCCGGGTCCTGAGTCTGCACCTGGCCTGGCCCCCGGGCGCTGCCGGCGCCGGTGTCCTCCTGCGGGACCTGCAGCTGAGCCTGCGGCCGGCCGCCGTGGCCGAAGACCGGTCAGCGCCCACCGCCAGCCTGTACCGCGTGCGCGAGTTCCAGCCCGATCCCGCCTGGTACGAGGCCCGTTATCCCCATGTGGTGCGCGGCCTGCAGGCCGGGCGTTGGGCCAGCCTGGCGGAATTCCAGCGCCTGGAAGGTGACCGGCGCCACTGCAGCCCCTCGGCCCTGTTCAGCGCCCCGTTCTATGCCGAGCGCGCCGGCTATGACGCCCGCGCCCCCGGCTGGAGCCTGGTGGAGGACTACCTGCGCCACGGCGCCCCACGCGGGCTGTCCCCGCATTGGCTGTTTGACGAGGCCTTTGTGCAGGCCCGCGACCTGCGTCTGGCCCAGGCCCAGGCCAGCGGCGGCCTCACGGGCGCTTACTTGTATTTCCTGCGCCTGGGCCAGCGCAGCGGGCTGCGGCCCCATCCCCTCTACTGCGCCAGCACCGTGGCCCAGGCGCCGGGGGCCCAAGCCGCCGCGCCCGGGCGCCTGTTCGACTGGCTGGTGACCGACGCCCATGAGCAGGGCGTGTGTCCCAGCGTCCTGTTCGACGAGGCCTTCTACCTGGCCCGCCTGCCGGCCGCCGTGCGGGCGCAGATCGGGCCGGGCCTGCGTTTCGGCTCGGCGCTGCAGCATTGCTGCGAGCGCGGCCTGGCCCAGGGCCGCTCGCCCCTGCCAGACCTGGACGTGGAGCACTACCTGCGCGAATGCGCCCGCCACGGTCGCCTGGCCGAGCTGGCGGGCCAGAGCGTGGTCGAGCACTTCCTGCGCGTGGGGGTGGCCGCCGGCCTGGACCCCAATCCCCGCTTCCAGGCCGCCCACTACCTGGCCCGGCACCCCACCGCGGCCGAGGAGATCCGGCGTCTGGGCCTGCTGGGCCCGCTGGAGCATTACCTGCTGCTGGGCCGCGACCGGGGCTGGAGCGCCGCGCCGCCGCTGGCCGAGCGGCCGGTGGACCTGGACCAGGCCCGCGGCCTCTACGAGCGCCGCACCCGGCTGGAGGCGGCCCGCCTGGACGCGGCCGCCCCCCTGCGCCTGGACCTGCCCGCCGCCCCCGACCTCTCGGTCATCGTGCCGGTGCTGGACCACCACGACTTCACCGCCGCGTTGCTGCTCCAGCTGGCTGCGCTGCAGCGGCAGGACCCGGACCTGCGTCTGGAGGTCATCGTGGTGGACAACGGCTCCACCGACCGCACCACCGACCTGGGCGAGCGGGTGCACGGACTCAAGCTGCTGCGGCTGCCCCAGGCCGTGGGCTATCCGGCGGCCTGCAACGCCGGCGCCCGGCAGGCCGCCGGCGCGCACCTGCTGTTTCTCAACAACGACATCGAACTGGTGCCAGGCACGCTGCAGGCCGCTGTGCGCGCCCTGGCCGACCCCACGGTGGGGGCCGTCGGCGGTCAGGTGCTGCAGCTGGACGGCCGGCTGCAGGAGGCCGGCGGCGTGGTCTTCCGCGACGGCTCCACCGCCGGCTGCGGCCGCGGGCAGGACCCGCTGACGCCGCGCTACCGGCGTGCGCGTGACGTGGACTACTGCTCCGGTTGTTGCCTGGCGGTGCGCCGCGGCGATTTCGAAGCCCTGGGCGGTTTTGACGAGGGCTATTCGCCGGGCTACTACGAAGACACCGACCTGTGCCTGAGGCTGTGGGCCCGGGGCCTGCGCGTGCGCTACGACCCCGCCCTGGCGGTGCACCACTACGAGCACGCCAGCTACGGCCGCGGCCGCGGCGGCGCTGCCGCCTGGACCCTGATCCAGGCCCGCCGGGAGCGCTTTGCGGCCCACCATGCTGAACGCCTGACCGCCCACCCGGAACGGGCACTGGACCGGCTGGATGCGCTGGCCTTCTGGCGCACAGGCCCGCCAGCCGATTTGCCCACCGATCCGGCACCCCGGGATCCCGACCCGCAGGACACTGCCCCATGACCCCCGACCTTCCGACAGCGGCGCAGCCGCCCTGGCCGCAGGTGGACGGAGCCGAGGTGCTGAGCTGCACCGGCGGCCGCTGGCCCGATGGCTGGACCACCGCCGAGCTGCGGCTGCGCGGGCGCGCCACCCGGGCCGCAGCCGGCCTGACGCTGCGCGCCTGGAATCCCGACTGGACCGCCGCCTACGCCGGCAACGAGGTCTGCCTGACCCTGGCCGAGGCCAGTGTCCGCACCGGCCCCCTGGCCATGGGCGAGAGCTTCAGCCTGTGGTTGCCGCGCCCCCTGGCCGCCGGCGAAACCTTCGAGCTGAGCCTGGGCAGCGCCGTGTGCCGGCCGCCCGACGCGCTGGAGGACCGCGAGCGCGCCCTGGTGCTCACCGCGCTGGCACTGCGGCCTGTCGAGGTGCCGCCGGCCTGACCGGGCGCCGGAGCCGGAGCCGGAGCCGGCCCAAGAAAAAGGGCGACCCTGGGGTAGCCCTGCGTCGATCCGGCCCCGGGGTGGGGCCGGGTGCCTGGTCGGGCCTTCAGAGCTCCAGCTTCAGCGGCCACAGGGCGTGGCAGTCCGATTCCGGGAACACGTTGACCTGGTGCAGCGCCTCCTTGAGGGTCTTGCGGCCTGCTTCCAGCGAGTACTCCACCTGGGTCAGGTGGCGGGCCGAGGCGCTCATGGCGTTCCAGGCGGCCTCGTCGCTGTAGAGCTTGACCAGCGCGTCCACCCATTCGGCGGGCTCGGTGCAGACGAAGGCGTCCAAGCCGTGGCGGGCGCCGGTGCCTTCGGCGGCGGTGGGGGTCATCACCGTCGGGATGCCGCGGGCGAAGGCGCCGATCACCTTGCCCTTGAGGCCGGCGCCGGTCAGCAGCGGGGCCACGAACACGCGGGCGGTGTCGTACACCTCCTCGGTGGTGCGCGCGAAGCCCTTGAGCACGATGTCCTCGTCCTCCAGCTTCTTGAGGCTGTCAGGCGCCTTGCTGCCGTAGATCAGGAAGGGCACGCCCGGCAGGCGGGCACGCAGCAGCGGCATCACGTCGCGGCAGAACCATTCCACGGCTTCCACGTTCGGGCTGTGGCCAAAGCCGCCCAGGAAGGCGATGCCCTCGCGCTGGGCGAAGGGCGGCACCTGGGTGGCGGTCTCCACCACCCAAGGGCAGTGGCCGGTGCGGGTGGAGGTCAGGTTGTGGCTGACGATCACCGCCTCCTCGACCTTGCTGTAGGTGATGGCCAGGTCCACTTCGCGCATCACGGCCAGCTCGGCGTCGCGGGTGGCTGTGGCGCGGTTCATGTGCGACATGTCCTTGCGCTGCAGCGCCTCGCGGATTTCGCGCAGGAAGTGCAGGTCGTGGATGTTCAGGATGATCGGCGTCTGCGGGCACTGCGCGCGGATGGTCTTGACCACCTGCTCGGCCACGCCGTAGCGGGCCACGTAGAACAGGTCGAATTCCTTGCCGCGGCGCTCCACCACCTCAGCCATGCTGAAGTAGAACGGCGCGTAAAGCACCTCCACGCCCATGCGCTGGAGGGCCTCGGTGTAGCCGCCCATGTAGGCCATGTTGGCCGGCACGAAAGTGACCTTGAAGCCCAGGGACTGCAGGATGCGGATTTCCTGGGTGGCCGAGTAGCTGCCAGCGTCCAGGTCGGGGGTCAGGGTCTGGGCATCGAAGACCAGCACGCGGTGGGTCACGCCGCGGTCCTGCATGACGTGGGGGGCGTCTTGGCCGAGCTTGCCGTTGTGGCGGTAGGCGTGCGTCCAGCGCTGCTTGAACTTCGGCTCGTTGATCGCCTGGAAGCGCTTGAGGCCGCTGCCCGAGGTGCTGGTGCCGTTGCTCACGCCCTCGTAGTGCACCACCTCGCAGAACGGGGTGTAGACCGTCTTGAAGCCCTTGGCACGCACGCGGAAGGCCAGGTCGGTGTCCTCGTAATAGGCCGGGGCGAAGTAGGTGTCAAAGCCCGCCAGCTCCTTCCACAGCGTCATGGGCAGCATGACGCAGGCCCCGGAGATGTAGTCCACCTGACGGGTGTAGTTGTAGCGCGGGTCGTCGGGGTTGCCGTTACGGCCGATGTTCCACGGCTGGCCGTTGGCCCAGATCAGGCCGCCGGCCTCCTGCAGCTTGCCGTCGGGGTAGATCAGCTTGGCGCCGGTCATGCCCACGCCCTCGAACCGGGTGAAGGGATCCAGCAGCTCGTCGAGCCAGCCGGCCATCACCTCGGTGTCGTTGTTGAGCATGACCACGTAGCGGCCGGTGGCCGCGGCGCCGCCGGCGTTGCTGGCGCCCACGAAACCCTTGGCCTCTTCATGGCGCACCACCTTCACGTTCGGGGCGATGGTGGGCAGGTCCAGCGTCTCGTCCTTGGAGCCGTCGTCCACCACGATGACCTCGTAGGTGGCCTGGCAGCGGGCCGCGGCGATGGAGGCCAGGCAGTTGTAGGTGGTGGCGAACTTGTTGTGCGCCGGGATGACGATGGACACGTCCGGGGTGGCGTGCGGCACGAAGTGCAGCGGGGTGAAGCGCTGGACTGGCGAGATGAAGCTGCGGATCACCTGCTCCTGGCCATGCGACAGCGACACCAGGTCGCGGCAGATGGCCCGCAGGTCGGCTTCGGAGCTGGCCTCGGCGGCTGCACTGGCCAGGTCGGCGATGCCACGGCGCAGCGACTCATAGCGGCGCGGCCCCAGTGGCGAGACGTAGCTGCGCAGGTAGCGGAAGCCGGCATAGCGCTGCAGGGCGTCGGCCGGCGTGAGGTGGCAGGGCAGCAGAATGGCGTTGGCCGCGAGTTCGATGCCGGGGTAATCCGGAGAGGTCAGCGACAGCTCGTGCACCCGGCCGTCCAGGTACTTGTCGGGCAGACCGATGTGGAAGCGGACGCCCTCGCCGCCTTCGCGCGGTTGGTCGGCATGGCCGCTGGAGGCCAGGTCGCCGTCGATCCACAGCTCCACAGCCATGCCACCGGTGGAGTTGCCCACCACTTGCACCCAGCCCTGCACGGCGGCACCCGAGGTGCCCTCGATGGCCCCTTGGAAGCGGGTGTGAGGCAGTTCAAGTGTGGCGCCCTTGAGCGGGGAGCCGCCGCGGGCCTCGACCACGGTCAGCACTCGGCCCTTGCCGTCGTACAGGTGCGGCGGCACGCGCAGCGCGAAGGCGGCACGGCCATTGTTCTTGCCCAGCTTGGCCAGGTCAGCACGGAAGACATCGGCGCGGCTGCGGGCCACGGCCACGCCGTCGCAGTGCAGCTCCACATCCAGGGGCTGCTCGGGGTACTCGGGGTCAAAGGCCCAGCCGCCGACCATGAAGCCGCGGAAGCCGTCGATGTGGCCTTCGACCGGCTTGCTGCGTTCGCCCTTGGGCAGCAGCAGGGCCTTGGCCGAACCTTCGATCGGCGCCCCGTCGGACAGGCGGCGCAGGGACAGGGTGTGCACCTTGCCATCCATCACGGCGGGCGACAGCGTGATCTCCCAGCCGGTGGCGGTGGCCATGCCGGTGGCCGGGTCCGGCCGGTCGGTCCGCAGCTGGGCCACCGGCGCACGGGCCACCGGCACGCCGTCGCTGAGCAGCTCCACCTCCAGGGTCTCGCCGGCAGCCACTGGGCCGGTGGCCCAGCCCACCAGCCGTCGGGTGTAGAGGTATTCGACACCGCCGGCCAGCGCGACGGGCGGGGTGTTTTCGGAAACTTGGCTGGCTGCGCCGGCGGCGGCCACGGTGGCGGAGGGATTCACCGTTTTCTGGGTTTCGGTTTCCACTTGGCTTGCACCCGCCAGACCGCCCTTGGGGCCGGTTTCCTGAGACATCATGAAAACTCCAAAAATAGATCCACGCACAGGGCTGGACAGCCCGGAAAAGGGGGTTTTGGCGTTGCCCCGCAGGGGCGGATTTCCCTGCGGGGCGCAGAGGCACCAAATCTTTTCAAGTGTATCAACGGCCCCCCGGGCCTCCCTGCCCTGAAATCGGGGGGGAGTCCCGGGGGGATGGCGGCGGTGGCGGGGGCGCTGCGGGGCGTGGATCAGCGGTTTCGCGCACCCTCCTGGTACTTGGTGTAGGTCAGGTCCAGCACCTTGAGCATGCGCGCCAACAGCGGCTTGGCTTCCTCCGGGCTCTTGGCAAAGAGCTCGACGCTGATGGTGGGGTCGCCATCGCTGTCCAGGTAGGCCTTGCCGACCTTGACCTCGCCCGAGGCGAAGGAAGCCCCCTCCAGGCGCCGCGCGCGGGCCGCGGCGCTCTTGTCGCTTTCCGCAAAGGCCATGGCCAGACGGAAGTAGGTCGGGTCCTTCTCGTCCACATACAGGATGTGGATGCGGCTGTTGCGCGTGAACTTCACATTGCCTGACGGGGTGATCTCGGGCTGGAAGCCCTCAGCGCGCACGAAGCCACTGTAGAGGTCCTGAAGCTGCTTCTTGCCATAGCTGCCAGTGCTGGCCTCCGCAGACGAGCCGCCACCCAGACCCGGGATGCTGGGCATGCTGGGCAGGCTGGAACAGGCGGCGAAGAGCGACACGAGCAGTGAGGCGGTGCCGGCACGGGCCAGGCGAAGGGCGGTGGACATGGTCAATCTCCTTGGGGAGGCGCCTGCAGGCGCGGGGTGGGGCAGGGATCCACGGGGCCGCCTGGCCAGGAAGTTCGAGGCGGCAGGGTCGGCAGGGGCGCGAAGGGCGCAGGATCGCCCCTCGCGCCCGGAAAAGCCGGTGCGATCGCAAGGGGCGGTGGAAGTGCAGGTGCAGACCTCAGGCGGTCCACCACCTGTCGGCTGGCGTCAGGTGGTGGAGGCCCAGGGCGGTGTTGGCGGCGCGCCGGCGGGGCGCGCTCAGGCCGGGTTCAACGGTTGTTGAACTTTTCCTGGTACTTCGAGTAGGTGAGGTCCAGGACCTTCAGCAGGCGGTTGAAGATGCCCTTGGCGTCACCCGGGACGATGGTGAAGATCTCGACGCTGAACACCGGGTCGCCTTCGTTGTCCAGGTAGGCCTTGCCGACCTTGACCTCGCCGGAGGCGAAGGAGGCGGCCTCCAGGCGGCGGCTGCGGGTGGCCTGGCTCTTGTCGTCCTCGGCGAAGGCGATGACCAGGCGGAAGTAGGTCGGGTCCTTCTCGTCCACGTAGATGACGTGGGTGCGGCCCTCGCGCTTGAATTTGACGTTGCCCGCCGGGGTGATCTCAGGGCGGAAGCCTTCGGCGGTGACGAAGGAGCTGTAGAGGTCCTGCAGCTGCTGCTTGCTGTAGGTCTGGGCCGAGGCGGCGGCAGCGCACAGGCTCAGGACCACGGCGGCGGCGCCGGTGCGGAGGATGCGAAGGGTGTTCATGGGGTGAAGCCTCTGGGGGTGGTGGGTGGGGAATGGGGGGCGGGACCGCTCTGGGGCGCGGCGTCATTTCATCCGGGCCCGGGCGATGTCGACGTAGCGGCCGTTGGGGTAGGCCTGGAGGTACTCCTCGTAGGCCTGGCGGGTGTTGCGGGCGCTGATGCTTTCCCAGAACTCGAACTCGGCCTGGGGGTTCTGGGGCCGCGGTGCCGCCGGCGCGGCGGCCGGCGTGCTGGCCGTGCCGCCCAGCCGCTGCAGCTCGGTGCGCACCAGGCCGGCGTAGCGGCCCTGGGGGAAACGGCTCAGGAAACTCTCCAGGCCGGCGCGGCTGGGGTTGCGCATGGCGGCATCCCAGGCCTCGAATTCGCGCTGTGCCTCGCTCTGGGTGACGTCACCGACCGGCGGCCGTGCCGCCGGGGGGGTGGTCGGGGCCTGCACCGCGGGCTGGACGGGTTGCACCGGCGTCTGCACCGGGGTGGTGTAGCCCCCCGGGGTCGGGGCGGGGACCGGGCTCGGCGTGGGCGGGACCAGCGGGGCAACGGGGGCCGGGGCGGCGCCGGTGCTGGGGGGATAGAAGTAGAACTCGCTGGAGGAGGACTCGTCGATCACCGCCGGGCGCTGCTGGTGGTTGATGGACAGCGCGGCCTGCTCCACCCCGAACTTGACCCGCCGCGCCATCTCGGAGGCCGACAGCCCCGGGGTGCGCATGTGGCGCACCAGCTCGCGGGTGAACAGGCCGTTTTGCACCGGATCCTTGTCGGAGAGCCGGTCCAGCGCCTGCTGGCCCTTGGAGGCGGCCATGATGACCAGGGTGCCGCTGGGCGGCTCCACCCGGCCCAGGGCCGAGCCCGGGGCGATGGAGCGGCCGGCCGAGGACTGGCGGAAGGGGTCGTCCCGGCAGGCGTCGATGATCATGAGGACAAAACGCGCCCGCTTGTTCAGGTCGTCCATCACCTGGTCCAGCGAGATGGCGTCGCGCTGGATGGAGCGTTCGCTGGTGGGCTGGATGTCCACCGGCAGCAGCATCGGCCCGGAGGACGGCGGTTGGGAGCCGTGGCCCGAGAAGAAAAAGACCACCTCGTCGCCCTTGCGGATGCGGCCGAGGAAGCCATCCAGGGCCGCGAAGGTGGACGCCCGGGTGCCGTCCATGACCTTGGTCACCGAGAAGCCGGCCGACTCCAGCTCGCGCGCCATGGTCTGGGCGTCGTTGCGTGCGTTGCGCAGGGCGGGCTGGATGTTCTGGTAGTTGTAATTGCCCAGCACCAGGGCCAGGCGGGCGGCCTCGGCCATGGGGGTGAGGGCGGTGGCCAGGGCCAGGCCCAGCAGGGGGCGGACCAGGGCGTGGCGCAGTGGTGAAAGAAGGGTCCTCGGGCGCATGGTGGGAGTCCTCAGGAGAGCATTCGCACAACTTTACGGGGCTGGCGGGCGGCTGGACAGGGCCGCCGCCCCCCGGTGGTCCCGAATTCAGGCTTGTGGGGGGCTTGCATGGGTTAACGCAGGGCGCCGCGGCCAAACGGCTCATGGGCGCGGCGATTTTTGGCGGTGCGCCCGCTCAGCCTGCCTCCACGTAGCGTTGCAGCACGTAGTGGCCCGGGGCGGGCCCCAGGCCGGCAGCCGGCGTGCGGGCGGTCACCGGGCCGCGGCTGTGTGTCACCAGCCAGTCGTGCCAGGCCTGCCACCACGAGCCCTCCCGGCGCTCGGCCTGCTGGCCCCAGGCCTCCGGTGGCACCCAGGCGGCGCCGGCAGGGCGCAGGCGCAGGGCGTAGTGCCGGCCCCGATGGCCCGGTTCGCTGACGATGCCGGCGTTGTGTCCGCCGTTGGCCAGCACGAAGGTCAGGTCGGTATCGGTCAGCCGGTGCAGCTTGTAGACCGACTTCCAAGGCGAGACATGGTCCTTCTCGGTGCCCACCACAAACAGGGGCTGGCGCAGGTCGCCCAGCGACACCGGCCGCCCCTCCACCGGAAAGCGCCCCTCGGCCAGCTCGTTGCGCAGGTAGCAGCGGCGCAGGTACTCGCTGTGCATCAGCGCCGGCATGCGGGTGGTGTCGGCGTTCCAGGCCATCAGGTCGTTGGGCTGGTCGGCCTCGCCCATCCAGAAGCGCCGCAGCTGCTGCGACCAGACCAGGTCGCGCGAGTGCAGGTAGGCGAAGCTGCCGGCCATCTGCGCGCCGCTGAGGTAGCCGCGCTCGGCCATCATGTCCTCCAGCAGCGCCACCTGGCCTTCGTCGATGAGCACGCCCAGCTCGCCGGGCTCGGTGAAGTCGGTCTCGGCGGCCAGCAGGCTCAGGCTGGCCAGCGGCGGCAGCGTCTGGGCGCCCTGCACCTGGCCCGGGCGCGCCAGGGCGGCCGCGCCGATGGACAGCAGGGTGCCGCCCAGGCAGTAGCCGCAGGCATGCACCGCCTCGCCCGGTACCGCGCGGCCGATGGCGGCCAGGGCGTCGAAGATGCCGGCCTCCAGGTAGTCGGCCAGCGTGAGCCGGGCATCGCCCTCGTCCGGGTTGCGCCAGCTCAGGATGAAGACGGTATGGCCCTGGCCCACCAGCCAGCGCACCAGCGAGTTCTCGGGCGAGAGGTCCAGGATGTAGTACTTCATGATCCAGGACGGCACCAGGAAGACCGGTTCGGCCTGCACCTGTGGCGTCACCGGGTCGTACTGGATCAGCTCGGCCAGGGCGTTGCGGTGCACCACCCGGCCCGGGGTGACCGCCAGGTCCACGCCGGGCTGGTACGGCCGGGTGGGCGGCTGCAGCGGTGACAGGCCGTGCCGGCGCCGCCAGTCGTCGCCCAGGTGGGCGGCCCCGTCGCGCAGGTTGCCGCCCTGGCGCTCCAGCGTGCGGCGCAGCACCTCGGGATTGGCCAGGCCCCAGTTGGCCGGCGAGAGCATGTCCAGCCATTGGCGGGCGAAGAAGCCCGCCATCTCCTGGTGGTGCGGGCTCATGCCGCGCAGCTGGGTGGCCTCGGCCCACCAGGTCTCGGCCGCCTGGGCGGCCTGCACCGCGCCCTGCCAGGGCCAGCGGGCCCACAGTGGATCGGCAAAGCGGGGGTCGGCCGGGGTGGCGGGGTCCGCCGGGTCCTGGGCCGCCGGAGCCAGGGACTGGCCCAGCAGCCTCAGCCCCTGGCCCCAGGCGGCCAGGCCCAGACGCCGGGCCTGGGCGGGCTGGGTGGCCAGGTGCAGGGCCCAGTCGGTCCAGGCCAGGGTCAGGGCCACCGGCGACAGGCCGCCGGTGAGCTTGGCCATGGCGGCGTGCCAGCGGCTGTCCAGGCGGGTGGCGGCCTCGCGGGCCCGGAGTTCGGGGTCGGTGCAGTGGCTGGCCGGCGCGTCAGGCAGCAGGGCGGCCAGGGTGGGGTCGGTGGGCAGGGTCATGCGGGTGGGGCGGCGGCGGGTGGCGGGCGAAGCGGGGTCGCGGCGCGCCCCTGGGGGCTCCATGCGCCCAAGCCGCAGGGATACCACAGCCCCTCCGTCGCCGCGATGACCGCGGCCTGGGACCTTGACCTGCATCAGGACCGCTCCGCCCCCCGGCTTCATTACAGTCGGGGCCGGTGGCCTGCGCCGGCGCGCCGGCCCCTCAGACGGAGTCACCCATGAGCGAGCGCCCCCTTCCCGACGACCTCTACACCGAGCCCCGGGATTTTTCCGTGGACACCCTGGCCTGTCTGGGGCCGCTGCGCGCCCTGGCCGGCGTGTGGAGCGGCACCCGCGGGCTGGATGTGAAGCCCAAGGCCGACGGCCCGCGCAAGCAGGCCTTTGTCGAGCGCCTCGAGCTGCAGCCCATCGACCCGGTGACCAACGGGCCGCAGTTGCTGTATGGGCTGCGTTACCACACGCACATCACCAAGCCCGGGCAGGTCAAGACCTACCACGAGCAGGTGGGCTACTGGCTGTGGGAGCCGGCCACCGGCGCGGTCATCCACACCCTGACCATTCCCCGGGGGGAGGTGGCCATGGCCGGCGGCACCGCCGCGGCCGATGCCCGCAGCTTTGCGCTGCAGGCCACCCAGGGCCTGGACACCTTCGGCATCTGCTCGGCGCCGTTCCTGGACCAGGCCTTCAAGACCACCGCCTTCCACATCCGGGTGACGGTACACGACGATGACTCCTGGACCTACGAGGAGGACACCGTGCTGCAGATCCGCGGCCAGGCCGAGCCCTTCCACCATACCGACCGCAACACGCTGCATCGGCTGGCGGAGCCCACGCCCAACCCGCTGGCCCGGCCGGCCTGAGCACCCGGTATGCACCGGGCGGGGTGGGCGTCGGTGCGGTCAGCGCTTGATGTTCTTGAGCGCGTCGGCGATCTGCTGCAGCTGGCGCATCGGGATCATCAGCTTGACCACGTCGGCCGGCTTGCCGTCCTGGTCAAGCTCATGGAACTGGACGCGGACCACGTCGTTGTGGATGGCGATGGTGCGGATGCCGTCGACCATGAAGGTGGGGGCGTTGTTCTGGGCCATGTTCAATCGTGCCGGTGAGGAATTGAGGAAACCCAAATTTTGAGGGCCCGCGGCGGCCCTGCGGCGGGAATTTCTTTGTCAAGGCCCCAGCCTGAGGCTGACGTCGTGCCGGCGCGCGGTGGTGGGCGGGGCGGCCCGGCGATAATCCCGACCCCGTTTTGCCTGCGGCGCAGGCGGCAGTGCCCATCTGCCCGGCCGGATTGGCCCGCCGCCTTCCCCACCCCCATCCGCCATGTCCGCTGAACTTGCCCAGCAGGTGCGCCAGCGCCGCACCTTCGCCATCATCTCCCACCCTGACGCGGGCAAGACCACGCTGACCGAGAAGCTGCTGCTGTTCTCCGGGGCCATCCAGATCGCCGGCTCGGTCAAGGCCCGCAAGGCCAGCCGCCACGCCACCTCCGACTGGATGGAGATCGAGAAGCAGCGCGGCATCTCGGTGGCCTCCTCCGTCATGCAGATGGAGTACCGCGGCTGCACCATCAACCTGCTGGACACCCCGGGCCACCAGGACTTCTCCGAAGACACCTACCGCGTGCTCACCGCCGTGGACGCCGCGCTGATGGTCATCGACGCGGCCAACGGCGTGGAGCCGCAGACCCGTCGCCTGCTGCAGGTCTGCCGCGCCCGCAACACCCCCATCCTCACCTTCGTCAACAAGATGGACCGCGAGGTGAAAGACCCGTTGGCCCTGATGGACGAGATCGAGGCCGAGCTGGGCATGACCGTGGTGCCCTTCACCTGGCCGGTGGGCATGGCCAAGTTCTTTGGCGGTGTGCTGGACCTGCGCAAGGACCAGATGCGCGTCTTCACCCCAGGCGAAGACCGCGTGGCCGGCACCGAGGAAATCGTCGACGGCATCGCCAACCCCGTGCTGACCGAGCGCTTTGGCGACGTGTACGAGCAGGCCGCCGGCGAGATCGAGCTGGTGCGCGAGGCCGCCCCCGCTTTTGACGAGGCCGAGTTCCTGGCCGGACGCCAGACGCCGATGTTCTTCGGCTCGGCGGTCAACAACTTTGGCGTGCAGGAAGTGCTGGACGCCCTGGTCGACCTGGCCCCGCCGCCGGGTGAGCGCGCCGCGCTGCAGCGCGTGGTGCAGCCCGAAGAGACCAAGTTCACTGGCGTGGTCTTCAAGATCCAGGCCAACATGGACCCGGCGCACCGCGACCGCATCGCCTTCCTGCGCGTGGCCTCGGGCAAGTTCCAGCGCGGCATGAACCTGAAGGTGGTGCGCTCGGGCAAGACCCTGCGCCCCAACACCGTGGTGACCTTCATGAGCCAGAAGCGCGAGCTGCTGGACGAGGCCTATGCCGGCGACATCATCGGCATTCCCAACCACGGCGTGCTGCAACTGGGCGACACCCTCACCGAAGGCGAGGCCCTGCAGTACACCGGCCTGCCTTTCTTCGCGCCCGAGCTGTTCCGCTCGGTGGAAGTGGCCGATCCGCTCAAGACCAAGCAACTGCGCGCCGGCCTGACCCAGCTGGGCGAGGAGGGTGCGATCCAGGTCTTCCGCCCGATGGCCGGCAGCGTGCTGCTGCTGGGTGCCGTGGGCCAGCTGCAGTTTGAAGTGGTGGCCCATCG
The DNA here is from genome assembly GCF_010499455.1 of Ideonella livida. Classification (GTDB taxonomy): domain Bacteria; phylum Pseudomonadota; class Gammaproteobacteria; order Burkholderiales; family Burkholderiaceae_C; genus Ideonella; species Ideonella livida. The sequence goes on along the minus strand of NZ_JAAGOH010000034.1, from coordinate 32,641 downwards.
CCTGGAGCACGAGTACGGCGTCAAGGCCCGCATCCTGGCCGCGCGCTTCAACGTGGCCCGCTGGGTGACTTGCGACGAGGCCGACGGCGGCGAGAAGGAGCTCAAGCGCTTCATCGACCACAACAGCCACCGCATGGCCCTGGACGCGGTGGACGCCCCCACCCTGCTGCTGGAATACGCCGGCGAGCTGCGCGCCATCCAGGACAACTGGCCCAAGATCAAGTTCCACGCCCTGCGCGAACACGCCGGCCTGGTGTTCCACAAGCAGATGGACGCCTGAGGACGGCTGGTCGGCGAGCCGGGCAGGGCCGTACCGGCTCGCCCCGGTGGCTCAGGACGGCGCTGTGACGGCCGCCACCTCGCCCCGGGCCAGGGCGCGGCGCAGCCATGGGGCAAATGCCCAGGGGGCTTCGGCCGCCGCGGCGCGGTCCAGCGCCTCACCCAGCGGGGTGCCGTCGGCGCAGGCCGCCAGAAAGGCAGCGTCCCCGGCGCTGGCCGGCGAGGCCTGTGCCCGCCAGCCGCGGCGGTACAGCCACAGCCACACCCGGGGCCGCCCGTCTGCCGGCGGGTCCTGCGGCACGGCCTGCGCGTGGTCCCCGCCGTGCGGGGCCGACCCGGTGGCCTCAGCCGCCCGGGCAGACCATGAAGACCACGCGGCCCACGCAGCCCCCGCCACCTGCAGCACCGTGCTGCCCGGTGCCAGGTGCAACTGGCAGCGCGGCGCCTCGGCCGTGCCCAGCAGACCCAGGCCGGGCGGCAGGTCAGGTGAGGTGGGGGCGTCGGCCGCGCGGCGGGTGTGGTGCAGGGCCACTTCCAGCCGGGCCAGGTCGGACAGCCAGGGCCGGTCGGCCAGGGGTGGGGCCTGGGCCACCAGGGCGGGCAGCTGCTGGGCGAGCGCTTGCCAGGCCTCGGCGTCGGCGGCCTGGGGTGGCGCCTGTCGCCACAGCTGGCGCGCCAGCACGGCGGTGGCCTCGGGCCCCACGGCGTCGCTCAGGGCGGGGCAGGCGTCGGCCAGCACCCGCTCGGCCAGCAGCGCGCCATGGGCCCAGTGGGACTGCAGCGCCCGGGTTTGCCGGGCGATGGGGCCGCAGAGCGCGGGGTGCAATTCGGACGCCGGGGCCTGGTGGAACAGCACCTGCAGCAGCAGGCGCTGGCGCCAGGCCTCGGCAGCGTCGTCCAGGGGCGCCTGCGGCGGCGGGGCCGGGCGGGCGCTGGGGGGCGGCGACGGTGTGGTGGCCTGCGTCTCCGCGGCCTCTTCTGCTGCTTGTGCCGCTTGTGCCGCTTGTGCCGCTTGTGCCGCTTGTGCCGCCGCCACCTCGCCTGCCCATCTTGCCGCCGTGTCCGCCTCTTCCAGCAGCACGGCCAAGGGGGGCAGGTGGGTGTCCCATTCCACCAGGGTGGGCACCCGGGCGCCTACATGGCGCAGTGTGGCGGCGTATACCGCCCACACCGACGCGGGCACGCGGCTGCCGTGGTCGTCAATCACCAGGGCGCCGGTGTCCTGGTGGCCGGCCAGGTGGATTTCGCCCACGCTGGCCGGGTCCAGCGCGTGTACCGTGTCCAGGGCGTGGGCCACGGGGTCGGCGGCGCCGACGTTGAGGGCGTTGACCACCAAGTTGTTCACATCCAGCAGCAGCTGGCAGCCGCTGCGACGGGCCAGCTCGCGCAGGAATTCGGCTTCGTCCATCTCGGCCTGGGCCCAGCGCAGCGGGGCGGCCAGGTTCTCCACCAGCAGCGGGCGGCGCAGCCGCTCTTGCACCTGCTGCACCTGCCGCACCATGCGCGCCAGGGCGGCGCGGGTGAAGGCCACGGGCAGCAGGTCCAGGGCGTGCACCACCGGGCCCTGGGGGTGCAGGCGGGCGCGGGCAAAGCTGGCGTGGTCGCTCACCCGCACCGGCTCGATGCGCTGCACCAGCCGGGCCAGGCGCTCCAGATGGTCCGGGTCCAGTCCTTCTGTGGAGCCCAGGCCCAGGCCCACGCCATGCAGGCTCACCGGCCAGTGGGCGCGGCCGGCCTCCAGCACCGCCAGGGCGGCGCCGCCGTCGGCCAGAAAGTTCTCGGTGTGCACCTCCACAAAGCCCAGCGCCGGCTGCTGGTCCAGCAGGGCCTGGTAATGCGGTTGGCGCCAGCCGATGCCGGTGTGGGGGCGGTACATCTCAGCGGCTGCCGGGGGCGGTGCTGACGGCGGGGGCTTGGGTTTTGCCGCCGCGCGCCTGGCACTGGCCCTTGGGCACGAACACCCATTCGGTGGGGGCGTTGTCGACCTGGGCCTGGCCGGCGCAGGTGTGGCCGCCGGCGGCGCTGGCGCAGTCGTTCTTGCCAGCCTTGGCGATGCCGTAGCACTTTTCCTTGTCGCCGGCGGCCGAGGCGGCGGGGGTGACGCCCAGGGCCAGCACCGAGGCCAGGGCGGAAGACAGCACGAGACGATGATCCATGGTCAGAGATTCCTGTGGAGGGTGGGGGGGGGGGAGGGCTCAGAGCAGCAGTTCGGCGATGTCGTCCCACAGCGTGGCGGGAATGCGACCCATGAGGCGCGCACGTTCTCGGCCGTCGCGGTCCAGCAGCACGGTGGTGGGGGCGCGCTCGGGCAGGGGGCCGAAGCTGTCGCGGTGGCCGGGGTCATGGCGCCAGACGAAGCGCAGCTGCGGGTCGGGCGCGTGGGCGCCCTGCACCGCGCGCAGGTAAGCCTGCAGGGACTCCGGGTGGCGGTCCTGGTTGATGGCCAGCACCAGGAAGTCGCGGCCGCGCCAGCCGGCCAGGTTGCGGCGCAGCTCGGCCATCTTGTCCAGGCAGACCGGGCAGTCCGTGCTCCAGAAGAACAGCAGCAGCACCTTGCCGTGCAGCCGGCTCAGGTCGAGCGCCTCGGTCTGCACCGCAAAGCCGCGCAGCTGGGGGGTGGCCGCGCCGGCCGTGGCATGCGGCGCCGCCTGTGGGGCCGCGCAGGCGCTCAGGGCCAGGGCGGCCAGTCCGGCGCGCAGGGCGGGCCGGCAGGACGGGAAGAAGGGCTGTGGCATGGGGTGTGGTCCCGTGGAGGGTCCGGCGGAGGGCCGGGTCTGGGACTGTGTCGGGCACCCCTGCCCATTTCTTACACCGCGGTGGATCGGTCGCGGCTTGGCCGTGTTTCAGCGGCCGCCGGTGGCGGGCGCGGCCGCCAGGGTGACGTCACCGGCGGTGGGGGCACCGGTGGCCGGGCCTGCGCCGGTGGGGGGCGTGGCGTGGCTGGCGCTGGCCTGCAGGCCCAGCGGGGTGAAGGCGCAGCTGGCCAGTCCCGACAGGACCAGGGGAACCACGATGAGCGAGCGGACGATGCGCATGGCAAAACCTCGAGCAGAGGACGGGTGTCGTGCGGGACGACGGGGCGGACTCCGGGGCCTGACTGCTGCCCCACACGGTGCCGGTGAAACCGGTCATGAGGGGGTTGTCGGAGTGCACCAACGCGCACTTGAGGGTGCGATGCGTGTGTCCCTGTCGCGCGCTGGACTTTTTCCGCAGGGCCGAATCAGACGGGTGGCACGTCGTCCAGCAGCTCCACCCGCTCCAGCACCCGCAGGATCTCCCGGCCGTAGGCCTCCAGCTTCTTGCTGCCCACGCCGCTGATGCCGGCCAGGTCGGCCAGGGTGCCCGGGTTGTCGGCCGCCATCTGGGTGAGGGTGGCGTCGTTGAACACGATGTAGGCGGGCAGGTTGTGCTCGCGCGCCACCTCGGCCCGCCAGGCCTTGAGGGCGGCAAAGCGCGCCTGTCCGGCGCCGTCCAGCGCGGCGGCGGCGCGTGGCACCTTGGGGTTGGCGCCGGCCGAGCTGCCGCTGCGCGAGCGGCTGCGGCTGCGCGGCGTGGGCTCGCGCGGTTCGCGCAGCTCGATGGTGAGCTCGCCGCGCAACACGGCCCGGGCGCTCTCGCCCAGGGCCAGGGTGTTGTACTCGCCCTCGCTGCGCACATGGCCCAGGGCGATGAGCTGGCGGATGACGCCGCGCCACTGGTCCTCGGCCAGGTCGGCGCCGATGCCCCAGGTGGACAGCGCCTCATGGCCGCGCTGGCGGGTCTTGTCGGTGGACTTGCCGCGCAGCACGTCGATCAGGTGCCCGGCGCCAAAGCCGAAGCCCGAATGCTGGTGGCAGCGGTAGATGCAGGACAGCGCCTTGCGTGCCGCCTCGGTGGCGTCCCAGCGGGCGGGGGGCTGCAGGCAGTTGTCGCAGTTGCCGCAGCGGTAGCCTGTCGGCGTGTCCTCGCCAAAGTAAGCCAGCAGACGCAGGCGCCGGCAGTCCAGGCTCTCGCACAGGGCCAGCAGGGCGTCGAGCTTGCCGCGCTGCAGGCGCTTGAATTCGTCCTCGGCCGTGCTCTCGTCGATCATGCGGCGCTGGTTGACCACATCGGCCAGGCCGTAAGTCATCCAGGCGTCGGCGGGCTCGCCGTCGCGGCCGGCGCGGCCGGTCTCCTGGTAATAGCCTTCAATGTTCTTGGGCAGGTCCAGGTGGGCCACAAAGCGCACGTCCGGCTTGTCGATGCCCATGCCGAAGGCGACGGTGGCCACCATCACCAGCCCTTCCTCGCGCAGGAAACGGTCCTGGTGGCGGCGGCGCACCTCGGCGTCCAGGCCGGCGTGGTAGGGCAGGGCGTTCAGGCCCTCGCCGCGCAGCCAGTCGGCGGTCTCCTCCACCTTCTTGCGGCTCTGGCAGTAGACGATGCCGGCCTCGCCCTCGTGCTCGTCACGGATGAAGCGCAGCAGCTGCGCCCGCGCGTTGTCCTTCTCGACGATGGCGTAGCGGATGTTGGGCCGGTCGAAGCTGCTGATGAAGGTGCGCGCCGATTCCAGTGCCAGCCGGTGGATGATGTCGGCGCGGGTGTGCGCATCGGCTGTGGCGGTAAGTGCCACGCGCGGCACGCCGGGGTAGCGCTCGGGCAGCACGCCCAGCTGCAGGTATTCCTCGCGGAAGTCGTGTCCCCACTGGCTGACGCAGTGCGCCTCGTCGATGGCGAACAGGCTGAGTTTGCCGCGCTCGTGCAGGCTGTCGAGCATGGCCAGGAAGCGCGGGTGCACGATGCGCTCGGGCGCGGCGTACAGCAGCACCAGGCGGCCGGAGAGCAGGTCGCGCTCCACCTGCTGCACGCCGGCCAGGTCCAGCGAGCTGTTGAGGTAGGCGGCGGGCACGCCGGCCTCATCCAGTGCGCCCACCTGGTCGTGCATCAGCGCGATCAGCGGGCTCACCACCACCGTCACGCCCAGGCCGGCGCGGTGCCGGGCGATGGCGGGCACCTGGTAGCACAGGCTCTTGCCGCCGCCGGTGGGCATGAGCACCAGGGCGTCATCGCCTTGGCTCACCTGCTCGATGACGGGCTGCTGCTGGCCACGGAAGGCGCTGTAGCCGAAGACCTCATGCAGCAGGTCCAGCAGGGCGGCGGGGGCGAGGGGGGAGGCGGAGGAATCGGACACGGTCCGGCATGGTAGCGGCTGGCACCCGCCCGGGACCTTGGGGGAGGGGCGTCCGGCCGGCGACAGCGCGGCCCCTGGCGGTGTTGTGGCCGGCCGACCGCGCTGCTAGCCTGCAGGCGCGGTGCGCCTACCGGGTGCACCGGGTCGGTCGCGGTTCCTTCACCCCGCCGCAGCAGCCGTCCACCGTCAGCGCCGCCCCTGCGGCCGCTCCTGCCGCCCACCCCGCAGCTTTCGCGCCGTCACACGATGACCCCACCTGTCCGCTCCCTTGTCGCCCGTGCCCCGCGGCGCCGTCTCCTGGCCGCCTGGGTCGCCAGCCTGGCCCTGAGCCTGGCCGTTCCGGCCGGTGCCCAGCCCGCACCGCCCGCCGTCACCCCGCCCGGCCTGCCGGCCGGGGTGGCGCCGGTGCCCGCCGGCCTGCCGCCACCGCCCGTGGCGCCGGTGCGCGACGTGCCCGAGACCTTCCACGGCACTACCGTGCACGACCCCTACCGGGCCCTGGAGGACAAGGCCCAGCCCGAGGTGCAGGCCTGGATGCGCGCCCAGGGCGAGCACACCCGCCAGGTGCTGGCCCGCCTGCCCGGCCGCCAGCGCCTGCTCGACCGCTTGGTGGCGCTGGACGAGGCGGTGCCGGTGCGCGTGGCCGCGGTGCTGCGCCAGCCTGGCGGTCGGCTGTTCTACGAGCGTCGCGACCCGGGCGACAACCAGTTCAAGCTCCACCTGCGCCAACCCGGCAGCGACCGCCTGCTGGTTGACCCGGCAGCGCTGGAGCGGCGCACCGGCAAGCCCCACGCCATCAACTACTACGACGCCGCGCCCGGCGGCGACCTGCTGGTCTACGGCTTGTCGCAGCAGGGCTCCGAAGAGGCGGTGCTGCACCGGCTCGACACCCGGACCGGCCGCCCGGTGGGTGCCCCCATCGACCGCGCCAACTGGGCCGGCCCCAGCTTCTCGGCCGACGGCCGCCACCTGGCCTTCACCCGCCTGCAGGCCCTGCGGCCCGGCGCCCCCGAGGTGGAGAAGTACCGCAATGCCAGCGTCTGGCTGATGCCTGCCCGCGGCGGCCTGGCCCAGGCGCGCCGCGTGCTGGGCGCTGGCATGCCAGGCGTGCAACTGGCACCGGATGAGACACCCTCGGTGTCCTTCACCCACGACGGGCGCTGGGCCCTGGGCCTGGTGCAGAACGGTGTGCAGCGCGAATTCCGCCTCTACCTCAGCTCCGCGGCCGAGGTGCTGCGAGGCCAGCCGCGCTGGCGGCCGGTGGTGGACACCGCCGACCAGATCACGGGGCTGAGCTACCACGGCGACACCCTCTACCTGCTCTCGCACCGCGGCGCGCCGCGCTTCCAGGTGCTGGGCCTGGACCTGCGCCAGCCCGACATGGCCCGCGCCCAGGTGCTGGTGCCCCAGGGCGAGGGGGTGATCGCGGGACTGGCCGCCGCCGCCGACGCGCTATACCTGGAAGTGCGCAGCGGCAATGCCAAGCGCCTGCTCAAGCGGCCCCTGGGCCTGCAGGCCGGCCCGGCGCTGCAGGAGGTGCCGCTACCGGTGACCGGCTCCTTCGCCCTCGCCGACGGGGAAGGCGGCCCCGGTGCCGCCCACCCCGACCTGCCCGGCCTGGTGCTGGACCTGCAGGGCTGGACCCGCGCCCGACAGATCTACGAGGTGCAGGCCGACGGCCAGGTCCGCAACACCGGCCTGCAGCCGGCCGGCCCGCACGACACGCCCGAGGGCATCGAGGCCACCGAGGTGCTGGTCACCAGCCACGACGGCACCCGGGTGCCCATGAGCGTCATCCACCGCAAGGGCCTGGTGCTCGACGGCCGCCATCCCACCCTGCTCTACGGCTACGCCAGCTATGGCATGACCGAGGAGCCCTTCTTCAGCCTCTCGCGCCTGGCCTGGCTGGAGGCCGGCGGGGTGATGGCGGTCATCAACCCGCGCGGCAGCGGCGTCTTCGGGCAGGACTGGCACATGGGCGGCTTCCAGGCCACCAAGCCCAACACCTGGAAGGACACCATTGCCTGCGCCCAGTGGCTCATCGACCAGGGCTACACCCGGCCGCAGCGCCTGGGCCTGTGGGGCGCCAGCGCCGGCGGCATCCTGGTGGGCCGCAGCATCACCGAGCGGCCCGACCTGTTCGCCGTGGCCGTGCCCCAGGTGGGCGCCCTGGACATGATCCGCTCGGAGCTGATGGCCACCGGTCCGGCCAACATCCCCGAGTTTGGCACCCGCACCAACGAGCCGGGCTTTCGCGCCCTGCTGGCCATGAGCACCTACCACCAGATCCGCGACGCCACCGCCTACCCGGCCGTCATGCTGGTGCACGGGGTGCACGATCCCCGCGTGGAGGTGTGGGAAAGCAGCAAGGTGGCCGCCCGGCTGCAGGCCGCCAGCACCAGCGGCCGGCCCGTGCTGCTGCGCCTGGACTGGGATGCCGGCCACGGCATCGGCAGCACCAAGCGCCAGCAGCTCGAGGAGCGTGCCGACGTCTTCGCCTTCATGCTCTGGCAGATGGGGCACCCCGACTTCCAGCCGCGCTGACGCGTCGAGTCAAGTCCTGCGCTCAGCCGGCCCCCGGCCCACGCCTTTCAGTAGGCTGCGCTGCGGCCGCCGCGCAGCACGCAGCGCCCTGCCTCGCAGCGTGCGCCGGGATCGGGCAGCACCTGGCAGATGCCCATGCGCCCGCTGCGTTCGTGTTCCGATTGCTCTGCCCGCGCCAGCGCCTGCGCCAGCGGGGCCAGTTCGGCGGCCAGGCCCGGGCGCTCCGCATACGCCAGCCAGGCCGAGGGGCCGCCACAGGGCCGCGCCCCCAGGCCCAAGGTGCGGCAAGCGCTGTCGTCCTGGCAACGGGCCTCGCCCACCAGCGCCTGCAGGGCCTGGCGCAGCCCGCCTGCCTCGGTCGTTGGGGCGATCACCGTGGTCGTGGCGGTGGCGCCGGCGGTGGGGGGCAGCGCCGGCGCCGCCCCCGCGCAACCCGCCAGCCCCAGGCTGACGGCCAGGGCCCAGACGAGTGCGGGCCCGCGCAGGTCCCGGCGCCGAGGCCGGACAGGGGCGGGAACGAAGGGTTGAGGCCGCAGGGTGTCCATCGCGCCATGCTGCCAGGGGCCGGCCCGCCCCACAAGCCGCCCCGCTGGCCGCCCGGCGCGACCGCCGGTCCCCCGTCGGAGGGGGCGCCAGGCGGCGGCCATCGGGCACAATTCCGGCCCTCAACCTCATGGTCGGCGGACCGTTTCCGTGTTGCGCCGCCGACGTTCTTCCAGCGCAGGAGCGCCCATGGCCAGCATCAACAAAGTCATCCTCATCGGCAACCTGGGGCGCGACCCCGAGACCCGCTACACCCCCAGCGGCTCGGCGGTGTGCAACCTGCGCCTGGCCACCACCCGCAACTGGAAGAGCCGTGACAGCGGCGAGCGCGTGGAGGAAACCGAGTGGCACTCCGTCGTGCTCTATGACCGCCTGGCCGAAGTGGCCGGCGAGTACCTGCGCAAGGGCCGCCCGGTCTACATCGAGGGCCGCCTGAAGACCCGCAAGTGGCAGGACAAGGACGGCAACGACCGCTACACCACCGAAATCGTGGCCGAGCAGATGCAACTGCTGGGCGGCCGTGACGGCGGCGGCGCTGGCGGTGGTGGCGGCGGCTACGAAGACGACATGGGTGGTGGTGAGCCCGCACCCGCCCCGGCCCCCCGCGCCGCGCGCCCGGCCCCCATGGCCCGCCCGGCGCCGGCCCCCGCCCCGCGCCCCGCCCCCAAGTCGAGCACCAGCTTCGACGACATGGATGACGACATTCCGTTCTAGGATCTACCTGTCCGTAGACGGTAAAGAAAGAGCCCTAAGTGCTTGTCACTTGGGGCTTTTTTCTTGTTGACGTTGTTCTTGGCACTCTTTGCCATCTTCCCGCCACCAACGACCTTTCTTTGGATGTCAATCGCAGGTCGCTTGCCGCGAGGTTGGACGACCCATGGCCCCATCGTTCAACCCATTCTTTCCGGGGCGCGGTCGGTGAGCTGGTTGGCCAGAAAGGCGAGCGTGCTTGTCACACAGCCTTTGGTTGTCGGGAGCGGACGTCGGGAACGTTTGCACACTTCTAGCCGGTTACCTATCCTCTTGATTTGGCTCCACATGATTGTGTGCCCAGGTTCTCTTCCCAGAATTCCTAGGGTGCCTTCCAGAAAGGCACCTGGGGGCCGAGGAAGGGACAACAAGAACGAGAAGGTTCAGGGAGAACGCCGTGGACAAGTACGAGCTGAGTGAACGGGACATCTGTACCAAGTTCATCACGCCCGCGATACAGGCCGCTGGTTGGCAGCAGACACAGTTTCGTGAGGAAGTGCGCCTCACGGACGGCCGTGTCATGGTGCGCGGCAAGTTGGCTTCCCGGGTTCGTAATCCTGAAGCCAAGGGGGGGCCCAAGCGCGCTGACTACGTTCTCTACGCCCGCCCGAATGTTCCGCTGGCCGTGGTTGAAGCCAAGCAAGCCAAGTTTCCGGTGGGTCATGGCATGCAGCAAGCGCTGGCATATGCCGAGATGCTGGATGCGCCTTTTGCCATCAGCAGCAACGGCACGGCATTCCTGCTACACGACCGCACCGGGCTGACCTCGCCGACCGAGCGTGAAGTTTCCCTGGATGCCTTCCCGACACACGCCGAACTCTGGGCGCTGTTCCAGCAATGGAAGGGGCTGAGCACGCCTGCCGCCGTGGCGCTGGTGGAACAGCCGTTCTACACGGATGGCAGCGGCCGGGAACCGCGCTACTACCAGCGTGTGGCCATCAACCGCGCCATGGAGGCCATCGCCAAGGGGCAGCAGCGCGTGTTGCTGGTCATGGCCACCGGCACGGGCAAGACTTACACCGCCTTCCAGATCATCTGGCGCCTTTGGAAAGCCAAGGCCAAGAAGCGCATCTTGTTCTTGGCAGATCGCAACATCCTGGTCGATCAGACGATGCAGCAGGACTTCGCCCCGTTCGGCGAGGTGATGCACAAAGTCAGCAACCGCGAGGTCAAGAAGAACTACGAGATCTACCTGGCGCTGTACCAAGCCGTCACCGGGCGCGAGGATTGGAAGCAGATCTACCGGCAATTCCCGGCGGACTTTTTCGATCTGGTGGTGATCGACGAATGTCATCGCGGCAGCGCCGCCGATGATTCAGCTTGGCGCGATGTGCTGGACTACTTCAGCGCCGCCACGCACCTGGGTCTGACGGCCACACCCAAAGAAACCAAAGAGGTGAGCAACCTCACTTACTTTGGCGACCCGGTTTACACCTACTCGCTGAAGCAGGGCATTGAGGATGGTTTCCTTGCGCCCTACAAGGTGATCCGCATCGCCACGGACGTGGATGCCGTGGGCTACATGCCGGAGAAGGGCAAGGTGGACAAGCTTGGTCAGGCCGTCGAACAGCGGCTCTACACCACCAAGGATTTCGACCGCCATCTGGTGCTGGAGAAACGCACCCGCTTGGTGGCACGTAAGGTGTGGGAGTACCTCAAAGTCACCGATCCGATGGCCAAGACCATCGTGTTTTGCGACGACCAAGACCATGCCGAGCGCATGCGCCAAGAACTGGTCAAGATCATTCCTGCCGCTGCCAGTAACCGCCGTTACGTGATGCGCATCACCGGCGATGACCACGAGGGCAAGGCGCAGTTGTCGTACTTCATTGACAACGACGAGGCCTATCCCGTGATTGCGACCACCTCCAAGCTGCTGACCACCGGAGTGGACGCCAAGACCTGCAAGCTGATCGTGCTGGACCAAAACATCAACTCGATGACCGAGTTCAAGCAGATCATCGGGCGCTGCACGCGCCTGCGCGAGGATTACCAGAAGCTGTACTTCACCATCATGGACTTCAAGGGCGCAACCCGCCTGTTTGCCGACCCAGACTTCGACGGCGAGCCGGTGGTGATTTATGAGCCCCAAGAAGACGAACCCGTGGTGCCACCCGATGTGCCACCGGGCACAGGTGAGCCGGACCCTCCGTACCCTGGCCCCACCCAGCCAGGTACGACAGGTCAACCGCCCGACATCACCACCGTCGGTGCCGGGGGCGAAGGCCGCACCAAGTACGTCATTGACGACGTGAACGTGCGCGTCGCTGTCGAGCGCTCGCAGTACCTGGATGCAGATGGCAAGCTCATCACCGAGGACTACCGCGTTCTGCTCAAGGACGACATCAAGCAGGCCTTGCAGGCCGAGTTCGGCAGCCTGACCGACTTCTTGCGCCGGTGGAACAGCGCTGAACGCAAGCAAGCGGTGTTGGACGAGCTGGCAGACCACGGCGTGCCGCTGGAGGTGCTGCAGCAAGCGGTGCCCAACGGTGCCGAGCTGGATGTGTTCGATCTGGTGGCCCATGTGGCCTTCGACCAGAAACCGCTGACCCGGCGCGAGCGCGCCAACAACGTCAAAAAACGCAACGTGTTCGGCCAGTACGGTGACCAGGCCCGTGCGGTGCTGGAGGCCTTGCTCGACAAGTTTGCCGACCACGGCGTGCAAAACATGGAAGACGCCAAGGTGCTGGAACTGCCGCCCTTCGACCAGTTCGGCAGCAAGACACAGATTCGGCGCGGCATCTTCGGCGGCGTTGAACAGTTCACCCAGGCCGTGCGGGCATTGGAACAAGCGCTCTACGACGAAGAGAACAACAAGAAGCAGGCCTGACCCACTGGCGGGCCGCCTGAAACGAGAACAACGAAATGAACCTCAGCAGTACCATCAAATCCATCCAAGACATCATGCGCAAAGACGATGGTGTCGATGGCGACGCCCAGCGCCTGGGTCAGCTCACTTGGATGCTGTTCCTGAAAGTCTTCGACCAGCGCGAAGAGGAGTGGGAAGACGACGACGCTTCGTACCAATCGCCTCTGGATGAAGGGCTGCGTTGGCGCAACTGGGCGGCGTTTGTGGCGGGCCTTGACGGCAAGAAAGCTCCTCAGAAGACCCCCTCAGAGATCATTGGCTTTGTCAACAATCAGCTCTTCCCGGCTTTGAAGGAGCTGGACGCATCGGACAGCCCGCTGCATCAGGTGATCCGTAGCGTCTTTGAGGACGCCAACAACTACATGAAGTCCGGCACCCAGCTGCTGGCCGTGATTGAGAAGCTGGAAGAGGCCATCAACTTCCACGACTTCACGATTCGCGCCAACCTGGGCGATGTCTACGAGCAATTGCTGAACGACCTGCGGGGCGCCGGCAATGCAGGCGAGTTCTACACCCCGCGTGCCATCACCCAGTTCATGGCGGACCGGCTGAACCCCAGCTTGGCCAAGCGCGAGACGGTGATGGACCCTGCCTGCGGCACGGGTGGCTTCTTGACGGCGGCCATCGAGCACCTGCGTCACCAGCTCACCGACAAGTCCAGCCCCGCAGACAAGGCGGCCATTGCGGAGCTGATTCACGGCATCGAGAAGAAGCAACTGCCGCACTTGCTGTGCACCACCAACATGCTGTTGCATGGCATCGACGTGCCCAGCCAGATCGTGCACCGTAACACCCTGGGCATCGGCTGGAACGACTGGAGCGCCAACGACAAGGTGGACTGCGTCATCACCAACCCGCCCTTTGGCGGCTACGAGGATGACGGCGTGGGCAGCGACTACCCCGCTGACCTGCGCACCCGCGAAACCGCCGACATGTTCATGGCGCTGATCGTCAAGAAGCTGTTGAAGGAGAACGGCCGCGCCGCTGTGGTGTTGCCCGACGGTTTTTTGTTTGGCGACGGCATCAAGGGCACGCTCAAACAGTTGCTGTTGCGCGACTGCAAGCTGCACACCATCGTGCGCCTGCCCAAGGGCGTGTTCGCCCCGTACACCACCATCAAGACCAACCTGCTGTTCTTCACCAAGGGTGCCCAGGTGGACGACGGCACCGAGCACTTCCACACCGACACCATCTGGTACTACGAGCACCCCTACCCGCCGGGCTACAAGAGCTACAGCAAGACCAAACCCATCCGCGTTGAGGAGTTCCAGCCCGAGATCGCGTGGTGGGGCAATGAGGCCAACGACTTTGCCGATCGGGTGGAAAACGAGTTCGCCTGGAAGGTGGATTTCAAGAGCAAGCGCGAGCAGGCGCAAAGCCAGGCGACACCGCATTGGGCGCGGGCCGAAGACATCAGAAATCAGGCAGCCGTCTGCCGTCGGCAAGCCAAATACTTGAGCGACTCCCTCGTCGGCCGCCGGAAGGACGAGAGCCTTGTGAACACACTCCAAGAGCAGGTGGAAGATTTGCAGTCAGACCTTCACGCGGCTCACGCAGGTCAGCGCGACTACACCCTCGTGCTAGTCGAGGCACTGCGCTCAGCGCTGAACAGCGGCAGTACGGAGGCGACCATCATCAGTCTCACTCGTACCGTCGAGCAGTTGCGCGCCCAAGCGGACTCGTTAGACCTGCAAGCCCGCGATGCCCAGGCCGCCGGGGATCGCCTCTACTGGCCGATCTTCAACCTGGATTTGAAGAACCCGAACGCGCCCGAGGAAGAAAGCCACGACCCCGATGTGCTGTTGGACAAGTACAAGGCCTTGCTGGGTCAGATCGAGGAGACCGAGAACCGCTTGAAGAGCGAGCTGGCGGCCGCGCTGGCGCACCACTTCAGCAGCGAGGATGCGCAGGCATGAGTGGCGCATCGCTGGAACCCACGCCCCAACTGTTGGGCGACATCCGCCAACTCATCGAGCGCAGCCGCACTGTCATGCTCCATGGCCAGCGTACCGGCTACTGCGAACGGATCGTCTCCGCGCTGCCGAGACAATTGGGCACCAATTTGTGCAGCGGCATTCACGTTGCCGAATATCTTACGGTTTTGCCATCCAAGGAAGTTTTGCAGGCCAAGTTGCAGGAGGCCATTGCCAATTCGCGGGCGCGGCTGGAAAACCGTGGGGAGGATAACTGATGGATGCGAAGCAGTTTTTGGCGGAGTTTGGGCATGTTGCTAAGGCGCCGGGAGGTATCGCCCACTTGCGGCAAATGATTTACCAGCTGGCCGTCACGGGTTCGCTGACCCCGCGTGGTGAATCTAGGGAAGATGCCGGCCTTTTGCTGGCGCATATCGGTGCACAACGACAGCGGCTGATCCGGGCCAAGCAATACAAGCGGATGGTTGAACTTGAAAGTGAGCCCGTCTGCCCGCCTCAAGGCATTTCGTTGCCGGCGGCTTGGCGATGGACACGCCTACTTGACATCGGTGAGATCAATCCGCGCAATGATGCGCCGGACGAGCAACTAGCAGCCTTTGTTCCCATGAGCGGGGTGCCTCAATTTCACCGCGCAGCCATCATTGCCGAGACCAAGCGCTGGGGCGACATCAAGAAGGGCTACACCCATTTCGCAAACGGCGACGTGGTGCTGGCCAAGATCACGCCCTGCTTTGAAAACGGCAAAGCCGCCGCCGTGGAGGGCCTGCCGGGAGATGCAGGTATTGGCGCGGGCACCACCGAACTCCAGGTGTTCCGCCCCATTCACCCTGGCGTTTTGTCCGCATACGTCTACCTATTTCTGCGCTCGCCGCTTTTCATGGTGGAGGGCGAGAAAAACATGACCGGTACTGCGGGTCAAAAGCGTGTGCCAACGGACTACTTCGCAACGCGGGCTTTTCCGTTGCCTCCATCCGAAGAGCAATCCCGCATCGTCGCCAAAGTCGATGAACTGATGGCCTTGTGCGATCAGTTGGAGAAGCAGCAGCAAGACCGCCGCAAGCTACAGAACGCCCTGAGGCAGTCCACCTTGCAAGCCTTGGCCACCGCACAAAGCTCGCATGAGTTGCGGATGGGGTGGGAAAGGCTGCAAGCGAACTTCGGGCAGCTATTCAGCGAGCCGCAGGACGTACGCGACTTCAGGGGGCTAGTCCTCGACCTTGCTGTGAATGGGCGCTTGTTGCCATCCACACGGACGCCAACCCCTGCGTCAACGCTGCTTGACCAGATCGCGGAAGCCCGGTCGAAGTGGGCAAAAACCGCTGAAGGGCAGGAAAAAAAGGAAGCCGTTGGGATGCTTAAAAAGCTGAGAACCCAGCAGGCCGCAGCACCAAGCGAAGTATTGCCCGAGCATTGGCGCTGGGCCTCGTTGCTTCAGGTTTCGCAAGCTGTTGTGGACTGCCATAACAAGACAGCACCGTACGTCAATGAAGGCATTCACCTTATTCGCACCACCGACATCCGCGACGGGCGAATGGAGCTAACGAAGACTCGAAAGATTTCTGAAGAGACCTATGCGTATTGGGCAAGACGCATGCAACCCCGGGCAGGCGACATCTTCTTTACGCGGGAAGCGCCAATGGGGGAGGCCGCAATCGTTCCCGATGGTGAACGGGTTTGTCTCGGGCAGCGCACGATGCTGATTCGCTTGTTCAACGAGTTGTTCAGCAATCGCTACTTGCTCTACGTGATTCAAAGCCCCAGCTTCCAGACGAGGATGTCAGAGGCAGCGATCGGCATGACCGTCAAGCACCTCCGGGTGGGGGGGGTTGAAGACCTCGTTGTCCCTGTGCCGCCCCGTGATGAGCAGGATCGAATCGTTCAAGTCATTGATCGCTTGTTTGCGCTGTGCGATCAGCATGCGCGTCACCTGACTACCGGGTTGCGCGTTGCTGCGAGCCTTGCAAGCTCAACCGTTGCCGCCCTCACCGGCATCAACATCGAACAAGCCGAAGACACCGCCATGAAAGCCCCCCAAACCGAACTTGTCTCGTTGCTGCGCTTGGCCACACCGCCCGATGTGAAAGCCCAGGCACCGCTGGCCACCATCCTGGCCCGCCACCAAGGTGAGATGGCCGCCCGCGACCTCTGGCAACGCTTCGGCGGCGAGATCGACGCCTTCTACGCCCAGCTCAAAACCGAGGTGACGCACGGCTGGATTGCCGAACCCGAGCCGGCGCAGGTGCGCGAGAAACCCACCGCCGAACCCGCCAAGGCCTGACCATGCAGTTGCGGCACCTGAGCATTCCGCAGTTCCGCAACCTGCGCGGCGTGGTGATCGACTTCGCGACCCAGTTGGAACCCGCTCCCCGAGCCGCCCCAGCAGCGGTTCCCAAAGCCATCCGCAGCCATGCGCTGATCGGCCAGAACGGTGTGGGCAAATCCAACCTGATCGAGGCGCTGATCACCATCTTCCGCGATGTCGATCTGGATCGCGACGCCGCACTGGACTACACGCTGGCGTACGACATACGCGGCCACACCGTCAAGCTGCAAGCCGTCACCGCCAAGCAGAAACGGCCCTATGTGTGGGTGGACGGCAAGGCCGAGTCACAGGGCTACCTGCTGAAAAACCGGGAGCTGCTGCCCTCGCACATCTTTGCCTATTACTCGGGCCGCAACGAGCGCATCGAAGCCTTATTCCAAGAGCACCAGCGCCGCTTCAATCTGCGTCAGGAAATCACCACTGACGAGGTGCTGCCCGAGCAATTGCTAAACCAGTTCTCGGCCAGCGATGCCGACATACGCGCATTGGATGAGGTGCGCCGCCGCCGCGAGGCCCGACTTAAGCAAGCGGGCGATGACCGCCTGCGCCGGCTGTTCTACTGCCGTGGCGGCCACAGCCAATTGGTGCTCTTGGCCTGCTTGCTGTCCGACGACCCGGTCTTCCAGAAGGTGCTCAAGAACCTGCACATCGAGTCGTTGGAATCCGCCCTGTTCGTGCTGAAAGAGCCGCACCGGCTGCGCGAAAAACGCCGGGGCGGCCGCTTCGACGAAAACGAGCTGAACGAGGGCGACCCACGCTTCTGGTACGCACGGGGCAATGTGGTGAGCGAGTTCCTCGACAAGCTCTGGCAAGTGGCCTGGGCGCCCATCGAGCAAGAAACCACGCAGCAGATCGACTTCCGGGGCCGCACGGAGAAGCAAAAACAGCTCTATTTGTATGTGCCCAGCCACGCCAAGCTGCGGGAACTGGGCGAGCTGGTGGGCGGCACCGACAGCTTCTTCCGCTATGCCGAGGGCGCCTACATCGGCGACTTGATCGAAGAAGTGCGCATCACCGTCAAGAAGCGTGACGAACACGGTGGTGCGGTGAGCTTCACGCAGTTGTCCGAAGGCGAGCTGCAAATGCTCACCGTGCTGGGCCTGATGCGCATCACCCGCGACAACCATTGCCTGTTCCTGCTCGACGAGCCGGACACGCACCTGAACCCGATCTGGAAGCTGCGTTACTTTGATGACATCGAGGGCGTGCTGGGTGATTCAGACGGCTATGCCGCACAGGGCTATGTCGAAGATGGCTATTTCGAAACAGCCGGACAGTCCCAGATTCTGATTACCACCCACGACCCCATGATGGTGGGCAGCCTGAAGCGCGAGCAGGTTCACATCCTGCGCCGACAGGGCCGCAGTACCGTCGTGGACGTGCCCGACGAGCACCCGCAAGGCATGGGCGTCACCGGTTTGCTCAAGAGCGAACTGTTCGGCCTGACTTCCACGCTGGATGCAGAAACCGAGCGCCGCCTGTTCCGACGCAACGAACTGTTCGTCAAGCAACCCCGTACCGCCGACGAAGAGGCTGAGCTGACCCGCCTATCGGCCGAGCTGGCGGACTTGGGCTTCTCGACGGCGGATTTCCGCGACCCGGACTACGCGCTGTTCGTGCGCAAGATGGCCCAGCACCGCAGGTTCAGGAGGCCGTCACTCTCACCGGAAGAGCAAGCGGAGCAAAACCGCATTGCCGACGAGATCATCGAAGAAATCTTGCGGGAGGAGGGCCGCGCATGATCTTCATCGACTTGGATAACAAATTGCCGACGGACGCGGACTTGCCTGCCGACGTTCGTTGGACGAAGGCTGATTGGAGCGCCTGGCTAGCTGAGTCCGAAAGGCTGGTTGGTGAACTTGCCAAACTCGATGCTGCGAGGAAGGTCAAGGAGCGCAACGAGTTCATCGACAAGAACAGCGCCCACTGGGGCAAGCTCAAGCCGTGGTTGCTGGCACTGTCGGGCGGCAAGTGCTGGTTTACTGAGGCAAAGGACATCGCCTCGCACCTGGATGTGGAGCACTTCCGCCCAAAGAAAGTGGCTCGAAATGCACACGGCCCAGAGCGTGACGGGTACTGGTGGCTTGCGTTTGATTACATGAACTTTCGGATCGCCGGGACGGTCCCGAACCGGAAGAAGGGCGCTTGGTTTCCTTTGCGCCGTGGCTCGCCCTGTTCTAGCTACGCGAGACCTTGCGAGGGCGACGAAGTCCCGCACTTTCTCGACCCGACCAACGCGCATGACGTGACGCTTTTGGCTTTCGACGAAGAAGGCAAAGCAGTGCCGGCACCTGGCGTATCGCGATGGGACGCTGTACGCGTGAGGCGAACCGTGGAGCGGCTGAAATTGACCGAGCATCAGGCCCTCGCCGAGGAGCGCAGGAAGGTCTGGCAGAAGACGGCCAAGCTGCTCGACAAGTATCAGAAAGCACTCGCGAAGACAACGACGTCGGCGGCGGCAAGGCAGGAAGTCAAGGCCGTGGCCTGCGAAATTACTTCCCTCACCAAGCCGGAATCCGAACTCTCGGCCGTTGCGAAATGGTGTATCCGATTCAGCAATCAACCAGCACTGCAACGCCTGATCGCCTAGACCTGACTGTCCCTCTATGCCCATCCACCACGCCATCTGGAAGGTCGGCGAACAGCCGGCGCCACTCGTCTCCAGCCACCTGGCCAGCGAGCAGCAACTCGAAGACATGATCGTGCGGGATCCGCGCATCTTGTCCAGCGAGTGGATGCTGATCGGGCGCCAAGAAGTCACGTCCTACGGTGGCCGTATCGACCTGCTGGCAATTGCGCCAGATGCCTCCTTGGTGCTCATCGAGCTGAAGCGCGACCGCACACCGCGTGAAATCGTCGCCCAGGCTCTGGACTACGCCTCGTGGGTTGAACAGTTGACGCCGGAGCGGGTGGCGCAGATCTACCAGCGGTTCTCGGGTGGCAAGAGCCTGGATGCGGCCTTCCAGGCGCGCTTTGGTGTGGAGTTGGACGAAGAAACCCTCAATCAGTCGCACCAGATCGTCATCGTGGCCGCTGAATTGGACCCGTCCACCGAGCGGATCATTGGCTACCTCAATGCCCGGGACATCGCGATCAACGTCCTCTTCTTCCAAGTCTTCGAGCACGGTGCCGACAAGCTGTTGAGCCGCGCTTGGCTCATTGATCCTGGCGAGACCCAGGCCAACATGGTGGCCACCGCCACCGTCAAAGGCGACAAGGAACCCTGGAACGGTGAGTTTTATGTGTCCTTCGGTGACGCCACCTCGCGCAGTTGGGAGGACGCCCGACGGTTTGGCTACATCAGCGGTGGTGGCGGCAGTTGGTACAGCCAGACCTTGAAGCTCCTTTCGCCGGGGGACCGGGTCTGGGTCAAGATTCCCAAGAAGGGCTACGTTGGCGTGGGCACGGTGCTGGAGTCGGTCCAGCCGGTGAAAGACTTCAAGGTGCTGACCGATCACGGCGAACAACCCGCCCTGACGGCGCTCAAGCATGCCGAGAAGTACCAACTGACGGCCGACGATCCGGATCGGGCCGAGTACTTTGTCCGGGTGAAATGGCTCGATGCCGTACCGGAGACCCAGGCCGTCAACGAAGTGGGCCTGTTCGGCAACCAAAACACGGTGTGCCAGCCGACAACGCCCAAGTGGCGCCACACCGTGGAGCGCCTGAAGCAGGCGTTTCCGAAGTGGGCTGACTCGGTGTCAAGCCACCTGTAGACCCCAATCCTGTACTGTGAGTCACCTTGCCGGAACGTCAACCCGTGTTTGATCAGGAGCTTCTGGACGTGTTGCGGCGACTGGATAGCCAGCTTCCGGACAACAAAGACGCTCCAGAGCGGGTGCCGTATCCCAAGCTGCCGATGCGCCGGCGATTGACGAAGTCCCAGAAATGGGAGTCCTTGTTGTGGTCAATTGACTCTGCGCAGGCACATGGCACCCACGCACTGCGGGGCCTTGCCATCGCGCTGTCCCAAATCATCAGCGCGCGAGCCCTGGAAGATTTGGTCATGGATGCCCGGCAGTTCCATAAGTCAGCCGGGAGTGCCAGTGCCTTGCTATGGGACGAGGCCCTGCCCGTCAATGCGGCAGGGGAGACGCGCAAATCGCTGACGACGAAGGCAGCCCGCTCTTTGTCTGTGGATCTCAACGATGCCATCGTCTTTCCTGCACCGTGGGAGCGGTGGCGGTTGTTCAAGTCGCTGCAGAACATTGGTGAAAAGCGCGCTTGGGGCACCTGGCGCCAAGATTCGAACCATGTCGGCATTGCCTGGAAACCGTGGCCCATCGTTTGGGTCTACAAAGGCAACCACAGCACGATGGCTGGACTCGTCCGCGGTGGTGGAAGGTTCAAGTGCCAAGCGGCATACGACTTCAGCCCGGTCTTGAAGGCCGTGCGGACCGATGGACTGAACTGGTTTCGAGAAGACACCGGCGCCGTGCTGGGACCGGTGCAGTCGATGCCCATGGCTGGGATCTTTGAGATTGGCAGGCGGTTACTGAAGTAGCGTGGGCTTGAGGACTCAAGCCTGCGCCGCCCGGCGCCCGTGCCGCACCGGCCCCACCTGCACCTCAATGGCCTGGCGCAGCGCGGGGCGCCAGCCCAGGGCGAACAGGGCTTCGGCCAGCACGAACAGCGGGCCGATGAGCAGACCGATCAGGTCGTCGACAAAGGCCGGTTTGCGGCCTTCCAAGATGTGGCCCACAAACTGGATGGCCCAGCCCAGCACCAAGCTGCCCAGGCCCCAGCTGAGCCAAGCAGCCGTGGGCCACTGCGCCAAGGTCTGGCCCACCAGCAGGCCGGCGGCCAGCAGCAGGGCCATGAGCAGGCCGAGGGTGCGGTCCAGCGCCAGGTAGTACCAGGCGCAGGGCAGGGCCACGGCCAGGGCCGGGCTGGCGTGGATGGCGCCCAGGTTGACGCCCGGGCGTGAGAGCAGGATGCAGACGGCCAGCACGATCATGGGAATGCCGACGAAGTGGGTGGCGATGTTGCGGCTGTCGCGGTGGTAGGCCGCGTACTGGGTGAGCTGCTGGGTCAGGGTCTTCATGGGGCCGGTCTCCTTGCGGCGGATGGGGTCTGGGGGCACCATGCTGGCCCGCCGTTGGCCCGCGCTGTGTCAGGTGGCCGACACGGGCGCTCGGGCCCCGGGTAGATCCGGGGTGGGGCCCCGCCGGGTGTCTTGTCTGCCTGTCTGTTTGCCGCCGTGTCCATGCCGCTGCCTGCCGCCCAGCCCATGCCTTTGTCCCTTGACAGCGCCTTGGCCGCGCTGCGCCAGGGGGCCTGGTGGGCGGCTGCGCCGCAGGAGTTGCAGGACTTTGTGCGGGCCGCTGGGCGGCTGCGCCGGGTGCCCGCCGGGCAGGCGCTGTTCGCCCGTGGCGCGTCGCCCGATGGCCTGTATGCCCTGGTCAGCGGGGCGGTGCGCATCACCGGCGTGGGGGCCCAGGGCCAGGAGACCATCCTGGCGCTGCTGGAGCCGCCGCAGTGGTTTGGTGAGATTGCGGTGTTTGACCGGGCACCGCGCACGCATGACGCCCAGGTGGCGCAGGACGCCACGCTGGTGTGGGTGCCGCAGGCGCTTTTGCTGGACTGGTTGGAGGATCATCCGGCGGCCTGGGCGGCGCTGGGCCGTTTGATGGCCGCGCACTTGCGGCTGATGTTCGCGGCGCTGGAAGAGCAGGTGCAGTTGCCACCGGCGCAGCGCCTGGCGCGGCGCCTGGTGCAGATGGCCCAGGGTTACGGTGGCCTGCAGGGCCGCAGTCAGCGGGTGCTGCAGGTCTCGCAGGATGAGCTGGGGCGCATGCTGGGCTTGTCGCGCCAGACGGTGAACCAGTGCCTGCAGGCCTTGCAAGCCCAGGGGCTGCTGCATGGCAGCCGGGGCGCGATAGAGGTGCTGGACTTGGCGCGCCTGCGCCAGGCCGGGGGCGAATGAGGGCGTGGCGCTGGCTGGTGTGGCGCGGCCATCGCCCATGAAAAAGGCCCCCTGTGGGGGGGCCTTGGCGGGATCGGGCGCAGGGCGCGGACGCTGCAGCCGCCGCCGGTGCCGGGATGGGGGCGGAGGCGCCCCGTCCGCGCTCAGTTCTTCTCGGGCGCGGTGATCAGGCCGATGCTGCTGTCCGGGCGGCCCAGCAGGCCGGCGGCGCTGTACACGCCCAGCTTCTCGCGGGTGTCGGCGATGTCCAGGTTGCGCATGGTCAGCTGGCCGATGCGGTCGGCCGGCGTGAAGGCGGCGTTCTCCACCTTCTCCATGCTCAGGCGTTCCGGTGCGTAGGTCAGGTTCGGGCTCTCGGTGTTCAGGATCGAGTAGTCGTTACCGCGGCGCAGCTCCAGGGTCACCTCGCCGGTGATGGCGCGGGCGATCCAGCGCTGGGCGGATTCGCGCAGCATCATGCACTGCGGGTCGAACCAGCGGCCCTGGTAGAGCAGGCGGCCCAGCTTGCGGCCGTTCATGCGGTACTGCTCGATGGTGTCCTCGTTGTGGATGCCGGTGACCAGGCGCTCGTAGGCAATGTGCAGCAGGGCCATGCCCGGGGCTTCGTAGATGCCGCGGCTCTTGGCTTCGATGATGCGGTTCTCGATCTGGTCGCACATGCCCAGACCGTGGCGGCCGCCAATGCGGTTGGCCTCCTCGAACAGCGCCAGGGCGCTGCCAAAGGTCTGGCCATTCAGGGCCACGGGCACGCCTTCCTCAAAGCGCACGCTCACCGTCTCGCGGGGGACGGCCACGTCGTCGCGCCAGAAGGCCACGCCCATGATGGGCTTGACGATGCTGATGCCGGCGTTGAGGAATTCCAGATCCTTGGCTTCGTGGGTGGCGCCCAGCAGGTTGGAGTCGGTCGAGTAGGCCTTCTCCACGCTCATCTTGTAGTCGAAGCCGTTGGCGATGAGGTACTCGCTCATCTCCTTGCGGCCGCCCAGCTCGTCGATGAAGGTCTGGTCCAGCCAGGGCTTGTAGATCTTGAGCGCGGGGTTGACCAGCAGGCCGTAGCGGTAGAAGCGCTCGATGTCGTTGCCCTTGTAGGTCGAGCCATCGCCCCAGATGTTGACGCCGTCTTCCTTCATGGCGGCCACCAGCATGGTGCCGGTCACGGCACGGCCCAGCGGGGTGGTGTTGAAGTAGGTGGCGCCGCCGGTGCTGATGTGGAAGGCACCGGACTGGATGGCGGCGATGCCTTCGGCCACCAGCTGCGCGCGGCAGTCGATCAGGCGGGCGATGTCCGCGCCGTAGGCCTTGGCCTTGCGGGGGATCTCCTCGTAGTCGGACTCGTCGGGCTGGCCGAGGTTGGCGGTGTAGGCGCAGGGGATGGCGCCCTTGGCGCGCATCCAGTGCACGGCGGCGCTGGTGTCCAGACCGCCGGAGAAGGCGATGCCGACACGGACGCCGGCGGGAAGCTTTTGCAGGATGGTGGCGGACACGGCGGAGCTGCTCCGATGCGTTGTGGCAAGGGCCGGGTAAAACCCCGGATTCTAGGACGCCGCCTGCGCCGCTCCCAGGGCCCCCGGCAGGTGCACGACGGGCGTGCGCGCCGGGGCGACGGCCCCCCAGGGCGTCGGTCGGCGGCGGGTGGGCGTTGCCGTAAGATGACGGCGACCCGGGCGTCGGGTGAGGGCAGCAGGCCCCGCACAGCGCTGTACTGCCGTCATCGGGGCCCACCGACACCCATTTCCACGATCTCCGCCACGCCGCCACCGGCCGCAGCCGCCATGTCCAGAACCGTCATCTTCCACTACCACCTGTTCAAGAACGCCGGCACTTCCGTGGACCAGGTGCTCAAGGAGAACTTCGGCGAGCGCTGGGTCACCCGCGAGTTCACGAACAAGCCGGCCAAGCTGCACGCCCAGGAAGTGGCGCAGTGGGTTCAGGACAACCCCGAGGCGCTGGCCTTCTCGTCGCACACCGCCGAGCTGCCGCTGCCCGAGGTCGAGGGGGTGGAGTTCATCCCCGTCATCTACGTGCGCCAGCCCCTGGACCGCATCGCGTCGGCTTACGCTTTCGAGACCAAGCAGGGCGGCGCCGGCTTTGGCGCCGTGCTGGCGCGCAACACCAGCTTGGCCGGTTACGTCGAGGTGCGGCTGTCCATGCCCCGTGACCGCCAGTGCCGCAACTTCCAGTCCAGCCGTTTCGCCCGCATGTTTGCCGCTGAGGGTGGCACCGAGCGCGAGCAGGCCCTCAAGGCGGCCCAGGCCCTGCCCTTCATCGGGGTGGTTGAGGATTTCGCCGGGTCGATGAACCGCCTGGAGGCGTTGCTCAAGCCGCACTTCCCCGACTTCAAGGTCCGCCATGTGGCGGCCAACGTCTCGCGCGACCTGTCGCTGGGCATGGACGAGCGCTTGGCCCAGTTGCGCCAGAAGCTGGGCGATGCGGTGTTTGAACAGGTGCGCGCCGCCAACGAGGACGACGAGGCCCTGTACCAGGCCGTCTGCGCCCGATTCCTGACCCCGGCCGAGGCGCCTGCCCAGGCCTGAGTGGCCAGCAAGCCTGTGGGCCTGGCCCGGCGGCGGCTTCAGTCGTCCTGCCGGCGCCGGCTCATCTTGGCGCGGAACAGGTCTGGCAGCGCCAGCTCGCGCGGGCCGGGCACCACACGGACCTCGTCGCCCGCGCGCACGGCGCCGGGATGGCGCACCCCCAGGTACCAGCCGCAGTAGCCGGACTGGACCATCATCTTGGACGCTTGGGCAAAGCCCATGGCGGCGTTGAACTTGAAGCACGGCTGGCGCGGCTCGGTCACCACCAGCACCGCGCCGCTGGGCAGGTGCAGTTCGTCACCGATCCACACGTGGCGTTCGGTCAGCCCGGACAGGGTCAGGTTCTCGCCCATGAGACCGGGCGGCACCTCGGCGTCCCAGCCCGCGACACGGGCCTGGGCCCGCACCGTGCGCCAGAAGGCCAAGTGCTCGCTGGGGTAGGCATAGACCGCCTTGGCCAGCCCGCCGTGCACGCTCGGGTCGGCTTGTTCGTCGCCCTGCAGGCCTAGGGGGCCGATCTCCACCGCTTGCGGCTGCGGTTGCTTGTGGATGGCCGTGGCCACGCGACGGCCCTGGATGTCCACCAGCCGGACGCTGGCGGTGTTGACGCTGAGGATGCGGGTGGGGGTGGCGCTCACGGGGGATCCCAAAGGGGGCGCGGCGGTGGCCGCCGCGCAGGGCTGCCGCGTGCAGGCCTGCGCCGCGGCGGGACGCCGATTGTGGGCCCGGTCGGGTGGGGCGGTGCTGGTGGGGCAATGGGCCGCGCCTCAGCGCGGGGGCCGGCGCAGCCAGTGGACCGGGCGGGTGGGCGCCGCCGCGGGGCCGGATGGGCGGGGACAGTCCTGCACGGGCCGCGCCGCGGCGCCACAGCTGCCGCAGCCGGCTCCGCAACCACCAGCCTGTCCGGCGGCGGCGCGCTGCAGCGGCCCCAGCCGTCCCGCCCCGGGCAGGCGCAGCAGGCGGCGGGCCAAGGCGCAGCGCGCGGCCGGGGGCAGCATCCACCACAGCAGCTGCAGCAGGGCGAAGGCGACGAGGAGGGCGGTGGCCAAGGTCTGCATGTCTGGTGTGTGGGCATTCAGCCCAGCCAGGCGCTGGCCGCCCGGTAAGTGAGGAAGGCGGCCAGCCAGGCCAGGCCGAATTGGTAGGCCAGCATGGCCGCGGGGTAGCGCCAGTGGTGGGTCTCGCGCCGCACGGTGGCCAGGGTGGAGATGCACTGCGGTGCAAAGATGAACCAGGCCAGCAGCGACCAGGCGGTGGCCGCGGACCAGCCCTGGGCCAGCACCGGCGCCAGGGAGTCGGTCAGCGCGTCGTCACTGCCGGACAGGGCGTACACCGTGCCCAACGCCCCCACCACCACCTCGCGGGCGGCTATGCCCGGCACCAGGGCGATGCTGATCTGCCAGTTGAACCCCAGGGGGGCGAGTATGGGCTGCAGCTGCTGGCCGAGCATGCCGGCAAAGCTATGCAGAATGGCCGGGCCACTGGCGCCAGGGGCCGGTTGTGGATAACTGGCCAGGAACCAGAGGGTCACGCTCAGCGCGAAGATGATGGTGCCCACGCGGACCACGAAGAGCCGCGCCCGCTCCCACAGCCCCAGCACCAGGTTGCGCAGGCTGGGCAGGCGGTAGGGGGGCAGCTCCAGCATCAGGGGCTGGTAGCGGCTCTTGAGCCAGATCCGCTTGAACAGCCAGGCCACGGCGCAGGCCGCCAGCACGCCCGTCAGGTACAGGGCAAAAAGCACCAGGCCGCGCAGGTTGAACGGGCCCACCGCCTGATCGGGCACGAAGGTGCCGATGAGCAGGGTGTAGACCGGCAAGCGGGCCGAGCAGGTCATCAGCGGCGCGACCATGATCGTGGCCAGCCGGTCTCGCCAGTGCTGGATGCTGCGCGTGGCCATGATGCCCGGCACCGCACAGGCGAAGCTGGAGAGCAGCGGGATGAAGGCCCGCCCGGACAGGCCCACCTTGCCCATCAGCGTGTCCAGCAGAAAGGCCGCGCGCGGCAGGTAGCCCGAGTCCTCCAGCACCAGGATGAAGAAGAACAGGATCAGGATCTGGGGCAGGAAGACCAGCACCCCGCCAGCCCCGGCGATGACCCCGTCGGCCAGCAGGCTTCGCAGCGGTCCTTCGTCCATGTGGCTGCGGGTCAGCTCGGCCAGCGTCCCCATGCCGGCCTCGATGGCCTCCATGGGCACGGTGGCCCAGGCAAAGACGGCCTGGAACACCACGAACAGCAGGGCCGCCAGCAGCAGCGGTCCGGCCACCGGGTGCATCACCCAGGCATCCAGACGGGGATGGAAGCGGCGCACGGCTGCGGCGCCAGGCGCCACCTCGGCCAGGATGGCGCGCACCTGGGCCTGCAAGGTCTGGGCATCCTCCAGCGAGGGCGTGCAGGCCGGCACCTGTGCCTGCGCGGGCAGCGTGTCCACCAGGGTCTGCAGGGCCTGCAGCAGGCCCTGGTGGCCATCGCCGCGCACGGCCACCGTCTCCACCACGGGGCAGCCCAGGGCGGCCGACAGGGCGGGCAGGTCGATGTGCAGCCCCTGCTGGCGGGCCACATCGGCCATGTTCAGGGCCACCACCATGGGGCGGCCCAGGCGGCGCAGCTCCAGCACCAGCCGCAGGTTCATGCGCAGGTGGGTGGCGTCCACCACGGCCACCAGGGCCTCGGGCACGTCCTCGCCCATGCGACGGCCCTCCAGCACCTCCAAGGTCACCTGCTCGTCGGTGGTGGTGGGCTGCAGGCTGTAGGTGCCGGGCAGATCGATCACCGTCACCGCCCGGCTGTCGGCCAGACGCAGCAGGCCTCGCTTGCGCTCGACGGTGACGCCTGCGTAGTTGGCCACCTTCTGCCGGGCCCCCGTCAGCAGGTTGAACAGGGCGGTCTTGCCGCAGTTGGGGTTGCCCACCAGTGCCAGGCTGACGGGGCGGGCGGGGGCGGCGCTGGCGTGCATGACGTGCGGCCTCAGGCGGTGGGGTGGGCGGCCGGGGCGCGCACCTGCACGCAGCGGGCTTCGGCCAGGCGCAGCGCGAACAGGCTGTCGCCAACCCGCACGGCCAGCGGTTCGCGGCCGCCCGGGCCGCGCTGCACCAGCTGCACCGGCTCACCGGGGAGGAAGCCGAGCTCGGCCAGGCGCCGCAGGCTGGTGGTGTCCAGGTCGGCGTCGGTGGCCGCCAGGCCATGGACCTCAGCCCGTTCGCCGGGGTGCAGGTCGGACAGCAGGAGGGGCATGGCGTGGTTCACGGGACACCGGGTGGCGGAGGTTGCAGATGCTAGTGGTTCTCATTGGCATCCGCGGAGGGCTTGCGGCCTTCTTTGATCCAGGTCAGCTTTCCGCCCCCCCCCAGTTCCCCAGGGGAGGGCGGCTTGCCGGCATTCATCCATACGGGATTTGCATAGTTTGGCCGGCACAGCGGATTACGGGATCGTTACACTCGACCGTGCTCTTCCATAGGTCTGACCTGTTGCGCAAGTGACAGCAATAGGTGCGAAATAGTGCGCAACATTCGCTAGTTGCTGTCAGTTTCGCGTTAGGCCTTGGAGCGCCCCGCGACATTGGGCGAGCCAAGCAGGGAACCGCGTTGTTGCGCCGGCCACCAAGACAAGGTTCGCCCAATGTCGTTTCTTGTCTTCTGTATCGGAGTGCCGTGATGAACCGTCCTGTTGCTGAAGGTGTGGCCGTGAATGCCCCCGCCTACGTCAAGAATGCCAAGCTGATCGCCTGGGTGGCCGAGATGGCCGCCCTGACCCAGCCCAAGGACATCTATTGGTGCGATGGCAGCCAGGAGGAGTACGACCGCCTGTGCCAGCAGCTGGTGGACGCCGGCACCTTCAAGAAGCTCAACGAAGCCAAGCGCCCGGGCAGCTTCCTGGCCTGCACCGACCCGTCGGACGTCGCCCGCGTCGAAGACCGCACCTTCATCTGCGCCGACTCCAAAGAACTGGCCGGCCCGACCAACAACTGGATGGCCCCGGCCGAGATGCGCACCCTGCTGCAGACCGGTGAGAACGCGCTCTTCAAGGGCTGCATGGCCGGCCGCACCATGTACGTGGTGCCGTTCAGCATGGGCCCGCTGGGTTCGCCCATCGCCCACGTTGGCATCGAGCTGAGCGACAGCGCCTACGTGGCCGTCAACATGAAGTTGATGACCCGCATGGGCAAGGCCGTGTTTGACGTGATCGGCGAAAACGGTGACTTCGTGCCGTGCGTGCACACCGTGGGCGCGCCGCTGGCGGAAGGCCAGAAGGACGAAACCGTGTGGCCTTGCAACCCCAAGACCAAATACATCGTCCACTACCCGAACACCCGTGAGATCTGGTCCTACGGCTCGGGCTACGGCGGCAACGCGCTGCTGGGCAAGAAGTGCTTCGCCCTGCGCATCGCCTCCAACATGGGCCGCGAGCAGGGCTGGCTGGCCGAGCACATGCTGATCCTGGGCGTGACCTCGCCCGAAGGCAAGAAGTACCACGTCGCGGCGGCCTTCCCCAGCGCCTGCGGCAAGACCAACTTCGCCATGCTGATCCCGCCCGCCTCGCTGGGCGGCTGGACGGTGACCACCATCGGTGACGACATCGCCTGGATCAAGCCCAGCGCCGACGGCAAGCTGCGCGCCATCAACCCGGAGGCCGGCTACTTCGGCGTGGCCCCGGGCACCAACTACCTGACCAACCCGAACTGCATGAAGTCCGTGCAGCGCGACACCATCTTCACCAACGTCGCCCTGACCGACGACGGTGATGTGTGGTGGGAAGGCATGGACGGCGAGGCCCCGGCCCACGCCATCGACTGGCAGGGCAACGAGTGGACGCCGGCCATCGCCAAGGAAAAGGGGACCAAGGCTGCGCACCCGAACTCGCGCTTCACCGTGGCCGCCACCAACAACCCGGCCCTCGATCCGGCTTGGGATGACGCCGCCGGTGTGGTGATCGACGCCTTCATCTTCGGTGGCCGCCGCTCCACCACCGTGCCGCTGGTGACCGAGGCCCGCGACTGGACCGAAGGCGTGTACATGGCCGCCACCATGGGCTCCGAAACCACCGCTGCCGCCTTTGGCGCGCAAGGTGTGGTGCGTCGCGACCCGTTCGCCATGCTGCCCTTCGCCGGCTACAACATGAGCGACTACTTCCAGCACTGGCTGGACATGGGCGCCAAGCTGCAAGCCTCGGGCGCCACCCTGCCCAAGATCTTCTGCGTGAACTGGTTCCGCAAGGGCGCCGACGGCAAGTTCGTGTGGCCGGGCTACGGTGAGAACGCCCGCGTGCTGAAGTGGATGATCGAGCGCGTGGAGGGCAAGGCCGCGGCCGGCACCGAGCACCTTTTCGGCACCAGCCCCCGTTACGATGACCTGACCTGGGACGGTCTGGACTTCAGCCGCGAGCAGTTCGCCTCGGTCACCAGCATCGACCACGCCGCCTGGACCGAAGAGCTCAAGCTGCACACGGAGCTGTTCACCACGCTGGAGTACCACCTGCCCGAGGCCCTGAAGGCCACCAAGGCCAAGCTGGAAAAGGCCCTGACCGCCTGAGCCTGAGCGCCGCTCCCCCATGCAAGCCGCCTTCGGGCGGCTTTTTCATGGGCACGCGGGTCCGGCCGGCGGTGGCCCGTCCGCCGGCAGCGGGGTGCCCTGGTGGTAGAACAGCCGCCAGCCCGAGGCGTCCTGCCGCCAGACCGACAGGCGGCGCGCCGCATGGCTGAGCTCCCCCTGGGCCGACACCCGGGCCGAGCAGAAGGTCAGCAAGGCGGCGTGCGGCGCCAGGCGGTGGGCGGCGTGGCCCCAGGCGCGCACCTGCGGGTCGCCTCCCTGGCGGGCCAGAAAGTCCAGCACCGTGGCCCGGTCGTAGGGCAGGCCGGAGCGGCCCACCTCATGGAAGTCCGGATGCAGCAGGGCTTCCAGCCGCTCGCGGCTGCAGGCGGCGCCGGGGTGGTGCAGCTCGGCCTCCAGACCGGCCAGCAGCGGGGTGAGCTCGGCGTCGGGCGTCGGGGCCCAGCCGGCGGGCAGGCCGCTGCGCATCATGCCGCTGCCGCCGGGGCCAGCAGAGGCTCCAGCGCGTGCTCGGTGATGCCGTAGAAGGCCTTGATCTCGGCCACCTGCTGCAGGACCCGGGCCCGGTGGGCGGCCTCGTCATGGCGCGGGCGCGCCCGCCGCACGGCCAGGATCATCTTGTTCTTGCTGGTGTGCTCCAGCGCCACGAACTCAAAGACCTGCGTGTCATAGCCCTGGGCTTCCAGCAGCAACGCGCGCAGGCTGTCGGTCAGCATCTCGGCCTGCTGCCCCAGGTGGATGCCGTGCTGCAGCATGGGCTTGAGCAGCGGAGGCAACTGCATCTGCGGCCGGATCTGCTTGTGGCAGCAGGGCGCGCTCAGGATGATGGCGGCGCGGGCCCGCACCGCGGTGGCCAGGGCGAAGTCCGTGGCGGTGTCGCAGGCGTGCAGGGCGATCATCACGTCCAGCCGTTCGGGCACGTGGCTGCGCACATCGCCGCAGACGAAGTGCAGGCCGTCGAGCTGCCGGCGCCGGGCGGCGGCGTCGCACTGGGTCACCAGGTCCTCGCGCAGCTCCACGCCGCTGACCTGGGCGCGCCAGCCGCGGGCCTGGGTCAGATGCTGGTAGGTGGCGAAGGTGAGATAGCCCTTGCCGGCGCCGAAGTCGACCACGTTGACCGTGCCGGCCTGGCCGTCCGGTCCGGGGGGTGGGCTCAGCCGGGCTTCGTCCAGCGCGTGGCTGAGCACCTCGACAAACTTGTTGATCTGCTTCCATTTGCGCGCCATGGCCGGCACCAGGCGGTGGCGCTCGTCGGTGACGCCCAGGTCTTGCAGAAAGGGCTCCTCCAGGCTCAACAGTCGGTGCTTGGTCCGGTCATGGGCGTTGCCGTGGCCCTCAGCGGGCGCGGCGGACGGCTCGGCACCCTGGCCCGGGGTGCCCGAAGAGACCAGGCCCACCTTGCCCCGCTTGCTGATCAGCAGCTGCCAGTCGCCCTCGGTGGTGAACAGGTGGGCGTGGCTGAAGCTGCCGCCAGCCCCCGGGTCCAGCAGCAAGGCCAGCGCCTCCAGGCCCTCGGCCACCGGGGGGTTCTTGGTAATGTCCTTGGTGCGGTGGTGGTGCACCAGGCTCAGGCAGGCCTGGCCGCGCACGGTCACCGGCCGGGCGGTGAGTTTGTGCATGTCGCCAGCCGTGGCCCGCGGCTTGGCCAGGATCAGGCGGATGCAGCGGTGTGCGGTGACGCTCTGGGCCACCAGGGACAGGAAGCGCTGGAACTGGCGCTCGTCGCGCGCGAGCTGGCCCAGGGCGCCGGTGTCGTCGGGCTGGCCGGGGAGGGGTGGGGAAGACATGGGCCGATTGTCCGCTGGGGCCTGCCCGGTGCCCGGTGACACCTGCTGACCGTTGCGCGCGGCCACAAGGCATGACGTTGTCCCACGCATGCATCACAATCGGGCAGATGGGCGGGCGCACCCAGGAGGGTGTGCTGCGCCCGCAAGGACCACCCGCACATGCAGCGGGTTGCGCGTGGAGGGTGTCTAGCGTGAATGGATTGGGCGATGTGCCGGCCTGGGTCTGGCAGGTGCTGGGCGCGGCCTGCGGGCTCGGGCTGGGCCTGTGGCTGGGCGCCATCCGCCGCCGCCGGCTGCGACTGGCCCGCGCCGTGGTGGCCGAGGTGCTGCCGCGCTCGTCCGCGGCGCGCATCGGTCCGTCCACGGTGATGCCGGCGGCCGCGCCTGCCTCACCGGCCGCAGGGGAGGCGGCGGGTTCACGGCCGATGCCGCTGGGGCCAGTGGCCACCCGCCCGGCGGC
>NZ_JAAGOH010000033.1 GCF_010499455.1 Ideonella livida | reverse complement strand
GACCGCCCCCGCAAGATCCTCGACTTCCGAACGCCCCGCGAGGTGTTCATGGAAATCGTCGAGGCCGAGCGATTCAAGCGCCTGCATGGGTCGGGGCTCGGTGTTGCACTTCAGGGTTGACACCACCCTGAACCCGCCACCCTGGCCTTGCTCGGTTTGGCAGCCGTGCCTGTTTGGCGCCGCAGCCGGAAATCCGCCATCCCGCGCGGCTGACGGGATCCACCTGCCTAGGGCGCTTGGACGCGCCTGATCGACTTCAGGAGCTTGAACATGGCCAAGACACTCTGGTCTTTTGTTGGCATCGGCATTCTGGCCGGCCAGGCGGCAGTGCCCGCCAGCGCCACGGTGGTGACCGGCACCAACTTCTCCGCTGGCAGCATGTTTTATGGCACGGCCTTTGTACCGCCAGGTGGCAACAGTGGTTGGGACGTGCCGGTCTACTCTCAGGACTTCATTCCAGCAACCGACCCGCCCGCCGGGGAAAACCCGCCAGCCATCATTTTGGGGTTTGCCAATGCCGATGGCGGCCTAGGATATGGGAGTCGCGGTGTGTTGGGCTGGAGTGGCAATGTGCTTGGCCGTGGCTTGGCGTTCGCCGGACAAACCGTGGGAGCCACAACACCTCTGGCTGAGACGCCCTACGCCAAGTTCGACTATGTGAATGGGCAAGGGGTGGAGACCACCAACCTGGTGCTCGACGGACAGACCCATCAGTTCTCAGCGTTCGCCTTTGACCTCTACGACGCACCCAACACGTTCCATGAGGTTTATGGATGGGTTGAATTCACGGTAGCCGCACGTGGGCCAGAACCGACAGACCTCTATGGCGTCACCTTGCTCCGCTGGGCCTATGAGGACAGCGGAAGTGAGATCACCGTGGGTCTGGCCAGCGCCAGCGCCGTGCCAGAACCCGCCACTTGGAGCTTGGCCCTGATGGGCCTGGCTGCGCTGGGACGGCGACACAAG
Organism: Ideonella livida; assembly: GCF_010499455.1. Lineage (GTDB taxonomy): Bacteria > Pseudomonadota > Gammaproteobacteria > Burkholderiales > Burkholderiaceae_C > Ideonella > Ideonella livida. The sequence goes on along the minus strand of NZ_JAAGOH010000033.1, from coordinate 45,763 downwards.
CCGCGGAGCAGCCGCCGCAAGGCTTGATCTGGCGTGCCGCTGGCACCACACCGCAGGCGCAGCTCCACAGTTTTGAGGAGGCGAACAAGGGCCTGACCGCGATCACTTTCATCTCAGCGACGAGGTCTTCCCGTCGCAGCTGTCATCGACGTTGGCAGGAACCCGCTACCGCGCTGCTGCGAGAGCGGTGTCCTCCGGAGGGAGAAAACAAACATGTCTCAAGCCCTGCAAGACCAGGGCGGCAACAGCCTGCCGCCCAATCGCTTCCCGGAGGTCATGTCCGGGTGGCTGCAACAACTCAGCACCTTGCCTTAAACCGAAGGACCTAAGACGTACTGTGCTCGAAAGGGCTTGTATCAGCCACCTGCATCAGACTCAACAGAACTTTGAAGGCGGATAACTACGCCACCCAATTTACCTTTGCATCCCCAAATCGCTGACACCCAAATCTGATTGGGACTGCCCCTTATCAATTCAGAAAGAGGAACCAAATGAAAGCACTCGTTGCAATAGCCTTGATGGGCGCACTCGGGGTTTCGAATGCAGCCTTATACCAGCGCAGTGGAGGAATGGTTTACGACAGCGCACTGAATATAACATGGATTGCGGACATGAATCTAGCCAAAACGAGCGACTACGATTCTGATGGACTTATGTCATGAAACAATGCGAATCAATGGGCTGCCAATCTAAGTTACGGCGGATATGACGACTGGCGACTTCCCACATTGAACGCCACCGACAGCAGTTGCAGTCACAGTTTCTCTCCCGGCGGCGCATACGGAACCTACTACTTTGGATATGGTTGCACCAACAGTGAATTAGGTCACTTCTTTGTTCTTGACCTCGGAAATTCCGCGGCACAGAGCGTGTTAAACCAAACTGGCGATAGTCTCACCCAAATATCAAACGCAGCACTATGTAGTAATATTCAAGCGTTTTAGTATTGGTCTAGTACATCGTATGCGCCATCCTCCCAATACGCTTGGACATTCGGTACCAACGATGGAACACAAGGGCACGCGCCGGTAACTTCAGAACTTTACGCGATAGCGGTTCGAAATGGCGACGTAATCTCTGCGCAGGCTATTCCTGAGCCGACCCCCTATCTCCTTTTAATTACAGGTGGCGTCATGGTCGGGATCAAACGGAAAATGGTGCGTGCGTCCGGAAACCGAAATTTCAGGTATTCGCGAGAGGGCCAACTGCCCATGACCGATTTCGAGGCGCTTGCTCAGCGGTCGCCGCTGCGGGGCCTGGGTTGGTGATCAGCCAGGTCATCCGCCCTGCGCTTCGCCGCCCACAACGCCTCACCCTGGCGCAGCAGGCGCACCACGTCGGCGGTGCGGCTGGCGCCGAGTTTGGCCAGCACTTCGCGGATGTGGGTGCGCACGGTGCTTTGGGCGGTGTGCAGCTGCAGGCCGATTTGTTCGGCGGTGAGGCCTTCGGCCACGCGCACGGCCACTTTGGCTTCGGTGGGGGTGAGGCGGAACATTTGCGCCAGCGCGAAAGGGTCCAGGGCGCTGACGTGCTGGGGGTCGAACAGGGTGGCCAGCACCATGGGGCGCTCGCCAAAGGCGCCCAGGGTGGCGCCGGGCACCAGCAGGGAGAGGTGCAGCCACAGGGGTGGGTCGGCCTCGGTGGGGCGCAGGTCCACGGTGGCTTGGGCGCCGTGGCCGGCTTGGTGCAGGCGCAGCAGGCATTCGCCCAGCTGGCGGTCGGCGGCGGAGCGCACCAGCACCAGGCGCTGGCCCACCTCGGCCACGCGGTCACCGCGTTCACGCTCGGCCACGGCGGCGGGGTTTTCGAAGGTGATGCCACGTTGGGCATCCAACAGCCACATCGGGTATGGGTAGCTGGCGAGCAGCTGATGCCCGGCCAGCGCTTGCTGCATGAGCTGGCGCACGCGCTCGTAGGCCAGCAGGGCGTCGTGCAGATGGGTGCCGAGGCGGCGGGCGAATTCGCGCTCGTCAGGGTTCAGAGGGCCTCGGTGGGCAGGGATCTCAAACGCAAAGATCGTTCCGATGCGCTCTGAGACCGGAAGCATCGTGGTCGCGAGATAGCGAGTCTGATATCCCGGCAAAAAGTGCTGATAAAACGCATTGCTGGCAACGAAACTGTCGTCTAGATGCTCGTTGCAATGCCACCATCGGCCGATCACAGCAGCGGGGTCACGAAGCACAGCCTCACGGCGAGGGTCGATCTGGTGATACTCCCTCAGGTAAGCAAGCAGGCCTTCCTGCATGTCTGGCCCACCACAGTCGAGGCCCAGCAAGCGCCCCGTCTGAACGTCTGCCATGTGCAGGATGGCGGCCCTCGCGTCAAAGGCAGCCCGTACCGGCTCCAACGCCGCCTCCCACTCACAGGCCCCCGTGGCCGCCCTATAAAAACCCGACACGATGGCGTCGAATTGCTGCGCGTTCATGTGGAATCCCCCCTGATGCACTGCTGAGGGCCCTGAAGCCCCGCTCTGTGGGCGGTGTGGCGCAGGGCGGTCCGGCCGGGCCGTTCGGTCTCCCCACTTCTGTGGAGGCCACGGCCCTGCCGAGGCGCAGCGTAGCAAAGTCCGGGCCGCTGGTGGCGACTTCACTGCCCTTCGTCGTGCGGGGGGTCGGGGACAATCCAGCCCTTCGCCTCTCCTTCCCTTTGCGCCATGAGCCCTCCCCGTCCTGTCACCCCCGAGCGCGTGGGGGAGTTCTCCACGGTCATTGACGCCCGTTCGCCCTCGGAGTTTGCCGAGGACCACCTGCCCGGGGCGGTCAACTGCCCCGTGCTGGACGATGAGGAGCGCCGCATCGTGGGCACCATCTACAAGACCACCGGGGCGTTTGAGGCGCGGCGCATTGGTGGTGCCATGGTGGCGGCCAACCTGTCGCGCCACCTGCGCGAGCGTTTCAGCCACCAGCCGCCCGAGTGGCGCCCGCTGGTGTATTGCTGGCGCGGCGGCCTGCGCAGCGGCTCCATGGTGGCCTGGCTGCGGCTGGTGGGCTGGGACGCGCAGATCCTGCAAGGGGGCTACAAGCGCTGGCGCGGGCATGTGATCGAGCAGATTGACCACCTGGCGCCGCAGCTGCGGCTGCAGGTGGTGGCCGGCGCCACGGGCAGCGGCAAGACGCGCCTGTTGGCGGCCTTGGCGCAGGCGGGGGCGCAGGTGCTGGACCTGGAGGCGCTGGCGCGCCATCGAGGTTCACTGCTGGGGGCTTGGCCGGGTCAGCCGCAGCCCAGCCAGAAGGCGTTTGAGTCTGCGCTGTTTCAGCGGCTGCGGGCGCTGGACCTGAGCCAGCCGGTGTGGGTGGAGGCCGAGAGCCGCAAGATTGGCCGGGTGGCGCTGCCCACCACGGTGCTGGACCGGCTGCGGGCCAGCCCCTGCTGGGTGGTGCAGGCGCCGGCGCAGGCCCGCCTGCCCCTGCTGCTGGAGGACTATGCCCACCTGGGCCGGGACACCCGCCCACTGCTGGCGCTGTTGCAGAGCCTGCAGGGCCAGCAGCCCAATGAACGCCTGGACCGCTGGCGCGCCTGGACCCAGGCGGCAGACCTGCCGCCGCTGTTTGCGGAGCTGATCGAACACCACTACGACCCGGCCTACCAGCGCTCGCAGCGCAGTGACTACCTGCAATGGGATCAGGGCCGGACGGTGGCGCTGGAGCGGCTGGACGCACCGGCGCTGGCGCAGGCGGCACGCTTGCTGATGGGGCAGGTGCCAGGGCCGGCGGGAACGGGGCAGGCCTGAGGGCTTGGCCTGAAGGGTCAGCGGTGGTCACAGCACCGCCACCCGCGCCGACTGCGCGCTGGCCGGCAAAGGGCAATCGGCAGGCCCCAAAGGACAAGGGCCACCGGCTGCGCTGCAGGGTGGCCCTTCTCGACCATCGCCCCGGCACGGCTTGTTCCGTGAGGAGGATGGGGTCCTGCGACACCGGTGACGGGTTCCGGCGTTCCGCCCACTGTTGCGGCCGATTGGTGTATCGCAGTGCTTTGCATTGTGGGCGCCCTGTGTGACAGCCGTAAGACGGCAAACAGGGGGGTTCACCCAGCAGTTCAGGGGATCAGGGCATGAGCGTCTGCGCGGCTCACCTCGCCTCGCGCAGGCGGGCGCGCAATGGTCCACGCAGGGCGTTGCAGACCACCAGGGCCTCGGCGCCGTGCACGTCAGCGGCGTGCAGCGTGGCCTCGGTCACGCCCCAGGCGGGGTCGGCCAGCAGGCGGGCACGGGCCACGCCGGGCAGCACGCCCGCGGCCACGGGTGGGGTGAACCAGCGCCCGCCAAGGCGCACCAGCAGGTTGCTGCGCCCGCCCTCCAGCACCTGGCCCTGGGCATCCACCAACAGGCTGTCAAAGCAGCCCTGCGCTTCGGCCTCGCGCACGGCCTGGTCGTACACCGCGCGCCGGGTGGTTTTGAGTGTGGCCAGTGGCCCGGGTTGGGCCAGGGGCTGGGCGGCCCAGCACAGGTCCACGGTGCCGGGCAGGCCGGTCAGGGGGTCCGGCTGCAGGCCCGGCAGCGGGGGCAAGGGGGCGCAAGTCAGCCCCAGCTGGCCGTCGTGGGCCAGGGTCAGGCGCACCCGCCAGGCTGGGGCTTGAGGGTGGGCGGCGGCCGGGTTGGCGTGTTGGGCGGCCAGGGCCTGCAGGCGCTGGTGCAAGGCGGCCTCGTCCAGCGGCCAGCGCAGCCGGGCCGCACTGTGGCGCAGGCGGGCCAGGTGGGTGTCCAGCCAGGGCAGCTCACCGCCTGCGGTCATGCGCAGGGTTTCAATCAGGGCAAAGCCAGGATCGGTGGCAAAGACGAAACGGCTCTTCCAGAGGGTTTCGGCGTGTTCGTTGTCGGCCACGCTGTCCTGCACGATGCCGCCGCCCACGCCCCAGCGCACCTGGTCCTGCGTCACCTCCAGGGTGCGGATGGCCACAGACCAGGCCAGTGAGGGCAGCCCGCCCTGCGCCGGCGGCGCATCCACCCAACCAATGGCACCGCAGTACAGCCCGCGGGGCGAGGTCTCTTGCTGACGGATGAGGCCCATGGTGTGGCGCTTGGGCGCGCCGGTGATGCTGCCGCAGGGAAAGGTGGCCCGCAGCAGGGCGGGCACGTCCACGTCAGGCCGTGGGCGGGCCTGCACGGTGGAGGTCATCTGGAAGACGGTGGCCAGGGCCTGCACCTGGAAAAGCTGGGGCACCTGCACACTGCCCACCTGGGCCAGCCGGCCCAGGTCGTTGCGCAGCAGGTCCACGATCATCAGGTTCTCGGCCCGGTTCTTCACGTCAGCGGCCAGGCTCTGGGCGGCCTGGGCGTCGTACGCGGGGTCCTGCTGGCGCGGGGCGGTGCCCTTCATGGGCTCAGCCTGCAGGCATCCGGTGGCCGCGTCATGCCGCAGAAACAACTCGGGCGAGCGCGAGAGCACCCAGCGCGGCGTGCCATCGGGCTGGGGCCAGCAGATGCAGGCGCCGTAGGCCACGGGCTGCAGGGCGCGCAGCCGCCGGTACAGGGCCACCGGATGACCGGCCAGTTGGCCCTGCCAACGGTAGGTGTGGTTGACTTGGTAGGTTTCGCCGGCGCGGATGGCCGCCTGGATGGCGGCAATGTCGGCGGTGAAGCGTTCGGCGTCGATGCTGGGCCGGGCGTCGAGCACAGCGGCGGGGCCGGGCAGGTCTTGGCCAGGCTGGTCCGGGTCTTCGGTGAGGGTGGTCTCGCCAGTCGGGTCCTGCGTGGTCAGCCAGGCTTGAGCCTGTGCTGGCGACAGCACAACCTGCTGTGCGAAAAGCAGCACCTGCAGCCGGCCGGGGGCGTCGTCTGCGGGCCAATCGGCCACGCCCTGCAGGCGCGCGCCCCATTCGTAGTCGGCCAGCAGCAGGGCGTGGGCACCGGCACGCTGGCGGGCCTGCACCGCGTCCCAACAGGCTTGCAGGTCGTGGTCGTCGCGACTCTCCACCACGGCCAAGAGGGTTTGATACAGGCGTGCGGGTTCGCCGGGCAGTCCGTCCAGCAGTGCCCAGGCCTCAGCGGCGGGGGCGCTCATGCCGCGGCGCTGCGGCGGCGGGCGCGCCAGGCACCCAGCAGGGCCAGACAGCCCGGCACCAGGATCAGGGCCCAGATGATCTTGTCCAGGTGCTGCTGCACCCAGGGCACGTTGCCAAACAGGTAGCCGGCCGTGGTCAGGCTGCCCACCCACAGCACACCGCCGCCCACGTCATACAAGGTGAAGGTGCGGCGGGTCATCTGCGCCACCCCGGCCACAAAGGGAGCGAAGGTGCGCACGAAGGGCATGAAACGGGCCACGACGATGGTGATGCCACCGTAGCGCTCGTAAAAGGCATGGGCCTGCAGGAAGGCCCGACGGTTGAAGAAGCGTGACTCCTCCCACTGGAACACCTTGGGGCCGAAGTAGTGGCCGATGCTGTAGTTGGTCTGGTTGCCGGCGGTGGCTGCCAGCATGAGCAGCGGCATGGCGATCTCCAGCTGCATCAGGCCGGTGCCACACATGGCCCCCACGATGAAGAGCAGCGAGTCACCCGGCAGAAAGGGCATGACCACCAGCCCGGTCTCGACAAAGATGATGAGGAACAGCAGGGCGTAGACCCAAGGTCCGTAGGCGGCCACGAACTGGGCCAGGTACTGGTCCACGTGGAGGATGAAGTCAAACAGCTGGGCGATCAGGTCCATGGCGGCATTATCGGCAGGCCCCCAGAGTCCCCCGGCGCCGCGGGGACGTGCAACCGGCTGAAACCCCAATGCGTTCGCCCGCCAAATGATTCACACTTTGAATTAATAAATTGCATATTCCCCGGAAAAACATGATGTTCCGACCGGGGAAAGCTTCAACTCGGAGACTTTTCATGCACCGTCGTCAGTTGCTGGCCCAAGGCGCCGGCCTGGGCCTGGCCGGCCCTTGGATGAAGCTCAGCCATGCAGCGGAGCCCGGCGTGTCGACGGACGAGATCCTGCTGGGACAGAGCTGCGTGCTCAGCGGCCCGCTGGGCGTCTCGCTGCAGGGTTTCAACGCCGGAGCCAAGCTGGCTTTTGACGATGCCAACGCCAAGGGCGGCGTGGCAGGCCGGCGCATCCGGGTGGAGACCCTGGATGACGAGCTCAAGCCCGACAGGGCCGTGGCCAACTACCGCCTGCTGCTGGAGGAGAAGAAGGTCTTCGCCTTTTTTGGCGGCGTGGGTTCGGGCACCACCGCGGCGGTGGCGCCGCTGCTCAAGGCATCGGGCGCGGTGCTGGTGGGCAACTATGCGGTGTCTGACGCCGCGCGGCGTCAGGCCCAGGGCCATGCCTTTTTCCTGCGCGCGCCCTATGGCCGCGAAGCCCAGAAGATCGTCCAGCACCTGACGACCCTGGGCATCCACCGCATTGCGGTGGCCCACCTGGACAACCCGGGCGGGGTGGAGGTGGTGAGCATGCTCAACGAGGCGATGGCCACCTTTGCCAAGGGCAAGCCCCTGGCCGCGGCGGCGCCCGTGAAGAACGACGGCTCCAACATCGACGAGGCCATCGACGCTCTGGCCAAGGCCAGCCCGCAGGCGGTGGTGATGTTCCTCAGCGGTCCGCCGGTCTCCCGGCTGATGAGCGGCATGGCCGCCCGAGGGCTGGCCCCGAGCTACTACGGCATGTCCACCGTGGCGGGCGAGCGGGTGGCCGCCGACCTGGGCGACAAGCTGCGCGGCCTGGCCATCTGCCAGGTGGTGCCCCTGCCTTGGGCGGCGGTGGAGCCCACCACCCGCGCTTACCAGCAATTGGCCGAGACGGCGCAGGTGCCCGTGAGCTACTACAGCTTCGAGGGCTATCTCAACGCGATGGTGATGCTCGAGGCGCTGCGGCGCTGCGGCAAGGAGCCCACGCGCGCAGGCCTGCAGAAGGTGATGCAGAGCCTGCGCATGCGTTTGGCGGGGGTGGACATCGACTTCACCGACAGCCACACCGGCTCGCGCTTCGTGGAGATGGTGCAGGTCAGACCCAACGGCAAATTCGTGCGCTGAGCGCACGGCGCAGGGCCATGGCCGGTGCGGCGCCACGCCCGCAACGCCCCCTTTCTACAATACGGGGATGAACGACATCGTTGCCGCGGCGCTGCGCCGCCCCATCCAGGAGCTGCCTGACGAGCTGGTGAGCCAGATCGCGGCCGGTGAAGTGGTGGAGCGGCCCGCCTCGGTGGTGCGGGAATTGGTGGACAACGCGCTGGACGCCGGCGCGCGCCAGGTGACGGTCCGGCTGACGGCCGGCGGCATCCGCAACATCCTGGTGGAAGACGACGGCGGTGGCATTCCGCCGCAGGAACTGCCCCTGGCGCTGCGCCGCCACGCCACCAGCAAGATCCGCAGCCTGGAGGAGCTGGAAGGCGTGTCCACCATGGGCTTTCGCGGCGAGGCGCTGGCGGCCATTGCCTCGGTGTCAGAGATGAGCGTGCTCAGCCGCACGGCCGACGCCACCCACGCCCACCGGCTGGACGCGCGCACCGGCGAGCTGGCCCCAGGCGCGCGGGCCGTGGGCACCAGCGTGGAGGTGCGCGAGCTGTTCTTCAGCACGCCCGCCCGGCGCAAGTTCCTCAAGGCCCCGGCCACCGAGCTGGCCCATGCCATGGACGCCGTGCGCCGGCATGCCCTGGCGCGCCCGGACGTGGGTTTTGCCGTCTGGCACGACGGCAAGTTGGTGGAGCAGTGGCGCCGCGGCGACCATGAGCAGCGCTTGGCCGACGTGCTGGGCCCCGACTTCGTCACCGCCAGCCGCCCGCTGGACCGGCAGGTGGGCCCACTGCGGGTGCTGGGCCGTGTGGGCCTGCCTGAGGCCGCCCGGGCGCGGACCGATCACCAGTACGTCTATGTCAACGGCCGCTTCGTCAAGGACAAGCTCATTGCCCACGCGCTGCGCAGCGCCTACGAAGACGTGCTGCATGGCCACAAGCAGCCGGCGTTCGTGCTGTTCTTGGATATCGACCCCACGCGCGTGGACGTGAATGTGCACCCGGCCAAGGTGGAGGTGCGCTTTCGTGATTCCGGCGAGGTGTATCAGGCCGTGCGGCGCGCGGTGGAGCACACCCTGGCCACCCCGGGCGCGCAGGCCGATACGCGATGGACTGGCGCTCCAAGCGCCGCCCCGTCGGCTTCGGCCATTGCTTTGGGCGCGGCAGGATCGGCGGGGTCCCCGGAGGCGGCCCCCGCCATGGCGCCCCCAGTCGCCACGCCACGCCCAGCCGACGGGCAGGCGCCTGCCTACCCAGCCGCGCCGCCGCCGCGGACCTCTGCCCTGCCGCCGGTGGCCGGCGTACCCGCGGCCACGGTGCCTCACCAGCAGCGCCTGAGCCTGCAGGAGCTGGGCACCCTGTGGGCGCAGGAACCCCGTGGCGCCTGGAACGCCGCGGCGGTCGCGCCGCTGCCGACGCCGCCAAGCGCGCCCCCCCCCGCTGCGGCAGTGCGGGACGCGGGAACCCCTATCGCACCGGACGACCCAACCGCCAAGGGCGCCACCATCGCCTCGGTCGTCGCCCCCGCCCTGCCGGCGGCGGCGCCCGGCGCATCCGGTGCCGAGGCCGCGGAGCCGACGCCTGTCTGGCCCCTGGGGCGGGCCCTGGCCCAGCTGGCCGGCGTGTACATCCTGGCGGAGAACCACCAGGGCCTGGTGGTGGTGGACATGCACGCCGCCCACGAGCGCATCGTCTACGAACAACTCAAACGCGACCTGCAGCAGGACCGCCTGCCCAGCCAGCCCCTGTTGCTGCCCGTGGCCTTTGCCGCCACGCCGCTGGAGATGGCCTGCGCCGAGACCCACGCCCAGGACCTGCTGGACGTGGGCCTGGACGTGGCCCCGCTGGGCCCAGGCCGGCTGGCAGTGCGCTCACGCCCGGCGGCCCTGCCCCAGGCCGATCCGGTGGAGCTGGCCCGCTCCGTCCTGAAGGAGCTGGGTGAGCACGGCGACGCCGGCCCCGGCCGCGTGGTGGCGCGCGCCCGTGACGAAGTGCTGGCCACCATGGCCTGCCACGGCGCCGTGCGGGCCCACCGCCGGCTGACCCTGGAAGAGATGAACGCGCTGCTGCGGCAGATGGAAGCCACAGCGCGCGCCGACCAATGCAACCACGGCCGCCCTACCTGGCGGCAAATGAGCATGAAGGACCTGGACAACCTGTTCCTTCGCGGCCGCTGACCCTTGCGGCCTCCGGCGTCGCCCGAGGTGGGCCCGCCATTCTTTTCGACCCTGAAAGCAGCCCATGCGCTCCGACCGCAACATTCAGCGTGCCCCTCGCCGCCCCGTCCAACGTGACCGCGAGGACACCGGCACCCCCCTCCGCCCCGACGCGCCGGCGTCCCAGGGCGCCAGCCACCCCGCAGTCAAGGTCAGCGTAAAGCCGCCCGAGGGCGACGGGGCCTCGCCCCGAGGAGATTTCCGCAGTGATTTCCGTGGGGATGCGCGCGGCGGCCCCCGCGGCGACTTCCGTGGCGGTGACCGCCCGCAGGATCGCTACCAAGACCGAGGCGGCGACCGTTTTGCCCACCGTGGCGGCCCGCGCGGCGGCGACCGCCCGCCCCGCGACGACCGGGGCCCCTTCCGCGGCCCGGATCGCGGCGAGCCGCGCCGTGACGGCCAGGGAACAGGCCGCCCGGACGACCGCCGCATGGGCCCGCGGCCAGAGCGCCGGGATGATCGGCATGACGATCGCCGGGAAGGCCGTCCCGCCTTCCCGAGGGATGAGCGCCGCCCGCCACGCCCCGATGACCGCCGCCTTGACCGGGGCGGCGAGCGTGCCGCCGGACGCCCGGGCGCAGACCGCGGCCCTGGCCGCCCCAATCCGGGCTTCCAGGCCGCAGACCGGGGATGGGGTGACCGTCCGCGTGGAGATCGGCCACAAGGGGATCGACCCCGACAGGACCGCCCGTACGGCGAGCGATCCTTTGGCAACCGGCCCCAGGGTGACCGTCCGCAGGGCGACAGGGCCTATGGCGACCGCAGCCACGGCGACCGGCCACGTCACGACCGGGCACCGGCGGATCGCCCGTATGGCGACCGCCCGTATGGCGACCGTCCGTACAGCGACCGCCCCTACGGCGACCGCCCACGGGGTGACCGCCCCTACGGCGACCGCCCACGGGGTGACCGGCCCTACGGTGACCGCCCGCAGGGCGGCGAACGGGGTCAGGCACCGCGCCCGGACCGTGGGCCCCGACCCGCGCCGCGCGACGACCACCGCCGTGCCGGCGGTGGCGCCATGGCGCCGCAGCGCCAGCGGCCCGGCCATGACGAGGACGACGAGCCGACGGGCGTGCGTCTGTCCAAGGTGATGACCGAGCGGGGCATGGCCTCGCGCCGGGAAGCCGACGAATGGATTGAGGCGGGATGGGTGCGGGTGAACGGCCGCATGGCCCACCTGGGCCAGCGCGTTGAAGGCGACGTGGTCATTGAGGTGGACGCCCGCGCCCGCCAAGAGCAGGCCCGCCGGGTGACCGTGCTGCTGCACAAGCCCATCGGCTACGTCAGCGGCCAGGCCGAAGATGGCTACGAGCCCGCCAGCGTGCTGATCACCCCGGAGAACCATTGGGCCGAGGACCCCTACAACCGTGAATGGCACCCCGGGCATGCGCGTGGACTGGCCCCGGCCGGCCGCCTGGACATCGACTCCAACGGCCTGCTGGTGCTCACCCAGGACGGCCGCGTGGCCAAGACCCTGATCGGCGAGGACTCCACCGTCGAGAAGGAATACCTGGTGCGGGTGGAGCCGCTGGACGGTCAGGCACTGTCAGAGGAGGCCCTGGGCCTGCTCAACCACGGTCTGAGCCTGGACGGCGTGCAGCTGCGACCGGCCAAGGTCAGCTGGGCCAATGAGGACCAACTGCGCTTTGTGCTGCGCGAGGGCCGCAAGCGCCAGATCCGCCGCATGTGTGAACTGGTGGGCCTGAAGGTCACCGGCCTCAAGCGGGTGCGCATCGGCAGCGTGGTGCTGGGCAAGCTGCCGCCTGGCCAGTGGCGCTACCTGGGCGAGCATGAGCGCTTCTGACCCGGACCACGCCCCGGAGGCGGCGGGCGCAAAGCCATCCTCCGGTCCGACGACCCTGGGGACGGGGGTGGCCGCCCTGGCGCTGGCCCTGCTGCTGGGCCTGCAGCCGGTGACCACCGACCTGTACCTGCCTGCCCTGCCGCTGTTGCGCCAGGACCTGCAGGCCAGCATGGCCGCGGTGCAGCTGACCATGTCGATGGCGCTGTTGGCCTTCGGCGTGGCCCAACTGGTCATGGGGCCGCTGTCCGACCGCCTGGGCCGCCGGCCCGTGCTGCTGTGCGGTCTGGCCCTGTATGCGCTCAGCGGCGCTGCGGCCGCCCTGGCGCCGGGCATGGCCGGCTTGGTGGCGGCGCGCATGCTGCAGGGCGTGGGGCTGGCCGCGGCTGTGGTCTGCGCACGGGCCATGGTCCGCGACCTCTACGCGCCGCATGAGGGCGCCCAGGTCATGGCCCGCGGTTTGTCCGGCCTGGGCGTGATCGCGCTGATCTGTCCGCCGCTGGGGGGGCTGCTCACCGTCCATGGTGGCTGGCGGGCAGCCATGGCCGCCCTGGGCTGCGCTGGGTTGGCCGTGCTGGTGTTCGTGGCGCGGCGTGTGCCCGAGACCCGGCCCGCGCCGGTGCTGGGTCAGCTCCGCCCTCCCCTGCGCCGGCAGATGGCGACCATCGTCGCCCACCCTGGCTGGCAGGCCTGGTCGCTGCTCATCACCGGCACTTATGCCGGCCTGGTGCTGCTGCTGGCCGGTGGCTCCTTTGTCTATCTGGGCGCGCTGGGCCTGCAGCCCGGTGGCTACGGCCTGGTCATGGCCGGCGCCTCCGGCGTCTACCTGCTGGGCACCTACTGCTGCCGCCGCTGGCTGCGCACGGTGGGCCTGGCCGGTGCGGTGCGCCGCGGCAGCGGCTTCACACTGGCCGGAGGCCTGAGCCTGCTGGGACTGGCGATGTCCGGCGTGGAACAGCTGCCCCTGATCCTGGCTGCGCACTGGCTTTACTGCTTCGGCCATGGCATCCACCAGCCCTGCGGGCAGGCCGGCGCCGTCGGCCCCTTCCCGCAGGCCGCCGGCACCGCCTCGGCCCTCTCGGGCGCCTTGCTGGCCGGTGGTGCGGCCTTGGCCGGCCTGTGGCTGGGGCAGATGCTGGATGGGCGGCTGCTGACCCTGGCCCAGGGCGTGGCGGTGTGCGCGGTGTTCACCAGCACCATTGGCTGGACCCTGGTGCAACGCCACGGTGAACGCTTCGGCGCCGCCGCGGCCCTGCCGGTGCCGCCCCGTTGAGTGCGCGGGCCACGGCCCCGTCCCGTCTGCCCTGCCATGGATGACCTCATGATGCCCCCCGCCGCCCCCCTGCAGCCCCCGCTGCGCTGGGTGGGTCTGGCTGGCCCCACCGCCAGCGGCAAGACCGCCCTGGCCCTGGCCCTGGCCCAGCACCTGCCACTCGAAGTGATCAGCGTGGACTCAGCCCTGGTGTACCGGGGCATGGACATTGGCACAGCCAAGCCGACCGCCGCAGAACGCGCGGCGGTGCCACACCACCTGATCGACCTGCTGGAGCCCTCGCAAGCCTACTCGGCCGCACAGTTCGTCACCGACGCCGGACGTCTCATGGACGAGATCCGCGCAAGGGGCCGGCTGCCGCTGCTGGTGGGCGGCACCATGCTCTATTTCAAGGCCTTGATCGACGGCCTGGATGCCATGCCGGCAACTGAGCCGGCGGTGCGCACCGAGATCGAGGCATACGCCGTCGCGCATGGCAACGCCGGTCTGCATGCCTGGCTCAGCCAGGTGGATCCCGTCACCGCCGCCCGGCTGCCTGTGGGCGACACCCAGCGCCTGCAGCGCGCACTGGAGGTCTGGCGACAGACGGGGCGACCGCTCTCGAGCTTCCACACCCGGTCAAACCCGGGCGCCACCTCCCAGCCGGCGCAGGAACATCTCCTTTTTTCACTGGAGCCGCAGGATCGCGCCTGGCTGCATCGGCGCATCGACCAGCGCTTTGCGCAGATGTTGGCCGAGGGCCTGCTGGAGGAAGTGCGCGCCCTGCGGCAACGGCCGGATCTGCACGCCGACCTGCCATCCATGCGCTGCGTGGGCTACCGCCAGAGCTGGGAAGCCCTGGAAGCCGGACTGGAAGGACCTGCACTGGTGGAGGCGGTGCAGACCCGCGGCAGCGCCGCCACCCGGCAACTGGCCAAGCGGCAGTTGACCTGGCTGCGTGGCATGGAACGCGTGGCACTGGCCCCGGATCGGCTCGCGCCGCAGCAGGCACTGGACGGCCTCTTGACGCGCCTGACCGGTTAAGCTTGATCCCTGCTAATTTTCTGCCCAGGGGCGGCACCGCCTCCCTAGAATGAAGTCATGCCAGTCACCCTGTACAACCGCGATGGGCACGAGTGCCTGATGTTCACCGACCTCGCCGACGACCATTTCGGCGAGGCGGTCCAGTCCAACCAGTTCCTCATCACCGACGACAACACCGGCGCCATCATCGACCCGGGCGGCAACCTGGCCTACAGCGAGCTGTACCTGGAGATGACCAAGCACTTCCCGCCGCAGCGCCTGTCGGCCCTGATCGCCTCCCACGCCGACCCGGACATCATTGCCGCGCTGGACCGGTGGACCACGGCCACCCCCACGGCCAAGATCTACGTCTCCAAGCTGTGGGAGCGCTTCGTGCCCCACTTCTGCAAGCCGGGCAAGACCGCCGGCCGTGTGGTGGGCATCCCGGATCCGGGTATGCGCATCCGCATCGGCCGCAATGACCTGATCGCCCTGCCGGCGCACTTCATGCACGCCGAAGGCAACTTCCAGTTCTACGACCCGGTCAGCAAGATCCTGTTCTCGGGCGATCTGGGCGTATCCATGCTCAGCGGCGAGGCGGCCAAGAGCCCGGTGACGTCCCTGGCCCAGGTGCTGCCCACCATGGAAGGCTTCCACCGCCGCTACATGGTGTCCAACAAGATCTTGCGCATGTGGGCCGACATGGTCAGCACGCTGCAGATCGACCTGATGGTGCCTCAGCACGGTGCGCCGCTCTACGGCCCGGCGGTCAAGGAGTTCATCCAGTGGATCCGCGAACTGCAGTGCGGCGTGGACCTGATGACCAGCCAGAGCTACCGCGTGCCGGCCTGAAGCCGGTGGCCCCCGCGGGCTGCCCCTTGTGGCAACCGCCAAGAACAAAAGGCGCCTTTACGGCGCCTTTTGCATGACGGCCCCACAGGCCGCGCCCTCACTTGACCGGAGGGGACATCGGGTGCGAGGAGGCGTCGTTGTGCCGCGGCTGGATCGGCGCGGCGCGCACGCAGTTGCGCCCGGCCTCC
This sequence comes from Ideonella livida, assembly GCF_010499455.1. GTDB lineage: Bacteria > Pseudomonadota > Gammaproteobacteria > Burkholderiales > Burkholderiaceae_C > Ideonella > Ideonella livida. Next base: position 30,488 of record NZ_JAAGOH010000033.1, on the reverse strand, counting down.
TTGGCCATGGTCAGGGCAGCCTCGGCATCATGGATGAGCCCATCCAGGGAGAGCTGCCCGGCGTGCACATGGGCCACGCCCACGCTGACGGTGGCCACGATGTGGGCATCGTCCCACCGGAAAGGCTGGCTGGCCACCTGCTGGCGGATGCGTTCGGCGGCGTCCAGCGCGCCCAGCGGATCGGTGTGCGGCAGGAAGACCGCGGCCTCGGCGCCACTGAACTTGGCCAGGATGTCCGACTGCCGCATGGTGGCCCCCACTCGCCGCACGATCTCCTGCAGCACCGCATCGCCGCAGCGCTGGCCCATGGTGTCGTTGAGCCGGCGCATGTGGTCGGCGTCGATCAGCAGCAGGGCGCCGTCGTCACCGTAGCGCCGGCAGCGGGACCATTCGCGGTCGGCCAGCCGCATGAACTGGCGCCGGGAGTGCACGTTCTCCTGCTCCTCCTCCACGCCCATGACGTCGGGCGCCCGGGAGGTCTGGGCCAGCAGGCGTGCCAGATGCAGGGTGACTCCGCCGGCCACGGCCGCCGGCACCATGGCCAGCGCGCCGGCCAGGGCCGCACCGGCCCAGGTGGCACCGTCCAGCAGCCGCACCACCACGGCCACCAGCAGGCCCACCCCCACCGCCACCATGGCGTTGAAGAACCATGCGGAGCGCCAGCCCCACCGCGCCAGCAGCCGTGCCAGGGCCATGCCCCAGTGTCCATGGACCGCCACGCCGCTGCTCATGCTGTCTTGCATTGCTTGTCACCTTCAGGGATGCCGTACGCCCACCCACCTCAACCCGGACGTCGGACACATTCAGCCGCCAGCATAAATTGAAACAGCCGGTTGCCAAGGCATGCCGCCACCGCCAGATGGGCCAGAAGGCACGGACTCCGGTCTTATCGGTCGGACGGACGGTCACTGAAGTGGTGCCAAGCGCTCAGTGCGCCCCGCCGGCATCCACCGCCGCACCGCCGCCGGCCGGCGCCGGGCGGTGGGTCATCCAGGCCAGCGCAATGAGCGACAGGAAGATCCACGCGGACACCGAAAAGATGTCGTCTGCGGCGCGGGTGTAGGCCTGCTGGTCGATCAGCCGGTTGACCTGGGCCAGCGCCTGCTCCGGACTCAGGCCTGCGGCTTGCAGGCTCTCCAGCGTCTGGGCAAACACGCCTTGCCCCTGCACCAGGGGCTCGGTCAGGTGCGCATGGTGCAGCGCCGCCCGGTCATCCCACAGTGTGGTGGCGATGGAGGTGCCCATGGCGCCCGCGGTGATGCGCACGAAGCTCGACAGTCCTGCCGCCGAGGGCACCCGCTCGGGCGGGATCCCCGACATCAGCAACGTGGTCAACGGGATGAAGAAGAAGGCCATGGCCACACCCTGGATGAAGGTGGGCACCAGGACATGCGCCAAGTCGGTTTGCACGGTGAACTGCGAGCGCATCCACAGCACCAGCGCAAACACCAGGAAGGCGAAGGTGGCCATGCGCCGTGGGTCCCAGCGGCCGACCTGCCGACCCACCAACGGCGTGAGCAGGATGGCAAACACCCCTACCGGCGCCAGCGCCATGCCGGCCGAGGTGGCGGTGTAGCCCATCCATTGCTGCAGCCACAGCGGCATCAGCACCACATTGCCAAAGAACAGCCCGTAAGCCACCGACAGCGCCAGCGTGCCGAAGGCGAAGTTGCGCCGGGCGAACAGGCGCAGGTCCACCACCGGATGGCGGTCGGTCAGCTCCCACACCAGGAACACGGCAAAGCCCACCAGCGCCACCAGGCCCAGCACCACGATCTCGGTGGAGGCAAACCAGTCCAGCTCCTTGCCCTTGTCCAGCATCAGCTGCAAGGCGCCTACCCAGACCACCAGCAGCCCCAGGCCCACCGCGTCGATGGGGATGCGGCGCACCGGCGTGTCGCGGTGGCGGTAAATGCCCCAGGTCAGGCCGGCGGCCAGCAGGCCCACGGGCACATTGATGTAGAAGATCCAGGGCCAGCTGATGTTGTCGGTGATCCAGCCGCCCAGCAGCGGCCCCACCACCGGCGCCACCAGGGTGGTCATGCCCCAAAGGGCCAGCGCGGTGCCCACCTTGGCACGCGGGTAGCTGGCCATCAGCAGGGTCTGCGACAGCGGGATCATCGGTCCGGCCACCAGCCCCTGGGCCACGCGAAAGGCCACCAGCCACTCCAGAGAGGGCGCAAAGCCGCACAGCCAGCTGGTGAGCACAAACAGCAGCACGCACCAGACGAACAGCCGCACAGCGCCCAGGCGCTGCACCAGCCAGCCCGTCAGCGGCACCGAGATCGCATTGGCCACGCCGAAGCTGGTGATGACCCAGGTGCCCTGCGCCGGGCTGACCCCCAGGTCCCCGGCAATGGCCGGTATGGACACATTGGCAATGGACGAGTCCAGCACGTTCATGAAGGTGGCCAGCGACAGCGACACCGTGCCCAGCAGCAGTGCAGTGCCCTGCAGGGGCCTCGGGCCGGCCGGCGGCGCCGGCGCGCTCACGACGCCCGCCCCGCCAGCGCGCGGGCGATGACCCGGCGCACATCCTCATCGGCCGCCTTCTGCTGCGCGGCAAACACCTCGGTGGCCACCACCGGTGTGCTGCGCGGGGCGTCCGCCAGGGTCTTGCCGCGCTGGTCGGCGGTGTCCACCACCACCGTCATCGACAGCCCGACCCGCAGCGGGTGCGCTGCCAGCTCGGCCGGATCCAATGCGATGCGCACCGGCACGCGCTGCACCACCTTGATCCAGTTGCCGGTGGCGTTTTGCGCCGGCAGCAGGGCAAAGGCCGCGCCGGTGCCGGCGCCCAGGCCGGCCACCGTGCCGTGGAAGACCACTTCCTTGCCGTACACATCCGCCGTGAGCGTGGCCGGCTGGCCGATGTGCAGGGTCTGCAGCTGGCTCTCCTTGAAGTTGGCGTCCACCCAGACCTTGTCCAGCGCCACCACGGTCATCAAGGGGGCACCCGCCTGCACCCGCTGGCCGATCTGCACGCCGCGCTTGGCCACATGGCCATCCAGCGGCGCCAGCAGCTGGGTGCGCTGCAGCGCCAGGTGGGCCTCGCGCACCTTGGTGGCGGCCGCCTGCACCGCCGGGTGGTCGGCCACGCTCAGGCCCTCGGTCTGGGTGCGGCCGGCCGAGAGCTGCTCGCGCCCCGTCAGCAGGGCAGCCTGCGCGGCCGCCACGCTGGCCTGCGCCACCTTGACCTGCGCCTGGGCATGCTCCAGCTCCTCGCGGCCGATGGCACCACTGGCCACCAAGCCGCTGCGGCGGGCGGTGTCCTCCTGGGCGCGGATCAGGTCCGCCTGGGCGCGGGCCACCTCCGCCTCACGGCTGCGGAGCTGGGCCTGCAAGGTGCTGTTGTTGGCGAACACATGGCGCACCTCCCGCACGCTGCGCGCCAGTTGGGCCTCGGCCTGCTCCAGGGCCAGGCGGGCGTCCACGTCGTCCAGGCGCAGCAGCAGGTGGCCGGTACGCACGTAATCGGTGTCATCGGCCTGGATGGCCACCACGGTGCCGGGCTGCTGGGCGGTGATCTGCACCACGTTGCCGGCCACATAGGCGTTGTCGGTGTGCTCCAGGTGGCGCCCGGCCAGCCAGTGCCACATGCCGTAGCCGGCACCTGCCAGCAACACGGCCAACCCAATGGCGGTCAGGCCACGGCGGCGGGCCTGGCCCGCCTCTTGTTCAGGAAGTGTCTCAGCCATGAAAGTTCTCATCCCGTCTTGGGGGCGTGGAGTCCGCCTCTGACCGGCACCACGCGGGTCGTCATGAAAAGGCCCCGGAAGGGACCGCAACCAATGCCGCAGGGCGATCCCTCAGGACCAGCCACCGCCCAGGGCGCGGTGCAGGAGCACGCCGGCATCCAGCTTCCGGGCCTGCAGGTCCAGCAGCAGCCGCTGCTGGGCCAGGGCCTGCAGTTCAGCCTGCAGCACCGGCAGTCGCCCCCCCAGGCCGGCGGCCTGCCGCTGCCCGGCCAAGTCCTGCGCCCGACCCAGCGACTCGGCCACACCCTGCGCCTGTACCTGTTGCTGCTCCAGCGCCAGCAGGCTGACCAGGGCGTCTCGCGCCTCGCGCACCGCCTCCAACACCTGGCCGTTGTACTGGGCGATGGCGGCATCGGCCTCGGCTTGACGGCCGCCCAGTTGGGCACGCAGGCGCCCGCCGTCAAACAAGGGCAGGCGCAGTGCCGGGCTCACCCCCCACTGGCGGCTGTCGCCCTGCAGCACCTGGTCCAGGCCCAGGGCGTTCAGGCCGATGAAGGCGGTGAGGTTGAGGTTGGGATAGAACTGGGCACGGGCCCCTTTGACGTCTTGGGTGGCGGCCTCCACCCGCCAGCGCGCAGCCACCAGGTCGGGGCGGCGGCCCAGCAGGTCAGCCGGCAGCTGCGCAGGCAGCGGTGCCAGGCGCAGCGCCGACAGGCGCGGCGCATGGTCGTCCATGACGCGGGCGGGCTGGCCCGCCAAGGAGGCCAACTGCAGGCGTACGGCGGCCACCTGCTCGGCCAGCGCGGCCTGCTGGGTGGCCAGGTCCTTCAGCGCCACCTCGGCCTGTGCCACATCGGCCTGGGTGTCCAGGCCAGCGTTGTGCCGCTGCCGCACCAGGGCCAGCGCCTGCTGGCGCAGCGTGGCACTGCGCGCCAGCAGGTCCTGCTGGGCGAGCAAGCGGGCCAGGTTCACCTCAGCCCGGGCCATCTGGGCCAGCAGCAGCTGCGCAGCGGCCACCTGCTCAGCCTCGGCGGCGCGGGCCTGGCCCACGGCGGCGGCCAGCTCGGCGGCATGCTGACCAAAGAAGTCGGGCGCCCAGCTGGCGCCGACCTGCACCGTGCCGCTGTTGTAGGTGTTGCCGGCCACCGGTGGCGGAATCATGCCGTTGGCGGTGTAGTGCTGCCGCGTGGCGTCCACCGAGAGCTGGACCTGCGGGCCATGGCTGGCCTGGCTCAGACCGGCAGCGGCCTGGGCGCGGGCCAGGCGGGCCCGCGCGGCCGCCAGACTGGGTTGGCCGGCCAGGGCCTCGCGCATCAGCGCCGTCAAGGCGGCATCACCCAAGCCGGCGGCCTCGGGTGTGGGCGGCAGCAGGGTGGCCGCCAGCGGGGCGGGGGCGGCCTGCCCAGCGTCCTCGGGCGCCAAGCCCACCTGGGCCGGCGTGGTCAGGGCCAAGGGGGTATGGGACGGTCCGGGCTGGGCGCAGCCGGCCAGCAGCGCCAGCACCGCCCCCGGCAGCAGCCACGCAGGTGGCATCGCGGGTCTGGGCAAGTTCATCGCGGATCGGTATCTGAAGGGGTGGAAGGTGCGTCGCCCGTGCGGGGCCCCAGGACGGCAACCGGGACACCCGGTGCCGCCTGACCATTGGCCAGCATGCGACGCAGCAGGCCCAGCAGGGTCTGCCATTCGGCCTCGGAGAAGCCCTGCAGGTGGCGGTTGAGCACATTGGCCATCACTGGCGCCATGCGCTCGGCCGCCTGCTCGCCCGCGGGGGTCAGGACCAGCTGCACCACCCGCCGGTCGGTGGCGGAGCGCTCGCGGCGCAGCAGTCCCTTGGTCTCCAGGCGGTCGATGGAACGGGTGAGCGCAGCCGGGTCAATGCCCAGGTCGCGCGCCAGGGCCGCCATCGAGGCCCCTTCGCCACGCGCCAGCTTGTAGAGCGGCAGCCACTGCACGTAGGTCATGTCCTCGGAGGCCATGTCGGCATCGATCTGGGCCAGCATGGAGCTGAGCACCCGGCGCATGAGGTAGCCCACGCTCTGGTCGGGCTGGTACTGGCCCGGGCGGTAGAAGCCCGTGGTGGGAGGGGTATCGGGAGCCATTTCGAGATTTTATTTGCCTAGTCAATGATTGATAAGGCAATGATTGAATAGGCCACTATTTAGGCGGGCCTTTGCGGCGCCCCCCGCAGGACCTGTGGCCTTGCCTACACTGCCCGCCCATGTCCAAACCCCCCGCCTCCGGCGAGCGCCCGCGCGGCCAGTCGCCCCGATCCCTCTCAGGCCTGCTGCCCTTCCTGCGCCCCTACCGCCTGCAGATCGGCCTGGCGGTCCTCTTCCTGGTGCTGGCCGCAGCCGCCACCCTGGCGCTGCCGGTGGCCCTGCGCACCCTGGTGGACCAGGGCCTGGTGCATCCGGACCTGGCGGCGGCCGACCCCGGCACCCGGGTGATGGCGCTGCGCGGCCACTTCGGCCTGCTGTTTGCGGTGGGGGCGGCGCTGGGCCTGTTCTCGGCGCTGCGCTTCTACACCGTCACCTGGCTGGGCGAGCGCGTCACCGCCGACCTGCGCAGCGCGGTGTATGCCCATGTGGTGCGCCAGAGCCCGGAGTTCTTCGAGACCACGGCCACCGGCGAGGTGCTCTCGCGCCTGACCACCGACACCACGCTGGTGCAGGCTGTGGTGGGCTCCTCGCTCAGCCTGGGCTTGCGCAACCTGGTGATGGGTCTGGGAGCGCTGCTCATGCTGGTGGTGACCAACCCGGCGGTCATGGCCCAGGTGCTGGGGATCCTGGTCGTGGTGGTGTTGCCGGCGGTGGTGTTCGGTCGCCGGGTGCGCCGTCTGTCCCGCGCCAGCCAGGACCGGGTGGCCGACGCCAGCGCCGTGGCCGCCGAGGTGCTCAACGCCGTGCCGGTGGTGCAGAGCTACACCCAGGAAAGCCGCGAGGCCCAGCGCTTTGCCGCCGCCAGCGAAGCGGCCTTTGACACCGCCCGGCGCCGCTCGCGCATCCGCGCCCTGCTGGTGGGCTTCATCATCACCGCCACCTTCGGCGCGCTGCTCTGGGGCCTGTACCTGGGCACGCAGGCGGTGCTGCACGGCGACATCAGCGCAGGCCACCTGGGGCAGACGGTGCTCTACGTCATCGTCTTCGTGGGTTCGGTGGCGGTGCTCTCCGAGGTCTATGGCGACCTGCTGCGCGCGGCCGGTGCCACCGAGCGCCTGATGGAGCTGCTGGCCGCCTGCTCACCCGTCCAGGCCCCGGCCCAGCCAGTCCCCTTGCCCGCCACGCGGGGCGGCTCCGCGGTGCGTCTGGCCGGCGTGCGCTTCCACTATCCCTCGCGGCCCGCCCAGGCGGCGCTGGACGCCCTGGATCTGGAGGTTCGTCCCGGCGAGACCGTGGCCCTGGTGGGGCCCAGCGGCGCGGGCAAGAGCACCGTCTTCCAGCTGCTGCTGCGCTACTACGACGTGGCCGCCGGCCAGGTGCAGGTGGACGGTGTGGACGTGCGCCAGGCCGGTCTGGAAGCGCTGCGCGCGCGCATCGGCATCGTGCCGCAAGACAGCGTCATCTTCTCCACCAGTGCGATGGAGAACATCCGCTACGGCCGGCCCGAGGCCAGCGACGAGGAGGTCATCGCCGCCGCCCGCGCCGCCTTCGCCGACGAGTTCATCCGCGCCCTGCCCGAGGGCTACCAGAGCTTCCTGGGCGAGCGCGGCGTGCGCCTGTCCGGGGGACAGCGCCAGCGCATCAGCATCGCCCGCGCCATCCTCAAGAACCCGCCCCTGCTGCTGCTGGACGAGGCCACCAGCGCGCTCGACACCGAGAGCGAGCGCATGGTGCAGGCCGCCCTGGAGGCGGCCATGAAAGACCGCACCACCCTGGTCATCGCCCACCGCCTGGCGACGGTGCAGCGCGCCGACCGCATCATCGTGCTGGACCACGGCCGCATCGTGGAAACCGGCTCCCATGCCGAGCTGGTGACCCGGGGCGGCCTGTATGCCCGGCTGGCGGCCATGCAGTTCGACACGCCTCGATCAGGGCCACCCGCCGCCCGCGATAATCCGCGCCCCGACCTTCTCGCCCCCGCACCGCCGTGACCGACCGCCCCATCCGCTCGCAGTACGAAGACTTCATGCGCCATGTGTGGGAACACGGCGTGGCCAAGGGGGACCGGACCGGCACCGGCACCCGCAGCGTGTTCGGCCACCAGATGCGCTTCAACCTGCAGGAAGGCTTTCCGCTGGTGACCACCAAGAAGGTGCACCTGAAAAGCATCATCCTGGAACTGCTGTGGTTCCTGCGCGGTGACAGCAACGTGAAGTGGCTGCAGGAGCGCGGCTGCACCATCTGGGACGAGTGGGCGCGCGACGATGGCGAACTCGGCCCCGTCTACGGCGTGCAGTGGCGCAACTGGCCCAAACCCGATGGCGGCCACATCGACCAGATCAGCGAGGTGGTGCAGCAGCTCACCACCAACCCGGACAGCCGCCGCATCATCGTCAGCGCCTGGAACGTCGCCGACCTGGGCCAGATGGCCCTGATGCCCTGCCACGCCTTCTTCCAGTTCTACGTGGCACCGGCCACCACACCGGGCGGCCGCGGCACCCTGAGCTGCCAGCTGTACCAGCGCAGCGCCGACATCTTCCTGGGAGTGCCGTTCAACATCGCCAGCTACGCCCTGCTGACCCACATGCTGGCGCAGCAGTGTGATCTGGAGGTGGGCGACTTCATCTGGACCGGCGGCGACTGCCACCTCTACACCAACCATTTCGAGCAGGTGCAGACCCAGCTGGCCCGCTCGCCCCTGCCCTACCCGGTGCTGCACATCAAACGGCGGCCGGCGTCGATCTTCGACTACCAGTTCGAGGACTTCGAGGTGCTGGACTACCAGCACCATCCGGCCATCAAGGCGCCAGTCGCCGTCTGACCTGACCCGACCACCGCTGCCCGGCGGCCCACCCGCGCCCCTTTCCCACCGCATCCCTGCTCTGTCGCAGCCCGTCAGGCCCACGCCTGCCACCTAGCGCAGCACAACCCCTGCCTTTTGCGTTAATAACTGCACCTCCCGACGTGTTCTGCGGCCCTTGAGGCGCCGCAGCGCTCCCTAGGCTCTGGACATCGCCGCATGGCGATGACCCTCCCTACCGCCCAGGAGCCCACCATGAACGACGTCGTGTTCCCGCCAGCTGCCGCGCCGCTTGACCAGCCCTCGCCGGCCTCACTGAGCCTCCAGTGCCGCCAGCGCCTCCAAAGCTCGGCGCCACCGTCAACCGCACGCCCGCGCCAGTCCCTGAGCTTTCATTTGCACCCCTGCCAAGGCCCTGAAGACCTGGCCGCCGCCTGTGCCGTGCGGGCCGAAGCCTACGGGCGTCGCCTGCCGGACTGGCGGCAGGCCCTGGCCGAAGCCGATGCGCTGGACCTGGCCCCCGAGACCTTGGTGCTGCTGTGCCGCGACAAGGCCAGCGGGCGTGCGGTGGGCACCGCTCGCATGCAGTTCAGCCACCAAGGCCCCCTGATGCTGGAAGCCAGCGTCGAGCTGCCGGCCCACCTGCGACAGCAAGCCCGCGCCGAGGTGACGCGCCTGGCCGTCATGCCCGACGCTGATGCGCAGGTGCGACTGGCCCTGATGAAGGCCACCTGGTTGGTGGCCGAGGCCCGCGGCCTGCGCTGGCTGGTCATCGGCGCCCGCCGGGCGGCGCTGATCCGCATCTACCAGCGCATCGGCTTTGCCAATGTCTGGTCCGACGACCATTGGGTGCCCCTGGCCCACGCCGGGCAGCTGCCACACCGCATCCTGAGCCTCGATGTGGCCCACATCCGGCGTGAGTGGGCGCACCGCGACCATCCGCTGCTGGGCTTCATGACGGGCACAGACCACCCGGACATCGACCTGCAAACCCCCGCTCTCCCCGCATCGGCCTGGCCGCTGGCGGCCTGAGCGCCGCGCAGGCGGCGACCCGGGCGGTCGGACGCCTCCGGCTGCGAAAATGCGCCGATGCCCTTCGACCTCTCCGCCTCCCGCCTCTGCCTGGTCGCCGCCGTGGCCCAGAACGGCGTCATCGGCCTGGACAACCGCCTGCCCTGGCACCTGCCGGAAGACCTGGCCCACTTCAAGCGGCTGACGACCGGCCATGCCGTCCTGATGGGCCGCAAGACCTGGGACTCCTTGCCGCCGCGCTTTCGCCCCTTGCCCGGCCGACGCAACCTGGTGCTCACCCGGCAACCCGACTGGCAGGCCGACGGGGCCGAACCTTGCCACGCCCTGGACCAGGCCCTGGCCCTGGGCGCCGCTGAGGCCGGCCCACTGTTCGTCATCGGCGGCGCCGAGCTCTACCGGGCCGCGCTGCCCGCCGCCGACACCCTGGTGCTGACCGAGATTGGCCAGCCCATGGCCGGCGATGCGTACTTTCCGGCCTGGCCGCGAGAGGCTTTCGACGAGGTTGAACGCCTGCCCGGCACCAGCGCCCACGACCCCGGCCTGCACTTTGCCTTCGTCACCTACCGCCGCCGCGCCCGCATCACGCCAACGGCCTGACCCCTTTCCACCTCACCTTCAACCAGAAAGAAACCCATGTCCGGACACGGATTCCACGTCCACGGCCCTCACGACCATGAACTGGAGCACGCCGCCCAGCACGAACCGGCAGGCATGGCCGGCCAGCTGGCGGTGATCACCGCCATCCTGGCCTGCATCGGCGCCCTGTTCTCCTACCAAGGTGGTGCCACCCAGGCCAATGCCGCCCTGTACAAGAACAACGCGGCCATCAAGAAGACCGAGGCCTCCAACCAGTGGAACTACTACCAGGCCAAGAGCGGCAAGCAGAACCTGGCCGAACTGGCCCTGACCCTGGTGCCTGACGACAAGAAATCCGCCTATCAGCAGGAGATCGCGCGCTACAAAACCGAGAAGGCTGACATCAAGGTCCAGGCCGAGAAGCTGGAGGCGGAGTCCAGGGACTGGGACAAACAGTCCGAGGCCCAGATGCACCAGCATCACCGCTGGGCACAGGCCACCACCCTGCTGCAGATCGCCATCGCCCTGGCCGCCATCGCCCTGCTGACCAAGCGGCGCTGGCTGGAATGGGCCACCATCGGCTCCGGCATCGCCGGGGTCGGTATCGGCATCCTCGCCTGGCTCCACATCTGAGCGCACGCTCCCACTGCCCCGCCCCCCGCCCACAAGGACACCCGCATGCAACTCGCCACCTGGAACGTCAACTCCCTGGGGGTGCGCCTGCCACAGCTGCTGGACTGGCTGTCCACCCACCCGGTGGACGCGCTGGTGCTGCAGGAAACCAAGCTCACCGACGACAAGTTTCCTGTCGCCGAGCTGCAGGCCGCCGGCTACGAAGTGGCCTTCCATGGCCAGAAGACCTACAACGGCGTGGCCCTGCTGGCCCGCGCCGGCGCTGGGCTGGACGAGGTGCAGCGCAACATCCCAGGCTTCGCCGACGAGCAGGCCCGGGTGATCGCCGGCACGGTGGGAGGCATCCGGGTCATCGGTGGCTACTTCCCCAACGGGCAGGCCCCCGACTCGGACAAGTTCACCTACAAGATGGCGTGGCTGCAAGCGCTGCGCGACTGGCTGGCCGGCGAGCTGGTGCGTCACCCACGGCTGGTGCTCATGGGTGACTTCAACATCGCCCCCGAGGACCGTGACGTCCATGACCCCGCCGCCTGGGCCGGCCAGATCCATTGCACGCCCGAGGAGCGCGGGCACTTCCAGGCCTTGCTGAGCCTGGGCCTGCACGACGCCTTCCGACTGTTCGAGCAGCCCCCGAAGAGCTGGAGCTGGTGGGACTACCGCAACTTGGCCTTCCGCAAGAACCAGGGCCTGCGCATCGACCACATCCTGGTCAGCCAAGCGCTGCGCCCCCAGGTCAAGGACTGCACCATCGACAAGCAGCCCCGTCGAAACGAACGCCCGAGCGACCACACGCCCGTGGTGGTGACGCTGTCGGACTGACCACGCAGCAGGCTGCCGCCACCGGGGCTTGCACCGCGCGCAGCCCGCCTGGCTGCGGCAAGCCCACCCTCGGACGCGCTGGCAGCCGCCTTTGGCTGCACAGGCCGCGGCGCACCGCGCTGCCCCACACCAGCAGACACGCACCCGCCATTCGCGGGTCGATCTTTCGAAAAATTCGGCCGGCCAGAATGCAAAAAGCCCGGTTCCTTTTGGAACCGGGCTCTGCATTTCTTGGTCGGGGTGGCGGGATTCGAACTCGCGACCCCTTGCACCCCATGCAAGTGCGCTACCAGGCTGCGCTACACCCCGACTGAAAGATAGCATTATAGGCACGACATTACGGGTCCTGCAAGAGTTTTTTGATGTTTTTGAGTTCGGTCCGAAAAAAGGCCCAATCGACCACGCCAGGCGTGCCCTCAACCGCCTCTGGCGCCTGCACAGAGGCCGCAAGAGGGACGGACTCGTCCGCCGCCATCTCAACCGAGGTCCCGCCCACCGCGCCAAGGGCCATCGCCTCCCCGGCCTCCGGCATGGCGTCGACCGCCTCGGGCCCTGCAGGACCGCTGCCGCCCCCCAGCTGGTTGCGCGCCCCGCTGATGGTGAAGCCCTGCTCGTAGAGCAGTTCACGGATGCGGCGCACGAGCAGCAGCTCATGGTGCTGGTAATAGCGTCGGTTGCCGCGTCGCTTCATCGGACGCAGCTGGCTGAACTCCTGCTCCCAGTAGCGCAGCACATACGGCTTGACGGCGCAGAGCTCCGCCACCTCACCGATGGTGAAGTAGCGCTTGGCGGGAATGTCTGGCAGGGACTCTGCACCTCGCTCAACGGTCATGGCGGTCGGGGGAGTCGTCTCTCGGTGGGGAAGGCGGCGGGCGCTTCAGGAAAGCGCCCGGAAGGGCGCAACGGCTTGGCGCCCAAACCGGCAAGGGTAGCGCAGCGGGCCACATTTGCGTAGCGCGAAACATTTGGGCAAAGCCCGGGTTGCAGCACCTCCCCCGCAAACGAAACGCCCCTCACAAGGAGGGGCGTTGACCACGGGGGGCTGGAAACCGGCTCAGGCCCCGTCGTCGGGCGGCAGCTCGCCCTGGACGATGTCCTTGAGCTTGTGACTGGCGTGGAAGGTCACCACTTGGCGGGCCGCGATCGGAATGAGCTCACCGGTGCGCGGGTTGCGGCCGGGTCGCGGGGCCTTGCGGCGAATGGTGAAGTTGCCAAAGCCTGAGAGCTTGACATCGGACCCCGCCACCAGGGTGCTGCTGACGATGTCGAAGAAGCCGTCCACCATGTCCTTGGATTCACGCTTGTTCAGGCCCAGCCGCTCGAACAACAGTTCAGACAGCTCAGCCTTGGTGAGCGTGGGGGTCTCCACCTCGGTGAGGATGGGACCGTCGATCAGGGGGCGCTCCGCGCCCGGCTCGTTCTTGCTCATGGATCCGTCGTCTCCCTCGCTTGCGCGGCGTTCCATCCTGCGGACTCAGGCGCGCAGACGTGCGCCATGGGCCTGGGCCGCACGCTGCACGGCGCTGGCGACTGTCGCCTCAATGCGCTCCTCGGTCAACGTGGCGTCGTCGTCACGCAACTCCAGGCGCACCGCCATGCTGCGCTCACCCGCGGCGATGTCAGCCGTGGGTTGCGACGGGCGGTAGATGTCGAACAGCACCGCCTGCCGGATGAGCTGCTGCGGGTCATCCTGCAGGCTGGCCATCAGCGCGTCATGCGGCACGCCCTCGGCCACCACCAGCGCCAGGTCGCGCAGCACCGACTGCTGGCGCGGCACCGGCTGGGCGACCGGCACCACCCGCTGCTGCACGGCATCCAGATCCAGCTCGAACAGCACCGGCGCACTGGGCAGGTCATAGGCCTGGCGCCACTTCGGGTGCAGTTCACCGATGTGACCGACGGACACCCCATCCAGCAACACCTCGGCGCAGCGACCGGGATGCAGCGCCGGATGCTCAGCCGCACGGAAGGTGGCGCGACGCGGCGCCATCAGCGCCTCCAGATCCCCCTTCAGGTCGAAGAAGTCCACGGCCTTCTCCGGCACGCCCCACTGGGCGCAGGCCTTGGGGCCCCAGGCCAGGGCCGCCACCTTCATGGGCTGGCGCACGCCGGCCACCGTGCTGACGGTGGAGGCCACGCTGGCATCGCGTACGAAGACACGGCCCAGCTCGAACACGCGCACGCGCGGCGCCTTGCGGGCCAGGTTGTACTTGAGCACCTGGATCAGGCTGCCCACCAAGCTGGAGCGCATCACCGCCAGCGGTGCGGCGATGGGGTTGAGCACCTGGATGGGGTGGGCGTTGCCCGCCAGCTCCTGCTCCCAGCGGGCCTCGACGAAGCTGAAGTTGATCGTCTCCTGGAAATCCAGGGCGGCCAGGGCGTGGCGCACGGTGTGACGGCTGCGCTGGGCTTCCACCCGCACGCGGGCCGACACCGGCGCCAGTGGCGGAGTCTGCGGCAGCTTGTCAAAGCCGATGACCCGCGCCACTTCCTCGATCAGGTCTTCCTCGATGGCGATGTCAAAGCGCCAGCTCGGCGGCGTGACGGTGAGCGTGCCCTCGCCTTCGGTGAAGGACAGGCCCAGGCGGCCGAGCACACCGGCGCAGTCGGCCTGGCTCACGGGCATGCCGATCACCTTGCTGGCCCGGGCCACGCGCAGCGTCACCGGCGCGCGCTGCGGCATGGCCGGCTGCTGGTCGTCGATGGGGCCGGCCTCACCGCCGCAAATGGACTGCACCAGGGCAGTGATGCGCTCGATGTGCTCCACGGTGCCCACCGGGTCCACGCCCCGCTCGAAGCGGTGGCCGGCATCGGTGGAGAAGTTGTAGCGGCGCGAGCGGCCGGCCACCGCGGCCGGCCACCAGAAGGCGGCCTCGATGTAGATGTTGCGGGTGTCGTCAGACACCGCGGTGGCGTCGCCGCCCATGATGCCGGCCAGCGATTCCACCGCCTGCTCGTCGGCGATGATGCCCACCTGGGCATCCAGCGTCACGGTGTTGCCGTTGAGCAGCTTGAGCGTCTCGCCCTCGCGCGCCCAGCGCACCTGCAGGCCGCCTTGGATCTTGTCGAGGTCAAAGATGTGGCTGGGGCGGCCATACTCGAACATCACATAGTTGGAGATGTCCACCAGCGGGCTGACCGTGCGCTGGCCGCAGCGGGCCAGGCGCTGCACCATCCAGTCGGGCGTCTGGGCCTTGGGGTTGACGCCCCGCACCACCCGGCCGGAGAAACGGCCGCACAGGTCGGTGTGTTCGATGCGCACCGGCAACTGCTGGTCATGCTGCGGCGCCACGGCGGCGATGGCGGGTGTGGTCAGCGGCGTGCCGGTCAGGGCCGAGACTTCACGGGCAATGCCGTACACGCTCAAGCAGTGCGCCAGGTTGGGCGTGAGCTTGAGGGTGAACAGGGTGTCGTCGAGCTGCAGGTACTCGCGGAGGTTGGTGCCCACCGGCGCATCGGCCGGCAGCTCCAGCAGGCCGCCGTGGTCTTCGCTGAGCTTGAGCTCGCGGGCGGAGCACAGCATGCCAAAACTCTCCACACCGCGCAGCTTGCCCTTGCCGATCTTGAAAGGCTTGCCGTCCTCGCCTGGGGGCAGCTCAGCCCCCACCGTGGCCAGGGGAATCTTGATGCCGGCACGGGCGTTGGGGGCGCCGCAGACGATCTGCAGCGGGCCATCCGGGCTGAAGGGGCCGGCATGGACCTTGCACACCCGCAGCTTGTCGGCATTGGGATGCTGCTCAGCCTCCAGGATCTCGGCCACCACGATGCCGGTGAACGGCGGGGCGGCGGGTGCCATCTCCTCCACCTCCAGGCCGGCCATGGTCAGCAGGTCGGCCAGGGCTTGGGTAGACAGCGGCGGGTTGCAGAACTCGCGCAACCAGGACTCGGGGAATTGCATGTTGATGCTCTTCGGATCAGGTGTTCGTGCGGGGGGGCGGCACCGGCCGCCCAGGTTCAGCTCAGCGGAACTGCGACAGGAAGCGCAGGTCGCCGTCGAAGAACAGCCGCAGGTCGTTGACGCCGTAGCGCAGCATGGTCAGGCGGTCCGGGCCCATGCCGAAGGCGAAGCCGATGTAGCGCTCCGGATCCAGGCCGAAGTTGCGCACCACGTTCGGATGCACCTGTCCCGAGCCGGCCACCTCCAGCCAGCGGCCCTTGAGCGGTCCGGAGCCGAAGGCGATGTCCACCTCGGCCGACGGCTCGGTGAACGGGAAGAACGAGGGACGGAAGCGGATGTCGAGCTCGTCAGTCTCGAAGAAGGTGCGGAAGAAGTCGGCGAAGACGACCTTCAGGTCTTTGAAACTCACGTTCTCGCCGATCCACAGGCCTTCGCACTGGTGGAACATCGGCGAATGGGTGGCGTCGGAGTCCACGCGGTAGGTGCGGCCCGGCGCAATGACGCGGATCTCGGGCATAGGCAGACCCGCATCCAGGCGCGCACGGTGCGTCTGCACATGCTGCACCGCATAGCGCACCTGCATCGGGCTGGTGTGGGTGCGCAGCAGATGACCGGAGCCGTCCGGCGCTTGGGTGTCCACGTAGAAGGTGTCATGCATCGAACGCGCGGGGTGATCCGCCGGCGTGTTCAGTGCGGTGAAGTTGAACCAGTCCTCCTCGATCTCGGGACCGTCGGCCACGTCAAAGCCCATCGAGCCGAAGATGGCCTCGATGCGCTCCATGGTGCGGGAGACCGGATGCAGCCCCCCCGTGCCCCGCAGGCGACCCGGCAGCGTGACGTCCAGCGACTCGGCCTTGAGCTGCGCCAGCAACTCGGCGTCGGCCAGTGCCTGTCGGCGGGCGTTGAGCAGGGCCTCGATCTTCTGCTTGGCGACGTTGATCTCGGCACCACGGGCCTTCTTCTCCTCGTGCGGGAGCGCAGCCATGCCCTTGAGCAGTTCAGTGACCTGGCCGGCCTTGCCCAGGTAGCGCGCCTTGGCGTTCTCCAGGTCGGCGGGCGTGGCGGCGGCGGCGAAGTCGGCCTCGGCCCGGCTCACCAGTTGATCGAGTTCGTTCATCGTGGGGGCGTGCAGCGCAAGGCGTGCAGCGGAGGACAAATGAAAAAAGGCCGTCCCGGTGGGTGACGGCCTTGGAGGTCGGACGGGCGCACCGCCGGCGGGGCCAGCGGTGGCACCGAGTCGGGATCAGCTCAGCTGGGCCTTCACCTTGTCGACGATGGCGGCAAAACCAGCCGGATCGTGGATGGCCATGTCCGACAGCACCTTGCGGTCCAGCTCGATCTGGGCCTTCTTCAGGCCGGCGATGAAGCGGCTGTAGGTCAGGCCCAGACCACGCGCGGCGGCGTTGATACGGGCGATCCACAGCTGGCGGAACACGCGCTTCTTGGTGCGGCGGTCACGGTAGGCGTACTGGCCCGCCTTCATCACCGCCTGCTTGGCGATGCGGAAGACGTTCTTGCGGCGACCGCGGAAACCCTTGGCCAGGGCGAGGATCTTCTTGTGACGAGCGCGGGCGGTAACACCACGTTTGACGCGAGGCATGTTCTAACTCCTTGTGTCTGAGGTGGATTACAGGCCGGCGAACGGCAGCATCTGAGCCATGTGGCCCATGTTGGTCTCGTGCACGTTGGCAGCACCGCGCAGTTGACGCTTGGTCTTGGTGGACTTCTTGGTCAGGATGTGACGCTTGAAGGCCTGACCGCGCTTGACGGTACCGCCCGGACGCACGCGAAAGCGCTTCTTGGCGCTGCTCTTGGTCTTCATCTTGGGCATGACTGCTCCTTGTAGGTGACCCCTGCAGGCGACCGCCGACGACCGGCGGTGCTTGTTGGCCTGCAACGGCTTGGACGTCCGCCGCACACCGGCACAAGCCGGCACACCACGGACAACGCCACTGGCAGCGACCAACCGCCAGCAGCAAACCCCGCATTATCGCGGGAAAAATGGAATCTCGTGAAGTGGCGGCCGCCGCAGCGGCCCGGGATCACTTCTTCTTGGGCGCCAGCACCATGATCATCTGGCGGCCTTCGAGCTTGGGCATGTGCTCGACCACCGCCACATCCGCCAGTTCCTCGCGGATGCGCTCCAGCATCTTCATGCCAAGCTCCTGGTGGGTGATCTCACGACCGCGGAAGCGCAGCGTGACCTTGCCCTTGTCGCCATCCTCGGCGATGAAGCGCCGCAGGTTGCGCAGCTTGATGTCGAAGTCGTTGTCGTCCGTGCCTGGACGGAACTTCACTTCCTTGACTTCGATGACCTTCTGCTTGGCCTTGGCCTCGGCGGCCTTCTTCTGCTCCTGATACTTGAACTTGCCGTAGTCCATCAGGCGGCAGACCGGGGGATCGGCCTGGGCGGCGATCTCCACCAGATCCACGTCGGCCTCGGCCGACATGCGCAGGGCGTCCTGGATGGCGACGATGCCCAGCGGCTCGTTGTTGACGCCGTTCAGGCGCACATGCAGGGCCGTGATTTCGCGGTTGAGTCGATGCTTGCGCTCGACGTTCGGCATCCGCCGGTCGGCAAAGGTAGCGATGGTGCAAACCCTCAAAAGGCCCCCAGGCAAGCGGGGGGACTGGTGTATGAATGAAACCGGTGCGAGAAAACCGGGGTGAACCTCAGACCTTGGACGCCATGTCGCTGGCGAGCTTCTCTTGGAAGTCGGACAGCGACATCACGCCCAGGTCCTTGTTGCCCCGGGCACGCACCGCGACGGCCCCGCTTGCCTTTTCCTTGTCGCCAACGACGAGGATGTACGGAACCTTTTGCATCGAGTGCTCGCGGATTTTATAGGTGATCTTGTCATGGCGTAAATCTGCCACCGCCCGAACACCCTGCTTCTGGAGTGTTCTGACCACATCTTGCACGTAGTCTGCCTGCGCATCGGTGATGCCGGCCACCGCCACCTGCGTGGGAGCCAGCCAGACGGGCAGGGCGCCCGCATGCTGCTCGATCAAGATGCCCAGGAACCGCTCCAGGCTGCCCACGATCGCCCGGTGGAGCATCACCGGACGGTGGCGCTGACCATCCTCGCCAACGAACTCCGCATCCAGGCGCTCGGGCAGGTTGGGATCCACCTGGATGGTGCCGCATTGCCATTGGCGGCCCAGTGCGTCCTTGAGCGTGTACTCGATCTTGGGGCCGTAGAAGGCGCCCTCGCCGGGCAGGTACTCGAAGTCGCAGCCGGCGGCCTTCAGGCCTTGTGCGAGCGCGGCCTCCGCCTTGTCCCAGCTTTCCTCGGTGCCGATGCGCTTCTCGGGGCGGGTCGAGAGCTTGTAGAGGATGTCGGTGAAGCCGAAGTCGGCGTACACCTTCTTGAGCAACGCGGTGAAGGCAGCCACCTCGGACTGGATCATGTCCTCCGTGCAGAAGATGTGGCCATCGTCCTGGGTGAAGCCCCGTACGCGCATGATGCCGTGCAGGCCGCCGGTGGGCTCGTTGCGGTGGCACTGACCGAACTCGCCGTAGCGCAGCGGCAGGTCACGGTAGCTCTTCACACCCTGCTTGAAGATGAGGATGTGGCCGGGACAGTTCATCGGCTTGAGCGCATAGTCACGCTTCTCCGACTCCGTCGTGAACATGTTCTCGCGGTATTTATCCCAGTGGCCGGTCTTCTCCCAGAGGGTCTTGTCCAGGATCTGCGGCCCCTTGACCTCCAGATAGCCGTTCTCGCGGTACACACGGCGCATGTACTGCTCGACCTCCTGCCACAGGGTCCAGCCCTTGGGGTGCCAGAACACGGTGCCCGGACTGTGCTCGTCGATGTGGAACAGGTCCAGCTCGCGGCCGAGCTTGCGGTGGTCGCGCTTCTCGGCCTCCTCCAGCATGGTCAGGTACTGCTGCAGGTCGTCCTTGCTGGCCCAGGCCGTGCCGTACACCCGCTGCAGCATCTCGTTGCGGTGGTCGCCGCGCCAGTAGGCGCCGGCCACCTTCATCAGCTTGAAGTGCTTGAGTTTGCCGGTGCTGGGCACATGGGGGCCGCGGCACAGGTCCTCGAAGGCACCTTCGCGGTACAGGCTCACCTCCTGATCGGCCGGGATGCTGCCGATGATCTCGGCCTTGTAGTGTTCGCCCAGGCCCTTGAAGTAATCGACAGCCTCATCGCGGGGCAGCACGCGGCGCACCACCGGTTCGTCCTTCTTGGCCAGCTCGGTCATCTTCTTCTCGATGGTGGCCAGGTCCTCGGGGGTGAAGGAGCGCTTGTACGAGAAGTCGTAGTAGAAGCCGTTGTCGACCACCGGGCCGATGGTGACCTGGGCCTCGGGGAACAACTCCTTGACGGCATAGGCCAGCAGGTGGGCCGTGGAGTGGCGGATCAGCTCCAGGCCCTCGGGCTGCTTGTCGGTGATGATGGCCAGGGCCGTGTCTTGCGCCAGGAGGAAGCTGGTATCCACCAGGCGGGCGGCCTCGCCCGAGCCCACCTTGCCGCCCAGCGCCGCCTTGGCCAGGCCTGTGCCGATGGAGGCGGCCACGTCGGCCACGGTCAGGGGTGCCGGGTACTCGCGTTTCGAGCCATCGGGCAGGGTGATCGTGATCATGCAAAGCTCCTGGGGCGGGTGGCGCGCGGGGCCCGGACGGGCCGGCGACGGTGCACCCTGCTGGAAAACAAAAACGCGGCCTGGAGGCCGCGTCTTGGGGGGTATGGGCTGGCGCAGGAATGCGCAGGAGTTGAGCCGCGGCCGACTAAACCTCTTCCGGATGGGAGGGAGTAGTTCGCGGTGTCATAACCCGTGCTGCCTTTCCAAGTCCTGATGCCGGTTGAAAGTGGCAAGTATAAGCCGGCCCCCCGGGCTTGTGCCGAGGCGTGGCCGTCGCCAGCCGGCGAACATGGCGCATCCCGCCGGTCCTGGGGAGTGCGCATGGATTTCGACTACGTCATCGTCGGCGGCGGCAGCGCCGGTTGTGTGCTGGCTGCCCGACTGAGCGAGGACCCGGAGGTGCGGGTGGCCCTGCTGGAGGCCGGCCCCGCCGACACCAGCCGGCAGGTGCAGTGGCCGGCGGGCCTGGCGGTGATGGCACGCACCGGCAGCCACAACTGGGGCCTGGAGACCACCCCGCAGCCGGGCCTGAACGGACGCCGGGGCTACCAGCCGCGGGGCAAGGTGCTGGGCGGCTCCGGCTCGGTCAATGCCATGGTCTACGTGCGCGGCCACCCCAGCGACTATGACCACTGGCGCGACCACGGCGCCCCAGGCTGGGGCTGGCGCGAGGTGCTACCGTGGTTCCGCCGGGCGGAGCACAACGAGCGCGGCGCCAGCCGCTGGCATGGCACAGGCGGTCCGCTCAATGTGGCCGACCTGCGCAGCCCGCCGGCCCTGCGCGAGGCCTTCATCCATGCCGGGGTCCAGGCCGGCTGGGCCCACAACCCGGACTTCAACGGGCCGGAACTCGAAGGCGTGGGGGCGTACCAGGTGACCCAGCGCGACGGTCAGCGCTGCAGCACCGCCCGTGCCTACCTCAGCCCGCACCTGGAGCGTCCCAACCTGAAGGTCTACACCTGGGCGGAAGTGCAGGACCTGGTGGTGGAGGACGGGCGTGTCAGAGGCGTGCGTGTGCGCCTGGCAGGCGACCTGCAGACGCTGCAGGCCCGCCATGAGGTGCTGTTGTGCGCCGGTGCCCTGCTCTCGCCGGCAGTGCTGCTGCGCTCGGGTATCGGAGAGCCGGCTGAGCTGCTGCGGCTGGGCCTGCCGGTGCGGCATGCGCTGCCGGGTGTGGGCCTCGGCCTGCACGACCACCCCGACGTGGTGCTGGCGGTGCAGGCCCCCCAGGCCACCGGGGGAGTGGCGCTCTCGGTGGATGGCCTGGCCGCCCTGGCGCGGGCCTGGGGCCCCTGGCGCCGGGAGCGGCGCGGGTTGATCAGCACCAACTTTGCCGAGGCCGGCGGATTCCTGCGCAGCCATGAGGAGGAGACGGTGCCAGACCTGCAGTGGCATTTCGTGGTGGCCCAACTGGTGGACCATGGCCGGGAGCTGGTGTGGGGCAACGGCTTCTCGCTCCATGTGTGCCTGTTGCAGCCGCGCAGCCGGGGTCGGGTCAGCCTGGAGAGTCCGCATGCCGAGGTACCGCCGCGCATCGATCCGGCCTTCCTGAGCGACCCCGATGACCTGGACCGCCTGGTGCGGGGCGTGCAGCTCAGCCGCCGGGTGCTGGCCCAACCGGCCCTGATGGCCTTGGGCGGTGTGGAGCGGGCCGCGTCGCGCGCGGCCCGGACCGAGAACGAGATCGCCGCCTTCATCCGCGAACACGCCGACACCATCTACCACCCGGTGGGCAGCTGCCGCATGGGCCAGGACCGGCTGGCCGTCGTGTCGCCGACGCTGCGGGTGCAGGGCCTGCACGGCCTGCGGGTGGTGGACGCCTCGGTGATGCCGCGCATCGTCAGCGGCAACACCCATGCCGCAGTGGTGATGATTGCCGAGCGCGCTGCGGCCATGGTGCGTGCCGCCCGCCTGGGCCGGGACGAAATGGCGGCGGCCACCCTGCCTGCCTGAGCGCCCCGCGCGCCTGCCCCCCGTCAGGGCAAGGGCGCAATGGGTGGCACGGGGCCGCCCGCCAGCCAGTCGGACAGCTCGTCGGCCAGGCGCTGGCTCTCGGCCACGGCTTGGCGCCAGGCGCGCATGCGGCCGGGCAGGTCCTGGGCATAGACCTTGAAGTCCTGGCGGTCGGGCAATTTGGCGTTGGGCAGGCGTG
Source organism: Ideonella livida (assembly GCF_010499455.1). Taxonomy (GTDB): domain Bacteria; phylum Pseudomonadota; class Gammaproteobacteria; order Burkholderiales; family Burkholderiaceae_C; genus Ideonella; species Ideonella livida. The sequence goes on along the minus strand of NZ_JAAGOH010000033.1, from coordinate 8,188 downwards.
CCAGCCACTCCGGCCGCGGCGCCAGCACGATGACCCGGTCCAGCGCCGGCGTGGCGCCATGACGCCAGGACAGCGACTTGTCCAGCCAACCCGGCACCAGCGTGGGCTGAAAGTGCGGATACAGCGCCCAGCCCGGGTCCTGCCCCGGCGCGGGGGCACCCAGCCGGTCGTAGCGAAGATGGAAGTGGTAGTCGGTGATGCCGCCATCCCAATAGGCACCGGGCGGGCCGCCAGGAATGTCATGCACCGCCTGCAGCCAGAACGGGATCGAGCAGCTGGCCAGCACGGCGGGAAGCAGGTTGCCGGCGGTCAGCGCCACCTGCTGGCCAGGAAAGTCGTCCAGCGGCAGGGGCAGCGGGCTGCGCGGGTCGGAAAACACCACCCGCTCCAGCCAGCGGGCCATGGCCGGACGGCGCCACACATTGGCCGCCAGGGCCAGGCCGTAGCCCAGCCCCGTGCGCCAGCGCGCGCCCTCCCGCTGCAGCCAACGGCCTCGGCCGTGACTGGTGAAGACATGCAGCCGGTACTGCGGATGGGCCAGCAGCGCCGCGCCCTGCCCGCCCAGGTGGGCCGCCAAGGTCTGGCCAAACACCTGGCTGACCGTGGCCGCGGTAGGCGCCTGGCCCGGTGCGTGCGGATAGTCCTGGGTGATGTAGTCCGCTGTCAGGCGGTCCAGCGCCGCCACCGGGTCGGGCAGGCAGGCCGCCGCCAGGCGCCAGGCGCCGATGGACGCCCCCAGCAGGTGCACGGTGTGCCCGCCCTGGGGCAGCCAGTGGCCGAACAGGAAGCGGTCCATCGGCCCCAGGATCAAGCCCTTGGGCCCCCCGGCAGCGCCGGGCACCACCCGCACCTCCTGCGGGCGCAGGGGTCCCTCACGCAGACGCGCCAGGGCGGCCGGTCCGGCCAGGATCTGCAGGGCCTTCATGGGCGTGACCTGGGCAACGTTTGACGCGGGGACCGCCGAAGGCGCGCTCAGCGCTTGAGCTTGGCGAAGGCCGCCGCCATGGCGCCCTGGGCCGCCGGCTGCGGGGCACCGCGTCCGCCCCCACCGGCTCCACCCGCCCCACGCCCTGCCCCTTCGCGCTCCTGCCGGCCGGCGGGCTGGAAGCGGTTGTCGCCCCGGCCACCCGGCTTGGCGCCCGGCTGGGCGTCCATCTTCATGGTCAGGCTGATGCGCTTGCGGGCCAGGTCCACCTCCAGCACCTTGACCTTGACGATGTCGCCGGTCTTGACCACCTCACGGGCGTCGCTCACGAACTTGTGGGACAGCTGGCTCACATGCACCAGGCCGTCCTGGTGCACGCCCAGGTCAACAAAGGCGCCGAACTGGGCGACGTTGGACACCGTGCCCTCCAGCACCATGCCCTCCTGCAGGTCCTTGATGTCTTCCACGCCGTCGTTGAATCGGGCCACCTTGAAGTCGGGACGCGGATCGCGGCCAGGCTTCTCCAGCTCGATCAGGATGTCCTTGACGGTGATGGCACCGAACCTGGCATCGGCAAAAGCCTCGGGCCGCAGCTTGCGCAGCACGTCCGCATTGCCGATCAGCTCGGCCACCGGCCGACCCGCGGCGGTGATGATCTTCTCCACCACCGGGTAGGTCTCGGGGTGCACGCCGGAGAGGTCCAGCGGGTTGTCGCCGCCCCGGATGCGCAGGAAGCCCGCCGCCTGCTCAAAGGTCTTGGGACCCAGCCCCGTCACCTGCAGCAGCTGCTGGCGGTTGGCAAAGGCGCCGTGGGCGTCGCGCCAGCGCACGATGCTGTTGGCCACCGTGTTGGACAGTCCCGAGACCTGGGCCAGCAGCGGGGCGGACGCGGTGTTCAGGTCCACGCCCACGGAGTTCACGCAGTCCTCCACCACGGCGTCCAGGGTGCGGGCCAACTCGCTCTGGTTGACGTCGTGCTGGTACTGGCCCACGCCAATGCTCTTGGGCTCGATCTTCACCAGCTCGGCCAGCGGGTCCTGCAGGCGACGGGCAATCGAGACGGCGCCCCGCAGGCTCACGTCCAGGTCCGGCAGCTCCTTGCTGGCGAATTCGCTGGCGGAGTAGACCGAGGCGCCCGCTTCGCTCACCACCACCTTCTCCAGCTTCACGTCCGGCGCCAGGGCGGCGACGCGCTTGATCAGGTCGGCGGCCAGCTTGTCGGTCTCTCGGCTGGCGGTGCCGTTGCCAATGGCGATCAGGTTCACCCCATGGGTGGCCACCAGCTTGCCCAGGGTGTGCAGGCTGCCCTCCCAGTCGCACTTGGGCTCATGCGGGTACACGGTGGCGGTGGCCAGCACCTTGCCGGTGTCGCTCACCACGGCCACCTTCACGCCGGTGCGGATGCCCGGGTCCAGACCCATGACCACGCGCTTGCCGGCCGGGGCGGCCAGCAGCAGGTCGCGCAGGTTCTCGGCAAAGACCTTGATGGCCACTTTCTCCGCCTCCTCGCGCAGGCGGGCAAAGAGATCGCGCTCCAGGCTCAGCGCCAGCTTGACCTTCCAGGTCCAGGCCACGGTCTTGCGGATCAGTTCATCGCCGGGCCGTTTGCTGTGGCGCCAGCCCAGGTGGTGGGCGATGCGGCCTTCGGCCAGGGTCGGCTGGCCCGGCACCACCTCTTCGTCCAGCACCAGCTTGGCGTCCAGGATTTCCAGGGTGCGGCCACGGAACACGGCCAAGGCACGGTGGCTGGGCACGGTGCGGATGGGCTCGTCGTACTCGAAGTAGTCGCGGAACTTGGCATGGTCGGCGTGGTGGGGGTCCTTGCCCTCCACCAGCTTGGACCGGAGCAGGCCCTCGTCCCACAGCCACGTGCGCAGCTTGCCGACCAGCGCGGCGTCTTCGGCCCAACGCTCGGCCAGCAGGTCGCGCACGCCGTCCAGCACGGCGTAGGCGTCGGCAAAGCCGGCCTCTGCCAGCTTGGCCGCGCCGCCTTCGTAGGCGGCCACAAAGGCCTGCGCCTGGGTCAGCGGGTCCAGCGTGGGATCGGCAAAGAGCTGGTCGGCCAAGGGCTCCAGCCCGGCCTCCCGGGCGATCAGGCCCTTGGTGCGACGCTTGACCTTGAAGGGCAGGTAGAGGTCTTCGAGCTCCTGCTTGGTCGGCGCGGCGTCGATGGCGGCACGCAGCTCGGGCGTGAGCTTGCCCTGCTCGTCGATGCTCTTGAGCACGGCAGCGCGGCGGTCCTCCAGCTCGCGCAGGTAGGCCAGGCGGGCCTCCAGCTCGCGCAGCTGGATGTCGTCCAGGCCCTCGGTGGCCTCCTTGCGGTAGCGGGCGATGAAGGGCACGGTGGCCCCGCCATCCAGCAGGTTGACGGCGGCATTGACTTGCGCGGGGCGAACTTTCAGTTCGGCCGCGATCTGCATGAGGATCTTCTGGGCGGTGTCCAAGGCAGGCAGCAGGCGGGATTCAGGAAGCGCGCGAGTGTGCCAGAAGCAGCCCCAGCGACCGGACCCGGTGGCGGCACTCCAAACGGAGGATTCACGGTGCGGCGGGCCTGGGCATACTGCCGGACTTCGTGTACGGCGGCGTGCCGGGCCCTGCCCGCCTGCCGCCCAAACTTCCTGTACGCCACCGTCTGCCGCCACGCATGAAGATCCTGCTCATCGACGATCATTCGCTGTTCCGTGAAGGCCTGGAGCTGCTGCTGCAGCGCCTGGATCCCCGGATGCAGGTGGTCCATGCGGCCACCCTGGAGGCAGGGCTGGCCCATCTGCAGGCCACGTCGCCACCCGATCTGGTCTGCACCGACCTGAACTTGCCTGGCGTCAGCGGCCTGACCGCCTTGGTGCGGGTGCATGAGGTGGCGCCCGATGTGCCGGTGGTGGTGCTGGCCGGCGGCGAGGACCCGGCCGTGGTCCGCCAGGCCATCGAGCAGGGCGCGCTGGGCTACATCCCCAAGTCCCACGACTCCGTGGACCTGTCCAAGGCCCTGGCCCAGGTGCTGCAGGGCGGGGTGTACCTGCCCGCCTTGGCGCTGGCCAGCGAGTACCAGGAGGAGCAGCAACCCAACTTCACCCCGCGCCAGCGCGAGGTGCTGCTGCGCCTGGTGCAGGGCAAGTCCAACAAGACCATCGCCCGTGAGCTGGGCATCTCCGACACCACCGTCAAGACCCATGTGGCCGTGGTGCTGCAGGTGCTGGGGGTGCACAGCCGGGCCCAGGCGGTCTATGCCGTGGCCCGCATGGGGCTGCGCCTGGCCGAACTGCCCGCCGTGGCCTGAGCCCAGCGGTTCCGGGACACGAGACCGGCGCCGCTCAAAGCGTCAGCGTCCAGTCCACCTCCTGCACGGCCTGAGGGTCGTCAAACAGCTCCAGGCGGCGCAACCGCGCCCGGAACCGGACCTGGTAGCCGCCCTCACACCGCTGCACCGACAGCCGGCCCAGGCCGCTGCCCCGCCGCACCTCCAGCGGCTCCAGGGCCAGGCCGTCAGGCAGCTCCTCCTGCCAGTGGAGGTCCTCGGCCCGGGCGTCGGCAAAGGGCAGCGGCGCAAACAGCGGCGGCACCACCAGGCAGGCACCCAGCGGCATGCCCTGCCGCTGCAGGCGCGCGGCTGCACAGAGGTGGTAATCCCCCGACAGCAGCAGGAAGCGCGCCGCGCCCAGGCTCTGCGCATGGGCCTGGGCCAGGGCCTGCAGCAGGCGGTAGCGCTCGGCCGGACGGGCCTGCAGGGTGTCCACCTGCCCGGCCTGCATGGGGGTGTGACGCCACAGGCCGGGCAGCAGCACCGAGCCGGTGGCCAGCACCTGGAGCTGCCCGGTGCGCGGCGCCTCGGCCAGCCACCGCGTCACCGCGTCCCACTGTCCGGGGCTGAACAGCGCGCCGGGGTCGCCATCGGGCGTGGCGGGCCGACGGTGACTGCGGGTGTCCAGCACCAGCAGGCGCACCGGCCCCAGCGAAAGCTGCCACGCCCCGTCGGCCACCTGCCAACCCCGGGTGTGGGCGAACTGGTAGGCCCGCAGCGCCTGGTGGGCCACGGCCCGGGTGACCCCCTGAGCCCGTCGATGGTGCGCCGGCGGCGCCTTGACCAGCGGCGCCCCGTCGGGGTGGTTGTCGATGAATTCATGGTCATCAGGCACCAACAGGCTGGGCAAGCCCGCCAGCCAGTCGCCCAGGCCGGCAGGGCGCGGCCCGCCCAGGGGATCGGGCCGCCGCCGGGAGAAGGCCTGCCGGTAACGGTCCCAGTAGCGCTCCACCGGGCTCAGGGCGTCGGCAAAGCCGGCGGTGGCGTCGGCATAGATCTGGTCGCCCAGCAACAGGGCCAGGGCAGGCGCGGCGGCGCCTTCACGCTGGGCCTGCTCCAGGTCCGCCAGCCAAGTGTCCACCCGTGCCGCGTCCACGGCGAAGCCCGGATAGCGGCAGCTGCCCACCGCGAGGTGACAGGTCCCGTCGTCCTCCGGCCTCAACCAAGGCTGCAGGACCGCGGGCGCCAGCTGCGCCAGACGCTGTTCGGGATGCTCGGGACGCAGACGCAGGATGGACGCGGTGCGCTGGTGCGGCCGGTCTTCCTCGGCCAGGTCCTGCAGGCGCCGGCGGCGCCCCTGCCACAGGGCCTCGAGCCAGGCCGCCAGCGCCGGGCCGGGCTGCGCCAGGTCCAGGCCGGGGGGACAGGGCAGGACGTCCGCGGGCCAGGGTGCGCCGTCACCCACGATCACCTCATGCACGGTGAAGGCCTCCAGCGCCAGGCCCCCGCGGTCGGCCAGCCCCGCCGTCGGCAGGGCCAGTGCGCCGCTGGCCACGCGGCGCTGGGCCACATCGCGGCGCCAGGACGGTTGCTGCCCCCCAAGGTCGCCGGTCAGCGCCGGGCAGTCCTCCAGTGCCAGCGCGTGCAGCCCGGCGGCCAGGGGATCGCCCAGCCCGCCCGGGTGGCTGCGCACCCAGGCCCAGGTGCGGTCGCCGGCAGCGGCCTGCGGGCCGCGCTGACCATCGCTGAAGCGGTCATCCACCCGGAAGGCGAGTTCCAGGTGGAGCCGCCCCGCCTCCCGCCGCAGGCCGCCAAGGCAGGGCCCGTCCAGCGGCAGGCGCAGGGTGGCGCCCAGACGGTGGGGCCGGGGGCGGGGCACGTCCTGGGTGCCCAGGTGGTCCAGCGCGCGCACCAGGGGCTCGAACACGTCGGCACGGGCCTGCTGGCCGATGAGCACATCCAGATGGCCATAGCCGGGGACGATGAAGGCGGCGCGCGCCGGGTGCTGCGGCCCTTCGGGCTGGCCCAGGGCGCGGGCCACCAGGTCGGCCAACTCCGGATGGACCCGGGCGTAGTGGGCCGCGCTGCGGCGGGCGCTTTCCACGTCGAACAATTCGTTCTCCTGCCCGTGCAGGAAGATAAGGGGCAGGCGGAAATGGCGCAGCACCTGGCGGTCGCTGACATAGGCCGGGGCGCCGTCCTCGTTGACCAGGTGCTCGGCCTCGGTGCAACGGGCGGCGTGGGCAAACAGGCGCAGGTTGGCATCGCCGAACAGCCGTGGCAGGTCACGGTGGGTGGCATAGGCCAGGTTGCGGTGTTTGAACAGCGGCGCCTCGATGTAGCGGATGCGGCGGCAGGTGGCGCAGTCGTCCTCGTCGTGATCGCCCTCGGCCCGGGCGGGGCACTGCTCCTGCGGCGCGATGGGCAGGGCACTGAAGAGTCGGTCGGCCATGGCCAGCAGACCGCTCTCGGCGCCATCGCGCACCGCAAACGGCACCCGCGGCAGCCGCAGGGTGTCGCGCAGGAAGGCAGGCAGCCAGGTGCGGGCCCGGGTGAGGGGCGACGCCACGCAATGGGGATGGGTCTGCGAGATCACCAGCCCCGCCAGGGCGGGCGGCTGGCCTGGGGGCTGCAGGCGCCCGGCCAGCAGGGCCATGGCACTGGCCGCCGCCCCGATGCACTGGGCAATGGCAAAGACCTGCAGGGGCGCCTGCCCGGGACCGTCCCCCAGTTCGCGGGCCAGCACCTGGCGGACATGTCGCACCGCGGCGGGCAGGTCGTAGCGGGCGATCTGGTCAATGGTGGACGGCAGGTGGTGCGCCGGCAGCCGGGTGCTGAGCCGGTGGTCCAGCACCCAGACTTCGTAGCCGGACTCCACCAGCGTGCCGGCCAGGCTCTGCGGCGCGGAGTCCAGGGTAAAGCTACGGCCCGACTGGCCGAAGGCGTGGACCAGCAGCACGCTGCGCACCCGACGCACCGGCTGATCCTGCCAATGCCCGGCCTGCACCGTGGGCGGCCGGTCAGGCTGGGCGCGGTAGCGGTGCAGGCGCAGGGCGATGCGGCGGCGCAGGTCCTGCCCGGGTGGATCGCTGCTGGACAGGCCGAGCGGAACCTCCAGCTTGTAGGTGCGGGGAATGAGCCGGTGCTCGCGGCCGTCCTGCCACACACGCAGGGTCAGCTCGTCGGTCGAGGCCCCGTCGCGCTGGGGCCGGCCGGAGCGTACGGGCAGACGGAAGTCGATCAGGCGGGTCTTGACCAGCAGTCGGCCGAAGACCCCGGGGTACGCGGCCAGCGCCAGCAAGGCGCTGGGCAGGTCGCCCCCGCCGGTCAGGCGCAGCGGCAGCTCGCCGAGCATCTGCCGCAGGTCCATGGGCCAGCGTCGGGTGTCGGCCTGCAGGCGGCCGCCAGCGTCGGTCAGCCGCACCTGCAGCTGCGTGACCTGCTCCAGGTAGCTGGGCCGCAGGCGGGGGGCCGGCCCGGTGCGACCCCGCCAGCGCCAGCCCAGGCGCTGCAGGCCCCAATCCCAGAGTTCGCCCCAACTGGCGCCGGGGTCCACGGTCTTGAGCCCATGCAGGTGCAGCTCGGTCGGCAGCGCCTGGCGCCAGCGGCCGCCGGGGTCGTGGACCACATCCTGCAGGGCCAGGGTGAGGCGGTAGCGCATCTCGCGCCGCTCACTGGCCTGGACGACCACCTTCAGCCCGGCCCACCACTCGCCCCAGGTGTCCATGGCGGGATCGCCTTCACGGCGGGCCGGCGGCAGGCAGCGGTGCAGGATGAGGGCGGTGAGCGCCACGCGCAGCAGGATGCCCCGTTGGCGCACCGACACGGCCAAGTGGCCCAGGTGCGCCAGCGCGGCGAGTGCCCGCCCGGCGGGCTGCAGGCCACGCGGCAAGGCCTGCGGCCAGGTCCAGCGCCGGGCCGGGACCACCGGCTGCACCAGCGTGGCCAGGCCGGCCTGCGGCAGCACGGCATAGGTGGCCAGCGGTGCGGGCGACGACGGCCCGGCGGCCCCGGCGCCGGGCGGC
>NZ_JAAGOH010000032.1 GCF_010499455.1 Ideonella livida | reverse complement strand
GCGGTGGCCGCCGTGTCACTGGCCGTGGCGGCCCTGGCACCCGTCACCGCCGCGCAGGCGCAGACCGCTGGCGCGGCCCCCTGGCCCGCCGGCCCGGTGCGCCTGCTGGTGGGCTTTGCCGCCGGCGGCCCGTCCGACCTGGTGGCCCGGGCCTTTGCCGACCACGCCGCCCGCCCGCTGGGCCAGCCGCTGGTGGTGGAGAACCGCCCGGGCGCCAACGCGGTGCTGGCCACCGAGGCGGTGGCCCAGGCCCGCCCCGACGGCCAGACCCTGCTGGCCGCCGCCAGCAACCACGCCATGATCCCGGCGCTCTACGCCGCCCGCATCCGCTTTGACGCCGCGCGCGCCTTCAGCCCGGTGTGCACGCTGGCGCAAAGCGCCACCGTGCTGGTGGTGGGCCCGGCCCTGCCGGTGCGCAGCCTGGCCGAGCTGCTCCAGCTCGCCCGCAGCCGGCCGCAAGGCCTGACCTACGGCTCGCCCGGCCTGGGCAGCTCGCCGCACCTGGCGGCAGAGCGCTTTGCCCGCCTGGCCGGCGTGCCGCTGGTGCATGTGCCCTACAAGGGCGCGGCCCCGGTGGTGACCGACCTGATGGGCGGCCAGCTGGAGCTGTCACTGGCCACGCTGGGCTCGGTGCTGCCGCACCTCAAGTCGGGCCGGCTCACCGCCTTGGCGGTGGCGTCGGCGCGCCGCTCGACCCTGCTGCCGCAGGTGCCCACTTTTGAGGAGGCCGGCCTCAAGGGCTTCACCGTGGACACGTGGTACGGGGTGCTGGCGCCCGCCGGCACGCCGGCCCCGGCCCTGCAGGCCCTCACCCGCGAAGCCATGGCCTTTGGCCAGTCGCCAGCCGTGCGCGAGCGCCTGGCCAGCGCCGGCCTGGAACCCTCCACCGTCTGCGGCGAAGCCTTCGCCGCCCAGATCACGCAGGAGATCGCCCTGAACCAACGCCTGGCCCAGGCGCTGGACCTGAAGGCAGAGTGAAACGCCCCGCCACGCCCCACCAAGGACCCATGCCCATGCGCCGCACCACCGCCCGCCCAACCGGCCGCCCCAACGCCTGTCCCGCCACGCCCGACCAGCCCAGCCAGCCCAGCCAGCCCAGCCAGCCCAGCCAGCCCGCCAACGCCGCCCGCCGCCGCCTCTGCCAGGGCCTGGCCCTGGCCTCGGGCCTGGCGCTGACCGCCACCGGCCTGCCCGCAGCAGCGCAAGCGGCCCCGGCGGCCGACGGACCGGCCGCGGGCAAGACCGTGCGCCTGGTGGTGCCCTTTCCGCCCGGCGGCAATGTGGACCTGAGCGCCCGCCTCCTGGCCCCAGAGCTGGGGCGCGAGCTGGGCCTGACCGTGGTGGTGGACAACCGCGCCGGCGCCGCCGGCATCGTGGGCCTGGACAGCGTGGCCAAGGCCGCACCCGATGGCACCACGGTGGGCATCGCCTCTCCCGTCAACCACCTGGCCGCCCCGGCCCTGCACCCCCGCCTGCCCTACGACCCGGTGCGCGACTTCAGCCCCGTGGGCCTGATCGCCAGCGTGCCCATGGTGCTGGTGGTGGGCCCGTCCTCGCCGGTGCGCAGCGTGGCCGAGCTGCTGGCCCGCGCGCGTCAGAAGCCCGGCGCGCTGACCATGGCCTCGGCCGGCAGCGGCAGCGGCAACCACATCGTGGGCGAGCTGTTCCAGGACGCCACCGGCGTGCAGCTGGTGCATGTGCCCTACAAGGGCAGCTCACCGGCCAACACCGACGTGGCCGGCGGCCATGTGGACCTGCACTTTGACCAGCTCTCGGCGGTGCTGCCGCTGCTGCAGGCCGGCCGGCTGCGCGCCCTGGCGGTGACCACCGCCCGCCGCTCGGCCCTGCTGCCTGAGGTGCCCACCCTGGCCGAAGCCGGCGTGCCCGGCTTTGACGCCTCCACCACCCTGGGCCTGGTGCTGCCCGGCCGGGCCGACGCCGCCTTGGTGCAGCGCTGGCACCAGGCCTTGCAGGCCGTGCTGCGCCGACCCGCCGTGCGCGAGCAGTTCGCCCGCCTGGGCGCCGAGCCCCGCGAAGGCAGCACCGCCGCCTACGCCGAGTTCATCCGCAGCGAGATTGCCCGCACCGCGCGCATCGTGCGCGAAGCCAAGATCACCCTGGACTGATCGGCCCGCCATGACCCCTGCGCCCCACGCCCCCGCCGGTCCCCCATCGGGCGCCGCCCACCCCATCGGCGTGACCGATGGGGTGGACTGCCACTTTCACGTCATCGCCCCGCCCGAGGACGCCCCCATGGCGCCCGGCCGCAGCTACACCCCCGCGCCCGCTCCGCTGGCAGCCTGGCGGGCCCGCCTGGGCGGCCTGGGGCTGCGCCAGGGCGTGGTGGTGCAGCCCAGCCTGTACGGCACCGATGCCCGGGTGCTGCTGGACGCCCTGGCCCAAGGCGGCGGCGCCCTGGTGGGCGTGGCCGCCGCCACACCGGAGGTGGACGAGGCCACGCTGGACCGCTGGGCCGAGGCCGGTGTGCGCGGCCTGCGCATGGCCCACTTCGAGCCCGGCGACCCGCGGGCGCTGAGCGGTTTTGTCCACTTTGAGGCCGCCTTTGACGCCCTGGCCCCGCGCATGGCCGCGCGCGGCTGGCACCTGCAGCTGCTCACCGACAGCCGCCTGCTGCCCGCGCTGGCCCCCCGCCTGCGCCGCTCGCCCGTGCCGGTGGTCCTGGACCACATGGGCCGCACCCCGGCCCGGCTGGGCACCGCCCACGCCGGCATGCAAAGCCTGTGCGCCCTGCTGGCCGAAGGGGTGGTGTGGGTCAAGCTCTCAGGAGTAGCCAATGTGTCAGAGGCCGCGCCCGGCTATGAGGACGCGCGCGCCGTGCACGATGCCCTGCTGGCCGCCGCGCCCGAGCGCCTGGTGTGGGGGTCGGACTGGCCGCACACCCGCCCCCAGGGCGAGGTGCCGGACACGGCGGCGCTGCTGCGCCACTTTCTGGCCTGGACGCCCGAGGCCTGGCACGCGCCCATCCTGTGCCGGCAGCCGCGTGCGCTGTACGGCCTGCCGGACATTACCCAACCGGCGGCGGCATCGGTCTGAGCTGGCTTCAACCCTTCAGCGCCTGGGCATGCCAGGCCACATGCTCGCCCAGGAAGCTGGCGATGAAGTAGTAGCTGTGGTCATACCCCGCATGACGGCGCAGGGTGAGCGGGTGGCCGGCGGCGGCGCAGGCCGCCTCCAGCAGCTCGGGGCGCAGCTGGGTGGCCAAGAACTCGTCGGCCTCGCCCTGGTCCACCAGCAGGGGCAGGCGCTCCTGAGCCTTGGCGATCAGGGCCACCGCGTCATGCGCGGCCCAGGCGGCGGGGTCGTCGCCCAGGTAGGCGGTAAAGGCCTTCTGGCCCCAGGGCACCTGGCTGGGCGCCACGATGGGCGAGAAGGCCGACACGCTGGCAAAGCGCCCCGGGTGGCGCAGCGCCAGGGTGAGGGCGCCGTGCCCGCCCATGGAGTGGCCGCTGAGGGCACGCCGGCCGGGCTGCACCTGGCCGGCAAAGTGCGACTCCACCAGGGCCGGCAGCTCCTGCACCACATAGTCTTCCATGCGGAAGTGCGTGGCCCAGGGCGCCTGCGTGGCGTTCAGGTAGAAGCCCGCGCCCTGGCCCAGGTCGTAGGCCGCATCGTTGGGCACGCCCAGGGTGCCGGCGGGGTCCCGCGGGCTGGTGTCGGGCGCCACCACGATCAAGCCGTGCTGCGCGGCATGGGCCTGCACGCCCGACTTGGTGATGAAGTTCTGCTCGGTGCAGGTCAGGCCCGAAAGCCAATACAGCACCGGGCAGGGCTGACCGGCCAGCGCGGCCGGCGGCAGGTACACGCCCAGTTTCATGGGGCAGCCCAAGGTGGTGCTGGCGTGCTGCCACACCTCCTGCCGGCCGCCAAAGCTGGCGTGCTGTTCAACGCGTTCCATGCGGTCGCTCCAGGTCAGGCGGGCCGGGATCAGTACTGCAGCACCGAGCGGATGGACTTGCCTTCGTGCATCAGGTCAAAGGCATGGTTCACCTCGTCCAGGCCCATGGTGTGGGTGACAAAGGGCGCCAGGCGGATGCGGCCGGCCATGGCGTCTTCCACCATGCCAGGCAGCTCGCTGCGGCCCTTGACGCCGCCAAACGCGGTGCCCAGCCACTTGCGGCCCGTCACCAGCTGGAAGGGGCGAGTGCTGATCTCTTGGCCGGCACCGGCCACGCCAATGATCACGCTCTGGCCCCAGCCGCGGTGGGCGCATTCCAGCGCCGCCCGCATGACGTTGACGTTGCCAATGCACTCAAAGCTGTGGTCCACGCCCCAGCCGGTCATCTCCACGATCACCTGCTGCACAGGCTTGTCAAAGTCCTTGGGGTTGACGCAATCCGTCGCGCCAAAGGCCCGGGCCAATTCAAACTTGTCGGGGTTGGTGTCCACCGCAATGATGCGGCCCGCCCCGGCCAGCTGCGCGCCGTGCACCACCGCCAGGCCAATGCCACCCAGGCCGAACACGGCCACGGTGTCGCCCTGCTGCACCTTGGCGGTGTTCTTCACCGCGCCCAAGCCGGTGGTCACGCCGCAGCCCAGCAGGCACACCTGCTCGGGGTTGGCGTCGGGGTGGATCTTGGCCAGCGAGACCTCGGCCACCACCGTGTACTCGCTGAAGGTGGAGCAGCCCATGTAGTGGTACAGCGGCTGGCCGTTGTAGCTGAAGCGGCTGGTGCCATCGGGCATCACGCCCTTGCCCTGGGTGGCGCGCACCGACACGCACAGGTTGGTCTTGCCGCTCTTGCAGAACAGGCACTCGCCGCACTCGGCGGTGTAGAGCGGAATGACGTGGTCGCCGGGCTGCACGCTGGTCACGCCCTCGCCCACTTCCACCACGATGCCCGCGCCTTCATGGCCCAGCACCACCGGGAACAGGCCTTCGGGGTCGTCACCGCTCAGGGTAAAGGCATCGGTGTGGCACACCCCGGTGTGGGTGATCTTGATCAGCACCTCGCCCTTCTTGGGCGGCGCCACGTCAATCTCCACCACTTGCAGGGGTTGACCAGGACCAAACGCAACAGCAGCACGGGATTTCATCGGGGGATTCCTTGTGGGGGGAAAGGGGGCTTCGGGAACAGGAAGGGGGTATGGACCAGGCCTGCGAAATAGGGTGGCGCCAGAAGACCGCCAGCCGCCTCAGCGCAGGTAAGAGCGCACCAGGGCCGTCAGGTCCTGCGCCAGCTCGCCGGCAGGCCGGTCAGCGGCCAACGCCTCACGAATGTGCGACTCCAGGATCTCGGACATCAGGCCATTGACCGCGCCACGAATGGCCGCCAACTGCTGCAGCACCGGCGCGCAATCTGCGCCAGCCTCCAGCGCGCGCTCCAGCGCCTCGGCCTGGCCGCGGATGCGGCGCACGCGGGCCAAGGCCTTGCGTTTGTCTTCAGGTGCGTGGGGCATGGCCTAAGGCCTCCAAGGTACTGGGGGCCAGTATATGAAGGACAAGGCCGCCGCGCCACCCACAACGCTGTTCACCACACCGGCTCTCCGCACCACAGGCCGCGCACCGCACACTGCCCGCCACAAGCGACCAACGGGCCCTGCACCTGCCCAGTTGCCGAGCGATCTCGCTGGGCTTGACGTCCTGGCTCAGCAGCAGGCTGATCTGCGTGCGCTCCTCCATGCTCAGGCTTGAATATGCTTGGCCCATCGCTTCAAGTCATTGACCCAGTTGAGGTGTTGCACTTCAGTCTAGAGCCCAGGCTCACCACTTTTGAGCTGCCTGTGCGGCAGTGAACTCATCGTCGGCTGATCCGCGATGCGATCACCATTTCTGAGCTGCCTGTGCGGCAGTGAACGTCAGCATTGAAGAGCGCGTGGTCGAGCCAGATTTCTGAGCTGCCCGTGCGGCAGTGAACAGAATGTCGGCTTCCTCTATCGCTCGGACCTTTTTCTGAGCTGCCTGTGCGGCAGTGAACCTGGCGTTCCTCCGCGCCCGCAACGGCGCTGATTTCTGAGCTGCCTGTGCGGCAGTGAACCGCTGCCTCTCGGCGCTCGTCCTGCTCCTGCATTTCTGAGCTGCCTGTGCGGCAGTGAACATGGAAGCGGGCGCTTGAAGAGGGCCGCATGTTTTCTGAGCTGCCTGTGCGGCAGTGAACCGAACCCTGCGACAGGAAACGCGGCTCCGTCATTTCTGAGCTGCCTGTGCGGCAGTGAACGGCGGATGCGGGGGAGCTGGTGCGCGCCACTTTTTCTGAGCTGCCTGTGCGGCAGTGAACCCGCGGATTGCATCGTCTGGACTGCTGAACAATTTCTGAGCTGCCTGTGCGGCAGTGAACGTCCTGGAGCGCAGCCTTGCCAAGGCGCTGGTTTTCTGAGCTGCCTGTGCGGCAGTGAACACCCCTCTGAGCGATTCGCGCATCTGGACCCATTTCTGAGCTGCCTGTGCGGCAGTGAACCGTGGAATTCTCGCGTCACCGTGGCGCCGTCATTTCTGAGCTGCCTGTGCGGCAGTGAACCCCCAGCCAGACTATTCCCGCCCTACGGTGAATTTCTGAGCTGCCTGTGCGGCAGTGAACATCCTGCATCCCGCGATCACGGCAATCGTCCATTTCTGAGCTGCCTGTGCGGCAGTGAACGGCACGGGTGTTGTGCTGCTGCGCTGGATTGTTTTCTGAGCTGCCTGTGCGGCAGTGAACTGCGTTCCCAGCAGGTTCGTCGCCACTCCCAATTTCTGAGCTGCCTGTGCGGCAGTGAACATCGACGTGACCAACGAGATGGCCCGCGCACTTTTCTGAGCTGCCTGTGCGGCAGTGAACAACAGCTACAGCCCAGGTGCTGCGCACCTGAATTTCTGAGCTGCCTGTGCGGCAGTGAACTCCTGTGCCCACTGTCGATAGCGGCCACGTGTTTTCTGAGCTGCCTGTGCGGCAGTGAACATCTCGTCGCGGTTGAACTGGCCGCGGTCGTATTTCTGAGCTGCCTGTGCGGCAGTGAACAAAGCATTTCCGTCTTTCTGTTGGGTTGCGATTTTCTGAGCTGCCTGTGCGGCAGTGAACGCTCGATGTGCTCGGCAGAAACGCCGTGCTCTTTTCCGAGCTGCCTGTGCGGCAGTGAACGGTACATCAGCGGCAGGTGGTCGCCGTTGCCTTTTCTGAGCTGCCTGTGCGGCAGTGAACCGAGGGTGGAACCAGACCCAATTGGCGATTGCTTTCTGAGCTGCCTGTGCGGCAGTGAACCAGAGGAAAGCCGGCTCCTGTTCGGTGCGCATTTTCTGAGCTGCCTGTGCGGCAGTGAACAGTGCGCTGCGCTCCCACGAGGCAGTCTTCATTTTCTGAGCTGCCTGTGCGGCAGTGAACAGTGCGCTGCGCTCCCACGAGGCAGTCTTCATTTTCTGAGCTGCCTGTGCGGCAGTGAACGCCATGGTTTAGGGCTCCCAGACGGTGCGCAGTTTCTGAGCTGCCTGTGCGGCAGTGAACCTCTCCACCGGCGGCGCGACGGGCGCGAGTGTTTTCTGAGCTGCCTGTGCGGCAGTGAACGGCTGCACGTCCCGCGGACAGGCTCACCGGGCTTTCTGAGCTGCCTGTGCGGCAGTGAACGCATGCCCCGCGTGGCGCTGGAAAGCCCAGAATTTCTGAGCTGCCTGTGCGGCAGTGAACACAAACTGGCTCTTGGACAGAGCGTCATTCGTTTTCTGAGCTGCCTGTGCGGCAGTGAACTTCCGGCTTTGTGGCATTCCGAATCATGATGATTTCTGAGCTGCCTGTGCGGCAGTGAACGTACCAGCGAGCGTTGCTCCAATTACGTCTCATTTCTGAGCTGCCTGTGCGGCAGTGAACCGAAGCCTTGAGCCAAGGTGCGCAGCACCTGATTTCTGAGCTGCCTGTGCGGCAGTGAACCGAAGACGTCGATCTCTGCTAGTGCAGGTCGTTTTCTGAGCTGCCTGTGCGGCAGTGAACGGCTGGAGCGCCCGCCACGGCAGCTTTGCACATTTCTGAGCTGCCTGTGCGGCAGTGAACGAAGTGCCGCACACCGGCCGCCCCATCGTGGTTTTCTGAGCTGCCTGTGCGGCAGTGAACCCCATCTTCACGCGCAGCGTTTTCATGCGCACTTTCTGAGCTGCCTGTGCGGCAGTGAACTTCATCATGCGCACGTCCTCGATGGGCGTGGATTTCTGAGCTGCCTGTGCGGCAGTGAACACCGTGGGCGAAAACTCCACCCTGCTCGACCATTTCTGAGCTGCCTGTGCGGCAGTGAACGCGGTGAGCGCCTGCGGGCCGCGGTTCTGCAGTTTCTGAGCTGCCTGTGCGGCAGTGAACGCCGCCGCCATCGCGCGCCGGTCGGGGTCATATTTCTGAGCTGCCTGTGCGGCAGTGAACAATTTGTGAGCGACGCAATTAGACCGATGAAATTTCTGAGCTGCCTGTGCGGCAGTGAACTAAGGACACGATCGGCAATGCCACCCGCCTTATTTCTGAGCTGCCTGTGCGGCAGTGAACAGCCATTCGTCCCCGATCCAAAAGCCGCGGATTTTCTGAGCTGCCTGTGCGGCAGTGAACGTGACGTGATCAAGTTGAAGGACACCCCGTGGTTTCTGAGCTGCCTGTGCGGCAGTGAACGTCAGCGCACGCTCGCCGTAAGCGCTAGCGTATTTCTGAGCTGCCTGTGCGGCAGTGAACGGGTCATAGATGTCGCTGCGCCCATCCATGAGTTTCTGAGCTGCCTGTGCGGCAGTGAACAAAGCCCGCGCCGCCTACAACAAGGGCGTCAATTTCTGAGCTGCCTGTGCGGCAGTGAACGTCAGGCCACCACGTCGAGGGTGACTTGAGCGTTTCTGAGCTGCCTGTGCGGCAGTGAACGGAGGAAGGCCGTACTCGCTCAATATCTCGTTTTTCTGAGCTGCCTGTGCGGCAGTGAACTTGGCTAGAGCGTTCTGGCCTCCGCACTTTTCTTTCTGAGCTGCCTGTGCGGCAGTGAACTGCCCGCACAGCTCGCAGCGGCCCGGGCAAAATTTCTGAGCTGCCTGTGCGGCAGTGAACGCGAAACGGTCGCGTGGGGCGGTGTCGGAAAATTTCTGAGCTGCCTGTGCGGCAGTGAACCAGGCGCAGCACGCCGCCAGCGGTGGCCACCTTTTCTGAGCTGCCTGTGCGGCAGTGAACCGCCTGAGCGCCCTGGAATTGATGGCGCTGCTTTTCTGAGCTGCCTGTGCGGCAGTGAACGGTGTGCCGGCTTCCCGTCCGGCGCCGGGAGTTTTCTGAGCTGCCTGTGCGGCAGTGAACTGATCGCGGCAGGAACGAGGTCTGAGCGCGTGTTTCTGAGCTGCCTGTGCGGCAGTGAACCGCATCATCGCGTGCGCCCAGCGCGCAAGCATTTTCTGAGCTGCCTGTGCGGCAGTGAACCAGCGCTCCACCGTCCAACTCCCCCGCCTTCATTTCTGAGCTGCCTGTGCGGCAGTGAACCCATTCCACAACGTCACTGTCCGCGCCCTCGTTTTCTGAGCTGCCTGTGCGGCAGTGAACGTCGATCCACTCATCCCCATGCTGCTGGCGCATTTCTGAGCTGCCTGTGCGGCAGTGAACGAAGCTGTCCGAAGCATGAAGCTTCGGGAGCTTTTCTGAGCTGCCTGTGCGGCAGTGAACGCGTGGTGGAGATCCGCGGCGAGTCGTCGCTCTTTCTGAGCTGCCTGTGCGGCAGTGAACCGCTGCCGTCGATCATCAGCGCGCGCCTGGGTTTTCTGAGCTGCCTGTGCGGCAGTGAACGGCGGCACTAGTCCCGCCGGGTCGTATCTCGTTTTCTGAGCTGCCTGTGCGGCAGTGAACGCCGACCTGCTGACGGCACTGGGGATCAGCGTTTTCTGAGCTGCCTGTGCGGCAGTGAACATGGCCGCCGGATCGCTGACGCTCATTGCCGATTTCTGAGCTGCCTGTGCGGCAGTGAACGTGTCCATGTGGCCCTGCACGCGCTTGGCAAATTTCTGAGCTGCCTGTGCGGCAGTGAACTTCTCCCTCAGCAGGACGTACTCAATCCCCAGTTTCTGAGCTGCCTGTGCGGCAGTGAACGACGACCTCGACTTGCAGCACATCCTGCCCCATTTCTGAGCTGCCTGTGCGGCAGTGAACGCATCAGGCCTGCACGTTGGACTGAACCTGCATTTCTGAGCTGCCTGTGCGGCAGTGAACGAGGTGAGCCTGCGCGACATGGCCCGCCGGGTTTTCTGAGCTGCCTGTGCGGCAGTGAACCGGGCCTGCCCCTGACCCTGCCAGCTCTGACATTTCTGAGCTGCCTGTGCGGCAGTGAACCCTCCTGGGCTGCGCCTTCGCATGGGCCCTGTTTTCTGAGCTGCCTGTGCGGCAGTGAACAGCTCGCGCTGGAATATGCCGAGTACACCCAATTTCTGAGCTGCCTGTGCGGCAGTGAACGTCGCCACGGTCTACAGCCGGGATCGCTTCATTTTCTGAGCTGCCTGTGCGGCAGTGAACGATCCGCGCCAGCGATCGGAAGGGGTACAAATTTTCTGAGCTGCCTGTGCGGCAGTGAACACAGACGGGTATTGGCGGCTGCGCAGCTCCATTTTCTGAGCTGCCTGTGCGGCAGTGAACGAGAAAACCCCGGAAACATCCTGCGTCGTCCATTTCTGAGCTGCCTGTGCGGCAGTGAACAATAGGTGCATATGTCCTGCGGGTTTTACAGATTTCTGAGCTGCCTGTGCGGCAGTGAACGCGGTGAACACCTGCACGCGCTCGCCGGTCTCTTTCTGAGCTGCCTGTGCGGCAGTGAACTCCGGGGTCTTGGTGCTCGGTGAAGCCACTGTTTTCTGAGCTGCCTGTGCGGCAGTGAACGCGATGGGCGTGTGCACACCGCCGGTCTTGGTTTTCTGAGCTGCCTGTGCGGCAGTGAACGAGTCCCCCGCCCACCCCCAGCCGCACGAACATTTCTGAGCTGCCTGTGCGGCAGTGAACTACCTCGGCAGCCAGAGACAAAACCGCCAGGATTTCTGAGCTGCCTGTGCGGCAGTGAACTTTCAGGCCACAACGTCCAGCGTCACTTGAGCTTTCTGAGCTGCCTGTGCGGCAGTGAACGCTTCAGCCGCTGCCGTCTCCTCGTCGCACCATTTCTGAGCTGCCTGTGCGGCAGTGAACACAGTAACCACATTGCTAGGCGTGCTGCTGCTTTTCTGAGCTGCCTGTGCGGCAGTGAACGGATGGTTTGCGGGCACTGCGGTGGCCGATCATTTCTGAGCTGCCTGTGCGGCAGTGAACGCGATGAAGGCGCTTGGCGCGTCGCTGTTGGCTTTCTGAGCTGCCTGTGCGGCAGTGAACTTTCCGGTCGCGTCGTCTCGCCTTCTCCTTCTTTTCTGAGCTGCCTGTGCGGCAGTGAACTAGAAGAGGCTTTTTCTAGACCGTTGATTGTCAAAGAGTTTTGTCCGAACGGCGCCATCAGACCCAAATTTTCAGATCAGGCGTAAGTGATTGATTCTTAAGGACCGTGGGTGGCGCCGGCAATTTTGGGCTGCCAGGTGATCAGAACCAAGGCACGGTGGAGCCGTCCAAACCCATGCCATAGGCATTGAAGGTCCCCGGTTTGGCTGCGGAGACGACCTGCCGCACGAACAGCGGAAAGGGCTGTCCCGTGCTGCGGCTGCGAAGCTGAATGAATGGCAGGTCGAGCTTCTCTGCCGCTTCGGCAGGAAATGCTGCCTCTGCCACTTCGGGGGCTTCGCCCGGATGACGCTTCAACCAACGCCGGCGCAGCCGATTCGGGTTGCTCTGGGCTTGTACCCGCTGCACTACGCGGTGCGCCACCACACTGCCCGGCACCGGCAAGATGTCCGGGTTTGGCTGTTGCA
The DNA here is from genome assembly GCF_010499455.1 of Ideonella livida. Classification (GTDB taxonomy): domain Bacteria; phylum Pseudomonadota; class Gammaproteobacteria; order Burkholderiales; family Burkholderiaceae_C; genus Ideonella; species Ideonella livida. The sequence goes on along the minus strand of NZ_JAAGOH010000032.1, from coordinate 36,592 downwards.
GGTGATCTCGCAATCCAGTCAGCCAGGTGGTAGCCATGAGGAGACCTAGGGTTTGCGCGCTGCCGTGAAGGCGAACGGATCGCCCCAAGCCCCCCGGCCGGGGCCGGTAGGCCGGAAAGCTCAACCCCACACTGCTGGCAGCACCGTGTATGGCCAGTTGGTCAAACAAGGCGCGGTGAAGCTTGTTGATGAGTGCGCTCATCAGCTGGGCTTCGGTGAAGTCCGGGTCTTGATGAAGCGTCAATTCCAGGTAGTGGCTGGTTGGCGCCACCGCACCTTCATCGAAAGGTGCCATGGCTCAGTCCTTGCCCGCGTCGCCAAACACGCCACCCCGGATGAGGGTGGCCACCACGAAGTGTTGCTGCACCAGCTCAGGTGCCCGGTCCTTCAGGATCCAGTTGTCCAGCAGGTTGTAGAAGTCTTGCTTGCCCGCTCCCGGCGCACGGAAGGCCTTGCCCAGCGTGGTAACCGAGCCATACGGCTCCACGGCGATGGGGCCCAGGTCTTCAGCGCCGGGATACCAGGTGTCGATGGTGCGCAGCGCGTTGCCCAGCTTTTGGGAGTGAATGCCCGCCACGCCCTTCACGTGGTACAGCGTCTTGCTCTTCTTGCTGTTGCCCTTGTCCAAGATGAGTTCTTGCGACGGATACACCTCTTGGGCGGCTCCGATGCGTGCAAATGCCGTGACTTGCAGCAGCACATGGCTGCTGCCTGCCAAGCCCTGGGCGATCACATCGGCCAGCGCAGCCAGGTCAGCAGCCTTGGCTGGCGGGGCGTCAAAACTGCGTGTGGGCATGGCCAGGGCGTCAAAGGTCCAGGCTTGGGTGGGTGCGCCCTGCACCAGCTGGGTCACGTGCACCTCCACTTGCTCCGCCCCCACCCGGTTGCGCCACAAGAAGCGGCCATTGGCCAGGTTGAAGGCGTAGCGCCGGGCCAACTCAGTAAAGCCATGGGCCTGCACATAGCTATGTACTGTGGCCAGCAGCTTGGCTTGGTAGTCGGCGTTGTTGCAGGCAGAGGGGGTGCCCGTGCCACCCAACACACGCAGCGTGAAACTGACTTTCAGGGTGTCAGCATCGGCCGGCAGGGCGGCCACATCCACGGTCTGCAGGTTGGGGTTCTCGATCTGGGCATCCAGCTTGGCCGGGTCTTGGTCCTTGGCCTTGAGCCGGTTGGAGATGGTGCCGCGCACCGACTTTTCATTGATCGTGACCGGCGCCCACGCTTTGGCGTCAGCGCGGGCATCCCAGCGGCCGGAGAAGAGTTGGGCGTCAGACGGGTCCAGCTTGCGCTCAAAAGCGAGCACAGAAGCGGTCTTGAGAGCGATTTCCTTGGTAGCCATGAAAGATCTCCTTGAAGTTCAGTGTTCAGCCGTTGATGGCTTCTGGCGCCCAAACGGTTGGGCTGGGGGTGTACTCATTGACGCAGCGGTACAGCGCGTGGGCGCTGTCCTCTGCGGTGGGTGGGGTGTAGACGGGGAACCAAACCAAGTCCGCCAGGCTGCGCAGGCGATGGGGGCTGATCCACTGGCCCATGGACCAGACGGTCTCCACAAAGCGCACGGGTGTGCTGCGGTCGCGTGCGCCCGCCACCGTGCCCGGGGCCTGCAAGGGGGTGAGCCCGGCAAAGCCCACAGGAATGGGCACCGTCCACCCCGCGCGGGGTGCCGTGGTCCAGGTGGCTGGCGTGGCGTCAGTGGGTTCACCGTCGTGGTCTGGTGCCAGCGCGGCTTGGCTGTTCCAGCGAGAGAGGTCCAACCAAGCGTCCAACACCGTGGTGGCGGGTTCGGCCTGCCGCATGTGGGCCAAGTGGTTCTGCAACAAGTCATCGCGCGAGACCAAGGCAAAGCCCGGCATCCACTGCCGCGCCAGCTTGCGGAACTGCGCCCGCCCTGCCTCGGCGTCCTCAACATCCGCCAGCAAGGCCAGGCTGGGGTGGCCCTTGCGCCGCGCACCTGTCCCTACCCCGCCTATGGGTGGCAGCACGCTACCCCCCGCCAAGCGCATGCTGGCAAGCGTGTGGCCCACACGCGCTGCCAGGGCAGCGCGTTCAGCGTCACCCACCAGCTCTTTGGCCAGGTCCACGGAGAAGACCAGCGTCAGGTCCAGGTGGATCCGCCCTTCTTCCACCAAGGCGGCGCTGCTGCCGTCTGCCAGCACGGGGTGCCGGCTGAGGTGAAACGCTCGGGTATAGCCCCCGGAAACCTGCGCTTCATAGCCGTGGCAGACCACCCCAACACCCAGAAAGGCGATGCCGGCTTGCGGGCCCAGCCGCCGCTCCAGCGCTGTCATCAGGCCGGTGAAGGCCGTCATGGCCGGGAAGCCCCAGGTCAGCGGGCTGGAGATGGCGTTGGCACCCTGCACCCGCAGGTGCGGCAGCACCAGCACGGCGGCGCGGTCAGGGGCGGAGAGTTGAACCGTGTCGGTCGTCACAGCGCGCCCTCCCGCTCGGCCAGTTTGAACAGCTCACGCGCCTGCTTGCGCCAGTGCTGGTACTCCGGATCCGCCATGGCCAGTGATTCACGCAGTTGTTGGTTCAACCAGCGCGCAAAGGCGGCCGCCATCTCGTCCAGGGCGTCATCTCCGGGTTCAGGGGCAGCCTCAGGGTCCAGCCACGCCTTTTGGGCTTGGGGCAAGTGGCAGGCCGGGTCTTGGCTCCAGCCGGGTGGCAGGGTGTGCTGCTCAGCGGTCAGCTGCATGAGTTCATCCAAGAGTTGCTCCACCAAGTCGGCGCGGTGGCCGCGCGTGCGCTGGTTGTTGGCGGGGTCCGTTTCCAAGAACTGACGCAGCGACTTGAGGAGGTTCCGCACGCTCTTGCGCCAGGCCATGGCCTCAAACATCGAACCCACGCCCAGCAGGGGCTTGACCGCTGCGGACTCCCACACCGGCGGGAGAGAGGCCAGCAGCAGGTTTTGGCCACGCCGTTCACTGTTGAGCTGGCTGATGTTCTGAGGATTGCTACCTCCCATTTGACGGCAGGCCAGCTGGGGGTACTCGCGCAGTGGGTGCGAGCTCCAACGACCTGCATTGGACGCAGCCCATGCCGCTTTGGCGGCATCACCAAAGCGGTCTTCCTGCAGCGTCAAGTGAACCTCATGCACCAGTGAGGTGGGGAACAACGGCGCCAACAGGTGAAAGTCCGCATCGCTGTGGGGATTGGTGCCAGTGAACCAGTACAACTGCTTGGCCAAAGTGTGCGAAGCCAGCAGACCAATTGGCTGAGCTAGGCTCGCGAAAGCAGCGAGCCATTGAGCCGCTTCAGCAGGATCGGTGCTGAAAGCCGAGGCGAGGTCAATGTCTGACTCGACACATAAGACCCAAAGCGTCTTATCTAGGAACGGAAGCTTCAGAAACTGGTAGACGTCCAAATTGCGCGCGTCACACACTACATCTGCTTCAAAGCGCTGGCCAAGCGCATGACTGCCCAACTCCGATAGCGGCGCCAAGGTACTGGGCAAGCAGTACAGATTTGTACCTTTGGCGTCAGGGTGGATTGGCTTGAGGGAATGGGTAACGGCTTGAACTTTTTCGACCCGACGAGCGGCGTCTGCGAGCCAAGTCTTGTATTCGAACTTTGCATAAAGCGCCGCTCGGCCGGACAGTTGCTCAGCGCCAAGCTTTTCGACCGCTTTCTCCTTCTTGTCTAACTTCTCCAGCTTGTCTGCCAGCCGCTGCTGAAGAAAGCCCTCTATCAAGGCGCGCAAGGCCTCAGTTCGCTGTGGATCGGGTGGTGCCATCTTTGCTCTCCCAGAAAAACCGGTCATCAAACTTGTGTCAACCAACTATGCCGTGGTGGCGCTACACGCCTTTGGCAAAGCCCAACATCGGGTGATATCGCCAGCCGCCGGCGCTCTCCGGCACGGTCACGGTGCCAAAGCGCTCGGCGCACTGGCGCAGTGACAAGCCTTTGGACTCGGCAAGCTCGGAGAGGGCGGTCTCGTAGTCGGGCACCGCCCAAGGGGCGACACGCTCAGCTTGGAGGGCCCCGTCGTCGATGGACACACAAGCTTCGCCTTCTACTGGCCGGTAAAGCTTCTTATGTCCTGGACCCATGAGCTGATGCAGCTTGATGTCGCCGTCTTCATCTGGCAACCGGGCCACCGTGACCTCGTGCTGTGTGGTCTTGCGGAACGGCTGCTTCTGTTGCAACAAGGCGGTGAGTTGCGCGCGCTGTGTGGCAGCCTGCCACCAACTGCTGGCATTGATGGCGGGCGCTGCTGGCGCATCGCTCTGCGCCGCAAGGGCCCTGGCCCGTGGGTTGGCGGTGCGCGCGGGCGGGGGCACCGAAGAGCGAGGCAGCATGTCGTGCTGCAGCCGCGCGTGCTCCAGGTCAGACAGGTAACGCTGCGGCTCCAGGCTGCCTCCTGCTGGCAGGCACAGCCGCGGGCGGGCGTCGATGACCGGCAGTTCCTCCGGGCGCAACAGCGTCTTCATGTCATGGCTGCGCAGCGAAAACGGTGAACCCGGGGCGCCTTCAAAACCGGGCCAGCAGAAGGCGGCTGTTTGCGGGCTGCGCTGGCTACGCAGGTTGTGCTGCAGGATCAGGATGTTGGGCTCCGTGACCGGGCCCCCGTGGTGGCGGCGCACCCGCCCACACAACTGAATGAAGGACCGCATGGAAGACGGCTCCACCACAGCCCAGTCGTAGCAGTGGTCCCGCCCCACCTCCGTGACCGGGCTGCCCAGCACGATGAACAGGTGGTCCGGCTGCTCGGTGGCATCCAAGCGCTGGCGGATGCTGGGGCGTGAGAACACGGCTTCAGGCTTATGGCGCTGCAAGGTGGCGTCCAGCTCATGCTCAATGGCTGAGCGCACCAGTTGCGGATGGCGTGCGTGGTACACGCAAACATGCAGTTGCACCCCTGCGGGCGGCACCTGCTGGTACAGAGCCAAGGCCAGTTCAAACAGGGGTTCAATGTTGGCCAGGCGCACCAGGCCAAAGCTCACACGCCGCCCCGTCACCGGGTCAATGCTGTGATGGTGGTGGTGCAACTGCCCAGCCGCCTGCATCAACTGTGCGGCCAGGTCCGCCGCCAGATCGGCCATGCCCATGCCGCTGGGCAGTGGCTGGGCCGGCCAGGGCCACAGGGCGGCCCGCCGGCGGGGTGAGGCCGCCTCTTGGGCCAGGCGGGCGTGGCGCCGCTGGGCAAATTGCTGATGCGTGGCCAAGAAGCTTTCACCATCTCCGCAGGGCTGGGCCTGTTGCTGGAACTCATCGACCCAGGCGCAGCAAACGGGCTGGGCGGCCACTTGGCCGGGGCGATCTGCGCAGTGCCGTTGGTGGAGCTGGCGGCCCTGGCGATAGGCCTCAAACAGCCCGTGCACCAGCGCCGGCGGCAGCGTGGCAGAAGACAACAGCACCCGGGCGCCCAGCAAGCCGGCCCAGTTCACCAAGCGGGTCAAGGCCGGCAGGTCCGACAGGTCAAAGTCATCTGGCTCATCCAGCACCAAGTCGCCACTGAGCAGGCGCAGCATGGGGGCAATCTGCCGGCCGCCGCGTTGGCTCTCCGTCGCGGGTGCCAGGTGGTCAATGGTGCAGACCAAGAGCGGCGCCACCAGCAGCTTGCGCACGGTGGGGTCAGCCACGGCGCGGCGCAGCAGCGGGTCGGCATCCACCGCGCCGCCAAAGTCCACATGCCCGTCTTCGTCCAGCAGCGCTTGCTGAGAGGCTGAACCAGTTTTTTCGGCCCGCGCTTCGTGAAACTCAAACAGCGCCTGGCTGGCCGACCCGCCCACGCGCACGGCCAATTGGTCATCGTCCAGCCGGAGCATGTCCCGAAACGCCCGGCCGGTCTGCAGCGTGAGCGTGCGCAAGCCCATGGCAAAGGCACAGCGCATGCCCACGGCAGGGTCGGCCAGCGCATACATCATGCGGGCATTGCCCAGCGTCTTGCCGCAGCCGGTAGACGCCATGTTGACGATGAACGCCCCCTGGCGGCGCGAGTCATCGCGCAGGCCACCAGCCAACTCTGCCGCGCGGTCTTGCCAGCGGAACCGATCCAGCTTGGCCCGCTTCTTGAGCAGGGGATGCTCCCCCAGATGCGGCAGGTTCTGCGCCACCTGCGGCAAAAAGCGTCCCACCAGCGCGCCCAGTTGGGCCACCCCCACCAGATGCTCATCCAAGCCTTGGTTGCGCCCACCTTGGGCCGTGGTGTTGGCCCACAGCGGAAAGCCTGGTGCGCCCTTCACCCGGTCAGGGTGCGAGCCCTGCAGGCTGGAATAGTGGTGGTCCGCCAGCATCAGGCACAGGCGGCTGAGGTGCATCACAAAGGCATCGGCGGGAACGGCCTGCACCGCTGGGCCCGCTTGGGCCAGAACCTGCAGCAGGCCACGCGCCACGCGGCTGGCCCGTTGGCGCCAGGCGGTTTGGGTGACCATGGGCAGGCCATGGGGAAAGGTCCAATAGGGGCGAAAGGCCTCGGCGTCCAGCTCCTTGAGGCAGGCATCCTCGTTCCAAGAGGACGCCAGCTCTTGCAATGGGTCTACCAACGTCGCAGGCTGAAGCACTTGCTGCTCTTGGGACCGATGGGGCAACTGAGGCAAGCGGTGGTGGGTGACCACCAACCAACCCAGTGCGGCCGCCAAGGGGGCATGCGCCAGGGCCTTGAACGGCGAGGGTTGTGGGCCGTCCAGATGGTCACGCCGCAAGTGGGTCAGCCAGGCCGCGTCGTCAGCCGCCGTGGGGGCTGCCAAGCGCTGCAGCCACTGCGCGTCAGGGTCTGAGCCGACAAACGACTCCAGCAGGCGGAGTGACACCCACTCATGCCGGATGAGGTTCTTGCCTTCCAAGTTGCCAGACAGGCGCATTTGGAAAGCCTGCGTGGCCTTGCCCAAGTCGTGCAGCAGGCCGGCCAAGTCAGCCAACAGGCGAATCAGCCCGGCCGATTGCCAGGTGTCTTCATCCTTGGCTCGCAACACATCGCGGGTGGTGGTGTTGGTGGGCACGGCGCCTTGGGCATTGAAGCGGCTGCGGTCGCCCACCACCCACAACAGCTCAGAGTGGTCGATGCCCCGGATCCAGTGGCAGGCCACGGCGGTGTTCTTGCGCGCCGAAGTTCGCAGCAGACGGCGCAGGGTGTCCAGCCCATCTTGCGTGATGGGGGTCTGCCAGGTGCGGTCACCCCGCCGCTCGGCGAACTGGTCCAGGATCCGGCGGGTCTGCGTGAGGGCCCGCTTGTCGCACTGGGAGATCAGCAGGATGTTCACTTCTGCGCCCCCGCCTGAACTTGTTGCCCCAAGGCCGTTGCCGTGGCCTTGAGTGTGTCAATCATGAAGTCCAGCGCCTCGCTGCGGGTGAGCGCTTCCACACAAGCTTGGCGGAAGGCCTGTTCGCTGTGGCCCCGCATGGCGGACACAAAGGCCTGGGGCAGGATCACCGCGTCCTTGACCAGATCGGCCACGTCAAACACCAGGCCGCCGCGCCGCGTTTTGCCGTGCAACACGGCCAATCCGTGCGGCAAACCCAGCACCCAGCAGGCGGTGGCCCCCAGCCCGTAAGCCAGGTAGTTGCCATGGTCCAAGAACTGGTTGGCCGGGCCATCGCCGCCTGCGGGTTGGTCGTCACCACGCTTGGCGCGGGTGAACTCGCCGTAACGAGTGGCTTGGGCGGCCAAACGGTACAGCTGCTTGGTGAGCCGAGCCTCCTCTGTGAGCAAGGCCGTGTGATCCGGCGCCATGGCCTGGGCCGAGGCACTGCCCAACACCAAGGATTCCAGCGCCTGGCCATCGGGCTCAAAGCCCTGCTCTTTGAGTGCTTTGGACTGGATCCAGTGGTCACGCAGCCGAAGCAGCCGCGCCTTCTGGAACATCTTGGCAGCCTGCAGGCGCAGCGGTTCGTCAAACCAAAAGCGCACCCATTGCTGCAGGTACTCGGTGGGCCGGTACTCGCTTTGCGGCGGCATCCAGGCGACTTCCAGCGTCGCCTCGGTGCCGGCGAACAAGGGCGTGCCGCCGCCCCCGCAAAAACCCACCATCACCCCGGCCTTGACCAACTCCCGCATGGCAGCCTGGGTGATGGAGGTGCCCGTGCCCAGCAACACCGTGGTGGTGTTGGCAATGGGAATGTTCCAGTACTGCTGCTGTTTGCCGCGTTCGGTGAGGTACTCCACCCGCCCACCGTTGACCAACACCCGGCAATGCTCTAGGTAGTACAAGTTGGCACGCTTGGAATGCAGGATGGTCTTCAGATCACTGGCATGTATCTCGTCCATGGCCGCCCCTAAACATTTTTCCAACCATCTTGCCAGGCCAAAGGCTCATGGGACGACACCGTAACCAAACACCACTCAAGTTGAATTTACGCGCCGCCCCCCTCAATCCAACACGTGAAACCGGTCCGGACTGGCCGGGAGCGGCAGGCTGTCGGCATCGCACAGCTCCAGCAGGCTGCGTTCGATGGTCAGGCACATGGCGTTGAGGGGGAGGTCGTTGGGTTCGGTACCGAAGGGTTCTTCCAGCTCGCAGGCGATGGCGTCTAGGGCCATGAAGGCGTAGGCGATAAAGACGGAAACGACGGGGGTGAGCACGCCAGCGGCGCTGACCAGGCTGAAGGGCAGCAGAGTGCAGTAGACGGTGACGGTGCGGTGCAGCAGGACGCTGTAGGCGTAAGGGATGGGAGTAGCGGCGATGCGTTCGCAGCTGCCGTGGTAAAGGGTAAGTTCGTCGAGGTTGCGGTCCATGGACTGGACGGCAACCTCGCTCAGGCGGCCTTCGGTGTGCTGGCGGCGCACCCAGGCGGCCAGCTCACGCAGCAAGCGCACGCAGGGGTACTGGGCGCGGGCCACGGCGGCAGCAAGGTCGGCGGGCAGCAGGCGCTGCAGGTCGGCCTGCGCGGCGGGGCTGGCCAGGCTGTGGCGCAGTTGGTGGCGCAGCACGCTGGCCAGCGCCACCAGCAGGTGGCAGAACTCGCGCACGGCGGGGTCGGTGGGGGCACGGCCGGTCAGCGTTTGCGCCTGCCGCAGCAGGCAGCGTGAGGCCACAAGCAGGCCGCCCCAGAGCTTGCGCGCTTCCCAAAAGCGGTCGTAGCTGACGCTGTTGCGAAAGCCCAGGAAGATGGCCAGGGCAATGCCGATGAGACTGAACGGCGCGGTGGACAGCTCCAGTCCGTGGCCCTTGAGCCAAGGCATGAGGCAGACGGCAAAGATGGCCAGCGCGCCGTTGAGTCCCAGGCGGAACAGGATGTGGCGCAGCACGGAGCCGTGCCACACCAGGAGCAGTTGCAGCCAGTGCTGGCGGGGGCGAACGATCATCGGCAGGATCCGAACAAGCTAAGGGAAAACCCTCATTTTGTCCGGGCCTGCTCACCGCGGCCTGACGGGGCGTGGTCTGCGCCCAGACGGGCCCAACCGTTGAGGCGTCAGCCCCTCCCCCACCGCCCCAGCAGCGCCGAGATGTCCGCCGGCCCGGTGCGGCAGCAGCCGCCGATGAGGCGGGCGCCGCAGTGGGCCCAGTCCTGGGCGTGGTCGGCCAAGGTGGCGGCGGTGCCACCGGCATGGGCGGGGTCGGCACGCCAGGTCTTGCTGACGGCGTCGTAGACCTCGCCGCCGTTGGGGTAGGCCAGCAGGGGTTTGGTGGTGTGCGGCCGGGCGCTGGCCAGCAGGGCGGCCACGTGCTGGGGGGCGGTGCAGTTGACGCCCAGGGCCAGCACACTGGCGAAGGGTTCCAGGGCGGCGGCGCAGTCGGCCAGGGGCTGGCCTTCGCAGGTGTGGCGGGCGTCGCGGCAGGAGAAGCTGATCCAGCCCACGGCCTGTTCCGTGTCCATCAAGGCGGCCAGGGCCAGGGCTTCGGTCAGGCTGGGCAGGGTTTCGCAGGCCAGCAGGTCCGCCCCGGCGCGGGCCAGCACCTGCAGGCGCGGGCGGTGAAAGTCCGCCAGGGCCTGGGGGCTTTGGCCGTAGTGGCCGCGGTATTCGGAGCCGTCGGCCAGGTAGGCGCCGTAGGGGCCCACGCTGGCGGCCACCAGGGGGCGGTGGCGGCCGGCCACGGGCTGGGCGGGGTCGGCGGGCGGGGTGGCCAGACCGGCGGCGGCGCCATGTTCAGCGCAGTGTTCGGCCCAGAAGCGGTTGCGGGCGTTCACGGCCAGTTGCACGGCGCGGCGCATCAGGTCGGCGGCCTGGTCGGGGTGCAGGCCACGGCGGGCAAAGCCTTCAAAGGTGGCCTGGTAGCTGGCGGTGGTGGCCACGTCCGCGCCGGCGCGGAAGTAGTCCAGGTGCACGGCCTCGATCAGCTCGGGCTGTTCCAGCAGCACACGGGCTGACCAGAGCGGGTCGTTCAGGTCGGCACCGCGGCGCTCCAGCTCGGTGGCCAGGGCGCCGTCCAGTAGCAGGTGGCCGCCCTGGGCCAGGAAGGGGGCCAGGGGGTTGGGGCAGGCGCTGTGCATCACGGGTTGGCCGAGGCGGCGGTGGTGGACGACGGGGCGGTGGCGGCAGCGGTGGGCACGCTGCCCGGCAGCGCGGTGGGGGCGGCGCCAAACCAGCGGGTGTGGATCTCGGCGTAGCCGCCGTCGGCCAGCAGCTTGACCAGGCCGTCGTTGAGCTGGGCCAGCAGGGCGGCGTTGCCCTTCTTGACGACCAGGCCGTACTGCTCGGGGATGAAGCTGGGGTCTTCCACCGATTTGAAACGGGCGCCGGGGTGGTGGGCCACGTAGTGGGCGATGACGCCGTTGTCGGCCACCACGGCGTCCACGCCGCCGGCATCCAGCTCCTGGAGGGCCAGGGGAGTGGATTCAAAGCGCTTGAGGCGGGGGTTGGTCTTGCCCAGCAGCTGGCTGACGACCTCGTCGCCGGTGGTGCCGGTCTGCACGGCCACGCGCAGGGGCTTGAGGTCGGCAAAGCGCTGCACCTTGGAGGCGGCGGGCACGGCGATGAGCTGGCGCGCATCGAAGTACGGGGCGCTGAAGTCCATGGTCTGCGCCCGCTCGGGGGTGATGGTGATGGCCGAGACCAGGATGTCACGGTCGCCCTGGGCCAGGGTGTTGAACATGCCTTCCCAGGGCGTGTTGACGAACTTGACCTCGATGCCCGCGCGCTGGGCCACGGCCTTGACGAGGTCGATGTCAAAGCCCTGGATCTCGCCGCGCTCGTTCTGGAACTCGAATGGGGCGTAGACCGCATCCGTGCCCACGGTGTAGATGCGGGCGGCCGGTGCGGCGGCCGGGGTGGGGGCAGACGCGGTGGGGGCGGCGGGCGCCTCGGTGCGGCCGCAGGCGCTCAGCAGGGTGGCCAGCAGCGGGGTGGCCAGGGCAGCGCCCAGAGTGAAGGTGCGGCGGCGCAGGGTGGCGGGGGGGGTGGTCATGTCGGGGGGTGTCGTGGGGAATGGGGAGGGGTCAAGCGCGCAGGGCTTGGTCCAGGTCGGCTTGCAGGTCAGGCAGCGCCTCCAGGCCCACGCTGAGGCGAAAGACCCCGTCGCCGGCATAGCGGCGGTATTCGGCCAGGCCGGCGGGGGGCAGCGCGTAGCTGCGCATCATGTCGTCGGTGCCCAGCAGCACCACGAGGCTGCGCTGGTGGCCCAGCGAGAAGGCGTAGTGCACCAGGCGCAGGCGCTGGGCCAGCTGGCGCGCCATGGCCTCGGGCTGCGGGGTCTGAAAGGTGAGGACCGCGCCAAAGCCGCCGGGCATCTGGCGGCAGGCCAAGGCGTGCTGGGGGTGGCTGGGCAGGCCGGGGTAGGTGACGGCACTGACTGCCGGGTGGCCTTGCAGCCAGTGGGCCAGGGCGGCAGCGCTCCGGCTGGCCTGGGCCAGGCGGGCGCCCAGGGTGTCCAGACCGCGCTGGATGAGCCAGGCGGCCTGGGCCGAGAGGCAAGCGCCCAGGTACACGCCGGCGCGGCCGCGCAGCCGGGCCACCAGCGCGCGGGCGCCGATGACACAGCCCCCCAACGCGTCGCCATGGCCGTTGATGAATTTGGTCAGCGAGTGGATGACCAGGTCGGCCCCCAGGCTGAGCGGGCGGCTCATCACCGGCGTGGCCAGGGTGCTGTCCACACTGAGCAGGGCGCCGTGGGCGTGGGCCAGTTCGGCCAGCGCGCCCAGGTCGGTCAGGCGCAGCAGGGGGTTGCAGGGGCTCTCGGCATGGATGAGGCGGGTCTCGGGGCGCAGCGCGGCGCGCACGGCGTCCAGGTCGCTCAGGTTGACGGCGCTGACCTGGATGCCGAAGTCGGGCAGCAGCTTGCGCATCAGCTCATGGGCGCCGGCGTAACACACATCGCTCACGATCAGGTGGTCGCCCGCGCGCAGCAGGCCCAGGCAGGTGGCGGCCACGGCGGCTACGCCGCTGGCGGTGCACAAGGCGTCTTCACCGCCTTCCACCGCGGCCAGGCGTTGTTCCAGCTGGCGCACGGTGGGGTTGCCCCAGCGGGCGTAGAGGAAGGGCAGCGCGGCCAGGTCGTCCACGCCGTCGGCCGAGAAGGCCGCGCTGCCGGGGTCGAAGCCCTGGTTGACCGAGGCGTCGAGCACCGGCTGGAGGGAGCGGGTGCCGGGGTCGGGCCGCAGCGCGGCGTGCAAGGCCAGGGTGGCGGGGTGCAGGGCGGGCGTGGCGGGCGTGGCGAAATCTTCAGCAGGCATGGCCGCGCCAGTGTCCGCAGGCCGGGCGCGGCCTGGCCGTGTTGTTGGGGTGGCAGGCGCGGCTTGGCGGCATGCGGGCGGACCCGGACGCGGGCGGGCGGCGTGCGCTGCCTACACTGCCGGCCATCATGTCCCGTGTTCCTGCCCTGCCCCCACCGGAGGCCGCCGCCGCCGCCACAGGCGCCTGCCCGGCGCTGGATGACTTTGACCGCCACCTGCTGGCCTTTGTGCAGCAGGACTGCACGCTGAGTGCCGAGCACATGGGGGCGGCCATCGGCCTGTCGGCCTCGGCCGTGCAGCGGCGGCTCAAGCGGCTGCGGGCGCAGGGCGTGATCCAGGCGCAGGTGGCCGTGCTGGACCCGGCGCGCGTGGGCCGGGGCGTGACGCTGCTGGCCGGCCTGCAGATCGACCGGGACAACTATCCGGTGCTGGCCGCGCTGCGCCCGCGCCTGGCGCAGGATGCCGCCGTGCAGCAGGCCTGGTATGTGACAGGCCAGAACGACCTGATGGTGGTGGTGCAGGTGGCCAACATGGCGGCCTACGACGCCTGGTGCGCAGCGCTGATGCAGGCGCTGCCGCAGATTGGCCGCATCACCACGCAGGTGGTGATCGAGTCGCTCAAGCGCGGACTGGTGGTGCCGGTGGAGGCGCCGGTCTAGTCACCCTGGATCGACCGCACCCCGCGCGGTTCACCTGCACCACCGCCGGCCCGGCGCGGTTATCGTGGCCGCATGCCCCAAGCCACCACGCCCACCGTGCACTTCCACAGCCAGACGCTGCTGTGGCCGCTGCGCCTGCTCACGCCAGCCGGTCATCCAGGCATGCCGCAGCGCCGCCCCTGGCAGTGCCTGGACGGGGCGGGCGCCGACTGCCCCTGGCAGCCCTTCACCGAACGCTTCGGGCCGCAGGGCGAGGGCTTTGCCGAGCGGCATTACCACGAGTTCGTCACCTTTTTGCCCTATGTGCAGCGCTTCCTGTACGGCGGTGCGGGCGAGCAGGCAGCGCTGCGCCTCTACCGCCGGCACGACGTGGCGGCGCTGCGGGTGCAGCTGGCGCCGGGGCAGGCCCCCATCACGCTCAAGGTGGACCACATCGAGCTGTTCTTCTTTTTTGATGTGGACCTGATCTTCCTGAAGGTGGCGCTGCAGGGCCAGGGCCTGACGCTGGCGCAGTCGCAGGAGCTGATGTACCGCCTGGGCCGCGGCTATCCCAGCGGCTGGGACGCCCAGGGCAACGCGGTGCACGCGCCGGCCCAGGTGGAGTGGCTGGGCGCTCAGGATCAGGTGCTGACCCGCTCAGACGCGCAGCAGCAGCAGCCCTTTCTGGCCCAGGTGGCGCGCCAGCGCATGCCCCGGGTGGCGGCCGACTGGGCCTGGCTGCTGCAGCCCCTGGTGGCCGACGGCAGCGCCGAGGCGCCGCCCCAGGCCTGGCGCTACCGGCAGATCGAGTACTACCGCATGCCGCTCATGGCGTGGCTGGCCCTGGACGACCCGCGCGCCCTGAGCCGGGCCGACTTTGTGCGCCTGGGTCTGGTCACCGGCGCGGCCGGGCCCGACGCGGCCCTGCCCTTTGCCGAGGCGCACCTGGCCGACTTTGAGGCCCGCCACTGCATCGACCGCTTCTGGCTGGACGGCGGCGGGGCGCCGCGCACCCGCTACCTGGCCAGCGGCCATGCCCTGGTGGTGGTGGGCGACGCGCACGCGCCCTTCTTCACCTGCGCCGAGCGCGGGGTGCTGGCCCAGTTCCGCCACGAGCACTTTCTGCTGTTCCTGATCGCGCACTTCCAGAAGGCGGCACTGCTGATGTTTGCCGACCGGCTGGCTGAGAGCCTGCGCGCGCTGGACGTGCAGGACGCCGAGAGCGTGCGACGCTTCAAGCGCAGCATCCGCGCCAATTTCGAGGGCTTTCTGCGCTTCACGCACCGCTACTGGTTCCATGAGGTGGCGGAGCAGGCGCACGCCCGCGACCTGTTTGCCCGCACCGCGCGGCAACTGGAGAGTGAGGCCCTGTACGCCGAGGTCAAGGAACGCATCCGCGACATGAGCGACTACCTGGACGCCGACAGCATCCGCCGGCAGGCCAACACCGTGGTGCGGCTGACGGTGGTGACCATCCTGGGCATGGTGGGCACCACCACCACCGGCTTTCTGGGCATGAACCTGCTGGACGAGGCGGGCGCCCCCGGCTGGCAGAAGCTGCTGTGGTTTGCCGCCATCGGCGGCGGCAGCCTGGCGCTGACGCTCTACACCATGAGCAAGTCCAAGCGCCTGTCGGACTTTCTGGACGTGCTCAGTGACGAGCGCCTGCGCTGGTGGGACAAGCTGCGCGCTCTGGCCGGGGTGTGGCGCTGAGCGCGCTGCCGTGACGGCGGCCCCGGCCGCCCGGGCGCACCGCCCGGGCCCTGCCTCAGCGCAGCCGCTCCAGCCGGTAAGCCCGGGTCTCGCCCGTGCGGGTGTTGCGCGCCTCGCCCGTGATATAGCCGTTCTGGCTCAATGCGGTGGCGGTGCTCAGGCGCCAGCCGGCATCGCGCAGGCGCTGGGGCAGTTGGGTGTTGAGGTCACGAATGCCACCGGCACGGCGCCACAACACGGCCCGGCGCTGAAAGTCGGGCGCGGTGCAGTAGCCGACGATGTCGCCGTGGTCGTTGACGGCAAAGGCCTCACAGCGGCTGTTCGGGTCGTCGGCCAGGGTCGGCAGCGTCGTGGCCTGCCCGTCCTGCCAGCGCATGGCGTACAGATGGTCCATGGCCCAACCCGTGGCGCGATAGCCCACCGCCACGCCCTGGGCGTTCACGCCCCGGGCCAAGGTGCCGTCGTCGGGGTGCAGGGCGCCCAGATCGGTGAGCTGGCGGCCGCGCCAGAGCGCGGCACGGGGGAAGGGATCAAACCCGGCGCTGCGGTGGACTTGGCCCACCGTCCAGCCGCCACTGGCGATGCCGTAGGCAAAGGAGGTGCATCCCTCACACAGCCCCTTCAGCAGCGAGACCGCGCCGGTGGGGTCCCAGCGCACCGCCTGCCATTGGTCAGCCACCAGGGCCAGACCCGCCGTCATGCCCGACGGGGCGATGGCGGTGGCCACCGACGCGGCATCGTCGCCGTCCGGCGAGCGCAGCGGGGTGCGGCGGCCGTCGGCATGCCAGACCATGCCCTGTGAGCTGAGCTGGCCCACCACGTCGCCCACGTCGTTGAGGCCGTAGGGCACGGCGTAGCGGTCCAGCGCCTGCGGCTGACCCTCCACCCAGCGGATGGCGTTGTATTCGGTGCTGAAGGCACGGCCTGCGACGGTGCCGCTGCTGTTCACACCCAAGCCATCGGCACTGCTGGTGCCCGGGGGGCTGACCATCAGCTTGAGGCGGTAGGCGGTCTCCGCCTGGGCCCCCAGGGCGACTGCGGCCAAGGCCGCGGCGGTCAGCCACTTCAGGGGCCGCAGGGAAATGGGCATCTGTGCGCTGCGCGCCTGCAGCCCGGAGACTTGCTTCAGTACGGGGTTCATCGGTCTCCCTCCTGTTGGAAATGCGAAAGTGGAATGTCCTCGCGGACGCATTGTGGTGTGGCTGGCGTGGCGGCGGCATGACGTAACAGGGGATGCCGCGGACACATGGTGCCGTCACAAACTTCCTCTACCCTGCGGGGCCCTGTGCCTGCACCGCCCTTGTGGACCCGCCGCCATGTCCCTGCCTGATGACGACCACGCCACCTTGGTGGCCCGCCTGCGCCGTGACCTGATGGACGGCTACGACGAAGAAATCGAGATGGAGATCGAGGACCGCTCGGTCGATGAGGCACTGGGTCTGCTGCAGGCCAGCGAGGGCGAGCGCAGCGAGCGGCTGCACTACTTCAGCACCCTGTTCCGCCTGCAGCGCGAGCTGGTCAAGCTGCAGGACTGGGTGGCCGGCACCGGGCAGAAGGTGGTGATCCTGTTCGAGGGCCGCGACGCCGCCGGCAAGGGCGGCGCCATCAAGCGCATCACCCAGCGCCTGAACCCCCGCGTGTGCCGCACCGTGGCCCTGCCCGCGCCCAACGACCGGGAGCGCACGCAGTGGTACTTCCAGCGTTATGTCTCGCACCTGCCGGCCGCCGGCGAGATGGTGCTGTTTGACCGCAGTTGGTACAACCGCGCCGGCGTGGAGCGGGTGATGGGCTTCTGCACCGAGGACGAGGGTGAGGAGTTCTTCCGCTCGGTGCCCGAGTTCGAGCGCATGCTGGTGCGCTCAGGCATCCGGCTGATCAAGTACTGGTTCTCGATCACCGACGACGAGCAGCACCTGCGCTTCCTGAGCCGCCTGCACGACCCGCTCAAGCAGTGGAAGTTGAGCCCCATGGACCTGGAGAGCCGCCGCCGCTGGGAGGACTACACCAAGGCCAAGGAGGCGATGCTGGAGCGCACCCACATTCCTGAGGCGCCCTGGTGGGTGGTGCAGGCGGTGGACAAGAAGCGCGCCCGGCTGAACTGCATCGCCCACCTGCTGGAGCAGTTCCCGTACCACGACATCGAGCGCGAGGAGGTGGAGCTGCCGCGGCGCGAGCGCCACCCCGACTATGTGCGCCACCCGGTGCCGCCCGAGATGTTCGTGCCCGAGCGGTTCTGAGCCCGCCGGCGCGGGCGGCGGGGTTCAGGGACGCAGGCCCTGCACCGCCAGGTAGCCGTCCAGGAACTCCTCGAAGCTGCCGGTCTGCTGGGCCTCGATGCGGGCCTGCGCGGTGAGCGATTCCGTGGCCAGGCGGGCCCAGTGGGCCTGCTGCGGCGGCGCCAGCGGTGCGGCCAGGCAGACCTGGCGGGTGGCCTCGGAGCGGGCGCGGCCAAAGCGCAGGTGCTCGCCGCCGTGCAGCTCGCGGGTCTCGGCCAGCACGCGCGAGGAAGGCAGGCCCTCGGGCGCGGCCAGCGCCGCCTGGGCCCGCGCCACCGCCTGCTGGTGGGCCTCGCCGCTCTGCAGGGCCTCGTCCACCACCGCGGCGATGCGGGCGCAGTCGGCCAGCAGCTCGGCGGCCCAGTCGCGCAGCGGCTGGCTCATGCCATCGCGCTCCAGCAGCAGGCCGGGCTCGCGGCCGTAGCCGGCGGTGCGGTGCTGGTTGCGGCCCAGGGCGGCGATCTCCTCGGGCGTTTCGGGTGGGCTCTCGGCCAGCAGGCAGTGCAGCAGGAACACGTCCAGGAAGCGCGCGGTCTCCTCGCTGATGCCGGTGGGGCAGAAGGGGTCCAGGTCCATGCAGCGGACCTCCACGTACTCCACGCCGCGCTGGCGCAGGGCATGCAGCGGGCGCTCGCCTGGGCGGATGGTGCGCTTGGGACGGATGGTGCCGTAGAACTCGTTCTCGATCTGCAGCAAGGTGGTGCTGAGCTGCTGCCAGCGCCCGCCCTCGTCGCGCAGGCCCACGGCCTCATAGGGCGGGTAGACGCGGGTCATGGCGTCCTCCAGGCTGGCGCCGTAGCCCTCCAGGCCGTTGTAGCTCACCCGCAGGCTGGCCTGGGCGTCGCTTTGATAGCCCAGCCGGCCCATGCGCAGCGAGGTGGCGTGTGGCAGGTGCAGGGTGTGGGCGCCCAGCGGCTGCAGGCCGTGGGGCAGGCCGGCCACAAAACAGGCGCCCACGGCGGGCGACGCGCCAAAGAGGTAGAGCAGCAGGAAGGAGTGGCGGCGGAAGTTGCGGATCAGGCCGAAGTAGTCGGCATCGCTGGCGCCGGGGATGGACCAGTTGTAGTGGATGCCGGAGATGGTCTGCATGCGCCGGCCGTAGCGGTGGCCCAAGCCGCGGCGGTAGACGGTCTTGGCCTGGCCGATGTGCGAACGTCCGTACTGGCCCAACGGAATGTCGGCGTCGGCCGGCAGGCGGCAGGGCATGGAGGACACCCACATGCGCTCCTCCTCGCCCAGCCCGCGGGCGACCACCTGGTGCAGCGCGGTCAGCTCGGCCAAGGCCGCCTCCACGCTGGTGTGGGCGCCGGTGACCAGCTCCAGCTGCGATTCGCTGAAGTCCGTGGTGATGTGGGGATGGGTCAGCGCCGCGCCCAGGGCCAGGGGGTGGGGGGTGAAGGCCAGGGCGCCGTCGGGGCGGGCGCGCAGGCTCTCCTTCTCGATGCCGCGGCGCACGCCCTGCAGGCGTTCGCGGCGAAGAAGAGGCAGTTGCTGGTGCAGTGAAAGGGTCAAGACCCGTCTCCTGGAGGATGGGGATGCGGTGCGGGCCCCGATTGGACGTCATTTGCACGAATGGCGTGCGACAGCGGGCCTTTTCCGGCGCTGGCCGGCTGCAGGACTCTTGATGATGGTCAGAACGCGGACACCGGCGCCCCTGGTGCCGTTCTTGCTTGACGACGGACAAGGTTCCTCCACCATGTGTCTCATCCTCAAGAAGCCAGCCGGCCGGACCATTCCGGCGGATTTCCTCCAGCACGTCTGGCAGCACAACCCTGACGGCTGGGGGCTGTGCCACCGCGCCGGCACGCCCGACGCCCCGCGCCTGGCCTGGACCAAGGGCATGGCCCTGGCCGAGCTGCTGGTGCACAACGCCCACCTGCCCCGGGAGGCCGAGGCCTGGCTGCACCTGCGCCGGGCCACCGTGGGCCCGGTCAGCCACGACATGGCCCATCCCCACCTGGTGCGCGACACCCCGCAGGGCGGCCTGCTGCTGCTGCACAACGGCACCCTGGAGACGTTGCGGCCCGGGGCCGCCCCGGCGCCCTGCTCCGACAGCGCGGAGTTGGCCCGTCTGCTGGGAGAGCTGATGCACGGCCTGGAGGAGGCGCAAGCGGCCCGCCTGCTGCGCAGCCCGGCGCTGGCGCGGCTGCTGCAGCCGCTGCTGGCCGGCTCCATGGTGGTGCTGCTGGATGCGCAGGGCGAGGTCTGCCTGGGCCGTGACTGGGTGACGCTGCAGGCCGGGCACTGGTCGGCCGACATGGCCGGCCTGGCCGTCTCCAACCTGCAGGCCTGGCAGCCGCGCGGGCTGGAGCCCCAGGCCACGGGCCTGAACGGGACCGCCAGCCCCTGGTGGCAGGCCTGGCACGAGCGCGCGCGGCAGTCGCGGCGCGGCCGTCTGGCCCGCGCGTCCTGAAACTCAAGGGCAGGCGGGGCGCGGGTTTGACGCCACGCAACGCCGCCGTGTGAAGTCTTGCGCGCCGCCCAGGGTCTTGCCGACTTCAGGGGCCGCCTGGCGGTCCGATACGGCACAGGCAGGCGGCGTCCTCCGCCCTGCGGCCGCCAGCCCCCCCTGCGGGGTGGAGGGCGCCTTCCCTCACCTCTCCTGACTGCCACCGCCCATGAACCGCACCAACTTGCTCTGCTGCTCCGTCGTCCTGGGCCTCTGGACCGGCCTGGCCCAGGCCAACGACCCCAAAGCCACCATCACCGCCCTGGACGCCCGTCTGGCCAAGATTGGCCCGGCCAAGGTGGAAGGCACCGACAAGGCCGGTGAGCGCACCGTGCCGGCCATCTACTTCGGGGCGCGCAAGCTCAACAACAACTACGACGTGGTCGACGAGGTGCGCAAGGCCAATGGCGCCACGGCCACGGTCTTCGTCAAGGACGGCGAGGAGTTCATCCGCGTCTCCACCAACGTGCTCACGCCCGAGGGCAAGCGCGGCGTGGGCACGCCACTGGCGCGGGCCAAGGCCTATGAGGCGCTGATGAAGGGGGCCGAGTTTTGCGGCGATGTGGACGTGCTGGGCACCGCCTTCGCCGCCTGTTACCACCCCATCAAGGACGCGGGCGGCAAGGTCATTGGGGCCACCTATGTCGGCTACAAAAAGTGAGTGATCGCCACCGGCAACCCGCCCGACCCACCTGACCCACCGAAGGAAACCCCATGTCCGCCCCTCCGACCCTGCGCCAAGCCTGGGACCGCCTGCGCATCGGCACCCAGCTGATGCTGGCCTTTGGCCTGGTGCTGGCCTTGCTGGCCAGCCTGGCTGCGGTGTCCTACCTGGCCCTGCATCAGGTGGCCAACGCCTCGGGCACGCTGGCGCGCCAGTGGCTGCCGGGCGCCGGCGAGCTGGCCCGCAGCCGCGCCGCCCTGCTGGAGGTGCGGGAGTTCGAGGTCAAGCTCAGCCGGGCCGCCGACACCAGCTACCTGGCCGAGTACACGGAAAAGCAGGACGCCGCGCGCCAGCGGCTGCAAGCCAGCCTGCAGGCCTACCAGGGCTTCGGGCTGCGGCCCGACCCCGCGGCCGAGGACAAGCTGGCCAAGGCCCTGGAGGACTACCGCACCCAGGGCGACCGCATCCGGCAGCTGGCCCAGGGCGGCAAGATGGACGATGCCCGCGACATCGCCGACGGCGCCGGCCAGATGAGGGCCGATGAGGCCCTGGCCGCCCTGGATGCCACGGTGGCGGCGCACTTCAAGGCCGCCGAGGCCTACGCCACCCAGGCCGAGACCGAAGACGCCCAGGCGCGCCAGTGGGTACTGGCGCTGGCGGCGGGTGCCTTGGTGGCGGGGCTGGGGATGGCGGGCTTCATCACCGCCCGGCTACGGGCACAGCTGGGGGGCGAGCCCGCCCAGGCCGTGGCCCTGGCCGCCGCCGTGGCACAGGGCGACCTGGCCACCCCGGTGCACCTGCGGCCGGGCGACCAGCACAGCGTGATGGCCCAGCTGCGGGCCATGCAACAGGGGCTGGCGCGGGTGGTGCGGCAGGTGCGTGAAGGCTCTGAAGAGGTGGCCACCGCCAGCGCAGAGATCGCCTCGGGCAACAACGACCTGTCGGCGCGGACCGAGCAGCAGGCCAGCGCCCTGCAACAGACCGCGGCCTCCATGGAGGAGCTGGGTACCACGGTGCGCCACAACGCCGACAGTGCCAACCAAGCCAACGCCCTGGCGCAGGAGGCCAGTCAGGTGGCCAGCCGCGGCGGCGAGGCGGTGGGTGAGGTGGTGGAGACCATGCGCCGCATCAACGAGAGCTCACGGCGCATCGCCGACATCACCGGCGTGATCGACGGCATTGCCTTTCAGACCAACATCCTGGCGCTGAACGCGGCGGTGGAAGCCGCCCGCGCCGGCGAGCAGGGCCGCGGCTTTGCCGTGGTGGCGGGCGAGGTGCGCACCCTGGCCCAGCGCAGCGCCGATGCGGCCAAGGAGATCAAGAGCTTGATTGCGGCCAGCGTGGAGCGGGTGGAGCAGGGCACGGCCCAGGTGGACCGCGCCGGCAGCACCATGCAGGAGGTGGTGGGCGCCATCGGCCGCGTCTCCAGCATCGTGGGCGAGATCAGCACGGCCAGCCGCGAACAGAGCAGCGGCGTGCAGCAGGTGGGCGAGGCGGTGAGCGCCATGGACCAGGCCACGCAGCAGAACGCGGCGCTGGTGGAACAGAGCGCCGCCGCGGCCGAGAGCCTCAAACAGCAGGCGCAGCAGCTGGTGCAGGCGGTGGCGGTGTTCCGCGTGGGCGGCTGAGCACGCCCCGCGCGGCGACGCCACCGGCGCCGCCGGCCCTCACTTCTTGCCGCTGCGCAGCTTGTCCAGCGCCGCCTGGGTCTCCACCCACAGGTCCATGCCCACGTTGACGCCGATGCCGGCGTTGACGCGGGTGAGCTTGGTGCGCATGCGGGCGGCTTCGGCCGGGCTCAGCTCGTTGATCTGCATGCCCTTGGCCTTGAGCTCGGCCAGCGCCTTGGTGGCCTCGGCGCGGGTGTCCTGGCGCTCAAAGGCGCGGCTGGCCACGGCGGCATCCTTCAGGACCTTCTGCTCGGCCGGGCTGAGCGTGTCCCACCACTTCTTGCTGACCGTGAGGATCCACGGGCTGTAGACGTGGTTGGTGATGGACAGGTACTTCTGCACCTCGTAGAACTTGCTCGACAGGATGGTGTTGTACGGGTTCTCCTGGCCGTCCACCGCCTTGGTCTCCAGGGCACTGAACAGCTCGGAGAAGGGCAGCGGCACCGCGTTGGCGCCCAGCAGCTTGAAGCTGTCGAGGAACACGTTGTTCTGCATCACCCGCAGCTTGATGCCGTCCAGGTCTTCCACCTTGTTGACCGGGCGCTTGTTGTTGGTGAGGTTGCGAAAACCGTTCTCCCAGTACACCAAGCCCACCAGGCCCTTGTCCTGCAGCTTGTCCATCACCTTCTGGCCGATGGGGCCGTCCAGGATGACATCGGCCTCGGCGGCGGTGTTGAACAGGAAAGGCGTGTCCCACAGCGCCATCTCCTTGGTGATGCCCACCAGGGTGGCGGTGGAGCCCACCATCATCTCCTGCGCACCGCCAATGAGGGCCTGCTGCATCTGGGTGTCCGGGCCCAGGGCGGCCGCACCGATGGCGCGCACCCGCATCTTGCCGCCGCTGGCCTTCTCCACCTGCTCGGCAAAGAACTTGACGGCGCGGCCTTGGTTGCTCTGCTCATTGAGGCCGTAGCCAAAGCGGATGAGGCGCGGCTTGATGTCCTGCGCGGCAGCGGCCAGGGGCGCGGCCAGGGTGCAGGCCGCCACGGCGGCGGCGGCCAGGGCAGAGAAAGTGCGGCGGGCGAGGGTCATGGAGTCGTCTCCTGCTTTGGGGCGCCTGCGGGCGCCGGTCTGGTGAAAGGGAAAAGGCGGCGCCGGTGCGCTCAGCGCAGCCAGGCCAGGGGCGCCGTGACCAGCGCCGGGAACAACACGAACAGCGCCAGGATGGCGGTGTAGGTGAAAAGGAAGGGGTTCACGCCCTTGATGACCTGGTGCAGCGGCAGCCGGCCCACGCCGGCCACCACATTGAGCACGGTGCCCACGGGCGGCGTGATCAGGCCGATGGCGCCGTTGAGCACGAACATCAGGCCGAAGTACACCGGGTCGATGCCCGCCTTGACGGCGATGGGCAGCATCACCGGGGCAAAGATCAGGATGGTGGGCGTGAGGTCCAGCGCCGTGCCGATGAGCACCAGCACCACCATCATCACGGCCATCAGCAGGCGCGGGTGGTCCACCAGCGGGCCCAGCCAGCCGGTGAGCACGCCGGGCAGGTCGGCCAGGGTGATCATGTAGCTGGCCACCTGGGCGCCGGCGCACAGGAACATGACGATGGCGGTGGTCTTGCCGGCGCGGGCCAGGGCACCGCCCAGCTCGACCACCTTCATCTCGCGGTGCACGAACAGGGCGATGACCAGGGCATACACGGCGGCCACCACCGCGGCCTCGGTGGGGGTGAACACCCCGCTCTTCATGCCACCGATGATGATGAGCGGCATGAGCAGCGCCCAGAAGGCGCGGCCCGTGGCGCGCAGGCGCTCGGCCAGGGGCAGGGCAGGCCGGGCCGGCAGGTCCAGGTCGCGCAGCACCCAGCGCCAGGCCAGGATGAGGCCCGCGCCCATGATCAGCCCCGGCACGATGCCCGAGACGAACAGCGCCGAGATGGAGGTGTTGGTCGTCACCCCGTAGATCACGAAGGGCATGGACGGCGGGATGATGGGGGCGATGATGCCGCCCGAGGCCACCAGCCCGGCCGAGGTGGCCATGGGGTAGCCCTGCTGGCGCATCATGGGCAGCAGGATGGTGGCCAGGGCGGCGGTGTCGGCCAGGGCCGAGCCGCTCATGGCGGCCATCAGCACCGCGGCGCCAATGGCCACATAACCCAGGCCGCCGCGGATGTGGCCCACCCAGGCCTGGGCCATGTCGATGATGCGGCGGCTGATGCCCCCGCCATTCATCAGCTCGCCAGCCAGGATGAAAAAGGGCACGGCCAGCAGGGCGAACGAGTCCACCCCGCCCACCAGGTTCTGGGCCAGCAGCTGGGTGTCCCAGAACTCCAGCACCCAGGCCATGCCCGCGCCGGTGAGCACCAGCGCCAGGGCCATGTTCATGCCAATGCCCATCAGCAGCAGCATGCCGCCGCAGAAGACGATGAACGCTTGTCCTTCGGGACTCATCATGTGTTTCTCCAGTCTCGACAGGTCAGGCTCATTCCACGTCGGCGGCGTGGCCCAGGTGCAGCGGCACCCCGCGCAGCAGCTCCCAGGCGGCGCACAGGCCGATGGCCAGGCTGCACAGCAGGGCTGGCAGCGGCAGCAGGGCCACCGGGTAGCCCAGCACCACCGAGCGGCTGTCCAGCCCCACCACCACCTGCTGCCAGGCGCCCCAGGCCAGCAGCGCGCAGGCCAGCACGGTGAGCCCCCGGATCAGCAGGGTCATGACCCGCAGGGCCAGCGGCCTGCCCTGCAGCAGGCCCACCAGGCTGGTGAAGGCCATGTGCTCGCCCTGGGGATAGGCCGCGGCCGCGCCGATGAACACCAGCCAGACGAACAGCAGGCGCGACAGCTCCTCACTGGCCGGGATGCCACTGCCAAAGCCATAGCGCAGCACCACGTTGACGAACACCGACAGGCACATCACCGCCAAGCAAGCGCCCATGGCCCACAGCGCGGCGGTGTGCAGGCGGGCGCCCAGCCCGGCCGACGGGGCATGGGGGGCGTGCGACGGGGGAACGGGGGCGGCGCTCATGCGGGGTCTCCAGCGTTCAGCCAGGCCAGCACCTGCTGGCAAAGGGTGTCCAGGGGCAGGGCGGCGTCCAGCGTCAGCACGCCGGGCTCGCCCACGGGCGGCTCCAGCGTGGCGAACTGGTTGTCCACCAGGCCGGCGCCGGCAAAGAAGTGGCCCGCGCGGCTGGCCACGCGCCGGCCAGCCTCCTCGCGGCTGATCTGCAGAAAGGCAAAGCGCAAGCCCGGCGCGGCGGCGCGCAGGCGGTCGCGGTAGGCGCGCTTGAGGGCCGAGCAGGTCATCACCACGCCTTGGGAGCGGGCCTGCAGCAGGGCTTGGGCCAGGCTGTCGAGCCAGCCGGCGCGGTCGGCATCGGTCAGGGCGATGCCTTGGCGCATCTTGTCGAGGTTGGCGGGGCTGTGGTGGGCGTCAGCTTCGATCAGCGGCGCGCCACGCGCGGCCGCCACGGCGGCGGCCAGGCTGGATTTGCCGCAGCCCGAGACGCCCATCACCACCAGCGGTACCGTCCGGATTGCCTGGATTTGCATGGTCTAGTTCTGGATAGCGCTGTCCAAGCGCTGCAAAAAAATTCGGCAGGCGCGGGTGCAGGGGGTCTGCCGGGCATGCCGTTCAGAGAGAATCTCAACGACATCCGGGTAAACACGGACCATGACACGCCGGCCAAGCCGTCGGATAGCGCTATCCTAAGAACTCCCCGACCCGGCCCGCATCCGTGTTAACCCTGAGCCCTTCCTGCCGTGCCTGACGTGTCCGACTCCCGCTCCCGCCGCCGCGCCACCGGCCGCACCACCTTGGCCGATGTGGCCCAGGCCGCCGGGGTCAGCCCCATCACCGTCTCGCGGGCGCTGCGCGGCGAGCGCGCGGTGGACCCCGCCCTGGTGGCCCGGGTGCAAGAAGCCGCCCAGCGCCTGGGTTACGTGCCCGACCCGGCGGCGCGCGCGCTGGCCTCGCAGCGCGGCACGCATGTGGCGGTGCTCATCCCGCTGCTGTCCAACGCCCTGTTCGTGGACCTGATCGAGGCGGTGCAGCGCGCCCTGCGCCCGGCCGGCTACCAGACGCTGATCGGCATCACCCACTACGACGAGAGCGAGGAGGAGCAGCTGCTGCGCGAGCAGCTGCTGCACCGCCCGGCCGGGCTGATCGTCACCGGCTTTGAGCGCAGTGCCGCCGCCCGTGCGCTGATCGCAGGCTCGGGTGTGCCCTGCGTGCATGTGATGGAGACCTCCACGCAGCCCGGGCAGTACAGCGTGGGCTTCTCGCAGCAGGACGCCGGCCGCGCCTTGACCGAGCACCTGCTGGCCCAGGGGCGGCGGCGCATCGCCTTTGCCGGGGCCCAGCTGGACGCGCGGGTGATGCAGCGCCTGCAGGGCTGGCGCCAGGCGCTGCAGGCCGTCGGCGGCCACGACCCGCGGCTGGAGTTCCTGCATCCGGCGCCCTCCTCCATCGCCCTGGGCGGGCAGATGCTGGAGCAGATCCTGGCCTTCAGGCCGGCGGTGGACGCCATCTTCTTCTGCAACGACGACCTGGCCCAGGGGGCCTTGCTGGCCGCGCTGCGGCTGAAGGTGGCGGTGCCGCGCCGGCTGGCCATCGTCGGCTTCAACGACCTGACCGGCAGCGAGCACATGCTGCCGCCACTGACCACGGTGCGCACGCCCCGGGCGGCCATCGGCGAGGCGGCTGCCCGCATGCTGCTGGGCCTGATCCGCGGCGAGGCGCCGGCCACGCCGGGCGTGGACCTGGGCTACGAGCTGGTGGTACGCGGCAGCAGCTGACGGGGCGGGGGGCAGGCGCTCCCGGGCCAGGCAGGCGCGGGCGCGTCTCAGTCACGCACCATCAGGGCCGCCAGCTCGCGGTAGCGGCGCAGGTGGTCCTCGGTAGGCCCCAGGGCAGGCCCCAGCTGCAGCGGCAGCGCCCGGAACCACAGTGTCCAGCCCGCCAGCTGGGCATGGTCAGCCGGCCAGTCCAGCGCCATCTGCGCGCCCTGCAGGCGGCAGGACGCCAGCGGCACCAGGCCGTCGTTGGGCTGGTGGCGGAACACCGGCAGCCGGGCCATGGCCTTGAACAGGGTGTCCTCGTCCTGGGTGGCGGCGTCGCGCCCGGTCACGGTGATCCAGCGCACCCGCAGGTTGAGCGGGCTGGCCGCGGTGAGGGCGCTGGCGCCGGCGGTGCTCAGGTCCTGCAGCGCGCCGCCCAGCGGCAGCAGGGACATGGCCTGCAGCTGCGCCAGGGGCCCGGGCAGGTTCACGCCCTGGCCGGTGAGCAGGTCGGCCATCGGCGTGCCGCGAAACGGGGTACCCAGCGAGGCCACCCCCTGCACCCGGGCGGTGGCCTCCCGGTGGTGGTGCAGGGCGTGCAGCGCATCGAGCCCGCCCATGCTGTGGGCGATGAGGTGCAGGCGCTCGCCCGGGCAGGCCTGCCCGTCGGCCAGCAGCCGGGCCAGGGCTTCGGCACGCTGGGCCACCCGCGCCTGGGGCGGCAGCTGGGCCACCACCACGTGGTGGCCGGCGGCGCGCAGCGCCGCCTCCACGCCGCGGAAGTAGGCCAGGCGGTCGGGCAGGGCCAGGCCCCAGGGCGCGTCGCCGTAGCCCAGGTAGCCGTGCACCAGCACCAGGGTGTCGCGGGGGCTGGGGGTGGAAGGGGTCATGGCGTTCTCCCTGACAGACATCGTGGTGGACATCGTGGTGGATCTGCCGGCGGCCCGCCGGGCCGCCGCCCTGGCCGCCGGGCGGCACCCGCGACCTGTCTGACCCATGCTCCCGCGGGCCGGCCGCGGTGGCAAGCTGGTGTTGCCCCGCATTCAGCGGCCCGTCCGGCGGGCCGACGGTTTTCCGTGCACCCGGCGTCGGAGCGGGGGGAGGGAGACGGTTTTCCGTTCTGCCCGGGCGGTCGCGGCGGGGTTTGCCCGGGGCGGAATGCCGCCGGCCATGGGTGGCATGGCTTGTGCATCAGCGGTGGGGTGAAGCGCTTTTCCGCCCCCTTGGCCCCTGCGGCCGGCCGCCGTGCGCGGGCCGGGGCCCGTGGTCGCCCGGGTGTGCGCGCGCTGGCCAGCCTGCTGGCGGGCCTGGTCCTGGTGGCGCTGGCGCCGCGGGCGGGGGCGCAGGACGGCGACACCCTGCAGCGCATCGCCGAGACCGGCACCATCCGCCTGGGCCACCGGGAGTCCTCGGTGCCTTTCTCCTATTACGACCAGCGCCACCAGGTGGTGGGCTACTCGCAGGAGCTGATGCTGCGGGTGCTGGACACCATCAAGGCCGAGCTCAAGCTGCCGGCGCTGACGCTGCAGCTGGTGCCGGTGACCTCCCAGAACCGCATGGCCCTGGTGCAGAACGGCACCGTGGACCTGGAGTGCGGCAGCACCACCCACAACCGCGAACGCGAGCGGCAGGTGGCCTTCTCGGTCTCGATCTTCGTGGTGGAGCTGCGCATGATGGTGCGCCGCGGCAGCCCGGTGAAGGACCTGGCCGACCTCAAGGGCCGGCGCGTGGTGGTGACCGCGGGCACCACCTCCGAGCGGGCGCTGCTGCTGCACCGCGAACGCTCGGCACAGGACTTCACCATCGTGCTGGCGCGCGACCACGACACCGCCTTCAAGGTGCTGGAGAGCCGGCAGGCCGAGGTCTTCCTGCTGGACGATGCGCTGCTGCACGGCATCCGCGCCAAGTCCGCCCGCCCCGAGGACTGGCAGGTGGTGGGACAACCGATGGCAACCGAGGCCTACGCGTGCATGATGCGGCGCGGAGATGCCGCCTTCAAGCGCGTGGTGGATCGGGGCCTGAGCCAGCTGATGCAGTCTGGCGAGGCACTCCGGCTCTACCGGCGCTGGTTCCAGCGTCCCATACCGCCCCGCAACCTCAACCTTGACATGCCCCCTTCCGAACGGCTGCTGCAGCTCTACCGCCAGCCCGAGGACCGGCCCCTCAACTGAGCCCCTCACGTTTCCCCCCTAGCCCCCTCAGGAGACCGTTGATGAAGATCCAGAACACCGTCCTCGCCGTGGCCGCCGTGGCCGCCACCCTGACCGCCGGCGCCGCGCAGGCCGACACGCTCAAGAAGATCAAGGATTCGGCCAGCATCACCCTGGGGGTGCGCGAGTCCTCCGGCGCCCTGTCCTACACCCTGGGCGACGGCAAGTACGCCGGCTTCCACACCGAGCTGGGCGAGCTGGTCATCGCCGACCTGAAGAAGTCCCTGGGCCTGGGCAAGCTGGAGGTGAAGTACCAGCCGGTGACCTCGCAGAACCGCATCCCGCTGGTGGAAAACGGCACCGTGGACCTGGAGTGCGGCTCCACCACCAACAACGCCGCCCGCCAGAAGCAGGTCACCTTCGCCGTGACCACCTACGTGGAGGAGGTGCGCATCGCGGTCAAGGCCGCCTCGGGCATCACCAGCATCAGCCAGCTCAACGGCAAGAACGTGGCCACCACCACCGGCACCACCAGCGTGCAGCTGCTGCGCAAGCATGAGCGGGCCGCGGGGGTGGACTTCAAGGAAGTCTTCGGCAAGGACCACGCCGACAGCTTCCTGCTGCTGGAGAGCGGCCGCGCCGACGCCTTCGTGATGGACGGCCAGATCCTGGCCGGCGCCATCGCCAAGAGCAAGAGCCCGGCCGACTACAAGATCGTGGGCGAGGTGCTCAACGTCGAACCCATCGCCTGCATGATGCGCAAGGACGATCCGGCCTTCAAGAAGGCCGTGGACGACAGCATCATCGCCATGATGAAGTCGGGCGCCATCGCCAAGCTCTACGACAAGTGGTTCATGCAGCCGATCCCGCCGACCGGCGCCAAGGTGGGCCTGCCCGCCAGCGACGCCACCAAGGCCGCCTGGGCCAAGCCCAACGACCTGCCGGCCGAGTCCTACAACAAGTGATGACGGCGCCGGTGCCCCCCCTTGCGGGCGGCGCCGGCCTCTGCCGCCGATGCCGCCCGCAAGGTCGCGCCGGCGGCCCTGCATGCGACGGGCCGGGTGGCCCGGCCACCCCTTCCCTTCCTCTTTCTCTAGGACCTGCCCATGGCCACCTGGGACTGGCAGGTGTTCTGCAAGAACACCATCGACGGCGAAGTCGTCGAGCGCTGCTTCGGCAGCGGCGGCGACATCACCTACCTCGACTGGATGCTCTCGGCCTGGGGCTGGACCGCCTCGGTCTCGGCCCTGGCACTGGCCGTGGCCCTGCTGACGGGCATCGTCATGGGCATCCTGCGCACCGCACCCAGCCGCGGCCTGGTGTTCATCGGCGAGGCCTGGACCGAGCTGTTCCGCAACATCCCGGTGCTGGTGCAGGTCTTCCTCTGGTACTTCGTGGTGCCCGAGCTGATCCCGGCGCTCAAGTCCCTGCCCAGCTTCATCCTGGTGGTGCTGGGCCTGGGCTTCTTCACCTCGGCGCGCGTCTCCGAGCAGGTCAAGGCCGGCATCCAGAGCCTGCCCAAGGGCCAGCGTTACGCCGGCCTGGCGCTGGGCCTGACCCTGCCGCAGACCTACCGCCACGTCATCCTGCCCATGGCACTGCGCATCGTCGTGCCCCCGCTCACCAGCGAGAGCATGGGCATCGTCAAGAACTCCTCGGTGGCCTTTGCGGTCTCGGTGGCCGAGCTGACCATGTTCGCCCGCCAGGCGCAGGAGGAGACCTCGCGCGGCATCGAGATCTACCTGGCCGTCACCGCCCTTTACTTCATCACCTCCATCCTGGTGTACCAGCTGGCGCACTGGATCGAGCGCCGCGTGCGCATCCCCGGCACCGTGGGCGGAGGCCATTGAGATGAACCTCGACTTCAGCTTCCTCACCGGCGAGGTCCTCGCCAGCTACGTCACCAAGGGCCTGCTGTTCTCGCTGCAGCTCACGCTGGTGGCCATGGTCGGCGGCATCGTGCTGGGCACCCTGCTGGCGCTCATGCGCCTGTCGGGCAAGCCCTGGCTGGAAAAGCCCGCGGCCTTCTACGTCAACACCATGCGCAGCATCCCGCTGGTCATGGTGATCCTGTGGTTCTTCCTGCTGATCCCGCTGCTGACCGGCCGCCCGCTGGGCGCGGAGGTCTCGGCGCTGATCACTTTCACACTGTTTGAGGCCGCCTACTACGCCGAGATCATGCGCGCCGGCATCCAAAGCGTGCCCAAGGGCCAGACCTACGCCGGCTACGCCATGGGGATGAGCTACCGCCAGACCATGCAGCTGGTGGTGCTGCCGCAGGCCTTCCGCAACATGATCCCGGTGCTGCTCACCCAGACCATCATCCTGTTCCAAGACACCTCGCTGGTCTACGCCATCGGCGCCTATGACCTGCTCAAGGGCTTTGAGCTGGCGGGCAAGAACTTCAACCGTCCGGTCGAGACCTACCTGGTCGCCACCGTGGTGTACTTCGTCATCTGCTTCTCGCTGTCGATGCTGGTGCGCCGCCTGCAGAAGCGCATCGCCATCATCCGCTGACCCCCCACGCGCGTGGCCGCGGCACAGACCGCCGCCGCGCCGGCCAGGAGAACCCCCATGATCGACATCCAGAACGTTTCCAAGTGGTACGGCAGCTTCCAGGTGCTGACCGACTGCACCACCTCCATCCAGAAGGGCGAGGTGGTGGTGGTGTGCGGGCCTTCGGGCTCGGGCAAGTCCACCCTCATCAAGACCGTCAACGCGCTGGAGCCCTTCCAGAAGGGCGACATCGTGGTCGATGGCGTGTCCATCGCCGACCCCAAGACCAACCTGCCCAAGCTGCGCAGCCGTGTGGGCATGGTGTTCCAGCACTTCGAGCTGTTCCCGCACCTGTCGGTGACCGACAACCTCACCCTGGCGCAGATCAAGGTGCTGGGCCGCAGCAAGGACGAGGCCATCACCCGCGGCCTGAAGATGCTCGACCGCGTGGGGCTGATGGCACACAAGGACAAGTTTCCCGGCCAGCTCTCCGGCGGCCAGCAGCAGCGCGTGGCCATCGCCCGCGCCCTGTCCATGGACCCCATCGTCATGCTGTTCGACGAACCCACCTCCGCCCTGGACCCCGAGATGGTGGGCGAGGTGCTGGACGTGATGGTGCAGCTGGCCGGCGAGGGCATGACCATGATGTGCGTCACCCACGAGATGGGCTTTGCCAAGAAGGTCTCCAACCGCGTGATCTTCATGGACAAGGGCCAGATCATCGAGGACTGCAAGAAGGAGGACTTCTTCGGCAAGCCCGAGGAGCGCTCCCCGCGGGCCAAGGACTTCCTGTCCAAGATCCTCAACCACTGACCGGCTGAGCGCTCCCCCTCCAGCGCGGGGGGCCGCCCCCCCCCGGGCCGGCCCTCTGCCCCCCCGCACGGCATGAGCCAGGTTCCCGCCGCCCCCGCCCCCGCGCCCACCGCCGCCCCTGCGGACGACGCGCCCAGCCTCAGCTTCCGGCCCCTGGGTTGGCGCCCGGTGCTGCGCCTGCTGCCCTGGCTGCTGGGCGTGGCGCTGGCCGGCTGGGCCGGCTACCAGCTCAGCCTGGAGCGTGGCACCCAGCGCCTGCGCGACGAATCGGTGCACCGCCTGGACCTGTTCGCCTCGGCGGTGGACGGGGTGATCAAGCGCCTGGAGCCGCTGCCGGCCACGGTGGGCCTGCACCCTCAGGTGCCCGCCTTGCTGGCCCAGGGCCCGGGCCGCGGCCCCTCGCCGGCGCTGACCGAGTCGGTCAACGAGCATCTGCGCAAGCTCAACGCCCACCTGGGCAGCCTGGCGCTGTACGTGCTGGACGAGCGCGGCATCGTGCGTGCCACCAGCAACAGCGCCGCCCCCGGCACGCCGCCCGGCCCGCCCCGCGCCCCCGACGACAGCCGGCTGGGCGAGGACCTGTCCTTCCGCCCCTACTACCTGGACGCCCTGGCCGGCCGGGTGGGCCGGCACTTTGCCATCGGCCTGGGCGGCGAGCCCGGCTACTTTGTGTCCCACCCCATCCGCGTCGGGGCCCGCGTGGTGGGGGTGGCGGCCATCAAGATCAGCCTGGACCCGGTGGAGCCCACCTGGGACCTGCTGGGCGCGCCCGGCCTGCTGGCCGACGCCAACGAGGTGGTCATCCTCAGCTCGCAGCCCGAGTGGCGCTACACCGCCCTGACCGAGCTGGCGCCCGAAACGCGGGTGGAGCAGCAGCTCACCCGCCTGTACGGCGGCCAGCGCATCGGCCGCTTCCCGCTGGACGTGCGGCTGCAGGTCGAAGGCGATGGCCAGGTGCTCAAGGGCATGCTGCCCGGTGGCCTGGTGGCCCAGCCCCGCGCCGGCGCCGCCGGCCAATACGGCATGCTGGCCCTGGGCCGCAACCTGGACGGCATGGACTGGCGGCTCATGCTCTTTGCCGACCTGGTGCCCGTGCGCCACCAGGCCCTGCTGACCGGCATGCTCACCGCCGTGGCCGCTGCCTTCTTCGCCCTGCTGGCCCTGCTGATGCGTCAGCGACAACGCATCCTCAAGCAGAAACTGGAGGCCAAGCGCTGGCTGGAGACCGCCAACGCCGAGTTGGAACACAAGGTGGCCCGCCGCACCCGCGCCCTGACCGAGACCAATGTGCGCCTGCGCCGCGAGGTGGCCGAACGCGTGCAGGCCGAGGCCACCCTGCGCGCCGCCCAGGACGAGCTGGTGCACGCCGCCAAGATGGCCCTGCTGGGCCGCCTGGCCACCGGCATCACCCACGAGCTCAACCAGCCCCTGGGCGCCATCCGCACCCTCTCGGGCAATGCGCAGGAGTTTCTGCGGCGCGGCCAATCCGGCGCGGCCGAGAGCAACCTGGGCCTGATCGCCCGGCTGGCCGACCAGATGGGCGACCTGATCCAGCCGCTCAAGGCCTTTGCCCGCAAGGCCGAGGTGCGGCCCCAGCCCACCGACGTGGCCCAGGCCCTGGCCAACGCCCTGTTCCTGGTGGGCCAGCGCCTGCGCGCCGAGAAGGTGCAGGTGCATGACCAGGTGCCCCGCGCCAGCCTGTACGCCTGGTGCGACCCCAACCGCCTGGAGCAGGTGCTGGCCAACCTGCTGGGCAACGCCCTGGACGCCATGGCCCGCACGCCCGAACGCCAGCTGCGCCTGAGCGCCGGCGTGCACACCCTGCCCGAGGAGGGCGACCCCGTGGCCCAGGCCCTGGCACGGGCCGAGGCCCACTTCGACGGCCTGACCGACCCGCACACCCAGGCCCCGGCCCCGCGCCGGGAGGTGTGGGTGGAGGTCCGCGACAATGGCAGTGGCTTCACCCCCGAGCAGGCCGAACGCCTCTTCGAGCCCTTTTTCACCACCAAGTCCGAGGCGGGCGGCCTGGGCCTGGGCCTGGCGATCTGCCGTGACATCGTCGAGAGCTTCGGCGGCCACCTGCGCGCCCAGGCCCTGCCCGAGGGCGGGGCCGCCTTCACCGTCTTCCTGCCCGCCAGCGCCCCGGACGCCACCGATCCCCCGCCGCGGCTGCGCCTGGGCGGCCGCATGCCCGCCGCTGCAGCCGCACCGCAGCCCGATCCCCAGACCGCCACCACCTCGCCACCATGACCCCCGACCTCACCGTCCTGCTTGTCGAAGACGACTTCCATGTCCAGCTCGGCTGTGTCCAGGCCCTGCAGCTGGCCGGCCTGGGCGTGGAGGCGGTGGACAGCGCCGAGGCCGCCCTGCCCCGGCTGCAGGCCGGCTTCCCCGGCGTGGTCGTGACCGACATGCGCCTGCCCGGCGCCGACGGCCTGAGCGTGGTGCGCCACTGCCACGGCCTGGACCGTGACCTGCCGGTCATCATGATCACCGGCCACGGCGACGTGAGCCTGGCGGTGGAGGCCATGCGCAGCGGCGCCTACGACTTCATCCCCAAACCCTTCTCCCCCGAGGTGCTGGTCGAGGTGGTCAAGCGGGCCCTGGAAAAGCGCCGCCTGACGCTGGAAGTGGCCCAGCTGCGCCGCGCCCTGGCCGCCCGCGCCGACCTCAGCGGCCAGCTGGTGGGCCGCTCTCCGCAGATGCAGCGCGTGCGCCAGCTCATCAGCGAGGTGGCCGACTCCCCGGTGGACGTGCTCATCCGCGGCGAGACCGGCACCGGCAAGGAAGTGGTGGCCCGTGCCCTGCACGACCACTCCCGCCGCAAGACCGCCCCCTTCGTGGCGCTGAACTGCGGCGGCGTGCCCGACAGCCTGCTCGACAGCGAGCTCTTCGGCCATGAAGCCGGCGCCTTCACCGGCGCGCAAAAGCGCCGCGTGGGCAAGATCGAGTACGCCCACCAGGGCACCCTCTTCCTCGACGAGTTGGAAAGCATGCCCATGGGCATGCAGATCAAGCTGCTGCGCGTGCTGCAGGACCGGGTGGTCGAGCGCCTGGGCGCCAACCAGGGCCAGCAGGTGGATGTGCGCGTGGTGGCCGCCACCAAGGACGA
The DNA here is from genome assembly GCF_010499455.1 of Ideonella livida. GTDB lineage: Bacteria > Pseudomonadota > Gammaproteobacteria > Burkholderiales > Burkholderiaceae_C > Ideonella > Ideonella livida. Next base: position 1,341 of record NZ_JAAGOH010000032.1, on the reverse strand, counting down.
CCTGCTGCAGCGCTCGCGCGAAGGCACCTTCCGCGCCGACCTGTACTACCGGCTCAACGTGATGACCATCGACCTGCCGCCGCTGCGCGAGCGCCGCGAGGACATCCCACTGCTGCTGGAGCACTTCACCCTGCTGGCGGCCAGCCGCTTCCAGCGCCCGCAGCCGGCCATCAGCACCGAGCAGCTGCACCGCCTGATGGCCCACAGCTGGCCTGGCAACGTGCGCGAGCTGCGCAACGTGGCCGACTGCCTGGTGCTGGGCGTGCGCCAGGACATCCTGGGCGAGCTGCCCCCGCCCAGCGCCGACGGCGAGCCCGAGGGCGGCCTGTCGCTGTCGGAGACCGTCGACAACTTCGAGCGCAGCCTGATCGCCGAGGAAATGAAGCGCCAGGGCGGCAACATCGCCCGCACCGCCAAGGCCCTGCGCATCCCCAAGACCACCCTGGCCGACAAGATCCGCAAGCACGGCCTGGGCGCCCAGGCCGCCGACGGCGCCTGAGCCCGCCGCGGCGACTTGCGCCAACGCAGGCCACCAAGCCCGGCGCGAGGTCCAGGACACGGCCCGCGGGCCTACACTGTGCAGGACCGTGTTCTTCTCCGCCCCGCCCTTGCCCATGCGCACCGCCGTCCTGCTCCCCGCCCTCGTCATGCTGGCCTGCCTGGCCGCCTGCCAACCGGCGGTGCAGCAGGCCCAGCAGCGGGTGGACTTCGCCCTGGACGCCCAGGGCCGCTGCCAGGTGGGCGACCAGCCGGTGGACTGCGCCCAGGCCGGCACCACCGCCCGCAGCCGCTACCCCACCCAGACCCTCAACGCCGTGCTGCGCCTGGACCCGAAGGCGCCGGACACCGCCCGCGCGGCCCTGCTGCACAGCCTGGAGGCCGCGCGCATCGACCGCCTGCAGTTTGGCGAGCCCGGCGACCGGCCCACCGAGCGCCGTATCGAGTTCTGAACCCCGGGCCATGACCTCCTCCCGCTGGCGCGCCGCTCTGCTGCTGCTGCTCATGCTGGCCCTGCCCTGGCAGGCCTGGAGCAGCGGCTGGCGCCAGGCCGTCTGGCACCAGGGTGCGCTGAACCCGGCGGCCCTGGAGAGGGGCCCACACGAGCCGCTGCAAGCGAGCCCGCATGACGGCCCCCACGACGCCCACCGCACGGCGCCGCCGCCCTGCCATGCCGCCACCGCCGGGTCGGCCGACGTCCCGGCCGCCAGCCCTGCCGATGCCCCCCAGGACGCCGCCCACCACGGCGGCGCCTGCCAGCAGTGCACCGCCTGCCAAGTCGGCCTGGCCTTGCCGGCCCTGAGCCTGCCCCTGCCGGGCGCCGGCGCCCAGCACCCCCCGGCC
>NZ_JAAGOH010000031.1 GCF_010499455.1 Ideonella livida | reverse complement strand
GCACCGCTGCCGCCGCGGGTGGCCGGCGGCGGTGGGGGCGAGGGCGCGCGGGCAGGGGGCGCGGCACCGGGCCGGGCGGACGCGGTGGCGGGCGCGCTTGCCCGCTGCGGGGCGGTGCGGGTGGGGGCGCGCGGAGCGCCCGTTCCGGTCGAAGGACTGTCCAGCTCGAACAGGCCCTCCAGCGCATTGAAGACTTCGCTGCACTGGCCGCAGCGCACCCAGCCGCCAGAGACCTTGAGCTGGTCGTTGACGACACGGAAGACCGTGTCACAGGACGGGCAGCGGGTGACGAGGCTCATGCGCCGGATGATGCCATGGGGGTGTGTCGCCCCGTTGGCGGGGAGCGTGGGCGGGGGCGTAGGGGGCCGGGCGGCCGCTTGGCGGTCGCCCGCTGGGGTGATGGCTCAGGCGGCGGCCCGCTGGGCACCCATCAGGATCCAGCCTTCCTGTCGGTCCAGCACTTCCAGCGCAAGCCAGGGGGCGTAGGCTTCCTTGAGCTCGTCGGCCTGCCGCTCCAAGATGCCGGCCAGCACCAAGTGGGCGCCTGGGGCCAGGTGCCCGCACAGCAGCGGGGCCAGCAGCTTGAGCGGTGTGGCCAGGATGTTGGCCAGCACCAGGGGGTAGCTGCCTTGCGCCAGGTCGGGCAGGCCGGTGCGGACCGTGACCCCGTTGGCCCGGGCGTTGGCGTCGGTGGCGGTCACGGCCGCGGGGTCGATGTCCACCGCGTCGATGTCACGTGCGCCATGCAGCGCCGCGCCGATGGCCAGGATGCCGGAGCCGCAGCCGTAGTCGAGCACCCGGTCCCACCGCTGTGCATGCGCCGGGGCCTGGTGGGCGATCCAGCGCAGGCACATGCGGGTGGTCGGGTGGGTGCCGGTGCCAAAGGCCAGGCCCGGGTCCAGGCGCATGACGTGGGTGGCGTCGGCGGGCACCTCATGCCAGCTGGGCACGATCCAGAAGGTGGGCGTGACATCGACCGGGTTGAACTGGGACTGGGTCAGCCGGACCCAGTCCTGTTCGTCCACCACCTGCAGGGCGTGGGCGGCCAGGCCTTCGGTCCAGTCCTGGGCCAGCAGCAGGGTGAGGGCCGTTTCGGCGGCCTGCTCCTCGTCGAAGAGGGCCTTCAACCGCGAGCGCTCCCAGCCCGGACGGGGCGCAGGCATGCCCGGTTCGCCAAAGATCGGCTGTTCCTCGTCGGTATCGGCGTCGGCGTCTTCCACCGACACCGACAGGGCGCCGAGTTCGTCCATGAGGGCGTCGGAGACCGACTCCACCAGGTCCTGTGGTGCGGTGAGCACCAGTTCATGCATGGCCACGGAGGGGTCCTTCGCTCAACGGCGGCGGTGCTGCGCCAGCCAGCCTTCCAGGTAATGGATGCTGGTGCCGCCCTGCATGAAGCCGGCGTCGATCATCAGGTCGCGGTGCAGCGGGATGTTGGTGCTGATGCCTTCCACCACCATCTCGGCCAGGGCCGTGCGCATGCGCGCCAGGGCCTGCTCGCGGGTGTCGCCGTGCACGATGAGCTTGCCGATCATCGAGTCGTAGTTGGGCGGCACGAAGTAGTTGGTATAGGCGTGCGAGTCCACGCGCACCCCCGGGCCCCCGGCGGGATGCCACATGGTGATGCGGCCCGGTGAAGGCAGGAAGTTGTACGGGTCCTCGGCGTTGATGCGGCACTCGATGGCGTGGCCGCGCACCCCGATGTCCTTCTGCGTGAAGCTGAGCTTCTCGCCGGCGGCCACGCGGATCTGCGTCTGCACGATGTCGATGCCGGTCACCAGTTCGGTCACCGGATGCTCCACCTGCACGCGGGTGTTCATCTCGATGAAGTAGAACTCGCCATCCTCGAACAAGAACTCGAAGGTGCCCGCGCCGCGGTAGCCGATCTTCTTGCAGGCCTCAGCGCAGCGCTGGCCGATCTTCTCGATCACCTTGCGCGGGATGCCGGGGGCCGGCGCTTCCTCGATCACCTTCTGGTGGCGGCGTTGCATGGAGCAGTCGCGCTCGCCCAGCCACACGGCATGGCCGTGCTGGTCGGCCATCACCTGGATTTCCACATGGCGCGGGTTCTCGAGGAACTTCTCCATGTAGACCTCGGGGTTGCCGAAGGCCGCGCCCGCTTCCGCCTTGGTGGTCTGCACCGCGTTGATCAGCGCCGCCTCGGTATGCACCACACGCATGCCGCGGCCGCCGCCGCCGCCGGCGGCCTTGATGATCACCGGGTAGCCGACCTGGCGGGCGATCTTGACGATCTCCTTGGGGTCGTCGGGCAGTGCGCCCTCGGAGCCGGGCACGCAAGGCACGCCGGAGGCGATCATGGCCTGCTTGGCCGAGACCTTGTCGCCCATCAGGCGGATGGACTCGGGGGTCGGGCCGATGAAGGCGAAGCCGCTCTTTTCCACACGCTCGGCAAAGTCGGCGTTCTCACTCAGGAAGCCGTAGCCGGGGTGGATGGCCTCGGCATCGGTCACCTCGGCGGTGGCGATGATGGCCGGCATGGACAGGTAGCTCTGGGCCGAAGGGGCCGGGCCGATGCACACCGCCTCGTCCGCCAGCTTGACGTACTTGGCGTCGCGGTCGGCCTCGGAGTAGACGACCACCGCCTTGATGCCCATCTCCTTGCAGGCGCGCTGGATGCGCAGCGCGATCTCGCCGCGGTTGGCGATCAGGATCTTCTTGAACATGGGTGGCGCGGGCCTTACTCGATGATGAACAGCGGCTGACCGTATTCCACGGGCTGGCCGTTGGTGACCATCACCTTGGTCACCGTGCCGGCCACGTCGGCTTCGATCTCGTTCATGATCTTCATGGCCTCGATGATGCACAGTGCCTGGCCTTCCTTGACCTGGCTGCCCACCTCCACCAGCGGCTTGGCGCCGGGCGTGGAGGCGGCGTAGAAGGTGCCGACCATCGGGGACTTGACCACATGGCCGGTCTCCACTACGGCGGCGGCCGGCGCTGCCGCCACCGGGGCCGGTCCAGCGGCCAGCGCCACGGGGGCCGGGGCCGGTGCGGCCATCAGGGTGGGCGCCACCTGGGCCACCACGCCACCAGACTTGACGATGCGCACCTTGCCTTCGTTCTCGGTGATTTCCAGCTCGGCGATGTTCGACTCGGAGACCAGGTCGATCAGGGTCTTCAGCTTGCGCAGGTCCATGGAAGGGGTACTCCTGTGGTGTGGTGGACGGTGCTGCCGGGCAGCCCGTTCCGGGTCTTCAAGGGGCGGCGGCCCACCGTGCGGCCGGCGATGCTGCCAAGCCGGGCGGCCACCGTCGTGGTATCGTCCGCGCCCGCACCTGGGGTGCCAAGGGCGCCGGGTCCCACGATCAGAGGGGCGAACTTTACGCCATTGAGCGCGATTTCAGGTCAACGCCGGTCAAATTAATTCAACTTCCGGCAGTTGACAGCGCCTAGGCGGGCTGGCAGGGCGGCGCGACCATCGGCCGTCAGCCTTCGCGCCAGCGGCCCAGCAGGGCCTCGTCCAGCTCGCCGAGCTTGCGTTGGCGCACGTGGCCCCGGGCATCCAGCAGCAGGGTGTAGGGCAGGGCGCCGGCCGGATTGCCCAGCTCGCGCAGCCAGCCCATCTGGTCCAGCCCCAGCATCCCGACCGGAAAGCCCACCGGCGTGCGCGCCAGGAAGGCCTGCACCGCCTCGGGCTTGTCCAGCGCCAGGCCCAGCACTTCCCAGCCCGCCGCGCGGTGGGCCTGTGCGAAACGGTCCAGCAGTGGCATTTCCCGCACGCAAGGCGCGCACCAGGCGGCCCAGAAGTTGACCACCAGGGGGCGACCGCGCAGTGGCGCCAGCGACAGCGGGCGGCCCTGCGGGTCGGTGAGCGGCAGTTGCCACAGCCGGGCCTGCGGGTCGTCCTGTGGCGTGGGGGAGGGCGACGGGCCGAGCAGGCGCCAGGTGACGCCACCCAGCACGGCGGCGCCGACACCGGCGCCCAACCACACTCTACGTTCAGGGCTCATGGGATCTCCTCGACGGGACGGCGTGTGGGCGGTGGGCGGGGCGGCTCCGGCTCAGCGGGCGTTGTCCTCGGCCTGGAGCAGCTGGCGCAGGGCCTCGGCAGGGCCGCGCCAGCTGCGGCCACGGGCATCGGGCTGCAGGGCGCCGCGCAGGGCATCGAAGTCGTGCACGCTGCAGTGCAGTGTGACCCACTCACCCAGGGCGCGGCTGCGCACCGACACGCTCAGCACCAGATGCTCGGCGTCCTCCCCCTGGCTGTCGAAGTCCAGATGTTCGTCGATGAAGAAGATCTCCACCGCCTTGGGGTCGTCGGCGTAGAGGTCCAGCAGGATGTTGGACTGCGCCGTGGCCGTGCCGCGCCAGACCGCACCACCCAGGTGGGGGCGGAAGGGGGCCAGCCGCTCCATCCAGGCCAGAGCCAGCTCGCGCAGGGCGCGCAGCTCCCCGGGCTGGGTGTCGGCATGGAAGATCGCCAGGTGTTCCCGCACCGCGTCCTCCAGCTGCTCATCGCTGGGGGCGGGCACGTCACGGCCCAGGCGCAACCCCAGCTGGGCGGCGGCCTTGCGGCGGGCGCTGGCCCAGTCCTGGGCGTCGTCCACGATGAGGCGCGCGGCCACCGCGGCCAGTTCCTGTTGCAGGTCGTCGTCTTGCATGGCGTCGGGGCGCTCAGGGCAGGTCGGCGCCAGCCATGCGGGCGAGCACGCTGGCGGTGCGGCCGCTCACATAAGCGGAGCCGGGGTTTTTCTCGAAGCGTTTGGGTGCCGGCAGCATCACCGCCAGACGCGCGCTTTGGGCCGGGCTGAGTTGGCTGGCACCCTGGCGGAAATAGTGCCGCGCCGCCGCCTCGGCACCAAACACGCCCTCGCCCAGCTCCACATGGTTGAGGTAGAGCGTCAGGATGCGGCGCTTGTCCAGCAGCCCCTCCAGCAGGTAGGTCAGCACCAGCTCCTGGCCCTTGCGCAGCGGCGTCCTCTCGCCGGAGAGGAACAGGTTCTTGGCCAGCTGTTGGCTGATGGTGGAGCCGCCGACGACCTTGGGCACCCGCTGGCGTGCAGGGTCCAGGGCCTTGCCGGCGCGTGCCGCACGCTCTTCGGCCAGTTGGTTCGCTTTCTCGGCCCGGGCTTCGGCGCGGCGGTTGCGGTCCCAGGCGCTGCGGATGGCGTCCCACTCCACGCCGCCGTGCTGGGCGAAATTGGCGTCTTCGCTGGCGATCACGGCTTGGCGCAGGCTACGCGGCAGCTGGGTTTCCGGCACCCACTGCTGTTTCCAGGGGCGTTGGCCGCCCAGCTGTCCCTGGCGCAGCAGGCGCCAGGCCTCGCTGCGCTCAAATGCGGTGGACTGGGGGTCGACCGCGGCCATCAGGGCGATGCGGGCGACGAAGAACAGCTGCAGGGCCAGGACGCAGACCAGCAGCAGCCCCCCCAGGTCCAGCAGCTGCTGGCGCAGGCGCCCAGCGGAGGCGGTGGCGGCCATCGGGTGCGTCCTCGCCTGTGCTCAGGCCGTGTGGTCCACCTGCTGGCGCAAGCGTGCCAGCACCGGTCCGGTCTGTGGACGCACGCCGCGCCACAAGGCGAAGGATTCGGCCGCCTGCTCCACCAGCATGCCCAGGCCGTCGCGCCCCTGAGCCCCCCGGGCGGTAGCCCAGGCCAGGAACGGGGCGGCGGCGGGCCCGTACATCATGTCGACCGCCAGGCTGCCCGGGCGCAGCACCCGGGCATCCACGGGCGCGCCCTGACCGCTCAGGCTGGTGGCGGTGCCGTTGATGACCACGTCAAAGCCTTCGCCGGCCTGTGCCAGGGGGCGTGCCTGCAGCTGCACGCCGTGGTCGTGCGCCAGGTCGGCGTGGCTGGCCACCAGGCGCTCGGCCTTGTCCAGGGTGCGATTGACCAGCACCAGCTCGGCGGGGGCGGCCTCCAGCAGCGGGCCCAGCACGCCGGCGGCGGCGCCGCCGGCGCCGATCAGCAGCACGCGCAGGCCCTGCAGCAGGCGGCCGGCGTTGACCTCGATGTCCCGGCGCAGGCCCGCGCCGTCGGTGTTGTCAGCCAGCCAGCCCTCGGCGTCAAAGCGCAGGGTGTTGGCGGCACCGGCCCGGCCAGCCCGCGGTGTGCGCCGCGTAGCCAAGTGGAAGGCCTCGAACTTGAACGGCACGGTCACGTTGCAGCCCCGGCCGCCCTGGGCGGCAAAGTCCTGCACCGTGGCGACGAAGCCGTCCAGCGGGGCGAGCAGGCGGCCGTAGGTCAGCGACTGGCCGCTGGCCGCGGCGAAGGCGGCATGGATGTCCGGTGATCGGCTGTGGGCCACAGGATGGCCCACCACCGCATAGCGGTCGGGCGAGACGGTGTCGGGAGCGGCGGGCAGTGCGGTGCCGGGAGAGGACGTCATGGGGCGGCGTTGACGGACAGGGTGGTTTCCAGCGCCTCAAGGCGGGTGAAACGGAACCGGGAGGTGATCAGGATCTCATCGGCCTGTCGCCGCATGTCGGCGGAGAAGGCCCCAAAGGGGGCGGCCGCCCGCAGGATGGCCACGGCGCGCCGATCCAGCTCGCGAGACTTGGAGCGTTGCACGACCTCGGCCGTGACCACCTGGCCACGGGCGTCCACGACGAAGTTGACCATCAGCTCGCCGTAGAGCTTTTGGCCCTTGTGGGTGGGGAAGTCCTGGGTGCCGCGTTCCTCGACCTTGCGGCGCAAGGCGTCGTAGTACTGGGCGTAGGCCACTTCCTGGGTGGCCGGGTGCACATGCTTGCGGCGGGGGCGGGCGTTCTCTTCCTGGATGCGCTTTTCGATCTCGGCGATCTGGCGCTCCATCTGGCGGCGCTTCTGCTCTTGGCGGGCGCGCTCGGGCGAGTCCTTGGCCAGCGTGGGGTCGGGCGGTGGCAGCAGGGACAGCGCACGCTTGGCGGCCACCAGCAGCTGGCGCTGCTCGTCCTGCATTTGCTCGATGCTGCGGTAGGCGTCGTCCAGGCCGTCCCCTGCCAGGCTCATGGCTGAAGGCGGCAGCGGCGAGGTGGCCCGGCCCAAGTCGGCATCGCCACCGCCTTCCAGGCTGGCCTGGGCCAGGGCCTGGGCCTTGAGCGGCTTTTGCGCGGAGCGCGCATTGACCAGGATCACCTCCAGCGGCGAGTCCTCGAAGACGCGGCTGAAGCGCTCGGGGTCCACGAAGCGGATGCTCAGCAGCACCGCATGGGCGGCCAGCGACAGGGCCACCGCCCAGGTCATCAGGGTGGGACGCCAGGGGGAGGTCGGGACACGCATGGCGGTCGGCAGTGCAGGCGGTGGAGGGCGGGACTCAGGCCGGCAGGGTTCAGGCCGGTGCGACGGCGGCGTTGTCGCCGCCGTCGTTGAGGTCGATGGCCAGGGTCAGTCCGCTGGTGGGCGGGCTGTCCTCGTCCTCTTCCTCGGTGCCGGCTGCAGGCGGGGTGTCGTCCAGGCGGGTGGCCAGGCTGGCATGCAGCTCCAGGGTCAGCAGGTCAATGCCGGTGATGCGCACCCGCACCCGGGTGTGGCGGTCCAGGGCTTCGCAGCCCAGGGCGCGGAACACCAACGGCAGGGTCTCGGCGCGCACCAGGCCTTCCTTCATGACGGCCGCGTCCAGTTCGGTCAGGCCTTGCTGCTCGATCCAGCGCAGGGTCCAGTACCGCTCCACCGCCGACTGGAAGCCGTTGTAGGCCGAGTAGGCGCCATCGAAGGACGAGATGATGGAGAACAGCGTTGCGTCCTTGGGCTTGAAGGGCGCGGCCAGCGCGGCCATGCGGCCATTGCGGGCGCAGGCGATGATCTGCCACTGGTTGACCAGGTCGGTGTAGCGGCGCAGCGGTGAGGTGGCCCAGGTGTACTGGGCCACGCCCATGCCGGCGTGCGGCGCGGGCTTGGTGCCCATGCGCACCTTCACGCCCGGGGCCAGGCTGGCCTGGCTGCGGTAGATGCCCGGCACGCCCAGCTCGGCCAGCCAGCCGCCCCAGGTGCTGTTGGCCAGGATCATGGCCTCGGAGACGATCAGGTCCAGGGGGGCACCACGGCGGCGCTCGGTGATGATCACCGTCTCGCCGCCCTCGGGCTCGCGGTCGTTGCCGGTGCTGCCGTCGGCGCGCTGCAGGCGGAAGTTGTAGTCGGGCCGGTTGAAGGTTTCCGGCTTGCCGCGCACCACTTCGCGGGCGGCCTTGAGGTGCCGGGCCAGGCGGAAGCAGAAGGCCAGCTCGGCGGCGAAGGGGTATCCGGCCACGGCTTCGCCGGTCAGGCTGGCCTCGGTGACGTCGGCGTCCAGCTGGTCGTGGCGCAGGTTGGCGGCGATGGGCACGCGCTCTAGGCGCGTCTCGGTCTTCTGCACCGCCAGCGTGGCCTCGTCCAGGGTCACGTACAGGCTGACGGCCGGGCAGTCACGGCCCTCGTCCAGCGTGTAGCGCTGCACCACCTCGTCGGGCAGCATGGTGATCTTCCAGCCCGGCATGTAGACGGTGGACAGGCGCTCGCGCGCCACCTTGTCCACCGGGCTGTCGGGCGTGACGGCCAGGCCCGGGGCGGCGATGTGGATGCCGAAGACGATCTGCCCGCTGCCCAGGCCGGTGACGGACAGGGCATCGTCGATCTCGGTGGTCAGCGAGTCGTCGATCGAGAAGGCCTGCACCGGGGCCAGCGGCAGCTCGTCGGTGATGTCCGGGGCCGCCAGCGCGGGGAAGCCCGTGCCCTTGGGGAAGGTCTCGAACAGGAAACGCCGCCAGTGGAACTGGTAGGGGCTGGTGATGGCGCCGGCGTCCTTGAGCAGATCCAGCGGGGCGCGCTGGCTGCGCTTGGCCGCCTCGACCACGGCCTTGTACTCGCTGGCGTTCTTGTCGGGCTTGAACAGGATCTTGTAGAGCTGGCTGCGCACCGCGTCCGGGCATTGACCGGCCACCAGCTCGGCCGTCCAGGCCTCGATCTGCGCCGCCTGCTGCTTCTTGCGCTCGATGCCCGCCAGGGCAGCCTTGACCACGTCCTCGGGCTGCTTCTTGAACAGGCCCTTGCCGGCGCGTCGGAAGTAATGCGGGGCCTCGTACAGGCGCAGCAGCGCGGCGGCCTGCTGCTCCACCGAGGCGGAGGCGTCGAAGTAGTCGCGGGCAAAGTCGGCGAAGGCGAACTCGCCCTCGGGCGCGAACTCCCAGGCCAGGTCCAGGTCGATCTCGGCCGCGCCCGCCTGGGCGGCGGCCAGCAGCTCGGCTGGCTGCGGCTTGGCAAAGCGCAGCAGCACGTTGGCGGCCTTGACCTTCACGCGTTTGCCCGACTCCAGCTCGATCTGCATCGAGCTGTCAGCTTCGGACATCACACGGCCAGCGAGAAATTTGCCGGCCTCATCAAACAGGGCGTAGTTCACGCGGCGGATTGTCTCAGACCGTGCCGGCCCCGGGCTGCAGGCCGCGCCGTGCGGGCGGCGGGTCGGGCTCAGCGAAAACGCAGGGTCAGGGCACGCACCTTGACCCAGGGAGCCCATTCGATGGGGTCCAGCACCAGCGTGCTGCCGTACACCAGCTCCAGCTGCTGTCCCTTGAGTGCTGTGATCGGCCGGTCGGGCCCGGGCTCGCCCTGCTCCGGCACGGCGGTGACATGCGCCACCTCGCGGATGTATTCGGTGCCGCGCTGGGCGTGAAAGTCCCGCCGCACGCTGGGATCGGCCTGCAGCACCACGTGGCCGCCGACAGCCTGGTCGCGCGAGGTGCCGCCTACCGGCGTGTCGTGCAGAAGCAGAGCGCCGGCGTTGGGTTGATCCACCTCGGTCAGCGCGCCGCTGCGTGAGGGGATCAGGGCCCCGTTGCCGCGGTGGTTGCGCCGGGCTGCCTGGGCAAAGCTCGGCGACAGCGAGGCCGTCAGCGTCACCCCCCGCGGGTGGGTCCCCGGCATGACGAAGATCAACCGGAATGGCGCCGGCCTTAGGGTGAGCACCCCCCCGTCCTGCACGGGCTGGCGCCGACCGTCCTGCTCGACGATGAGTCGGATGTCGTGTTCTGGGCGGGCGGCGGCGGCCGACATCATCAGCCCTTCAATCCAGCTTTGCAGATCAGGATGATCGCGGCTGGCCAGCCAGGGGTTGCCCCGGCCCAGGGCGCCCCGCGCTGGGTCTTGGATGCTGCGGTCCTCCCAGGGCAGCACACTCGCCCCTTCGGCGACCAGCCACTGGGCGGCCGCGCGCTGGCCGGTCTCCAGGGCCATCTCCAGGGGAGTGGCACTCACGCCCGGCACGCCATCGGGATGGGCCCCCGCCCGACGCAGTCGGCGCGCCGTGCCCATGTCGCCCTTGAGCACGGCGTCGCCCAACGCCGTGGTGCTGGCGAAGCGGTAGGTGGTGTCCACGGCATCGGGGCGGGCGCCGGCCTGCAGCAGCCGCTCCAGCCATGTTGCACGGGTGGCGGCATCCTCCTTGAGGCCCAGCAGGTGCAAGGGGCACCCCAGCTGGCCGCAGAGGTTGGGGTCAGCACCGCGGTCCAGCAGGGCCTGCAGCCGGTCGAGGTCGGTGGAGAGCAGGGCCCAGGTCAGCGGCGTCAGGCCACTGCCCAGGCGCACGTTCGGCGAGAGGTGTGGCGGCACCGCCTTGATGGCCTGGGCCGTGGTGGCGTCCAGGTAGGCCACGCGCGCGGCATGATCCGGATCCGCCCGCAAGGCGGCCGGGCCGTCCAGCAGGCCCTGACCCACCCAGGCGGCAGCCTGGCGCATGAAGGCCTGCCGGTCGGCGGGCCGCTCCAGCGGCCCCCGGGCCACCAGCTCGAGGATGGCCCATTCCGGTTCGCCCTCGACCCCCTTGAGCGCCAGCACCGGGCTGCGCTCACCTGGGCGGGTGAGGTTGCCCAGGGCAGTGCGCAGCGCCAGCGGCACATCGGCCTGGCTGGAGGCATGCCGTTGGGGGGCCAGGTGGTGGGTGCCGGTGCCCCAGCGTTCGAGGCGGCCCCGCCGGGCCTGGTCCTCGGTGGCGAAGTACGCGACCCGCCAGTCCGTGGACGGGGTACCCGCGGCGGTGTGGCGCCAAGCGTTGTAGACCGCTTCCCAATCCTCCTGCGGCCACTCCGGCACGGCATCTACCGCCAGGTTGCGCTGGCGGGCGGTGTCGCAGGCATGCAGCAGGTCGGCCTCGGCCCGGCTGCCGTGGGCCGGCCGGCGCCAGGGCAGGTCGGGGTCCAGCAGGCGCGACAGGCTGCTGCCCTGCGGCCCGGCTGCGGGCAGTTCCGCCCGCAGCCCCTGGTCGCAACGGGCCGCCACCCAGCGGGGGGCACCGATGCCGTCGCGCAGCTGGTAGGCCAGTCGCGAGGACTGCACCTGCAGGCTGGCGCGGTTGACCTCGATGCGCAGCAGTGGACTCTGGTGCACCCACTGCCATTGGGCGGTCGGGGTAGCGTCAGCTTGAAGCGTCTCGGGCAGCCGCAGCTGGGCGCCGGCCAGGCCGGTCCAGCAGGCGGCCGCCAGGGCAGCGACCTGCCGCCGGCGACCCGGCAGCGTCGTTGCGGGCAGGCGCTTCATACCGTGAGTCCGCCCGAGACCTCGAGCACGGCACCGTTCACATAGCTCGCTTCGTCGCTCGCCAGGAAGGCGTAGACGTTGGCGATCTCCTCGGGCTGGCCCAGCCGCTTGAGCGGCACCTCCGCGCGCAGGGCGTCCAGCACCTTGTCGGGCACCGTGGCGATGATCGGCGTCTCAATGAAACCAGGCGCCACGGCGTTGACCCGCACCCCCTTGGGGCCCAGCTCGCGGCTCCAGGTCTTGGTGAAGCCGATGACGCCGAACTTGGCCGCCGCGTAGTTGGTCTGGCCGAAATTGCCGTACACCCCGACCACGCTGGAGGCGTTGAGGATCACACCGGCGCCCTGGGCCACCATGGTGTCGGCCACGGCCTGGGCGCAGTGGAAGACGGCGCGCAGGTTCACGTCGATCACGGCGTCGAACTGTTCCTCGGTCATCTTCTGCAGGCGGGCGTCGCGGGTGATGCCGGCGTTGTTGACCAGCACGTCGATGCGGCCAAAGCGCGCCTTGACGGCCGCCACCATGGCGTCCACGGCGGCCCGGTCGGTCACGCTCAGGGCAAAGCCCTCGGCGGTGGCGCCGGCGTCGCGGCAGGCGGCCACGGCGGCGTCCACGCCCTCGGGCTTGAGGTCGATGACGATGACGATGGCGCCTTCGCGGGCGAATTTCAGTGCGGTGGCCAACCCGATGCCCTGGGCGGCTCCGGTGATCAGGCTGACCTTGTCCTTCAGGCGCATGGCGTGGATCCTTGTGGCGTGGGGGATGTGGGCTGCAGGTGCAGGAAATGGGTGATGAAGTCCCAGTGCGGGTCGAGGTCGCTCAGTGCATGGTCGCCGCCCTGGACGACGCGCAGCTGACTGCGCGCATGCCAGGCCGCCATTTCCTGCCAGTCCAGCACCTCGTCGCCCGTGGCCACCACGGCCGCGTAGCGTTCGGGCCGGCTCAGCGAGGCGGGCGCCATGTCGCGCAGCTCGTCGATGAAGGCCTCCCGGAAGAAAAAGGTGTCTTGCGGGTCATGCCAGCTGGTCTGCTGGCCGATGTGGCGCGCCAGGTCCCGCGCCGGATCCACGGCCGGGTTGATGACCAGGGCGGGCCAGCCGGTGGCCTCGGCCACCACGCTGGCATAGAAGCCCCCGAGCGAGCTCCCCATGACCACGCTGCTGGCCGCCGGCCAGCCGGCGGTGCCCTGGCGCACCAGGGCCATGGCCTCGGCGGGGGAGGGGGGCAGCTGCGGGCACCAGAACACCAGGTCCGGCCGGTGGCACTGCACCCAGTCGGCCATGCGTCGGGCCTTGAAGGACTGCGGCGAGGAGCGGAAACCGTGCAGGTAAAGCAGATGGGTGGTGAGGGGGCGGGGGTTCTGGGACATCACCGCGACAGTGTAGGAGGAGGCCACCGACGACCCTGGCCCGGCGGACCGCAGGGAGGCCGGAGCGTCCCCGATACCCGGTGGCGGCTCTTCAACGACACTTGGGTGTCTCCCGATCGGCCGCGGAACGTCCCACGAGGGCGGGCCGCTTTCCTGTCCTGAACCGGCGTCCTTGCAGACGCTCTTCGTCGCATGTCTTCGCATCTCTCCACGGGCTGGCGCGCCCTTCTCGGGGTCTCCCTGCTCGGCCTGCCCGCCGTGCCGCCGCTGGCGGCCACCGCCCCCTTGTCGGCAATCGCGGCCGAAGCGGCCGCCGCGCCCAAGCCCGCCGCCTCGGCCCCGGCGGCGGCCACTGCCGCTTCGGGGGCCGCCTCGGCTGCCGGGGGGGCGGCCCCGGCCAAACCGGCCGATCCCAGCGGCCTCAAGCCCTTTGTCGACGTGGTCAAGGAGGCCCGCGCGCAGAACGGCCTGCTCACCGTCTGGCGAAAGGAGGACAAGACCTGGTTGGAAATCCCGGCCGACGCCCTGGGCAAGCCCCTGCTGCTGAGCACGGGCATCAGCCAGTCGGTGGGGGAGCGCGGCCTGTACGGCAGCCAGATGGGCCCGGACTGGACGGTGGAGTTCCGCCGGGTGGGCAACGCGGTGCAGCTGGTGGCCCTGAACACCCAGTACCGCGCCCCGCAGGACCCGGTGGCCGAACGTGCTGTCCGCCAGGGCTTCTCGCAGAGCCTGTTGGCGGCCATGCCGCTGGTGGCCGCTCCGCATCCGGAGCGCAAGTCCCTGCTGGTCGAGGCCGGCTTCCTGCTGGGTGACTTGGTGGCCTATGGCACCGCGCTGGAGACGGCCTATCGCCTGCCATTCAGCCTGGACCGCGCCAATTCCAGCATCGAGGCCAGCCAGTCCGCGGCCGACCACACCAGTCTGCAGGTGCGGCTGCATTTCGGCATGCCGCGCCTGCCGGCGCCACCCCTCATGCCCAGCCCCGCCCCGATGCCGGCGCCGCCGTCCACACTGCCGGATCCCCGCAGCCTCTTCGTGGGCGTGGTCTACAACTTCAAGGCCCTGCCGACCGAGCCCATGCGCCCGCGCCTGGCCGATCCCCGACTGGGCCACTTCACCGAAGCCTTCACCGACCTCTCCGGCGACCAGCGGCCCAATCCCCGCGTCCACTACGTGGCCCGCTGGCGGCTCGAGAAGCAGGACCCTGGCGCTGCCCTCTCGCCGCCGGTGCAACCCATCACCTTCTGGCTGGACAAGGCCATTCCCGAGCGCTACCGCGCCGCGGTGCGGGACGGCGTGCTGGTCTGGAACGCCGCCTTCGAGCGCCTGGGTTTCAAGGACGCGGTGGTGGTGCGCCAGCAGGCCGATGACGACAGCTTCGACACCCTGGATGGCCAGCACGCGTCGGTGCGCTGGTTTGTCGGCGCCGATGTCGGCTTTGCCCGCGGCCCCAGCGTGGTGGACCCGCGCAGCGGCGAGATCCTCGATGCCGACATCGCCATGAGTGACGTCTTCGGCCGCGGGGCCCGCCGCTTTGTGGTCGAGGATGTGGACGCCACCACGCCGGTCGCTGCCCTGCCGGTCCTGACCGGGCACCGTCACGACCAGCACTGCGACCACACGCTGCGCAGCGCGGCCGGCCTGGGCTTTGCGCTGGACCTGCTGCAGGCCCGCGAGGGCTTGTCGCCCGACAGTCCCGAGGTCGAAGCCTTCGTGGCTGCCGTCATCCAGTCCACCATTGCGCACGAGGTGGGCCACACCCTGGGGTTGAAGCACAACTTCAAGGGCTCTACTGTGGTGCCCGCCGGTCTGCTGGGCGACTTTGACCGTCTGTCGCGCGAGGGCCTGTCCAACTCGGTGATGGACTATCTGCCCTATCACCTGCCGCTGCAATCGGAGGGCAAGCGCCTGCCGCTGGTGCAGACCACGCTGGGGGCCTATGACTTCTGGGCCATCGAGTACGCCTACCGCCCGCTGGCGCCGGAGGCCGAGCGGGAGGCGCTGGCCCGCATCGCCGCCCGCTCCACCGAGCCGGCACTGGTGTTCGCCGACGACGCCGACGTCTCCGGGCCCAGCGCGCTGGACCCCCGTGCCAGCCTGTTCGACCTGGGCGATGATCCCCTGGCCTGGGCTCAGCGGCGCTGGACCCTCTCCCAGGAGCTGTGGCAGCGCCTGCAGTCCGCCCAGGCCGGCAGCGGCCGCTTGGACCCGGCCCGGGCACGCCGCAGCCTGGCCAGTAGCTTCGCCCAACTGCGTGGACTGCCCGACCAGGTGGCCCGCCATGTCGGTGGCCTCTATACCCAGCGTCAGGCTCCGGGCGAGACCACGCTGGCGGCCTACCAGCCTGTGCCGGCCGCGCGGCAGCGCGCCGCCCTGCAGTGGCTGACCACGGGCTTGTTCGCGGCGGACAGCTTCGAGTTCCGGCCTGATTTCCTGGCCATGCTCGGGCCCAACACCCAGGAATGGGGGCGTGCGGCCCCGGTGTCGATCTCCGACCTGGTGCTGCGCCTGCAGCTCGAGGGCCTGGACCGTTTGCTGGCGGCCGCCACGGCCCAGCGCCTGCAGGAGCAGACGCAGTACCTCAGCCCCGCCGAACGCCGCCAGGCCTTGGGGCTGGAAGAGGTTTATGCCCAGGTCCAGCAGGCGGTGTGGACCGAGTTGAAGTCAGGCCGGGAGATCAGCCCGATGCGTCGCACCCTGCAGCGCGAGCATGTGCGGCGTCTGGTGTCCCTGCTCACCCGGCCAGCGCCCGGTTTTCCCGCCGATGCCTTGAGCCTGGTGCGCTGGCAGACCCAGGCGCTGGTGGCCACACTCAAGACCGCCTCGGCCAAGACCGGCGGACCGGTGCTGCAGCGCGCCCACCTGGCCGAGAGCCTCTCGGCCCTGACCGAGGCCCTGCGCGCCAGCATGTCCCGCGGCTGAGCCGCGGGCGCCGGCCCCGGGGTGTCAACCCCGGGCGGCCAGCGCCTCCAGCAGGCGGGTGTGCACCCCGCCGAAGCCGCCGTTGCTCATGCACAGCACCTGGTCGCCGGGGCGCGCGGCGCGCACCACCTGGGCCACCAGGGCGTCGATCGTGTCGGCCACCTGGGCCTTGGCGCCCATGGGGGCCAGGGCCTCGCGCGCGTCCCAGCCCAGGCCGCCGGCGTGGCAGAAGCTCAGGTCGGCCTCCTCCAGTGACCAGGGCAGCTGCGCTTTCATGGTGCCCAGCTTCATCGTGTTGGAGCGTGGCTCGAACACCGCCAAGATGCGGGCCGGCGGGCCCCCGGCACTGCTGGCTTCCTTGTCCAGCCGGCGTCGCAGGCCGTTGACCGTGGTGCGGATCGCCGTGGGATGGTGGGCGAAGTCGTCATAGACCTTCACCCCGCCGGCCTCCCCTCTCAGCTCCAGCCGTCGACGCACGTTCTGGAAGCCCCCCAGCGCCCGGGCGGCGGCCTCGGGTTCCACCCCCAGGTGCTCGGCCGCGGCGATGGCGGCCAGGGCGTTGAGCTGGTTGTGTTCCCCCAGCAGGCCCCACTCCACGCGGGCGACCTTCAGGCTGCCGCGCAGCACGTCAAAGGCGTGCGGCTCACCGCGTGCCCGCAGCGCGCCGGGTTGCTCCTTGCGCGCACCGAAGGCGGTGACACCACTCCAGCAGCCCCGCGCCAGCACCCGGGCCAGGCTGTCCTCGCGCTGGTTCACCACCAACCGGCCCGACGCCGGCACCGTGCGCACCAAGTGGTGGAACTGGGTTTCGATGGCTGCCAGGTCGGCAAAAATGTCCGCGTGGTCGAACTCCAGGTTGTTCAGCACCGCGGTGCGTGGCCGGTAGTGCACGAACTTGCTGCGCTTGTCGAAGAAAGCCGTGTCGTATTCGTCCGCCTCGATCACAAACGG
This sequence comes from Ideonella livida, assembly GCF_010499455.1. Lineage (GTDB taxonomy): Bacteria > Pseudomonadota > Gammaproteobacteria > Burkholderiales > Burkholderiaceae_C > Ideonella > Ideonella livida. The sequence goes on along the minus strand of NZ_JAAGOH010000031.1, from coordinate 32,363 downwards.
CGTGCCGGGACGCGAGGTGTCGCCCAGCCGGGCGGAGACCCCGAAGTTCTGCGGTACCCCGCCCACCAGGAAGCCCGGCTGCAGGCCGCAAGCCTCCAGGATCCAGGCCAGCATGGAGGTGGTGGTGGTCTTGCCGTGGGTGCCGGCCACGGCCAGCACGTGACGCCCCTGGAGCACATGCTCGGCCAGCCATTGCGGGCCGCTGGTGTAAGGGGCGCCGGCCTCCAGGATGGCTTCCATCAGCGGGTAGCGCTCGCCCCGGGTGACGACGTTGCCCACCACCCACACATCCGGCCGCAGGTCCATCTGTTCGGCGCCGTAACCTTCGATCAGTTCTATGCCCAAGGCCCGGAGCTGGTCGCTCATGGGGGGGTAGACCCCCGCGTCACAGCCAGTGACCCGGTGGCCGGCCTCACGTGCCAGTGCGGCCACGCCGCCCATGAAGGTGCCGCAAATGCCCAGGATGTGGAGGTGCATGAGTCGATGGGGGGAGAGGAGGGGCGCTGGGAGGCGGAATGGACAAGGCCCGGCAGCGCCGGGCCCTGGGGTCAGAGGCGGAGCAGGCGTGGGGGTTCCATGCGGAGCTCGGGTGCGGTGGGTCTCAACACTGCAGTTGTTGCATGCCGGCCCACTCCGCGCCGGGCTCCAACCACACCGGCTCGGTGATCGAGGCGGCCTCCACGCACAGCATCTGGCGCCAGTCGGCATCAGGCATGTCGGGCAGGGCGGCGCATTTCTCGTCACCCGGGTTCCAGACCACCACGTCTTCAAAGCCCGTCTGTTGCAGGTGAACCCGATGGCCCAGCTCCCGCAGTGTCAGCGTACGGCCTCCCACCTGACGGTAGATGCGGTCCAGCTCACCCACCACGGTCAGCACGTCGCCCCACTGGGTGTGGACCTCACCGAGCACCGCATCCTCGTAGCCCACATCCTGCAGGCCCTCGAGCTGCAGCCGCAGCGCGTCATGGCAGCGCAGATAGGTGTGCAGCGCGCTGGTGAACTCGAAGGCCTCCGTCCCGGTGTTCGTCACCGACAGCTCGATCTCCAGCTCGCGGCCGCTGACGATCACCGTCAGCTCCAGCGCGAAGTCGTGCGGCCACAGGGCCCGGGTGGCCGCGTCGCTTTCCAGCCGCATCACGCCGATGGCGCAACCGGCGCGCACCACCTGCTCGGCCACCGACCAGGCGCGGGTGCGCACAAAGCCGTGCTTGTGCGGCAGCGGGCCCCGCAGGTTGAACTGCGGGAACACCACGGGCACCCCGCCACGCACCGCCTGCCCGTCGCCGTAGCGGGCGGTGGGCGAGAGGTAGAGCTGTTCCTCGCCCCCGGCCGGGATCCAGGACACCAGATGGGCGCCGTGCAGCAGCACGGTGGCCTGTGCGCCGTCCGGGGCGCGCAGCCGCAGGGCCGGATGGCCTTGGAAATCCACGAGGGAGGTCACGCTGGCGCTCCCCTGCATCACTCGGCGCGCAGCACGTCGGCGGCGGCGGCCACCGTGGCGGCAATGTCAGCCTCGGTGTGGGCGGCGCTCACGAAGCCGGCTTCGTACAGGGCCGGGGCCAGGTACACGCCCCGGTCCAACAGGCCATGGAAGAAGCGGTTGAAGCGCGCCTGGTCGGTGGCCATGACCTGGGTGTAGTTCTGCGGCAGCGTCGACGTGAAGAAAAAGCCGAACATGCCGCCCTCGCTGTCCACCACGAAGGGCACCCCCGCGGCATCCGCGGCGGCTTGCAGGCCCTGCACCAGCGTGCGGGTGCGCGCCCCCAGGGCCTCGTAGAAACCGGGCCGGCTGATCTCGCGCAGCGTGGCCAGGCCACAGGCGGTGGCCACCGGATTGCCGCTGAGGGTGCCGGCCTGGTAGACCGGGCCCAACGGCGCCAGCTTCTCCATCACCCGGCGCGAGGTGCCGAAGGCGGCCAGCGGCATGCCGCCGCCGATCACCTTGCCGAACACCGAGATGTCGGGCGTGAAGCCTGGGATGGCCTGGGCATAGACGCTTTGCGCCGACCCCAGCGCCACGCGGAAGCCGGTCATCACCTCGTCGAACACAAACAGCGCGCCGTGCTGGTCGCACAGCTCGCGGATGCGCTTGACGAAGGGCACCGCGGCGCGCACGAAGTTCATGTTGCCGGCGATGGGCTCGATCATCACGCAGGCGATGTCGGCGCCATGCGCGGCGAAGGCGGCCTCGATTTGCTCGACGTTGTTGTACTCCAGCACCAGGGTGTGCTGCACCACCTCCGGCGGCACACCGGCCGAGGTGGGGTGGCCGAAGGTGGCCAGGCCCGAGCCGGCCTTGACCAGCAGGGCGTCGGCGTGGCCGTGGTAGCAGCCCTCGAACTTGATGATCTTGCTGCGGCCGGTGTAGCCCCGCGCCAGGCGGATGGCGCTCATGCCAGCCTCGGTGCCTGAACTCACCAGGCGCACCTGTTCAATGCTGGGCACGCGCTCGATGATGGCCTCGGCCAGCTCCACCTCGCGCTCGGTGGGCGCGCCGAAGCTGAAGCCCTCGCGGGCGGCTGACAGCACCGCCTCAAGCACGGCCGGGTGGCCATGGCCCAGGATCATCGGGCCCCAGGAGCCGATGTAGTCGATGTAGCGGGTGCCCTCGGCATCCCACATGTAGGCACCCTCGGCGCGGGAGATGAAGCGCGGGGTGCCGCCGACGGCGCGAAAGGCACGCACCGGCGAGTTGACACCACCGGGGATGGAACGCTGGGCCCGTTCGAACAGCTGGGCGTTAGTGGACACGGCGGGGGCCTCCAGGGGGCAGGGAAACGTCGTTGGTGGGGGTGTCATCGTCATCGTCGGTCTCGCCCGGCGCCTCGCCTTCAGCTTCCTCCTCCTCGGGGGGGGAGGCCCAGAAGAAACGGTCTGGCACCACGTTGCCCATGCCGGGGCGGAAGCCCGCATCCAGGCTCTGGTCGAGGAACTGCAGCGCCTCGCCCACGGCCGCCTGGATCTCGCTGCCCACGCTCAGCAAGGCCGCCATGGCGGCCGAGAGCGTGTCGCCCGCGCCGACAAAGCTCACGTCGAACAACTCGAACTTCTCACCCGTCAGGGCGCCCTGCGGCGAGGCCAGCACGTTGTCCACGAACTGGTTCTGCCCGCGGGCCGGCAACATCACGCCGGTCACCAGCACCATCTGGGTGCCGTGCTCGGCCGCGGCCACAGCCAGCTCACGGGGTGAGGCCGGGCGGTCGGATTCCCAATCGGGCAGCAGCAGGTCCATCAGGGTCTTGTGGCTGCCTACCAGCACCTCGGTGGCCGGCAGCACCAGCTCACGGAAGGCGTCGGCATAGGCTTGCTGGGCTTCCTCTTCCATCCAGGACAGGGCCGGCAGGTAGCTCACGGCTGGAATGTCCGGATAGTCCGACAGGATCTCGGCCACGGCGGCCACGTTCTCGGGCGTGCCCAGGAAACCGACCTTGAAGCCGGAGACGGTGATGTCCTCCAGCACGGTGCGCGCCTGCTCGGCGACAACGTCGGGCTCCAGTTCGTGCTGGTCGAACACCTCGGCGGTGTCGCGCAGCAGCAGCGCGCAGGTCACGGGCAGCGGGTGGCCGCCCATGGCGGAGACGGTGGCGATGTCCCCGGCCAGGCCGCCTGCGCCGGTGGGGTCGGCGGCGTTGAAGCAGAGGATGCAGGCGGGTGAGGCCGCTGCCGCATCGCTGCCGGCATCAGGGGGGGCGAGGGGGGCGGAAGCAGTCATGGCGTGGCTGGGAAGAACATCGGAAACGGGGCGGAAGGGGTCCGGTCCAGCCAGGGCGGGCGTCGGAAATCGGGCGCTTTGCGCCGCAACGACAAACCCTTGTTCCGGGGGCGCGGGCCGTCGCTATACTCCCAGGGCATTGTAGTGATCTGGCTGGTACCGTGAACGAACCCCAAACTTGGATGTGTCTGATCTGTGGATGGATCTACAGCGAGGCTGAAGGGGACCCCGAGCACGGCATCGCACCCGGAACAGCCTGGGCCGATGTGCCCATGAACTGGACCTGTCCCGAGTGTGGCGCCCGCAAGGAAGATTTCGAGATGGTCCAGATCTGAGCGCAGTGGCCCAAAAGGCCGCCGTCGCATCACACCGGTCGCATAAATATTCCGAACGTCGAGGGGCGCAAGGTGGTGGAACAAGGTCAGGCGGTAAAGCCCATGGCAACCCGGGTGCTGGTCATCGATGACAGCAACACCATCCGGCGAAGTGCCGAGATCTTCCTCAAGCAGGGCGGCTACGAAGTGCTGCTCGCCGAGGATGGTTTCGATGCGCTGGCCAAGGTCGACGACCTTGAGCCCACGATCATCTTCTGCGACATCCTCATGCCGCGGCTCGATGGCTACCAGACCTGCGCCATCATCAAGCGCAACCCGCGCTTTGCGCAGGTGCCGGTGATCATGCTGTCCTCCAAGGACGGCGTGTTCGACAAGGCGCGCGGGCGCATGGTCGGCTCCGACGACTACCTCACCAAGCCCTTCACCAAGGACCAGCTGCTCAAGGTGGTGGCTGAGTTCGCCTCACGGCAGGCGGCCCGGGTTTGAGCCTCCAGGCCCGACCCGGCAACCGCTGCCCCTGACCTAGCCTGTTCCTGAGGCTCTCATGGCAATCCAAAACATTCTCCTGGTCGACGACTCCAAGACCGAACTGCATTACCTCTCCGATCTGCTGAGCCGCCGGGGTTTCTCCGTGCGCACCGCGGAGAACGGAGAGGAGGCCATGCGCCGTCTGGCCGAGGGCAAGCCCGACCTGATCCTGATGGATGTGGTCATGCCGGGTACCAACGGCTTCCAGCTCACCCGCGCCATCACCCGCGACCCCAAGTTCGCCGACGTGCCGGTCATCATGTGCACCAGCAAGGGCCAGGAGACCGATCGGGTCTGGGGCCTGCGCCAAGGTGCGCGCGACTACGTCGTCAAGCCCGTGGATGCGGAAGAGCTGATGGCCAAGATCCAGGCGCTGGGCTGATCCGCCCGCGTCCCTCACCGAGAGCACGATGCCCAACAAGGACGCCCTCAGAGAGTTGCAGCTTCGGCTGGCCAGCCGCCTGCAGGCGGCACGTGAACGTCCTCGCGATGCCGGTTGGCTGGCGGTGGAGTGCGGCTCCGCGGGCCTCTTGCTGCCCTTGGGGCAGGCCGGTGAGATCCAGGCCGCGCGCGACCTCACGCCCGTGCCCCACGCCACCCGTTGGCTGGTGGGTGTGGCCAACGTGCGCGGCCAGCTCAACGCGGTGCTCGACCTCTCGGTCTTCCTGGGGCTCCGGACGGCGAGCGCCACTGCAGTGCGCGGTGGCGCCCAGCTGGTGGTGATGAACGCCAGCCTGCGCACCAACTGCGCCCTGCTCGTGGACCGGTTGGCCGGCCTGCGGGACGCGGAACAGCTGCAGCCGGTGCCCTTGTCCGACCCGCGGCCCGCCTTCGCGCCGGCCCGGTGGCAGGATGCGTCCGGCCGGCAGTGGGACGAACTCGATCTCGCGGCGCTGATCGCCGATCCCGTGTTTCTCGACGTGGCCGCGTGACCGGGCCGCGGCATCGATGTCAGACAGGCCGTGAAGCGGTCATGCATGTAAAGAGGAAGCAATGAGCCTGCTCGACCAGTTGAAAGACAAGTTTGGTTCCCGTCCGGCCGATGCCGCTCCGACCGAGGGACCTCTGTCCACACCGGCGGGGACGGTGCCCGCGGAGCAGGGCATGGAGGCGCTTCTGAGCCAGATCGACCAGCGCCTGTCGGGTCAGCAGGCGGCGATGCCGCCTGACGAGCCGCCGCCCGCTGCCTGGGCCGCCGACAGCAACGCCGTGCCGCTGCAGCAGGAGCCCGACGGCATGATGTCCCGTCTGGCCGAACCTTCGACCTTTGGCGAGGAGTCCACCGGCTTGCCCTTGATCGGCAAGCGGCCGGCGCTGGAGCAGCAGCGGCTGCTGATCGGCCTGCTGGCTGGCGGTGGCCTGATCTTCGTGGCCGCCGGTGCGCTGGCCCTGAATGCCGCAGGCAAGCAGGCCGTGCAGCTGACCGCCACCGGTCAGGCCCTGATGCAGTCGCAGCGTCTGGCGAAGTCGGTGTCGCAGGCCCTGATCGGCAACCCCGCGGCCTTCCCTGAAGTGCGTGAGAGCGGCGAGGTGCTGGCCCGCAACCTGCGCGGCCTGAAGTCCGGCAACGACCAGCTCTCGCCCGTGGGTGGCGGAGTCTCCGAGGTGCTGGACCCCCTGCTGCCCCTGGTGGATCGCGCCGAGAAGAACGCCGGCATCGTGCTGGCGCAGCAAGCCACGCTGACCCAGGTCGGTCAGGCCCTGCGCACCATCAACCGCCAGTCCTCAGATCTGCTGGAGACGGCTGAGACCGTCTCCTCCCTCAAGCTGCAGACCAACGCCTCGCCGGCCGAACTGTCCGCGGTGGGCCAGTTGGTGATGCTGACCCAGCGCATCGGCAAGAGTGCCAACGAATTCCTGACCCTGGAGGGGGTGAGCCCCGAGGCGGTGTTCCTGCTGGGCAAGGACCTGAACTCCTTCCGTGAGATCGCCGAGGGACTGCTCAAGGGCAACCCCGAGCTGCGGCTGCCGGGCACCAAGGACGCCCAGACCCAGGAGCGTTTGGAGCAGCTGATTGCCCAGTACGAGGAGACCCGTTCCCAGGCCAGCGCCATTCTGGGCAACCTGCAGGGTCTGGTCTCTGCCCGCGAGGCACAGACCGCCATCGTGAACGACTCCGAGCCGCTGCGGAAGGGCCTGGAGTCGGTGCAGTCGACCCTGGAGGGTGAGGGTGGTCTGAGCGCCGCCTACCTGATTGCGCTGCTGGTCTCCGGCGTGGCGATCATCGCCGGCGGTGTGGGCTTCCTGCGGTTGTATGTGCGAAACCAGGCCCTTCGTGCCCAGCAGGCCGAAGCCCAGCGTCTGGCGGCCGAGGAGCAGGAGCGCGAGGCCAAGCGCGTGAACGACGCCAACCAGGCAGCCATTCTGCGATTGATGAACGAACTGCAGGCGGTGGCCGAGGGCGATCTGACGCAGCAGGCCACCGTGACCGAGGACATCACCGGCGCCATCGCCGACTCGGTGAACTACACGGTGGAAGAGCTGCGCTCCCTGGTGTCGCAGGTGCAGTCGACGGCAGAGCGGGTGTCGGCCACGACCCAGCAGGTGGAGCAGACTTCCACGGAGCTGCTGGCGGCCTCCACCGAGCAGCTGCGCGAGATTCGTGAAACCGGCGAATCCGTGCTCCAGATGGCCAACCGAATCAACGAAGTGTCGGCACAGGCCCAGCAAACCGCCGACGTGGCGCGCCAGTCGCTGGAAGCAGCGTCCTCCGGCCGCCAGGCGGTGCTGGACACCATCGGTGGCATGAACACCCTGCGCGAGCAGATCCAGGAAACCTCCAAGCGAATCAAGCGACTGGGTGAGTCTTCCCAGGAGATTGGTGAAATCACCGAGCTGATTTCGGACATTACCGAGCAGACCAACGTGCTGGCCCTGAACGCCGCCATCCAGGCCGCGTCGGCCGGTGAAGCTGGTCGGGGCTTCTCGGTGGTGGCCGAAGAAGTGCAGCGTCTGGCCGAACGCTCCGCCGATGCGACGCGGCAGATTGCGGCGCTGGTGAAGACCATTCAGACCGACACCCAAGATGCTGTGGCCGCTATGGAACAGTCCACGCAGGGTGTGGTGCAGGGTGCCAAGCTGTCCGATGCGGCCGGTGCGGCCCTGGTGGACATTGACCGAGTCACGCGTGAACTGGCCCGCCTGATTGAGCGAATCTCCGACGAGGCGCGCCAGGAAGCGGAGCATGCCAACGTGGTGGCGGCCAACATCCAGCACATCTTCGCGGTGACTGAACAAACCGGTGAAGGCACCCGCTCCACCGCGCAGATGGTGCATGACCTGTCGCGGTCGGCCGACGAACTGCGCCAGTCGGTGGACCGGTTCAAGATCGCCTGACGTGCCTGGTCAGCCGTCCTCCCTCCTGCCAGCGGCCACGGCTGCCGGCGCCGGGATCGATTCCGCCGGATGCACCGGCGTGGATGCCCGGTTTCAGGTGGGAGGGCGTGTCTGGCCGGCCTGGGCATCCTCTAGAGCCCACCGGCATCCGGTGCGGCTCGCGGATCCCTTCCGGGGCCTGGGAGGGGCGGCCTGCCGTCCGGCCCTCCGGGCGCCCCGATTTCCGGCGGCAACGCCCGAGAGACCATGGACCAAGCACGCGAACACGAACTGTCTGCCGACCTGAGCGCTCTGGCCTGGGTGCAGGACGAACTGCGCCGCACCCTGGAGAACGCCAACAAGTCCTTGCGCCGTCATCAGCGGGAGCTGGAGGCGGCCCAGGAGCAGGATGGCCGGCAGGTGCCCACCACGGCGCTGCTGCAAGCGCGCAACCTGGTGCATCAGGTGGTGGGGGCCCTGGTCATGATCGGGCAGGCCGATGCCGCGCGATTCGCCCGGGCGGCCGAACTGGCTGTGCAGCAGTTCATCACCGGCAACACACCGCTCACCGTGGGGGCGGTCGTCACCCTGGAGCAGGCGTCTTTCGGTCTGCTGGAGCTGCTCCGACGCCGACTCAACGGCCAGGCGCTGCCGGCGGCCTCGCTCTTTCCCCAGTACCGCGCTGTCTGCGCGTTGGCGGGGCAAGACAAGATTCAGCCCTCCGACCTTTGGGACCTGCCGGCGGGCGGACGCGCGTTGCTGGGTCGCGGCGTGCCCCTGAAGGCGGCGCTGCCGCCCAAAGTGCGTCAGGCGGTCGAGCGCCGTTTGCTGGACTTCTTCCGCACCGGTGATCTGGAGGCTGCCCGCCACATGGCGGCCCAGTACGACCTGATCGGCCGCTCGCCCTTCGGGCAGGTGGATCCCGTCTGGCGTCTGGCGGCGGCGGTCTTCGAGGCTGTGGGGGCCGGGCTCCTGCCGGCAGACCTCTACGTCAAGCGGGTCGCCTCGCGGCTGTTGGGGCATTTGCGCGAGGTGGAGCGTGGTCGCAGCGACCACGTCGAGGATCTGGTCAAGGAGCTGCTTTTCGCCTGCGCGCGCGCCCAGCGGGTGAGCACCCTGCCGCCTGCCTTGTCCGCTGTGCTGAGTGATGTGGACTTGCCCGACCTCTCCGGTTTGTCCTTCGAGCGAAGCGCCCTGGGCCGCTACGACCCGGCCCTGGTGCCGGTGGCCAAGCGGCGGGTGGCGGTCTTGAAGGAGACCTGGTCCAACCTGGCTGCGGGTGAGCTGGCGCTGCTGGAGGGTCTGGGCGAGCAGGCGGCGCTGGTCAACGATTCGGTCAACCAGCTCTTCCCTGAAGGCGACCGGTTGGCGCAGGCCCTGCAGCGCGCGGTGGACAGCACCGAGCGCAGCCGCGCTGCGCCCAGCCCGGCGCTGGCCATGGAGGTGGCCACCACGCTGCTGTGCCTGGACGCTTCCCTGGAAGGCGCCGGCCTGGAGGAGACCGACCTGCACGAGCGTGTGCAGCGTCTGGCCCAGCGGCTCGACACGGTCACGGCAGGCCAGGAGCCTGAGCCGGTGGAGCCCTGGGTCGAAGCCTTGTACCGGGAGATTTCCGACCGCCAGAGCATGGGCAGCGTGGTGCAGGAGCTGCGCGCATCGCTGGCCGAGATCGAGACCGAGTTGGACCGGTTCCACCGGCATCCCGATGAGCCGGGCGCCCTGGGCGCCGTGCCGGGGCAGCTGGGCTCCATGCGTGGGGTGTTTTCGGTGCTCGGGCTGTCGCATGCCTCGCAGGCGGTCAGCCGCATGCGTGATGAGGTCGCAGCCTTGCTGCACGCGCCGGTGGCCGGTGCGGCCGGGGCGGCCGTTGCCCAGCAACTGGCCGACAACCTGGGCGCCCTGTCCTTCCTGATCGACATGCTCGCCGTCCAGCCCCAGCTGGCCCGCAGCCTGTTCAAGTTTGATGCCGCCACCGGGCGCTTCAGCACCTTGATGGGTCGCCAGGCGGAGGAGCCTCAGGAGGTGGAACCGCAGGCCGTCGAGGCGACCCCGGAGCCAGTCCTGTCCAGGGACACGGCGGCGTCTCCGCAGGACTCCGCATCTTTGGCGACGCCGCAGGCGGCACCGGTCGCGGCGCCCCCTGCCCCGGTGGCGGCGCCCATGCCTGCGCCCGCGCCGGTCGCGGCGGCGCCGGTGGTCGCCGCAGCGCCGGTGCCCCAGGAAGACGACGAGGATCTCGAGATGCGCGAGATCTTCATCGAGGAGGCGCGCGAAGTGGTGGTGGGTGCGCGCGACGCGCTGCAGGTGCTGGAGCGCCACCACCAGGATACCGACGCGATGACCACCATCCGCCGGGCTTTCCATACGCTCAAGGGCAGTGCCCGCATGGTCGGGCTGAAGAATTTCGGCGAGGGCGCCTGGGCCTGTGAGCAGCTCTGCAATGCCGTCCTGGCTGCCGCGACCGTGCAGGCCGATGCCGGCCTGCGCGGTTTTGTCGCCGAGACCCTCCAGCAGTTCGAGCGCTGGATTGACGAGGCGGTGCAGGGGGACTTGTCGGCCGAGGCACCGCAGGCGCTGATCGCCCGTGCGCACCAGCTGCGCGCCAAGGTCACCGGAGAGGAGCTGGCCCCGGTGCTGGTGGCCACGCCGGTGGCGCCTGCGCCTGTGCCGGCAGCCGCACCTTTGCATGAACTTGCAGCGCTGCAGGTGGACCCCGCATCCGAGCTGATGCCCGAGGCGACGGCGTTGCCCTCCGAGGCCGCGCCTGAGGAAGGTTTCGCTTTCGCCGACGACCTTGCCGAGGTGTCCGGTTCCGACCTGCCGCTGGACTTTGTGTCGGCGGAGCCGGCCCAGCCCGAGCCGTCCCTTGAACCGTCCCATGAGGCGCCCGCGTCTGCCGGGGCGCTTGAGCTCGACTTCGACATCGAGCCTGAAACCATCGAGCCCGCCCCCGCGCCCCCGGACACCGACTGGATGTCCACGGCCGTGGGTTCGCTCGACGACCTGGAGGAGGATGAGCCTGCCGGGTCGACCCTGGATCTCGATCTGGCCCTGCCTGAGGCACCGTCCGTGGCGCCGCCCCTTGACCTCCCGCAGGAGGCTCCGGAGGCCACGCAGCCCATGCTGGAGCAGCCGCCGGTGCTGGAGGTCGTCCTCGCGCCCGAAGGGCAGGACGCGGTCGAGCTCCCGATGGAGCTGCCGCCTGGCGACGGGTTCGAGGAGGCTGCCGAGCTGCCGGACCTGCCGCTGACCACGGAAGCCGTGGTGCCTGCTGCCGCGCCGGCCAACGACAGTTTCCTGCTGCTGGACTTGCCCGACGACGGCGAACTGGAGGCGTCCGCCGCCAGCGTGCCCGCACCGCTGATCGATCTGGATGTCGACCTGATGGTGCAGGACGAGGGTGTGGCCGCCCTGGGCGAAGCGCCTTTGCCGGGTGTGGCCGACGGACTCCTCGATCTGGACCTGCCGGGGTCGTCGGAGTTGTCAGACCTGCCGGTGCTGGAGGCCGAGTGGCCGCAGCCGTCACCGGACGCCGAAGTACCGGCCCTGCCGGTGGCCGAGGTGTTGACCGCCGATCCGCAGGCGGCCGATGCCGCCGACGACGCGCTGGTGCTGGAGCTGCCAGCGCTCGAGGAGATCCTGGTCGAGACGCCGCCGGTGGCGGTGGACGAGGCGCCGGCCGCCACGGCGGTCGAGGAGGTTCCGGCGCCGGCGCCGCTGCCCAGCAATGTCACCCCGCTGCAGACCGATCACGAGCGCTTCAAGTCGGTGGGCACACTGCAGATCCCCATCGCCCTGTTCAACATCTACCTCAACGAGGCGGACGAGCAGGTGCGTCGCCTGCACACCGCGCTGGCCGAGTGGCAGCTGGAATCCTTCCAGCCGGTGGAAGACACGCCCATCGCCCTGGCCCATTCGCTGGCGGGCAATTCGGCCACAGTGGGTTTCCGCAGCCTGTCGGATCTGGCGCGACGGCTGGAGCATGCGCTTGAGCGCTCCCAGCTGCGCGGGCAGGGCTCCGACGCGGAGGCGGAGCTCTTCCTGGCGGTGGCCGAGGAAATCCGGCGCCTGTTGCATCAATTCGCGGCCGGCTTCCTGGCCGATGCCGATGCCGGTCTGCTGGCCCGATTCGCCGCGTATGAGGAAGAGGAGTCGGCCCAGCACTTGGCCCGTGTGACCGCGCCCATGGACCTGCTGGCCCACGATGGGCTGGAGGACGAACTCCTGGCCGCACCCATGGCTGAGCTGGAGCCGGAGCCCGAGGGGTCGGACACCGACCTCAGCCTGGACTTTGAGCTGCTGGAGGCCGAGGCGCCGCCGGCCGTTCCGGTCGAGGGTTTCGAGGCCACCGTGACCGATCTGCCATTGGCGGCCGAGCCGGCCGCCGAGGTGCCGCTGTCGCCCTGGGCGCCCGAGGCGGGGCTGGTCACGCCCGACAGTTTTGGCCGCGAGCCCGACGTGGCGCTTCCCGACTTGGCCGAGTTGCCGTTGGTGCTGGAGGCGGCGCCCGAGGAGGAGGCGTTGGTCAGCGGGTTTGAGGCAGAGCCGACGCCGGTGGGCGAGACGGTGCTCGACCTTGACCTCGGTGCCGTGACCGACGCGGCCGTGGTGCCCGACGAGGTGCTCCTGCCGACGGATGTGCTGGAGCTGGCGACGCCGGTGGTGGACGCTGCGTTCGTGCCGGAGGTCGAGCCGGTCGTCCTGCAGACCGCCGAGCCGGTGGTGCCGGCTGCGCTGGCGCCGGTGGCGACACCGTCGCACCTCGAGCGGGTCGGCGATCTCGAGAGCCTGGACCCCGAACTCTTTGCGCTTTTTGCCGAAGAAGGCAAGGAGCTGCTGCCTCAGCTGGGCGAGCAGATGCGCGCCTGGGAAGACGACCTGTCGGACATGGGGCGGGCGGCCTTGGCCATGCGTTCGCTGCACACCTTCAAGGGCAGTGCCCGGATGGCTGGCGCGATGCAGCTGGGCGAGCTGGCCCACCGCCTGGAGACCTCCATCGAGGAGGTGCTGGGTCGAGGCGCCCTGGATGCCGGCCTGCTGCAGGAGCTGCAGACCGGCGTGGACACCTTGAGCGAGCAGTTTGACCGTCTGCTGCGTGGCGAGCCCCATGAGGAGGCGCAGCCGCTGGCGGAGTCCGGCGTGGCGGCGCTCGAGGCGCCGGTGGCCGAGGTGCTGCCGCGTGCCGAGCTGCCCGCCCCAGAGGTGACGGTGGCAGCGCCGTTTGCCATCGAGCTGCCGCAGGTGGCGGAGCCGGAACCGGTGCTGCCGGCCGCCGTGGCGGCCGTGGGCGGGCAGGTCGACTGGGCCCAGCTGGCGCTGCGCCGTGCCTCGTCGACCCTGGCCGCGGGGGTTGCGCAGGATGCGGCGGCCCAAGGCACGGTGCGCGTGAAGGCCCCGCTCCTGGACCGCATGGTGAGCCATGCGGGCGAGGTGGGCATCACCCGCGCCCGCATTGCCTCGGACATGGGTCAGATGCAGAACTCGCTGCGCGAACTGACCGACAACCTGGAGCGTCTGCGCCGCCAGCTGCGCGACCTGGAGATCCAGGCCGAGACGCAGATGACCTCCCGCATGGAGGCCGCGCGCCAGCTGCACCAGAGCTTCGACCCCCTGGAGATGGACCGGTTCACCCGCGTGCAGGAACTGACCCGCATGCTGGCCGAATCCGTCAACGACGTGGGAACGGTGCAGCGCGGCCTGGTGCAGACGCTGCAGGATGCGGAAGATCAGTTGGCCAACCAGCTGCGTCTGACCCGCGACCTGCAGGACGACCTGCTGCGTGCCCGCATGGTGGAGTTCGACAACCTCTCCGACCGCCTCTACCGGGTGGTCCGTCAGTCGGCCAAGGACACCGGCAAGCTGGTGCGCTTGAACCTGGTGGGCGGCAGCATCGAGCTGGACCGTGCCGTGCTGGACCGCATGGCCGCGCCGTTCGAGCACTTGCTGCGCAACGCCGTGGCCCATGGCATCGAGACGCCGGCCCACCGTGAAGCTGCCGGCAAGCCGGCCTCGGGCCACATCGAGGTCAGCCTGCACCAGATCGGCAACGAAGTGCAGATTGAGGTGCGTGACGACGGCGCGGGCCTGGACCTGGCCCGCATCGAGGCCAAGGCCCGGGCCGCGGGGCTGGTGGCTCCGGATGCTCAGCTCTCCGAGGCGGAGCTGGCCGGCATGATCTTCCGTTCAGGCTTCTCCACCGCCAGCGTGGTGACCGAAGTGGCCGGCCGGGGCGTCGGCATGGATGTGGTACGTGCCGAGGTGACCGCCATGGGCGGACGCATCGAAACCGCCACCAGCACCGGGCAGGGCACCACCTTCCGCCTGGTCCTGCCGCTCACCACGGCCGTGACGCAAGTGGTGGTGCTCGACGCCGGCGGACCGGTGGTGGCCGTGCCGGCCACCCTGGTCGAGCTGGTGCGTCGGGTGCCCGTGGCCGAGGTCGAGGCCGCCTACCGCACTGGTGTGCTGCGCCATGGCGAGCGTGAAATTCCGTTCTTCTGGCTGGGCAGCCTGTTGCAGGATGCCGTGCGCGGCCAGGTGGAAGGCCGGACCGCGCAGGTGGTGATCGTGCGAAGCGCGGCGCAGTACGTGGCGCTGCATGTGGCGGCTGTCTCGGGCAACCAGGAAGCAGTGGTCAAGAACCTGGGCACGCAGCTGTCGCGGCTGCCGGGCTTGGCGGGCATGTCGCTGTTGCCGACCGGTGGCACCGTGCTGATCTACAACCCCGTGGCGCTGGCGGCGGTGTATGGCCAGGACATCCGCCGCCGCCTGCAGGAGTTGCAGGCCGAGCCGGTGGGTGGCGAGACGCAGCCGGCTGCGGCTGCCGCCCTGGCCAGTGCGGCCCCGGTCCAGCCGGCCGAGGCGCAACCGGCGCTGGTGATGGTGGTGGACGATTCGCTGACCGTGCGCCGTGTCACCCAGCGCCTGCTGCAGCGCGAAGGCTATCGCGTGCTGCTGGCCAAGGACGGCCTGGACGCGCTGGAGAAGCTGGTGGACGAGCGCCCGGTGGTGATGCTGTGTGACATTGAGATGCCGCGCATGGACGGCTTTGACTTGGTGCGCAACCTGCGCAGCGATCCGCGTCTGGCCGACCTGCCGGTGATCATGATCACTTCGCGGATTGCGCAGAAGCACCGCGAACATGCGCACGAATTGGGCGTGGACCATTATCTTGGCAAGCCATATGACGAAGACCTGTTGCTGGGATTGGTGCGCGACTACGCCGGCGTGACGGTGGCGGCCTGACCCCATCGTTGCAAAGTCGGTTGCGCCGCGGGGTGGGGCCGATGGGTTGGCCCGGCGGGCTCCAAGGCGCGCCCCAGGGCAAGGTTCAGGAGACGGATGCGTGTCGGAACTGGTGATCCATCTGGCGACACTGGCGGGGTTGCGGGATCGGGATGCCCTGGACCAGGCCCTGGTACGTGCCATGTCGCAGTGTTTTCCCATTTCGGCCGTGCAGTGGGTGCGCCTGGTCGGCGAAGGGGCGGATCGCCGTTGGTTGCCGCGCCTGCAGTGGTGCTCGGGTGGGCCTGCCGCGCTGGTGGACACCACCCAGCATCCGTTTGAACATTGGCCCCGCTTGGACGAGCGGCCGTCATGGGCTGCGGTGCTCTCCCCGGTGGCGCCGGCGCTCCAAGCCGACGGCGCCTTGGTCTGGCCGGTGCTGGTGGAGGGGGCGGCGCGCGGCGTTTTGGTCTGCAACCTGTCCATGGCGCTGGGGCCCCTGCAGCGCGAGCGCCTGGAAGCGCTCATCGACGTCTGGCGCCATGTCCACGGTCTGCTGGATTACAGCGAACGGGACACCCTCACTGGCCTGGCCAACCGCAAGTCCTTTGACGAGAGCTTCTACAAGGCTTCGGCGCTGCCGATGCAGGCCGATCCCGCCGGTGCACCCGGCGCGGAGCGGCGGGGCGTGTCCACCGGCCAGTACTGGTTGGGCGTGATCGACGTGGACCATTTCAAGCAGGTCAATGACCGCTTTGGTCACCTGATCGGCGACGAGGTCCTGCTGCTGCTGTCCCGGGTGATGCTGCGGTCCTTCCGCCATGACGACCTGCTCTACCGGTTTGGCGGTGAGGAGTTTGTCGTGCTGCTGCGTTGCGGCAGCGCCGAACATGCGCGGCTGGCGCTGGAGCGTTTTGCCTTGGCGGTGCGCACGGCGGTGTTTCCCCAGGTCGGCAGCATCACGGTCAGCGTGGGCTATACCGATGTACGGGCTGGAGACACCCCGTCGGCGGCGGTGGCGCGGGCCGACCAGGCGGTCTACCACGCCAAGGCCCATGGCCGGGACCAGGTCTGCCACCACGGCACCTTGGTGGCGCAGGGCCTGCTGGCGGCCGAAACGTCGCAGAGCGACGTCGAGTTCTTCTGAAGACCGTCAAGCTGGCGGGACAGCGCCCGCGGCGTCCAAGGCCTTGAAACGTTGCAGCGTACGTTCGCGTGCCTGTGCGTGGTCCACCACCGGCGCGGGATAGTCACGCCCCAGGGCCACGCCCGCAGCACTCAACAGACCGGCCGGTGCGGTCCAGGGGGCATGCAGGCTGCGCTCATCCAGTCCCGCCAGTTCGGGCACATAGCGGCGGATGAAGCGCCCTTGGGGGTCGAACTTCTGGCTCTGGGTGACGGGATTGAAGATGCGGAACCAGGGCTGGGCGTCGCAGCCGGTGGAGGCGGCCCACTGCCAGCCGCCGTTGTTGGCGGCCAGGTCGAAGTCGTTGAGCCAACGGGCGAACCAGGCCTCGCCGCGGCGCCAGTCCACCCCCAGGTCCTTGGTGAGGAAGCTGGCCGTGACCATGCGCAGCCGGTTGTGCATGTAGCCGGTCTGGCGCAGCTGCCGCATGGCGGCGTCGACCAGCGGGTAGCCGGTCCGGCCCTCGCACCAGGCCTGCAGCAGGCGTTCCGCCTCGGGACCTTCGTCCCAGCGCAGGGCGTCGAACTCCGGCTTGTAGCAGTGGGTGGCCACGCGGGGGTGGTGGTGCAGGAGCTGGTGGTAGAAGTCCCGCCAGATCAGTTCCGACAGCCAGGTGGACGCGCCGCTGGAGCCGGCCTGGGCCAATGGCCAGGCGCTGCGCGCGAGTTGGCGGATGGATACCGTGCCAAAGCGCAGGTGGGTGCTGAGGTAGCTGGGGCCCTTGACCGCCGGGAAGTCGCGGGTCTGGTCGTAGCGCGCCAGGCGCGGCAGGAAGTCGGCCAGGAGCTGGGCGGCGCCCTGGCTGCCCGTTGGCAGTCGCAGCTGCGCCAAGTCGGTGGTCTCGAAGCCGATGTCGGCCAAGGTGGGGACCCTGGGCGATCCCAGCAGGGTCGCCGGCCAGGCGGCCAGGGCCGCGTGGCGCGCCGCCCGGCTCTCCAGCGCCTGTGGCTCGGCCTGCAGGCGTTTGAGCCAAGCGTTCTTGTAAGGGGTGAACACGCCGTAAGGGCCGCCGGAGCCGGTCATCACCTCCCGGCGCTCGAACACCACATGGTCCTTGACGCTGTGCCAGGCCACGCCCCGGCGGGCCAGGGTCTGGCTTACCGCGCCGTCGCGGGCCAGGGCGTCGGGTTCGTCGTCATGGGCGGCAAACACCGCCTGCACGTCCAGGAGGGCGGCCAGGGCGGGCACTTCCTGGCGGGCCGGGCCGTGGCGGACGATCAGCCGCACGTCGGGGCTGCCGGCCTCCCGACCGGCGCGCTGCAGCTGCCCGTCCAGGTCCACCAAGCTCTCCCGGATGAATTCGACGCGCCGGTCCTGGCGGGGCAGCAGGTCGAGGATGTCGGTGTCCAGCACAAACACCATCCAGACCTGGCGGCTGCGGGAACAGGCCGCGGCCAGGGCGGAATGGTCCTCCAGCCGCAGGTCCCGGCGGCACCAGACCAGGGCACGGTCAAGCAGTGAACTCATCCGGGCAGTGTGGCACGGGCCCGTGCGCCTGCCAGGCCTGGGGCCAACGGGGCACTGAAATAGAATCGCGGGATGGCTGAACACGGCATGGACCTCACCAACCAGTTCCTCATCGCCATGCCCGGCATGAAGGACGACCGCTTCGCCGGCACGGTGGTGTACCTGTGCGAGCACAGCGCCAAGGGCGCGCTGGGGCTGGTGATCAACCGCCCGGTGGACATCACCCTGGGCGAACTCTTCGACAAGATCGAGCTGGACCTGGGCGATGGTGCGCTGTCCCGCCAGCCGGTCTTCTTCGGCGGCCCAGTCCAGCCGGAGCGCGGTTTTGTCCTGCACGATCCGCTCTGTGCAGACGCCTCGGCCTTCGCCTCCACGCTGGACGTGCCCGGCGGCCTGGCCATGACCACGAGCAAGGACGTGCTGGAGGCCCTGGCGCGGGGCGAGGGCCCACGCCGGGTGCTGGTCACCCTGGGCTACAGCGGCTGGTCGGCGGGGCAGTTGGAGGAGGAGCTGGGCCGCAATGGCTGGCTCACCGTGCCGGCGGACGCCGGGGTGATCTTCGACACGCCGGTGGAGCAGCGCTACAGCCGTGCGCTGGGCCTGCTGGGCATAGATCCGCGCATGCTCTCGCTGGAGGCCGGTCATGCCTGAGGCCTGCCACCGCGGGAGCCGGCGCCCATGAGCGTGCCGCCGCGCACGCTCCCCCCTGGCCTGGGCGCCGCCTCCACCTTTCTGGCCTTTGATTTCGGCACCCTGCGCGTGGGCGTGGCCACGGGCAATGGTTTCATGCGCCAGGGCCAGGCTTTGCGCACCATCGCGGCCACCGGCGATGCGCGTTTTGTCGCCATCCAGGCCTTGATCCGGGAATGGCAGCCGCAGGCCCTGGTGATTGGCGTGCCCTTTCATCCGGATGGGGCTGAGCATGAGAACACCCACCGGGCCCGCAAGTTCGGCCGGCAGCTGCACGGGCGCTTCCGGCTGCCGGTGCTGGAGGTGGACGAGCGCTACACCACCACCGAGGCCCTGGCCAGCGGCGCGCGCGATGCCGACGGCGCCTCGGCGGTCCTGATCCTTGAGCAATTCTTCCGGGAAACCTTCACATGAGCATGATCTCCCTGGACGCGCAGGCGCTGTATGGCGAGCTGCTGCGGGGCGTGCGGTCGCTGCTGCGGCCGGACCTGTCGCTGGTGGGCGTGTGGTCGGGCGGCGCCTGGCTGGCCGAGCGCCTGCACGCCGACCTGGGCCTGACCGGCCAGCACGGCGTGATCTCCTCGTCGCTGCACCGCGACGACTTCTCCGCCCGCGGCCTGGCTTCCACCAAGGACGCCACGCACCTGCCTTTTGCCATCGACGGCCGGCACATCCTGCTGGTCGACGACGTGCTGCACACCGGCCGCACCACGCGTGCCGTGATCAACGAGCTGTACGACTTCGGCCGTCCCGCCAGCGTGCAACTGGCGGTGCTGGTCGACCGTGGCGGCCGCCAGATGCCCATCGAGCCCGGGTTCGCCGCGGCCCGGCTGGCGCTGCCCGAGGGCCAGCGCTTGTCGCTGGACCGCGATGGCGACGGCCGCTTCATCTTCACCCTGGCCTGACGAGGAGGCAGGACGACCATGCTGTCCAAACGCAACCCGCAGCTCAACCGCCACGGCGAGCTGATCCACCTGCTGTCCATCGAGGGCCTGCCCAAGCAGGTCCTGACCCACATCCTGGACACCGCCAGCACCTTCCTCTCGGTCAACGACCGCGAGGTCAAGAAGGTGCCGCTGCTGCGCGGCAAGAGCGTGTTCAACCTGTTCTTTGAGAACAGCACCCGCACCCGCACCACCTTCGAGATCGCGGCCAAGCGCCTGTCGGCCGACGTGATCAACCTGGACATCGCCAAGTCCAGCGCCTCCAAGGGCGAGAGCCTGCTCGACACCATCGCCAACCTCTCGGCCATGCACGCCGACATGTTCGTGGTGCGCCACAGCGAGTCGGGCGCACCCTACCTGATCGCCCAGCACTGCGCCCCGCATGTGCATGTGGTCAATGCCGGCGATGGCCGCCATGCGCACCCCACGCAAGGCCTGCTGGACATGTACACCATCCGGCACTTCAAGAAGGACTTCAGCAACCTCACCGTGGCGGTGGTGGGCGACATCGTGCACTCGCGCGTGGCCCGCTCCGACATCCATGCGCTGACCACGCTGGGCGTGCCCGAGATCCGCGCCGTGGGTCCCAAGACCCTGGTGCCCGGTGACCTGCGCGAGATGGGGGTACGCGTTTGCCACGACATGGCCGAAGGCGTGAAGGACGCCGACGTCATCATCATGCTGCGCCTGCAGAACGAGCGCATGAGCGGCGCCATGCTGCCCAGCGCCGGCGAGTTTTTCAAGAACTTCGGCCTCACCGACGACAAGCTGGCGCTGGCCAAGCCTGACGCCATCGTCATGCACCCGGGCCCCATCAACCGTGGCGTGGAGATCGACTCCGCCGTGGCCGATGGCGCGCACAGCGTGATCCTGCCGCAGGTGACCTTCGGCATCGCCGTGCGCATGGCGGTGATGTCCATCGTCGCCGGCAACGAAGCCTGACCCCGGGGAATGCACACACCATGAAGATCCTGATCCGCAACGGCCGTGTGGTGGACCCGGCCTCCGGCCGTGACGAGCGCGCTGACGTCGCCGTGGCCTCTGGCCGCATCCTCACCATTGGCCAGGTTTCGGCCGACTTTGACGCCCAGCGCGTGATCGACGCCACCGGCTGCATCGTCGCCCCGGGCCTGGTGGACCTGGCCGCCCGCCTGCGCGAGCCCGGCCACGAACACGAAGGCATGCTGGAGAGTGAGCTGGCCGCCGCCGCCGCCGGCGGCGTGACCAGCCTGGTTTGCCCGCCCGACACCGACCCCGCGCTCGACGAGCCGGGCCTGGTGGACATGCTCAAGTTCCGCGCCCGCAAGCTCAGCCGCTGCCGCCTGTTCCCGCTGGGCGCGCTCACCCGTGGCCTCAAGGGCGAGGTGCTCACCGAGATGGCCGAGCTCACCGAGAGCGGCTGCGTGGGCTTCTCCCAGGCCGAGGTGCCCATCATGGACACGCTGGTGATGCAGCGCGCCCTGATGTATGCCGCCACCTACGGCTACACCGTGTGGCTGCGGCCGCAGGATGGCTACCTGGGCAAGGGCGTGGCGGCCAGTGGCCCGGTGGCCACGCGGTTGGGCCTGTCGGGCGTGCCGGTGGCGGCGGAAACCATCGCCCTGCACACGATCTTCGAGCTGGTGCGCTCCACCGGTGCCCGCGTCCACCTGTGCCGCCTCTCCAGCGCCGCCGGCGTGGAGCTGGTGCGTCAGGCCAAGGCCCAGGGCCTGCCGGTGACGGCCGATGTGAGCATCAACTCGCTGCACCTGACCGACGTGGACATCGGCTACTTCAACTCGGCCATGCGCTTGAACCCGCCGCTGCGCCGCCAGGCCGACCGCGACGCGCTGCGCCGTGGCCTGGCCGACGGCACGATCGATGCACTGGTGTCCGACCACACCCCGGTGGACGCCGACGCCAAGACCCTGCCCTTTGGCGAGGCCGAGCCGGGCGCCACCGGCCTGGAGCTGCTGCTGAGCCTGACCCTCAAATGGGGGCAGGAGCAGGGCCTGAGCCTGGCCGACAGCCTGGCCCGCATCACCGCCAAGCCAGTGCAGGTGCTGGGCGAGTCCCTGGGCTCGCTGGCCCAGACCGCCGGGCAGCTGGTGGAGGGCGGCGTGGCCGACCTGTGCGTGTTCGATCCCGAGGCCATCTGGCAGGTCACGCCGGGCGCGCTGCGCAGCCAGGGCAAGCACACGCCCTTTGATTTCGCGACCAGCGGCACGGCGCTGCCGGGCCGGGTCAAAGCCACGTTGGTGGCCGGCACCGTGGCCTACCAGGCGGACTGAGCCCGCGCGAACCGCCGCGGGGCCAGGCCGGCGGGCCCGCCCCGCTTCACAGCCCTGACGCACGCCGGCCGCACACTGTCCGCCCCATGGTCCTGATCCGTTTCCTGCTGGCGCTGCCCCGCGCCGCCTGGCGCCTGCTGCGTGTGCTCCTGCATGTGCTGTGGGGGCTGCTCATCCTTGCCTTCCTCTTTGACCGGCTGGACACGGCCGGCCGGCATGCCCGCATCGGCGCCTGGAGCGCCGGCTTGCTGCGGGCCCTGGGCCTGCGCCTGCAGGTGCACGGCCAGGCCCGTGCCGGCGCCGGGCTGCTGGTGGCCAACCACGTCTCCTGGCTGGACATCGCCGCCCTGCACAGCGCCTGCCCTCGGGCACGCTTCGTCTCCAAGGCCGATGTGCTGCAGTGGCCGCTGCTGGGCTGGATGATCCGCCAGGGTGGCACCCTGTTCATCCAGCGCGAGCGCAAGCGCGATGCCATGCGTGTCGTGCATGAGATGGCCGCCGCCATCGGCCAGGGCGACCTGGTGGCCGTGTTCCCTGAAGGCACGACTGGCCCGGGTCACCCGGTGCTGCCTTTTCATGGCAATCTGCTGCAGGCCGCCATCGCGGTAGCCGCTCCCATCCAGCCGGTGGCGCTGCGCTACCACCAGCCGGGCCAGGCCTTCGCCGAGGCTGCCCGGTACATCGGCGACACCACCCTGCTGGGCAGCTTGGCCTGCATCCTGATGGCCTCCGGCCTGACGGTCGAGGTCGACTTCCTCAGCCCGCAGGCCAGTGCGCATGCCGACCGCCGGTCGCTGGCCGAGGCGCTGCGCGGGCAGCTGGAGGCCGCGCTGGAAACCCGGGCGCAGGCGGGCTGAGCCGGCAGCGGCGGCGGCGGGTCGCCCATGGAAAAGGGGCGCCACGGCGCCCCTTTTGCGTTTCGGTTCCCCGCCACCCAGACCGGTGGACCGGGCGGGAGGCGGGCGCCGGGTGTCAGGCCTTGCCCTGGTTGGCCACGGCCGCGGCGGCCTTGGCGGCGGCTTCGGCGTCGCCCAGGTAGTAGCGCTTGATCGGCTTGAGGTCGGCGTCCAGCTCGTACACCAGCGGGATGCCGTTGGGGATGTTCACGCCCACGATGTCGTCGTCGCCGATGTTGTCCAGGAACTTGATCAGCGCGCGGATGGAGTTGCCGTGCGCGGCAATCAGCACACGCTGGCCGCTCTTGATCGCCGGGGCCAAGGCGTCGTCCCAGGCGGGGATGACCCGGGCCACGGTGTCCTTCAGGCATTCGGTCAGGGGCACGGCGTCGGCCGGCAGCTTGGCGTAGCGCACGTCCTGACGCTGGCCGCGCGGGTCGGCCGCTTCCAGGGCGGGCGGCGGGGTGTCATAGCTGCGGCGCCACACCAACACCTGGGCATCGCCGTACTGCTTGGCCATGTCGGCCTTGTTCAGGCCCTGCAGGCCGCCGTAGTGGCGCTCGTTCAGGCGCCAGTCCTTGACCACCGGCAGCCAGTCGCGGTCCATGGCGTCCAGGCAGTGGTTGAGGGTGTGGATCGCGCGCTTGAGCACCGAGGTGTAGGCCACGTCGAACTCGTAGCCCTCGGCCTTGAGCAGGGCGCCTGCGGCCCGGGCCTGGGCGATGCCGGTGTCGGTCAGCTCCACGTCGGTCCAGCCGGTGAAGCGGTTTTCCAGGTTCCAGGTCGATTCGCCGTGGCGGATCAGCACGAGCTTGTACATGGCAGACGGTGGCGCCGGACAAGGGCGCGGCTATCAGGGTTGCAGAAAGGGCGGCCGGGGCCGCAAAAGCACTGAATTCTATAATTCGGCCCCTTTTGGCAATTTGACGGACAACCCCTGTGAGCTTCCTGATCCAGAACTGGCTGCTGATCCTGACCGCCCTGGTCTCCGGGGGGCTGCTGCTGTGGCCCTCTCTGCGTGGCGGTGCCGGCGGTGGGGTGACCCCCAGCGAGGCCGTGATGCTGATGAACCGCGAGAAGGCCGTGGTCATCGACGTGTGCGAGCCCGCCGAATACGAGGCCGGCCACATCGCCGGCGCGCGCAGCATCCCCCTGGCGGGCCTGGCCGAGGCCAAGAACCTGCCCAGCAACAAGAGCCTGCCCCTGGTGGTGGTGTGCGCTTCTGGCATGCGCTCGGGCCGCGCCGCGGCCGCCCTGCGCAAGCTTGGCCACGAGAACGTGCAGTCGCTCAAGGGTGGCATGCGCGCCTGGCGCGAGGCCGGGCTGCCCCTGCAGACCGGGGCCTGAGCCCCGCCGGGGCCGGGCAGGGGGCAGGGTGGGGGAGACCCCGGGATTGGGCAGGCGCGCCACAGTGTTATTGCGCACCCATGACAATCCGGCTCCCCGTTGATTCCTGCCCCAAGAAGAGCGCGCCATGAACAAGGTCCGGATGTACACCACCCAGGTCTGCCCCTACTGCATCCGTGCCAAGGCCCTGCTCAAGCAGCGCGGTGTGGACGAGATCGAGGAGATCCGCGTGGACCTGGATCCCCAGCAGCGTCAGGCCATGATGGAGCTCACCGGCCGGCGTACCGTGCCCCAGATCTTCATCGGCCAGACCCATGTGGGCGGCTGTGACGACCTGGTCGCCCTGGACCAGCGCGGCGGGCTCACCCCGCTGCTGCAGGTCGTCTGACCTGCCGCGCGGTGGCCAGCCTGGGCCACCCCCTGGGCCATAATCCCCCGCTGGCTTGCGGCGGGACGGGCAGGTGCCACCCGGCCGGAGCTGATCTCCTGTAGAAAGTTCTTCCATGGCCGACCAAGACGCATCCCCCGTGTTCCAGCTGCAGCGCATGTACCTCAAGGACATGTCGCTGGAGCAGCCGAATTCGCCGCAGATCCTGCTGGAGCAGCAGCAGCCCCAGGTGGACATCCAGCTGGCCATGGGCGCTGAAGGCATCGCCGACGGCGTCTTCGAGGTGAGCGTGACCGCCACCGTTACCACCAAGGTCGGCGAGCGCGTGCTGTTCCTGGTGGAGGCCAAGCAGGCCGGCATCTTCGAGATCCGCAACCTGCCCGAAGACCAGGTCCAGGGCATCCTGCGCGTGGTGTGCCCGCAGATGATCTACCCCTACCTGCGCGCCATCGTCTCGGACATCTGCACCCGTGCCGGCTTCCCGCCGATCCTGCTGACCGAGGTGAACTTCCAGGCCATGTACGAGGCCCAGGGCGCCGAGGGCGCCGCCAACTGATCCCCTCGGGGCCGGGCGCTCGCCCCTTGCAGGCCCCGCATGGTGCGCCGCTCCGCCGGAGCGGCGCCGCCGGATGACCACCATGCGCATTTCCGTACTGGGCGCCGGTGCCTGGGGCACCGCCCTGGCCATGGCGGCGGCCCGCCGCCATGACGTGCTGCTGTGGGCCCGTGACGCGGGCCAGGCCCAGGCCCTGCAGCGCGAACGGGTCAACACCCGCTACCTTCCCGACCACCCCTGGCCCGACGGCTTGCAGGCCACCGCCTCGCTGGCGCAGGCGCTGGCGCATGCCCGGGACGGCCTGTTCCTGCTCGGCACGCCCATGGCCGCACTGCGGACCACCTTGCGTGCGCTGCCTGAGCGGGCCAGCGCCTTCTGGCTGTGCAAGGGCTTTGAGGCCGGCACCGGACTGCTGGGCCACGAAATCGGTGCCCAGGAGCGGCCGCAGGCCCGGCTGGGCGTGCTCTCCGGCCCCAGCTTCGCGCAGGAGGTGGCCCAGGGCCGCCCCACCGCGCTGGTGGCCGCCGCCGCCGACACCGACCTGGCCGAGCTGGCGGTGCAGGCCCTGCACCACGATCAGCTGCGTCTCTACACCAGCAACGATGTCGCTGGCGTCGAGGTCGGGGGGGCCGTCAAGAACGTGCTGGCCATCGCCACCGGCGTGGCCGATGGCCTGGACCTGGGCCTGAACGCCCGCGCCGCCTTGATCACCCGCGGCCTGGCCGAGATGAGCCGGCTGGGCCTGGCCATGGGCGCCCGGGCCGAGACCTTCATGGGCCTGACCGGCATGGGCGACCTGGTGCTCACCGCCACGGGCGACCTCTCGCGCAACCGGCGCGTGGGCTTGATGCTGGCGCAGGGCCTGGCGCTGCCCGAGGTGCTGGCCCGCCTGGGCCATGTGGCCGAGGGCGTCTACAGCGCCGCCACCGTCGCCCAGCGCGCCCGCGAGCTGGGTGTGGACATGCCCATCGCCAGCGCGGTGCAGGCCCTGCTCGACGGCCGCCTGGCCCCGCGCGAGGCCGTCAGCCGCCTGATGCAGCGCGACGCCAAGCCCGAGTGGGGCGTCTGAGCCCCGCCGGCGTCCTGGCCCCCCGCTGAGGCCTGCGGCGCGCGGCTAAGCCCAAAGACGGCGGGCAAAGCCGCCGCTGTTCCGCCGGCCCGCACGGGCCCTTCTGCCCAGAATTTCCTCAACTCCCAGCCGGGGCTGCCGATGGCGCCCCTCCCCTGGGAGGAGCAGACGTCAACGTCCGCCCCGACCGTGCGCCGGGGTGCCAGAGGAGCGGGCCACCGTGCGCATCAGTCTTGTCATCCGGACCCTCAACGAGTCCACCTACCTGCCCGCCCTGTTGCAGGGCGTGCAGCGTCAGCGGCTCCCGGCGGGCTGGACGGTGGAGTGCGTGCTGGTGGACTCCGGCTCCACCGATGGCACCGTCCAGATCGCCCAGCGCTTCGGCTGCCGCATCCACACCATCCGGCGCGAGGAGTTCTCCTTCGGCCGCTCGCTCAACCTGGGCTGCGAGGCCGCCGCCGGCGACATCCTGGTCTTTGTCAGCGGCCACTGCGTGCCCACCGACGAGCACTGGCTGGCCCGGTTGTGCGAGCCCATTGCCACCAGCCGGGCCGACTACACCTACGGCCGCCAGATCGGCGGGCCCACCAGCCGCTACAGCGAGACACGGATCTTCGCCAAGTACTTCCCCGGCCGCTCCTCGGTGCCGCAGCAGGGCTACTACTGCAACAACGCCAACTCGGCCCTGGCGCGAAGCACCTGGTCGCTCTACCGCTTCAATGAGGAATTGACCGGGCTGGAGGACATGGAGCTGGCGCGCCGCCTGGTGGAGGACGGAGGCCTGGTCGGCTACGTGGCCGAGGCCTGCGTGCACCACCACCACCAGGAGAGCTGGGCGCAGGTGCGCCGGCGCTTCGAGCGCGAGGCCATCGCCCTGCGCCGGATCATGCCGCAGGTCCATGTGGGCCTGTGGGACACCGTCCGCTACATCGCCAGCAGCGTCTGGCTGGACCTGCGCCGTGCCCGGCGCGAGGGCCAGGCCCTGCGCCAACTGCCGGGCATCGTGCGCTACCGCTGGGAGCAGTACCTGGGCGCCTGGCGCGGCCACCACCAGCACCGCAAGCTGTCCCGGCAGGAGAAGGAGCACTACTTCTTCCCCGACCTTGTCATCACGAAGGACCTCTCCCATGACGAAATACAGGAACGTCGCCTTGCTGCCCATGAAGGCCAACAGCGAGCGGGTGCGCGGCAAGAACTTTCGCGAGTTCTGCGGCAAACCGCTGTTCCGGTGGATGTTGGACACCCTGCTGGCGGTCCCCGAGATTGACCTGGTCGTCATCAACACCGATGCCCGCCACATCCTGGCCGCCAACGGCCTGGTGGACGCCGAGCGCGTGCTCATCCGCGACCGCCGGCCCGAGATCTGCGGCGACTTCGTCTCGATGAACCTGGTCATTGCCGACGACATCGCCGCCATCGAGGCCGACACCTACCTGATGACCCACACCACCAACCCGCTGATGAGTGCGGACACCGTGCAGCGGGCCCTGGGCGCCTACGAGCAGGCGCGTGAGGCTGGCCGCGCCGACTCGCTGTTCACCGTGGACAAGGTGCAGACCCGCTTCTACCGCGCCGACGCCAGTGCGGTGAACCACGACCCCAAGCACCTGATCCGCACACAGGACCTGGAGCCCTGGTTCGAGGAGAACAGCAACCTCTACATCTTCAGCCGCCAGAGCTTTGCCGCCACCCAGGCGCGCATCGGTGCGCGTCCGACGATGTACGAGGGCCCCTTCTTCGAGTCCATCGACATCGACACCCCGAGCGACTGGGACTTTGCGGTGGTGGCCGCCCGCTACCTGATGGAGCAGCGGGCCGCGGCCGCCGGTGCCCCCGCGGGCCAGGCCCAGGCCCTGGCCGCCATCCAGGGGGCCGCTGCGGCGGCCGCGCACACGGTGGCCGCCGGCGCCGCCTCCACGGCCTGAGCCGCCAACGCCCCTTCCTCCCCTTCGACCTCCCCATGCCCATGCCCAAGATCCTCGTCACCTGCCCGCCCATGCTGGGCATGATCCAGGAGTTCATGCCCCTGGCCGCCGCCCAAGGCTTTGAACTGGTGCCCGCCCAGGTCACCCAGACCCTCAGCCAGGACGAGTTGTGCGCCCTGCTGCCCGCCTATGACGGCTGGATCATCGGCGACGACCCCGCCACCCGCCGGGTGTTCGAGGCCGGCCGGGCCGGTCGCCTCAAGGCCGCCGTCAAGTGGGGCATCGGCGTGGACAACGTCGACTTCGCCGCCTGCAAGGATCTGGGCATCCCCATCATCAACACCCCGCAGATGTTTGGGGGCGAGGTGGCCGACGTGGCCCTGGGCTACGTCATCGGCCTGATGCGCCAGCTCTTCGAGATCGACCGCGGCGTGCGTGCCGGCGCCTGGCCCAAGCCCGCCGGCCGCAGCCTTGCCGGCAAGACCGTGGGCCTGGTCGGTTTTGGCGACATCGGGCGCAGCCTGGCCAGGCGCCTGCGCGCCTGTGAGATGGACGTCATCGCCTTCGACCCCGGCCAGGCCGGGGACGGCGGCATTGCCGGCGTGCAGCGTGCAGCCTGGCCCGAGCGTGTGGGCGAGTGCGACGTGCTGGCCTTCACCTGCGCCCTCAACGCCCACAACCGGCACATGCTCAACGCCGCGGTGCTGGCCCAGGCCAAGCCCGGCGTGATGGTGGTCAACGTGGCCCGGGGGCCACTCATCGACGAAGCCGCCCTGGTGGACGCGCTGCAGCGCGGCCAGGTGCGCGCGGCTGCGCTGGACGTGTTCGAGGAGGAGCCGCTGCCCGCGGCCAGCCCGCTGCGCGACCTGCCGCAGTGCATCTTCGGCTCGCACAACGGCTCCAACACCCAGGACGCCGTGCGCCGTGCCAGCCACGAGGCCATGCAGCGCCTGTTCGGCTTCCTCCGCGACTGAGCCGGACCGCACCCTTGACCCTGACGGGAGACCCCATGCCGGCCACCGGACCCCAGGACGTCGTCATCATCACCGGCGCCGCCGGTGGCATCGGGCAGGCGCTGGTGCGGGCCTATGCCCAAGCCGGCTGCGCCGTGCTGGGCGTGGACCGCAGCGCCGCGCCCGAGGACCTGCCGGCCCGCCACTGGCTGCAGGTCGACCTGGCCCGCAGCGTGGCCGACGCCGACTACGCCGCCGGTGTCTTCCACACCGTGCGCGCACTGCTGGCCGGCCGGCCGCTGCGCGCCCTGGTCCACAACGCCGCCACGCAGGTGCTGGGGGGCACCACCGAGCTCAGCCTGGCCGACTGGCAGCTCACCCTGCAGGTCAACCTGCTGGCGCCCTTCCTCTGGACCCAGGCCCTGCTGCCGGAGCTGGAGGCCGCGCCCGGCAGCGTGCTGCACATCAGCAGCATCCACGCCCGCCTGACCAAGCCCGGCTTTGTGGCCTATGCCACCAGCAAGGCCGCCCTGAGTGGCCTGACCCGCGCCATGGCGGTGGACCTGGGAGGGCGGGTGCGGGTCAACGCCCTGGAGCCCGCGGCCATCGCCACGCCCATGCTGGAGGCGGGCTTTGCCGGCGACCCCGACGCCCGCTGCACCCTGGACCACTGCCACCCGCAGGGCCGCATCGGCCAGCCCCAGGAGGTGGCCGCCGCCGCCCTGGCCCTGACCCTGGGCGAAGCCCGCTTCCTGCACGGCGCCTGCCTGGCGCTGGACGGGGGCATCGGCGTGCGCCTGCACGACCCGGCCTGAAGCTGCGCCCCCACGCCACCGTCGCCCGCCCCATGCCTCCTGACCTCACCCACGCCCTGGCCGCCGACGAGGCCCGCCTGGCCTGGCACGACCC
Organism: Ideonella livida; assembly: GCF_010499455.1. Lineage (GTDB taxonomy): Bacteria > Pseudomonadota > Gammaproteobacteria > Burkholderiales > Burkholderiaceae_C > Ideonella > Ideonella livida. Next base: position 2,649 of record NZ_JAAGOH010000031.1, on the reverse strand, counting down.
CGCCGCCCTGGGCGAAGGCCTGCACTGGGACCCGCTGCGCCAGCGCCTGTGGTGGGTGGACATCCTCACCCACCGCGTGCTGGCCTGGGGCCTGGACCCCGAGGACCCCCCGCAGGCCTGGCGCCTGCCGCACCGCGTCGGGTGGGTCCTGCCCTGCCAGGGGCAGTCCGCCCTGCTGCTGGGCCTGCAGCCCGGGGTGGCCGCCTGCACCCTGCCCGAGCCCGGCGGCTCCCCGCAGGCGCCGCGCGAGGTGTCCGAAGCGCAGCTGCAATGGCTGCTGCGTCCGCTGCAGGACCCTGCGCTGCGGCTCAATGACGCCAAGGCCGACATCACCGGCGCGGTCTGGCTGGGCTGCCTGAACCACGAGGACGAGCGCCGGGCCGACGGCGCCCTGTGGCGCTGGCACCCGGGCGACGGCAGCCTGCACCGCTGGGACGCCGGGCTGGGCGTGGCCAACGGTCCGGCGGTGGACCCCTTTGGCCAGTACCTGGTGCACAACGACAGCGCCGCCCGCACCCTCTACCGCTTTGCCCTGGACATCCGCAGCGGCACCTTGGGCCCGCGCGAGGTCTGGAAGGTCTTCAGCCCGGCCGAGGGCCACCCGGACGGCATGAACTTTGACGCCGAGGGCGGCCTGTGGGTAGCCCACTGGGGCGCGGGCTGCGTCAGCCGCTTCGCCCCGGACGGACGCCTGCTGCGCCGGGTCTGGGTGCCTGCCGAGCAGGTCACCAACGTCTGCCTGGCCGGCCCGCGGCTGGACCGGCTGTTCATCACCACCGCCCGCACCGGCCTGGACGCCCAGGCCCTTGCGCGCCAGCCCCTAGCCGGCTCGCTGTTCGAGCTGCCCCAGCCCGGCGTGCGCGGCTTGCCTGGCCTGCCCGCAGCCTGCCCGGCGGCGCTGGGCTGAGGCATGGTCGCCCCGCCCGCACGGCTTGGTCCGTCCGCCCCGGGCCGGCGCCTGTCCCGGGGACTGTCCTGGCGCGGCGCCCTGGCGTTGGCGCTCGGCCTGAGCCTGGCCGTCCCGGTACAGGCCGCAGGCCCCTGGACCCTGGCCCAGGGGGCTGCGGTGCATCCGCCCCACAAGGGAGAGGTGGCGGCCCGCTCCGACGTGATCGCCTCGCCGCGTTTTGCCCGCCCCGAGAGCCTGGAGGTGCTGACTGCCTACGGCGCCACCCGGGCCGAGTGGGTGGGACTGGCGGAGGAGGCCTACGCCCGCCAGCTGCGCGCGGCCGTCCCCTTCCTCGGGGGGGCCGTCAACGGCACCCAGCGCCTGCCCGACCCGGCTGGCTGCGCCCGCGACCTGGACGGCCAGGTGCTGGTGCCGCCGTGGATGCGCACCTGGGCCGGCCGCTGCTGGCTGTCCACCCTGCATCCGGTGGCCCGCCAGGCCCAGCGCGATGCGGTGGCCCTGGCGCTGGCGCGCGGCGCCGAATCCCTGCACTACGACGACCCGCTGCTTCAGGTCCACCCGGCCCTGTTCCAGGGCGGAGACTTCAACCCTGCCACCCAGGACGCCTTTCGGGACTGGGTGGCCCGCCATCCCGATGCCGCCCTCATGCAGCGCCTGGGCTTGGCCGGCTGGCGTGGCAGCTACCGCGAGTACCTGGCCGAGCGCCACCAGGTGCGCGACGCCGCCGACTACCGCGCCCGCTGGCGTCGCCTGCCCAGCACCCCGGTGTGGTTGGACTTTCAGCGCTGGGCGGTGGACGACTGGTTCCGCACCCTGCGTGGCCTGCTGCAGCGCCCGAACGGCAGCCGCCGCGCGCTGGCCCTGAACCTGTCGGTGCTGCACGAGCCGGACGAATCCAACCGCTACTTCTTCCTCAGCCGCTGGGCCGACGTGGCCATGAGCGAGACCCATGTGGACGACCTGGCCGTGCTGCGCCGCCATGCCGCCACCGCCCGCGCACTGGGCCTGGGCTTCAGCCCCTCGCTGCGCCCGCGGGACCTGGCCACCAACCGCCAGGCCATTGCCATGCTCTACGCCCTGGGCGCCAACCCGGTGGTGCCGTGGGACGTGTACGTGGGGGTCGACGGGCAGGGCCAGGCCCAGCGCTTCTTCGGCGCTCCGGCCGACTATGCCGACCTCTACCACTTTGCCCGGCGCCTGCAGCCGGTGGTGGACGGCACCGAGCTGGCGGTGCAAGTGGCCGTGGCCGTGCCGGTGCATGCGTATGCGGCCGCGCCTACCCAGGCCCTGCTGCAGCGTCTGATGCAGGCCCAGCTGCCCTTTGCCTTCGTGGCCCTGGGGGGGCGGGCCACCCATGCCGAGCCCGGCGGCCCGCCCCCTGTGCCGCCGGTGGCCCCGGCGCAGTGGGCGGCGGTGCAGACCGTCCTGAGCCCCGGCCCGCTGGCCGACTGGCCCGCGGCCGACCTGGCCGCCGCGCGTGCTGCCGGCCACACCCCCCGGCAGGCCCAGGCCGAGGAACCCTTGGAACGCTGGATCTGGCAGCGTCAACCCGCCGGCCAGCCGGTGCTCACCGTGCTGCCCCGGGCCACGGCCGCCGGGCAGCGCCTGCACCTGCAGGTGGTGGACCCCTCGCAGGCGGCGGTGCTGGCGCCCCGTCTGGCCGAAGCCACCGCGGCCAGTGCCGCGACACCCCCGCCCCCGGTCAGCCCACCGCCCGCCGGCGGGTCCGGCAGCCCCCC
>NZ_JAAGOH010000030.1 GCF_010499455.1 Ideonella livida | reverse complement strand
CCCGGGCCACCGGCACCGCCGCGCCCGCCCGGCAGGCCGGGCAGGTCGTGCATGGCGCGCCCGCCGAGCAGGCCCGCGCCCTGCTGGCCCACCTGCGCGGCCTGGCCCTGGTGCCTGGCGGCGCGGGCGGCTGAAACCCTGGGGGGATATTCCTCCCATACCCGTCAATCTCCCTTTGATCAGGCCGGTCCGGCACGCTGCGGCGTGCTGGACTGGCCTTTTTTCGTCCGGGTTTTGGACATGCGCGTAATCACCGGGTTGCAGGTTTTTGAAACTGTTGTGAAATAGGGCACTGAAAAGGCACTGTGTTGGTGCCGCATGCACCGGGTCCTGGCCGGTCAAACCCCGGTGTGCACGGTTTCAAGCGGGGTTTTGCGCCAGGGGCCGGCCGGCTGGCCCCACCGGCCCCGCGGGCCGGGCGCCGCCCGGTCGCAAGGCTTGGCACAGGTTCTGCTTTCCATCGTTCAAGTCCTGTCGGCGGCGCCCCTGTGCGCCCCCGGCAGACGCGCAGCACGAGCGTTCTGATGACCCCATGGCCAGGCCTGTTCCCGTCCCCCGCGCCGCGATGGCGCGGCGCGCGCGCACGGGGGTCGGCCGCCGGGGTCCGGACCTTGCCCGCCTTACCTGCCGTCGAGGTGTAGTCCATGGTTTCGTCGTCCCACGTCCATCCCCAGGTTCGCCATATTGGGTTTCTCCTTCTGGAGAATTATTCGATGATCGCCTTTGCCAATGCGGTGGAGGTGCTGCGCATGGCCAATCTCACCAGCCGGCGCGAGCTCTATACCTGGACCGTGGCCCATGTGGAGGGACGACAAACCCCGGCCAGCAACGGCCTGGTTTTGGCCGGGGCCGCCGAGCTGGCGGCGCTGGACCGCTGCGACATGGTGTTTGTCTGCGGCGGGGTCGAGGTGCAGAAGGCCATCTCCGACACCGTGGTGGCCGACCTGCGCCGGCGTGACGGCCTGGGCCAGACCCTGGGCGGCCTGTGCACCGGCACCCACGCGCTGGCCGTGGCCGGCGTGCTCGACGGCTACCGCTGCGCCGTGCATTGGGAAAATCTCACCGCCCTGCGGGAGTCCTATCCCCATGTGGATTTTGCGCAGGAGGTGTTTGTGATCGACCGCCGGCGCATCACCGCCTCGGGTGGGGTGGCGCCCCTGCACATGATGCTGCACCTGGTGCGCCTGCATCACGGCCACAAACTCGCCTTGGCCATTTCCGAGCAGTTCATCGTGGACCGGCTGCGCGACCAGTCCGACCAGCAAAAGCTGCCCCAGCCCGAATTTGTCGGGCCGGGTTATGAGCACCTGGTCGAGGCGGTGGAGCTGATGGCCGCCAATGTGGAGGAGCCGCTGCCGCTCTCAGAGATCGCCGAGGCCGCGGGCATCTCGCTGCGGCAGCTGGAGCGCCTGTTCCACCGCTACTACCAGGTCACGCCGGCGCAGCACTACCTCTCGCTGCGCCTGCGCCGGGCGCGGGAGCTGCTGTCGCACACCAGCGCACCCATCATGCAGATCACGGTGGCCTGCGGCTTCCAGACCGCCTCGCACTTCTGCAAGGCCTACCGGGCGTTGTTTGGTCACTCGCCCAGTGAACACCGCCGCCAGGGCGGCGGCCAGGGCGCGGTGCATGTGGGCAAGGGCCGCAGCCGCACGCCGGCCGAGCGGGGCGGCCTCATCGAGCTGGGCGAACGGCGTGAGGCCCCCGTGCCCGCCCCGGTGCCGATGCCCATGCCCATGCCGATGCCGATGCCCATGATTCCGCTGGCCGACATGGCGCGCGGGGCGGCCATGTACGCCTGGGCCTGAGGCCGTGGGCCGGGCGGGTCAGCCTGTGGGCTGGCTCAGCCGCCCGGCCAGCCACTCCACGAAGATGTCGCGCATGGGGTGGGTCTTGCGGCGGGTTGGCAGCAGCAGGTTGTAGCGTCCCTCGGGGAAGACGCTGGCCTGGCCCAGCCGCACCAGAGAACCGTCTGCCAGGTGGTTCTGCACCAGCAGGTGCCAGCCCAGCGCCACGCCGTGTCCGGCGCGTGCGGCCTGCAGCACCTTGGTGTAGTGGTTGAAGCGCAGCGCCGGTTCGGCGTGGCGTGGGGTCAGGCCGGCGCGGTCGAACCAGTCGGCCCAGGTGTACCCGCTGCGGTCCGGAATGTCCTGGCCGATCAGCTCACAGCGCCCGTCGTCAAAGGGCGGAACGCCAAAGCGCACCAGCGCATCCACCTCGCCGGCGGCCAGATTCAGTCGCGCGTCTTGCGAGACGATGCGGATCTGCGCTGAGGGGTAGCGCTCGCGGAACTCGGCGATGCTGGCAAAGCTCAGGGCCAGCGACGCCGCCAACATCTGGCAGGCGGGCGTGGGCTCGACCGCGCGGTGGCGACGCACGAACAGCACCGTGCCGAGCTCGCGCTCCAGCAGTGCGATTTGGCGACTGATCGCTGCCTGGGTGACGCCGCAGCTCCTGCGCGGCTGCAGTGAAGCCGCGGTAGTGCACCGCGGCCTCCAGCACCCGCAGGGCATTCAGAGAGGGGAGATGGCGCAGACGGGTCATGCGGCAACAGGCCCGCTTCAGCGGTCGGGAGATCGAGCGCTGAACACGCCGGCGGCGGCGATGAGCGCGCCGCCGGCCACGCTCCAGGCGTCGGGCACCTCACCCAACAGCAGCAGGCCGCCCACGGCCGAGCAAGCCGCCACGGCCGCCAGGATCAGGGCGGTGTCCGGGGTGGGCAGGGTCCGGTCGCTCAGGACCAGGGCGGCCGATACGGTGGCAAAACCCAGGCCGCTGGTCAGCCGGCGGCGCGGCTCACGGCCGGGGCTGCGCCGTGGGGGCGGCCTCAGGCCGGCCGGCGCTGCCGGGCCGGTCGCGGCGCCACCAGCCCACCACCGTGAGCAGGAACCAAAAGGCCTGCGACAGCGCCGAGGCCAGGTTGAAGTCCTGGCTCAGCGAGATCAGCAGGCACACCGGCCCGATCAGGTTGAGCGAGGTCACCAGGTGGCTGCTGGGCGGGTGCCGCAGCACCTGCACACAAAAGTAGGCCACCATGTAGACGGCCACGCCCAGCAGCCCGATGAGGTCGGTGATCGCCATGCGTGACTTAGAACGAGTAGGCCACGCCCACGCCGTAGACGGTGGCGCTGTCGCTGGTGAAGGTCTTGCGGGCGGCGTCGCCATAGACCGTGGTGCGGGCGTTGACGGCATACGAGACCCCGGTGCCGATCACACGGGCGGCGCGCACCTCGTCCACCTTCACTTCACCCCAGCCGGCTTTGAGCGTGGTGGCGCCCAGGCTGTATTCCAGGCCGGCCGTGAGGGACTTGGCCTTGGCGCTGCCGGCTTCGCTGACGTTGTAGGCCACCATCACCGCCACCGGGGCCAGGTTCAGGCGGGCACCGGCGAAGGAGTCGGTGTCGTCGGCGCTGTTGCGGCTGCGGGCCAGCATGAAGGCGGTGCGCTCGTGGTTGAAGTTCAGCGACACGCCCAGGGGCCGGGTCTTGGCGGTCTGGGCCTTCTCGGGCGAGGTGCTCAGGTGCACGGTGAAGCCGTCCAGGCTGGGCGAGTCGTAGAACACGCCGCTGTTGAGGCGGCCGTATTCGGCCGAGCCGCTGTTGCCGGTGGGGTCGGAGGCGTAGTGGTAGTGCCAGGTCTCCCAGGCGGGCGAGGCCACGCGGTCGAAGTTGCCCCAGGGGTCGAACTGCCAGTCCTGGCTGTTGACGGCGTCCAGGCGGCGGCCGGCCTGCACCGAGCCGAAGGCGCCCTTCAGGCCCACGGTGGACTCGCCGTGCCAGAAGGGCTTGCTGGCCGATTCCTGGCTGCCGTCGTCCGGGTTGAAGCGGTGGCTGAGCTTGAAGGTGGCCTTCAGGCCGTCACCCAGGTCTTGGCTGCCGCTGAAGGCGATGTGGCTGCGCTGGACCGGGCCCAGGTTCCAGCGCTGGTCGGCGCTGCTGCGGTACAGCCCCAGGTCGATCATGCCGGAGAGGGTCAGGCTGGCGGGCTCGGCGGCCTGGGCGAAGGGGGCGGTCAGGGCCGCGAGGGCCAGGGCCAGGGCCAGGACACGGTGTTGGCGAGGGCTTGCTTGCACGAGGGAACTCCTAGGAGGGCAGGACAGCGTGACGGCCCGACCGCCGGGGCGGGCGGGGCCGGATCCGGGTGTTGCGGTCACCCGTAGACCGGAAAGTCGTGGACCAGGTTGGCGACCTGGTGGCGCACCGCGCTGAGGGTGGCCGGGTCTTGCGGCCGGTCCAGCAGGTCGGCGATCAGGTGGCCCACCAGGCGGGCCTGTTCCTCGCGGAAGCCCCGCGTGGTCATGGCCGGCGAGCCCAGGCGCACGCCGCTGGTGACCATGGGCTTCTCGGGGTCCTGCGGGATGGCGTTTTTGTTGACCGTGATGTGGGCCTGGCCCAGCAGGGCTTCGGCAGCCTTGCCGGTCAGGCCCTTGGCGCGCAGGTCCACCAGCATCAGGTGGCTCTCGGTGCGGCCGGAGACGATGCGCAGGCCGCGCTCGGTCAGGGTCTGGGCCAGGGCGGCGGCGTTGGCCAGCACCTGGCGCTGGTACTGGCGGAACTCCGGCGACAGCGCCTCTTTGAAGGCCACCGCCTTGGCGGCGATGACATGCATCAGCGGGCCGCCCTGCAGGCCGGGGAAGACGGCGCTGTTGATGGCCTTCTCATGTTCCGGCCGGCACAGGATGATGCCGCCGCGCGGGCCGCGCAGGCTCTTGTGCGTGGTGCTGGTGACGATGTCGGCGTGCGGGATGGGGTTGGGGTAGACGCCCGCCGCGATCAGGCCGGCGTAGTGCGCCATGTCCACCATCAGCAAGGCGCCCACGTCCTTGGCCACCTTGGCAAAGCGCTCGAAATCGATGCGCAGGGCGTAGGCCGAAGCGCCGGCGATGATCAGCTTGGGGCGGGATTCGTGCGCCTTGCGCTCCATCTCGTCGTAGTCGATCTCTTCCTTCTCGTTCAGGCCATAGCTGACCACGTTGAACCACTTGCCGCTCATGTTGAGCGCCATGCCGTGGCTGAGGTGGCCGCCTTCGGCCAGGTTCATGCCCATGAAGGTGTCACCGGGCTTCATCAGCGCCATGAACACGGCCTCGTTGGCCTGGGCGCCGGAGTGCGGCTGCACGTTGGCGGCCCAGCCGTGCTGGTCGGCGCCAAAGAGCTGCTTGACGCGGTCGATGGCCATCTGCTCGGCCAGGTCCACGAACTCGCAGCCGCCGTAGTAGCGCCGGCCGGGGTAGCCCTCGGCGTACTTGTTGGTGAGCTGGCTGCCCTGGGCGGCCAGCACCGCCGGCGAGGTGTAGTTCTCGCTGGCGATCAGCTCGATGTGCTGTTCCTGGCGCTGGTGTTCCTGCTGCACGACGGCCCAGAGATCGGGGTCGACGGCCTTGAGGGTCTGCTTGCTGTAGCTGAACATGATGGGAGGACTCCGTGGAGGCGGTGGGGGAATGGCCTCATGTTGTCGGGGCAGGCGCGGCGGCGCGGGGCCGTTTGCGTCAGGAAGCAGGCCGGTCGAGACATGTCCGGACCCGGCCTGGGGGGCTGCCCGCTCAGTTCATGGCGCGGGCCTGGCGCAGCTGGCGCGGGCTGAGCTGGAGCGACTTGCGCACAAAGCGCGAGAAGCTCGCCCCGTCCTGGAAGCCGCACTCGAAGCTCACCTCGGTGACGTCCAGGTCGGTGTTCTGCAGCAGCCAGCGCGCGCGCTCCAGCCGCAGCTTGCTGCGGTATTCCGCCGGGCTCAGGCCCACGTCCTGCTGGAAGCGGCGCTCCAGCTGGCGCCGGCTGATGCCCAGCGGCTCGCACAGCTGCTCGATGGGGGCCGGTGCGTGCAGCTGTTGCTCGATGAGCAGCATGGCCTTGCGCACCACGGTGTCGCGCGAGCCCACCGAGACCACCTGTTCGGGCTGCAGCGTGCGCGAGGGCAGGGGCTGCTCCTCGATCATGATGCGCAGGGCTTTGACGGCGCTGGCGCGGTTGATGCGCCGCTCGATGATGTGCGCGGCCAGGTGGACCACGCTGGTGCCGCCGGCGCAGGTCAGGCGGTCGCGGTCGACCACGAACATCTGGTTGGTGATCAGGCTGGCGCCGGGGAACTCGGCGCGGAACTCCTCTTGGTGGAACCAGCTCACGCAGGCCACGTAGCCGTCCATCAGGCCGGCCCGGGCCAGCACGAAGGAGCCGGTGCACAGGCCCACCAGCTGCACGCCGGCGGCGGCGGCCTCGCGCAGGAAGGCGGTGAGCCGGGCCGGCACGCGCTGGCCGCCGTGCAGCAGGCCACCCACCACCACGAGGTAGTCGTAGCGGCCCGGCGACTCCAGCGGTGCGGTGGGTGCCACCGAGGCCCCGCAGCTGGAGACCACCGGCCCCTGGGCGGTGTCCAGGATGTCCCAGCGGGCCAGCAGCGCGCGGCTGCGGTCGCCTTCGTCGGCGGCCAGGCGCAGCGCGTCGACGAAGCCCGCGAAGGCGGTCAGCGTGAAGCGCGGCGCCAGCACAAAGCCCACGCGCAGCCGGGGCGGGGTGGCGTCGGGACACGGCGGTCTCATGGCGGGATCTCCTGGCGACGGGCCCGGGGCGGTGTGCCGGCTCAGCCGGTGATGGCGGCCACGTCGCGGCGCAGCGTGGCCACGACCTGGGCCAGGTGGTCCTGCTCGGCGGCCGTCAGGGCCTGCAGCGGCCGGCGCACGCCACCGGCCTTGAGCCCGACCAGGGTGCAGCCGTGCTTGATGGACTGCACGAACTTGCCGCCTTCGAGCGCGTCCATCAGCGGCATCATCGCCGCCATGAGGCGGCGGCCCTTGTCGAAGTCGCGCTCCAGCACGCAGGCGCGGTAGAGGGCCACATGCTCGCGCGGGACGAAGTTGGAGCCGGCGCACACCCAGCTGCGCGCGCCCCAGGCGAAGAACTCCAGCGCCTGGTCGTCCCAGCCGCAGGACAGGGCGATCTGCGGGTGGCGGCAGGCCAGGCGGTGCACCCGGCCCATGTCGCCCGAGCTTTCCTTGATGGCCGCCACGTTGGCGCAGCCGGCGATGGCGTCGAAGTACTCGTCTTCCATGTGCACGCCCATGCGCGCCGGGTAGTTGTAGAGCATGATCGGCAGGCCCGCGGCGGCGTCCACCGCCAGGGTGTGGGCGGCGTTCTCGGCGGCGGTGGGCAGGGCATAGGGCGGCGAGCCCACCAAGATGGCGTCGGCGCCCAGCTCGCGGGCGGCGCGGGCATAGGCCACCGACTCCTCGGTGCGGATGGCGCCGGTGCCCACCACCAGCGGCAGGCGGCCGGCCAGCACCGCATGGGCGCGGCGGGCCAGGGCGATGCGCTCCTCAGCGGTCTGCGCGTAGTACTCGCCGGTGGAGCCGCCGATGACGATGCCGTGCACGCCAGCCTCCACCAGCGATTCCAGCACCTGGTCAAAGGCGTCCAGGTCCAGGGCGCCGTTGGCGTCCAGCGGGGAGATGGCGGGGGTGTAGATGCCTTCGAATTGCATGGTTTGGATTCCTGAGGTCAAGGGGGAGGAAGGGGCGCGGGGCGGGCTCAGCATTCGCGGCCGGCGCGCTGCTGGCCCCACATCAGGCTGAGGTTCACGCCCAGGGAGAGGAAGGGCTGCGGCGGGTTGCGGTTGGGGCCGTCGGCGCCCAGGAGGAAGTCGATGAGGCCGCCGCGCTCGCCGGCCAGCCAGTCGGCCAGCAGCTTGCCGGTGGCCGTGCCCCGGGTCACGCCCAGGCCGTTGCAGCACAGCGCACCCGAGACACCCGGGCGCAGCGCGCCGAACTGCGACTGGTGGTTGCGCGCCAGGCTCAGGGCGCCGCCCCAGGTGTAGTCGAACGTCACCTCCGGCAGCATCGGAAAGCGCTGCGCGAAGGAATGCAGGTGGCGGTGCACAAAGCGCGCCGCATGCCGCGGCCGCGAGCGGCCGTCGGGGTTGAAGCTGAAGCTGTTGCGGATCAGCAGGCGCTGGTCCACCGTGCGCCGCACCGTGGTGCCGAAGGGGTCCGCCGGGATCACGCCCCAGCAGCGGTGGCCCCCCAGGCGGGCCTGCTCGGCAGGGGTCAGCGGGCGGGTCAGGCTGGCATAGGTGAACACCGGCAGCATCGCCCCGGGCAGGAAGCCGAAGCTCATGCCGAAGGCGTTGTTGGTCAGCACCAGATGCTGCGCGGTGAGGCTGCCGCCGGCGTGGCGCAGCACGGTGGCGCCGCTGCCGTACTCCACCCCGGTGATGGGCGTGTGCTCGTACAGCGTCACGTTGGGCGGCAGGCTGTCGGCCAGGCCCTTGACCAGCGCCGCCGGCTGCACCAGCACCGTGCCGGGGGTGAACAGCGCCTGGCGGTAGAAGCGCGTGCCCAGGTGCTCGGGCAGCTGCTGGCCGCCGATCATCTCGTAGGGCTGGCCCAGCTTGTCCAGGCCGCGCCGGTAGGCCTCCAGCACCGCCACGCCGCGGTCCTCCACCGCCGCCTGGTACTTGCCCACGGCGCGCATCTGGCAGTCGATGCCGTGGCGCTCCACCCACGCCTTGAGCAGCGACTGGCCGGTCAGGTTCAGGCGCAGCACCGTCTTGGCGGTCTCGATGTCCCCGATGTAGTCCTCCGCGCCGATGTCGTGCGGCAGGTCGATGGCAAAGCCGGCGTTGCGGCCCGAGGAGCCCCAGCCCACCTCCTGCGCCTCCACCAGCACCACCTCCTGGTCGGGAAAGTGCAGGGCCAGCTGGCGTGCGGCGGCCAGGCCGGTGAAGCCCGCGCCCACCACCACCCAGGGCGCATGGCTGTGACCGGTGTGGGCAGGCCGGGCCTGGCGCTTGGGGCTGAGGTGGAACCAGCCGCAGGTGGCGTCGTCAGCGGGCAGGGAGGTGACAGCGGGCATGGGGTCGTTTCAGGCTGTGCGGGCAGCCCCGCCGAAGGGCGGTGGGCGGCCGCCCGGAGAAGGGGTGTCCGTCAATGTCTACAAACAATAGACATATTGTATTTAAAATGGACGACGGGTGTGCAAGCCCCTGATGACCCCTGCAAACCCTTGCACGCAACGCCTGTCCCGCCGCCCCTGCCGCCGGCGGTGCCCGCCCGCAAGAAAGGACGTCCCATGACCCTCCTGTCGCCGCAGCCCCTTGGGGCCTGCGTCCGCCGGCGCCGCCCTGGCGCCACCCTGCTGGGCTTGGCCCTGGCCCTGGCCGGCCTGGCGCCCGGCGCGGCCCGGGCCGCGGGCGAGGCCGCCGCCGACCTCACCTTCACCTCCTGGGGAGGCAACTTCGCCCAGGCGCAGATGAGCACCGTGGTGCAGCCCTACATGGCCAAGACCGGCCTGAAGGTGCAGATGGCCGAGTACGCCGGCGGCCTGGCGCAGCTGCGCCAGCAGCGCGCCGCCGGGCGGGCAGAGTGGGACGTGGTGGACCTGACCATGACCGACGCCCTGGCCGCCTGCAAGGAGGGCCTGCTCGAGCGCCTGGACCCCGCGCAGCTGGCGCCCGGCCTGGGGGGCGAGAAGCCGCAGGACGACTACATGCCCGGCGGGCTGACCGACTGCCTGGCCGGCACCATCGTCTGGTCCACGGTCATGGTCTACAAGCGCCAGGCCCGCACCGAGCGCGACCCAAACTCCATCGCCGACCTGTTCGACGTGCAGCGCTTCCCCGGCAAGCGCGGCCTGCTGCGCTCCCCCGAGGGCAATCTGGAGTGGGCCCTGCTGGCCGACGGCGTGCCGGTGGACAAGGTCTATGCCGTCCTGTCCACGCCCGAGGGGGTCAACCGGGCCCTGCGCAAGCTCGACACGCTGCGCCCGCACATCCGCTGGTGGGACACGCCCATGACCCCGCTGCAGTGGCTGGCCGACGGCGAGGTGGTCATGGCCAGCACCTACAACGGCCGCGCCTACGGCGCCATGCTCAAGGGCGCGCGGTCCCTGCGCTTCATGTGGGACGGGCAACTGCTCAACATCGCCGGCCTGGGCATCGTCAAGGGCACCCGGCGGCCCGACGTGGCCCGGGACTTCGTGCGCTTTGCCACCCGCCCCGACGTCATGGCGGCCATGGCACCGCTGATGGCCTATGGCCCCACCCGCACATCGGCCAGCACGCTGATCGACCCGGTGCTGGCCCACCTGCTGCCCAGCGCCCCCTGGTACCGCAAGCGCTCGATCCAGGTGGATGCGGCCTGGTGGGCGCAGCACGGCGACGCGCTGCGCCAGCGTTTTGAGGCCTGGCTGGCGCGCTGAGCGCCACAAGCGCCTGCAGCGCTTGTGGCGGATGCCGCGCCTGCTGCGCCGGCCATCGGCGGACGCCGTGTTCCCCTGAACCCTGCCCGGGAGGGCAGGCGCAGGTGGCGGCCATTTCAGAGGACGCGAAGGACGGGCGCCGGCGGGGCGCCACCTGCCGCGGTCTTCACCCGCCGGCGCGGGGTCTCAGCGCCCGTTGAGCTGCTGCTGCAGGCGTCCGCCCAGGCTGAGCAGCAGCTCACTCACCTGCCCGCGCATGGCCTCAAAGCGCTGGGTGGGCACGGGCACCGAGAGCGCGGCCATCTCACCGCCGGGCAGCACCAGGGCGGTGGCCAGGGCGCAGATGCCCAGGGAGTTTTCCTCCAGGTCGGTGCCCAGGCCGGTCTCGCGCACGCGGGCCAACTCGGCCTCCAGCACCGGCCAGGCGGTGAGGGTGTGCGCCGTCAGGCGCAGCAGCTTCAGGCGCGGCCGCAGGTTGGCCAGGGCGCCCGGCTCCAGGGCCGCCAGCATGGCCTTGCCCGGGGCGGTGGCGTGCAGCGTGAAGGACACGCCAATGGCCGATTCGGCCCGCAGGCGGTGAACGCCGGCGATCTGGTCCACGAAGACCAGCTTGTCTCCGTCCAGCACCGAGAGGTCCACCGTCTCGCCGCACAGGCGAGAAATCTCCTGCAGCGTGGGCCGGGCGATCTCGGCGATCTCAAAGCGCGTGGCCGCAGCCAGGGCCAGCAAGGCCGGGCCTAGGCGCACGCCGCGCGTGGGCGAGGCGGCAATCACCAGGTTCTCTTCGTCCAGCGCGTCCACGATGCGCTGCACCGTGGAGCGCGGCAGCTTGAGCAGCTTGGCCAGCTCGCCCAGTGACAGGCCGGCCGGATGGTCTTTGAGCGCGCGCAGCACGGCCGCGGCGCGGGCGATCACCTGAATGCCGCCCTTGTCGGGCGTGGCGCGGCCCTCGTCGGGGCGCTTGTCGTCGTCGGGGCCGCTGGGGGTGGCGGTGGAGTCCTCGGCCTTCATGGGTTTTGGGGCACTTTTCTGCGATGGGGTCTGGCGCCGGGCGCGGTGCCGCGCGGCATGTCGGCCGCAGTGTGCCAGCCCATCGGCCCGGTCGGCCCGGGTGGGTTTCCACCAGTGCGCAAGGTGGTTTTCTTCCCACACACTCCGCTCCCAATGAATCGCATTGCGATACAGCTGTACCGAATAACGATACAGCAAACGCGGCGAATCAGACCCACATCGGCTTCCGCCCCGCAGGCGGCGGCCATCCCCGTTCGGCCGCTCGCCTGGGCGGCACCCTGCAAGGAGCGCGACATGACCCTCGATATCCGCGGTACGCAGTACCAGGAGAACCTCAACAACGACATGGGGCTGGAGTTCTATGACCTGAGCCACCCCTGGGGCCTGGGCCAGCCTTGCTGGCCTTACTTCGAGGACGTGAAGATCGAGCGTCTGCACTCCATGGCCAAGAGCGGCGTGCTCACGCAGCGCATCACCACCGTGATGCATTCGGGCACCCACATTGACGCGCCGGCGCATGTGGTCGAAGGCACCGCCTTCATGGACGAGGTGCCGCTGCCGCACTTCTTCGGCACCGGCGTGGTGGTGAGCATTCCCAAGGGCAAGTGGGAGGTGATCACCGCCGAGGACCTGGAGAAGGCCAGCCCGCAGATCCGGGAGGGCGACATCGTCATCGTCAACACCGGCTGGCACAAGACGTATGGCGACAACCGCCAGTACTACGCCTACTCCCCCGGCTTCTACAAGGGCGCGGGCGAGTGGTTTGCCAAGAAGAAGGTCAAGATGATCGGCACCGACACCCAGGCGCTGGACCATCCGCTGGGCACGGCCATTGGCCCGCACGGCCCGGGCTGGCCCCACGGCCTGCTGCCGGACGTGAACCGCGAGTACGAGCGCGAGACCGGCCGCAAGGTGATCGAGGACTTTCCCGAGTGGGAGCCCTGCCACCAGGCGATCCTGAAGGCCGGTATCTGCGGCATTGAGAACGTGGGCGGCGACATCGACAAGGTCACCGGCATGCGCGTCACCTTTGCCGCCTTCCCGTGGCGCTGGAAGCAGGGCGACGGCTGCATCGTGCGCCTGGTGGCCATCGTCGACCGCCAGGGCGGCTACCGCCTGGCCAACGGCCAGGACTGAAGCCAAGGCGCCGCCATGCACATCAAGCGATTTGGTCAGGCGGCCCCTTACGAGGCGCCAAACCACTACGACATGCGGGCCCTGCGCCTGCAGGGCTTCGAGGCCGGTGGTCCCGGGCAGTTCTGGGTGGGCCTGTCCCACCTGCTGCCCGGTGGGGGCGCCGGCCCCGACAGCTCGGCCCTGGAGAAGGTGTACGTGGTGCTGGCCGGTGCGGTGAACCTGAAGACCGCTGGCGAGGAGGCCGTGCTGGGCCCCCTGGACAGTGTCTGCATCCCGCCCGGCGAGGTGCGCGAGATGCGCAACCACGGCAACGAGGTGGCCACCCTGCTGGTGGTCATGCCGTACCCGCCCGGGGGCGCGCCCCAGGGCCAGGAGAAGCGTTCATGAGCACTGCCGAGACTTCAACCCAATGGCTGCGCCAGCCCCAGGACCTGTTCAGCGTGCGGGGCAAGGTGGCCGTGGTCACCGGCGCCTCGGGTGCCTTTGGCAGCCTGGCGGCCCAGGTGCTGGCCGGCGCCGGCGCCCGCCTGCTGCTGGCCGCCGGCAATGCCGCCGCGCTGGAGGCCACCGCCGCCGCCTGTCGCGACCTGGGCGCCCAGGTGGTCACCGTGGCGCGCCGGCCCAGCACCGACGCCGACTGCGCCGCCATCATGGACGCCGCGCTGGAGGCCTGGAACGCGCTGGACATCCTGGTGGTGGCCTCGGGCCTGAACGACCCGTGCCCCATCATCGACATGCCCCTGGCGCGCTTTGAGGGCGTGATGGAAGGCAACGTCACCAGCCCCTGGCTGCTGTGCCGCGCCTTTGGCCAGCGGGTGGTGCCGCGTGGCACCGGCGGCAAGGTGGTGCTCACCTCCTCGGCCCGGGGCAAGTTGGGCCACCCGGCCGGCTACAGCGCCTACTGCGCCAGCAAGGCCGCCACCGATGGGCTGACCCGCGCCCTGGGCTGCGAGTGGGGCCGGCACGGCATCACCGTCAACGCCATCGCGCCCACCGTGTTCCGCTCGCCGCTCACCGCCTGGATGTTCGAGGACACCGAGAAGGCGCGCACCGTGCGCGAGGGCTTCCTCTCCCGCGTGCCGCTGGGCCGCTTGGGCGAGCCGGAAGACCTGGCCGGCCCGCTGCTCTTCCTGTGTTCGCGGGCCAGCGACTTCCACACCGGCCACACCGTCTATGCCGACGGTGGCTACACCGCGGGCTGACGCCATGGCTGATCTTGCACACATCGCCGTCGTGGGCGCGGGCCTCATGGGCCACGGCATCGCCCAGGTCTTCGCCGTGGCCGGGCACCCCGTCACGGTGACCGACCCCAGCGCCGAGGCCCTGGCCTCGCTGCGCGGGCGCATTGCCGCCAACCTGATCGACCTGGGTCAGGACGCCGCCGCCGCCCAGCAGGTGGCCCAGCGGGTGACGCCCCTGGCCGACCTGGCCCCGGCGGTGGCCCGGGCCGACGTGGTCTTCGAGGCCGGGCCGGAGAACCTGGGCTTCAAGCAGCGGCTCTTTGCCGAGCTGGAAGCCCTGTGCCCGGCCCACACCCTGCTGGCCAGCAACACCTCGGTCATCCCCATCACCGCCATCATGCAGGGCCTGAAGACCGGCCACCGCGCCCTGGGCACCCACTGGTGGAACCCGCCCTACCTGGTGCCGCTGGTGGAGGTCATCCGCACGCCCGAGACCGACCCGGCGCTGGCCCAGCGCATGGCCGACCTGCTGGCCGCCGTGGGCAAGACGCCGGCCCTGGTGGCCAAGGACGTGCCGGGTTTCATCGGCAACCGCCTGCAGCATGCCCTGTGGCGCGAGGCCGTGGCCCTGGTGGCCGACGGTGTGTGCGACGCCGCCACCGTGGACACGGTGGTCAAGGCCAGCTTTGGCCGGCGCCTGCCGGTGCTGGGCCCGCTGGAGAACGCCGACCTGGTGGGCGTGGACCTGACCCAGGCCATCCACCAGACCGTGCTGGCCGACCTGAACCGCGACACCGCCCCCAACGCCTACCTGCAGCAGCTCATGGACCAGGGCCGCCTGGGCATGAAGACGGGCCAAGGCTTTCGCGCCTGGACGCCCGGCGAACAGGCTGCCTTGCGCGCCCGGGTGCTGGCGCACCTCAAGGCCATGAACGCGGCTGAAGCCGCAGCCGAGAGGGTGGCCGAACACCCTGCTGACGTCACAGCCCCGCCCCGCTGATCCTCCCCCTACCCAGGAGCACGCCCCCATGGCACGCCCAGCCCAGAAGGTGATCATCACCTGCGCCGTCACCGGCGCCATCCACACGCCCAGCATGTCGCCGCACCTGCCGCTGACGCCCGCCCAGATCGCCGAGCAGGCCATCGAAGCGGCCCAGGCCGGCGCCGCCATCCTGCACCTGCATGCCCGAGACCCCGCCGACGGCCGCCCCAGCGCCGATCCCGAGGTCTTCGCCCAGTTCCTGCCGGCCATCCGCGCGGCCACCGACGCGGTCATCAACATCACCAGCGGCGGCAGCACCAAGATGACCCTGGCCGAGCGCCTGGCCCCGCCGCTGCGCTTCAAGCCCGAGATGGCCTCGCTCAACATGGGCTCGATGAACTTCTCCATCCATCCGGCCGCAACCCGGATCAAGGACTGGAAGTACGGCTGGGAGCAGGCCTATGTGGAGGGCACTGAAGACATCATCTTCCGCAACACCTTCCGCGACATCCGCCACATCCTGCAGGACCTGGGCGAGGGCTGCGGCACGCGCTTCGAGTTCGAGTGCTACGACGTGGGCCACCTCTACAACCTGGCGCACTTTGTGGACCAGGGCCTCATCAAGCCGCCGTTCTTCATCCAGACCATCTTTGGCATCCTGGGTGGCATCGGCCCCGACCCGCAGAACGTGACCTTCATGCGCGAGACGGCCAACCGGCTGTTCGGGGCGGACAGCTACCAGTGGTCGGTGCTGGGCGCGGGCCGCCACCAGATGGGCCTGCTCACCGCCGCCGCGCTGCAGGGCGCCCATGTGCGCGTGGGCCTGGAGGACAGCCTGTACCTGGGCCGCGGCCAGATGGCCCGCAGCAACGCCGAGCAGGTGCGCAAGATCCGCCACCTGTTGGAAGAACTCGGCTTTGAGATCGCCACGCCGGCCGAGGCGCGGCAGATGCTGGCCCTCAAGGGGGCTGCCCAGGTGGCGTTCTGACGCGGCCGCCAGCGCCTGAGCACACCACGCCAAGTCACCGCCTGTCCCTGCTTTCCACCGCCGCCGGCGCACCCTAGCCGAGGGGGCTCAAGCCCCCCACCTGCCGGCACCCGCACCCCACCGCTCGAGGAGACACCCGAGATGAACGCACTGCCTTTGCCCACGCCTTCGCCCACGCCCCTGGCGCGGGCCTGCGTCCTGGCCTGCAGCCTGCTGGCCGGCGCCCCCGCCCTGGCGGGCGAACCCGAGGACGACGGCCCCCCGGCCGCGCCCTACGCGCTGTTCGAGCGTTTCAACGCCGCCACCGGCTGGAACGCCAGCGGCTACTTGCAGCTGGGCTGGTCGGCCAACGATGCCAGCACCCACAACCAGGCCGCGGCCGGCCACTCCAACTTCCCCGTGGTGGGCCCGGCTGACGAAGGCCTGCAGCTCAATGCGCTGGCCCTGGTGCTGGAGCGCCCCATGGCGCGCACCAACCTGCTGCCGCGCATCACCCCCACGCCGGGCCCGGTGCCCTGGGAGTTTGACTGGGGCGTGCACGCCGAGCTGACCTATGGCCGCAACGGCCTGCCCGCCGGGATGCTGGGGCTGGATGCCGAGTGGGGCCTGAACCGCACCCCCGCCGGCACCGCCCCGGGCAGCACCCGCCAGAACTACCTGGCCCTGCCCCAGGTCTTCGCCCAGGCCTACCTGCCGGTGGGGCTGGGGGTGGCCTTCACCGTGGGCCGCTTCGGCTCCGGCGTGGGCAGCGAGATTCCGCCCGACTGGCGCCCCGGCCCCAACTTCTTCTACTCCAAGGCTTATGCCATGGTGGCCCAGCCCGACCAGGTGGCGGGCGTGCTGGCCTCGGCCAACCTCATGCGCAGCGACTGGGGCCTGCTCATGGGTGAGGCGGGTGTGGTCAATGGCCGCCAGAACTGGCAAGACAACAACGGCGACAAGAGCTGGGTGGGCGCCCTGCGCTGGCGCAGCGGCGACATGGCCACCTGGGTGGACTACAGCTTCATGCGCGGCAACGAGCAGAACGAGCCTGGCGGTGTGGTGCAGATGCCCGTGGCCCGGCTGATCTCGCCGCGCGGCCAGCTGCGCCAGCACCACAGCCTGTCCTTCACCAGCCATCCGGCCAACGATGTGGAGCTGCATGGCGAGCTGCTGTGGGGCCGGCAAGACGGCGACGGCCGTGCCGACACCATCGACGTGCTCACCGGCCCGGGCTTTGCCGGCGGCAGCTGGCGCGGCGCCAACGCCCGGGTGCTGTGGCGCACCGCGCCCGACCGCCAGTGGGGCGCGCGGCTGGAGACCTTCCAGGACCGCCAGGCCCAGGCCCTGTTTCCGGTGACCGCCGTGGCCGGGGACTTCAACGCCCTGACCCTGGGCCTGCGCCAGGACCTCACGCCCAACGTGGTGTTGCGCCCGGAGATCCGCCATGACTGGCAAAGCCACCACGGCAGCGCCCAGGCCTTTGGCGGCGGCCGCGCCAGCCGGCAGACCACCCTGTCGGCCGACGTGCTGGTGTTTTTCTGACAACGAGGAGACAAGACCATGGCCAACTCAAACTTGAAGCAACTGGCATCCGCCACCGTGGCCGCCGCCCTGGCCGCCACCCTGATCAGCCCCGCCGCCCAGGCGGCCGACGAGGTGCTGATCGGCGCCTCCCTGCCCCTGTCGGGCCCGTTGGCCGGTTTCGGCCTGTACCAGAAGTGGGGCTACGAGACCGCCGTCAATGACCTCAACAAGGCCGGCGGCCTGCTGGTGGAGGGCCGCAAGCTGCCCGTGCGGCTGATCGTGCGCGACGACAAGACCGACCCCAACGTGGCCGCCAGCAACACCCAGACCCTCATCACCCGCGACGGGGTGGTGGCCATGCTGGGCTCGTGCACGCCGGCGCTGGTCAATGCCGGCGCCCTGGTGGCCGAGCGTCGCAAAGTGCCCCTGGTCACGGGCTGCGCGCCGCTGGGCGCCTTCAAGATGGTGCGCAAGTGGCAATACGCCTGGGCCCTGTTCTTTGACGAGGTGGACCTGTCCTCCGCCCCCTTCAAGCTGCTGGCCGACTACAGCCTGGCCACCAACAAGCGCCTGGCCATCCTGGCCGACAACGGCCCCGACGGTGTCGTGGTGGGCGGTCAACTCTGGCCCATGCATGCCCAGACGCATGGCTACACCGTGGTCCACAACAGCAGCTTTCCGGTGGACGCGCAGCAGTTCACCGCCATGATTGGCGAGTCCCGCGCCGCCGAGGCCGAGGTGGTGCTGGTGGACGCCATTCCGCCGCAGGCCATGGCCATCCGCAAGCAGATGGCCTCGGCCGGCTTCCAGCCCAAGCTCCTGGTGATGGAAAAGGGGGCCGAGCCGGAAATGTTCGCCCAGGGCCTGGGCAAACTGGCCGAAGGCGTGCTGGTGGGCGGCTACTGGGACCCCAGCTTCCCTTACCCCGGCGCGGCGGAGCTGGCCAAGCGCTTTGAGCGCGAGACGCGCCAGACCCAGAGCCAGCACATCGCCGACAGCCATGCCGCCGCGCAGGTGCTGCTGGACGCCATCGCCGCCGCGGGCACCCTGGACCGCGAGAAGATCAACGCCGCCATTGGCCGCACCGACAAGTCCTATGTGGTGGGCCCGGTCAAGTTCGACGTCAACCACACCTCGCGCATTCCCATCACCCTCATGCAGTGGCAGGGCGGCAAGCCGGTGGTGGTGTGGCCCAAGGACCGCGCCAACGGCAAGCTGATCTTCCCGCTGCCGGTGGCGCAGTGAGCGCAAACGACGCAAGGAGATGACCATGCCTCATCCTGAGGTGGTCGCCAGCAGCCTGGCCTCGGGCCTGCTGCTGGGCGGCATGTTGGCCTTGACCGCGCTGGGCCTGTCGGTGGCGCTGGGGGTGATGCGCCTGGTGAACCTGGCCCACGGCGAGTTTCTGGTGCTGGGTGCCTACCTGGGCTTTTACCTGCTGGCCTTCACCGGGCTGGATCCGCTGCTGGCGCTGCCCCTGGTGGGCCTGGCCATGGCGGCCCTGGCCTGGCCGCTGCAACGCCTGCTGGTGGCGCCCCTGGCCGGCAAGGGCATGGAGGCGCCCATGATGACCATGTTCGGCGTGTCCATCATCCTGCAGAACCTGTTCGTGCAGGTCTTCAGCGCCGACAGCCGCAGCATCGACCTGCCCTACGCCGCCCGCGCCCTGCACCTGGGCCCGGTCACGGTGCCCTGGCTCTACCTGCTGGGCTTTGGCCTGTCGGCGGCGCTGGTGCTGGCCGTGCATGGCCTGGTGGCGCACACCGGTTTTGGCCGGGCACTGCGCGCCAGTGCGGCCGACCCCGCTGCCGCGGCGGCCTGCGGGGTGGACGTCCGACGCGTGCATGCCTTGGCCTTCGCCCTGGGGGCGGCCTGCGCCGCCATGGGCGGGGTGCTGCTGGGCACCGCCTTCTCGTTCAACCCCAGTGGCGGCGCCACCTACCTGCTCATCAGCCTGGCGGTGGTGGTGTTGGGCGGCATCGGCCACATCCTGGGCACCCTGCTGGCGGGCATGGCCATGGGCCTGCTGCAAAGCGCCGGGGCCCTGTGGTGGGGCGACGGCTACCGCGACCTGGTGGGCCTGGTTCTGTTCCTGGTGGTGCTGGCGCTGCGGCCCACCGGTCTGGTGTCGAAAGGAGGCCGCTGATGGCCACGCATCTTCCGGGCGGCGCCGTGCTGGCGCCGGCCGCCTCATCCCAGGTCCCGATCTGGCGCGGCCCGGCCGGCGCCCTGCTGGGCCTGGCCCTGGCCTGGGCCGCACTGGCCCTGGGCGCCACCCAGGCGTCGGACTACGTGGTGGAGCTGGGTTTTCGCCTGGCCCTGCTCATTGTGTTGGCCGAGGCCTGGAACCTGCTCGCCGGCTACGGCGGCCTGGTCTCGCTGGGCACGGCCTCGTTCTTTGGTGTGGGCGCCTATGTGCTGGTGGGCCTGTGCAACCAGGCTGGCTGGCCCTGGCCGGCCGCCTGGGCGCTGAGCGCGCTGGGCGCCGCCGGGCTGGCGGCACTGGTGTCACGGGCGGTGTTTCGCCTGCGCGGCCTGTACTTCACCGTGGGCACCCTGGCCCTGGCCGAAGCGCTGCGCCTGTTCATGGTCAATTTCGCGCCCTTTGGCGGGGCCACCGGCCTGTTCCTGGCGGCCGATCCGCCCGACAGCCGCCACCTGCTGCAGTGGGCGCTGGGCCTGCTGGCCGCCACCACCCTGCTCATGAGCGGCTTGACCGCCTCGCGCCTGGGCCTGTTGCTGCGCGCCGTGCGCGATGACGAGGACGCGGCCTGCCAGATGGGCGTGCGCCCCTTCCGCATCAAGTTGCTGGTGTTCATGCTGGCCAGCGCGCTCACCGGCCTGGCCGGCGGCCTGCAGGCGCTGAAGCTGGGCACGGTGGAGCCCTACGCCACCTTTGGCATGGGCTGGACGGTGGCCGTGCTCTCGGTGGTCATCATCGGCGGGCAGGGCCGGCGCGCCGGGCCGGCGCTGGGCGCGGTGTTTGTGCTGGCCCTCTCCGAGCTGCTGGCCGACGCCCCGGCCCTGCACCTGGCCATCACCGGGTTGATCCTGATCGTGGTCATCCGCCGTGCGCCCCAGGGCCTGGCCGGCCTGCTGGAGCAGGCGTTGGCCCGGCGTGCGCGAGGAGGGCGGCCATGAACACCCCCCTGGCGGGCGCCGCCCGCCGTGACCCGATGACCTTGCCCCCTTCTGCCATGACGTCCCCTGCCTTGACCACCCCCGCCACCCCCACCGGCCGCCCCCGGCCCGCCCCGGGCACCCGCCTGCTGCAGGCCGAGGGCCTGGTCAAGCGCTATGGCGGGGTGGTGGCCACCGACCAGGTCAGCCTGCAACTGGATGCCGGCGAGGTGCTGGGCATCATCGGCCCCAACGGCGCGGGCAAGTCCACACTCATCGGCCTGCTGGGCGGGGCGCTGGCGCCCAGCGCCGGGCGCATCGTGCTGGCCGGTGAGGACGTCACCGCCCTGGCCGCCTCCGAGCGGGCGCGCCGCGGCGTGGGCCGCACCTACCAGATCCCGCGCCCCTTTCTGGACATGACCGTGCGCGAAAACCTGCTGGCCGCGCGCTTTGCCCTGCACCCCTGGGGCTCCCGCGCCGAGGCCGAGGCCGCCTGCGACCGCATCCTGGCTCGCTGCGGCCTGGCCGACGCCGCCCACGGCCCCGCCCGCAGCCTGCCCCTGCTGCGCCGCAAGCGCCTGGAGGTGGCCCGCGCCCTGGCGCTGGAACCCCAGCTGCTGCTGCTGGATGAGGTGGGCGCCGGCCTGGTGGACGCCGAAGTCAGCGAGCTCATCGCCCTGATCCGCAGCCTGCGCGCCGAAGTGCCCGGCATCATCCTCATCGAGCATGTGCTGCGGGTGGTCAAGGAATGCTGCGACCGGCTCATGGTGATCCACTTTGGCAAGCTGTTCGCCCAGGGCCCGGTGCAGCAGGTGCTGGCCAGCGATGAGGTGGCCGCGGTCTACCTGGGCACAGGGCAAGGCGGGGCGGGCAACACGGCGCCTGCGGATTCTGCAAGCCCTGGCGCCGCCGCTGGCGGATCCGCCAGTGGATCCGACGCGGGATCGAGCGGCTGGGTGCCGCTGCCCGGCGAGCTGCCCGGTGAGGTGCAGCCCGGCGCCAGGGCTGTACCGGGCAACCCGGCCGCCGCCCGCCTGGCGGGGTTGCAGGGTCTGGTGGCCCCGCGCCCGGCGCCTGGCGTGCCGGCCGCCGACACGCCGCTGCTGGCACTTCAGGGCGTGCACGCCGGCTATGGCCAGGCGCGGGTGCTCAACGGCATCGACCTGCAGGTGCGGCCCGGGCAGGTGGTGGCCATTTTGGGCACCAACGGGGCGGGCAAGACCACCCTGGCCCAGGTCATTGGCGGCGCGCTGGCACCCAGCGCCGGCCAGCTGTGGGTGGACGGGCAGGACGTGACCGGCCGCCCCGCCCACCACATTGCCCGCCTGGGCTTGGCCCAGTGCCTGGAGGGTCGGCGCATCTTTCCCAACCTGAGCGTGCAGGAGAACCTGCTGCTGCCCGCGCGCAAGCTGCCGGCGCCTGAGCGCCAGGCCCGGCTGGCGCAGGTGCAGGCGCTGTTCCCAGACCTGGCCGAGCGCGCCCACCAGCCTGGCACCAGCATGTCGGGCGGGCAGCAGCAGATGCTGGCCATTGGCCGCGCCCTCATGGCCCGTCCGCGCCTGGTGGTCTTTGACGAGATCAGCCTGGGCCTGGCCCCGGTGATGATGGATCGGCTCTACCAGGCCCTGGCCCAGCTCAAGGCCGCCGGTTTGACCATGCTCATCGTGGAGCAGGACGTGGAGCGCGCCCTGGCCCTGGCCGATGAGGTGCATGTCATGGAGCATGGCCGCTTCGCCCTGTCGGGCCCGGCGCGTGCCGTGCGCGAGGACCCACGCCTGCGCCACCTCTACATCGGCACCGCCGATTGACGATCTTCCAGACTTCCCAACCCGGCGCGTCGGCATTGCGCCGCACGACAACCCAAGACGGAGACAAGCCCATGCGACTCGACGAAGTCAATGCCCTGCTGCACCCCGAGCCCCTGCGCCTGGAGACTGGCTACGAACGCCTGCCCGACGGCGTGCTGCACGTGGCCTGCCGCACCGACCTGCACCGCTGCAACGGCGCCATGTTCGAGTGGTGGTTCCGCTCCCGCCCGGACACCGAGCGCTACATCTGGTGGCACCCGGTGGACCATGTCTCCAGCGCCTGGGAGGGGGGCACACCCGACACCCATGTGGGCAGCACCCATGTGGTGGAGGAATTCTTCACCGGTGAGCCCAAGGCCCAGCTGCTCATCCAGTTCCGCGACGAGACCGAGTTCTTCGACCCTCAGGCCGTGCAGCAGGCCCGGGCCGAAGGCCGCATCAGCGGCGCGGTGTGTGGCCGCACCGGCATGGGCTGGGACGCCCCGCGCCTGCCCGACGGCCGCCTGCTGGGCGGCCGGCTGCTGCACATCGTCCGCGACACGCCCTGGGGCTGCGCGCTGCGCAGCCACTTCTTCATGGGCCAGGACCTGCCTGCCGCCGGCCACAGCCCCGAGGCCATTGAACAGATGCTGCCCGACCGTTTTGGCACCGCCCTGCTGCAGCACTGCTACAACGAGTTCACCTTCCTTTCACGCTTCCTGCCTTCGCTCTACATCGCCCAGCACCGCGATGTGCAGAAGGTGGAGGTGCCCTGGTGAGCGCGCGACAGTGCGGCGCCATGGCGGGATGATCACCTTCGGCCACGTCGCCCACTGCGCGTGGCCCGCCCCATGCCTGGTTGCCGCTTTCCTCTTCCCCGGAATGGCTTGCGCGCCTTGGCCGTGCCGGTCACGTTGACCGGGCTGGCCCCAACGTTGCCGGGCGGCTGGAACGGCCCGGGCCGGACGGGCGTGTGGAACCCCACATTGGGAATGCCGGCCGGTAGACCCCAGTTGAGGGGCGTGGAGACAGGACTGAGCCGATGAGCGTCGAAGTCGAAGCGTTGTCCACCTGCGCACCGGCATTGCACCGGCCCTGGGGGGTCGAGGACGTCAAGCTCGACACCACCGCTCGTGGCGGCACCTAGATGTCTTCCAGTACGCCTGGAAGTGGGACGGGCAGCTGCTCCACATCGCCGGGCGGTGGTTCAACAAACTGCCTCTGGCGCTCGACAGGCGGCGGCGCAGGCGCTGGCGCGGCCTGCGGCATGCTCGGCACATGGCCTTTTCGCTTCCCGCGGCCCTGGATTCCCTTGCCGCGCTGAACCCCCTGGACGCGCTGGTCGAGGCCGTCCGGTGCAGCCCTTCGGCCGAGAACGCCCAGCCCTGGCGCCTGACCCTGCAAGGCGGCACGCTGCACCTGAAGCATGCCGCCCTGCCCGAGGTCGCCGGACCCTGGGCCCATGAGACCCTGCTGGCCGCCGGCACCTTGCACGAGAGCCTGCATCTGCTGGCCGGGGCCCGGGTGACCCGTCAGGCCGACTGGCATGCCCCCGAGCCCCGTGCGCCCTGGCAATTGACCGTACACGATGTGCATGCGCCCGTGGCGCTGCCGGTCCTGCACGAGTTGCGCCAGCGCCAGACCAATCGTCACCCGTTTGCCCAGCCCGCGCCGTCTGCGCCGGACCTGCCGCCGGTCCTGCCGCAGGGCCCCATCTCTTTGCAGGTGGCCGCGCCGGCCGCGGCCCCCGCGGTGGTGCGGGCCCTCACCACCTGCGAGGCCCTGCGCCTGGCCGAGCCGGAACTGCAACGGCGCCTGTTCACCCACCTGCGCTGGACCCGCGGGCCGGTGCCACCGCCTGACGGCATTGGTCTGGATACCCTGCACCTGCCCCCGGGCGGCGGTGCGCTGCTGCGCTGGTTGGGCCGCGGGTGCCGCCTGCGACGGCTGGCGCCGCTGGGACTGTGCCGTCTGCTGGCGCTGGGCGGCAGCTGGCCCCTGCGCCGCGGTGCCACCTGGGTAGCCCTATGTGGCCCGCAGGCCGAGGATGCCGCCTGGGACGCCGGCCGTACCCTGCTGCGCCTGTGGCTGGCCTGCCAGCGGCTGGGCCTGGCGGTGCAGCCCTGCTATGCCGGGGTGGACCTGCCTTTGCGGGCACAGCAGGGCCTGACGGTGGGCCCGGCGGCCCACCGCGCCTTGCGGGCCGGCCAGGCCCTTGCCCAGGCCATGGGCCTGCCAGCCGACCGCATGCTGCACCTGCTGCTGCGGGTGGGCCATCCGACCCGCATCGCCGCCCGTTCTGGCCGGCGCCCCACCCCTTCTTTTCTGGAAGTTGCTGACCCATGCTCCGCCCCGCCCTGATTCCCGTCCTGCTGCGCGAGACCTTGGGCCCACGCCATCTGGTCCGTCAATGTGAGCCTGACCGCGTGATGGAGGACCCGGCGCAGGTGCGCGACTACGCCCATGCCGGCCGCATCGACGGCGTGATGGCCGCCTCCTACCTGTTTCACAGCGCCCACCTCAGTGCCACGCTGGCCGGGGCGCGCCAGGTGCTGGACCTGGCCTGCGGCCCGGCCACCCAGCTGGCCCAGGTGGCTCGGCTGAACCCGGACACCCGCTTTCTGGGGGTGGACCTGTCGGCCCCCATGCTGGACGTGGCGCGGGCGCATGCGCGGGCCCAGCGGCTGGACAACCTGGACTTCGAGGTGGCGGACATCACCGACCTGCGCACCGTGCCCACCGCCAGCCAGGACGCCGTGGTCAGCACCATGGCCCTGCATCACCTGCCGACCTCGGACCACCTGGCGGCCTGCTTGGCGGAGGTGGCCCGGGTGCTGTGCCCGGGGGGCGCGGTCTACCTGTGCGACTTTGGCCGGCTCAAGAGCCTGGCCTCGGTGCGCACCGTGGCCTGGATGAACGCGGTGCATCAGCCACGCCGCTTCTCCCAGGACTTCGAGGACTCGTTGCGGGCCGCCTTCCTCAAGGAGGACTTTGCCGAGCTGTCCCGCCGCCTGCTGCCAACAGACGTGCGCCTGCACAGCACCTTCGGCGTGCCCCTGCTGGTGCTGCTCAAGACGCCGTACCGCGGTCTGTCCCCACGCCAGCTCGCCACCCTGAGCCAGTGGCGCCAGGGCCTGGCGCCGGCCTGGCGTCGTGACCTGGACGCGCTGCGCCGCTTCATGGCCCTGGGGGGGCTGCGGCCGGACCCGTTCGCGGCGCCCGGCCGCGGGCACTGACGCTCAGGTCGGGCCGGGCGGCGGCGCGGCCGTGACGCCCCTCAGCAAGGGGTGCGGCCCCTGGGCCCAGCAGTCGGCCAGCGCCGGGGCCGGCAGCGGCCGGGCCAGCAGAAAGCCTTGTGCCTGGTCGCAGCCCAGGTGGCGCAGCATGTCCAGCTGTGCCTGGGTCTCGATGCCTTCGGCCACCACGGTCAGCGCCATCGCCCGGGCCAGGCTTTGCACGGCCTGCACGATGGCGCGATCCGTGGCCCGTTCATGCAGTTGCTGCACAAAGCTGCGGTCGATCTTGAGCAGGTCGAGCGGGAAGTCCCGCAGGTAGCTCAGGCTGGCGTAGCCGGTGCCAAAGTCGTCGATCGCCAGTCGCACGCCGCGGGCGCGCAGGGCCTGCAGCGTGTCCGCCACCACCTCGTGGCGCTGCATCATCAGGCTCTCGGTGATTTCCAGCTCCAGCTGGTGCGCGGGCAGGCCGGTCTCGGCCAGGGCCTGCTCCACCGTGCGCCGCAGGTCATGCTGGCGGAACTGCCGCGCCGACACGTTGACCGCCACGCTCAGCGGCAGATCGGGGCCGCCCTGGGTCCGCCACAGGCTGGCCTGCCGGCAGGCGGCCTGCAGCACCCACTGGCCGATGGGCACGATCAACCCGGTCTCCTCGGCCACCGGGATGAAGACAGCCGGCGAGATGAGGCCCTTGTGCGGGTGGCGCCAGCGCAGCAGGGCTTCGGCCCCGGTCATGCGGCCGCTGGCCAGGCACCAGCGCGGCTGGTAGTGCAGCTCGAACTCCTGGCGCTCCAGCGCCTGGTGCAGCTCCTGGGTCAGGGCCTCGCGCTCGCGGGCCTCCTGGCTCATCTCGCCGCAGAAGTACTGGAAGGTGTTGCGGCCCTCGGCCTTGGCCCGGTACATGGCGATGTCGGCATGCATCAGCAGCTGCTCGGGGTCGTGGCCATCCTGCGGGAACAGGGCCACCCCCACGCTGGTGCTGGCGCGCAGGGCATGGCCCTGCGCCAGGATGGGCGTGGACAGGGCGGCCAGCACCTTGCGCGCCACCGTGCCGGCATCGCCCTGCCGGTGGATGCCGGGCAGCAGCAGCACAAATTCATCGCCCCCCAGCCGCGCCACCGTGTCCGAGGCCCGCACGGCTGACTGCAGCCGCTGCGCCAGCCCCTGCAGCAGGGCGTCGCCCACCGCATGGCCCAGGCTGTCGTTGATGTCCTTGAAATGGTCGAGGTCCAGCCACAGCACCGCCAGGCCGGTCTGCTCGCGCCGGGCCTGGGCGATGGCGTGGCGCAGCCGGTCTTGCAGCAGCACCCGGTTGGGCAGGCCGGTCAGGGCGTCGTGCTGGGCCTGGTGCGCCAGGGCCTGGGCCTGGGCGCGGGCCTCGGTCACGTCGTGCAGGATGCCCACGAAGTGCGTGGCTTGGCCGTGCTCGTCGGGCACCGGGGCCAGGCGCACCTGGTTCCAGAACAGGCTGCCGTCGCGCCGGTAGCTGCGCAGCAGCGCCTCGCCTTCCCGGCCACGGGCGATGGCCCGACCCAGGCCGTGCAGGCCGGCCTGGCCCGTCTCCTGGCCCACCAGGAAGCGCGGGTGGCGGCCCAGCACCTCGTCCGGCGTGTAGCCCGTGACCTTGTGGAACGCCGGGTTGGCGTAGCGGATGGTCAGGCCCTCTTCCACCGGGCCGGTGATGAGGATGGGGTCCAGCGCGGCCTCGACCGCGCGCTCGTGCACCCGCAGGGCCTGGGTGCGCTCGGCCACCGCCTGCTCCAGCCCCTCGCGTGTGGCGTTGGCCGCCCGCGCCAGCGACCATTTGTGCACCAGCGCCCGCGCGGCCTGCTGCACCTCGATGGCATCAAAGGGCTTCTTGACCACCAGCAGCCGGTCGTTGGCCTGCAGCTGCTGCATCACCTGGGCCCAGGAGTGGTCGGTGTAGGCGGTGCAGATCACCACCTGCAGCTGGGGGTCGGCCTGCCACAGGGCCTGGATGGTCTGCACCCCGTCCCATCCCGGGGGCATGCGCATGTCCACAAAGGCCATGGCAAAGGGCTGGTCTGCCGCCAGGGCGTCGTGCACGCAGCGCAGCCCTTCCTGGCCCTGGTGGGCCGAGTGCAGCTCAAAGTCGGCGTCCAGCGGCACCGCCGGCGCCGTGCTGGCGGCGGCCCGCGTCGGGGCGTCACCAAACAGCCAGGCCTCGTCATCGTCCAGCGTACTGGCGGCGGCCGTCGCGGCCGGCCGGCCCGCGTGCGGGGCCAACAGTTTGCGGAAGTCCTCATGGATCGACGGCATGTCGTCGATCAGCAGGATGCGGCGGTTGGCAGTCGGCAGGGGCATGGCGGCGCGATGGCGGGGCGGGCGCCGCGCGACGCGCCGGCGATCTCGCTGAAGCTATCGGCCGGGGCGGCGCGGGCTTGAGCCGGTGGGCTGGCGGCGCCGTGCCCAGGCCTCAGGCGGTGCCGGCCGCCGGCGCCACCCCGGCACCCTGGATGCCATGCCGCGCCAGCGCAGCGGCCACGAAGCCGCTGGCCTTGGCCGCTTCCACAAAGCGCGCCAGCAGGGTGGCGGCTGCGGCGCCCCGGCTGCGTGGGCAGCCCATGGCCTGCTGGATCACCATGAAGCGGCCGGGCAGCAGGCGCAGGGCCTGGGGCGGGGTGGCGGCTGCGGCGGCGGCCGCGTCGGCCTGCAGCTGCTGCTTCACGCCGGCGGCCACCTCGGCGCCTTCGGCCAGAAAGTGCGCCACCACGGCCGGTGAGGTGGGGGCGCGCCGCACGGTGGCCTGGGTCAGCGCGCGGCTGAGGTACAGGTCGTAGGCGCTGCCCAGGCCCACCACCACGGTGCGGCCGGGGGCGTCCACCTCGGCGTTGTCCTGCAGGGGCGAATCGGCGCGCACCAGGTAGCAGCCCTCGATCAGCACATAGGGCGCGGTGAAGGCGATGCCCTCGCCGCGCTGCGGGTCGATGGCAAAGAAGCCCACGTCCGCCTGCTCGGCGCGCACCGTCTCCACCGACAGGCCGGCGGCGGGCACCACCACCGGCTGCAGCGCCACGTCCAGGCGCTGGGCCAGGGCGGTGGCCAGGTCCACCGACACGCCGCAGGGCGCGCCGGCCGCGTCCAGCCCGGCCAGGATGGGGTTGCCCAGGTTGATGCAGGCGCGCAGGGTGCCCTGAGGGGCCAGGGCGGTGCGCAGCGTGGCCGCCTCGGCGGGGGTGAACAGGGTGGGGGGCAGGGCAGGCAGGGTCATGACAGGGTC
This sequence comes from Ideonella livida, assembly GCF_010499455.1. GTDB lineage: Bacteria > Pseudomonadota > Gammaproteobacteria > Burkholderiales > Burkholderiaceae_C > Ideonella > Ideonella livida. Next base: position 24,122 of record NZ_JAAGOH010000030.1, on the reverse strand, counting down.
TGGAGGGTCTTGTGCAGGATGGCCGGCATCACGCCGCCGGCGCGCAGCAGGGCCACCTCGCCTTGCGTTTCGACGGCGGCGGTGGCGGTGAAGGCCTGCTCGCGGCCATCGGCGCGGCGCAGGGTCACGGGCACCGGGCTGCGCGGGGCCAGGGTGTCGGCCGGGGCGTGGACCTCCAGCGTGTCGCCCGGCTGCAGGGCCAGGGTGTCGGGGTGCAGCCCTTCGGGCAGGCGCAGCGGCAGGATGCCCATGCCCACCAGGTTGGAGCGGTGGATGCGCTCGAAGCTGCAGGCCAGCACCGCGCGGATGCCCAGCAGGCGCTGGCCCTTGGCCGCCCAGTCGCGCGAGGAGCCGGTGCCGTAGCGCTCGCCGGCCACCACCACCACGGCGGTGCCGGCCTGGCGGTAGCGCTCGGCCACCTCCCACAGCGGGGCCACGGTGCCGCTGGGCACGTGCAGGGTGTGGGCCACGGGCGCGCCAGGGGCCAGGCGGTTGCCCAGCGTCTTGCTGTGGAAGGCGGCGCGCAGCATCACCTCCCAGTTGCCCCGGCGCGAGGCGAAGACGTTCAGGTCGTCGCGCCGCTCGCCACGGGCCACCAGGAAGTCGGCCACCCTGCTGTCGGGCGGGATGGCGCTGGCCGGCGAGATGTGGTCGGTGGTGATGTCGTCACCCAGCACCAGCAGCGGCTGTGCGGTGTAGTGGCCCAGCTGCGGGCCCCACTCGGGCGCCGCCGAGGCAAACGGCGGGCGGCGCAGCTGGGTGGAGGCCGGGCTCCAGGGAAAGCGGGCGGCCTGCGGCGCCTGCAGCGCCTGCCACACCGGGTTGGCGCTGGCCTGGGCAAAGGCGCGGCCAAAGTCTGGCGCGGCCAGGCCCTGGGCCAGGTGGGCGTCAATCTCGGCGTGGCTGGGCCACAGCTCGGCCAGCATCACCGGGCGGCCTTCGGGCGTGTGGGCCACGGGCTCGGCGCTCAGGTCGCGCTCGGCGTCGCCCCCCAGGGCGAAGGCCACCACCAGCGGGGGCGACATCAAAAAGCCCAGGTCCAGGTCCGGGTGCACCCGGCCGGGGAAGTTGCGGTTGCCCGAGAGCACGGCCACCGGGTGGATGGCACCGGCCTCGCGGCCCCGGCGGATCACCTCCAGCATGGGCCCGGGGTTGCCGATGCAGGTGGCGCAGCCAAAGCCGGCGATGCCAAAGCCCACCGCCTCCAGGTCGGCCAGCAGGCCGGCGCGGGCCAGGTAGTCGGCGGCGGCCGGCGAGCCCGGGGTGAGCGAGGTCTTGACCCAGGCCGGCGGCTTCAGGCCCAGGGCCCGGGCCTTGCGTGCCAGCAGGCCGGCGGCCACCAGCAGCGCGGGTGAGGAGGTGTTGGTGCAGCTGGTGATGGCGGCCACCGCCACCGGGTGGCGCGGCAGGGCGGGCAGGGCCTGGGCACCGTCGGCGGTCGTGGTCGCGGCCTGGGCCTGGGGCGCAAAGCCCAGCGCCGCCAGCGTGGCGCGGGCGGCGCCCAGGGGCAGCAGGTCTTGCGGGCGGCGCGGGCCGGCGATGTGCAGGCCCACGGCGCCCAGGTCCACCTCGATCACCTGGGTGTAGGTGGGCTCGGAGGTGGCCTGCGGGTCGGCCCACACGCCCAGGCGCTGCAGCACGGCGCGGGCCAGGTCCACCTGGGCGGCGGGGCGGCCGGTGCGCAGCAGGTACTGCATCACCGCCTCGTCGGGGGCGAAGAAGCCGGTGGTGGCGCCGTATTCGGGCGCCATGTTGGCCAGCACGCAGCGGTCGTCGGCGCTCAGCGCGGCGGCGCCGGGGCCGAAGAATTCGACGAATTCACCCGACACCCCGATGGCCCGCAGGCGTTGGGTGACGGTGAGCGCCAGGTCGGTGGCCAGCACGCCGGCGCCCAGCCGGCCGACCAGGCGCACGCCGATCACCTCGGGGATGCGCAGCAGTGTGGGCAGGCCGAACATCACGGTCTGCGCCTCCAGCCCGCCTACGCCCCAGCCCAGCACGCCCAGGCCGTTGACCATGGGGGTGTGGCTGTCGGTGCCGATCATCATGTCGGGCACGAACCAGGTGGCGCCGTCGCGGGCCTCGGTGGTGGCCACGGTGGCCAGCTGCTCGATGTTGAGCGTGTGCATGATGCCGGTGCCCGGCGGGTTGACGCGCACGCCGCGCAGGTTGGCCGCCGCCCAGCGCAGGAACTGGTAGCGCTCGCGGTTGCGGCGCATCTCGTGGCCCAGGTTCACCGCCACCGCATCGGCCTGGGCGAAGACCTCCACCGCCAGCGAGTGGTCCACCGACACGTCCACCGGCAGCACGGGGTTGAGCCGCGCGGGGTCGGCGCCGGCCTCGGCCAGGGCGTCGCGCAGGCCGGCGATGTCCACCAGCGCCGGGGTGCTGGTGGTGTCGTGCATCAGCACGCGGCCAGGCTGGAACTCGATCTCCGCCTCGCTGCGGCCGGTGTCGGCCCAGTCCAGCAGGGCCTGCACGGCGGCGGCGCGCTCGGCGCCCTGCATGCAGCGCAGCACGTTCTCCAGCAGCAGGCGGTGGGTGACGGGCAGGCGCCGCAGGCGTTCACCAAACAGGGCCGGCAGGTCATGCAGCCGGCCGGGGGTGCCGGCCAGCGTGAGGTCCAGCGGGGTGAACGTGGCGGGCAGGGCGGGGGTGGTCATGGGCGCGGGCAAGACAGGCGGTGAAGGCAGAGGGTCAGAGAAGAGGCGGGCCGGTTCAGGGCCGGAACACCAGGCACACCGGGCTGCCGGCGTGCAGCACGGCGCCGGTGGGCTGCAGGGTGCCGTCGTCCGGGTGCACGGTGAAGGTGGTGACGGTGTCGCTGTCCTCGTTCAGGGCCAGCAGCCAGCGGCCGCAGGGCGAGAGCGTGAAGGCCCGCGGCGTGCGGCCGCCGGTGGCCTGCACCTGGCGCAGGCTGAGCCGGCCGGTGTCGGGGTCCACCGCAAAGACGGCGACGCTGTCGTGCCCGCGGTTGCTGGCGTAAAGGAGGCGGCCGGCGGCGTCCAGGGCAATGGCGGCGGCGCGGCTGTGGCCGCAGAAGGTGTCGGGCAGGGTGCTGACGACCTGGCGTGGGCTCAGGGTGCCGGTGTCGGGGGCCTGGGTGCACAGCAGCACGGTGGAGTCCAGCTCGTTGACCGTGTAGACCCAGGGCTGCTGCGGGTGGCCCACGGCGTGGCGCGGGCCGGCACCCTCACGCGCGGCCACGGCGGTGGCGGCTTCGGGGCGCAGGCGCTGGCCGTCCCAGGGCAGGCTCACGATGCGGTCCAGGCCTTTGTCGGGCACCAGCACGTGGCGGCCGTCGGGGGTGAACGGGCATTGGTGCGGTTTGGCCTGCGGCTGCTCCACCCGGTGCGGGCCCAGCTGGCCGGGGATGGGGCCGCCGAGCCTGCCACCAAAGGGCCGGCCTTCACCGGCGCCAAAGTCCACCTGCTGCACCACGTCGCCCAAGCGGCCGTCGGCCTGCACGGGCAGCAGCACCAGGCTGGCGCCCAGGTGGTTGCACACCAGCAGGTGGCCTTCGTCGGGCGACAGCGCCAGGTGCACCGGGTTGCGGCCGCGCGTGTCCACGGTGTTGAGCGGGCTGAGCGTGCCGTCGGCCGCGATGGCAAAGGCGCTGGCGCTGAAGCCGTCGCCATGCACGCAGTACAGGCGCGAGCCGGCCCGGTTCACCGCCAGGTACGACGGGTTCACCAGGTCAGCCAGCAGCTGCACGCGCTGCAGGGCGCCGGTGGCGGGGTCAAAGCGCAGCACGCTCAGGCCTTCACCACGGGCATTGCGCTCGCGGGTGGTGCGGGTGCCGAGGTAGGCGGTGAGCAGGTTCATGTTCTGCAGCGGAAGGGGCCAGCGGACGCCATGCTAGAAGGGGCAGGCGGGCTTGGCCATTGAAGACTGGTCAGGCCAGCGTTTCCCGGAAGAGAACGTTGGCTCCGCGTACGGCGCCATCGACGCCAACCGGTGACGCGCCTGGGATCGCCACCGGTTTTGCCGGTTTGCCGGGAACGAGGGCCACCCCAGGTTTCTGGATCCCATTGGGACCGGAGAAGCCGTGGGTGGCCGGCTGGTGGTCGGTTGGTGGCGCTCAGAAGCGGTGGCGCACGCCCAGGCTGGAGCCGGCGGCGGCTTCACGGGTGCCCATGAAGTCGGGCTGGCTGTAGGTGCCGGTCAGGGTGTTGCGGTCCAGCAGCACGTAGACATCGGTGGTGCGGTGCAGCTGGTGGATCAGGCCCAGGGTGGTGGAGGTGCGGGTGCCTGCCTTGGCGCCGCTCTGGGTGTCCTTGATGAGGGCGGTGGTGAAGGTGGTGGCGGGGGTCAGGCTCCAGTTCAGGCCCAGGCTGCGCACCTTGTGGTCGCGGGCGGTGGGGGCGTCATCGTGGCGCTTCATCCAGCCCAGGAAGACCTTGGCCGGGCCGAAGCTGGCGTTGCCGCCGGCGCCGGTGATCTCGCGGGTGGTGGCGCCGTCGGCGCTGGTGATGTCCTGGCGGTAGGCCAGCAGTTCAAAGGCGCTGGCCTTGTAGGCCAGGCCCAGGCCACGGCCCTTGCCGGCCTGCTCGTCCAGGCTGGCGGCGGCCAGCACCTCCACCGGGCCGAAGGTGTTGCCGTAGCGCAGCATGTTGTCTTGGCGCGCGACGTGGTGGCCGGAGTAGACCGACAGGGCGTCGGCGTTGGCGTTGCCCTGGGCCTGGAAGCGGCCCGAGAGCACATGGGCCACGGTGTACTGGCGGCCCAGGCTGAGGGTGCCGGCGGCGGTGTGCGACAGGCTCAAGGACACCTCACGGCCAAACAGGCGGCCCGAAGGGGCGGCGGCGTTGCCGTTGTTGCCGCTGGCGGTGGACTGCTGGGAGACGCCGGTGGAGGGGTCGTAGCCGGCCTCCAGCAAGAAGGAGGCGGACAGGCCATCGCCCAGGTCCTGGGTGCGGCGCAGGCCAAAGCGAGAGGAGGAGTAGGCGCCGTCGGTCAGCGAGTTCTGGGCGGAGCCGTCGGCGCGGACGTTGGAGGCGTGGCGCACGGTGAGGTCCAGCAGGCCGTAGACGCTGGTGCTGGCCACGGCAGGGCCAGCGGCCGGGGTAGCCTGGGCCTGGGCATTGGGGGCCAGCAGGATCATGGCGGCGGCGGCCAGCGGGGCGCCCGTGGCCAGGCTGATGGTGCGGCGGGGGAAGCGGTTCATGCGTTGTCTCCTCTTGTTGGGGTAAGGGCGGTGCCTGTCGCGTGGCGAGGGCAAAAAAATGGCCCGACCCCGTGGGGCGGGCCCGAACAAGTCCCTCTGGTGGGACCCGGAAGAATGGGGTGAGCCGTGGCCGGTGGCCGCGGCGGGGGGATCACTCCAGGCGGATGCCCTTGGCCTTGATGAGCGCGGCCCAGCGGGTGCGCTCGGCGGCGATGAAGGCCGCGAACTCCTCTGGGGTGCCGCCGCCCAGCTCATTGCCCGGGCCGGTGATCTTGGCGGCCAGATCGGGTTGGCGCAGCACGGTGTTGAAGACCTCGTTCAGGCGCTGGATGACGGCCGCAGGCGTGCCTTTGGGGGCGATCAGGCCCAGCCAGTTGCTCACCGTGGCCTGTGGGTGGCCCAGCTCGGCCAGGGTGGGCACGTCGGGCAGGCTGGGCAGGCGCTTGGCCGAGGTGACGGCCAGGGCGCGGGTCTTGCCGGCCTGGATGGAGGGCAGGGCGGCGTAGGTCTGCTCGAACATCAGGTCGATCTCGCCGGCCAGCAGGGCGCCGGCGGCCGGGCCGCCACCCTTGTAGGGCACCGAGAGCATGTCGATGCCTGCCGCGTCCTGGAACAGCTCGCCGGCCAGGTGGTGCGCGCCGCCGTTGCCGGCGTTGCCCAGGGTCAGCGCGCCGGGCTTGGCCTTGGCCGCCGCCACCACGTCCTTGACCGAGCGGAAGGGCTTGTCCGCGCGGGTCACCAGCACCAGGGGCGCCTTCTCGATCAGCAGCACCGGCGCGAAGGCCTGGGCGGGATCGAAGCTCATCTTGGGGAACAGCGAGGGGTTCACCGCCAGCGGGCCCATGGCGCCAATGCCCAGGGTGTAGCCGTCGGCGGCGGCGCGGGCCACGAAGTCGTGGCCGATGTTGCCGCTGGCGCCGGGCTTGTTCTCCACCACCAGGGTCTGGCCCAGCAGGGCGGCGGCGGGCACGCCCAGTTGGCGGGCGCGCAGGTCGTTGTTGCCCCCGGCCGCAAAGGCCACCACCAGGGTAATGGGCTTGGCGGGCCAGGCGGTGGATTGGGCGTGGGCGGAGGACGGGGTCAAAGAGGCCAAGGGGGCCAGGGCGGCGCTGGCGCTGGCCTGCAGCAGGGTGCGGCGTTGCATGGTGGGGGGCTTTCAGGGCTCAGTTGTCGGGCGTGATGCGGGCGGCTTCGACGATCTTGGCGAAGCGGGCCGATTCGGCCTTGATGAAGGCGCGGAAAGCGTCTTGTGTCATCGGGGCCGGGTCGCCGCCCAACTCCTGCAGGCGCTTGGCCAGGTCAGGCTCCTTCAACGCGGCGTTCACGGCGGCGTTGAGCTTGGCCTGCACGGCCGCGGGTGTGGCCGCCGGGGCGTAGAGCCCGAACCAGTTCTCCAGCGCGTAGCCTTCCAGGCCCTTGGTTTCGGCGATGGCGGGCAGCTCCGGCGCCAGCGGGGTGCGGGCGGGGCTGCTCATGGCGACGGCGCGCACGCGGCCGTCTTTGATGAAGGGCCGAGCACCGCCCAGGCTCACGAAGGTGAAGTCGAGGTTGCCGCCGGCGGTGTCGGTGAGCTGGTTGGACGCGCCGCGGTAGGGGATGTGGGTCAGCCCCACGCCGCTCAGCTGCTCCAGCAGCTCACCGGCCAGGTGCTGCGGGTTGCCCACCCCGGAGCTGCCGTAGCTCACTTTGCCCGGATGGGCCTTGGCATGCGCCAGCAGCTCGGCCACGGTTTTGACGGGCAGCTGCGGGTTGACCACCAGCACATTGGGCACCTTGACCATCAAGGTGATGGGCGCCAGGTCCTTCTCGGGCTGGTACTGCATCTTGGCCTTGAAGACGTGCGGGTTGATGGCGATCTCGCCGGCCGAGGCCATCAGCAGCGTGTGGCCATCGGCGGGCGCCCGCACCACCGAGACGGCGCCGATCATGCCGCTGCCACCGGCGCGGTTCTCCACGTTCACCGGCTGCTTGAGCGAGACCCGCAGCTTGTCGGCCAGCAGGCGCGTCATCACATCGACGCCACCACCGGCGGAGAAGGGCACCACGAGGGTGATGGGTTTGGTGGGCCAGGCGTCTTGCGCCCAGCTGGGGGCAGACCCTGCGGCGCAGACCGAGGCGGCCACGCCAACCAGGGTGCGGCCGAGCAAGCGGCGGGTGTTCACGGGGATGTCTCCTTGTGGCGGCCCTTGACCGGGCCTGATGCCGCGGCATTCTGGGCAGGCGCCCCCCGCCGGAGAAGTGAAGTCTGGCCATGCCAGCGTTTCCGGTTGGAGAACGCTGGCCATTGCCAGCGCCCCGTTCAGCCGGCTGCCGGACCCTCTGCGGCCCCCACCCCCCAGGTGCCCGCCGCCCGCTGCAGGTGTTCGATGAAGGTGCGCGCGATGTGGCCGCACTCGTCCAGGTCGCGCACCACCAGCATGAGCTGGCGCTCGGCCCAGGGCTCGCGCAGCGGCACCAGGCGCAGGCGGCGCGCCTCGGCGGCGCGGCGCACGGTGCCCTCGGGCAGCACGGTCACGCCCAGGCGGGCCTCCACCAGGCGCGCCATCACCTCAAAGCTGCTGGCCTGCACCCGTTGGGGCAGCGGCAGGCCGGCGGCGCGGGCGCCGTCCTCCAGCAACTGGGCCAGGGCGCTGCCGGGCTGCGGGCCCACCAGCGGGTAGGCCAGGGCCTCGGCCAGGCGCACGCCGCGCCGGCGCGCCAGGGCATGGCCGGGCGGCACGGCCAGCACCAGGCGGTCGCGGTGGTAGGGCAGGGCGGTCAGGCCCTGCAGCGCGGTGTGGCCGGTGATCACGCCCAGGTCGGCTGCGCCCTCGGCCACCGCCCGCACCACCGCCCGGCTGGTGCGCTCCTCCACCGAAAGCTGCACCTGCGGGTAGCGCGAGAGAAAGCCCTCGATCTCCTCGGGCAAGAACTGGGTGAGCGCCGAGGCCACCGCCTGCAGCCGCACATGGCCCTTGATGCCGCTGGCGTACGCGGTGAGCTCGGCGTCCATCTCGCGCATGACCTGCAGCAGCCGGCGCGCATGGTGCAGCAGCGACTGCCCTGCCGGCGTCAGCCCCACACCGCGCGCAAAACGCTGCAACAGCGGCGTGCCGGCCTGTGCCTCCATCTCGGCCATGCGCTTGCTGATGGCCGACACGGCCAGGTGCGCCCGCTCCGCCGCGCGGGTGAGGTTGCCGCACTCGGCCACGGTGACGAAGAGCTGCAGGGAGGTGAGGTCGTGGTGCATGAGGGCGTGAGGCGCTTGGCCGTGGCGGCGGACATTCCATCACACCGATCGGGTCAAGCGCTTGCGTGTGGAGTTGGATCTTTGGGTTTCCAAAAGACCACTTCTTCGATGCTGTTGACGCGAATTTTGGTTTTGTGGTTTCTGCGTATGGCGTAAAAATGGCGCTTTGGCATCATAAAAAACCAAGCAGCAAGACGTATCGGTCTTGTCGCCACCTCCGGAGCCCCACCATGTCCATCGCCCCGTCTCACCCCCCGCAGCCCGCCGTGCTGCGCCCCTCCGACATCGGCAGCCACGACCGGGGCGGCGGTGCCGCCACCATCCCGCTGGTGGGGCCGCGCATTGGGGCGCAGGGCTTCATCAACGGCATCACCACCTTTGCGGCGGGCGCCAAGATTCCGTTCCACAGCCACAACTGCGAAGAGAGCGTGGTGCTGCTGGAGGGCGAGGCCATGCTGGACATCGAAGGCCGCGAGCCAGTGCGCCTGCAGCCGCTGGACACCACCTGGCTGCCCGCCGGCCTGTCGCACCGCTTCCGCAACCTGTCGGACACCCAGCCCATGAAGATCCTCTGGATCTACGCCCGGCTGGACGCCACCCGCACCCTCACCGAGACCGGCGCCACCCGCTTCGTGTCGGCCGAGCACGGCTGATCACGGCTGATCGGCGCCTGGCCGTGCACGCAGCGGCCCAGCGGTTCACCTCACACCAACACCCGGAGACAACGTCCATGCAACGACGCACGCTGTGCCAACACGCGCTGCTGGCCACGGCCACCGCCGCGCTCGGTGCCCTGGCTGCCCCCGCCGCCTGGGCCCAGGCCTACCCGGCCAAGCCCATCACCGTCATCGTGCCCTTCGCGGTGGGCGGCGGCAGCGACAACGTGGCCCGCCTCATCACCACCCGCATCACCGAGCGCACCGGCAAAACCTTTGTGATCGACAACCGCGGCGGCGCGGGCACCAACATTGGCCACGAGGCCGCCGCCCGCGCCAGCGCCGACGGCTACACCGTGCTGCTGGGCCAGTTCACCCTGCCGGTCAACGCCCACCTCTACCCCAAGCTGCGCTACGCGCCGGAGAAAGACTTTGTGCCGGTGGTGCACATTGCCACCGCGCCCACGGTGCTGGTGGTGCCGGCGGGCTCGGTGCTCAAGGACGTGGCCGGCCTGCGCGCCGCCGCCAAGGCCAAGCCGGGCAAGCTGAACTTTGGCTCGGGCGGGGCAGGCACCTCGGTGCACCTGGCGGGCGAGTTGTTCCAGCAGCAAACGCAGACCGACCTGACCCATGTGCCCTACAAGGGCAGCGGCCCGGCCATGGTGGACCTGATCGGCGGCCAGATCGACATGATTTTTGACACCGCCACCTCGGCCCTCTCGCACCTCAAAGTCGGCAAGATCCGCGCGCTGGGCGTGACGGGTTCGCAGCGGCTGAAAGACTTGCCGCAGGTGCCCACCTTTGCCGAGCAAGGCATGGCCGACTTTGATGTGCCCGCCTGGTACGGCGTGGTGGCGCCAGCGGGCACACCGGCCGCTGCCGTGCAGTGGCTCAACGCCGAGGTCAACGCCGTGCTCAAGGAGCCGGCCATCGTGGCCCGGCTGGACGCCTTGGGCGCCGTGCCCGTGGGCGGCACGCCCGCCGCGCTGGGCGATTTCATGAAATCCCAGTCCACCCGCTGGGGCCAGGTCATCCGCAAGGCCGGCATCACGCTGGAGTGAGCGCCCGCCAGTCCCCACCGCCAGCCCCTTTTCACGCTTTCCATTCCCCTCTTCCTTCTTCAGAAAGACACCCCATGAAGTTCCTCGTGTTGCCCGGCGACGGCATCGGCCCTGAGATTGTTGACGCCTCGCTGGCCGTGCTGCGCGCCGCCGACGCCCGCCACGGCCTGGACCTGCAGTTCCACACCGAAGACATCGGTTTTGCCAGCCTGGACAAGCACGGCACCACGCTGCGTGAGGAGGTGCTGCAAGGCGCCCGCGCTTTTGACGGCGTGATCCTGGGCACCCAGTCGCATGCCGACTACCCGGCGCCGTCGCAGGGCGGGCGCAACATCTCGGCCGCCTTCCGCGTGGGGCTGGACCTGTACGCCAATGTGCGCCCGGCGCGCACCCGGGCCTTTTTGCCCTCCAACCTGCGCCCGGGCAAGACCATGGACCTGGTCATCATGCGCGAGGCCACCGAAGGCTTCTACCCCGACCGCAACATGGCCCAAGGCTGGGGCGAGATGATGCCCAGCCCGGACATGGCCCTGTCGGTGCGCAAGATCACCCGCCACTGCAGCGAGCGCATCGCCCGCCGCGCCTGCGAGCTGGCCGTCAAGCGCCGTGGCAAGGTCACGGTCATCCACAAGGCCAACAGCTTCCACATGACCGACGGGCTGTTTTTGGAATCGGCCCGCAAGGTGGCGCGTGAGGAGTTCCCTGGCGTGCAGCTGGACGACCTGCTGGTGGACGCCAGCACCGCCTACCTGGTGCGCAACCCCGAGCGCTTTGACGTGCTGGTGGCCGAGAACTTCTATGGCGACATCCTCTCGGACCTGGCCAGCGAGCTGAGTGGCAGCCTGGGCCTGGCCGGCTCGGTCATGGCGGGTGACGCGCTGTGCTGCGCCCAGGCCCAGCACGGCTCGGCCCCCGACATCCAGGGCCAAGACAAGGCCAACCCCAGCTCCATGATCCTCTCCGTGGCCATGCTGCTGGACTGGCTGGGCGAGCGCCGTGGCCTGCCGGCCTTCCAAGCCGCCGGCCGTGCCATCGACCAGGCCGTGGACCGCGTGCTGGAGAACCCTGCCACCCGCACCGCCGACCTGGGCGGCCCGCTGGGCTGCCAAGCCTTTGCCCAGGCCGTGGCCGCCGCGCTCTGACCTGCACCGGGCCGACGCCACGACACGCCACACCCCGTGCCGCTTTCCCTTCGCCAGCCTCCCACCCACAGGATCCGACAATGACCGCCATGACCCGCAACATCTCCGAGTCCCTGGCCGCCAGCATCGAAGCCTGGCTGCGTGGTGAGGCCCTGGCCGCAGGCACGCCACTGCCCGAGCGCAGCATTGCCGAGCGCTTCAAGGTCTCCCGCACCCCTGTGCGAGTGGCCATGCAGCAGCTGGCGCAGCGCGGGGTGATCGTGCCCCGGCCCGAGGGCGGCTACGCCGTGGCGGCGCTGGCGCCTTTGGCAACGGCCTGGGCGGCCGAGACCCCGGCCGGGGTGGGCGGTGCGGCGCCCACCGGCCAGGCCGATGTGCAGCGCGCCCTGGCGCTGCCGGCCCTGGCCGCCGCACTGCCCCCGGCGCAGGAGGACGAGCAGCTCTACCTGCGCATTGCCGAAGACCGCCTGGCCGGCCTGCTGCCCGACCGCAGCAGCGAGAACGAGCTGATGCGTCGCTACGACGTCACCCGCCAGCGCCTGGCCGCCGTGCTGCGCCGCTGTGCGCAGGAGGGCTGGATGGAGCGCCTGCCCGGCAACGGCTGGGGCTTTCTGCCCACGCTCAGCACCGGCGCGGCCTATGACCAAGGCTACCGCCTGCGCATCCTGGTGGAGCCTGCCGCCATCCTGGAGCCCGCCTGGGTGCTGGACGAGGCCGCGCTGCGCCGCTGCCGCGCCGAGCAGCAGGCCCTGGTGGACGGCGCGGCCGCCTGGGCCTCGCCCGCCCAGCTCTTTGACGCCAACGCCCGCTTGCACGAGCTGATCGCCGCCTTCTCCGGCAATGCCTTCATGGTGGACGCGCTCAAGCGCGTGAACCAGCTGCGCCGGCTGATGGAGTACCGCAAGGCCGTGGACCCGGCCGCCACCGTGCGCCGCTGCCGCGAGCACCTCTCGCTGATCGACCTGCTGCTCTCCGGCCAGCGCGAGGCCGCCGCCGACTTCATGCGCCTGCACCTGCGCGACGCCGCCCGCGAGAAGGCCGGCGCCACCGCCCCCCCCGGCATCCGCTGAGGTCTTAAGCCGTCCAGCCTGCGGTGGACGGCCTGCCGCCACCCCCACGCCTGTTTTGCCGATCCCGGACGTCCCTTGCGGCCCCGGTTGGGCGAAGCCTTGCCCGAACGCCGCCCCAAACGTCTCCATGACCGCCCCCATGACCGCCGTCCCGACCTCCATGACCGACACCGCCCAAACCCCCGACACGCCCGACACCATCACCACCCTCAACCCCGCCACGGGTGCGGTGCTGGCCCACTACCCCAGCCAGAGCCCGGCGCAGATCGAGCAGGCCGTGGCCCTGGCCCACGCCGCCGCCCTGGCCTGGGGCCGCCAGCCTTTGGCACTGCGCCTGGCCACGCTGGAGCGCCTGGCCGCCGCCCTGCGTGCCCAGAAGGACACCTTCGCCGCCCTGGTGACGGCCGAGATGGGCAAGCCCCTGGCCGAGGCCGCCGGCGAGATGGAGAAGTCCGCCGTCACCGCCCTGTACTACGTGGCCCAGGCCCCGCGCCTGCTGGCCGACGAGCCGGTGGAGATCGCTGGCATGCAGCCGCCTGTGCAGGCCTGGGTGGCCCACGAGCCCATCGGCCTGGTGCTGGCCGTCATGCCCTGGAACTTCCCCGTCTGGCAGGTCATGCGCTTTGCCATTCCCAGCCTGGCCGCCGGCAACGGCGTGCTGCTCAAGCACTCGCCCAACGTCACCGGCTGTGCCCTGGCGCTGCAGCAGCTGTTTGTGGACGCGGGCTTTCCTGCGCACCTGGTCACCACGCTGGTGGTGGCCGAGCCCGCCGTGCCCGCCACCATCGAGCGCCTGATCGCCGATGACCGCATCGCCGCCGTCACCCTCACCGGCTCCAACCGCGTCGGTGCCGCGGTGGGCGCGGCCGCCGGCCGGGCCAGCAAGAAGTCGGTGCTGGAGCTGGGCGGCTCGGACGCCTTCATCGTGCTGGACGATGCGGATGTGCAGGCCGCTGCGGCCGCCGCCGTGAAGGCGCGCTTTCACAACGCCGGCCAGAGCTGCGTGTGCGCCAAGCGCTTCATCGTCTCGGCCGGTGTGGCCCAGGCCTTCACCGACGCCTTTGTGCGCGGCACCCAGGCCCTGGTGGTGGGCGACCCCACCGACCCGGCCACGCAGGTGGGCCCGCTGGCCCGCGCCGACCTGCGCGACGCGCTGGCGCGGCAGATCGCGCAGTCGGTGGCCGCCGGCGGGCAGTTGCTGGCCGGTGGGCAAGCGCTGCCGGGCGCGGGCTGCTACTTCGCCCCCACGGTCATTGCCGGCGCGCAGCCGGGCATGGCGGTGTTTGACGAAGAGACCTTTGGCCCGGCCGCGGCCATTGCCGTGGCGCAAGACGACGTCCATGCCCAGGCGCTGGCCAACGCCACGCCCTTTGGCCTGAGCGTGAGCGTGTGGAGCGGCAGCACTGAGCGTGCGCGCCAACTGGCCCAGGGCCTGACCACCGGCGCGGTGTTCATCAACGCCGTGACCGCCAGCGATGCCCGCCTGCCCTTTGGCGGCACCAAGAAGAGCGGCTACGGCCGCGAGCTGGCCGCCGCCGGCCTGCGCGAGTTCTGCAACACCCGCAGCTGGTGGGCGGTCGGGGCCGTGGCGTGAGCTCAGGGCGCAAACACCAGGCAGGTGGGGCTGCCGGTCTCGGTGTGCGCCTCAGGCGCGCCCAGCGTGCCAGTGGCCGGGTCCACCGGCAGGCGGGCGATGGTGTGGCTGTCTTCATTCAGGGCGAACAGCCAGCGCCCGCAGGGCGAGAGGGTGAAGGCCCGCGGCGTTCGGCCGCCGGTGGACTGGGCCTGGCGCCAGCGCAGCCGGCCGCTGGCCGGGTCCACCTCGAACACCGCGATGCTGTCGTGGCCCCGGTTGCTGGCGTAGAGCGTGCGGCCGTTGGCGTCCAGCGCGATGGCGGCGGCGCGGCTGTCGCCCAGAAAGTCGTCGGGCAGGGTGGTGTGCCACTGAAAGGGGCGCAGCAGACCGGCCGCGCCCTCACGCCGGCAGGCGGTGACGGTGGAATCCAGCTCGTTGACCACATAGCTCCAGGGCTGCTGCGGGTGGTGGACCAGGTGGCGCGGGCCGGCGCCGGCGCGCAGCCCCGTCTGGTCCAGCAGGCGGGGCAGCAGGGCGCCCTGGCGCATGCGCAGGCAGAGCACGCGGTCGGTGCCTTTGTCGGGCACCAGCAGGCTCTCGCCCCCGGGGGTGAAGGCCACGAAGTGCGGCTTGGGCTGCGTCTGCTCCGCGCGGTGCGGGCCCACCGGGCCCTGCACCGGCTGCAGCTGGGCCAGGGGGGCCAGTCGCCCGTCGGCGTCCAGCGGCAGCACCGCCAGGCTGGCGCCCAGGTGGTTGACCACCACCAGCACCCCCTCGTCGGGCGAGAGCGCCAGGTGTACCGGGTTGCGGCCTTGTGTGTCCTGTTGGTTGAGAAAGTGCAATTCACCCGTTATCCGATCCACCGCAAAGGCGCTGACTTCCTGCTGGTCGCCGTGCACCGCGTACAGCCGGGTGCCGGCGCGGTTGAGCACCAGGTAAGACGGGTTGACCAGGCCGCGCAGCTGCTGCACCGGCCGCAGGGTGCCTTGTTCGTCCAGGGCGAAGACCGAAAGGCCTTCACCTCGGGCGTTGCGTTCTCGGGTGGTGCGGCAGCCCACGTAGGCGTAGCGGCGGTGGGGGTGGGGCGGAGGGGGTGGGGGCATGGTCAGGCGGGCAGGGAGGCGGAAAGGGGGCGGTCCGGGTGGGGGGCGCAGACACCGGCGACGGTCTGGTGGAGAGGTCTTGTTGTTCTGCGTCATGCCGCAGTGCAAACCCCTATAAATGTATCAAACAATGCCTTAATACAATATTGGCTCTTGTGAGACCTCATTGGAGACGGCCGTGACCCGACACTTCTTCCCCTCCCTGCGGCGCCGCGCCCTGGCGGGACTGGCCCTGGGCCTGCTGGCCACCGCGCCGGCCACTTGGGCGGCCGATGCCGCTGCCGCCTACCCGTCCAAGCCCGTCACCCTGGTCGTGGCCTTTGCCCCTGGCGGCCCCAACGACGTGATGGCCCGCCTCCTGGCCGCCAAGCTCAGCACCCAGCTGGGCCAGCAGGTGCTGGTGGAGAACCGGCCCGGGGCGGGTGGCACCATCGGCACGGCTGCGGTGGCCAAGGCAGCGGCCGATGGCCACACCCTGCTGTTCAACAGCGCGCCCTTTGTCACCGCCCCCGCGCTGTATGGCAGCAAGCTGAGCTTTGACACGCTCAAGGACTTTGCCGGCATCACCAAGGTGGCCGAGAGCCCTATCGTGGCCATGGTGCCGGCCGGCGGGGCGCACAAGTCGCTGCCGGCCTTGCTGGCCGCCGCCAAGGCCCAGCCCAACCGCATCAACTTCGGCAGCGGCGGGGCGGCCAGCACCTCGCACCTGGCCAGCGCCCTGCTGGAGGTTCAGGCCGGCGTGCAGATGCAGCATGTGCCCTACAAGGGGGGCGGCCAGGCCATCACCGCGCTGATGGGCGGCGAGATCGACCTGCTGGTCGACAGCATCGCCGCCGGCGGCCCCTTCCTGCAGAGCGGCCGGGTCAAGGCCCTGGCCGTCAGCGGTGCCAAGCGCCTGGCCCGCCTGCCGGACGTGCCCACCTTTGCCGAGGCTGGCCTGCCCGACTACCAGCTGGTGCACTGGGTGGGCCTCTCGGCCCCGGCCAAGACGCCCGCGCCCATCCTGGACAAGCTGCACCGCGAGGTGCTGCGCGCCCTGGCCGCCGACGACGTCAAGGCCCGTCTGGCCGAGATCGGCGCTGAGCCCGCGCCGCAGCCACGCGCGCAGTTCGACCAGTTCCTGCACGCCGAGGTGGCCCGCTGGGGCCAGCTCATCCGCAAGGCCCAGATCCAGCCGGACTGATCCATCGCGTTTTCTTCCGGGGCCTCCAGGGGCTTCTTTGCGGGGTCCGGCGAGTCAGGGCCGGACCCCCTTTTTTCTCGCTCACACCACCACAGGAGACATCTTCATGACCTTCCAGACCGCCGCCCACAGCTCCACTGAAATGATGGGTATGTCGGGCCTGCGGGTGGCTTGCCGCCAGGCCACCGCCCTGGCCCTGATGGCCGCCGCCCCGCTGGCCGCCCAGGCCCAGGCCGGCGCCGCTGCCGGCACCACCGTCTACGGCCTGTTGGACCTCACCGTGCGCCACGCCTCCAACGTCCGCGCCGACGGCTCTGCCCAGAACTCGCTGACCGACGGCGCCTACACCTCCTCTCGCTTTGGCCTGCGCCGCACCCAAGACCTGGGCGATGGCCTGAGTGCCGCCTTCTTGCTGGAGGCCGGCTACGACCCCTCGACCGGCGTGTCGCAGCAGTCCACCGCCAGCGGCAACAACGGCAACGCCGCCGCCCCTTCGGGCCGCCTGTTTGGCCGCGAGGTGTCCTTGAGCCTGTCGCACACCGCCGCCGGCACCCTCAGCCTGGGCCGCCAGTACACCGTGGCCCACACCCTGTCGGGCCGTTTCCAGGCCCAGGGCAACGCCAACGCCGACGCCCTGTCGGTCTACTCCGGCCACCACGTCGCGCGCCAAGACAATATGCTGCGCTATGGCAACACCTTCGGCCCGGTGGAGGTGCTGGCCGCCGCCAGCCTGGACGAGCAGGCCGGCAAGGGCCGCGGCCTGGGCCTGGCCTACAAGGCCAGCGCCTTTGAAGTGCTGGCCTACCGCCAGGACATCACCAGCGCCGACGGCGCCACCACCCGCGAGATCACCGGCGCCGGCGGCAACGCCAGCTTCGGCCCGGCCAAGGTCTTCCTGGGCTGGATGAAGCGCCATGACGACGCCTCCACCGCCAGCGACCACAAGGTGCGCAGCCTGGGCCTGAACTGGCGCCTGAGCCCGGCCACCACCGTCACCACCGCCCTCATCAAGGACACCCAGAGCGGCGCCAAGGCAGGCACCCGCACGTCCACCACCCTGGGCCTGATCCACCAGCTGCACCGCACCACCGATGTGTACATGCTGCTGGACCGCAACACCCTGACCGGCACCACCAGCCAGCCTGACTTCATGGGCACCCGGGAGGCCGCCGCCGGCTCCAGCCTGGGCGTGCGCCACCGCTTCTGAGCGCCGCCCCTGTCCGTGACCTGACTGCGCCGGCTGGCCCGGCGCGCCCTCTCGGCCTTTGCGGCCCTCCAGGAGATTCCCGATGACCCGCACCTCTACCGCCCACCCGGTGTCCGCACGCCGCCGCCAAGCCCTGGCGGCCACCGTTGCCGCCGGCGCCTGGCTGCTGGCCCCTGCAGCCCAGGCGCAAGCCCCAGCCGCCGGTGCCGACTGGCCCAGCAAGACCATCACCCTCATCGTGCCCTACGCGGCCGGTGGCAGTTCTGACACCCGCGCCCGGCAACTGGCCGACAAGCTCAGCAACATCCTGGGCAAGACGGTGATCGTGGACAACAAGCCCGGCGGCAACGGCAACATCGGCACCGACTTCATCGCCCGGGCCACGCCCGATGGCCACACCCTCGGCATCGGCAACCTGGCGCCGCTGGCGGTCAACAAGTCCCTGTTCCCCCGGATCCCCTTCGATCCGCAGAAGGACCTGATCCCGGTGGCGTTGATTGAGCGCGGCCCGCTGGTGCTGGTGGTGAGTGCCGATCGCTCGCCCCACAAGAGCCTCAAGGAGCTGCTGGCCGCCGCCAAGGCCGCGCCCGGCAAGATGAGCTATGCCTCGGCCGGCTCGGGCGGCTCCTTCCACCTGGCGGGCGAGAGCCTGCAGGTGCTCACCGGCATCGACACCATCCACATCCCCTACCGGGGCGGCGGCCCGGCCATCAACGACCTGCTGGGCGGCACCGTGGACTACATGTTCGAGATGGTGCCCTCGTCCCTGGGCTACCTGAAATCGCAGCCGGCCAAGATGCGCGCCCTGGCCGTGGCGCACGACAAGCGCGTGCCCTCGCTGCCCGACGTGCCCACCTTCGCCGAGCTGGGTGTGAACGACATGGTCATCTCCAACTGGTTTGGCGTGGTGGCGCCCAAGGGCACGCCGCCGGCCGTGGTGGCCAAGCTCAACCAGGCCATCAACCAGGCCCTCAAGGAGCCCGACCTGGCCAAGCGCATCACCGAGCCCGGCAACGTGGTGGGTGGCGGCACGCCGGAGGACTTTGCCCGCCTGATCCAGAGCGAAACCCAGCGCTGGGGCCAGCTCATCAAGGCGCGCAACATCACGCCGGATTGAGCCCCGGGGCCGGGTGCCTTTCCCACCGCCCGGCCCAAGCCCGCGACCCCTTGACGCCACGCCCCGCCATGTCCGCACTGCCCACGCCTGTCCCGCCGCTCACCCTGCCTGCCCTGGCCACCGACACCCATGTGCACATCTTCGACCCCGAGGCCGTGCCCTATGACCCCCAGCGCCGCTACACCCCGGCGGCCGCCCCGGTGCCGGCGCTGCAGGTCCACCTGCAGCGGCTGGGGCTGGGGCGTGTGGTGCTGGTGCAGCCCAGCGTGTACGGCGCAGACAACCGCGCCCTGCTGCGGGCCATCCAGGCGCTGGGCCCGGAACGCGCCCGGGGCGTGGTGGTGCTGGACCTGGCAGGCGGCGCCCCCACGGCCCAGGCGCTCGGGACGATGGGGTCGCAAGGCGTGCGTGGCCTGCGCCTGAACTTCGAGGTGGCCCACCAGCGCGAGCCGGCGCGGGTGCTGGCTGCGCTGGACCAGGCCCGCCAGGCCCTGCAGGGCAGCGGCTGGCACCTGCAGGTGCATGGCGCGGCCAGCTTACTGCCGCTGCTGGCCCAGGCCCAGCCCACCCTGGGCCTGCCCTTGGTGCTGGACCACCTGGGCGGCCTGCTGCGTCAGCCCGGCGCGGCACATTCGCCGGACTGGGCTGGGCAGTGGGAGGCGCTGCGCCGCCTGCTCGACAGCGGCGCCGTGTGGGTCAAGCTCTCGGCCTTTTACCGCTGCGCTGACGGCGGCCCCGGCCATCCGGCGCTGGCGCCCTGGGTGCAAGCCCTGCTGGCCGGCTGGCCCGAGCGCCTGGTGTGGGGCTCGGACTGGCCGCACACCAGCGGCGGCGCCCAGCGCGACGCCCGTGACCCCCTGGCGATCGAACCCTTCCAAACACCGGACCTGGCCGCCACCCTGGCCACGCTGCAGGCCTGGTGCCCGCCCGGCGCCTGGCAGCGCCTGATGGTGGACAACCCGGCGCAGCTTTACCGGTTCTGAAGGGGCGTCGCGGGGTGAGGTCAGTCGCGCCGTAACATGAGCGCCGAAGGGGTGGGCGTGGAGCTCTCCCATCTGTGCCCGCTTTTGCGCCCTGCGCGCGCGCAGGCACGACCGGCCGATGCGCGCCGCGCGCCGTGCCGCCACCCGCGATGCCTTTCCCTCCCATGCTCACGATCCGCACCGTCTTTGATGCCCGCCCCCAGCGGACCAAGTTCAACCAACTGACGGCGCTGCTGGTGGCCACATGGCACCGCCATGCCCGGGCTCACCGCATGGAGGTGCTGGCGGTGGGCGAGGTGCCCGTCGGCTTGAAGTCATTTCTGGACGAACTGGGCGTGCACGTCGTTCTGGTGGCCCCCAGTCCCAACGATGCCTTCTCCAAAAACAGCAACAAGATGACGGCGTGCTATCCCTGCGCAAGCGGCAACCGCATGCTGCTGGTGGACAACGACACCTGCATCACCGGCCACCTGAACCCTCAACCTCGGACCGGCAGCTCACCCGCCGCCCGTCAATGCGCCAGCTTCAGCGCCACCACCCCAGCCACGATCAGCCCCACGCCCAGCGCCCGCAGCGGCGTCAGCGCGTCACCAAACACCAGCACGCCCACCACGAAGGTGCCGGCCGCGCCAATGCCCGTCCACACCGCGTAGGCGGTGCCCAGCGGGATGTGCTGCTGCGCCTTCCACAGCAGCCAGCCGCTCACGCCCAGGCAGGCCAGGGCCAGCGCGGTGCCGGGCCAGCGCCCGGCGGGGGTTTGCGCCAGCTTCAGGCCCACCGGCCAGCCGATCTCGGCCACGCCCGCCAGGGCCAGGAACAGCCAGCTCAGGCCCGTGGCGCTCCAGGTGCCGATCCAGGCGCTCCCGCTCATGCGGCCGCCTGCGGGGTGTTGTCCGTGGGGCCGGTGTCTCCGGCGTCGATGGCCGGGCTGGCGCCTGCCGGCCGGGCGCAACGTTCAAGGTCCGCAAACAGGTCTTGCCACTGGGAGTCGTCAAACCGCGCCAAGCCCAGGTAACGCAGCAAAAACGCGCCTTCGGTCGCCAGAAAGGCCAGGCGGGCGCGGCGGCCGTCGTCGGTGCCCAGGTCCAGGGGCAGCAGTTGCTCGGCGTACCAGGTGCGCAGCCACTCGGTCTGCGCGGGCGACTGCAGCACGGCGGCCAGCAGGCTGGCGGCGCGGGCGTTGAGCGCGGTTTCGGTGGCCGTGACCCGCACATGCTGCTGCACCGGCGTCAGCGGTGCGGCTCCTGGCTCCGCTGGCATCGCTGCCCTGGCTTTGGCGGCCTCCCAGGCCCCGGCCCAGCGCTGCAGCAGCGCCGTGACCAATTGGTCCTTGGTGCCAAAGCAGGACTGCACCCCGCCCTTGGTGATGCCGGCGGCGCGGGCCACCGCGTCAATGGTCAGTTGGCCGGCACCGTGCTGCACGACGATGGCTTCGGCCACGTCCAGCACCTGCTGGCGGTCAATGCGCGGAAGGCGAGGCATGGGCTTATGGAATACGGTTGTATTGAATACATCCGTATTTTATGGGGCGAGGGGCATACCTGAGCAAGCCCCGGGGCCGGTGCAGGGCCTTGCCGGGGCCGTGGTGCGGGCGCCACAAGCACCGCAGCGTCCATTCCCTGGCTCATACCCTGGGCCAGCTGGTGGTGCCCAATGCCGATATCGGCACCGCCCCACGCGGTCGCCGAACATCCAACAGCTCAGGAAGGACGCGCCTCATGTGGTTGATCACCCCCATCGGTTTCTTCAGCATTGTGCGAAAGCCGGGCGATGCGGCACACAACACCCTGACCGTGCGCGCCCGGGTGCGCGCGGACCTGGAATCACTGCGCGCCCTGCACCTGCCCGAGCTGGGCGAGATTTCAGAGAGCAGCCACAACGACTACCGCTTCCGCGCCCAGGCGCCGCGTCCGGCGGTGGAACAGGCCATGGTGAAGCTGGTGCAGACGCTGACCTACGGCAACTTCAAGTCCGCGGTGGCCAAGGTGCAAGGGTACGGCCGCGCCGGGCTGTACCACGAGGTGTGGGACGTGCTGCACCAGTTGCAAACCCAGCCCGCAAAGTTCGCGGGCCAGCCGGCGGTGCCCCTCAAGGTCGCGCCAGCCGGCCCGGTGCTGCACCCGCGCCCCGATGAACACGGCCAGCCGCTGGTGCTGAAACACCCCAGCCAGGCCACACCGCTGGCCACCTGGGGCGATCCCGCCGCGCGGGCCTGTGTGCTGCCCGACGGCCCGCTGCCGCCCACGCTGAACGGCCTGGCCCTGGCCGCCTGGGCGGCGCCGCAACACACCGCCGGCTGGGAGGCACTGGCCCAGGCGCATGCCATTGCCGAGCCCCCGTTCCAGCCCCCGGCGGGTTACAAGCGGGCCGCCGGCGTGGTGGTGCGCGAGCCGGATGGGCGCTTCTGGGTGGTGGCCCCCAGCAACCAGTTCGCCGGCTACAGCGCCACCTTCCCCAAGGGGCGGGTGGAGGCCGGACGCAGCCTGCAGGCCACGGCGCTGGTGGAGGCCTTTGAGGAGTCTGGCCTGCAGGTGCGCCTGCGGGCCCACCTGATCGACCTGAAGCGCTCGCAAAGCTACACCCGCTACTACTTGGCCGAGCGGGTGGGCGGCCTCCCGGCGGACATGGGTTGGGAAACCCAGGCGGTGATGTTGGTGCCCCAGGCGCAACTGCCGCAGGTGCTCACCCACCCCAACGACCAGCCTTTGCTGGCGGCCTTGGCGCAGCACTGGCCCCTGCCCCAGGCCTGAGGGCGCGCTGCCCCTTCAACCCCCCAGCCGCGCCCGCAGCGCCTGCACCGCCGCCTGCGGCGCGGCCAGGACCGGCACCGGCAGCAGCGCCTGCAGCCGGGTTTGCAGGCCGGCGTTGGAGAAGTGGGCCAGCAGCACGGCGTCAAACCCAGCCAGTTGCGGCAGTACGGCCAGGTGGCGTTGGTCGTGCTCGTCCCAGCGGCCGGCTTGGGCGGCGGCCAGGGCCTCGGGCAGGCAGAGGGTGTGCAGGTGCAGGCCGGTGCGGCCCTGGGCGGCGCACAAGGCGTGAAATTCTGCTTCCATGGAGGCCACGGCGCTGGGGAAGGTGGCCAACATCACCAAGCGGCCGCCGGCGGGCGGTGCGGCGGCCAGGGCCGCCTCGAACATGGCCGCGTTGGGCTTGAGCACCGGGGCGGCGTGGGCAGCGGCAGCGGCCTCAATGGCCGGGCCAAAGGCCGAGCAGGTGAACAGCACGCCGTGGCTGCCGTTGGCCAGGGCGTGCGCGGTGAGCCGGTGGATGCGGGCGTGCAGGGCGGGCGTGAGCTGGCCGGCGGCGGCCAGGGCGGGGCTCAGGCCGGCGTCCAGCAGGTGCTCGGCTTGGGCTTGGGGCCAGAGCTGGGCCAGGGCGGCCTCGATGGGCGGCATGGCCACCTGCACGGCGTGGATCAGGGTGATGCGCGGGGCGTTGGACATGGTGTCCTCAGTCGGCCGGGGTGGTGGCGTCGCACAGGTCCAGCGCGCCCGGGTCGCCGCTGCCGGGCCACCAGTGCGCGCCAAAGGCCTGGCGCAGTTCGTCCAGCGCGGCGGCGTCCAGCCCGGTGCCGGCGCGGCCGCCCAGCAGCCAGAGCTGGGCGGTTTCCTCCAGTTCGTCCAGCCGGGCCATGGCGGCAGCGGGGGTGTCGGCCCACACATTGGGGCCCAGGCGGTCCAGCATCACGGCTTGCAGGGTCACGCCCTGCGCGGCGGCGCGGGTGATGGCCTGGGCCACCAGATCGCCCACACGCGGGTCGCCGGGGCGGTGGTAGGGGATGAGCGGCACCGGGCCGACCTTCATCACCGAGTACGGCGTGAGCGGCGGCAGGATGGCGGCCGGGCGCCACACGCCCTGCAGCGTCAGCGCCACCAGGTGGGTGGAGTGGGTGTGCAGCACGCAGCCGGCCTGCGGCGCGGCGGCGTAAATGCGGCGGTGCAGCACCAGGGTTTTGCTGGCGCGGTCGCCGCTGAGCTGAACGCCGTCGGGCCCCACCTTGGCCAGGCGGGCGGGGTCCAGGCTGCCCAGGCAGGCGTCGGTGGGGGTGATGAGGTAGCCGTCGGGCAGGCGAACACTGAGGTTGCCGGCGGTGGCGTGCACCAGCCGGCGCTGGAACAGGCTGGCGCCCACGGCGCACACCTGCTCGCGCAGGGCGTTCTCGGTGGCGTGGGTTGTCATGCGGCCATGCCCGATGCCAGGTTTGCCAGCGCCGCGTCGGCCTCTGCCGCCCGCACAAAGGCGCGGGTGAAGAAGTCTTCACCCCCAAAGTTGCCGGACTTGAGCGCGATGCGCAGGCCCGCGCCACCGGCCACCGGGCTGTGGGCATGGCACCAGGGCACGCCGGGGTCGATCTGCGCGCCGATGCGCAGCTGGCTCACCTGCAGCGCCTGCACGCAGGCGCCGGAGGTTTCACCGCCGGCCACCACCAGTTGCCGCACGCCGCGTGCCACCAGGCCGGCGGCCACGGCGGCCAGCGTGGCCTCCACCTGGGCGCCGGCCTCGTGCACGCCCAGGCGGGCCTGGGCGGTTTGCACGGCCTGCGGTGCGGCGGTGGCATAGACCAGCGGCGTGGCGCCGGCGGCCAGCACCGGCTCGGCCCAGGCCAGGGCGGCGGCGGCCAGCTCGGC
>NZ_JAAGOH010000029.1 GCF_010499455.1 Ideonella livida | reverse complement strand
GCGCTCAGGCGCACGGCGGCGCCGTCGCCCTGCACACGCAGCCGCGTGGGGTCGCCCGCGGCCTCGGTGCCACCGGCGGCGGCCGCGATGACGCTGCCCGCGGCTAGGCGGACCTGGGGCGTGTCGGCGGGCGCGTCCTGGGCGGTGGCCACCAGGGTCAGGTCGCTGACCTGCAGGGTCTGGCCGCCGGTGTCGACTTGGACCTGGCGGGCCTGGACCTGCAGGTCGCGGCTGCCGTCGGCCACGCCGTCCACGGTGTGGGCGGTGGTGGTGCCGCCCAGCACCACGGCGCCAGCGCCCAGGGCGTTGAGCTGGCCCACGGTGAGGGTCAGGGCACCGGCCACCGGGGCGGCGCCGTCGGCCACCACGGCCACCTGGCGGGCCGAGAACTCGGCCCGGCCGGCACGGCCGCCGGTGGCGGCGTCAAAGTCCACCGCGCCCGACAGGGCGACCTGGCCGGCGGCCACGCCCAGGGTGCCGGCGTCCAGCGGCCGCTCTGCCGCGGCGCTGCCGGCCAGGGTGGCGCGGCGCACGAACTCGGCGTTGGCCGAGGTGCTGCGGATCTCGGAGGCGCGCAGGGCCACCTCACGGGGGATGAGCTGCCAGGTGCTGCTCAGGGGATCGGCGGCGCCGCCCTCGGTCAGCAGGCGGGCGCCCACCAGGTAAGCGCCGTCAGGCTGGCGCACGGCCACGCCCAGGTCGTAGCGGGCGGTGCCGCTGGCGGCCGGGCGCACCAGGAAGGCGCCGGGCTGCAGGCCGTAGCGCGCGGGCAGCAGGGTGTAGGTGCCGGCGGGCAGCGGGCCGCCGGCGCCGATCTGGATCTGCCGGCCCAGGGCGGCGGCGCCGGCCAGGCTGGTGTCAAAACCGGCGGCACTGTGCACGCCGGGCACCAGGGCAAAGGCGCCGTCGGTGCCGGCGAAGACGTCGGTGGAGCCGCCCTTGCCGGCGACGAATTCATGGCCCAGCAGGTCGCCGCCGCCTGAGAGGTCGACGGTGGCGCCAGCGGCCACCTGCACCTCGCCCGGGGCCTGCGCGGTGCCGGCCTGCAGCTCGATGCGCTTGCCCGGCAGCTGGGTGAGCAGCGTGCCGTCCGGGGCGGTCCAGCGCTCGCCGCTGACGCTGCCGTAGGGCAGGGTCAGGCCGTCGGCGGAGACGCTGGTGAGGCTGCCGTCCTGCAAGTCCAGGCGCTCGCTGGCCAGCAGGCGGATCTGGCCCTGCGGGGCGCGCAGCACGCCGGCCTGCTCGATCTGGGCGGCCTGCACGACGAGCTGGCCACCGGCGCTCAGCGGCGTGGCAGGCGGTGCCGACGCCCCGTCCGGGCGGGTGAAGCGGACGGCGTGGCCGCTGGCGTCCAGGGTGAAGGTGGTGGCGCTGGCCGGGTAGACCTGGCGGGCGCTGACGGTGAGGTCGCCGCCGGTGCGCAGGCTGCCGGAGAGCGCGCCGCCGGTGCCCGACAAGCCCTGCAGGATCAGGTCGCCCTGGGCCTGCAGGTCCAGCTGCGCCAGCCCCTGGGTGACCCAGTGGCCGCGCACCTGCACGGCGCCCCGCGAGGCCAGGGTGAGCTGGCTGTCGCCGCCGCTGACGGCGGGCTGGGCCATAGCGGCGTCGTCGGTGCGCGGCCGCAGGCCGTTCAGGCTGATCTGGGCCGCGCGCAGGGTGATGGCGCTGGGCGCGTCGGCGCCGGCGGGGGTGGGCGCGGCCAGGGCCTGGGCGCTCAGCGTCAGGGTGCCGGCCAGGTCCAGGTCGGCGCCCGGCAGCAGCCGCAGGGTTTCACGCGCGCTCAGGCTGAGCTGGTCGGCCCCGCTCTGCGCCACCAGGGCGGCAGAGACGGCGGCCTTGCCGGCCACCTGGGCCAGCAGGGCGGCGTCACCGGCGGCGGTGCCGGGGGTGAGGTCGGTGCGGGCGGCGGTCAGGCGCAGCTCGCGCGGCAGGGTGAGGCTGGCGTCGCCGGTGCGGGCCAGGTCGTTGGCCGATTCCAGGGCCACGCTCAGGCTGCCGCCGGCGGCGCCGGGGGCGCCGCCTTGCAGGCGCACGTCCCCTTCCACCACCAGGTCGGCGTTGGCGGTGAGGCTGACGCTGCCACCGGCGCTGGCCAGGGGGCGCACCTCGCTGTTGCGGCCGCCGGTGCCCACGCTGCTGACCAGCACGTCGCCCTGCGCGCCACGCGCATCCAGCACGGCGCCCTTGGCCACCACCAGGGCACTGGCCAGGCCGTTGTCACCGGCGGTGCTCACGTGGATGCTGCCGCCGCTGGCGATGCTGCCGCGCGGCAGCCCATCGGTGCCCACCACGGTGCGGGCCACGCCGGAGACGTCCAGCACCGCCTGCTCGCCGATCCACAGCCAGGGCTGTTCGCCGGCGGCGGTGTTGGCCTGGGCCGCCAGGGTCAGGTCGATGCGGCCGGCATGGGCTTGCAGCGTGCCGTCCACCGCCAGTTGCTGGCGGGCAGACAGGCGCAGGCTGCCGGTGTCGGCCACGGCCACCTGGGCGCCAGCGCCCACGCGTAGCTGTCCGCCCTGCCCGGCCGCGCCGCTGCTGGCCAGGCTGAGGCTGGCGGTGGCCGGCAGGCTGCCCACGGGCAAACCGGCCACGCCCAGGTCGCGGTGGGTGTCGCCGGCGCTCAGGGTGCCGGCGGCGGTGTCGTAGTGCAGGCGGCCGCCGCTGGCCAGGTCGAGCACGGCGCGCGGATCGGCCTGCCACGTCTGGCGGCTCACCTGCACCTGCGCGCCCGCGGCCACGTCCAGGGCCAGGCGGCCATCGACGCTGAAGCTGGCAAAGCCGCCCTGCTGGAAGGCGTCGGCGCCCAGCGCCAGGGTGCCGGCCGACGCCGTCGCGCCGCCGCCGATTTGCACCACCGGCGCACTGAGGCCGAGGCTGCCGCCGGTGCCCAGGGCCTGGCCCTGCAGCGTGCCCTGCAGCCGCAGGCCGGCGTGCTGCGGATCCACCGCGGTGGCGGTGTGACGCAGGGTGATGCTGCCGGCGCCGGCACCGGCCAGGGTGCCCCCGGCGGCCAGCACGGCGCCGCCGGAGACGTCCACGGTGCTGCCGGTCTCCAGGTGCACGCCGGTGCCGCCGCTGGCGCTGAAGCGGCCGCCGGCGGCGGCCGTGGTGTCCTGCGGGCCGCCGGTGCGCAGGTTGAACCAGCCCCCGGCCAGGTCCACCTGCTGCCCGGCCGCCAGGCGCACGCCGCCTTCGCGGCTGAGCAGTTCCACCTGCCCGCCGCGGCTGCGCAGCGAGGTCTCCAGGCTGACGCTGCCGGTCTCGGCCAGCAGGCGCAGGCTGGCGCCGTCGGCCAGGGTGAGGGCGCCGCCCTGCAGCTGCAGGTCGCCCAGGGTGGCCACGGCCAAGGAGGTGAAGCCGCCGGCGCTGAGCTGCGCGGCGCTGGCGCCGCTGGCCACGCCCTCCAGGCTGGCCAGGGGGTCGGTCCACAGGGCCTCATCGGCCACCGGCGCGGTGTCGGCCAGGGTGAAGGACTGGAGCACGGCGCCGCCGGCGTAGCCGGTGGCGGTGAAGTCGGCCGTGCCCTGGCGCACCGCGCCCACGCTCAGGCGGCCACCGCTGGCGGCGGTGTCCAGGCCCTGGCGCTGGCGTTCGCCCACGGTGCTGCGGGCCTGCACCTGACCGCCCAGCACCACGGTGGGGGCCACCACACTCAGGCTGCCGGCGGCGCGGCCTTCCACATAACCGTCCTCGCGCCGGGCGCTGGAGACGATGCCGTACTGCACGGCCGTGCCAAAGCGGGTGGCCTCGCCCCCGCGGGCCAGGTTGAGGGCCTGGGTGTAGACCAGGTTCGTGGGGGCCTGGCTGAGGTCGTAGAGCGTGCCGTCGCTGGCCATCAGCCGCGTCTCGCGCACATAGGCGCCGGTGACGTTGACCCGGCCACCGTCCAGACGCAGGCTGGAATCGGCGTGGGCCAGCACCGCCCCCTCGGCCGACAGGCGCACGGTGCCGCCGGCGCTCAGGCGCTCGCCCACGGTCTGCTGCAGGCCGGCGCGGTAGCTCTCCAGGCTGCCCAGGATGAGGGAGTCGTCGCGCACATCCAGCGTGGCGCGGCTGCGCGAGAGCAGGCCGTCCTTCTGCAGCGGGGCGTCCTTGAGGTCGTTGCTGCCCAGCAGCTCGGTGGTCACAAAGTAGCGGCTGACGCTGACGGTGGTGTCGGTGGTGCCGGAGACGTCAATCGTGGCGCCTGGGCCCAGGACCACGCGGGCCTCGTCGGCACCGCCGGCATGGGTGGCGCTGGCGGCGGCCTCGTAGCCGGGACTGCGGCTGGCCCGCACGTTGACCACCGCCCCGGGGGCCACCACCTGGGCGCCGCCTGAGGCACCGCCTTCGAGCACCACACTGCGGCCGGTCAGGTCGAGGCGCGAGGTGACAAAGGTGGCGTTGCCGTCGCTGGTGGGCACGCTGCCGTCGGCCTTGAGGCCGGTGTCGGGGGTGATGGTGGTCAGGCTGCAGGCGCCCAGGGTGAGGGTGCCGGTCTCGGCGGCCCGCACCTGGCTGCCGCCGCCGGCGGCGCCCTCAAAGGCCTGGCCCTGCGCACGCAGGAAGATGCTGCCGTTCTCGGTGACGCTGGTGGTGGCGCGGATCAGGCCGTTCTGGTTGACCGCCATGCCCACCAGGGTGGTGTTGCCGCGCGGGGTGTGGATCTGGCCGCCCGCCAGGTTGGCCACGCTGCCGCTGGCGCCCCCGGGGCCGGCCCCCACCTCCACCAGCAGGCCGCGCAGGGCCGGCACGGCGGGGTTGTGCTCCGAGGCGTAGAGCGCCTGCCCGGCCGGGTTGGCCAGGTAGACGCTGCCGCCCCCGGCCAGCACAGTCTGCCCGCCGGGGGTCTCGATGTGGCCGGCGTTCTCCACCCGCTTGGCAAAGAGGAAGACGCGGCCGCCCGGGTCGGTGGTGATCTGGGCCCCGGACTCCACCCGCACAAAGCTGCGGCTGTCGACAAAGCTGGCGGCGTCGCCCTCGTGGCGGAAGGCCGGCTGGGTGGGGTCGTAGAGCAGGTGGTGGGTCAGCCCGCTGTGGAATTCCAGGTCCGACAGGTTCAGGGTGGAAGCCACCAGCGAGCCGGTGTTGACCACGGCCCCTTGGCCAAAGAGGATGCCGTTGGCGTTGATCAGGTAGATCTCGCCGCCCCGGGTGGCCTTGAGCTGGCCGAAGATCTGGCTGGGCGAGACCCCGCCCACCACGCGGTTGAGCGCGGCCGAGCCCGGCAGCGCCATGTCGAAGGTGACGCTGGAGCTGGCGCCAATGTCAAAGCTCTGCCATTGGTAGATGGCACGTGGGCTGGTCTGCCCGATGACCTGGTCCACGCCACCACGGGCGTTGACGGTGTTGACCGGGGCGGCCACGCCGGCGCCGCTGGTCCGCCAGCTCACCGCGGGCACCGGCACCGCCGCCGCGGCCGGAGCCGCCTGGACCCCACCGGCCTTGACCAGCGGCAGGGCCGCCGCCAGGGCCGCGGCCAGGGGCCGCAGGCGCGAGGGGCGGCGCAGGGCCGGACGGCGCGAAACGGGACGGGAGGCGGGGCGGCGGGGGCTCATGCGGGCGTCGATCTGGGGCTGAGGGGGTTCGGCGGCGGAGAGGTGCAGGCTCGGCGTGAGGGGTTCAGAACCGGGCCTGCAGGCGGGCGTGCAGGCGCCAGTCCCCGACGGCGGTGGCGGCACTGGCCCGACCGGCGCGGGCCAGGTCCAGGCCGGCCTCCCACTGCAGTCCGACGGCCTGGGCCGCGGCGCGCACGCCGGCCCCCACCCCCCACAGGGACTGGCGACCGGCCTGGCCCGGGGCCGGCGACTCGGTACGGACCTGGGCCACGTCGGCAAAGAACAGGGGCACCAGTTCCTGGCGGCTGGCGGGCGCGGGGGCCTCACTGGCGGGCGCGGGCGCAGCGGGCCAGCGGTTGCGGCCCCGCCACTCCAGGCTGAGCAGGCGGCTGTGGTCGCCACTGGCCTCGCCCTCGTGGTAGCCGCGCACGCTGTCGGCGCCGCCCAGGCTGGCCTGCTCGGCGCTCACCAGCGGGCCAGAGGCCCACTGGCCCGCCAGCCGCAGCGCCCACTGGCCGCCGGGGGCGGCACGCTGCAGACGGTGGTCGGTGCGCAGGGTGGCAAAGCTGCCGTCACCGCCGTTGCGCTTGCAGGCGAACTGGTCGACCGTGCCCACGCTGCCGTCGGACAGCGGGCAACTCACCTCGCGGCGGCCCAGGACGCGCCAGGCCGCCCCCAGGGTGGCGCTGCCTTGCCACTGCCAGGCCCCCAGGGCCAGGCCGTCGGCCAGGCTGGCCTGCCAGGGCACGTAGCGCAGCGGAAAGCGGTCGGCCTGCGCACCAAAGGCCACGGTCTCCTCCAGGCGGCGCAGGTCCACGCCCAGGGTGAGCACGCTGGCGCCCTCGGTGCGTGGCAGCAGTTGCTGGTGGCGCAGGCCGACCGTCAGGCCCCGGCCCAGCACCTGCACGCCACCCAGGCTGGCGACGTCGCTGTCGGAGGCCGAGAGCTGGTAGGTCCAGGCGCTGCCAGGTGCCTGCCCCGGCACGGCGTAGGCCAGCACCAGGGCGCGGCTTTGCTGCGGGGCGGCGGGCGCGGTCTGCAGGGTCAGCTGCAGGCTGTGGCCACGCTGGAAGAGGTGGTCATGCCGGGCACTGGCCGACAGGCGCAGGGCGGCCGTGCCGGCAGCATGCTGGTTGTTCAGCTCCAGGCTGGCGGAGACGGGGGCTTGGTCGCGCACTTGCAGCTCCACCTCCACCGTGCCCGGCCGCAGGCCGGGCTTGACCACCGGCTGCACCCGCAGGGCCTCGCCCTGGTTGAGGGGGGCCAGCTCGGCCTGCAGGCGGTGGAAGTCGGGCACCTGGCCGGGGGCCACGGCGGGCACGGCCTCGCGCAGGCGGGCGGGGTCGTGCCAGCGCGCACCCAGCACATGGCGGCCGCCCACGCGGCCCTCGATCACGCTCAGGCGCACCACCCCCCCCTGCACCCGCTGCTCCGGGATGTCGACCAGCACGGTGAGGTAGCCGCGCTGCTGGTAGAGGGCCTCCAGGGCCTGGCGTGCCCCTTCCACCCCGGCCATGCCGCGGCCGGGGCCCAGAAAGGGCGCCACCGCCGCTTCCAGCACGGTGGCGGGCAGCACGGTGTTGCCCTCGATCTGGAACATGGCGATGTCGAAGGCCGACTCGCCGGCCGCCGGTGAAGCCGGCTGGGCGCGGACGGCAACGGCGGACAAGCCACCCAGCGCCAGGGCCAGACACAGGGGCAGCAGCACGTGAGGACGCGTGGACATCGTCAGGACAGACACAAAAAGGCGGCCCCGTGGGGGGCCGCAAAGGCGATCGGCGTTCGGCTCGCGACACTCGCGCCGATGCCGCCGGCCCGCAGGCGGGTCGGCGGTGAGGGGCCGGTCCGGACGGACCGGCAATTCGGGCTTACTTGACGATGGCCAGCGGGCTGCAGCTGGCCGAGGTGTTGCGGGCCACGCGCGAGGCGAACTTCAGCGTGACGGCGTCGGTCAGGGCGGCGTAGGGGCCGCTGTAGGTGGTCGGCGGGGCCAGCACACCTTCCTGGGTGTCCACGTCGGCGATGCTGAGCGAAGCGGCGCGGCCGGCGTTGCTGCGCATCTGGCTCAGGAAGCTCTTGACGGCGGTATCGGTCAGTGTGGTCTTGTTCCACTGCATGGTGGCGGCGTAGACAAAGCCGTAGGCGCCCACCTTGGCGTTGTCGCGGGTCGGGGCGATGCCGTCGAGCTTGACGAAGCGGTAGCCCTTGTCGGTGGTAGTGCCGGTCGGGGTCGGGGTGTTCTCACGGCTGAGCACGCCGATGGCGTAGGCGGTGCCGGCGGCGTTCTCCACGGTGCTGCCCAGGCAGGTCTCCACATTGCCCGAGCCCGAGCCCAGGTTCCACCACTGCGTGCCCAGGGCGGCGGCGGTGGTGGTGGGGGCCACCACGGTGGAATTGGTAGTGCCAGTGGTCTGGCCCAGCACGGCCAGCTTGTTGCCGGCCACGTTGGAGCAGTCGTTGTTCAGGAATTCGGCGTTGAAGGACGCCTGGGTGCCAGAGCCAACGTTGCGGCGGCAGACGTTTACCTGCTTGTTCTCGACGTCGGCATCCACGCTGGCGGGGATCACCACGTTCCAGCCGCGGCGGTCGGCGGTGCCGCCGCTGAGCTTGCCGGAGAAGGCGGCGGACACGAAGGTACGCGGCAGGCTGGGCTGCTTGGCAGGATCGTCGTCCAGCGCGGCGCCGGCACCGATCAGGCCCTGGGCCTCCTGCAGGGCACGGTAGGCCTTCTTGTTGACGGCCACGGCCATCACGGTCTGGTTGATGGTGCCCACATCCAGGCTGGTGGTGGCCACGGCCACGGCCGGGGCCAGCAGGTTGACCGGCTTGTTCAGCAGGGCCGGCTCCACGTCGGAGACGCCGGCATCGGCCAGGCGCGAGAAGACGTTGTTGCAGGCAAAGCCGGCGTTGAGGATGTCGGTGGCCGGGCTGGGCTTGCCGGTGGCGGTGCAAGTGCCGTCCACGGCCATGAAGTCCTGCGCTGCGCCGGAGGCCACGGGCACCACCCCCTGGGTGGAGCCGCCCTGGTCACGCTTGACGAACAGCACCTTGGTGCCGGCGGCCCAGTTGCCGACCTTCTTGTTCAGCTCGCAGGAGTAGGCGCGGTGGTTGGAGCCGCTCGGGGCAGCGCCAGTGCCGTTGAAGAACACGTCGAAGGTGGTGGGCTTGCACTGCTCCTGGAACCAGGCGCCGACGAACAGGCGCTGGGCCGAGGCACCGGCCACATACACCTCCTTGAGGGTGCCAGCGGCGCGCGCGGCGTCGATCTGGGCAGGGGTCAGGGCATGGGAGGCGCCGCAGGAGGCCAGCGCGGCGAGGGCGATCAGACGGACTTGCATGGACAGTTTCTCCACGGTGGGTAGGGCCGGAACCCGCGCAGCGTTCACCTCGCTTCACATCCGCGGTGAACTTCTTCACGGAAGACCCGCACTGTGGCCAGCGCACGTGACAGGGTGTTGGGGCACCGCGGGTGGGCACCAGGGCCGAACGGACCCGTGCGCCGCCCGCCCCTGTCACAGTGCAGGGGCGGGGCAGGGGTGGCGCCGCGCGGCCGGCACGACCTCCGGGGCCGCTCAGTCCAGGTAGCGGCGGGCCATGGCCTCGGCCACGGCCTGGGCGCGGTTGTGCACCGCCAGCTTGCGCAGGATGCGCGCCAGGGTGTTCTTGACGGTCAGGGCGCTCAGGCCCAGCTGCACGCCGATCTCGGCATTGCTCAGGCCCTGGCGCACCTCGCGCAGGATGCCCAGCTCGCGGGCCGTGAGCACACCGGCGCCCGCGGTCTGACGGGCCCCGACGGCCACCGCCGCCGCCGCACACCACACCCAGGGCCAGACCCAGGCCAGGTGGCGGCAGGCCGCCGCCGCATCGGCCTGCGCGCCGCAGCCCAGCAGCAGCCAACCCTGCGGCCGGCCCTGGGCCAGCGGGTCCACCCCCAGCAGCAGCAGCTGCGACAGGCCCGCCTGGCGCAGGCCCCGGGCCAGGACCTCGCCCTGCGGCACCTCCGGCACGGCCAGCACCTCCGGCACCAGGCCCTGCGGACCGGCGGTGCCGGCCGTCGCCTGGGCCAGCACCTGCCACAGCGGGTGGTGGGCATCGGCCAGGGCCTGCAGCAGCGCCGGCGGCAGGGCCACGCTGTGCAGCAGCTCCTGCCACCGCGCCTGGCCGCCCCCGGGCAGGCCCTGCACCACCAGCAGTTCATGCGGCACCAGATGGTGCAGGTGCAGGCGCGTCCACAGGAAGAACTGCTGGCGGTTGGCCACCGCCCCGGCGGCCTGCAGGCAGCGCCAGGCCGGATGGTCCAGGATGCCGGGGTCGTGGGGGTCGGTCATGGGGGCGGCATCTTGGTGGCCGCCTGTGACGGCGGCGTGACCCCTGGCGGGGCCGGCCGGCCCCAGCCTGTCGCAGCCCGGTCACACGGCAGCGACACCATGCGGCCCGGTCGCCCGCTCCGGCCCGCTGCGCCGGGCCCGCCGGGCCCCGCACTGCCCTGCCCTGCCCTGCCCCACCGCCCCCCGCCGGCCGCCATGACGCTCTCCCGCCTGCCCGCCACCGCGGAACACCCGCCCCTGCACCGCCTGCAAGGTCTGGACCGCAGCCACCTGGGCGCCGCCCACCTCTACCTGGCCAGCAACGTGGCGCTGCCCCCCGCCCCGGCGCCCCTGCCGCCGCTGGCACCCGGCCAGTGGCTGGGCAGCGGCACCTTCCGCAACAGCCTGTACCTGGCCCCCTGGCGCCTGCATGCCGGCCTGCAGTCCCTGTGGCTGGCCCTGCAGGTGCAGGGCGCGCTGCGGGTGCGCATCATGCTGGCCACCCCGGGGGCCCCGGCGCAGACCCTGGTGGAGACCACGGTGGAGCAGGACGGCCCCGGCTGGTGCTGCTGGCCCCTGCCCCCGCCCGACACCTTGCCGGCCGCGTCCCGCCTGTTCTGGCATGTGGAGGCCCTGGGCCCCTGCGCCGGCCTGCAGGACGCCTGGTGGTGCACCGCCACCCCGCCACGGCGCAGCATCCGCCTGGCGACCCTGCTGCGCACCCATGGCCGCAGCGCCGCGGTGCAAGACCTGCTGCGCCAGTGGCAGGACCAGGCCGCCGGCCACCCCGCCCTGGCCGCCACCCTGGGCAGCCTGGACCTGTGGGTCCTCGACAGCAGCGAGGACGCGCCTGCCCAGTGGGACGGCGTGGACACCCGCGGCCTGGGCCTGCGCCTGTGGCACGCGCCCAACCTGGGCGGCGGCGGTAACGCCAGCCACCTGCTGCAGCGATACCTGGCCGCGCACGAGGCCGGCGAGCCCGACGCCCAGGCCGAGGAGCTGCTGCTGCTGGACGACGACCTGCAGCTCTCGCTGGAGAGCCTGGCGCGCTACGCCGCCTTCCTGCACTGGCGCCAGGGAGAACAGGTCTGGACCCTGCCCGTGCTCATGAAGAGCCGCCCCACCACCGTGTGGGAGGACGGCGCCTACTGGGGCCGCCAGAGCCCGCTGCAGGACCCCCGGCACCGCGGCCTGGGCCCGCACCTGCTGCGCCACGGCCTGCGCCTGGACGACTTCGGCCCGCTCGACGACTTCAGCGTCCTGCATCCGGTGGACTACGCCACCTTCATCTTCTTCGGCCTGTCGCTGGCCACGCTGCGGCGCATCGGGCTGCCCGCCGCCCTGCTGCTGCGCGGCGACGACGTGGAGCTGTCGCTGCGCGCCGGCGCCCAGGGGGTGCCCGTGCTCTCCAGCCCCAACCTGGCGGCCTGGCATGAGCCCGCCCACTCCCATGCCCAGGAATACCTGGCGGTGCTGCACGGCATGCTGCTCAACCTGGCACATGCCCGGACGCCCGCCGCCGACCACGTGCGCTGGTTCGAGCAGCGGCTGCTGGCCCACGGGCCGCTGGGCGATCTGGCCGGCCTGGCGGTCTACCAGCAGGTGCTCGACGACCTGTGCGAAGGCGAAACATCCGCCCTGCTGACACCGGACTTCATGGCCCACTACCCGGCACGGCTGGCGCGCCTGCGCCAGGCCCGCTGGACCGCGCTGGGTCCGGGTGATCGCGAGCGCCTGCATGTGCAGCACCACACCGGGCAGCTGCAGCTGCGGCCCTACCTCTACCCGGCCCCCCTGCCCCTGCCTGAAGGCGGCAGCGCCCTGCTGCCCGAGGCCCCACGCGTGCTGCTGCTGGACGAAAGCCGCGACAGCGTGCACGAACCCGCCCACGACGACAGCGTGCGGCTGCAGCACCTGCAAGCCTATCTGCACCGCCTGGCCCAGTTCAACCGGGACCACGAGGCCCTGCGCCAGCACTGGCGCCAGCGCCTGCGCGCCAGTGGTGAGCCGGCCTTCTGGGCCGACATGGCCCGTCGGCTGGAATCGCGCACCCAGTTGCTGCGCCAGCAGACCCGCGATCGCGCCGCGATGCTGGCCCACGCCCCGACCCTGCCCAGCCGCACCCGTCCGGCGCTGGGGCCGCTGGCACCCGCGCTGGCCGCCGTTCCGGCCTCGGCCACAGCCAGCCGTGCAGCACGCAGCGCAGACGCCGCGCCCCGCGACGACGGCGAAAACCGCCCGGAGGGCCGCAGCCTGCTGGCCTGGTTGCGCCGCCCCAGCGAACGCCGTGGCGCCACCGTCACCCGTCTGGACCTGCCCGAGGACTTCGATCCCCAGGTCTACCTCGCCCTGCATGCCGACGTGGCCCGCGCCGGCGTTGACCCGCGCCGCCACTACCTGCAGTACGGCCGGGCCGAAGGCCGGCGCTACCGGGTCTGAGCGGCCGGCGCCGCGGCGTGATCCCTTCGTCTCCCCTGGCCAGTACCCCCCGGCAAAGCCTGCGCATGACCGCCACCGTTCCCCAGCTCTGGCTGCACATCGGCCAGACCAAGACCGCCACCACCGCCCTGCAGGCCTGGTGCGCCCAGCACCGCGACCTGCTGGCCCAGGCGGGCCTGCTCTACCCCGAGGTGCCCGCCAGCCACCCACTCAAGGCCCAGCACCGCTTTCTGGCCGACGGCCTGCACGCCGGCGGGCCGCAGGCCGAGGCCGCGGTGGAGCACCTGCTGCAGGCCTGGGCCCACAGCGGCCTGCCACGCATGCTGGTCAGTGAGGAGGTGCTGTGGCACCTGTTCGAGCAGGACCCACCGCGCCGGCGCGAGCGCCTGGACTGGCTGGCCGGGCGTCTGCGGGCCAGCGGCGCCACTGTGCGGGTGCTGGTGCAGCTGCGGCGCCAGGACCACTGGATCGCCTCCTGGCACAACCAGCTGGTCAAGACCGATGTGAGCCCCCTGGCCCGGCTGGACCTGCCGGACTTTCTGGCCGCCTACCAGCGCCTGGACCTGCTGGACTATGACCGCGTGCTGGGCGACTGGGCCGACGCCTTTGGCGACGCCGCGCTGTGCGTGCACCCCTTCGACCCCGGCGCCGACCCGGTGCGGCGCGTGCTGGGCACCCTGATGGGCGAAACCTTGCCACCCGACCCCACACCGGCTCCCCTGGAGCAGGACCGGCTGGGCCAGGCCGCACTCACCCTGGCGCTGGCCTTCAACCGCCAGCCCGAGGCGGCTCGCCACAAGCCCGCGCTGCTGCGCCTGCTGCGCCGCGCCAACCCCCAGCTGCGCCACCGGGCCCCGCCGTTGGCCCCGGCGCTGGCCGAGGCCCTGCGCCGCGAGGTGGCGCCGGCCAACGCCCGGCTGGCGGCACGGCTGAACCGCTCGGCCCCGCTGTTTGCCGACTGGGCGGAGGCCCCGGCCACCACCGAGGTCGGACCTGTCGCCCCAAATACCCAATTAGGTATACAGAATCCTGTGGTGCCGCCCTTGCCGGAGGCCAGGACGTCCGAGGCCTTGGACGCCCAGGCACTGGCCGCTGACGTGGCCGTGCTGGCCGCGCGGCTGTTCATCCGTCATGAAAGCCGGCTGGAGCGCCTGAACGCCCGGGTCGGGGCCCTGGAGCGGGCCCTGTTCGGCGCCGAGGACGACCTCTGAGCGGTGGGCGTCCTCCGCGCCAGGGGCGCCGAGCGCCGCTCAATCCTGTCCGTCGTCGTCTTCCACCGGGGCCAGCAGCCGCGTCAGCACGGCCCGGCCCTCGGGCCAGTCGCCCAGGCCGGACTCGCCGTTGAGGTGGCCCAGGGGGCCCGCCTCCAGGTGCACCGCGCCCCAATCGGCCACCAGCTGCGCCGCGCGTGCCGGGCTGCAGTACGGGTCGTCGCTGCTGGTCACCGCCACCGCCGGGAAAGGCAGCGGCCGGCGCACGATGGGCCGCCAGTTGTGCAACTGCGGCGGGGTTTCGGCATGCTCGGTGTCGGGCGGCGCCACCAGCAGCGCGGCCTGCACCCGTGCGGTGTGGCGCGAATGCGCAGCCCAGGCCGCCACCAGCTGGCAGCCCAGGCTGTGGGCCACCAGGGCCACCGGCCGGCGGTCCTGCAGCAGGACCTCGTCCAGCCGGGCCATCCAGTCGCCACGCCGCGGCCACATCCAGTCGTCCTGCAGCACGCGCTCGTCGCCGTGCAGGGCCTCCCAGCGGCTCTGCCAATGGGCGGGGCCGGAGTTCTGCCAGCCGGGCAGCAGCAGGATACGGGGGGTGGAAGCGTCGGGGGTCGTCATGTCGAAGGCCATCGGTGGAGGCACTGGGGCGGATGGGGGGCTTGGCTTATGCTCGCGCGTGTCCGCGCCGGCCTGCGGCGGCGCCTCCCCGGTTTGCCGGGAATTCTGACCCAGCCGCGCCGGTCCACCGCATTCCAAGAACGAGGATCCTCATGACTTTCAAAGTGTTCGTCGACGGCCAGGAAGGCACCACCGGCCTGCGCATCCATGACTACCTGGCCCAGCGCACCGACATCGAGGTGCTGCGCATCGACGCCGACAAGCGCAAGGACAGCGCCGAGCGCGCCCGCCTGTTGAACGCCGCCGACGTGGCCTTCCTGTGCCTGCCCGACGCCGCCTCCAAGGAAGCCGCCTCGCTGGTGGACAACCCCAACACCTGCCTGATCGACGCCTCCACCGCCCACCGCACCGCCCCGGGCTGGGCCTTTGGCCTGCCCGAGCTGTGCGCCGGCCAGCGCGCGGCCATCCGCGCTGCCAAGCGTATCGCCAACCCAGGCTGCCACGCCAGCGCCTTCATCCTGGCCCTGCGGCCGCTGGTGGACGCCGGCCTGGTGCCCGCCGGCCTGCCGGTGTCGGCCACCTCCATCACCGGTTACTCCGGTGGCGGCAAGTCCATGATCGCCCAGTACGAGGCCGGCGGCGACCCGGCCCTGGCCTCCCCCCGCCCCTACGCCCTGGGCCTGGCCCACAAGCACCTGCCGGAGATGATGGCCCACACCGGCCTGCAGCGCACGCCGACCTTCATGCCCATCGTGGCGGCCTTCCACAAAGGCCTGGCGGTGAGTGTGCCGCTGCACTTCTCGCAACTGGCCGCGGGCACCACCGGGGTGCAGCTGCATGCCGCGCTGGCCGAGCGCTATGCCGGCGAGCGCTTCATCCGCGTGATGCCCCTGGGCGAACCGGAGAACCTCTCGGCCGGTTTCCTGGACGTGCAGGGCTGCAACGACACCAACCGGGTGGACCTGTTCGTCTTCGCCAACGCCGAGCAGGCCATCGTGGTGGCCCGCCTGGACAACCTGGGCAAGGGCGCCAGCGGCGCCGCCGTGCAGTCGATGAACGTCCACCTGGGCGTGGACGAAGGCCTGGGCCTGTAAGCCCGCGCGGCCCGGCACCGGGCTGCCCCCCGGGCTCAGCCGGCCGCAGCCGAGGCCGGCTGGGGCCGCCCCACCCGTGACACCATCTCGCGGGCAAACTCCACATAGGCCTGGGCGCCACGTGAGGACGGGTCGAACACCACCCCCGGCAGCCCATAGCTGGGCGCCTCGGCCAGGCGCACATTGCGCGGGATCACGGTGTCAAACACCTTCTCGGCAAAGTGCGCCTTGAGCTGCTCGCTGACCTGGTTCTGCAGGGTGATGCGCGGGTCGTACATCACCCGCAGCAGGCCGATGAGCTGCAGCTTGCGGTTGAGGTTGGCGTGCACCTGCTTGATGGTGTTGACCAGGTCGGTCAGGCCCTCCAGCGCAAAGTACTCGCACTGCATGGGCACGATGACCCCGTGGGCGGCGCACAGGCCGTTGAGGGTGAGCAGGCTCAGTGAGGGTGGGCAGTCGACCAGCACGAAGTCGTAGTCGGCGTCCACGGTCTGCAGGGCCTGGGCCAGGCGCTGGTTGCGCCGCTCCAGGGCCACCAGCTCCACCTCGGCGCCGGAGAGCTCGCGGTTGGCACCCAGCACGTCGTAGGTGCCGCGCTCGGAGCGCACCCGGGCCTCGGCCACCCCGGTGGTCTCCAGCAGCACCTCGTAGACGCTGTGGACCAGGGTGCGTTTGTCCACCCCCGAGCCCATGGTGGCATTGCCCTGCGGGTCCAGGTCCACCAGCAGCACACGCTGGCCGATCTGGGCCAGGCCGGCGGCCAGGTTGACCGTGGTGGTGGTCTTGCCGACTCCACCTTTCTGGTTGGCGACGCAGAAGATGCGGGACATGGGCACAAGCAAAGCAGTTTCGGGGCCAGACCGTCCACCCGGACGGTGAGGCGGCGGGAGCCGATTGTCGCCTGCCTGATCCCTCTGGCGGCCAGGCGCATGCCGATGGCCGGGCCGGCGGTCGCCCGCGGTGGTGCATTCACGACAAGTTGAGGGGCAAAACCACCCCGACCCGCGGCGCGGGCTCAGGGCCGCAGCAGGCGCAAGCCGAAGCCGATGAGGCACAGGCCGGCGGCCCGCTCCAGCAGGCGGGCCAGGCGGTGATGGGCCCGCACCTGCGCGGCCACCACCCCAGCAAAGGCGCACAGCAGCAGGCAGTAGGCCGCGGTGATCGCGGCAATGGTCACGGCCATGAGCGCAAAGGTGCGCAGGCCCTGGTGGTGCGCCGGGCTGATGAAGAGCGGAAAGAAGGCCATGTAGAACACGATGGCCTTGGGATTGAGCAAGGTGATGAGCAGGGTCTGACGCAGGTAGTGGCGCGGCTCGATGCGCACCGGCGAGGCCGGGGCCTGGCCCGGTGCACGCGG
This sequence comes from Ideonella livida, assembly GCF_010499455.1. Lineage (GTDB taxonomy): Bacteria > Pseudomonadota > Gammaproteobacteria > Burkholderiales > Burkholderiaceae_C > Ideonella > Ideonella livida. The sequence continues at coordinate 36,397 of NZ_JAAGOH010000029.1, read as the reverse complement.
GCGCAGCAGCTGCCAGCCGATCCAGGCCAGGTAGCCCGCCCCGGCCCAGCGCACCGCCTCGAAGACCAGCGGCCAGGCCGCCAGCAGCGCGGCCACCCCAGCCACCGCCAGCCACAGCAGCAGTTGGTCGCCCAGGATGATGCCGGCCGTGGCGGCCGCCCCGGCGCGCAAGCCGCCCTTGGCGGTGGAGGTGAGCAGCGCGAAGGTGCCCGGCCCGGGCAAGGCCAGGAAGATCAGCACGGCCGCACAGAAGGCCGGGTAGTCGGCCACGCCCATGAAGGGGCCTTGGAGCAGGGCGGTGAACATGGTCGGCACGCGCAGGCGGGCTCAGGCCGGTTGCAGCCAGACCAGGCAGCGCTCGGCGTCCAGCCCCGGCACGCGCAGCGGCTCCACCTGCAGCAGGCGCACGTCAGCGGGCAGCTCGGCGCGCTCGGCCTCGCTCAGGCGGGCCTTCATGGCGGCCCAGCGCGCCCCCGGGGCCAACCGTGCCCGGGTGAGGTGGGTGAAGTCGGCCAGCGAGGCAAAGGCCCGCGAGGTGACCAGGTCGTGCGTGCTGTCCATGGCCTCCACCCGGGCATGCACGCCCACCAGGCGGCCGGTCAGGCCCAGCTCGGCCGCCACCTGGCGGATGAAGGTGGCCTTCTTGGCCACGGTGTCCACGCAGTGCACGGTCCAGCCGGGGTTGCACAGGGCCAGCACCACACCGGGCAGGCCGGCGCCGCTGCCCACGTCCAGCACACGGGGCGCCGGCAGGCCGGCCAGGGCGGTGCGCAGCGGCGGCACCACGGCCAGGCAATCCAGCAGGTGCTGGTGCAGCATCTCCCGTGGGTCGCGGATGGCGGTGAGGTTGTAGACCTTGTTCCAGCGGCCGATCAGGTCCAGGTAGGCCAGCAGGCCGTCGACGGTGGCCGCGTCCAGGTCCAGCGCCAGGGCGGACAGGCCCTGGGTCAGGAGGGGCTTGAGGTCTTGGGAGGCAGAAGGCATGGGGCGATTGTCTCCCCTGCCCGCCCTGCGTCGCCAGCGGCCGCGGCCTCAGGTGGCCGAGGCCACCCCCGCGCCGTCGGCCGCTGCGGCGGTCGTGTCGACGGTCGTGTCGGCGACCCCGCCCTCCTCGCGCCCGCCAAAGCCCTTGAAGCGCTTCTTCTTGAGGTGCACCAGCAGCAGCGAAATGGCCGCCGGCGTCACACCGGAAATGCGCGAGGCCTGCCCCAGGGTCTCCGGCCGTTGCCGGGCCAGCTTCTGCCGCACTTCATGGCTCAGCGCCGTGACCTGGGCGTAGTCCAGCTCGGCCGGCAGCCGCAGGTGGTCGTAGGCCTGGGCACGCTCCACCTCCTCCACCTGCTTGTCGATGTAGCCAGCGTACTTGATGGCAATCTCCACCTGTTCGAGCACGGCCTCGGCCAGCGTGGCGCCCAGTTCAGTGTGACGGGTTTCACGTGAAACACCGGCCTCGGGCCGCGCCAGCGCGGCAATCTCCGCCACCTTGTCGTAGTCCACCCCGGGGCGCCGCAACAGGTCGGCCAGGCTGTACTCACGCTCGATGGCCTTGCCCAGCAGCCGCTCGCCCGCGTCGGCCGGCAGGATGGCCGGATGCACCCAGGTGCTCTTGAGGCGCTCCGTCTCACGGGCCACGGCCTCGCGCTTGCGCTCGAAGGCCGCCCAGCGCGTGTCATCCACCAAGCCCAGGCCACGGCCAAGCTCGGTCAGTCGGGCGTCGGCGTTGTCCTCGCGCAGCTGCAGGCGGTACTCGGCGCGGCTGGTGAACATGCGGTAGGGCTCGGTCACCCCCTTGGTGATCAGGTCGTCCACCAGCACACCCAGGTAGGCCTGGTCGCGGCGCAGGCCCAGCGGCTCCCGGCCCTGGGCCTGCAGGGCGGCATTGGCGCCGGCGTACAGGCCTTGTGCCGCGGCCTCCTCGTAACCGGTGGTGCCGTTGATCTGACCGGCAAAGAACAGGCCCTGGATCTGCCGGGTCTCAAAGCTGCCCTTGAGCGCACGCGGGTCAAAGTAGTCGTACTCGATGGCGTAGCCCGGCCGCAGGATGAAAGCGTTCTCCAGTCCGGGCATGGAGCGCACCGCCGCCAACTGGATGTCAAACGGCAAGCTGGTGGAGATGCCGTTGGGGTAGAACTCGTGCGTGGTCAGCCCCTCGGGCTCCAGGAAGATCTGGTGCGAGTCCTTGTCCGCAAAGCGGTTGATCTTGTCCTCGATGCTGGGGCAGTAGCGCGGGCCCACGCCCTCGATGACACCGGTGAACATCGGGCTGCGGTCAAAGCCGGAGCGGATGATCTCGTGGGTCCGCTCGTTGGTGTGGGTGATCCAGCACGGCAACTGACGCGGGTGCATGGCCGCATCGCCCAGGAAGCTGAACACGGGCACTTCCGGCCCGGTGGGCGCCGACTCGCCATAGCGGCCCACACGGTCCACCCCATCACCCGGTTGCTCGGTCAAGCGGCTGAAGTCGATGCTGCGTCCGTCGATGCGCGGCGGGGTGCCGGTCTTGAGCCGGCCCTGGGGCAACTGCAGCTCTTTCAGGCGGGCGGACAGGCGCACCGCCGGTGCATCCCCCGCCCGCCCACCCGGGTGGTTCTGCAGGCCCACGTGGATCTTGCCGTCCAGGAAGGTGCCGGCCGTGAGCACCACTGTGCGGGCGCGGAAGGCGATGCCCACCTGCGTCACCGCGCCCACCACCCGGTCCCCCTCGACCATCAGGTCTTCCACCGCCTGCTGGAACAGCCAGAGGTTCGCCTGGTTCTCCAGGCGCCGGCGAATGGCCGCCTTGTAGAGGATGCGGTCGGCCTGTGCCCGGGTGGCACGCACCGCCGGCCCCTTGGAGCCGTTGAGGATGCGGAACTGGATGCCCCCCTCGTCGGTGGCCAGGCCCATGGCGCCGCCCAGGGCATCCACTTCCTTGACCAGGTGGCCCTTGCCGATGCCACCGATGGACGGGTTGCAGCTCATCTGCCCCAGCGTCTCGATGTTGTGGGTGAGCAGCAGCGTGGCGCAGCCCATGCGGGCGGACGCCAGTGCCGCCTCGGTGCCGGCGTGGCCGCCACCGACGACGATGACGTCGAACTCCTGGGGATACAACATGGCAAGAAGCTTTCTGGGACGGAAGTCGAAACAGGTGGGACAGGTGAGGCCGGTGCGCCCTGCGGCGGTGGGACCGGGCGGCTAGGGCGGCGGCCCTCAGGCGGGGATACAGGCCGGCGGGATACGGCGAGACCGCCACCTGGACGCGGAAACCATCGACCGGACACAGGGCAGGACACTGGCCCTGCGGCCGCGGCCAGCCACGCACAAGACAGGCCCCGATCCCCGCAGAAAGCCGGCACGGCGCTTTGCCGCCACCCCCGTCTTTTGTCCCTGATTTTACGGGCCACCTCCTGCGCGCCCAGCGGGCCGGACGGTCCCCCACAAGGGGGCGGGGTCTTGGTGGCCGGCGGCGGAGGGCGGCGGCGGAGGGCGGCGGCGGAGGGCGGCGGCGTGCGGCGGATGGCGACGGGACCTGCAAGCGCACCGAAGCACGCTGCCGGGTGGGCGATGGTTTCACGTGAAACGGCGCACTCTGCGCGTCGAGGCCCGCGACATCACGCCCCGTTCCACGTGAAACAATCCGCGGGTGAACTGCCGACCCGGATGCGCTGCGTGCTGCATCGCCCCCTCCATCTCCAGCCCCCTGCCCGGTCTGCCCCACGGCAAGCCCGCCGGGGTAGCTTGCCCTCACCTGGACGAGACCTGGCGCTGCCGCCTGTTCGGCCAGCCCACCCGGCCGGCGGTGTGCGGCCAGCTGCAACCCAGCCAGGAGATGTGCCAGGACAACCGGCACCAGGCCTTGCTGTGGCTCACCGCGTTGGAGGAGGCCACACGCCCGGCCGCGGCAACCACCTGCCCGCCCCAGCCGCAGAAGACCGGCGCCACGCCTTGAGGTCAGGCGGCGGCGCCAGCCGCAAAGGGCTGCGCGTCACCCCGTCGCGCGCGCCCTGAGGCCCGTAGCGCTCGGCGTGCAAGACGCGCAGCGTCCAGCCGGACCTCATCGCCGGGCTGCTGCCGGCGCTCGCCCTGGCCGGGCGCCGCAAGGGCCATGGCATCGCCTCCCGCCTCCGCCAGGGGTTCACCGGGAAAAGAGGCGGCGCGGCTTGGTGCCCTGCGGCGGCGCCACCCCCCGGCTCAGGTCCTGGCGGTCAGGCGGCCCAGCACCAGACGGGCCCGCGCCAGGGCCAGCCACCGGTCATACAGCCGGGTGGCCAAGCGCTGGCAGGCGTCCAGGTGGACCCAGGTGTCGGCGCGCATGCGCTCTGGCGTTTGCACACTGGGCAGGGCGGCCAGGGGGCTGCCGGAGGGTGGAGCCTCCTGGCACCAGCGGGCCAGCTTGGCCGCATCCACCTCCACGTGGAACTGCATGCCCAGGTGCGGACCCAAGGCAAAGGCCTGGTGGCGACAGGCCGCGCTGCGGGCCAGCAGCTGGGCCTGCGCGGGCAGCTCAAAGGTCTGGAAGTGCCAGTGGAACAGCATCATCAGTGCCTCCTCGCCCAACCAGTCCCGGGCCAGAGCCGAACCGTTGTGCTGGACCGGCCACCAGCCGATCTCCGGGTTGGGGTTGTCCACCACCCGCCCCCCCAGGGCCTGGGCCAGCAGCTGGCCCCCCAGACAGTGGCCCAGTACCGGGATGTCGCGGGCCACGGCATCACGCAACAGGGCCCGCACACGAGGCAGAAAGGGCAAGTCATCGTGGACGCTCATGGTGCCGCCCAGCACCGCCACCGCGTGCCAGGGCGAGGCATCCAGCGGCACCTCAGCGCCGGCCTCCACCTCGCACAGGTCGGTGGGCACGCCGCGCAGTCGCAGGTGCCGGCCCAGGCTGGCGGCATCGTCCTGGGTCTCGGGCTGGATCACCAGCACGCGGAGTTGATGGAGGCTCATGCGAACCCTCTAGCAAAGGGCAGGCCATGCGGATCACCCGTGGTCGCCACCCTGCCCGGGCGGTCTTCAAATTCTTGCGCCTTCGGCGTAATCCGCAGGCCTGGCAGGGGCGTCGCGGCGCTAGTATCGACACTGGAGATCAGGTTTTCGCCCGTGCGACGCCCGCATCCCTGCCGCGGCGGCAGGGCGCCGTCGCCGCCCTCAACGCCCTGCCCCATGTCCTCCCAGCCCACCGCCGCGGACGCCCTGCCCCTGGCCCAGCAGCCCTTGCTGCGCTGGCTGCAACCGCCCTTGGCCGCCCTCAGTCCGCAGGACCGGCTGGCCGATGCGGCGCGGGTGATGGCGCTGCGCCGCATCTCCTTCGTCGCGGTGCTGGATGCCCAGGGCCGGGTGCTGGGCCAGGTGCATGAGTCGCGGCTGCTGGCCGCCCTGACCCGCCGGGAAGACCTGCAGACCCCGCTTCAGGCCTGCGTGCAGCCCCTGCTGAGCCTGCCGCACACGGTGACGGTGCTGCAGGCCTGGCGCGCCTGCCAGCAGGCCGATGCCCACCAACTGGTGCTGGTGGACGAGGCGCAGCGGGCCGTGGCAGCCGCCACGCAAACGGACTTCCGCACCCTGTTCCACCTGCACCGCCTGAGCGGCCGCACGCGGGTGGACCACCTGATGACACCGGTGAGCCTGTGTCTGCCCGCCGAGGCCAACCTGGCCGATGCCCTGCAGCGCATGCAGGCGCAGGAGCATGCCGCGGTGGTGGTGGTCAATCCACAGGGGCAGGCGGTGGGGCTGGTCACCAGCCGTGACGTGACCCGGCTGGCGGGTTGGGGCACCGAGGCCTTGCAACGCCCCCTGGCGGTGCTGATGAGCCAACCGGTGGTGGGCATTGCCCCGGCAATGGCCTTGCAGGATGCCGCCGACCTGATGCTGGCCCGCCGCATCCGCCACCTGGTCATCCTGGACGAGGAAAACCGGCCGCTGGGCCTGCTGCAGGCTTCGGACCTGGCCCGTGACCTCTCCGGCCACTGGCTGGACGAAACCCTGGAGGCCGAGCGCCGGCGGCAGGAGGCCATCCTCAGGGCCCTGCCCGACCTGGTCTGGCTCAAGGACCTGGAGGGTCGCTACGAGTACGCCAGCCCGCGTTTCGAGGCCCTGGTGAACCGCCCCCTGCATGAAGTGCTGGGCCGCACCGACGAGGAACTGGTGAGTCCCGAGGAGGCGGCCCGCTACCGGGAGCGCGACCAGAAGGTCCTGGACACGCAGGCACCGGTGCAGTTCGAAGAGGCCCAGCGCTTTGCCCAGGACGGCCATGTGGAGTGGCTGCAGACCATCAAGACACCGGTGCGCGATGCCCGCGGCCGGGTGATCGGCGTGCTGGGCATCGGTCGCAACCTGACCGAACAGCGACGCGTGGCACAGGAGTACCGGCAGCTCTTCGCCCGCAACCCCACGCCGATGCTGGTCTACGAGCGCAGCACCCTGCAGATACGGCGGGTCAACGATGCCTTCGTGCACCAATATGGGTACAGCGCCGAGGAGGCGCGGGCCATGCACCTCACCACCCTGTACGTGCCCGGCGAGCGGGCCGCACTGGAACGCCTGGTGCCCACCCTGACGGGGCACCAGTCCGCCGGAGAGTGGACCCACCTGCGCAAGGACGGACGCCTGCTCCACGTGGTGACCCACTCGCATGACGTGATGCTGGAGGACGTGGCCTGCCGCATGGCGGTGTTCACCGACATCAGTGCCCTGCACCGCAGCCAGCACCGCGAGCGCACCCGGCTGCGCCTGCTGGAGCAGCTGGCCCGGGGCGAGGACGACCTGCCCACCCTGCTGGCCGACCTGGCCCGGGCCCATGAGGCCCTGTTCCCGGGCAGCATGTGCGCCATGCTGCTGACCGACGTCCGTGCGCGGCAGCTGCGCTTTGTGGCCGGCCCCAGCCTCTCGCCTGAGGCCTGCACACAGCTCGACGGCCTGCCCGTCGCCCCCGGCGTGGGGTGCTGCGGAGAAGCCGCCGCCACGGGGCAGCGCACCATCGCGGTGGACACCACCGAGCACCCCAATTGGCGGGATTACCAGGACTTTGTGCAAAGCACCGGCCTGCGCAGCTGCTGGTCCGAACCCATCCTGGGCCCGGGTCACCGCGTGCTGGGCACGTTTGCGGTGTTCCACGTGAAACCGAGTGAACCGGGCAGCGAGGAGCTGGACCACATCGGCTTCACCGTGCAGATGGCCGCCACCGCCATCCAGCAGGGCAGCCACCAGCGGCAGCTGGCCCGCAGCGAGCGCCAGTTACGCGAGATCCTGCAGGCCATCCCTGACATGATCTGGCTGCAGGACGATCAAGGGCGACTTCTGGCCTGCAACGCCGCCTTCCAGCGCCATGTCGGCAGCGTCACCACCGGAGCGCCACTGGAGCAGCTGCTGCCGGGTTGGCCCGCCTCCGGCGCCCCCTCCCCCACCCGGCCCGACCCGGGGGGGCCGCCGCGCCAGCAACTGGTGCAACTCACGGCCGGCAGCGGCCAAACCTTCGAGCTGTGGCAGACCCCCCTGAGCCGCGACGAGGAGGCCGAAGGCCCGGCCCTGCTGAGCATGGCGCGGGACGTCACCGAGCGCCAGACCCGTGACGACCGCCTGCGTCGCCTCAACCAGGCCTATGCCGTGCTCAGTGCGGTCAATGAGGCCATCGTGCGCCAGCGCGAACCCGAGGCCCTGTTCGAGGAAACCTGCCGCATCCTGGTGGAGGTGGGGGGGCTGGGCCTGGCCTGGATCGGCAGCCCCGATGCCGAGGGCCGCACCCTGCTGCCCCGAGCCGATGCCGGTGGCCGCCGCGACCTGACCGCGGCCCTGCGCATCGACCTGAGCCAGGGGCCGCGCGGCCCGGTTTCCAGCGCCTGGCACCTGGACCGGCCGGTGGTGATCGCCGACGTGCAGGCCGACGCCCGCCTGGCGCCCTGGCACACCATGCTCGAGGCGCAGGGCCTGCGGGCCCTGGCCAGCATGCCGGTGCACGCCGGCCAGCGGGTGGCGCATGTGCTGACCGTCTGCGGTCACCAGCGTGGCCACTTTGACGAGGAACTGCTGCGGCTGTTCCAGCGCCTGGCCCAGGACCTGGGCTTTGCCCTGGACTTCATGGCCGCGGCCCGCGCGCAACGCGAAGAACAAACCTTCCGCCACCGGCTCATGGAATCGGTGGCCGGCCTGTTCTTCGTGATCAACCCCGAGGGCCGCTGCACCTACTGGAACAGCGCCTTGTGCCAGGCCACCGGCTACGACAACGCCGAACTGGCCCAGATGCGGCCCCAAGCCCTCTTTGTACCCTCCGACCGGCCCCTGGTGGACCAGGCCATGCGCCAGGTCTTTGAGACCGGCAGCTCTGAGTTGGAGGCCATGCTGCTGGCCAAGGACGGGCGGCGCCTGCCCTACCTCTTCGTCTCGCGCTGCATCGAGCACACCCATGGTCCGCTGCTGGTGGGCACCGGCATCGACATCTCGGCCCGGGTGGCCAGCGAGATCGAGCTGGCCAACTACCGCGAGCACCTGGAGGCCCTGGTGCAACGGCGCACCGAGGAACTGGCCGGCGCCAACGAGCGACTGCACCGCGAGGACCTGCGCCTGCGTGCCATGCTGGGCCTGAGCCAGGTGGCCTCGCGCCTGAGCGAGGCCGAATTGCATGAGCACGGCCTGGCCACCATGCTCAGCCTCAGCCAGGCCCAGCAGGGTTGCCTGCTGGAGGTGCTGCCCGGCCAGTCGCTGCGCCTGCTGGCCTCCACCCCCGGGCTGGTGGCCGCGCTCAAGCCCCCCTTGAGCCGCCGGCTGAACGACTGGCCGCTGGGACAGGACCTGGACCAGCAGGCCCTGCTGCGCTTGGCCGTGGCGGGCGAGGACGGCGGCACCTGCCTGCTGCTGGGCCTGGGCCGCGACGACGTCCCCTTCGACGACGAGGACGAACGCGAGCTGCAGCTGGCCGGCGGTGATTTCTGGCGCATCCTGCTGCGCCGACGCACCGAACTGGCCCTGGAGGAGGCCAAGAAGCAGGCCGATGCCGCCAGCCAGGCCAAAAGCAGCTTCCTGGCCAACATGAGCCACGAGATCCGCACGCCCATGAACGCCATCCTCGGCTTTGCCCACCTGCTGCGACAGGAGCCGCTCAGCCCCGCGCAGACCCAGCAGCTCGGCCGCATCCACGAGGCCAGCGAGCACCTGCTGCAGGTGCTCAACGACATCCTGGATTTCTCCAAGATCGAGGCCCACAAGCTGCAGATCGAGGCCAAGCCCTTCGCCCTGCGCGCCAGCCTGGGCCGGGTGGTGGGCATGCTGCGCCAGCGGGCGCAGGCCAAGGGCCTGGGCCTGCACCTGAGCGTGGCGGCGGACGTGCCCGACGCGCTGGTGGCCGACCCGCTGCGGCTGGAGCAGATCCTCATCAACCTGCTGGGCAACGCCGTCAAGTTCACCGACACCGGCCAGGTCAGCCTGCGGGTGCACCGGGCCGGCGTGGCAGACGGCGAGCCGCTGCGCCTGTGCCTGGAGGTCGAGGACAGCGGCATCGGCATGGACGCGCGCCAGCAGGCCCACCTGTTCGAGGCCTTCCATCAGGCCGACGCCAGCATCACCCGCCGCTACGGCGGCACCGGCCTGGGCCTGGCCATCAGCCAGCGTCTGGCCCGGCTCATGGGCGGCGAGATCGGGGTGCGCAGCCAAGCCGGCCAGGGCAGCTGCTTCACCCTGTGCCTGCCGGTGCGCCTGGGTGCGGAGCGCCCCACCCTGCCCCTGCCGCCCCGCCCCGAGGCCCCGCTGCCCAGCCTGGACGGCCGGCGGGTGCTGCTGGTGGAGGACAACCCCATCAACCAGGCGGTGGCCCGCGCCCTGCTGGCCGACCTGGGCCCCAGCGTGGAGGTGGCCGAGAACGGCCAGCTGGCCGTGGAGATGGCCCTGGCCGGCGGCTTCGACCTCATCCTGATGGACATGCAGATGCCGGTGATGGACGGGCTGCATGCCACCGCCAGGATCCGCGCGGCAGAGGCCCCGGGCCAGCACATCCCCATCGTCGCCATGACCGCCAACGCCTTCGACGAGGACCGCCGCCAGTGCCTGCAGGCGGGCATGGACGACTTCCTGCCCAAACCGGTGGAGCCGCGCGCGCTGCAGCGCTGCCTGGTCCGCTGGCTGGGCGCGTCCGGCCCCGCCGCCTGAGCGATCCAGAACCGGACATACCCCATACCCCATGCGAAAGCCCACCCTGCTCATCGTTGACGACGAACCGGTCAACCTCGCCCTGCTGGCCCGACTGCTCAACAGCCGCTACCGGGTGCTGGGCGCGCGCAGCGGCCACGGCGCGCTCACGCTGATGGCCAACGAGCGGCCCGACCTGGTGCTGCTCGACGTGATGATGCCGGAGATGGACGGCTACACCGTGCTGCAGCGCATGCGGCGTGATCCGCGACTGGCGGCGGTGCCGGTGATCTTCGTCACCGCCCTGGGCGGCGAGCTGCACGAGGAGCGCGGCCTGGCCCTGGGCGCGGTGGACTACATCGTCAAGCCGCTCAAGCCCGCGGTGGTGCTGGCGCGCGTGGCCACCCACCTGGAGCTGGCCGAGGCCCGCGACCGCCTGGCCCAGCAGAACCGCTGGCTGGAGGGCGAGCTGGCACGGCGCCTGCGCGAGATCGAGCTGGCCCAGGACCTGACCATCACCGCCCTGGCCGAGCTGGCCGAAGCCCGCGACCACGAGACCGGCCACCACATCCTGCGCACACAGCGCTATGTGGAGTTGCTGGCCCAGGAGCTGGCCCGCGGCCCGTACGCCGCCGAACTTGACGAGGCGCAGTGCGTGCGCATCACCAAGGCCGCGCCCATGCACGACATCGGCAAGATCGGCATCCCCGACGCCATCCTGCTCAAGCCCGGCCGGCTCACGCCCGAGGAGTTCGAGCACATGAAGCGCCATGCCCAGCTGGGGGGCGACACCATTGCCCAGGCCATGCAGCGCAGCCTGGCCAGCCACCCGGTGGAGCCCGGACAGCCCATGCCCGAGGCCCTGCTCTACCTGGAGGTGGCCCGCCAGATCGCCACGCACCACCATGAGCGCTGGGACGGCAACGGCTACCCCGGCGGCCTGGCCGGCCACGCCATTCCCCTGCCCGCCCGGCTGATGGCCCTGGCCGACGTGTTCGACGCCCTGACCATGCGCCGCGTCTACAAGGCCCCCTGGCCCTTGGAGCGCACCGTGGCGCATGTGCGCGGCCTGTCCGGCCTGCAGTTTGACCCGCTGGTGGTCCAGGCCTTCGAGCGCCTGCTGCCCCAGTTCGAGGCCACCGCCCGCGAGCTGGCCGACCCCGACCCTGCACCGCCCCCCCCGGCAGTGGAGGCCGCATGAGCGCCACCCCAACCACCGTGGCTGGTGGCCTGGGCCTGGCCATGCAGACCCTGTTCCAGAGCTCGCCCACGCCCCTGGTGCTCTATGAGCTGGCCGAGCTGCGCCTGCTGGCGGTCAACGACGCCTTCCTCGACCTCTACGGCTACAGCGCCCCGGAGGCCCTGCAACTGCGCCTGACCGACCTCTACCCCGAGGCCGACCGCGCCACCGTGGCCCGCCGGGCACCCGAGCTGCAGGGCCTGGCCTATGTGGGCCAGTGGCGCCACCTGCGCAAGGACGGCCGCCCGCTGGACGTGGAGGCCCGCTCCCACGGCCTGGAAGTGGACGGCCGGGCCTGCCGCGTGGCGGCCTTCAACGACATCAGCGCCTTCAAGCGCACCCTCAGCCGCGACCGCCGCCGGCTGGCGGTGATGGAGCGGCTCATCCAGGGCGCTCCCCTGCCCGAGCTGCTGGGCCAGCTGGTCGGGGACCATGAAAGCCTGTTCCCGCCCAGTCGCTGCGGCATCCAGCTGGTGGGCGCTGGGCTGGAGCACATCAGCGTGGGGGTGCTGCGCGCCCCGCAGCCACCCGACAGCCCCACCGGCCAGTGGTTGAGCCATGTGGAGCCGGTGCTGGGTGCGGATGGCACCGTGCTGGGCAAGGTCCTGGCTTGGCTGTCGCACACCCCGCTCAACGACGAGCTCGACCACCTGGGCTTCACCGCGCGGCTGGCCGCGCTGGCCATCCAGCAGCGGGCCGCGGCCCAGCGCCTGCGCCAGAGCGAGCAGCAGCTGCGCGACCTGCTGCAGGCCATTCCCGACATGGTCTGGCTGTGCGATGTGCAGGGCCGGCTGCTGGACTGCAACGCCGCGTTCGAGACCATGACCGGCACCCGCCGCAGCCAGCTGCTGGGCCAGAGCCACCTGGGCCTGCCCACGCCCCCGGGGCCCGACCATGCGGAGGTGCTGCGCGGCGCCGGCAGCGTCACCGGCGAGCTCTGGGTGCCGCCACCGCACGGTGGCCCGCAGCGCCTGCTGGAGGTGGTGCGCACCCCCATCCACGGCGCCCACGGCCAGCCCCTGGGCGTCATCAGCGTGGCCCGCGACATCACCCTGCTGCGCCAGGGCACACGGGCCATCGCCCAGCAGGAACAGCTGGTCGAGACGATGCTCAACCAGTCCAACGACGCCATCGCCCTGCTGGAGCCGGATGCACGCCGCTTCATCACCTTCAACCACAGCGCCTGCCAGGGCCTGGGCTACAGCCGCGAGGACTTCAGCCGCCTGAGCCCCCGCGACTTCCTGATGCCCGAGGACGTCGCCCGGCTGGACCGCGCCGTGGTCCGCGTCATGGCCGGCGAGACCCTGCGCCACGAACTGCGCCACCGCCGCCGCGACGGCAGCCTGCAGCTGGCCGCCCTGACGCTCAGCGCGGTCAGCGTGGCCGGCCGCGACCTGCTGTGCGCAGTCTGGCAGGACATCACCGAGCAGCGGCGCCGCGAGGAACGCCTGCAACGCCTGACCCAGGCTTATGCGGTGCTGGGCAGCGTCAACGAGGCGATCGTGCGCATGCGCGACCCGGTCAGCCTGTTCGGCGAGGTCTGCCGCATCGCCGTGGAGGTCGGAGGCTTCCGCATGGCCTGGATCGGCGGGCCGGACGGCAAGGGCCGGGTGCGGCCGCAGCTCTACGCCGGTCATTCCGACGGTTATGCCGAGCAGCTCAGCCTGAGCGCCGACCCGCAGGGCGACGGGCCGGTGGACCGGCTGCTGGCCACCCGGGCGCCAGTCGTCATCCCCGACATCCTGGCCGACCCGGGCCTGGCCCCGCGCCATCAGCTGGCCCTGGAGCGGGGCTACCGGGCCGTGGCCCTGTTTCCGATCGAGCAGGCCGACCCGCGGCGCTGGCACTGCCTGGCGGTGTACAGCGAAACCACCGACCCCATCGACGCCGAACAGCTCACCCTCTACAGCCGCGCCGCCCGCGACCTGGGCTTCGCCCTGGACTATGCCGACAGCCAGGCCGAACGCCAGAACGAGCAGCGCCTGCGCGAGCAGCTCGTCGAATCGGTGGACGGCCTGTTCTTCGCCGTGGACGCCCAGGGGCGCCTGGTGCTCTGGAACCGCCGGGTCGAGGAGGTCACCGGCCTGGGCCATGAGCAGCTCGTCAGCACCCCGGCGCTGGAATTCTTCGAGGAGGGCGACCGCGAGCGCATGCGCGCGGCCATGCGCATCGTCTTCGAGACCGGCGAAGGCCGCGAGCAGGCCCGGCTGCGCACCCACCAGGGCCAGCTGCGCACCTTCCTCTTCGTCTCGCGCCGGGTGGTGCTGCCCCAGGGCCCGGTCATCGTGGGCACCGGCCTGGACATCTCCGAGCGGGTGCTGGTGGAGCAGGCCCTGCAGGCCACCCAGACCCACCTGGAGGACCTGGTGGCCCTGCGCACCCAGGCCCTGGAGAACGCCAACGACCGCCTGCGCCGCGAGGACGAGCGCCTGCGCACCATGCTGGCCCTGAGCCAGCGCGCCAGCCAGCTCAGCGAGGAGGAACTGCTGGCGGAAGGCCTGAGCGCAATCCTGCGCCTGGGCGGCAACACCCGCTGGGCCGCACTCTCCGACGAGGACAGCGCCCTCATGACCCCGCGCCTGCTGGGCTGCACCGTCGATGGCCAGCCCCTGCCACCGCTGCCCGCCCTGCCCCAGTGGCGGCTGCGCCTGCTGGCCGGCCGCGAGCCCATCAGCCTGGGTGATCCTGCCGAGCGTCGCGGCTGGCACCAAGGCGGCTGGATCGAGGAGCCAGCCCCGGACGGCGACGACCTGCTGGTCCTCCGCGAGGACGGCACCGCCATGGTGCCCACCAGCACCACCGCCCCCCTGCCCCTGGATGTGCGCCGGGTGCTGGTCGCGCCAGTCTTTGACGGCGACCGCCTGGTGGCGGTGGTGGCCACCGGCGACAACGACGCCAAGCCCTGGGACAGCGACGCCCGCGAACTGCAGCTGCTGGCCGCCGACCTGATGCGCATCCTGACCCGCCGGCGGGTCGAGCTGGCCCTGTCACAGGCCAAGGCCGAGGCCGAGGCCGCCAACCAGGCCAAGAGCGCCTTCCTGGCCAACATGAGCCACGAGATCCGCACCCCCATGAACGCCATCGTGGGCTTCACCCACCTGCTGCAGAAGGAGGCATTCAACGCCACCCAGCTCGACCACCTGCGCAAGATCGCCGAAGCCGGCCGCCACCTCTCCCAGGTCATAGACGACATCCTGGACTTCTCCAAGATCGAGGCCAGCAAGGTGCAGCTGGAGGAGGAGGACTTCACCCTGGACGTCAGCCTGCAGCGCACGCTGGACATGGTGCGCGAACGCGCCCTGGCCAAAGGCCTGGGCCTGGAGCTGGACCACGGCGACCCCGGCCTGGCCCTGCGCGGCGACCGCCTGCGGCTGGAGCAGATCCTGCTCAACCTGCTGGGCAACGCCGTCAAGTTCACCGACGCCGGCATGGTGCGGCTGCGGGTGCGCCGCGGCCGCCAGCAGGGCAGCCTGCACTGGCTGCGCTTCGAGGTGCAGGACACCGGACCCGGCATGAGCGAGGCCCAGATCCTGCAGCTCTTCCAGCCCTTTCAGCAGGGCGACGCCTCCACCACCCGGCGCTTTGGCGGCACCGGCCTGGGCCTGGCCATCAGCCGGCGGTTGGCGCGGCTGATGGGGGGCGACATCGAGGTCGACAGCCAACCGGGCCAGGGCAGCCGCTTCTGGGTGGACCTGCCCTTTGCCAGCTCCCAGGCCAGCCCCGGCCGCCACTACACCGAGCTGGCCCCGGTGCCCCAGCTGCCGGGCACCCGGCTGCTGCTGGTGGAGGACAACCCCATCAACCAGGAGGTCGCCTGCGCCCTGCTGCAGAGCATGGGCGCCGAGGTGGCCGTGGCCGGGGACGGCCAGCAGGCCCTGCTGCGCTGCCAGGCCGAGGCCTTCCACCTGGTGCTCATGGACATCCAGATGCCGGTGCTTGACGGCCTGCGGGCCACCGAAGCCCTGCGACGCCTGCCCGGTTATGCCCAGGTGCCCATCATCGCCATGACGGCCAACGCCTTCGAGGAAGACCGCCAGCGCTGCCTGGCCGCCGGCATGGACGACTACCTGCCCAAGCCGGTGGACCCCGCCGCACTGCGCCAGTGCCTGACGCGCTGGCTGCGCCACGCCTGCGCATTGCCGGCGCATGCCCTACCCACGCCTGCCCCCGGGCCCCTGCCGCTGCCCGTCAGCGGTGTGGCCCCCCGGCCGCCGGCCGGCCAAGGCCCTCACGGCCTGCCGCCGGACCTGATCGCAGTGCCCGGCCTGGACTGGGCGGGCGCGCTGCGCCGCAATGAAGGCCAGTGGCCCCGCTACCAGCGCCTGCTGCAGCTGTTCCACAACCACCACCGGCACGACGCCCGGCAGCTGCGGACGCAGTGGGATCAAGGCGAGCACGCTGCGGTGCTGGCCCGGGTGCACGCGCTGCGCGGCGCCGCCGCCTCCATTGGCGCCACGGCGCTGGAGCAGCAGGCCCAGGCCCTGGAGACCGCGCTGCGCGCCCCTGCCGCCACACGGCCGGCCCCCGCACCCGACGCACCCGACGGCGTGACCCGGCTGCCAGCCCCCCAGCCCGCCTGGCTGCTGGAGGCCCTGTGCACCGAGCTCGACGCCTTGCTGGGCCCCCTGGGCGTGCTGGGCAGCCTGCCCGCCCCGCCCAGCGCCCCGGTCGCGGGCGAGCCCTGGGGCCGTGAACAGGCGCAGGACGCCCTGCTGGCCCTGCTGGCCCTGCTACACAGCCACGACACCGCGGCCTGCGAGCTGTTCGACCGCCAGGCCATCGCCTTGGCACCCTGGTTGGGCCTGGAGGCCGGCGCCCTGGCCCAGGCCATCGAAGAATTCCGCTTTGACGACGCCGCGCTGCGGCTGCAGGCCGTGCTGCAGCGCCTCGGTCTGCTGCCGGGCAGCGGCAAGGCAGTGGACTGAGCGCAGATGGAGCGCAGACTGAACGCCGACGCCGGCGCCCGTGAGCCGGGCCGCCAGACCGAGGCTCAGGCCGGGGCGGTGCCGGCCCCCTCCAGCACCTGTTGCTCCAGCACCGCCATGGGCAGGCTGCCGGCCGAGAGCACCAGGTCGTGGAAGGCGGCCAGCGAGAAGCCGGCGCCCTGCCGCTCGCGGCAACGCTCGCGCAGGGCCTCGATGCCACGTCGACCGGTGGCATAGGCCAGGGCCTGACCGGGCCAGACCATGTAGCGCTCCACCTCCACCCGGGCCTCGCGTGGCGACAGACCGGCCAGCGCCTCCAGGGTCTGGCAGGCCTGCGCATGGCTCCAGCCCTGGTCATGCAGGCCGGTGTCCACCACCAGGCGGGCCGCCCGCAGCAACGCATCGCCCAGGTGGCCCAGCAGGGCATCGGGGTCCTCGTACAGGCCCAGGGGGCCGCCCAGGGTCTCGGCATAGTGCGCCCAGCCCTCGGCATAGGCGTCATGGCCGACAAAGCGCTGCCAGCGGCTCAGCGGCAGCTCCTGCGCCAGCGCGATCTGGAAGTGGTGGCCCGGTGAGCCCTCGTGCAGCAGCAGGCTGGCCATGCCGGTGGTGGCGTATTGGCGCGGGTCCGTGACCACCGCGAAGAACACCCCGGGCCGGCTGCCATCGGCTGCCGGCGGGCTGTAGTGGTCCGAAGCCGTGTCGCGGGTGAGCGCCGGCTCCAGGCGGATGGCCAGCGGCGCCCGCGGCCGCCGGCCAAACAGCGCTGGCAGGCGGTCCTGCAGCCGTGCATCCAGCCGCTCGTAGGCCGCCACCACCTCCTGCCCCGTGCGGAAGGGGCGCACGGCCGGCCGCGCCCCATAGGTGGCCAGAAACCGCCCCAGTGGCTGCCCGGCGGGCCAGCCCCCCCAGCGGTCCGCCAGTGCGCGCAGCGCCGCCTGCAGACGCGCCACCTCCTGGCGACCCAGCTCATGCACCGCCTGCGGGCTGAGGTCGCGGGTGGTGGCACTGCGCACCGCGTGGGCGTACCAGGCGGCCCCTCCGCTCAGCCCTCCCCAGCCGGCGCTGTCGCGCGGGCGGTAGTCCCGCGCCAGGAAGGCGGCCAGGTCCCGCACCGCCGGCAGCACCTCGCGCTCCAGCACGGTGCGGTAGCGGGCCTGCAGGCGCTGCCGGTCGGCGCCGGACAGGCGCAGCTCGGCCAGCCGGCGCGGCGCCTCGTAGAAAGGGTTGTGGCGCGGATCGGTCCGGCCCAGGGTGGCCAGCTGCGGCGCCAGGCGGGCCACCACAGGCCGCGGCAGCACCACCCCCTGGACCATGCCCTGGCGCAGCTGGTGTCGGGCCTGGGCGCACCAGGCCGGCAGGGCGGCCAGACGCTGCAGATGCGCCTGGTGCGCCGCCACGCTGTCCAGGGCGCTCAGGCCATTGCCCGGCACCTGCGCCAGCTGGGTCAGCGGGTCGTCGCCCAGGTGGTGCAGCGGCAGCAGCTCGTCGGGAAAGTCCAGACCGGCCTCGAAATCGTCCAGGTCATGACGCAGCACCGCCAGCAGACACCGCTCGGCCGGGTCATCCGGCTGCGCCTGCGCCCAGGGCTGCAGCGCCTGCCGCGACCGCCGCACCCAGTCCCGCCAGGCGGCCTGGCCGTCGGGGAAGAGGTGCCGCGGCAGGCTGGCGGCCTGCTCAGGCGTCGCCAGGCCCAGTTGGCTGGCCCAGAACGGGTCGTGCGACAGCAGGCCCTCCAGCAGGCTGTCGGCCAGGCGGTGGACCGGCCCGGGCGGTGCGGAAGGGGCCGCGAGGGCGGGGGACAGCGATGCCGCCCGCGACACGCCCAGGGCAGCGGGCCAAGCCAGACCGGCACGCAGAAGACGGCGGCGGGCGGGAGAGGGGGGCGGCTGGAGGCGCATGGACATCTTGGCGACAAAGGCCGGTGGAGCCGGGAAGGTCCACAGCCTGCCACCTTCCGCCTTGTCCGCACACGCCGCGGCGCACCGGCCGTCGCGGCGGCGACACCGGCCGGCGCCGGGCAGCGGCCACCGTGCGTCCGTCGTCCCCTAGCGCAGACCCGGAAATGCCCCGCCGCCCGGGGCCCTGGCCGTTAGCATTGGGCCCCACTGCCGTGGTCGACCCTGCCCCGCCGGGAAGGCGGGCGCTACCTTTCATGCCCCAACTGCTGCCCTATGCCCTGCCCTCCCTGCTGGGCATGCTGATCTGCCTGGGAATCGCCACCCAGGTGGCCCTGCGCCGTCAGGGGCCAGCCTGGCGGCAGCTGGCCTGCCTGGGGCTGGCGGTGGCCTGGTGGTGCGGCACCGAAATCCTGTGGGTGCTGCTGCCCGACGCCGACCTGCGACGCTGCGTGGCGCAATGGCAATACCTGGGCGTGACACCCACCCCGGTGCTGTGGCTGCAGGCGGTGCTGGCCTACACCGGACGGCGGCGCTGGCAGCACGGCCGGCGCGCGGTGCTGCTGTGGATCATTCCGCTGGCCACGCTGCTGCTGGTGGCCACCAACCCGGGCCACGGCTTGGTCTGGCAGGCCATAGAGCCCATCGCGGGCCAGCCCACCGCCCACATCGTCTACGGCCAGTGGTACGCGGTGCACGCCAGCTACAGCTACGCCCTGGTGCTGCTGGCGACCACCCTGATCGTGGCGCGCTTCTCGGCCTCCCCGCTGTACCGGGTGCCCATGCTGATCGTGCTGCTGGGCCCGCTGGCGGTGGTGGGTGCCAACCTGGCCTACCTGCTGTGGGCCGAGCGCATGCGCCTGGACCCCACGCCCTTCGGTTTTGCCCTGGCCTTTGCCGCCCTGTCGTGGTCGGTGGTGCGGCACAACCTGTTCGAGCTGGTGCCCATGGCCCGCGGCCTGGCGGTGGAATGCCTGCAGGACGGGGTGATGGTGCTGTCGGCCGACCGCCGGGTGGTGGACCTCAACCCCGCCGCCCGCCAGCTGCTGGGCCTGACCGTGGGCCACCGCCTGGGACGCCCGCTGCAGGAGCTGCTGCCCGGGCTGCAGAGCCTGGGCCCGGCCCAGCCCACCGAAGTCTCGGTGGGCGCCGGCGGCCCCCTGCTGGAGGCCCGCATCACCCACGTGACCGACGGCGAGGGGCGGGTGGAGGGCAGCGTGCTGATGCTGCGCGACATCACCGAGGCCCGGGCCGCCCGCGAACGGCTGCTGCAGGCCAAGGAGCACCTGGCCCAGCTCAACCAGGAACTGGAGCGCCTGGCCCATGTGGACGCCCTGACCGGCCTGGCCAACCGCCGCCGGCTCATGCACAAGCTCGACGAGGAGATCCGCCACGCCCGCGAGCAGGGGCGGCCCCTGACGGTGCTGCTGGCCGACCTGGACCACTTCAAGCAGGTCAACGACCGCCTGGGCCACTTGGTGGGCGACCGGGTGCTGGCCCTGGCCGGCCGCTCGCTGGCCGAACTGGTGCGGCCCGAGGACGAACCCGCCCGCTACGGTGGCGAGGAGTTCGCGGTGCTGTTTCCGGGCACCGACCTGCAGGCCGCCGCCAACCTGGCCGCCCGCATGCAGCGCGAGCTGCGCGAGCTGGCCCATGTGGACGACACCGGCGCCCGCTTCACCGTCACCTGGAGCATGGGCCTGGCCACCCTGGACGCCATCGACGCCAGCGCCCAGGACCTGCTCACCCGCGCCGACCAGGCGCTCTACCACACCAAGCACAGCGGACGCGACGGGCTGAGCCTGTACCAGACCCCGCCGCCGCCGGACGCCCCCATCCGCCGGGTGCTCTGAGCGCCCGCGCTCAAGCCCCGTCGGCGTCGCCGGCCCAGCCCGCCGGGTCTTCCCAGGCCTGCAGGGTGCGCCGGCTCTCAAAACACCTCGCCTGCCCACTCACCGGGTCGGTGAAGGCGATGGCCCGCGCCAGCAGCTGCAGCGGCCGGCGCAGGTCGACCGGCGCCCCCGGGGCCGCCTCCGGCCAGAGGGTGGGGTAGAGGCGGTCGCCCAGCAAGGGCCAGCCCAGGGCCAGCATCTGCACCCGCAGCTGATGGGTGCGGCCAGTGCTTGGCGCCAGGCGAAACAGCGCCCGCCCCTCCCGCCGGGCCAGCAGGGTGATCTGCGCCTGGCTGTTGGGGGGCCGCTGCGGCCAGGCGGCCATGAGCGGAAACCGCTCGCCAGGGGCCAGGTGGTGCAGGGCCTCGCGGGTATGGCCCGCGGGCCAGTGTGCCGCCGGGCCGGGCGGCACCGCCGCCACCGCCTCGTAGGTCTTGTGCACCGCCCGGCTGCGGAACAGGTTCTGATAGGCCGCCCGGTCGGCGGGCCGCCGGCCCAGCAGCACCACCCCTGCGGTCTCCGCATCCAGGCGGTGCAGCGGCGTCAGGGACGGCTCCCCACGCTCGGCCTGCAGGCGGGCCAGCAGCGTCTCCCGCGCATGCCGGCCCTTGGGCGCCATGGGCAGGAAATGAGGCTTGTCCACCACCAGCAGCTGCGCATCCTCGAACAGCACCTGGTGCCGCACCGGCAAGTCCAGCTCATCGGGCACCTCGCGCCAGTACCAGCACAGCGCCCCGGCCTGGGCCAGGCCCTGCAGCGGCAGCGGTTGACCCTGGGCGTCCAGCACCTCGCCGGCGGCCAGCCGGGCCTGCCACTGCAGCCGGTTCACCGCCGGCAGGCGCCAGGCCAGGAAGTCGGCCCAGCCCGGGCCCGGCACCTCGCCCGGGGCGGCGCACTGCGGCCAACGGCGCCCCCAGTCCGAGGGCACGGCCACCCGGCTGGCGGCCACCCCATGACGCGGCCCCGGCCGCCACGACGGCACCGGCCGGCTCATGCATACCCCCCGGCGTGTCTGCTGGTGTGTGCGGCACCCCACCCTGCCGGCCATGCACACCAGCTCCACAGACTGCCCACACCCCGGCCGCACCCGGCCCACCCTGGGCAGCCGGAGGCCGCGCCCCGCCCCCGCAACGGCCGGCCTGCGGTGCCGGCGGCGTGCCCGACCCGGCTCGGCCCCAGCCCAGGAGCACGGCGGTGGACAAAGCCCGCTTTTGGCCGGGGCAGGCTGTGGCCAAACTGGGTAAAGCCTGCTGTCGGTGCAAAACTGCCCCCGCCCGCCACACCTGTTGCCCACAGGGTCATGCGTACTCCAAATGATTGATTTGCAAATGGAAAACGGGCTTCTCCACGGTGAAAACCTGATGCTATGACCATCATCGTGCCAACATTTTGGGGGACATCGACAGGGACAGCCGGCCCTTGAGCCGTCGCACAAGTCTGGGGACAGCCGAACAGGTTTGAGCAGCGCAACGCCGGCCCCCGCACCCCACGGGGCTTGACCCGGCCGAGCGGGAACAGCCGCCACGGATGACGGCCGGCACCGGCATGAGGCGCCCCAAACGCCTGCGGCAGCCCGCCATCCACAGCGCGGACGGTCCACCGCTGGGGGGCGTCAGCCTCTGCCACCCGCGACAGGGCCGCGCGGCGCACCGGCCGGCACAACCCTGTGGGCGCTTCTGGCACAACCTAGGGTTTATCCCCGGCCTGGGGATGCCGCCGCCAACTGCCCCCAATCGGGGGCCACGCCCTCCCCAGGGACCTTCACAGACTTGTCATGAAGGCAAGTGACTGTCACGTCTCGGGTTTTCCCGGCCTTCCACAGAAGGAGCCCGCCTTTATCACTACTACTGCCTTAAAAATTTCAATACCTTTGCTAAGAACAAGAAGTCCAAAAGCAGGAACTCCTGCCCGCAATTCAGCCCTTCAGGCCAGGAAGACAAGAAACAAAGGTGGAAGCGAAAACGGGCAGGCCAAGCGGCAGAGACAGAGACAGGAGACGGCCAAGCCCTGCGGGCAGGCCAGCAGGCCGGCATGCCGGTGCAGGCCCCCATCGGGGGCGACCCCGGGGCCGGCGGCCTCAGCGCGGGCGATGCCCGGCGGCCCAGCCCAGGGTGAAGGCTTCCTCAAAAACGCTGTAGCCCGCCAAATCGGCATGGGCCCAGCGCAGGGGTGCGCCCGGCTGCCGACTGGCATGGCTCAGGGCCTGCAGGCCCGGCAGGCGCCGCGCGCCCGGCACCGGGATGGCCATGGCATGGCCCCAGCGGGCCAGGTCGATGCGGGTCACGCGCGCCGGCAGGTCAGGATGCAGGGGGCTCAGGGCCTGGAGCACCTCACGGCCCCAGGCCTGGGCAGGGCGGTCGCGCAGCGCGGCGCGCTGCGCCGCCGGCAAGGCAAAGTAGGCGGTGAGCACCGTGGGGCCGGCGTGTGGCCTGAAACCCTGATGCCCCGCATCCACATAGCCCAGGAAGGCCTGACCGCCGCCCGCCGGCTGGAAAGGAACGTTGTCCCAGGCCGCTGGCGCACCCAGCCGCGGCAGCAGCGGACCGGACAAGCCGACATTGGCCACCAGCCAGGGTGCCCGGGGCACCTGCGCGGCCTGGGCGAGCGCGCCGGCCAGGGGGTCGGCCCAGTCGGCCAGCAGCCGGGCGGCCACGTGCAGCGGGGTGGCCAGCACCAGGGTAGGGGCCTGCCAGCGCTCCAGACGGCCCGCCAGTGCGTTCCAGACGGTGAGTTGATGGTCCCCCCCTACCCGGCGGGCCGGCGTGACCTGCAGGACCACCCGGCCGCGGTGCAGGCGGTCCTGCAGCGGGGCGGCCAGGGCCTGCACCAGATGGGCATTGCCCTGAGGCCAGGTGAACAGGCCCTCGCCGCCACCGCCGGTGCTGGTGCCGGCCTGCGGCAGGGCAAAGCCATGGCGGCTGGCGAAGTAATGCAGGCCGGCCCAGGCCGAGACGGTGTCGAGCCCGGCGCCGTAGTCGTCGCGGCAGGTGTAGTCCAGGTAGCCGCGCAGCAGGGGGTCGTCCAGGCCTTGGCGGTGCAGCCAGGCGGCGAAGGTTTCAGCCTCCAGGGCGGCCAGGCCGGCGCTCCAGCGCGCCTGCCCGCTGGGCAGGGGAAAGTCCAGCGTGCGGCGTGCCTGGTCCACCGCCTGGGCGAAGCGCTGGTATTGCGCCTGGGTGGCAGGCCGGCCCTCTGCGACCGGCAACAGCCCGGCCTGCCAGGCGCCGTCCAGGAACAGCCGCTCCTGGGGGGCGTGGGCCAGGTGGCGTTCATCGGCTCGCCAGGGCCCGGCAGGGCCGTCGCGACGCAGCAGGCCGATGTCCTGCAGCCAGTGCTGCAGCTCGGGGGCGGCAGGCCCGGGCACGGGCAGGTAATGCGCGCCCAGAGGACAGGGTTGGCCGTCCAGCACATGGCCCAGGGCGTTGCCGCCCACCTCGTCATGCAGCTCCAGCAGCTGGGCCTCGTCCACCCCGGCTCCCGTCAGCCGGCGCAGGGCCGACAGGCCGGCCACCCCACCGCCCACCACCAGCACCGGGGCCCGGCGGATGGGGCCGGCCGCGCGGGCGAGCGTGGCCGCATCCGGCGGCGGTCGGTGCAGGTGGTGGCCGCGGGCGGGGTCCACGCCCACCCAGGTGCAGGGCGGGTCGGCCGCCGGCGGGGGCTGGCAGCCGGCGGCCAGGCCGGCGGCGCCGCTCAGCAGCAGCAGGCGGCGGCGACCGGGGCAGGGGCGTTCAGGGCCCATGCGGGCGGCCCCACTCGGCCTCGAAGGTGTGCACCAGGCCCTGGGTCACCAGGCGGTTGGGCTCGGCGGGCACCCGGGACATGTCGGGCGGAAAGTCCAGCAGGGCCGGCAGCCCGGAGACGGTGAGAAAGCGCAGGCCCGGAGGCAGCGTCTGCGGCGGCTGCCAGGGCCGGCGCCCGGCCAGGATGAAGCCCCATTCGCCAAAACTGGGCACGTGGGCGTGGTACGGCGTGGTGTGCAGGCCCACCGCCTCCAGGGTGGTGGCCACGGTCCAGAAGCTGCGCCGCGCCACCAGGGGCGAGGTCGTCTGCACCACGGCATAGCCGCTGGCCGCCAGGTGCTGGTCCAGCAGGGCATAGAAGGTGGTGGTGTAGAGCTTGCCCAGGGCGAAGTTGCTGGGATCGGGAAAGTCCACCACGATGACGTCGTAGACCTCGTCGTGCTGCTGCAGCCAGGTGTAGGCGTCGGCGTTGACCACCCGCACCTGGGGGGCGCGCAACGCCCCGGCGTTGAGCGCCACCAGCAGCGGTTGCTGGCTGAACAGGCGGGTGACGTGGGCGTCCAAGTCCACCAGCGTGACCTGCTGCACGCTGGGATAACGCAGGATCTCGCGCACCGCCAGGCCGTCACCGCCGCCCAGCACCAGCACGCGCCGCGGCGCGCCATGGCCGGCCATGGCCGGGTGCACCAGGGCCTCGTGGTAGCGGTACTCGTCGCGGGAGTGGAACTGCAGGTTGCCGTTGAGGAACAGGCGGATGCCCGCTTCACTGCGGGTGACCACCACGCGCTGGTAGGGGCTGCTCTCGCGCAGCAGGATGCCGGCGCCGTAGAAACGGTCCTCGGCCCAGGTGGTCAGGCGCTCGGCCCCGGCCAGCGCGGCCAGCAGCAGGGCCAACACCCCGGCGCAGGCGGCGGCGTGCGCGCGCCAGTGGCGCAGCTCGGGACGGAACAGCCACAGCGCCCAGACCGCCACCGCCGTGTTGAGCAGGCCAAAGAACAGGCCGGTGCGGATCAGCCCCAAGTGGGGCACCAGCAGCAGCGGAAAGGCCAGGGCCACGCCCAGGGCGCCCAGGTAGTCGAAGGTCAGCACCTGGGCCACCAGGTCCTTGAGGCCGCGGTCGGCCCGGTAGCGCGCGCGCGCCTGGCGCCGCAGCAGGCGCATGACCAGCGGGATCTCCAGCCCCACCAGCACGCCCACCAGGCCCACGCCGCCGTAGAGCAGGGCCCGGAAGGGCCCGGCGGCGTCCGCCGGCAGGCTGGCATGGGCCAGGAACAGGCCGGCGGGCAGCAGTCCGCCCACGGTGCCCACCAGCAGCTCGATGCGCAGGAAATGCGCGGCGAGCTGGCGCTCCAGGAAGCGGCTGAGCCAGGAGCCCACGCCCATGGCGGCCAGGTAGGCGCCGATGACGGTGCTGAACTGCAGCACCGAGTCGCCCAGCAGGTAGCTGGCCAGGGCGCCGGCGGCCAGTTCGTAGACCAAGCCGCAGGCGGCGATGACAAAGACCGAGACCAGCAGCAGCAGCTCGGGCAGGCCCACCCGGGCCGCAGGCGGGTCCTCGGCCGGCCCGGCGTCGGCCGGGCGCTCCTCGCGCGTGCTCACCCGTGGATGGCGGCCGCGATGATCTGGCCGATGGCGATGAACATCCCGGCCACCACGATGGCCAGGGCCATGTTCTTGTGCTCGACGATCTCCTCCCACAGCTCGTAGGGGGTGAACTTGTCGATCACGACAAAACTCACGCACAGCACCACCACGCCGATCACGGCATACACCACCGAGCCCAGCATCACATCCCAGCGCATCACATCCACCATGTCATCACCTCATCCGTGAGGCCGGCGCCTGCGCCCGAAGGCATGGGGCCGGCCAGGTTCTGCCCTGTGGGGCGGGGCCACTTCACTTATGGCCACCCCCGCCGCTGCTGAAGCTGCCACTGCTGCCGCCCGAGCGGCTGCTGCTGCGTTGGCGCTCCAGGCATTGACGGTACTCTGCGCTGGCCTCGCCAAAGGCGCGGCGCGTGTCGTCGCATTCATCGCGCGAGCAGGTGGCCAGCAGCACGATGAGCACCAGCACGATGAACACCGCCCAGGCCACCAGGCGTACGCCGTCCTTGAAGGCGTCGAGCTGGGTGGGCTGGGGGCCCAGCCGCCGCACCAGGCCCGACAGCGGCGCGGCGTCGCGGTGCATGCGGGCCCGTTGGGCCTCGTCCAGGCGGAAGGCGCGGGCCAGGGTGTTGGCCTCCAGGGCCTGGCCTTCGGACCACACCACTTCACCGCCGGCCTGCTCGCGCGAGAGTTGCCAGCCGCCGGGGCCCTGGAAATCGGTCACGCTGGCGGTCTCGCCCTGGCTGACCCGCCAGTAAAACTCACCCTGCACCCAGGTGGTGCGGGCGCGGTAGGCCCATCGCTGCTGGTAGCGCCGGGCCTGCCAGGTGACGGTGGCGCCCTTGTACTGTGGGGCGCCGGTCAGCGGCCGCATCCAGCTCCAGCCGTCCTCGGTGTCCACCAGGAAAGCAAAGCCGAGCTGCCGGTTGTAGAGCAGGTATTCGCGCCAAAAATCCTGCTCCTCGTCGTCAGGGCCGGGCAACTCGCAGCGCTCCAGGTAGCCCACCACCTGCCAAGCGGCGGGCTTGGGCGTGCCCAGGCTGAGCACCGCGCTGCGGCCCAGGGGCAGCAGGGGCTCGCCGCCGGCGTCGGCCTGCTGCTGGGCGTAGTGCGCCAAGTCGGCACCGACGCCCTGGGAGATGTCCACCACCGCCTTGCACTGGCCGCAGCTCAGGCTGCGGGTGCTGGCCAGGTTGGGGGTGAGCGCCGCACCGCAGGACGGGCAGTTCAGGCCCTGGCCGCGCAGCGTTTTCTCGGCCACGTCTTCGCGCAGGCCGGAAAGGCGCAGCTCGGTCAACTGCACGCTGCGGCCGATGGACCACTGGGGCGCGTCCAGCCGCTCAAAGCTCAGCGTGCCGACCTCGCTGGCCTCGTTTCGCAGGTCGGCCAGCATGAAGTCGCGGTTGAGTTGCGGCGGCCGCGGCAGTTCGCCCTGGGCGGCCAGCACGCGCACCCGCTGGCTGCTGGCCACACTCCACATCTGGGTGCCCACCTGGCGTCGCAGGCCGGGCTGCAGGGTCTCGGGCGAGGGCCAGGGGGCTGGCAGGGGCTGGTCAAAGGCCAGCACATAGGCGCCGTTGTCTTCGCTCAGCCAGGCCGGCTTCTCGTGGCCGTCGGGTCGCTCGAACAGCGCGAACCATTCGTTCCAGGTGCCCTCGCCGTAGCCGTACTGCAGCCGGCCCACCAGCACAAAGCCCACCCCTTGCCATTGGCCGCGCACCCCCAGCTGCAGGGGGCTGTGGTCGTCAAACAGCTCGGCGCTGGTGCCGATCTGGCGCAGGGCCTGGCCCTCGCGCAGCAGGGTGCTGCGGCAGAAGCTGCAGACCGCGCTGGCCGAGGCAGCCGAGCTGAACTCCACGGGCGCGCCGCAATGCGGACAGGCCGCGCGCCAGACGCGCTGGGCGCGGGGGGCGGGCGGCGTCTCGGGCGACGGGGGCGGTCCGGGGGGCGGAGAGGCCACGGTGGGCGGTGTGATTCGGCAGGCCGCACGGCCTCAGCCGGGGCGGTGCGGTGGGGCGGCGTCAGAGGCGCTTGAGCAGCTCGGCCTTTTTGGCGGCGAACTCTTCGTCGGTCAGGATACCTTTGGCCTGGAGGTCGCCGAGCTTCTCCAGCAGGGCCATGACCTCGTCAGCGCTGGCGGCGGGGGCCACGGCCGGTGCGATGGCCGCTGTGGTGGCCGCGGGTGCCAGGCCGGGCACCCCCAGGCCCTGACCCAGCTGTTGGGCCAGCACCTGGCCCAGCGCCACGCCGGCGCCCAGGCCCAGGGCCTCGCCGGCCAGGCCCGAGCCGCCCTGGCCCACGCCTTGGGCCAGCTGCGGAATGGCCTGGGCCGTTTGGTACTGCATGAAGGTGGCCATCTGGCTCTGGCCGATCATGCCCATGCCGATCTTCTGGTCCAGCAGCTTCTGCAGCTCCTCGGGCAGCGAGACGTTTTGCAGCGTCACGCCTTCCAGCTTCAAGCCCAGCGCCTCAAAGGCGCTGGCGCTGGCCACCTGCAGCTGCTGAGCGAATTCGCCCAGGTTGCTGGCCAGGTCCAGGAACGGCAGGCCCGACGAGGCCACCGCGTCGCTGATGTGCTGCAGCATCAGGCCGCGCAACTGGCCGTCCAGTTCCTCCACGGTGACATGGGCCCGGGTGCCGGCCACCTCGGTGTAGAAGCGTTTGGCGTCGGCGACGCGGTAGGCGTAGTTGCCGAAGGCCCGCACCCGCACCGCGCCGAAGTCCTTGTCGCGCAGGGTGATGGGCTGGGCCGTGCCCCAGCGCTGGTCCAGCTGCACCCGGGTGCTCAGGAAAACCACGTCACTCTTGAACGGGCTCTGGAACAGCTTGTCCCAGTTCTTGAGGTAGGTCAGCACCGGCAGGGTCTGGGTCACCAGCTTGTGCTGGCCCGGGCCGAACACGTCGGCCACCTGGCCTTCATTGACGAATACGGCCAGCTGGCTTTCGCGCACCGTGAGCTGGGCCCCGTACTGGATTTCGTTGTCCGCCATCGGAAAGCGCCAGGCCAGCGTGCCGTCGCCGGTCTCCGTCCACTCGATGACGTCGATGAACTGCTTCTTGATGAAATCCATCAGGCCCATGGGCTGCCTCCTGCGGCGTTGGGAATGCGCAAGCCGGCGGCGCGGGGCGCGTCACCGGCGCCGGCCATCATAGGGGGGGGCGCCGCGGACGCCACCCCACGTCCGCGGTGGGGCGTGGCGCTGCCGCCGCGCGCCGTGCCGGGCTCACCCCGGTGGCCACAGGCCTGGCCGTTTCATGGCATGGTGCGCGCCATGTCCGCACCGCCTCAAGCCTTGCCCCGCACCTGGAAGATCGTCACGCTCTGGCTTGTCCTGGGCACCGCCTTGTTCCTGGGCGTGCAGGCCTGGCTGGCCGAGCGCCAGCGCCCGCGTGTGCAGGTCGATCCCCAGGGCGGCATCGCCCTGCAGCGCGGCCCCGACCGTCACTTCCACTGGCCCGGTCACATCGGCGGTCAGGCGGTGGACTTCCTGGTGGACACCGGCGCCACCCGTACCGCCCTGCCCGAGTCCCTGGCCCTGGCGCTGGGCCTGCCCCGAGGGGCCCAGACACAGTCCGACACCGCCGGTGGGCGGGTGCGCGGCTGGCTGAGCCAAGTGGACCTGACATTGCAGGGCGGCGTGCGCCTGGAGCGCCTGCCGGTGGTGGTGCTGCCCGCGCTGGACAGCCCACTGCTGGGCATGGACGTGCTGGGCCGCCTGCATTTCAGCCAGCGCGACGGCGTGCTGCGCATCGAGCCTGAGCGCTGACACGCGGCCGCCGCCCCCTTGTCCACAGCCTGTCCACCACCTCGTTTTCCCATCTGCCGGTGGCCCGTCCGGGCTGCCAGTTCTTCCTGGAGGCCTCACCATGACCGATGCGACTGACCCCACTTCGGCTGCGCAAGACGCCCGCCAGCCCCCGCCCCCGCTGCGCCTGGCGGTGGTGGGCGCCGGCCCGGTGGGCCTGGCCCTGGCGCTGCTGGCCGCCCGCCAGTGGCCACAGGCCCAGGTGACGGTGTTTGACGCCCGTCCGGCGGACAAGGACGTGGGCGCAGACCCGCGCACCCTGGCCCTGTCGCTGGGCAGTGTGCAGCTGCTGCGCCAGCTGGGTGTCTGGCCCGAGGCCCAGGCCCAGCCCATCACCGAGGTGCATGTCTCCCAGGCCCCGCCCACCTTCTCCCTGCCGACGGACCTGCCCGGCCTGCTGCAGCCCCTGGCCCGGGGGCTGCGCCCGGAGGTGCGGTTGACCGCTGCCGAGCAGGGGGTGGCCCAGCTGGGGGCGGTGCTGAGCTATGGCCAGCTGGTGGCGCCGCTGCAGGCGGCCTGGGCGGCGGTGGCCGCTGCCAGCGCCGGGCGCCATGTGCTGCGCCTGGGTCAGCCGGTGCAGGGCCTCAAGCCGCTGCCCGGCGGCGGGGTGGAGGTGGACGCCGGCGTGGCGGAGGCCTTCGACCTGGCGGTGATCGCCGAGGGCGGTGTGTTCGCCGACCAGTCCCGCAAGGCCGTGCGCCACGACTATCGGCAAACCGCCTGGGTGGGCACCGTGACCTTGGAGGGCGAGGCCCCGGCGGGCTGTGCCTTCGAGCGTTTCACCCGCCAGGGGCCGGTGGCCCTGCTGCCCTTGCCGCCTGCGGCCCCGGGGGCGCCCGACGGCTGCCGGCGCGCCTCGCTGGTGTGGTGCGTGCCCTGCGACGACGACCCGGTGGCGGCGCTGGACGAGGCCCAGCGCCGGCATGTGCTGGCCAGCCTGCTGCCGCCCGAGGCTGGCCGGCTGCGGGCGGTGGGCCCGCTCAAGGCCTTCGCCCTGGGCCTGAACGCCGAGGCCAGCCTGGTCAGCGGCCGCACGGTGCGCATCGGCAACGCCGCCCAGACCCTGCACCCGGTGGCCGGCCAGGGCCTGAACCTGGGCCTGCGCGATGCGGTGAGCCTGGTGCGCAGCCTGCGCGGGGCGCCCGACCTGGACGCTGCCCTGCGCCGGGTGGCCTGGGAGCGGGCCCCTGACCGCTGGGGCCTCATCGCCACCACCGATTTCCTGGCGCGCAGCTTCACCTGGTCCTGGCCCGGCCTGGGGGCGGCCCGCGGCCTGGGCCTGGCGGCGCTGCAGGCCTTACCGCCGCTCAAGGGCCTGCTGGCCCGGCAGATGATGTTCGGTCGGCGCTGAGCTGCGGCCCGGCATCGGCTCAGGGAAAGTCTGGATCCCCATACCCGTGAGGGTTCGTTTAACCAGCACTGAAGGTGGCCGATAAGCCTGGCATCCCGCCAGCACGGCGGGCGGTTCCGGAGTTTTCCACATGCCTGTTCCATCCCCCCAGCACCCCTGCTGGCAGCGCCTGGCCAATGGTGGCCTGGCCCAGCTCAGGACCCAGCACCTGGGCACCCAGCTGCTCACCAAGCGCCTGGAGCGCAGCGCCGATTCCCTGCCCGTCAAGGCCGCGGAGATCCACGCCTTCTTCACCAAATGGGAAAAGGTGCTGGCCGCCGAAGTGCAGCAGCTCACCCTGATCTGACCGCTGGAGACCTTGACGATGAATGAACTGATCACCCCTGCGGCCGCGGCGGAACTGATCCGGGCCGGTCGCGCCCTGGCCCTGGCCGGCCCTGAATCGGCCCTGCGCCAGCTGCCTGCGGGCAACTGGGTGGGTGGCACCATCCCGTACTTCATGGCTGCCGGTGGCGGCACGGTGGTGGAAGACGGCGCCCTGCTCTTTGCCACCGACCTGACCGGTCTGGGCGAAGTCCGGGTGGCCAGCTACGCCGCCCATGAGCTGGCGTCCATCACCGCGGCCACGGCCGACAACGGTGTGGCCCTGACCATCCTGCCGGCGGGCTCGGACACCCACCGCCGCTTTGCGCAGGAGGCCGCCAGCTACCCCGAGGCCTTCCTCAAGCCCACCGTGGGCTGGATCGCCGGCGTGCACCTCAATGACCTGGGCCGCGTCACACCCAAGGTCTTCGACGGGCACGACGCCTCGGCCCATGAGGACCGGGCCGTGGTGGCCCACATCGGCCTGCCGCCCGACCGGCTGGCAGACCTGGAGATTGTCAACATTTTCGAGCCGGGTGACGGACCGGTGCTGCGCTTTGAGCAGACCGGCTTCCAGGTGGGCGAGTGCGAGATCGGGGGCCAGCGCCGCCGGCTCTCGGACTGGCTGGCCGAGCAGGGCCTGGACCACGGCCGCCTGCCGCTGGTGGGCGACTTTGCCGGTGCGCACGTCAACGTCTCGTTCCAGTCGGTGGACGCGGCGGCGGGCACGGTGCAGCTGTATGCGCCGGTGTTCTCCGGCGTGGACTACCACGTGGCCCGGCCGGTGCCCGACTATGCCCAGGCCTTCCGCGAGCGTCTGGCCGCCCTGTCTCCCGACGGGTTGGTGATGAGCTGCAACTGCATCCTGAACTTCGTGTTCGGGGAGCTGCAGGGCAAGTCCATCGGTGGCCTGCAGGGCCCGGTGACGTTCGGCGAGATCGCCTACCAGCTGCTCAACCAGACCCTGGTGGTCCTGCGGGTGCGCTGAGCCCGGGGCCGGCGCCCGCCCGCAGGCAGGGGAGCGCCTGCAGGGCGCCACCCGGCCGCGGTTCAACCGCGGCGCACGGGCGTCTTAGCAGGGCTTCACTTGGCCGCAGAGGCCGGCGCCGAAGCCGCGTCGGCCTGGCACTTCTTCATGAAGCTGTTCTTGGCCGCGCCCGCCAGCTTCTTCTCGGCGGCCTTGCCTTCGCAGGCGGCCATGGCGCCGGCGCCGTCGGCGTTGCACTTCTTCAGGAAGCTGTTCTTGGCCGCGCCGGCCAGCTTGCGGGCGGCGGCCTGCTCCTCACAGGTGCCGGCAGGGGCGCTGGCGGCGGCCGGGGCCTGGGCCCAGCTCAGGCCGGCACTGCCGGCGGCCAGGGCCAGCACCAGCGTTCGAAGGGTACTGCGCATGGCGGTCAGTCCTTCTTCATGCAGGCCTTGAAGGCGGCCAGCGCCTCCTTGTCCTTCAGGCCCTGGCCCTTGACCTCGGCCTCGCAGGCTTCCTTCTTCTTGGCGTGCTCGGCCACCTTGACCTTCTTCTCCTCGCGGCAGGCCTTGATGGCCTCCTTGGCGGCGTCGCCGCTCAGGCCCTTGGCCTGCGCCTCGGCCACGCACTTGTGCGGCTTCTCGCCGGTCTTGCCCGCCGGAGCGGAGGCGGGCTGGGCCTGGGCGCCCAGGGTGAAGGCGGCCAGCGCGGCCAGGGTCAGGAACTTGTGCATGGACATCATCCTCGAGACTACGGTGTGGGTCGGGCTGCGGCCGTACCGGCCGCCGCGCCTGCGGACGCCGCAGCATACGGCAGCCCGGTGACCCCCCTCCACCGCAGGCCGGGGCCCGGCATCGGCGGGGGGTCTGGCGCTGCAACGGCTGGCACGCGGCGGCCGTGCACCGGCGTGCACCCCTCAATCTAGGGAGAGAGGTGGCCCCGTGGCGTGGCGGCCCGTCCTCAGAGGATCTGCCGCGGATGTTGCAGCGCCTCATGGGCCGCATGCAGGCGGCGCACCAGCACGCCGATGAAGGCCTGGTCGAGCTGATGACGCGTCTCGCGCCCCAGGCGCTCCAGGCCCGCCGGATCCAGCACCACGGTCACGCAGGTCTGGGTGGCCCGCACATCGGCGCGGTGTTCGCGCAGCGCGGGGCTGGGGGCCAGCAGGGCCATCTCACCCACCGTCTGGCCCGGGCCCAGGTGCGCCACCGTCTGGCCCTCGCGCAGCACCTCCACCTCGCCTTGCACGATGACGTGGAACTCCCGGGTGGTTTCGCCGTGGCGCATCAGGCGCCGGCCGGCCGGGTAGCGCCGCCACTGCGCGCGGTGCACCACCTCCCACAGCGAGGTCTCGGCGAAGCCCTCGAAGAAGGGCAGCGGCCGCAGCAGGCCGAAGCGCTCGGAGTCCAGCACCCGCTGGAAGGTGCCGCGCGGCACCTCGCCATGGCGGATCAGCCCGGCCAGGGCCTGGGCAAATTCCTCCCAGCTGCCGTGGCGCTCACGCCGGTCCTTGGACAGGGCGCGGTGCAGGCAGTCGTCCAGCGCGGGTGTCACCCCCGGCCGCACGCCCAGCAAGGAGGGCGCGGGCTCGCTGACCACCCTGCGCAGCATCTCGGCCTGCGTGGCGCCGTCAAAGGGCGGACGGCCGGCCACCAGGTGGTGCATCACCGCGGCCAGGGCATAGATGTCGCTGCGGCAGTCCAGGGGATCGCCCTCGAGCTGCTCCGGCGCGATGTAGGCCAGCGTGCCCACCCGGTGCACCTGCGTCACGTCGGCCCACAAGTTGAGCATGCTGCCGAAGTCGGTGACCTTGACCGCCACCACGTCCGGCCCGTCGGTGCTCACCAAGATGTTGGCTGGCTTGACGTCGCGGTGGATCAGTCCGTGCTGCCAGAGGTGGCCCAGGGCCATGGCGCACTTGAAGCCCACCTCCACCACCTGCTCCAGGCTCAGCAGCCGCCCGGGATCGCAGAAGTGGCGCAGGGTGACGCCGGGCACGTACTCCATGACCAGGCAAGGCCCCTCGGGCGACTCGAAGGCGTCGAGCAGGCGCACCAAGTTGGGATGCTGCAGCCGGCCCACCAGCGTGGCCTCCACCGCGAAGAAGCGCTCGGCATAGCGGCGCTCGGCGCCGTCGAGCAGCCGGTGCGGGCGCAGCCGCTTGATGGCCACCTGCTGCTGCCGGAAGCGGTCCAGGCCCAGCAGCACCTCGCTGGTGGCGCCCTCACCCAGGCGGGCCAGGATCTGGTAGTTGCCCAGCGCCGGCGGCAGACCCGGGTCCAGCGGCAGGTCGGTGGGCGGGTTCTCGCGCCGCGCCAGCGGCTCCAGCAGGCCGGGGTCGAGACGGGGCAGGGGCGCGTTCACGGCAGGGTGGGCCTCGAAAAGCGGGAAATGACGGGTTCGGCCCCCTTTCATCGGCCGGTTGCGGGCAGGCTGCAGGCCTTAGGTGTGTCCGCCTGTGACCATCCGCAGGCCGCCCCGGGTCAGGCCCGCCCCCCGGCCGGAGCGGCCTCCTAGAATCCTGCCCATGATCCAAGCCCAGGCAGAACTTCAGGCCGCTCTGGCCGCCGTGGTGGCCCAGCTGGCGCCCGACGCCGGTCTGAACCCCCAGTTCGAGAACCCCAAGCAGGCCGCCCACGGCGACCTGGCCATCACCGCCGCCATGCAGCTGGCCAAGCCGCTGCGCAGCAACCCGCGCGCCGTGGGCGAGCAGCTCAAGGCCGCCCTGGAGGCGCAGCCCGCCTTCCAGCGCTGGGTGGAGGCGCTGGAGATCGCCGGCCCCGGCTTCCTCAACCTGCGTCTGAAGGCCAGCGCCAAGCAGGCCATCGTGGCCGAGGTCCTGGCCGGCGGCGAGGCCTTCGGCCGCCAGCCCGCCAACGGCCGCAAGCTGATGGTGGAGTTCGTCTCCGCCAACCCCACCGGCCCGCTGCACGTGGGCCACGCCCGCCAGGGCGCGCTGGGCGACAGCCTGTGCCACCTCTTCGAGACCCAGGGCTACGACGTCCTGCGCGAGTTCTACTACAACGACGCCGGCGTGCAGATCGCCACCCTGGCCACCTCGACGCACTGCCGCATCAAGGGCCTCAAGCCCGGTGACGCCGGCTGGCCCGAGAGCGCCTACAACGGCGACTACATCGCCGACATCGCCGTCGACTTCCTGGCCAAGAAGACCGTCAAGGCCGACGACCGCGAGTTCACCGCCTCAGGTGACCCGGACGACCTGGACGGCATCCGCCAGTTCGCCGTGGCCTACCTGCGCCACGAGCAGGACCTGGACCTGCAGGCCTTCGGCGTGCAGTTCGACAGCTACTACCTGGAGTCCAGCCTCTACACCTCGGGCCGGGTGGACGACACCGTGGCCAAGCTGCAGGCCTCGGGCAAGACCTACGAGCAGGACGGCGCGTTGTGGCTGAAGTCCACCGACTACGGCGATGACAAGGACCGTGTCATGCGCAAGTCGGACGGCAACTACACCTACTTCCTGCCGGACGTGGCGTACCACATCGCCAAGTTCGAGCGCGGCTACACCACCTGCATCAACTGCCAGGGCACCGACCACCACGGCACCATCGCCCGGGTGCGCGCCGGCCTGCAGGCGGTGAACCTGGGCATCCCGCAGGGCTTCCCCAGCTACGTGCTCAACACCATGGTGCGCGTGGTGCGCGACGGCGCCGAGGTGAAGATCAGCAAGCGCGCCGGCAGCTACGTGACGTTGCGCGACCTGATCGAGTGGACCAGCCGCGACGCGGTGCGCTTCTTCCTCATCAGCCGCAAGGCCGACACCGAGTTCACCTTCGACATCGACCTGGCCCTGAAGCAGAACGACGAGAACCCGGTGTTCTACGTGCAGTACGCCCATGCGCGCATCTGCTCGGTGCTGGCCCAGGGCGCCGACAAGGGCCTGAGCCCGGCGGGCGCCGACCTGTCGCGGCTGGTGGCCCCAGCCGAGCAGGCGCTGATGAAGAAGCTGGCCGAGTATCCCGGCATGCTGGCCGGCGCGGCCGCCTCGCTGGCGCCCCACGACGTGGCCTTCTACCTGCGCGATCTGGCCGCCGCCTTCCACAGCTACTATGCGGCCGAGCGCTTCCTGGTGGAGGACACCGGTCTGGCCCAGGCCCGCCTGGCCCTGCTGGCGGCCACCCGCCAGGTGCTGCGCAACGCGCTGGCCCTGCTGGGCGTGAGCGCGCCCGAATCGATGGGCCGAGAAGCCCCCACGGAGTCTGCATGACCCACACCCCCGGCACCTCCGGCCGCCCGCAGCGCGGCGGCACCCTGCTCGGCCTGATCCTGGGCCTGCTGCTGGGCTTGGGCATCGCCCTGGGGGTGGCGCTCTACATCGCCAAGGTGCCGGTGCCTTTTGTGGACAAGGTGGGCCGGCGCACGCCGGAGCAGGATGCGGCCGAGGCCGAGAAGCTGCGCCACTGGGACCCCAACGCCGCCCTGGGCTGCAAGCCGGCCGCCTCCCGGCCCGAGCCGCCGCCGGCGGTGCCCGCCCCCCCGGCCGCGCCCGCGGTGCCGGCCTCCG
>NZ_JAAGOH010000028.1 GCF_010499455.1 Ideonella livida | reverse complement strand
GCCGCCGCGGCGCCCCCCCCGGCTCCCGCCGCCCTGCGCGCGCCTCGGGCCGGCAGGGGCGCCGCATCCCCCGACGCAGCCCCCGCACTGCCCACCGCGGCCGAGCTGCCGCCGGAAATCCGCCGGCAATTGCCTTCGCTCAGCCTGGGCGGCTCGGTCTGGTCCGAAGATGCAGCCAACCGCTTTGTGCTGCTCAATGGCGAGGTGGTGCGCGAGGGCCAGGCCGTGGCCCCCGGCCTGGTGCTGGAGAGGCTGTTGCCACGCGAGGCGCAGTTCAGCTTCCAAGGCACCCGCTGGCGCATGGTCTGGTGAGGCCGTGACGCCTGCCCGGCCCGCGCCCGCCGCGCCATCCGCCCCAGGCCCGCCATGAACCCAACCCCCTCCGCCCCCCTTGCCACCGCGCCAGCCGGGCCCGAAGCGCCGCCCCCCGCGGCGGCGCCCCATCTGCAAGACGCCGCCCAGGTGGCGGCCCATTGGGGCGTGCACCCGGGACAAGGGCTGGACCACGACGAAGCCGTGGCGCGGCTGCAGCGGCACGGCCCCAACCAACTGCCCACGGGCCGCTCCCGCACCTGGGTGGCCCGGCTGCTGGCCCCGTTCCGGGACGTGATGATCGGCGTGCTGATGGCAGCGGCCGTCATCTCCGGCCTGATCGGCGACCTGACCGATACCCTGGTCATCCTGACCATCGTGCTGCTGAACGCGGCCATCTCCGTGGTGCAGGAGTGGCAGGCCGAGCAGGCCCTCTCGGCCCTGCAGCGCCTGGCCACCGCGCAGGCCATGGTGCGCCGGGACGGCCGCGCCCAGCCGGTGCCGGCCGAGGCCCTGGTGCCGGGCGACGTGGTGCTGCTGGAAGCCGGCAACCTGGTGCCGGCCGACCTTCGCCTGCACGAGGTGGCTCAACTGCGGGTGGACGAGTCCGCCCTCACCGGCGAATCGGTGACGGTGGCCAAGCACCCCGACCCCCTGCCCGACCCAGGTCGGGTGGACCACCCGGTGGGCGACCGCCACAACATGGCCTGGAAGGGCACCCTGGTGACCCACGGCCGGGCCGAGGGGCTGGTGGTGGCCACCGGCGGCGGCACCCAACTGGGCCAGGTGGCCCGGCTGCTGGAGCAGGGGGGACCCGACCGCGGCACCCCCTTGCAGCGCCGGCTGGCCGCCTTTGGGCAGCGCCTGTCCGGGGTGGTGGTGGCCATCTGCCTGGGGGTGTTCGCGCTGGGCTGGGCGCGCGGCGAGCCCCTGCTGCCCATGGCGCTGACGGCCATCAGCCTGGCCGTGGCCGCCATTCCCGAGGCCCTGCCGGCGGTGGTCACGGTGCTGCTGGCCCTGGGCGCGCGGCGCCTGGTGCAGCAGCGGGCGCTGGTGCGGCACCTGCCGGCGGTGGAGACCTTGGGCTCGGTCACCACCATCTGCTCGGACAAGACCGGCACCCTGACCCAGAACCGCATGGTGGTGCACCAGGCCGTGCCGGTGGCGCCCCAGGACCTGGAGGTCCTGCAGACCGCAGCCCTGCTCTGCAACGACGCCACGCCGGACGCCGCCGGGGCCCCGCACGCCTGGCAGGGCGACCCCACCGAGACCGCCCTGGCCCAGTGGGCCCTCGCCGGCCTGGCGCAGGACGGCGGCCAGGGCGTGAACCTGGCGGTACGGCAGACCGAGGCGCGCCTGGCCGAGTGGCCCTTTGACGCCAGCCGCAAGCGCATGAGCACCCTGCACCCCGGCCTGGGCCTGCTGTGCAAGGGAGCGCCCGAAAGCCTGCTGCCCCGCTGCCGCACGGACGCCCGCGGCGCCGCCCTGGACGCCCAAGCCTGGCTGGCCCGGGCCCAGGCGCTGGCCGGTCAGGGCCTGCGGGTGCTGGCCCTGGCACAGCGCCCGGGCGCCACGCCGGCCGACGCCGCGGCGGACGCCGAAGCCGACACGGTGGAGCAGGACCTGTCGCTGCTGGGCCTGGTGGGCCTGATCGACCCCCCGCGCCCCGAGGCCGCAGCCGCCGTGGCCGAATGCCTGGCCGCGGGCATCCGCCCCGTGATGATCACCGGCGACCACCCGCAGACCGCCCTGGCCATCGCCCGGCAACTGGGCCTGCACGCCCCACCCTCCGGTGCCGATGCCGCCGGACGCTGGCCGCCGGTGCTGACTGGCGCCGACCTGGCCGACATGGACAACGCCACCTTGTCCGAGGCGGTGGCCGTGGTGTCGGTCTACGCCCGCACCGACCCGGCACAAAAGATCCGCTTGGTGCAGGCGCTGCAGGCGCGCGGCGAGTTCACCGCCATGACCGGCGACGGGGTCAACGACGCCCCGGCGCTGCAGGCCGCTGACATCGGTGTGGCCATGGGCCGGGGCGGCACCGACGTGGCCCGCCAGGCGGCCGGCCTGGTGCTGCTGGACGACCACTTCGCCACCATCGTGGCGGCGGTGCGCGAGGGCCGGCGCATCTTCGACAACATCCGCAAGTTCATCCGTTATGCGATGACCGGCAACTCCGCCGAGATCTGGGTGCTGCTGGCCGGCCCGCTGCTGGGCCTGCCCATTGCCCTGCTGCCGCTGCACATCCTCTGGATCAACCTGGTGACCGATGGCCTGCCCGGCCTGGCCCTGGCCACCGAGCCGGCCGAGCGCGGCGTGATGCGCCGCCCGCCCCGCCCCCCCGAAGAGAGCGTCTTTGCCCACGGCCTGTGGCAGCACACGCTCTGGGTGGGCCTGCTGATGGCCGTGCTGTGCCTGGGCCTGCAGGCCTGGGCGATGCAGGACGGCACCCGCCCGTGGCAGACCATGGTCTTCACCACCCTGACCCTGGCGCAGATGGCGCACCTGCTGGCCATCCGCTCGGAGCACACACCGCTGTGGCGGCTGGGCTGGCGCAGCAACCCGCCGCTGCTGGCGGCGGTGGCGCTGTCGGTCGTCCTGCAGGGGGCCACGGTCTACCTGCCGGTCCTGCAGCCGGTGTTCCACACCCAGGCGCTCAGCGCCCTGGAGCTGGGCCTGTGCCTGGGGGCGTCGGCGGTGGTGGTGGCCGCGGTGGAGGTCGAGAAGGCCTGGCGCCGGCGTGGCGGGCGGGCCGGGCACTCAGGCCCGGCGGCTCAGGCCGCGCGCAGGCATTCCCAGGCGTCGTCCAGCCAGTAGTTGGCGGCGGCGTAGAAGCCCTCCCAAACGCAGCCGTTGCACCCGCGACCGCAGCAGCTGGTGGGCTCCTCCGGCGGCTCGCGCAGGTCCAGGCCACGGGCGTCCAGGGCCTGCCGCACCTGGGCAAACAGGGCGCGGGCAGTGGCCAGGTCGTCCACCAGCGGCGGCGGACCGGCCAGGGCGTATTGCAGGTTCAGCATGCGCTGGGCACCTCCCAGGCCAACAGCTCGGCCAGGCGATGGGTGATCCAGCCCGCCTCGCCGGGCTGCAGACCGGCGCTTTCGTCGGCCAGGCCGGCGAAGATGCGGGTGAGGACATCGTCCTCGTGCAGGCCCAGGTCGTGTAGCAGGCCGCGGGCCGAGGGCACCAGGGTCTGGGCCAGGTCTTCGCACAGCTCGTGGCGGGCGGCCAGGGCCTCCAGGGTAGCCGCATCCAGGCGGGCCACGGGGCGGCCATGGACGGTGAGAGGGCCGCAGCGGGCCAGGAAGCTGGGGGGCAGCGCCGTGCGCTGGTCGTCAAAGGCAGACATGGGGCGCGGTTGTACCGCAAGTGGCCGGCCCCTGCCGTGATGTCAGCCGGCGGGCGAGCGCGAGCCGCCGCGGCGCCAGGGGCCGCGCAGCCGGCTCCAGGCCGTCCGCAGGCCCTGCCACCAAGCGGTCGGACGGCTGCGGGGCCGTCCGGGCTGCCAGGGGGCGAAGACCCGGGTGGTGGTCTCCGCCGGCCCGCGCCGACCGGTGGGCGGCGAGTCGGCGGCGGCCAGCGCGCCCTGCGGCACGGTGTCGGGGCCGGCGTCGTCCGGCGCGCCGGGGCCGGTGTCGGCCACCTCGCGCAGGCCGTCCAGGGGCAGGGTGGTGTCCAGCGGCTCCCCCGTGGGTCCCACGGGCTGCAGATGGACCGGCAGGCCGCCGCCGTGGCGGCGTATCCACGGCCGCAGGTCCTGCCCCGGCTGCCACTCCTGCACCCAGGCCCGGGCATGGGCGCGCTGCTCGCTCTTGAGCGCCACCGCCACCGGCCCGGCGTGCCCATGGCGCATGGCCAGGCGCTGCAGGGCGGCACCCAGCACCTTGTGGCGCGGCACCGAAACGCCCATGGCGTAGAAATCGCCCAGCAGGAACAGCGCCTCGGGCTGCCCCTGGGCGGCCGCGGCGAACAACCAATGCAGGGCGGCGGGCGGATCGGCCTCGGTGCCCTCGCCCTGCCAGCTGGCCACGCCCAGGGCGTACTGGGCACCGGCGTGGCCCTGGTGGGCCGCACGCTGCCACCAGATGACGGCGGCAGCGGGGTCGGCCGGCGTGCCCTGGCCCTGCTTGCAGGCCTGCGCCAGGGAGCACTGGGCCCCCGGATGGCCCTGCTCGGCGCCCAGCCGGAACCAGTGCAGGGCCACCTGGGGATCGGCCGGCAGGCCAGCCTCACCCGCCTGCCACCAACGGCCCAGCTGCCACTGGGCCCGGGGATCGCCGGCCATGGCGGCGTGCAGCATGACCTCGACCTGCGGCTGGGCGGTGGTGGGCAGCCGCGTGGGCGACGCGACATCGGCCGGTTCCGCGGCCGGCGTTGCCTTGACGGGCATGGCGGTCGGTGGCGCCGCGCCCGCCTCGGCCCCCCCCGTCGCGGCCGCCTGGGGCCACAAGCGGGCCGCCAGCAGGCTGGCGGGGTCGGCAGCGGGGTCCAGGCTGCGCAGCAGGCGGGGCAGCCAGGCCGCGGCCTGGCGCAGGCCCTCCGGGCCCAGGTGGTGGCGCAAGGTGGCCGCGGCCTCCCGGGCTGCGGCGTCGCCCGGCACCAAACGGCCGGACTCACGCTGCCAGGGGTGCGCGGCCAAGGTAAGGGCGGCGGCCAGCACCGGGTCCTGACGCACGCCCAGGCCGGCCTGCACCTGCTCAGCCAGCAGGCGGCAGGCCAGGCGGTTGCCGCGGGCCAGGGCGTGGACCAGCGTCTGCGCGGCATCGGTCAACTGACGGCGAGCACGCAGGTCCCAGGCGACGACGCAGCCGGCCCGGTCGTCCACCCCCAGGCTCACTCCGTCGCCGCGGTGCAGCTCCCGCGCCTGCTCATCCAGCAGGGACAGGCCCAGGGCCAGGGCCTCGGCCACCACACAGCCCTGGGCGGCGGCCAGGTGCTCGCCTTCGGCCAGCCGCAGGTTCCAGACCCGGGCCCCCGCCTGTTCTGGCAGGGCCAGGGGAGGCGGCGCCAACCACGGAGAAGGCGCGTCGGCCGTGGGCAGCAGGCCGGGCAGGCGCTGCTGCAGGCGCGCCCACAGCTGTTGAAACAGCGGCTCGGCAGGCCCGGCCTGGCGCATCAGCCGACGACGCTGCTGCATGGCCTCTTCCAGGCAGCCAGGCAGCGGCCAAGTGGTGGGATGTTTCCAGATGCTAACGACGTAACTCATGGGTGATGCATGGCCCTTGGGGCCCAAGGGCCGAAGCCCCACCAGACAAGGCGCGAGAGGCTATCGGAAGGGCAGTGGCCTGCCCATCGGCCAGGGGGCGCAGGTCGCGCCATTCATCGCGGCCCGGGCACCATCTGGCCCGAGTGGCGTTCGCTGACGTGTCAGCGGTGGCGTTCGGGACCGGGAAAACGCCGAGCTCTCGGCCTGGGACGGTCCTCACCCGGACCAGGGGCCGGGCGCCCGCCTGTTGCAATTTCAGGGCAGGTTGGCCGCCTGCACCTGTGCCGCCTGCAGCGGCGCGAGGCCGCCCTGCGGGCGCAGCAAGGCGGCCCACAACAGCATCCACGCCTGGTCCCAGCCGGCGGCGGGAGACGTCAGCACCACCTCGGCGGTGTCGGTGCGCAGACGCCGGCCATGCGGGTCTTGCCAGGTCAAGGACCAGCGCAGCCGGGTCGGGCCCACCGGGAGGTTGGCCGTGGCCGGGGCGGGCGGGGTGGCGCGGCCCGGTGTCTTGAGGCCGCCGATGCCGTTCTGGACCACGCCCATGGTCACCTTGGGCGCGCCGGCCCGCAGCACCCGACGCACCGGAGCCAGGTCGGCATGGCTGAGGGCGGGCGGCTGCGCCTGCAGGGGGTCGCGAATCCGGGCGTCCGCCGCCCAGGGGCCGGGCGGTTCAAACGCGGCCAGCGCCGGCCGCAGGTCCAGCGGCGCACCGCCACCGTCGAACACCGCCTGCGGCGTGCCCAGCAGCACGGTCAGGCCGCAGTCCCGGGAACGGGGCGGCCGCCCCATGCCTTCCAGCTCCACCGCCACCGCCGCCAGGGCGCGGGCCTCCAGCGCGGTGCCGGCGCCGGGCTCGGCCCAGCGCAGGCACACCGTGGGGTCGGCAGGGACCGGC
Organism: Ideonella livida; assembly: GCF_010499455.1. GTDB lineage: Bacteria > Pseudomonadota > Gammaproteobacteria > Burkholderiales > Burkholderiaceae_C > Ideonella > Ideonella livida. The sequence goes on along the minus strand of NZ_JAAGOH010000028.1, from coordinate 55,789 downwards.
TGCGGCACAGGGGCCAGGAGCAGGGTCAGACCCGCTGGGGGCGCGGAGAGGGCGGCCGTTGGCCCCTGGGCACAACCCCCGCACAGGCCCGCCAGGGCGAGCAGGGCCAGCCCCCAAGGGACCCGGCGCAGGCCGGTCATGACCCGTCCCGTGCGGGCGGGGGCGGCGGAACTTCCTGGCCATCGGCCGGGCCTTCGGCCCGCCACTGGGCCAGCGCGTCGTCCATGCACTGGAGCTGGTGGGCAAATCGGGCGCAGTGGGCGCACATCCGCTGGTGCAGACCCATGCGCAGGCGCTCACCCAGGCGCAGGGGCCGGTCCTGGGCGGCCAGGGCCAGGGCAGTGGTCTCTCGGCAGTTGGGCAGCAGGGCCATGGCGGGGGACTTGGAGGGGAAAAGGAAAATGAGAACCGGGCGTCAGCCGCGGGCCAGGCCTGGGGTGGCCGCCCCGGGCACCGGCAGACCCGCCGGCGCGAACCAGTGCAGCTGCAAGCACTCCCGCAGGCGCAGCCGGGCACGGTGCAGCAGCACGAACAGGTGGGCGGCGTTGACGCCGGTCTGCTCGCAGATTTCGGCGGTATCCAGCTCCAGCCACTCGCGCATCAGGAACACGCGCCCTTGCTGACCAGGCAGGCGCTCCACGCAGGTCTCCAGCACCGCCATGAACTGCTTCTGGGCCAGCAGGGCGCCGGGTGCGCCCCAGTCGGCGGGCGGCTCGCGCCAGTGGCCTCGGGCGTCAAAGAGCAGGTCGTCCAGGTCGGCGCCGCCTTCGTCCTCCGCCGACGGGGTCAGGTCGGCAACCAGCACCTCGCGGCCATGGCGACGGATCTGGTCCACCACCTTGTGCTTGAGGATGCCCACCAGCCAGGTCTTGAGCGCAGACGCCCCGGCATAGGCCTGCGGGCGCTCCAGGGCGGCCACCACGGTCTCGGAGACGGCGTCCTCGGCCCAGGCGGCATTGCGCAGTTGGTGCTGGGCAAAGCGCAGGAGCTGGGGACGCAGGGCCTGCACCTGACGCAGGAATTCCGGCTCGGTCATGACGGCGACGGTGGGGAACAGTGAAGACGATGAGTCTAGGCGCGGGCGGCGGCCCCGGCACATCCCGAACTCCGGCACCCCCGGATGCGCCATCGCCGGCCACGGCCCACAATGCGCCGCTGCCCTGCTCCCACCCCTGCCGACGATGCACGCCCCCCACGTTCCCGCCGCCCCCCGCCGCCGCGCGCTGCACCGCCTGCTGGGCCTGGCGGCCGCCCCGTGGGCGGCCGCCGGCACGACGCAGGCCGCCACGGCAGTGCCTGCCTTCACCGCCGCCGGCATCGTGCTGCTGCAGGACGGCGCCCTGCTGCGCGAACGCCTGGGCGACATCGACCAGCTCCACTTGTACCTGGACGCCCTGGGCGAGGCCGCCGGCCAGGCGCTGGCGCCGCTGTTTCCGGGGCGGCCCGCGGGTGGCTTTGTGGTGGTGGCGCTGCGCCCCGGCGGCGCACGCCGGCTGTGGCTGGACTTCGAGCCCGAGCTGCCGCCAGCGTTGCAGGCCCGCCTGCAGCCGGCTCTCGCCTCGGTGGCCCCGCCACCGGTGCGCGACGGGCTGGTGGTGGCCGCGCTGCAGGCCAGCCTGTGGCGCGGACGGCTGCCCACCCGCCCCGCCCCGGCCCCTACCGAATGGCGCGAAGCCGCTGCCCGGCAGGCCGAGCGCCTGGAGGTGGCCGCGCTGGTGGACCGGGTCTGGCCCCCCTGACCGGCGACCGCCCCTGCCACCCCCCTTCCCTGCGGCCCCATACCCCACCCTGCCCACCCCCCAGCCCTATGCGCGACCTGCCCGACTTCCGCTCGCCCGACTTCCTGCGGGCCCACATCCAGCACACCCTGGCCTTCTATGCCCCGCGCAACCTGGACGCCAGCGGCGGCTTCTTTCACTTTTACCGGGACGACGGCACGGTCTACGAGCGCGTGGAGCGCCATCTGGTCAGCAGCACGCGCTTTGTCTTCAACCACGCCATGGCCTGGCGCCACTTCGGCCAGCCCGAGGACCAGCGCCGCGCACGCCACGGCCTGCGCTTCCTGAGCCAGGGCCACCAGTTCGAACCGGGCCGGGGCTGCCCCAGCCTGGAAGGCCCCAACCCCGGCCATGCCTGGCGCGTGCGCTGGGACGGCCAGCGCGCCGAGCTGCTGGACGGCACCCTGCACGCCTATGGCCAGGCCTTTGTGCTGCTGGCCCATGCCCATGCCCTGATGGCCGGGGTGGACGAGGCCCGTGCCGGCCTGCAGGCCACCGCTGAACGCCTGGAGGCCCGCTTCTGGGAGCCGGCCCAGGGCCTGTATGCCGACGAGATCGCGCCGGACGGCACCCTGCAGCCTTATCGCGGCCAGAACGCCAACATGCATGGCTGCGAGGCCATGCTGGCCGCCCACGAGGCCACCGGCGAGGCCTTCTACCTGCAACGCGCCCTGACGCTGGCCGAGTCCGTCACCCAGCGGCTGGCCGGCCTGGCCGACGGCCTGGTGTGGGAGCACTACCGCCACGATGCCCGGGGCGCCTGGGTGGTGGACTGGGACTACAACCGCGAGGACAAGACCAACATCTTCCGCCCCTGGGGCTTCCAGACCGGCCACCTGACCGAGTGGACCAAGCTGCTGCTGCAGCTGCGTGCCCGACTGGCCGCCGGCGCCCAGCCCGAGCCCACCTGGCTGCTGCCCACCGCGCGGCACTTCTTTGACACCGCCATGGCCCGCGGCTGGGACGGGGTGCACGGGGGCCTGGTCTACGGTTTTGGCCCCGACGGTGCGGTCTGCGACGCCGACAAGTACTTCTGGGTGCAGGCCGAGAGCCTGGCCGCGGCCGCCGGCCTGGCCGTGGCCACCGGCGAGGCCGCGTACTGGCAGTGGTACGACCGCCTGTGGGCCTACGCCTGGGCGCACATGATCGACCACCGCCACGGCGCCTGGTACCGCATCCGCACGCCCGACAACCGGGCCTATTCCGACGAGAAGAGCCCCGCCGGAAAGACCGATTACCACACCATGGGGGCCTGCTACGACGTGCTGCGCTTCCTGGGCGCCTGAGGCGCGGGCCTGCTCAGACCCACAACCGCACGATCCAGAAGGACTCGTCCTCGACAAAGCGGCGCGCAAACTCGCCGGGGGCAAAGCCGGTGATGCGCCTGGCGCTGCGCACCAGATGGGCCTGGTCGGCAAAGCCTTCGTCTTGGGCCAGGCCTGCCCAGTCAAAGGGCAGGCCCTGCGCCTGCCGGTCGCGGGCGGCAAAGAACAGTCCCTCGGTGCGCACCAGGGCCTGCCAATCGCGCAGCGAACGGCCGGTCCATTCCTTGAGGCGCCGCTCCACCTGGCGCGGGCTGCGGCCCTGGCGCCACTGCAGCGCCTGCAGGGCCAACCGCCCCACCCAGGCCCGGCCGACCTGGCGCAGGCTGGGTGCCTGGCCGGCACGGCCCTGCAGCACCTGCCAGCGTGGCCCCAGCGCCGCGGTGATCAGGGCCATGGCCGCTGCCGGCGTGGTGGCCTGCGGCAGGGCCCGCAGCCACGGCTGCCAGCTGCGGTCCAGCACCGCCGCCGCTGGCGCCAAGCCATCCACCAGGGCCGCCGGGTCCAGGCCGAAGAGCGCCTGGGCCACATCCGGGGTGAAGCAGAGCATGCCGCCAAAACCGGTGCGCGGCGCCCAGGTCACCCGCGGCGTCAGCTGGCTGCCAAAGACCACCACGTCGGCGCCAAACGGCGACCAGGCCCCGTCGGGCTGCATGAAGCCCACCTCGGCGCCATGGAACCACGACAGGCTCATCAGCGGCGAGGCCGGAAAGTGGCTCAGCCGCTGGGCATCGTCCAGGGACACGCCACGGGTGTCGCGCATCACCACCGCCACCAGCGCCCCTTGCAGCACCGCCGGCACCGGCTGCAGCCAGGCACAGGACTCGCCCTGGGGATGCCGGGGCGCTCGTTGCATCGGATGCAGCCCCCCGCGAACAGGCGACCTGGAGGCAGGGGCGGGGGTAGCGTGCGGCACAAGGTCGGGCATGTCGTTTGGGTTCAAGACGGCCAGTTCAGCGGCCGGCAGCATGCCATGCCATGAACGCCGACACCACGCCCCTGCCGCCCTGCCCCGCCGCGGCGCAGCCGCCCCGCGGCACCTGCCCGGTGCACACCACCGACACCACCACCGCCACCACCGCCACCACCGCCAAGGCCCCGCCAGCGGCCCGGCCCGGCCCCTGGCCTCCCGGCCCGCCGAGCGGCCCCACCGGCTGGTCCTGGCTGTGGCGCATGCGCCGCGACATGGCCGGCACCCTGGAAGGCCTGCAGCGCGACTGGGGCGACCTGGTGCACCTGCGCATCGTGCCCGAGCAGGTGGTGCTGGTCATGCACCCGGGCCTGGTGCGCGAGCTGCTGGTGCAGCAGCACGACCGCCTGATCCGTGCGGAACGGCCGGTGGAGGTCTTCGCCGGCCTGCATGGGCAGAGTGTGCTGGTGCGCGAAGGCGCCGACTGGCATGCCCAACGCCTGGCCCTGCAGCCCGCCTTTGCCCCCAAGGCGGTCAAGAGCCTGGTGCCGGGCCTGGTGGCCACCGTGCGCGGCCAACTGCAGGACTGGCCGACGCAGCACGCGCGCTGGCCGGTGGAGCAGCGCCTGACCCAGCTGACCATGGCGGTCATCCTGCAGGCAGTGTTCTCCAGCCGCCTGGAGCCGGCCGCGCTGGAGGCGGCCGAGCAGGCGGTGCAGACGGTCAGCCGCATCGCCCAGGGCGAGTTCTTCTGGCCCGCCAGCTGGCCTGACGCCATGCCCTGGAAGGCGCGCAAACGCCACGCCATGGCCGTGCTGCGCGGCCTGGTGGAGAACCACCTGCAGGATCGCCTGGCCCAGCCCGAGGACAGTTGGCCCGATGACCTGCTCAGCCGCCTGATGGCCCTGCACCGCGCCGAGCCCGGACGCTGGACCCTGCGCGCGGTGGCCGACGAATGCACCACCGCCTTTCTGGCCGGCCACGAGACGGTGGCGGCCAGCCTGACCTGGTGGTGCTGGTGCCTGGCCGCCGACCCGCAGGAACAGGACCGCCTGGCCCGGGAGGTGGCGCAGGCGCTGGCGGGCGCCGATCCCGGGCCGCAGCACCTGAGCGCGCTGCCGCGACTGCGGGCCAGCCTGCAAGAGTCGCAGCGCCTGTACCCGGCCGCGCCCATGCTCATCAACCGGCGGGCCACCGCCCCGGTCACCCTGGGCGGGCGCACCCTGCCGGCGCGCACGCTGTTCATGATTCCGGTGCAGCAGCTGCAGCGCGACGCGCGCTGGTATCCGCAACCTGGGCACTTCCGACCCGAGCGCTTCCTGCAGCCCGACGAGCAACGACCGCGCGGGGCCTGGATGCCGTTTGGCGCCGGCCCCCGGGTCTGCCTGGGCCAGCACCTGGCACAAGACGAGATGACGGTGGTGGCCGCCCTGCTGCTGCAGCGCTGGCGCCTGGCGCCGGTGCCGGGCGCTGCCGCGCCACAACCCGAGATGGCGGTGACGCTGCGGCCCCGCACGCCCCTGCACCTGAGCCTGCAGCCCGCCTGAGACGGCCTGCCAACGAGTTGGCGCCCCCTCAGCCGCGCAGGCGGAAGCTGCCCACCACCTGGGTGAGGCGCTCGGCCTGCTGGCGCAGGCTCTCGGCGGCGGCAGCGCTCTGCTCCACCAGTGCGGCGTTCTGCTGCGTGGCCTGGTCGAGCTGGGTGACGGCATCGTTGATCTGGCCAATGCCGCTGGACTGGTCGGCGGCGGCCTCGGTGAGCTGGTGGATGCGCTCGCTGACGCTGCGCACCTGGGCCACGATGTGCGCCATGGCCCCGCCGGCCTCGCGCACCTGGCGGGTGCCGGCGTCCACCTTCTCCACGCTGGCCCCGATCAGGCTCTTGATCTCGCGGGCGGCATCAGCACTGCGCCCGGCCAGGGTGCGTACCTCGCCGGCCACCACCGCAAAACCGCGGCCCTGCTCGCCGGCGCGGGCGGCCTCCACCGCCGCGTTCAGCGCCAGGATGTTGGTCTGGAAGGCGATGCCGTCGATGACGCCAATGATGTCTTGGATGCGGCGCGAAGACTCGGCGATGTCTTCCATGGTCTGCACCACCTGGGTGACCTTGTGCCCGCCCTCGGCCGCGGCACCGGAGGCCTGGCCCGCCAGGCCGTTGGCCTCGGAGGCGGCGCCGGCACTGGTGCGCACCGTGTCGGCCAGCTGCTCCATGGACGAGGCCGTCTGCTGCAGGTTGCCCGCCTGCTCCTCGGTGCGCTGGCTCAGGTCGGCGTTGCCCATGGCGATCTGGGCTGAGCCGGTGGCAATGCTCTCGCTGGCCGAGCGCACCTGACTGACCACCTCGGCCAGGCGGTCGCGCATGGCGCGCATGGCCGCCAGCAGGCTGCTGTCGTCGCCGGCGCGCAGCTGCACCTGCACATCCAGGTGGCCCCGGGCGATCTCGGCCACCACCGCCTTGGCGTACTCCGGATCGCCGCCCAGCTGACGCTGGACCGAGCGGGTGATGACCAGGGCCGCAGCCACACCGGTGAGCAGGGCAGCGGCCGTCAGGGCCAGCATGATCCCGGTGGCCTGGCCGTGCGTGGCCTCGGCCTCGTTGCGGGCCTGCGCGCTGAGCTGCAGGTTGTGGGCCCACCAGGCTTCCACCGCAGCCACGGCCTGGTCAAACACCGCCTGTCGGGCGGGCATCTGGGCCTTGGCCCGCTCCAGCGCGGTCGGGTCCGCGGCCGTGGCCCGGGACAGGGCGCGCATGGCTTCCCAGCCCTGGAAGTAGGCCATGGCCGCCTGCCGGGTCTGCACCTCCAGTGCCCGGTCGCGCTCGTCGGACAGCAGGCCCTGGGCGTAGCGGTCCAGCGCCTCGACAAAGCGCGCCTTCGCCTTGGCCATCTCGGCCTCCACCGCGTCCATGGCCTGCGCGTCGTCGGTCAGCAGGTGACGCAGCTCGTAGCGCCGGAAGGTGCTCAAGGCCTGCCCCATGGTGTTCTGCTCGGTCAGCGAGGGCACGATGTTGGTGCTGAAGGCGTCCGTGCCCGCCTTGAGCCGGCCCATCTGCCCCTGGCCCACCCCCACCATCACCATCAAGAGCAGCAGCATGGCGCCAAAGCCCGCCAGCAAGCGGCCGCGCAACGTCAAGTTCCCAAACATCCAGACTCCCTTCCCGGCCGTTGATGACCTTGTGTCTGGCGGAGATATCGGCCGGCGGCCGCGCCCCTCAAGCGCAATCCGGTGCCAGGGCCGCCGCAGCGCGCGTGCGTTGCCCCAGGTTTGCGGCCGGTCAAGCCGGATCCAGCGCTACGCCACCTGCTGCCAGGCCTGGAGCAGCCGCTCCACGGCGCAGGCAATGCGTGCCTGCGGCGCACAGCCAAAGCCCAGCACCAGGCCCTGCACGCCAGGCGGATGCAGCGGCGCCAGGGCATAGCGGCTGAGTGGCCGCGCCATCACGCCCTGCGCCAGGGCCGCCTGGGCCAGCGCCACATCCGCCGGCCCCTGGCGCCACCAGAGGGTGAGGTGCAGGCCGGCCTCGCCCCCGGTGACCACCGCCCCATGCGGCCCGAAGGACTGCAGCAGGCAGGCGCGCAGCGTCTCGCGCCGCAGTGCATAGCGGCGGCGCATGCGCCGCAGGTGGGTGGTGTAGGCCCCGCGGACGATGAAGTCCGCCAAGGCCACCTGCTCGATCCCCTGGCCCGGGCGCAGCGCCTGGGCCGCCGCCGCAGCAAAGGCCGCCGCCCGCTCAGGCGGCACCACCAGATAGCCCAGCCGCAGGCCGGGAAACAAGGTCTTGGAAAAGGTACCGGCATAGATCACCGGCGCCTGCTCACGCAACCCCAGCAAGGCCGGCAGCAGCGCGCCGCCGCGGCGGAACTCGCTGTCGTAGTCATCCTCCAGGATCCAGGCGCCGTGGGTCCGGGCCTGCTCGATCAGGGCCAGCCGGCGCGGCAGCGACATCACCGCCCCCGTAGGGAACTGGTGCGAGGGCGTGACCACCACCAGCCGCGGGCGGTGGCGCGCCCAGTCTGCCGCCGTGGGGGCCAGGCCCTCGCCATCCACCGGCACACCATGCAACTGCAACCCGGCCAGGGCCAGCGCCGCACGCGCGGCGGGGTAGCCGGGGTTCTCCACCCAGGCGGTGTCACCGGCGTCGGCCAGCAGACGGGCGCAGAGGTCCAGCCCGGCCTGCGTGCCGGCGGTCACGATCACCTGCTCGGCGCGCACCGGCAGGCCGCGCGAGGCGCCCAGGTAGCCCGCCAGCGCCTGGCGCAACACGGGCTCGCCGCCACCGGGGGAATAGCCCAGCTGGCGGGCGCTGGCCTGCCGCCAGGCCCGGTCCAGACTGGCACGCCAGGCACGGGCCGGAAAGTCCGCCACATCGGGCATGCCCAGGGCAAAAGGCATCAGGGCCGGCTCCACCTCCTCACCGCGCAGGGTCTGGGCACGGCGCGACAGCGGCGGCAGGCCATCGGGTGGCGTGGCCGCCGCGGCGTCCGGGCGCCGGCGGGGGGACGGGGCGGTCACCGCCGGCGTGGTGGGCGCCACGGGGGCAATCCAGGTGCCATGCCGGGTGGCACGCAGCACCCCCTCGGCCGTCAGCTGCCCATAGGCCCACAGCACGGTGTTGCGGGCCAGCCCCAGCTCGGTGGCCAGCTCGCGGCTGGCAGGCAGACGGGTGCCCGCGACCAGGCGGCCGGCCAGCACCGCCGCCCGCAGCCGCGCATAGAGCAGGCGCTGCCGCGGCAGGCGGGCCACCGCCTCGGCCTCGGTGGCCGGCACCGTCAACAGCCAACGCCAGTCCATCGCTTCTCCTTGTCGGTGGCTCCATTCATGTCCACTGTGGTGGATCTTTTCATGATGCCACCACCCTCCTACCCTGCCGGCTGTGTTGAACCCCTGGCATGGAACTGGAACCCTGGCATGGCCACCCCGAACGCAGCCCCTTCCGAGCGCACCCGCGTGCGCCGCCTGCCCGAGCGCGCCACCTATGACGCTGAGGCCATCGCCGCCGTGGTCGACGCCGCGCCGCTGGCCCATATCGGCTTTGCCCACGAGGGCAGCGTGCATGTGATCCCCACCGCCGTCTGGCGCGAGGGCGGGCACCTCTACATCCACGGGGCCAAGGCCTCACGCCTGCTCAAGGCCTTGGTGGCCAGTGAATGCTGCGTCACCCTCAGCCTGCTGGACGGACTGGTCATGGCGCGCTCGGCTTTCCACCACAGCATGAACTACCGCTCGGTGGTGGTGTACGGGCGCTTTGAAACGGTGGACGGCACGGCCGCCAAATTCCGCAGCCTGCAAGCCTTCATGGAGAAGCTCTCGCCCGGCCGCTGGAACGCGTTGCGCCCGGTGAGCGACAAGGAGCTAAACGCCACCACGGTGCTGCGCCTGTCGCTGGCCGAAGCCAGCCTCAAGGCCCGCAGTGGTGGCCCCAAGGACGACGACGAGGACATGGCCTGGCCGGTGTGGGCCGGCGTGCTGCCCCTGTCCCTGCAGGCCGGTGCGCCGCAGACCGATCCGCAGAGTGTGGTGCGAGAGGCGCCGAGCGTGCCTCTGCGCTGGGGCTGACCGCAAGCCAGCACAGGCGGGCCGGGTCGCCCAGGAACGGTGGGGCGAGCCCGCATTCAGTTACCAAATCCAGCAGTTGGAGACGCAAGGGGGAACAGAGACTCCGCCCCCCGACACGACGCTGTGCGCAAGTGGCGTGCGGTCTTTCTGCACCTGGATATAAGGACGTTTTCATGCCCCGCCCATTCAAGACCACCGCCCTCACCTTGGCCCTGCTGGCCTGCACCGGCGCCGCGCAGGCTGCGGTCAACACCTATACCGGCAGTGACGACGGCGCGCCCACCTCCGGCCCCTGGACCCAATCCGCTGCCGCAGAAGCTCAATTTCAAGCCGCCGCGATCGCATTCGGCAGCCTGCAGACCCTCACTTTCGAGGGACAGAACCTGGGCATGGGCGGCTTCACCGAAGGCGCTGCAACGGTGTCCTTCTCCGGCAGCAACTTCGGGCCAGACTTCAGCGGCGTCAGCAACGCCAATTGGGGCAACCTGTACGGCTTCAACGTGACCGCCAACGGCAGCCAGTGGGCAGGCGCCCCTCAAGGCGGCATCACCTTCAGCTTCTCCGGTGGCACCCATGCCTTCGGTGGCTACTTCACCGGACTGCAAACCAGCTTCAGCGGCACCACGCAGATGGTCATCACCTTCGACGATGGGCAGACGCAGACCCTCAACGTCCCGGTCAACGTCAATGGCGGCGCCAGCTACTTCGGCTTCACCAACACCAACACCTTCCAGAGCGTCACGCTGAGCAACGTCAGCAGCGATGCTTGGGGCGTGGACAACATCACCTTTGCCACCGCCGCTGCTGTGCCCGAGCCGGCTTCCCTGGCCCTGATGCTGGCGGGTCTGGCCGCCGTGGGGGGTACACGGCGCCGCCTGTGCCGCAAGCAAGCGTAATCTTTCGCAAACAGGCGCAACACGCCGGCATCCCCGTGGACGGATTGGGACGGCGCCTGGCGCGCCCCGCTCAACGCGGGACCTTGACTCCACTGGCGAACCCCACGGGTGGTTGCGTGGGCGCCCACCGAATCGGTGACACCTTCCCGGGCCGCCACCACGCCGGTGTGGGCTGTGGCGCCGCCAACGCAACGCGGGCGCCAAACACCGGCGTCAGCAGCGGCACCTCTTGGGCTTCGGCGGCCTGAGCCACCCGCTCCAGCGGCTCGGTCCAGCGGTGGAAGGCCAGGTCAAAGGTGCCGTTGTGGATGGGCAGCAGCCAGCGGCCGCGCAGGTCGTGGTGGGCCTGCACGGTGTGCTCGGGCAGCATGTGCACCGCCTGCCAGCGGCGGTCGTAGGCGCCGGCTTCCAGCAGGGTCACATCGAAGGGGCCCAAGCGCTCGCCAATGGCCTTGAAGCCGTCAAAGTAGCCCGAGTCGCCGCTGAAAAACAGGTTCAGGCTGGGTGCGGTGGCCGTGGCGGCGGTGCGCAGCGCCCAACCGCACCACAGGCGCTGGTTGCGGTCAAACAGGCCCCGGCCCGAGAAATGCTGCGCCGGCGTGGCGGTGAGCGTGAGCCCGCCCACCGTGGTGTGCTGCCACCAGCCCAGCTCCTGCACCTTGGCCGCCGGAATGCCCCAGTCCACCAGCAGCGCGCCCACACCGGTGGGGGTGATGAAGTGCTGGGTCCGCGGCGCCAGGGCGCGCACGGTGGCTTTGTCGAGGTGGTCGTAGTGGTCGTGCGAGAGGATCACGCCGGCCAGGGGCGGCAGGTCTCCCAGCGCAATCGGCGGCGCATGAAAGCGCGACGGCCCGGCAAACGACACCGGCGAGGCCCGCTGGCCAAACACCGGGTCGGTGATCCAAAAGCCTCCCTCCAGCTTGAGCAGCACGGTGGAGTGCCCCAGGCGCCACAGGCTGCCCACGGGCGCCGCCGCCAGATCGGCCGGGCGGAGGGCCTGCACCGGCACCGGTGCCACGGCGTCGGGCCGGGTGCCTTCCGGCTTGTCAAACAGCATCTGCCACGTCAGCTTGAGGCCTTCTCGAAAACTCATGTCGTCAGCTCCGGCGGGGGTGGGGGTGGTGTCGGGGGGCGGCAGGGTGGCGGAGGTGCAGGCGCCCAGGCCAGCGGCGGCCACCAGCGCTGCCGCTGCGGTGGACCCGCGCCAAGGTAAGCGCAGGCTCACAGCGCGCTTTCCAAAATCTCTTGCACCACCTCACGGGTGTAGAGATCGGCCAGGCCAAAGTAGCGGGCGTTGCCCAGCACGTTCTCCACGGTGGCAGGCAGCTCATCGGGGGCGATGCCCAATTGCGACAGCCGCGTGGGCGTGCCGATCTTGTCGAACCAGGCCTGCAGCGCGGCAATGCCGGCCTCGGCGCCCTGCACCTGAAACACCTGCTGCGCAAAGCGCTCGAACTGCGCCGGGTGGCGGCGGCTGTACCAGCGCATCCACGCCGGCATCACCACCGACAAGCCGGCGCCGTGCGGCACGTTGAACAGCGCCGACAGGCTGTGCTCGATCATGTGGTTGGGGTAGCTGTAGCCGGCGGTGCCGGCGTAGAGCGTGCCGTTCAAGGCCTGGGTGGCGGCCCAGGCGAATTCGGCGCGGGCGGCGTAGTGGGTTGGGTCGGCCAGCAGGGTCTCGGTGGTGTCGATCACCGTGTTGACGATGGCCTCGGTCAAGCGCGAATGAAAACGCGGCTGCACGGTGGCGGTGAAGTAGCCCTCGATGCTGTGGGCAATGATGTCGGCGGCGGAATAGGCCAAGTAGTCACGCGGCACGCTCTGCATCAACGCCGGGTTCACCACCGACACCTTGGGGAACAGCAGCGGCGACTGGATGGCGAACTTCTCCTGCGTGGCGTCATTGGTGACCACGGCGCCCGCGTTCATCTCACTGCCGGTGGCCGCCAGGGTGAGCACCGCAAACACCGGCAGCGCCTGGGTGATGGGCGCCGTGCGCAGGAACAGCTCCCACACATCGCCCGGGTGGGGCACACCAGCGGCAATGGCCTTGGCGCTGTCCAGCACCGAGCCGCCGCCCACGGCCAGCACCCCGTCCACCCGCTCGCGGCGCGCCACGGCCATGGCCTCACGCACGGTGGACAGCAGCGGGTTGCTGACGATGCCGCCAAAGGGCACCACCGCCACGCCCTGCTCGGCCAGGCTGGCGACCACCGTGTCAAACAGACCGTCGCGCCGAATGCGCTCGCTGCCATAGGCCAGCAGCACCTTGCGCACGCCATGCGCCGCCACATGCTGGCCGATCAGGCGCTCTTTGCCGGTGCCAAAGTCAAGCTGCGTGGGGTTGTGAAAGAGGAAGTTGTCCATCGGGCGCCTCGGTCTCAAAAAAGAGGGAATGGCGCCACTGTAGAAACTGCCGGCATCCGCGAATAGGCGGTATTGCCTGAACAGATTGACAAGCTGAGCTTGTCATTGAAAAGCGTAAGGGCTGCATCAAGGCCGCATCAGGGCAGCGCCAGACGGTGCAGGGCCACGTCTTGCAGCGTGTCCACATCCTGCACATAGGCGGGGTCGGACAGCGGCAGGGCCTGCACGGCCTGCGGGTGGGCGGCCAGCCAGGCGCGCACGCCGGCGGGGCCGGCGTCTGGCGGCTGAGCCAGCACGCCGACCACGGCGGTGGGGCTGAGCAGCACGGGGTGGCCGCGCTGGCCGTGGACCACGGGCATCAAGGCGTGCACGCCAGCGGGGCGCTGCGCCCAGGCGGCCAGCAGGGGCGCGAGGTGTTCAGCGCTGAGGTGCGGCAGGTCACTCACCAGCAGCAGCAGGCTGGCGTGCGGGGCGGCGGCGGCGGCGTGCGCCGCCAGGGCCAGGCGTTGGGAGTCGATGAGGCTGGGCCCATCCAGGGTGTGCAGCAGCGGCGTGATGCCGCCCGCCTGGGCCAGCGGCAGCAGGCGCTCGCGGTAGGGGCCGATGACGGCGCTCACCTCGGCCACGCCCGCGGAGCGCAGGGCCTGGGCGTGGCGGGCCAGCAGCGTTTGGCCGTCTGCGGCGTGGCGCAGGGCGGCTTTGGGCACACCGCCCAGGCGGCTGCCCAGGCCGGCGGCCAGGATCACCGCCCGCACTTCTGCCGGAGCCACCGCCTGCCCCACCGGCAAGGTCAACGGTCCGAGCCGAGGCCGGCCCCCAGGCCGCAGGTAGCGGGCACGGCGGCAACGGCCAGCCACGCGGCATGGGCGGCGTCGGCGCCGGCTGCTGCTTCCCGGCGCGCTTTGGCGGCAGCCACCTGGGCTTGGTCAGAAAAGCTCACGCCGTTCTTGGCGGCAACCACTTCGGCCAGGATGGAGAGGGCGATCTCGGCCGGCGTTTGGCTGCCGATGTACAGGCCGGCCGGGCCGCGCAGCCGGGCCAAGGCGGCTTCAGGCACCTCAAAGTGCTCGCGCAGGCGCTCACGGCGCTGGGCGCTGTTGCGGCGCGAGCCAATGGCACCCACATAAAAGGCCGGGGTGGCCAGCGCGTCCATCAACGCCAGGTCGTCCAGCTTGGGGTCATGGGTGAGGGCGATGACGGCGGTGCGGGCGTCCGGGCGCAGGCGCTGCACGCAGTCGTCGGGCATCTCGCGGGTCAGGGTCACGCCGGGCAGCTCGCCGCTGAAGGACCAGCCCTGGGCCTGCTCCTCGCGCGGGTCGCAGACGATGAGTTCAAAGCCCAGGCCCAGCGCCATCTCGCACAGGAAGCGCGAGAGGTCGCCGGCGCCGATCAGGATCAGCCGGTAAGGCGGGCCGAAGGGCGTGAGCAGGCGGCGGGTGTCGGGCGCGCCGGGCAGCGGGTCAAGGCCGGTGGTGGCGTCCCAGCCCGGTGCGTCGGCCGCTGTGGCCGGGCGCAGCGTGACGGCGCCGGTGGCCAGGTCCAGCTCGCGGCACAGGGCCTGGCGCTGCTGGCGGGCGGCCAGCAGCTCGTCCAGGCGGCTGTGGGCGCCCACGGGCTCCAGCACCAGCTCCACCGTGCCGCCGCAGGGCAGGCCAAAGCGGTGCGCCTGTTCGGCCGATACCCCGTAGCGCAGCACCTGCGGGCGGCCGCCGGCACAGACCGCCGTGATGCCTTGGCTGCGGATGCGCTCGATCAGGTCGTCCTCAATGCAGCCGCCCGAGACCGAGCCCACCACCCGGCCCTGGGCGTCGATGGCCATGAAAGAGCCCGGCGGCCGGGGCGAGGAGCCCCAGGTGCGGGCCACCGTGACCAGCACCGCCGCCGTGCCGGCCTGCTGCCAGGCCAGTGCGGCGCGCAGCACGCGGGTGTCGAGATCGTCCATGCGGGGCTCCTGCGGTGCGGCGGGTCGGTCAGACCTGGAAGGGCAGGCTGCGCTGCGGTTTGCCGGTGAGGCGGGCCACGGCGTTGGCAAAGGCCGGGGCCAGCGGCGGCAGGCCGGGCTCGCCCATGCCGGTGGGCGGCTCGGCGCTGGGCACGATGGCCACCTCGATCTGCGGCATGTCGGGCATGCGCGCCACCACGTAGTCGCCAAAGTTGCTTTGCTCCACCACGCCGTCTTTCAGGGTGATGGCGGCACCGGGCAGGCACATGCCCAGGCCCATCAGCGCGGCGCCTTGCACCTGCGCCTCAATCGTGCGCGGGTTCACGGCCAGGTTGCAGTGCACGCCGGCGGTGACGCGGTGCAATTGGGGCTGGCCCTTCGTCACCGAGGCCTCCACCACATAGGCCACCACGGTCTGGAAGGACTCATGCACCGCCACGCCCCAGGCGCGGCCGGCCGGCAGGCGCTTTTTGCCGTAGCCGCTGCGGGCCACGGCCAGCTCCAGCGCGGCGCGGTGGCGCGGGTGCTGGGTGCCGAACTGGGCCAGGCGCCAGGCCACGGGGTCGGTCTTGGCGGCGCGGGCGATCTCGTCCACCAGGGTCTCCATGACAAAGGCGGTGTGGGTGCTGCCCACGCTGCGCCACCACAGCACCGGCACGTTCACCTGGGGGTGGTGCACGGTCAGGCGCATGGGCAGGGCGTAGGGCTCGCGCATGCCCTCCACCGCCGTGGCGTCAATGCCGTTCTTGACCATGAAGCCTTCAAAGAAGGTGCCGGTGAGGATGGACTGGCCGACGATGGTGTGGTCCCAGGCCAGCACCTGACCCTGGGCGTCCAGGCCGATGCGGGCGCGGTGCAGGTGCATGGGGCGGTAGTAGCCGCCACGGATGTCGTCCTCGCGGCTCCAGACCATGCGCACCGGGGCCGAGAAGCCGGCAGCACGGGCCGCCTTGGCCACTTGGCAGGCCTGCACCACGTAGTCGCTGCTGGGCACGGCGCGGCGGCCAAAGCCGCCACCGGCCATTTGCACGTTCACCTGCACCTGCTCGGGCTTGAGGCCCAGGGTGGCGGCCGCCGCCATGGCGTCGGTGCCGGGGAACTGCGAGCCCACCCACAGCTCGGCCTTGTCGGCGCTGAGCTGCACGGTGCAGTTCAAGGGCTCCATGGGCGCATGGGCCAGGTAGGGGAAGGTGAACTCGGCCTCAATCGTGCGGGCGGCCTGGGCCAGCGGCGCCATGTCAGCGTCAAACTGGCGCGGGCCGGGCTGGGCGGCCAGGGCGCGGTACTGCGCCAGCTGGCGGGCGCTGTCCACCTTCTCCACCGCCTCGGTGGCCCAGGTGGCCTGCAGGGCGTCGCGGCCCTTTTTGGCTGGCCAGTAGCCGTCAGCAATCACGGCCACAGCCTCACCGCCCCGGTCTCCGGGGATGCGCAGCACGGCCTTCACGCCCTTGACGGCGCGGGCGGCGGCATCGTTGAGCGTGGCCAGCTGGGCGCCAAACACCGGCGGGTGCGCCACCACGGCGGTGAGCTGGCCGGGCAGCGCCATGTCGATGCCAAAACTTTGCTGGCCGCTGCTCTTGGCCGGGGCGTCCAGCCGCGGCGTGGGCTGGCCGATGAGGCGGAAGTTTTTCGGGTTTTTCAGGCTCACCTGGGCGGGCACGGGCAGCGCCATGGCGGCCTGGGCCAGCTCGCCGTAGCCCAGGCGGCGGCCGTCCGGGGCGATGACCTGGCCGGCCTGCGTGCGCAGGCTGGCGGCGTCTACACCCCAGCGGGCGGCGGCGGCCGTCACCAGCATGGCGCGGGTGCGGGCGCCCAGCTCGCGGTACTGCATGAAGCTGTTTTTCACCGAGTTGGAGCCGCCGGTGAGGTGCAGGCCAAACAGCGGGTCCGCATGGGCGGGCCGCTGGTCGCCGTGCCGGGCGCTCACGCGGGCCCAGTCGGCGTCCAGCTCTTCGGCAAGGATCATGGGCAGTGCGGTCAGGATGCCCTGGCCAAACTCCAGCCGGTTGACGGTGACGATGACCTCGCCAGCCGGCGTGATCTCCACGAAGGCAGCGGGCTGCTGGGTGGGCTTGAGGCCACCGGCGGCGGCGCCTTCAGCCGCTTGGGCGTCATCGGCAAACACGCCCAGGGCCAGGCTGCCGGTGGCGGCGGCGCTCAGGCCCATGAGTTTGAGGATGCTGCGGCGCGGCAGGGCGGCGGTGGTTGCAGCGGCAGGCGCTGTGTCGGTGGTCTGCAACTCGCGTTCCAGCATCAGCTCCAGGGCGCGGGGCATTTCAGTGCGCAAGCGGCGGGCCAGGGATTCATCCACTTGAGTGGGCAGCATGGTGGGTGTCTCCGGAGGGGTCAGGCCAGGGATTGGGCGGCGTCAGCCACCGCAGCGCGGATGCGGGCGTAGGTGCCGCAGCGGCAAATGTTGCCGGCCATGGCAGCGTCAATCTCGGCGGCGCTGGGGCGCTTGCCCTTGGGCAGGGACTTCAAAAACGCGGTGGCGGTCATGATCTGGCCGCTTTGGCAGTAGCCACACTGGGCCACGTCGTGCTTGATCCAGGCGGCCTTGACGGCCGCGCCCACCTTGTCGGCGCCGCTGGTAGCGGCTTCCACGGTGGTGATGCGCTTGCCTTCTGCCGAAGCGATGGGCGTGATGCACGAGCGCACCGCCTGCCCGTCCACATGCACGGTGCAGGCACCGCACAGACCCGCGCCGCAGCCGAACTTGGTGCCGGTTAGGCCCAGGCTGTCGCGCAGGGCCCAGAGCACGGGGGTGTCGGGGTCCAGGTCCACGGCACGCGGCTGGCCGTTGATGTTCAAGGTGGTCATGGGGTGGGCCTCTGGCGGCAAGGGGTGGGGAGGTCGGCGGACTGTAGACAGCGGCGCACCGGGCTTGTAGCCGGGCAAACCTTGCCGCTGCATCAATCCAGCGTTGACAATGTCACATGCCAATGCATCACATCCGCGCCATGGCGGTGCTGTCGCAAGCCGTGGAGCTGGGCAGCCTGCGCCGCGCCGCCGCCGCCCAGGGCATCAGCCCGCAAGCCGCCAGCCAGGCCCTGGTGCAGCTGGAAACCCACTTGGGCGTGCGCCTGCTGCACCGCACCACCCGCAGCCTGGCCCTGACCGAGGAGGGCCAGCAACTGCTGGAAACCGCCCAGCCGGCCATGGCCGCACTGGAGCGGGCCCTCAACCGCGCCCGCAGCGCCAAGGATGACGTGGCCGGCCCGTTGCGCATCGTGGGGCCGCAGTCCTCCTTCGCGCCGGTGCTGTGGTCGGTGCTGGACGAGTATTGCCAGCGCCACCCCGAGGTGCAGCCCGACATCCAGCTCGATGACCGCATTGGCAACTGGGTGGAAGACCGGGTGGACGTGGGTTTTCGCGTGGGGGTGTCGCCGCAAGAGGGCCTAGTGGCCCGGCGCCTGCTGCCCATGCAGATCCTGACCTGCGCCGCACCCGCCTATCTGGCCCGCTACGGCGCCCCGGCCAGCCTGGAGGCTTTGGCCAGCCACCGCTGCAGCCTGTACCGCCACGCCGGCTCGGGCCGCCTGCTGCCCTGGTTCTTCCGCCAGGGCGACGCCATCATCACCCGCGAGCTGCCGCCCACCCTGAGCGTGAACGACGCGGCAGTGGAGCTGGAGGCGGTGCTCAGCGGCCAGGTGATCGCGCAATTGGCCTCATCCCAGGTGACGCAGGCCGTGCGCCAAGGCAGGCTGGTGCCACTGTTCACCGAGCAGATGGCCGACCACATGAGCCTGTTCATCTACTGGGGCAGCCGCCGCACCCAGCCCAGCCGGGTGCGCGCCTTCATTGACCTGGCCGTGGCCCGGCTGGCGGACAACCCCGCGCTTTTTCTCAGCCACGCGGAACTGGCAGACGCGGAGGCGCGGGGGCGGGCGGCGGTGGCTTGAGACGCCGGACCACGCCTCAGGCACACCGCCACCGCAGGCGCCCGCGCGCTCAGCCCACCTGCGCGCCGTCTTCCTGTTGTTGCAGCACGCGCCACAGGAGCTTGCCGCTGGCGCTCTTGGGCAGGGCCTCCGTGAACTGCACGGTGCGCGGCACCTTGTAGGCGCTCATGTGGGCCTTGCACCAGGCGATGACGTCGGCCTGGGTCAGGGTGGCACGGGCGCTGTCTTTGGGCACGATCACGGCCTTCACGCTCTCGCCGCGGTAGGGGTCGCGGGTGGCGATGATGCAGACCTCCTGCACGCCGGGGTGGTGGTGCATCAGCGCCTCCACCTCCGCCGGCCAGACCTTGAAGCCGCTGGCGTTGATCATGCGCTTCAAGCGGTCGGCCAGCGTGTAGTAGCCGGTGTCATCCACCCGGCCCAAATCACCGGTGCGAAACCAGCGCTGGCCCTCGCGCTCAAAAAACGCCGAGGCCGTGGCCTGGGGGTTGCCCCAGTAGCCCTGAAACACCTGCGGGCCGCTCACCACGATCTCGCCCACCTCGCCCGTGGCCACGGGTTCCAGGGTGTCCGGGTCCACCACCTGCGCCTGGGTGCTCAGGTAGGGGATGCCCAGGCACTGGCGGCGCGCGCCGCCGCGCGGGTTGCAGTGGGTGGGGGCCGAGGTTTCGGTCAGGCCGTAGCCCTCCAGGTACTCCAGGCCGAACTGCTCACGCAAGCGGGTGGCGATGGCCTCGGGCATGGTGGTGCCGCCGCCGCCCACGTAGCGCAGGCACGAGAGGTCAAACTCAGCCAGCCGGGGCGAGCCCAGCAGGTCGATCACCATGGTGGGGATGTTGGGCCAGTGGGTCACGCGCTCGGCACTGATGAGGCGGGCCGCCAGGTCCCGGTCCCAGCGCGGCATCAGCACGATGGCGCCGCCGGTCTGCACCGTGGCCAGCAGGGCCATCACCAGGCCGGTGATGTGGAACATGGGCACCACCACCAGCGTGGTGTCGCCCGGGCGCATGTCCAGCCAGGGGCCGCCGCTCAGGGCGTTGTGCAGCAGGCTGCCGTGGCCGTGCATGCAGCCCTTGGCCGCACCGGTGGTGCCGCTGGTGTAAGGCAGGATGGCCAGGTCGGCCGCTCGGGCCTGGGGCGTGCCGGTGGGGCGGGCCGGCGCCGCGGCCAGCAGCCCGGCCCAGGTGTGCACCTCGCCCCCGGCCAGCGCCGGCTGCGGGTGGCGGAACTGCAGCCACGGCTGCCAGGCGGTGGGCCAGTGCGCGGGCCAGCCCACGCCGGGGGTTTGCAGCCCTTCAGGCAGGCCTTCCGACAGGTGGAACACCACCAGATGCGTCAAGCCCACTTGACCCGCTTGGCCGCTGGCCACCAGGCCGTCGCTGGCACGGGCCATTTCGCCCGCGATGTCGGCCGAGGCGATGGCCACCTTGGCAGCGGCGTCATGGATGTAGTGGCCCAGCTCGTCGGCCTTGTTCATCGGGTTGACGGGCACCACCACGGCGTCCAGCCGCAGCACGGCAAAAAAGCTCAGGATGAACTGTGGGCAGTTCTGCATGAACACCAGCACCCGGTCCCCCCGGCCCACGCCCAGGCCCTGCAGGCCGGCGGCCAGGCGCTCGGCCTCGGCTTGTAATTGGCCCCAGGTCCAGCGGCGGTCCATGAAGGTCAGGCCCACGGCCTCGGGCTGCTGCGCGGCACGGCGTGCCAGCCCCCACCACAGGGACTCGTCGGGCACCGCCAGGCGGCGGGGCACGCCTGCCGGCCAGTGGGCGTGGTGCGGCCCATCAGGCGGCAGCGGCGGCAGCAGCGGGGCGGCCTGGGGGTGGGAAGCAGGCAGGTGGTTCATGGCTTTTCGTCAATTATATTGACATTATTCTGAGAGAGGCCGGCTTGCGCTGCATCATGGTTAGCCCGGAGCGGGGGCCACCACCGCTGCGACGTCGCGCCCCTGAAAGGCTGGTGCAACCTGATTGGGGTCAAACTTGCGGCTCCATCCACGACCAGACATCCAGCGGCAAAGCTGGCGCAACACACCATGGGAGCGACTTACGGGATGGCGGCCGCCGGCTTCTGGGGGCCGGCCTTCGACCTGCTGCCCGAGGCGGCCTTCGTGCACGACCACGACGGCCGCCTGCTGGCAGCCAATGCGCAGGCCCAGGCCCTGACCGGCCATGCGCCCACGGCCCTGGTTGGCCGCGAGCTGACCGGGCTGGACCTGGAGTTCGAGCTGCCGGTGGCCCAGATCTTGTGGGCCCAGGTGCAGGCCGGCGTGCCGCAGGCGGTGCATGGCCGGCTGCGGCATGCCGACGGCCGCCTGGTGCCCGTGGCCTGGCAGATCACGCTGCTGCCCGGCGACCCCGACCGGCGCCTGTACCTGCGCACCGCCCGCGAATGCCCACCGCCCCTGAGCCCGGCCACGCCGCTGCCGCCCGAAGCGGCGGCCGCCCAGGCCGCTGACGAGGAGCACTTCCGCCGCATCTTCGAAACCTCGCACCTGGGCTTCTCCATCACCCGGCTGGCTGACGGACGGCTGCTGGAGGTCAACCCCGCGTTTGCCCGCATGCTGGGCATGCGGGCCGACGAGCTGGTGGGGCGCACGGTGGGCGAGCTCTCGTTGTGGGTGGACACCGCGCAGCGGGCCGAGTTCGTGCAGCAGGTCAGCGCCGGGCGCGAGGTGACCGCGCTGCAGGTGCAGCTGCAAGGCCGCGGCCGGCGGCTGGATGTGCAGCTCTCGGCCAAGCGCCTGCGCCTGCGGGGCGAGGCCGTGCTGGTCAACGTGGCCACCGACATCACCGCCACCGTGCAGGCCCAGGCCCAGTTGCAGCAGCGCGAGCACGAGGTGCTGGCCATCGTCGACAACATTCCCGCCCTCATCGGCTACTGGGACCAGCAAGGCCTCAACCGCTTTGCCAACACCGCCTATGCCGCGCGCTTCGGCCTGACCCCGGCCGAGCTGCTGGGGCGCCACCTGGCCGAGGTGATGGACCCAGGGCAGTACCAGGCGCTGCAGCAGCCGCTGGGCGCCGTGCTGGCGGGGCTGCGCCAAAGCTTCGAGCTGCCGATCAGCAGCACCGCCAGCGGGCTGAGGCACCAGGGGCTGGCCCAGTACATCCCCGACCTGCGCGACGGCCGCACCGTGGGCTTCCACGTCATCATCACCGACATCACCCCGCTCAAGGAGGCCCGGGCCGAGCTGCAGCGCCACCGCGACCAGCTGGAGGAGCTGGTGGAGGAGCGCACCCGCGAGCTGACCGCCGCCAAGGGTGAGGCCGAGCAGGCCAACCGGGCCAAGAGCACCTTCCTGGCCAACATGAGCCACGAGATCCGCACGCCCATGAACGCCATCGTGGGCATGGCCGCGCTGCTGCGCGACACGCCACTGGACGCCACCCAGCGGCAGCGCCTGGACAAGCTGGAGGCGGCCAGCCAGCACCTGCTGTCCCTGCTCAATGACGTGCTGGACTTCTCCCGCATCGAGGCCGGCCGCCTGGGCCTGGAGGACATCGACTTTTCGCTGGACGAGGTGCTGGGGCGCGCCGCCAGCCTGCTGGAAGGCGACGCCCTGGCCAAAGGCCTGACGCTGCGGTTTGAGCACCAAGGCCTGCCCCTGTGGCTGCGCGGTGACCCCACGCGCCTGCGGCAGTGCCTGCTCAACCTGGCGGGCAACGCCGTCAAGTTCACCGAGCGGGGCCAGGTGCAGGTGATCGCCAGCGCCGACGGCCCGCCCGACGCCACCGGCGCGCTCACCCTGCGCATCACCGTGCAGGACACCGGCCCCGGCGTGTCCGCCGAGCGCCTGGGCGGCCTGTTCGCCCCCTTTGAGCAGGCCGACCACAGCACCACCCGCCGGCATGGCGGCTCCGGCCTGGGCCTGGCCATCACCCGCGAGCTGGCCCGCCTGATGGGCGGCGAGGCCGGGGCCCGGAGCCAGCCCGGTCAGGGCAGCCGCTTCTGGTTCACCGCCCGGGTGCGCGCCGGGCGCGCACCCGCGCCACCGGCGCCGGGTGTGGCGCTGCTCACCCCGGCCCAGCGCCTGCGCCAACGCCGGCAGCCAGCGCGGGTGCTGCTGGTGGAAGACCATCCGGTCAACCGCGAGGTGGCCACCGCCATGCTGCAGGCCGCGGGCTGCCAGGTGGACCACGCCGCCGACGGCGTGCAGGCCCTGCAACGGCTGCAGCCCCTGGCCCACGACCTGGTGCTGATGGATGTGCAAATGCCTGTCATGGACGGCCTGGAGGCCACGCGGCAGCTGCGTGCCCTGCCCGGCTGCGCGCGCCTGCCGGTGCTGGCGATGACCGCCAACGCCTTTGCCGAAGACCGACAGGACTGCCTGGCCGCCGGCATGGACGACTTCATCGCCAAGCCGGTGGAGCCCGAGGCCCTGCATGCACTGCTGCTGAAGTGGCTGCCGGCCGAGGCCCCGCCGGCCCCCGTGCCCGCCAACCCGCCGGTGGCCCCGGCCGCCGGCCGGCCCACCGTGCTGCTGGCCCACCTGGCCCGGGTGCCGGGGCTGGACGTGCCGCGCGGCCTGGGCTTCAGCGGCCATGACAGCGCCCTGTACCTGCGCCTGCTGCGCCTGTTCCTGGACAAGCACGGGCAGGACACCGCCGCCCTGTCCCGGGCCCTGGCCGACGGCGACCTGGCCGGTCTGCACGCCCTGGTGCACCGGCTCAAAGGCTCGGCTGGCAGCGCCGGCGCCATGGCCCTGCACGACCAGTGCCAGGCGCTGCTGCTGCGGGGCCACACCCTGGAGCGTGCCGCCGGCGGACGGCTGCCCGACCCTCAACATGCCCGGGACGTCACCGCCCTGGGCGACGCCCTGCAGGCGCTGCTGCACGGCCTGCGGCAGGTGCTGGGCTGAGGCGGCGGGGGGCCCTCAGGGCTGCTGCACCACCCGGTTGCGCCCTCCCGCCTTGGCGGCGTACATGGCCTGGTCGGCGCGCCGCTGCAACTCGGCCAGGCCACCCGGCCCACCACGTCGCTGGCGCGGAACTGCTGCTGCAGGCAGTGCGCCACCGCCCGCAGCACGCGGTCGCCCACAGCACCACCCCCGAGGCCGCGCCCACCCAGGCCCCCAGCAAGATGAAGCTGCCCGAAAGGTGCATGAAGAACCAGATCACGCGCAGCTCATCCGCCGGGGAGTTCAGCAAGCCCGAGAGGTTGACCACCAGGCTCAGGCCCCAATGTGCCCAGCACGCCACCCCAAAGCGCTGCGGATGGCCCCACAGCAAGCCAAACGTCAGCAGGTTGGCCACCAAAAACACCCGCACCACCCAACGGTGCACCGCACTCAAGCTCACGGCCCCCAGGGCGTCGGCGGTGGTGAAGACCGCGGTGATGAGCACCGCAATGCCCAACACCGCCAGCAAGAAGCGGTAGCGGAACTGCTCGTGCTCCTGGTCCTCGCCAAAACGCGCGCCGCCCCATTGCCAGCGGCTTGAACAGGACAAGGACTGGGCGGGGTGGGCGGCGGGCGGGACCACACCCGTTGGCGAACGATGCGTGAAGTTCACGGTGGCTGGCCGACGTTGGCGCGGCGTGCGGATCAATACCGTGGAGCCTACTCCTGCCACCGGCCGGCGCCAAGCCGGGCGACGGCCAAAACCTCACGGCGCCGCGTCGCGCAGCGCCTGCAGCAACTGCTCGCGCAGCGCCGGCTTTTCGGCAAAGGGGTCGCTGGGGTTGCGGCCCTGCACGATGTCCTGCATGCGCGTGGCCACCGTGCCCAGGGCCTGCGGGTGGCTGTAGATGTAGAACTGCCGCTCGGCCACGGCGGCAAACACCTTGGCCGCGATCTCTTCGGCCGTCACCCGGCCCTTGGCCACCGAAAGCTCGGTGAGTGCCGCCGCCACCCGCTGGCTGGGCGTGGCCGCCGCCACACCTTCGCCCTCCCCCCCCTGCCCCGCCGCCCAGCGTGCCTGCGAGGCGGCAATGCCCGTGGGCACCGAATACGGGCACAGCACCGAGGCCCGCACGCGCTCGCTCACCAGCGCCAGGTCTTGGTACAGGGTTTCACTCAGCGCCACCACCGCATGCTTGCTCACCGTGTAGGCGCCCACATTGGGCAGGCTCAGCAGCCCGGCCATGGAGGCGCTGTTGACCAGGTGGCCCTCATAGGCCGGGTCGCGCGCCGCCTCGGCCAGCATCAGCGGGGTGAACAGGCGCACGCCGTGCACCACGCCCATCAGGTTGATGCCCAGCAGCCACTCCCACTGCGCCAGCGTGTGCTCCCAGATGAAGCCGCCGCAGGTCACGCCGGCGTTGTTGAACACCAGATGCGGCACGCCAAAGCGCGCCAGCGTGGCGTCCACCAGGCCCTGCATGGCCGTGGCGCTGGACACGTCCACGCCCAGGGCCAGCACCTCGGCGCCCTGCCCGGCCAGCTCGGTCGCCACGCGCTGCGCGGCCTGCTCCTGCACATCGGCCAGCACCAGCTTCATGCCCCGGCGCGCCCCTTCACGCGCCAGCGCCAGGCCAAAGCCCGACGCCGCGCCGGTGATGACGGCGGTGCGGCCCTCAAACGTCTGCATGGCGGGGGCTCACCGGTAAGCCGAGAGTTCGAGCTTGGCCACGTGGTTGCGGTGCACCTCGTCCGGGCCGTCGGCCAGGCGCAGGCTGCGGGCGTAGGTGTAGGGGTGGGTCAAGCCCATCGCGTGGTCCATGCCGCCACCGCCGTGGGCCTGAATGGCCCAGTCGATCACCTCGCACGCCATGTTGGCGGCGGCCACCTTCATCATGGCAATCTCTTTGGCCGCCACCTTGTTGCCCACGGTGTCCATGCGCCAGGCGGCGTGCAGCACCAGCAGGCGGGCTTGGTTGATCTGGATGCGGGCGTTGGCAATGCGCTCGCGGGTCACGGTTTGGTCGGCCACCGGGCGGCCAAAGGCCACGCGGCTGAGGGTGCGGCGGCACATCTTCTCCAGCGCCCGCTCGGCACAGCCAATCACGCGCATGCAGTGGTGAATGCGGCCCGGGCCCAGGCGGCCCTGGGCGATCTCAAAGCCCCGGCCCTCGCCCAGCAGCAGGTGGCTCACCGGCACGCGCACGTTGGTGAACTCCACCTCGGCATGGCCGTGCGGCGCATCGTCGTAGCCGTAGACGGTGAGGTGGCGCACGATGCGGATGCCCGGCGTGTGGCGCGGCACCAGGATCATGCTTTGCTGGCGGTGGCGGTCGGGGTTGTTCGGGTCGGTCTTGCCCATCAGGATGAACACGCCCACACGCGGGTCGGCCGCGCCGGAGGTCCACCACTTGCGGGCGTTGATGACGTAGTGGTCACCGTCGCGCTCAATGCGCGCCTCGATATTGGTGGCATCGCTGCTGGCCACGGCCGGCTCGGTCATGGCAAAGGCGCTGCGCATCTCGCCGGCCAGCAGGGGCTGCAGCCACTGGGCCTGCTGCTCTGGGGTGCCGTAGCGCACCAGGGTTTCCATGTTGCCGGTGTCGGGTGCGGAGCAATTGAAGACCTCGGAGGCCCACATCACCCGGCCCATCTCCTCGGCCAGCGGGGCATATTCCACATTGGTCAGCCCCGCGCCCAGTTCCGACTCCGGCAGGAACAGGTTCCACAGCCCGGCGGCCTTGGCCTTGGGCTTGAGCGCCTCGATCAGCGGCAGCACCTTCCAGCGCTCACCGCTGTTGACCTCTTCTTCGTAGCGCGCCTCGTTGGGGTAGATGTGCTCGGCCATGAAGGCCTTGAGGCGGGCCAGCAGGTCTTGCGAACGGGGCGAGTGGCTGAAATCCATGGGGTGTCTCCGGCAAATGCGTGGTGCGATGGGGGCACTGTGGCGGGGCCGGACACATCAGTCCAATGTATTTCAGGAATCACATTTCATTAATTTCATTGATGACAAAAGCCTCATCCCGCCACATCGCCAGGCGCCACCGCCCCCCAAGAGCGGCCTCAGGCCGTCCAGTGCGCTGACAACTCCTCCGCCTGCTGGAGCACCAACTCCACCGCCTGGGGTTGCTGGTCGGGCGGGTACTTCCATTTCTGCAGGCAGCGCCGCACCAGAATCCGCAGCTTGGCGCGCACGCTCTCGCGCACCTGCCAATCCACCGTGGTGCTGGCGCGCAGCTTCTCGGTCACCTCCACGGCAATCTTCTTCAGCACCTCGTCGCCCAGTTCGCGCACCGCGCTTTCATTGCTGGCCAGGGCGTCATAGAAGGCGATTTCGTCGGGGCTCAGGCCCAGCGCCGCCTCGCGCTCCAGGGTGGCCTGAAACTCCTTGGCCATCTGGATCAGCTCTTCGATGACCTGGGCCGTCTCCACCGCCCGGTTGTGGTACTTGCGCAAGGTCTCCAGCAGGCGGTCGCCGTACTTTTTCTCCTGCACCACGTTGTGGCGGGCCCGCGCCTTGATTTCATCGCGCAGCAGCTTTTCCAGCAGCTCCACCGCCAGGTTGCGGCTTTTCATCTGGCGCACATCTTCAAGGAACTCGTCGGACAGCAGGCCGATGTTGGGCTTGTCCAAGCCCGCCAGCGCAAACACATCGGCCACACCGTCGGCAATGATGGCGTTGTCCAAAATCTGTTTGAGCGCGCTGTTTTTCTCGGCGTCGCTGCGTTTTTTGTCCACGGTGGTGAACTTGGCAATCGCCGCCTTGATGGCCGAGAAGAAAGCAATCTCTTTGCGCAACGCCCCCGCCTCGTCCAGCGTGCCGCACAGCGAAAACGCCTTGGCCACCGCCACCATGGTGTCCAGAAAGCGGGTCTTGCCATCCTTCAGGCCCAGGAGGTGGTTGGCCGCCGGCACCAGCAGCGGCAGTGCTTGGGTTTCATAGGCGCTGTAGTCAAAGCCGTGCATCAGGCCGCGCACGATGTCCATCTTCTCTAGCAGCACGGCCAGGGCCTCGGCGGCGTTGTGCGTGGGGTCGCCTTTGCCCTTGGCGTCGGTGTAGGCCTTCAGGGCCGCCTTCAGCTCGTTGGCAATGCCGATGTAATCGACCACCAGCCCGCCCGGCTTGTTCTTGAACACCCGGTTGACGCGGGCAATGGCCTGCATCAGGTTGTGGCCCTTCATGGGCTTGTCGATGTACATGGTGTGGCAGCACGGGGCATCAAAGCCCGTCAGCCACATGTCGCGCACGATCACCAGCTTCAGCGGGTCGCGCACATCCTTGAACCGGGCCTCCAGCCGCTTCTTCACCTGCTTGCTGTAGAGGTGCGGTTGCAGCAGCGCCTTGTCGGCCGCCGAGCCCGTCATGATGATCTTGATGGCACCTTGTTCGGGGTCGGTGCTGTGCCAATCGGGCCGCAGCGCCACGATGGCGTTGTAGAGCTGCGCGCAGATGTCGCGGCTCATGCACACGACCATGGCCTTGCCATCCACCACCGAGATGCGCGCCTCAAAGTGCTGGATCAGGTCGCGTGCCACCTGCTGCAAGCGGGGCTCAGAGCCCACCAGCTTCTCCAGCGCCGCCCATTCGCTCTTGGTTTTCTCGCGGTGGGCGATGTCTTCTTCATCCTCCACCACCTCGTCCACCTGGGCGTTGAGCGAGTCGATCTCGGCCTGGTTCACATCCAGCTTGGCCAGGCGGCTCTCGTAGAAGATGGGCACGGTGGCACCGTCGTCCACCGCATCCTGGATGTCGTAGATGCTGACGTAGTCACCAAAAACGGCGCGGGTGTCTTTGTCTTCCAGCGCAATCGGCGTGCCGGTGAAACCAATGAAGGTGGCGTTCTGGAGCGCATCGCGCAGGTGCTTGGCATAGCCAAACACGTACTGGCCGGTCTTGGTGTCCAGGCGCCCTTTGGTGCCGTACTGGCTGCGGTGCGCTTCGTCTGAAATCACCACGATGTTGCGGCGGGCCGAGAGCAGCGGGTGCGCCTGCTCACCCTCCAGCAGGGCGAACTTCTGCACCGTGGTGAAGATGATGCCGCCGGCCTCCCGCGAAGCCAGCATCTTGCGCAGCTCATCACGGTCGCCCGCTTGCACCGGCGTGGTCTTGAGCAAATCAGCGGCCGCACTGAAGGTGGCAAACAGCTGGCCGTCCAGGTCGTTACGGTCGGTCACCACCACCAGCGTGGGGTTCTTCATCTCGGGCTGCTGCAGCAGTTTGCCGGCGTAGCAGGCCATGGTGATGCTCTTGCCCGAACCCTGCGTGTGCCACACCACCCCGGCTTTGCGTGAGCCCGGTTGGACCTCTTTGCCGTAGGTGGCCCGCTCTTCGTGCACGGCCAACAGGCCCTTGTCGGCATCTTGGGCGGCAATCACCGTGGCGCGCACCGCCTCGCGCACGGCATGGAACTGGTGATAGCCCGCGATCTTCTTGACGATGTGGTCGCCGTCCTGCTCAAACAGCACAAAGTGCCGCACGTAGTCCAAAAACAGCTCGGGCTGGAAGAAGCCGCGCACCACGGTTTCCAGCTCCATCTGCAGGCGTGGCCGGTCGTCTTCATGGGCGATGGTGCGCCAGGGCAGCATGCGCTCGGCATTGGCGGTGAGCGAGCCCACCCGTGCCGTCCAGCCGTCGCTCACCACCAGGGCCGCGTTGCTGTTGAACAGGTCGCTGATCTCGTCCTTGTAGGTCTGCAGTTGGTTGAAGGCATCCCACACATCGGTCTGCTCGTTGGCGGGGTTCTTCAGCTCCACCACGGCCAGCGGCAAGCCGTTCACAAAGGCAATCACATCCGGCCGGCGCGGCTGTTTGGTGCCGGTGATGGTGAACTGGTTCACCACCAGAAAGTCGTTGTGGCGGGGCTGCGCAAAGTCGATGAAGTGCACCAGATCGGTCTTCTTCTCGTCGCCCACCGCAAATTCCACCATCACCCCGTTCAGCAGCAGGCGGTGGGCGCTGCGGTTGCGCACCACCATCTGGGGTTCGCTCAGGCGCTGCAACGCATGGGCCGCCTGCTCCAGCGCGGCGGGGGGCAGGTGCGGGTTGATGCGCGCCAGCGCCGCCAGCAGCCGCTCACGCAGCACCACCTGGCGGTAGTCGGTGCGCTCAGGCGCGGCACTGTCGGGGGCAATGTCTGGGCCGTGGGCAAAGTGCCAACCGGTTTCCTGGAACCAACCCAGGCAGAGTTCTTCAAGTTGTTGTTCGTTCAGCATGTCACGGCTCCAGCACTTCCCAATGGCCACCCTTGTTCGGTCCGACGCGGCGCAGTCGGCCCTGCGCCTTGAGCTTGGCCAGTTGCTTTTCAACGGCCCGAGGCGTCAGACCCAAGCGTTGGGCCAAAGTGGGTGAGGTCAGCTTGGGGTTCTGTTCCAGCAGCGCCAACAGGGTTGCGGAGGTTTCTACCGAACTTTCTACCGAACTTTCTACCGAACTTGGCGGGGCAAGTTCGGCAACGGCCCAGCGCATCTCCAGCACCGAATGCTCCTGCGGCTCGAACAGCTCCACCAGCCGCACCGTGTGCCCCAGGTCCTGCCAGCCATGCAGGATGCGTGACATCCCCGAGCCCGCTCGCTCGCCCAGGCCAATCATCAGGAACATCTGCTGCATCGTGCGATTGCGGCAGTCGCTCACGCCGCCTTGCAAGGCCAGCGCAGCCGGCACCCGCAGGCCGCCCGGATTGCGAAAACTGAACCCCGCGGGCTCCTTCACCACCAGCACCGAAAGCCGCCCGCTGAAGTCCGCATGCACCAGCGCGTTCACCAACGCCTCGCGCAGCGCTTTGTGCGCCGGGGTGTCGTCCTGGCGCACGCCGTCTTTCAGCACGAACGGCACTTTCAGATCCGCTGTCAGCCGCGTGACCACCCGGCGGTAAAAGTCAAACACGTTGCCCGACCAAGCGCCATCCGGCACCACACGATCCAGCCAGCGCACGCTGGTGGCGTAATCGGCCGGGCGCTCCTGGTAGTCCAGAAAGTAGTGCGGCAAGGCCTCGCTGATGGCGATCCACTGCCCAAACATCAGCAGCCCGGCCAGCGTCAAACCCGCCTCGCCAGTGGCCCGGTCTTCCCGCCAGCCCCCCAGCATGCGCAGAAAACCCTGGTCATCCAAAGCCAGCCAGGGGTGGTCGGGTTTGTCGGCGCGGAAGATGTTGCGGTAGGCCTTCAGGCTGTCGGCGTCCAGATCCTTCAGGCCAAAGAGTGGAAGGATGCGGCTGTCGCGGCTGTCCTCCATCTGCTCGGCCAGCATGCGTTTGACGTCTTCGTCAGGCAGCGGCCGGTCGCCCTCGTTCAAGCGCCGGTAGGTGTTGCCGCCCAAGGGATTGGGCGTGAGGTACACCGGGCGCTGCTGCCGGCGTGCGCGGGGGATCTCGACGACCAGCAAGGTCTTGCCCGCCACACGCCATTCACGCACCTGCTGATCAGTCAGCAGGTTGGCGCTTACCTTCTGGCGGTTGTTGAGGTGGTTGAACAGCTCGGTGCGCACCTTGTCGGGGTTCTCGATGCCCACGGGTTCAAAGTGGCCCTTGCGCTCGCGCATGCCCAGGATCACCACGCCTCCGTCCGTATTGGCCATGGCGCTGTAGGTGGGCCAGAAATCCTCTGGCAGGGCCCCCTTGCCGTCACGGCCACCCGCGAGCTTGCATTCGAGCGCGACAGATTCGCGCAACCGGCCGAGGTCTTCGAGTGTTTCGTTCAGCATCTTGGATGCCCTTGCGCTTTCACATGCAGCCTGACGAGCGGCAACGCCAGCGCCGAGATGCTTTGCTCGTCGTACTGCTGAAGCAGGCTCCAACTGCGGGCGTAGTCGGCAATCACCGCCAGCACGGCGGCGCCTTCGGCGTTGACCCGTTGTTGGTGGTTCAGCGTGCGTGAGAGCAGGCTGAGGGCCTGTTCAAAATCGATGCCGCGTTCGGCCAGGCGTTGCTGGTGCAGGGTGTAGCCCTGGACGAGGTGGTCTTTCAGGGTGCGGGTGGCCCATTGGCGGAACTGGGTGGCGCGTTTTGAACTGACCCGGTAGCCCACCGAAAGAATGGCATCCAGGTTGTAGTGCTTGATGCGGCGGCGCACCTTGCGCTGGCCTTCGTCGCGAACCACTAAGAATTCCTTAGCAGTTGCTTCCTCGGCCAGTTCCTCGTCCTTGAAGATGTTCTTCAAGTGCATGAGGACGTTCTCGGGCGTGGTATCGAACAACTCACCCATTTGTGCTTGGCTGAGCCAAACGGTGTCCCTGTCCATGGCCACAGTCAGTTGTGCTTGGCCGTCTTGTGTGGTGTAAATCGTGACTTGTTGGGTCATCTTTATTCTCCCTGCCGATTTGGACGCTACAGGCTATTTAGCGTGCTCCATCGGTATTTCTGAAACGCAGATTTCGCCGGAGAGAAGTTTGGGGAGGAGGGCATCCCGCGTTTTCGTCAATTCTCGCGATTGCAACCGAATCGAAATAATTTCATCTATCAAAGGCGATATCAATTTTGCTGCTTGAGCAAAAAAATCCGCCGATGGAGTCGCGATTCTTGCATCTGTAAGGTGCTTGCGCTGAATATGACCCATGGTGGTCGCCTTGTTTGCAGCAATCTCGCGGAAATTGGCTAAATGATGCTTAGTTGCTAGCAAGTAAAACCACTTTGGCACAACAGATGATGTTACTTTGAAAAGGTGCTGATTAAGAGCGCCGACACCTCCAGTCCAAACATCTACTTCCAACGATCCCGACCAAGAAAAAAGCACATCGCCGTCGCACACGATATATTCAGGTTTTAGTTTGGATGCGGCTTTATCAGCACCACCAGTATGCCCGGCACGCAACTGTGCAATTTTAATTACCGGCAAGAAGTCGGACACGCTCTGTGGTGGAAATTTCTGAAGTGCGAGTCCATTCAGATAATTTGCAACAGAATCAAGCGACTTCGCTTCCCACCCCTTCGGAATCTCCCCCAACGCCGATTCCACCATCTCATCGGGAAACAGCGCGGCGGTGGCGGCGAGTTGCTCGAAGCTTTCAGTGGGCAGCGCGTCGAGTTCTTCTTCGGGTTTGCCGCTGATGGCGCTCATCGCGGCGCGCAGCGGGTCGCGGCCTTCGGCAAGGGCTGCGATTTTGGCTTTGACCGGGTCGAAATCCACAAACCATGATTTGAAGATGGCTTGCGCCATGGCTTCCAGGGTTTGGTTGATGCGGCGGTTGAGGTCAATCTTCTTATCAATTGAATGGATCACTTGGGCGATCCGGTCTTGAATGTGCCTGCCTGGAATCCACAACGGCATGCCGTAGATGTAGTTCCTGTTCAGCGAAGGTTGGGCACTGCCGGAGTTATACCTGGCAAGATCAAGTTCTGCTAATTTGTAGAAGGCAAAGAGCGGATTGTTTTCGAGAAAATCTGTGACGTAGAGGCAGGTGTTGTGCGGCCAGTAGTCTGTTTCACAGTAATGAACTCGGCCCATTGATGCGCCACTTCGCCCAATCACAACACCTGGGCCAAACGCTTTGAATTCCGAGTGGGTTCCGTTTTGGCCGGCAGATCCCATAACAGGAAAATGGCCTGGCCGCTGTTCGCTTGCGGTTAAATCATGCCCCCGCTGGAGTCGAACAAATTCCCCCAGGGTTATCTGATGCCAGTCAGATTGCATAACCCAGCCCCGCCAAATTCTTCTTGATCTCCGCCTCCAGCTTCGCACTCTCAGCAAACTGCTCCGCCAGTTGCGCCGTCAGCCGTGCCATCTTGTCGGCAAAGGCTTCGCCGTCTTCTGCCTGCTCTTCGGCGCCCACATACCGCCCCGGCGTCAGCACATGCTCGTGCTTGCGGATGTCATCCAGTGAGGCGGAATAGCAAAAGCCCGGTGCATCGGCGTAGCCCTCGCCATGCTGCCAAGCGTGGAAGGTGCTGGCGATTTTTTGGATGTCTTCCACCCTGAAGTCGCGCAGCACGCGGTCTTTCATGTAGCCGAGTTGGCGGGCGTCGATGAACAAAAACTGGCCGCGCCGGTCGCGCTTCTTTTTGTTCAGGTTGAAGCCGTTGGCCTTGTCTTTGGTGAGGAACCAGATGCAAGCCGGGATTTGCGTGTTGGTGAAGAGCTGGCCGGGCAGCGCCACCATGCATTCCACCAAGTCGCGCTCCACCAAAGCTTTCCGAATCTCGCCTTCGTTGTTGGTGTTGCTGCTCATCGAGCCATTGGCCAGCAGCAGGGCCATGCTGCCGGTGGGGGCCAGGTGGTGCAGCATGTGCTGCAACCAAGCAAAGTTGGCGTTGCCGGGGGGCGGGGTGCAGCCGGGCAGCCAGCGCGGGTCGTGCTCCAGCTTGGCGTTCCACCATTCCTTCATGTTGAAGGGGGGGTTGGCCATCACGTAGTCGGCGCGCAGGTCGGGGTGCAGGTCGTTTTGCAGGGTGTCGCCGGGTTGGCCGCCAAAGTTGAAATCCAGGCCCCGGATGGCCATGTTCATGGCGGCCAGCTTCCAGGTGGTGGGGTTGCTTTCTTGGCCGTACACGCTGATCTGGCCGGCTTTGCCCTGCACCAGCGCGCTGCCGTGCTGGGTGATGAATTCTTCGCTCTGCACAAAAAAGCCACCCGAGCCCATGGCGGGGTCGTACACCCGGCCTTTGAAGGGCTGCAGCATTTCCACAATCAGCGTGACGATGCTTTTGGGCGTGTAGTACTGGCCGCCTTTTTTGCCTTCGGCCAGGGCGAACTGGCCCAGGAAGTACTCGTACACATGGCCCAGGATGTCTTTGCTCTTCAGGTCCAGCGGCTGGCCGTTGTAGCTGGGCTGGCTGAAGTTGGTGTCTGAAAAGTGGGCGATCAAATCGGCCAGCTTGTGGCTGTCGATCTGGGTGCGCGCAAAGTCTTTGTTCAGCACGTTCTTGAGCCGGCTGTTCTCGCGCTCCACAGCCTCCATGGCGTTGTCGATCAGCCAGCCCACGGTGCGCATCTTCTCGGGCGTGTCTTTGCCCGGAGCGTTCCACGGCAAGGCCTCGCCGGGCGGCAGTTGGGCCAGGTCGCGCAGGGTTTGCCAGCGCGCCTCAAAGGGCACCCAGAAGACGTTTTTCTCGGTGTAGTAGTCGCGCACTTCCAGCTCGGCGGCCAGGTTGGCTTCGTACTCTTCGGTGCCGGCGCCGCCGTAGGCGTCGGGGTCCATGAAGTAGTCGTGCGCGGGGTCTTGGAACTGCTGGCGCAGTTCACGCTGGCGCTCTTCAAAGGCGTCAGACACGTACTTCAGAAAGATCAGGCCCAGCACCACATGCTTGTAGACCGAGGCGTCCAGAGAGGAGCGCAACTTGTCGGCGGCGGTCCAGAGCTTTTTTTCCAGCTCGTTGAAAAAGTGCTGTTCGTTGGGGTTCATGCGCGGTCTCGCGGACAAAGGTCAAAGACTGGGGCGGTGTGGGCTGGGGCCTTGCGCAGGCGCCACGCCGCCGGCGGCCGCAGCGGGCCGGCGCGAGGGCGGCAGCGGCGCCGAGGTGGGCAGGCCATGCTGCCGGGCGTACTCCAGCACCAAGACTTCCACCATCGACGCCACCGAGCGCCGCTCCAGCTCTGCCGCCTGGCGCAACAGCTGCTTGATGTCCGCCGAGGTGCGGATGGAAAGGGTTTCGTCCTTGAAGCGCGGCATGGCGGCATCCCGTCAATGGTGTGCCGCCAATGTAATGCCTAACCGGCAGTGCGCCGGAGGCGCGGTGGGGTCAGATCAGGCCAAGCGCGCCCGCGCCCCCGCCGCCACATCCTTCACCCACGGCTGCGCAGCCCAGTGGGCTTGCGCAAACGCCTCAGTCTGCGCACGGTAGGTGAGCGAGAGGCCGATGCTGTCCAGCCCTTCCAGGAACATGCGGCGGTGGCGGGGCAGCAGCTCAAAGCGGGTTTGAAGGGTGGCGCTGTGCAGGGTTTGGGTGGCCACGTCCAGGGTGAACGGGGTGTGGTGGGGGTCGTCGGCCTCGTCCATGAGCTGGGCGATGTGGGCGGGGGGCAGCATCACCAGCAGCAGGCGGTTGTTCATGGCGTTGCTGTAGAAGATTTCGCCAAAGCTGGGGGCGACGATGGCGCGGATGCCGTACTGCTGCAGGCCCCACACGGCGTGCTCGCGGCTGGAGCCGCAGCCAAAGTTGGCACCGCCCACCAAGATGGCGGCGCCGGCCCCGGCGGGCTGGTTGAGCACGCAGTCGGGGCGGGGCTGGCCCTGGGCGTCAAAGCGCAGGTCGTAGAGCAGGCCGTCTCTCAGGCCAGATTTGTCGATGCCGCGCAGAAACTGCTTGGGCATGATCTGGTCGGTGTCGAGGTTCTCGATGCGCAAGGCGGCGGCGCGGCCGGTGATTTGTGCGGTGTCGGCGGCGGTGTTCAGGCTGTCGCTCATGCCAGGATCTCCAGGGTGCGGGCGTCGGTGAGGCGGCCGGTGACGGCGGCGGCAGCCGCCATGGCGGGGCTCATCAGGTGGGTGATGGCGCCGCGGCCCTGGCGGCCTTCAAAGTTGCGGTTGGTGGTGGAGGCGCAGCGCACGCCGGGGGCGAGCACGTCGTCGTTCATGGCCAGGCACATGGAGCAGCCGGGGCGGCGCCATTCGCAGCCGGCGTCCAGAAACACGCGGTCCAGGCCCTCGGCCTCGGCGGCGGCGCGCACGGCGCCGCTGCCGGGCACCACCATCACGCGCACGCCGGCGGCCACGCGGCGGCCGCGCAGCAGGGCGGCGGCGGCGCGCAGGTCTTCGATGCGGCCATTGGTGCACGAGCCGATGAACACATGCTGGATGGGCGTGCCGGCCAGCGGCGCGCCTTCGGCCAGGCCGGTGTAGGCCAGGGCGCGGCGGGCGCTTTGGCGCTCGGGGCCATCGGCCAGGTCAGCCAACAGCGGCAGGTGGCCGTCAATGGGTGCCACCTGGTCGGGGCTGGTGCCCCAGGTGATTTGCGGGGCCAGGCCGCTGGCGTCGAACTGGTGCTCGGTGTCAAAGCGGGCGCCGGGGTCGCTGCGCAGGTCTTGCCAGGCGGTCAGGGCGGCGGCGCGGTGCGCGGCCAGGTCAGGCGCACGGGCCATCACGTAGTCGATGGCGGCGGCATCCGGGGCGATGAGGGCGCCCCGGGCGCCGGCTTCCACCGCCATGTTGCACAGGGTGAAGCGGGCCTCGATGCTGAGCGCGTCAATCGCCGGGCCGCTGAACTCCACCACATGGCCGCGCGCGCCCTGGGCGCCGATGCGGCCGATGATGTGCAGGATCAGGTCTTTGGCGGTCACACCGGTGGCGAGCTGGCCGTTCACGCGGATGTGCATGGCCAGGGCCACGCGGTAGGCCAGGGTCTGGGTGGCCAGCACATGCTCCACCTCGGTGGTGCCAATGCCAAAACCCAGCGCGCCCAGGGCGCCATAGGTGGTGGTGTGGCTGTCGCCGCAGATCACCACCATGCCGGGGCGGATGAGGCCGTGCTCGGGCGCCACCACGTGCTCAATGCCCTGCAGCGGGTCGTGGGTGTCAAACAGCGGGATGCCGAAGTGCTCGCAGTTCTTGTTGAGGTTGCTGGCCTGCAGGGCCGAAGGCGCGTCGGCAATCACGCGAATGGCCGTGGGGTGGGTGGGGATGATGTGGCTGACCACGGCCACGTTCTGGCCGGGCAGCGGCACACCGCGGCCCTGCTCGTACAGCCCGGCAAAGGCCTGCGGGCTGGTGTATTCGTTCATCAGGTGCAGGTCGCAAAAGAGCAGCACGTTCTCGTCGTCCAGGCGGGCGACGGTGTGGCTGTCCACCAGCTTTTGGTAGAGCGTGCGGGGGGTGCGGGGCGTGGTGGTCATGGGGCGGTGGGGTGGCGACGCGGGGAGGTTCAGGCGGCAAAGAAGGGCAGCACCTCGTCCAGCAGGGCTTGGGGCGCCTCTTCGGCGATGTAGTGGCCGCAGTCCAGCGCGCGGCCGCGCACGTCGGTGGCCACGGCGCGCCATTCGTGCAGCGGTTGGAAGCAGCGGTGCACCACGCCCTCGCGGCCCCACAGCACCAGCAGCGGCATGGGCAGCAGGCGGTGGGCGTCGCGGTCGGCCTGGTCGTGTTCCAGGTCGATGCCGGCGCTGGCGCGGTAGTCCTCGCACAGGCCGTGGGCGGTGCCGGGCAGGGCCAGGGCGCGCTGGTAGGCGGCCAGGGCGCGGGGGTCAAACGGGGCCAGGCCGGCACTGCGCCGGCCCATCACGTCACGCACATAGGCGGCGGGGTCGGCCTCAATCAAGCGCTCGGGCAGCGGTGCGGGCTGGATGAGGAAGAACCAGTGCCAGTAGGCGCGGGCAAAGGTCTCGGTGGTCTGGCGGTACATGGCCAGGGTGGGGGCGATGTCCAGCAGCGCCAGGCGGCGCACGGCCCGCGGGTGGTCTTGCGCCAGGCGGTGGGCCACGCGGGCGCCCCGGTCGTGGGCCAGCACGTCAAAGCGCTCGTGGCCCAGGGCGCGCATCGCGGCCAGCAGGTCTTGCGCCATCACGCGCTTGCTGTAGTTGGCATGGTCAGGCTCACCCGGGGGCTTGGACGAGTCGCCATAACCCCGCAGGTCGGCCAGCACCAAGGTGTGGTGCTGGGCCAGGGCTGGCGCCACACGGTGCCACAGCGCGTGGGTTTGCGGGTGGCCGTGCAGCAGCAGCAGGGGCGTGCCCCGCCCGCCGCTGCGCACATGGATCTGCACGCCGGGGGCGGTCTGCACGGTGTGGGTGGTGAAGCCGGGGAAGAGGTCGTCGGGCGGGGTGGTCATGGCGGTGGAGGCGTTCAGGTCGGGTTCAGCGCAGCGGGTGTGCCCATGCTAGTGATGAACACAGTCCACATAATGTTTTCTGAAGACTCGCTTTGTGTCTTTGAATTCATGAATGTGCAGCCATGGACGGTTTTTCTGACCTCGCTTTTTTCAGCCTGCTGGTGCGCCAGGGCAGCTTGGCGGCCACGGCCCAGCAACTGGGGCTGACGCCCCCGGCGGTGAGCAAGCGCCTGGCCGCGCTGGAGCGGCGGCTGGGCGTGCGCCTGCTGCTGCGCACCACGCGGCGCATCAGCCTGACGCCTGAGGGCGAAACCTACCTGGCCGGCGGCGCCCGGGTGCTGGAGGAGCTGCAGGCGCTGGAGGCCACGGTGGCCGGTGCACGCAGCCAGCCGCAAGGCCTGCTGCGGGTGAGCGCCACGCTGGGATTTGGCCGGCGGCACATCGCGCCCCTGCTCTCAGCCTTTGCCCGGCGGCATCCGCAGGTGGAGGTGCAGCTGCACCTGAGCGAGCGGCCCCTGAGCCTGGTGGAAGAAGGGTTTGATGTGCAGGTGCGCTTTGGCGAGGTGCCCGACGGCCGCCTCTCCGCCCGGCTGCTGGCGCACAACCAGCGCGTGCTGTGCGCCGCCCCCGCCTACCTGCAGCGCGCCGGCACGCCCGCCACCCCGCGCGAGCTGGCGCAACACGCCTGCCTGTTCATCCGCGAGGCCGACGAGATCTTTGGCCACTGGCACCTGCGCCAAGGCAGCAAGGCAGAAACCGTGAAGGTGCGCGGCCCGCTGGCCGCCAACGATGGCGAGTGCGTGCTGGCCTGGGCGCTGGAGGGGCACGGCATCTTGATGCGCTCGCTGTGGGAGGTGGCCCCCCTGCTGCGCGCCGGCACCCTGGTGCAGGTGCTGCCGGATTGGACCCTGCCGCCGGCCGACATTCACGCCGTGTTCCCCGCGCGCCCGCTGCTGGCGGCCAAGACCCGGGCGCTGGTGGATGCCTTGCTGGCGGCGTTTGAGCCGCACCGGCAGGCGGTGGATGGGGGGTGGTGAGGCGGCTTGAAGACACGGGCAGGTGAGCCGGCATCGTGAACGGCGTGCAGAACCGGCAAAAACCTGGCGCCGCCGCGGTTGGCGCTCAAGTCGCCCCCCCGCCGGACGAAAGTATGCGCAAAACCCAGTCTGAGCGCCCCCCAGGGACGCCACTGCAAATGTCATCCAGTCTTCATGCCCGCTTTCGGCGTGCCTTGCTGCTCACCTCTGCGGTCCTCGTCCTGGCCATGCTCGCCTTGGTCTGGCCGCTCGCGGCGGAACACCGGCGCCAGGAGCTGAACCAGACCGTCGAAGCCGCCGTGCAGGCGATGGTGCCGTCGCTGGCCGCTGGGGCCTATGCCTTTGACGCCACCGTGCTGCAAGAGCTGGGGGCCGGCCTGGTGCGCCTGCCCGCGGTGCAGGCCGTTGAGGTGCGGCTGGTAGACCGCACGCTGGCGCCGTCGGTCCAGCTGGCACGCCCCGGGACTGACCTCAGCCTGCTGGCCACCCCCCATTGGACCGTACCGCTGAGCTCGCCGTTTTCAGCCACGGAAACCGTGGGCTGGCTGCAGGTGTGGATGAACACCGGCCACCTGGAGGAAGAGGTACGCACGGAAGTCCTGCGCCTGCTGCTGCTCCAGGCCCTGCTGGTGGCCACCACGCTGGCGGTGGTCCAGCGGCTGGCGCGCCGTCTGCTCTCGCAACCCATGCACCAGCTGGCTGAGCGGCTGGCCAGCGCCCAGCCGGGGCAGGCATTGGGCCTGCCACTGCCGCCGGAGCATGCGCACGACGAGATCGGCACCGTCACCCAGTCGGTCAACCAGCTGCTGCAATTGCAACTACAGGCCCTGCAGCGCGAACGGGCCCTGCGCGCGGAGATCGCGGCCATGGAGCAGCGCTACCGCAGCATCTTCGTGGCCAGCGCTGCGGGACAGTTCCTGCTGGACGGCGAAGACCGGCTGCTGGACGCCAACCCAGCCCTGGCGCGCCTGCTGGGCTGGCCCGAAGGCCGCCAGCAACTGGCTGCCCAGGGCGGCGCCGTGGGCCTGCTGGACCCCACCGGCGCGGGCCTGGCCGATCTGGTGGCTGCGGTGCGCCAGACCGGCCAGACCCAGTCGGCTGACCTGCCGCTGGTGGCCGCCGGCCGGCCCGTCTTCTGGGCCCACTGTGTGCTGAGCCCCTTGCCCGTGGAGGACACCGACCGGCAGCGCTGGAGCGTGGAGGGCGCACTGCATGACATCACCCAGCGCAAACTGGAAGAAGAGCGCACCCGGCACCTGGCCGACCACGACACCCTGACCGGCCTGCGCAGCCGCGCCTTCTTTGAACGCCACCTGCAACATGCGCTGAACCAGGCACGCGACCGTGGCGAGCCGCTGGCGCTGCTCTACATCGACTTGGACGGGTTCAAGGCGGTCAACGACCAGCTCGGCCACGCCGCTGGCGACCAGGTGCTGGTGACCACGGCGCAGCGGCTGCGGCTGA
This sequence comes from Ideonella livida, assembly GCF_010499455.1. Classification (GTDB taxonomy): domain Bacteria; phylum Pseudomonadota; class Gammaproteobacteria; order Burkholderiales; family Burkholderiaceae_C; genus Ideonella; species Ideonella livida. Next base: position 15,082 of record NZ_JAAGOH010000028.1, on the reverse strand, counting down.
TCTTCCGGCGCCGCGAAGACCTGGTAGGCCGGCTGGGTGGCGACGAACTGGTGGTGCTGCTACCGGGCTTGGACGCTCATGCCCCCGAGGTGCGCCAGCAGGCCCTGCAGCTCATTGAGCAGCTGCGCCAACCCGTGCCGCTGACCGATGGCCGCAGCTGCCAGGTCGGGGCCAGTGTGGGCGCCGCAAGCTATCCCCTTCATGCCCACTCGCCCGTGGGTCTTTTGGCCGCTGCGGATCAGGCCATGTATGTCGTCAAGCAGGCGGGCAAGGGCTGCTTTGCGGTGGCTGAAGCGACTTTGGACGCCTTGACACCGGACACCGCCCATGCCGCTTGATCACCTGGCACCTGTGGCCCCGCCCGCCGCCCCGGTCACGTCGCCCAGCCTGGCGGTGCTGGGTGTCTGGGGATCCGCACTGCTGCTGCCGCTGCTGGGGGCCGTGCCAGCCACCACGGGCTGGGCCCAGGGGGTCGCGGCCACGGACCCGGCATCGGCCCCGCCCGTCGGCCAGACTGCAGCCAGTCCGCCGACGTCGGCGGGGGCTGCGGCGGGGACCCGCGACCCCGGGACCTTCAGCCTGAGTGGCTTTGGCTCCTTGGTGCTGGGCCGCACGGCCGGTGCCTGCAGCGCGGCGCAGCTGGGTGGCACCCAGGCCGGGCCGTGCACACGCTTTGTGGCCGACTGGGCCCATGGCGGCCTGTACCAGGACCACTGGAGCCTGCAACCTGAAACCCGTGCCGGCCTGCAGGCCGACTGGCGTCTGGCCCCCCAACTGAGTCTGACCACCCAGCTCACCGCCCGCACCGCCCTGCGCCGCCCGCTGCAGCTGGAATGGGCCTACGCCACCTGGCGGCTCAGCCCCGACTGGCAGCTGCAGCTGGGGCGCAAGCGGCTACCGCTATACCACTACTCCGACTTCCAGGACGTGGGCTTCGCTTTTGACACCGTGCGACCCAGCCCCGACGTCTACGGCTGGGACGTCGTCAACTACAACGGCCTGAGCCTGGCCTACACCCATCGGCAGGGCGCACTGAACTTGCGCGCCGAGCTGCTGCTGGGGCAGGAACGCAGCACCGACAACGCCTTCCTGGGCCTGTTCGACCTGCGCTCGCGCACGCTGGAATGGCGAGACATCCGCGGTCTGGTGCTGGAGGCCTCCCAAGACGGCTGGAGCGGCCGGCTCAGCCACCTGCAGGCCCAATACCGCCAGACCGACGCCAGCACCGGCACGGTGGAGGTGCCGTTGGGCGGCCCGCCGCAGCGCTTCTCGGGCCTGGCCATCAACCGCGACTGGGGGCCCTGGGCACTGCGCAGCGAATGGGGCCAGACCCACCGCCCCGCCCTGCACTACCGGGCGCGCTTCCACCTGGCCACGCTGGGCTGGCGCGACGGGGCCAGCACCTGGACCGCCGGACACAACGCTTACCAGGAAACGTCTTTGGACACCGGCCTGGGCACTTACGGCCACCATGGCTGGCTGCTGGCCTGGCGCCGGGAGCTGCATCCCGGCACGGCCTTCAAGCTGCAGTGGGACCAACTGCACGACACCAGTCAGCCCAGCCCGGCGGTGGGCAACGCGCAGGTGTTCAGCGCCTCGTATGACTTCATCTTTTGAGGTGGGGCTTGCCATGCACCACCCCCTCCTTTGCCACGCCTTCACCCTGGCCATGGCCACCAGCCTGGCCGGGCTGGGCGTGCCCATCGTCGCCCGGGCCCAGGGCGGGCCCGAACCCGAGCTGCTGGTGGTGGTGGGCCAGGGCAGTGCCGTCACCACCGCCGAAGTGCGCCAGCTCTTTGACCTCTACACCGGCCGGCGAACCGCCCTGCCCGGTCACCCCGCCACCCAGCCCATTGAACAGCACCGCGGCGCCGAGGCCCGCGCCCTGTTCTATGCCGGCCTGGGCCAGGCCACACCCGCCCAGGTGGACAGCCACTGGGCACGCCTGCAGTTCTCGGGTCGCTTGCGTCCGCCCCTCCAGGCCCGTGACGACGCGGACATGGCACGGCGTCTGCGCGCCGACCCCAACGCCATTGGCTACCTGCTGGCGCCGACCAAAGAGCCCGGACTGCGCGTGGTGCTGCGCCTGCCGCCCCGGCCGGCCAGCAGCCCCTGAGTCGCCGCCACACGCCGGGCCGTCCAACCTTCAAACGCCCAAAAAGCGCCGCAGCCGCTGCACGCCCTCGCGCAGCTTGTGGTCATCGCTCACGGCGTGGCACCAGCGCAGCCAGCCTTCGCCCTCGGCGCCAAAAGCGGCGCCGGGCGCCAGGCCCAGGCCGACTTGTTGCACCAGTTGTTTGGCCAGCGCCAAAGAGTCGCCGTGGCCGGCCAGGCGGAAGAACACATACATGGCGCCGCCGGCCTCGGGCACCTCCACACCCGGCAGCGCGGCCAGGGCGGTGCTCAGCAGCTGGCGGCTGTGGCTGAGGGATTCGCGCAGGCGGGCCACGTCGGCCTCACCCTGTTGCAAGGCGGCGGTGGCGGCACGCTGCACCGGCTCGAACTGGCAGGAGAAGTTGTACTCGGCCACCTTGCCGGCGTCGTCCACCAGGCTGGCGGGCAGCACCATCCAGCCGGCGCGCCAGCCGGTCATGCACCAGGCCTTGGAGAAGCTGTTGACCGAGATGAGGCGATCCTGCGGGTCGGCCGTTCGCAGCAGCGAGGGGGCGCTGGCCTGGGTGGGGTCATAGACCAGGCGCTCGTACACGTCGTCGCTCAGGATCCAGATGCCGTGGCGGCGGCAGTGCGCCTGCACGGCCTGCAAGCTGGCGGCATCAATCGTCCAGCCGGTGGGGTTGTTGGGTGAGTTGAGCACCAGCAGGCGGGTGTCGGGGGTCAGCGCGTCCAGCAGGCGCTGCAGGTCCAGCGACCAGCGGCCGTCTTGAACAACCAAGGACACCCGTGCCACGCTGGCGCCGAACAGGCGTGGCGCCTCCACCAAGTTGGGCCACAGCGGGGTGACGGCCACCACCCGGTCACCGGGAGAGAGCAGCAGCTCATAGGCCATCAACAGGCCGGCCATGCCGGAGGGCACCGACACCACACGCTCTGGCCCCAGCGGGCGGCCGTGCAAGGCGCTCAGGTAGACGGCGATGGCCTCACGCAGGTAGGGCCGGCCCAGGTTCTGCGCGTAGAAGGTCTCCCCCTGAGCCAGCGACTGCTGCGCCGCCTGATGGATGTAGGGCGCGGTGGGCCGGTCGGATTCGCCAAACCAGAAGGGCAGCACATCGGTGCGGCCCATGCCGGCGTTGGCCACTTCGCGGATGAGGGAGCCCGCCAGTTGGCGGACGGCGGGGCGGGCCTGGGGCGCGGCGCCAGAAAGTGCAGTGGACATGAACAGAGGCCTGGGAATGAGGAGGAGAAAGGCGCGGGCACCCAGGGCGGGCACCGGCCGGCACGGCTTCATCATCCGTGCCCCGGGCTGAAAAAGGCTGCCAATTCCTGCCCCGGAAAGCGCAGGTTCTTGGAATATTCTTCCAATCTCGACCCACCTACCGGATACACCTCCGGCCCCACCGCATGAAGTCCGCCCCCGACCTGGACCGCATCGACCGCGAGATCCTGCGCGCCCTGCAGACCAACGGCCGCATCACCATGGCCGAGCTGGCCGAGAAGGTGTCGCTCTCCCCCTCGCCGTGCTGGCGGCGGGTGCAGCTGCTGGAGCAGGCAGGCTTCATACGGGGCTACCACGCGGCGCTGGACCGGCGCCTGCTGGGCCTGGACGTGCACGGTTTTGTGAGCCTGAAGATGAAGGACCACACGCTGGAGACCGCCGCAGCCTTTGAGCGTGCGGTGGCGGGATTGAGCGGCGCCTTGTCCTGCCAGAACCTCTCGGGCGGCTACGACTACCAGATTGAGCTGGTGGCCACGGACCATGACGCCTTTGCCCGCCTGGTGCGGCAGGTGCGCGCCTTGCCCGGCGTGGCCGAGGTGTACACCAGCTTCACACTGCACGAGGTGCCGCTGGCCCGAGCCTTGCCAGTGGTCGACTGATTCACCCGGGCCGGTCAGCCGCCCGCAGGCTCACAAATAACCCAAGCTGCCCAGCGCGGCGCCGGCGGCCAGCATCCACAGCAGGTGGAGCTTGGTGCGCCACACCAGCAGCATCACCACGCCGGCCACGGCCCAGCGGGCCTCCGGCCAGCGGCCACCGCTTTGGCCCTGCAGCAGCAGCATGCTGGCCGCCCCCAGCACGCCCACCACCACCGGCGCCAGGCCCTGACGGAAGGCGCGCACGCCCAGGTGTTGACGGTGGCGCTGGGTCCAGCGGGTGAGGGTCAGGGTCAGCAGGCTGCTGGGCAGCAGCAGGGCGGCCAGCACGGCCAGCGCGGCGGCCAGGCCGCACAGCCCCTGCCACCACCACGGGCCGCCGGCGGCGCTGTGCAGGCCCACCTGCCAGCCCAGCAGGGCGATGAACAGCGCGTTGGGCCCTGGCGCGGCCTGGGCCAGGGTCAGGGCCTGGGCAAACTCGGCCTCGCTCAGCCAGGCGTGCTCGCCGACGTGGTACTGGTGCAGCGCCGGCGCCAAGGTGATGGCGCCTCCCACGGCCAGCAAGGAAAGCGTGAGGTGACGCCAGATCAGGTCCAGCCAGTCGGTGGGGCTCATGGGGTGCGATCCTGCGGGGGGTGGGCCGGCGCAGCGGCGGCACGTCCAGCGTGATGGGCGAGATCGGCCCGGTGCAGGCGCCAGGCGGTGAGGGCGCAGGCCACGGTGCCCAGGCCGGGCACCAGGGCGGTCAAAGGCCAGCCGGCCACCACCAGGCCCGCAAAGGCGCAGGCAGCGACCGCCCCCGCACCAGCCCAGCGCAACGGGTGGCCGCGCAGGGCCATGAAGAGTTTGAGCGAGGTACCGGCAATCAGGCCGGCAGCCACCGCCCCCATGCCACGCAGCGCGCCCTGCAGCGGCGCCTGCCAGGCCGGGTGGCTGGCGGCACCGCCCACCAGCACCGCCAGCGTCAGCAGGATGAGCAGCGGCGCCACCAGCAGGCCGGCCAGCGCCGCCAGCGCCCCCCGCCAGCCGTGGGTGCGGTCGCCCAGCATCAGCGCCAGGTTGCACACATTGGGCCCGGGCAGCACCTGGGCCACCGCCCAGTCCTGCACAAAACCCGCGTTGGAGTACCAGCCCCGGCGCTCCACCAGCTCACGCTGCACCACCGCCAGCACACCACCAAAGCCCTGCAACGCCGTCCAGGTGAAGGCGGTGAACAGCTCCCCCGGGCCACCGGGCTGCTGCGGTGCAGCCTGCGGATCCAGCGGGGCGGGGGCCGAGGGTGGCGGCGGGACGGTCATCGTGCGTTTGTACCTGCTGCCGCCGGCTGGCCCACCGGGTCCAGGCCGGTGGCGCGCACCATCGGCGCCACCGCCGCCGAGCGCAGAAAGCGCACCAACTGCTGGGCCACCGCCGCCTGCTCACTGTCCTGCACCAGGCCGGCGGAGAAGAACAGGCTTTGCTGCACCTCTTCGGGCAGGGTGCCCACAAAGTCCAGCTCCTTGAAGTAGATCAGCTCACTGACCTGCTGAAAGCCCAGCTCGGCATCCCCGCGGGCCACCACGGCGCCCACGCGCTCGCTGAAGATCTTTTTGCCGGTCTTCTCCAGCTGCTCGGCCACGCCCAGCTTGGGGAACAGCACGGTGGACAGGTAGGTGCCGCTGGCACTGGCCGAGTACGCCACCGACTTGGCGTTCAACAGCGTCTGCTTGAGCGCGGCCACGGTGGAGATGTCGGGCTTGGGCGTGCCCTTGCGCACCGCCACGCCAATGGCCGAGCGCGCCAGGTCTTGCCGCGAGCCGGGCACCAGCTTGCCAGCCTTCTCCAGCGCCTCCAGACCGGTCTCAGAAAGGATGACCAGGTCAAACTTCTCACCCCGGGCAAAGCGGCTGGGGATGGAATCGGGCGCGTTGCCCACCGAGGCGCCAAAGCTGCTGAGCACGGTGTGGCCGCTGGCCGCCTCGAACAGCGGGATCAGCTGCTTGTAGGCCTCGGTGAAGGCGCCGCTGGTGATGACACGCAGCTCAGCGGCCAGGGCCTGGCCGCTGGCCAGCAGGCTGCCCATTGCCAAGGCGGTGCCCAGCGCGGCACGACGGGACCAGCGCACGGAGGCATTCAGGACGGGGTTCATCTTGGTTTCTCCTGCGCGGCTCATTGCATGACGATCTTGCGGTCGCGGATCACCCGGCCCCAGTAGGCCGATTCACGCGCGATCTCCTGGCCCAGCTCCTCGCGGCTGCTGGGGGCGGGCGGCATGCCGTGGTGGTTCAGCTCGGCCACCACGTCAGGCGACTTGAGCACCTTGACCAGTTCGGTGTTCCAGCGGTCCAGCACCGCCTTGGGCACCTTGGAGGAGGCGACAAAGGCGTACCAGTTGGTGGCGTTGTAGCCGGGGTAGCCCGACTCGGCGATGGTGGGGATGTGGGGCAGCTGCGGCAGGCGCTTGGGGCCGGTGACGGCCAGCGGGATGAGCTTGCCGGTGTCGATGTGCTGCTGCGCCGTGGAGTAGGTGCTGTAGTAGCTGGTGACGCGGCCGCCCAGCAGGTCTTGCAGGGCTGGGGCGCCGCCCTTGTAGGGGATGTGCACGGTGTCGATCTTGGCCATGTCGTCCATCAGCTCGCCCGCCAAGTGCGAGGCCGAGCCGGGGCCGGTGGAGGCGTAGTCCAGCTTGCCGGGGTTCTTCTTGGCGGTGGCGATGAACTCGGCAAAGGTCTTGATGCCGGCACCGGCATGCACCACCAGCACATTGGGGAAGTTCACGCCCATGGTGATGGGGGCCAGGTCCTTGACCGGGTCGTAGCCCACCTTCATGAGGTGCGGCGCAATGGCCAGCGGGCCCACCGAACCAAACAGCAGCACGCTGCCATCGGCCGGGCCCTGGGCCACGTACTGGTGGGCCAGGTTGCCGCCGGCACCGGCGCGGTTGTCGATGACCACCGTCAGGCCGGTCTGGTCGCCCAGCTTCTTGCCGATGACCCGCGCGGCCAGGTCAGCGGCGCCACCGGCGGCAAAGCCCACCACGAGGGTCACGGTCTTCTTGGGCGGGAACTCCTGGGCCGGGCTGGCCAGGGCGGTGGCGGCCAGGGCGGTGGCAGACAGCGCGCGCAGGGCAGCACGGCGCGTTGTGGTGAGCGGGAAGGGGGCGTCGGCGGTCATGGTGTCTCCAGTCTTGTGGTGGGGTGTGGGGGGAGGAAAGGCGCCAGGTCGGCGGCGTGCAGGTGGCGTAGGGCCAGGTGGCGTAGGGCCGTCAGTCGGCGCCCAGCCCGATGGGGTTGGGCAGGCGGCGCTCCACGTGGTGGCGCAGCAGCGCGGCGCTGCGGTAGAGGCCGTGGGCGAACTTGCCGTAGGGCATCGTCAGGAACAGGGCCATCACCGCGCCCAGGTGCCCGCACAGCAGGGCCGGCATGGCCGGCTGGCCACGGGCGGCCCACAAGGCCAGGCCGCTGCCCGCGCTCAAGGCCAGCAGGGCGATGAAACCCAGGTCCATGGGCTTTTGCGCGGCGTCGCCGTGCAGGGGGTGGCGGCGCCAGCGCAGCAGGCCCAGGCCCAGCGAGCCCACGAGCAGGCTCAGGCCACCCACCCCGCCCAGCAGCTTGGGCAGGCTGGGCAGGTCATAGGGCGCGGGCTGGCCCAGCACGTAGTGCATCAGCGTGGCCACGCCGGTGGCGGCCAAGCACAGGCCAAAACCGTAAAAGGTGAGGTGGTGCAGGCGGCGGCGCCAGAGGGTGTAGGCCTCGTCGGCCTCATGGCAGCCGTCGCCGTGGCCGCCGTCCAGGTGCTTGAGGGTGAGCACGTCGTGGGCGGCGTCGGCCTGCGCCGGGCCGGCGGGGGGCACGGCGCCCGTCACCGGGGTGATGCCGCGCCAAAAGCGCCGCAGCCCCAGGCCCAGGGCCAGCACCACCCAGGCAAACACCGGCAAGAACAGGCTCACCAGCAGGTGGTGCGGGAACACGCTGTAGAAGTTGGCCCCGGCGGGCGCCTGCCACAGGCCAGCCCAGCCGCCCTGCACCACCACGCCGCCGGCCAGAAAGGCCGCCAGCGCGGCCAGCAAAGCCAGGGCCACCACCAAGCCGTTGCGCTGGTAGAGCATGCCCAGGGCCGGCGGCCAGGCGTGGGTGGTGTAGGTCTGGCCGCGCACCCGGGCCATGGCCTGCGGCACGTTCACCGCAAATTCGTGCGGCGGCGCGTACTGGCAGGCGTGCAGGCAGGCGCCGCAGTTGTGGCAGAGGTTGGCCAGGTAATGCACATCGGCGGCCGGAAAGTCCAGCCGCCGGGTCATGGCCGGGAAGACGGCGCAAAAGCCTTCGCAGTAGCGGCAGGCGTTGCAGATCTGCAGCACGCGGGCCACCTCGGCCTCGGCCGCGCCGGCGTGGGCGAAGGGGGCGTTGGCCAGCGCGCGGGCCTGGCGGGTCAGGTCGATCAGGGCCGGCGTGCTCATGCGGTGGCCTCCGATTCATCGCGGACGGTGGTGGCGTGGCCGGCGGCGGTGGCGGCGCCGGCCCCGGCGATGCGGCCAAAGGCCGTGCCAATCGACATGCCCACGCCGGCGGTGTAGCCCTGGCCCAACACATTGCCGGCCATCATTTCGCCGGCCACGAACAGGTTGTCGCTGGGCTGACCGGCAAAGCGCACGGCGGCGGTGTCGTCGGTCTTCAGGCCCAGGTAGGTGAAGGTGACGCCGGGGCGCAGCGCGTAGGCGGTGTAGGGCGGCGTGTCCAGCGGGCGGGCCCAGTGGGTCTTGGGCGGCTGCAGGCCCTGGGTGTGGCAGTCGTCGAGCACGGTGTGGTCAAAGCGGCCGCCCTGGCAGGCGGCGTTGTAGTCGTTCACGGTCTGCAGGAAGGTGGCCTCATCCAGGCCCAGGGCGCGGGCCAGGGCGGGCAGGCTGTCGGCCACCACGCCGGGGAACACCGGCGGCATGAAGCGGCCGGCCGCCTTGGCGTCGATCACGCTCCAGGCGGTCTGGCCGGGCTGCTGGGCTACCAGGCGGCCCCAGATGGCGTAGCGTTTGGGCCAGAAGTCCTCGCCCTCGTCGTAGAAACGCTTGGCCTCGCGGTTGACCACGATGCCCAGCGAGACGCAGTCGATGCGGGTGCAGATGCCGCCGTCATAGAGCGGGGCGCGGGCGTCAATGGCCACCATGTGGGCCTGGGTGGGGTCGCCAATGCGCTCGGCGCCGTGGGACTCCAGCAGGTGGCGCAGCAGCACGCCCTGGTTGAAGCGCGTGCCGCGGATCAGGAACTGGTCCGCCGGCCACTCACCCCGGGCGTTCTGGCCCCAGGCCTCGCGCAGCCATTCGCGGTTGCTCTCAAAACCACCGGCGGCCAGCACGCAGGCCCGGGCGGTGATGCGCTCCTCACCGGCCCAGGCCGCCACAAAACGACCGTTCTCGATCTCCAGGCGCTGCACCGGCGCCTCGTAGCGCACCTGCACGCCCAGGCGCTCGGCGCTGCGGTAGTAGGCGTTGACCAGGGCCTTGCCGCCACCCATGAAAAAGGCGTTGGTGCGCGCCACATGCAGGGCACCGGAGAGCGGTGGCTGAAAGCGCACGCCATGGCGGCGCATCCAGCCCCGGCAGGTGGACGAGGCGCGGATGGTGAGCCGCGCCAAATGCTCGTTGGTGCGTCCGCCCGTCACCTTGAGCAGGTCCTGCCAGAACTCTTCTTCGGGGTAGGCCTCCACCAGCACGTCCTGCGGCGCGTCGTGCATGCAGCGCAGGTTGCGGGTGTGGGCGGAATTGCCGCCGCGCAGCGCCCGCGGCGCGGACTCCAGCAGCAGCACGCGCGCCCCCGCCTCAGCGGCGGTGAGCGCAGCGCACAGGGCGGCGTTACCGCCGCCAATGACCAGCACATCGGTGTGCATCGTGAATCCGCTCCGTCGCGGCCTGGTGTTGACGGAGGCGGATTCTTCCCATCACGCATTGATGCGTGAAATGAATTCCAGTCGGCTATTGATGCTTCATGAGCATCAATGAATCGCCCGCGGCGTCGGGCCTCAGCCCGGGGTGGGCGGCACCGTGTCCGGTGCGGCGGCCCAGTCCACCTCACGCAGCAACTGCACAAAGGCCTGCGCGGCCGGAGACAGCACCCCATGGCGGCGCTGCAGTAGACGCACCTGGCGGCGCACCGTGGGCTGGGTCAGCGCCAGGCGGCGCACACCGGGTCGGTCGCCCTCACGGAAGGTGGAGGCCGGCAGGATGGCGCAGCCCACACCGGCGGCCACCAGGTTGAGCGCGGTGGCGTGGTGCTGCACCTCATAGCGCGCCGCCAGGGTGATGCCGCGTTTGGCCAGTTGGTAGTCCATCTCGATGCGGGTGGCCATGAAGCCGTTGACCCCCACCAGGTCCTGGCCGCGCATGTCGTCCCAGCGCAGGCTGTCTTGCGCGGCCAGGGGGTGACTCTCCCGGCAGATGAAGACCAGCGGGTCCTCGAACAGGGCGGTTTCCGCCAACTCGGCATGGCGCTCACCGGCCAGTGCCACGCCCAGCTCGGCCTGCCCACCCAGCACGGCCTGGCGCACCTCGGTGGAGGCGCCGTCCAGCAGGCGGATGTGGTTGCCGGGATGGCGCTGGGCGTACTGGCTGATCAGGCCGGGCAGCACATGCGAGGTCATGCTGGGGATGCAGGCCAGGGTGAACTGGCCGTGGCCGTGTTGCGCCATCTCTTTGAGGCGGTGCATGGCGCCGCTCACGTCTTGCACCATGGCGCGGGCCTGGGGCAGGAATTCGCGGCCCACGGCGGTCAGCGCCACCCGCCGGGTGCTGCGCTCCACCAGCTGCAGGCCCAGCCAGCCCTCCAGCTTCTGCAGCCGGCGGGTGAGCGCGGTCTGGGTCAGGTGCAGGGTTTCAGCCGCCTTGCCAAAGCCGCCCAGGTCGGCAATGGCCACAAAGGCCTGCAGGCCGTCAAAGTCGATCTTCATGGCCGGCAGTGTCGCGCGCACCGGCGGCGGCCGTCATCACGGACAGCCCCGAAACCCGTGGCCTACGGTCTGGGCGCTATCCTGAGAGGTCAGGGGTTTCGCCTAACGTGCGGCGCCAGGCGTTGGGCCTGGCGCGACGCGGCCCCAGCACGGGAAGTAGTGATGAGGATCCAGGAAGAAGAGCGCCCGGACACGGCACCGGACGCTCCATCAGAACAACAAGCGCAAGCACAGCGCCAGGGGACCGGGGTGGTCCTGCAGGCGGCCCTGGTCAGCCGCCTGAACCTGGCCGATTTCCAGAACGCGGTACCGGCCCTGCATGAGCTGGTGGTGGTCAACCACAGCGCCCATGCGCTGCAGGCGCTGACGCTCTCGGTGAGCGCTGAGCCACCGGTCTTCCAGCCCCGCCAGTGGGCGCTGGACGCGGTGGGGCCGGGGCAGACCTTCCACGTGGCGCCGCTGGACCTGCCGCTCAACGGCGCCCACCTCTCGCGCCTGACCGAGGCCGAGACCGCCACGGTGGTGTTTGAGCTGCGCAGCGCACAGGCGCCGGCCGAGGTGCTGGCGCGCTGCACCCGTACCGTGGCGCTGCTGCCGCGCCAGCAGTGGGGCGGCTTGCAGGGCATGCCCGAGATGGTGGCCGCCTTTGTGCAGCCCAACGATCCGGCGGTGGACCGGCTGCTCAAGGCCGCCGCGGTGGCGCTGCAGTCGGCCGGGCGCGTCGGCGCCATCGACGGCTATGCCCAGGGCCCGCGCCGGGCCTGGGAACTGGCCTCGGCCCTGTGGACGGCGGTGCTGCAGTGCGGCCTGCACTACGCGCTGCCACCGGCCAGCTTTGAGCAGACCGGCCAGAAGGTGCGCAGCCCCCATCAGGTGCTGGAGGCGGGTCTGGGCACCTGCCTGGACCTGAGCCTGCTGTTTGCCGCGGGCCTGGAGCAGGCCCACCTCAACCCGCTGCTGGTCTTCACCCGCGGGCATGCCTTTGTGGGCCTGTGGCTGCGCGAGGAGACCTTTGCCAGCGCAGTGGTCGACGACGTGACCGCCCTGCGCAAGCGCCTGAAGCTGCAAGAGCTGATCGTCTTCGAGACCACGCTGGCCGCCCAAGGCAAACCGGTGGCGTTCAGCCAGGCACTGGCCCAAGCGAACAAGCAGCTGGACGAGGCCCTGGACGCTGACTTTGAGCTGGTGGTGGACATCCGGCGGGCGCGCCTGTCGCGCATCCGCCCGCTGGCCCTGGCTCAGGCCCTGACCCCGCCGCCAGACGACGCGGAGCCCACCGACACCGCCACGGGCACCGGCGCCGTGGAGCCACCGCCCGAGCTGCCCCCCGGCCCCGGCGGCGAGCCGCCCCCCGCCGAGCTCGACCCCAAGGACCGGCTGGCGCGCTGGCAGCGCAAGCTGCTGGACCTGTCGCTGCGCAACGCCCTGCTGCATTTCAAGCCCGGCAAGAAGTCCCTGCTGCTGGAGGCCGCCGCCCCCGCGCTGGAGGACGCGCTGGCCGGCGGCCAGGCCCTGAAGCTGGTGGCCAGTCCCGCCCTGATGGAGGGCCGCGACCCCCGCAGCCAGACGCTGCATGAGGCCCGCACCCTGGAGGACCTGCACCGCCAGCACGCGGCCGAGGCCCTGCGACGCCGCGAACTCGTCATCCGCCTGGACGAGGAGGAGGTGGAGGCGCGGCTGGTGGAGCTGTTCCGCGGCGCACGCAGCGCCCTTCAGGAAGGCGGCGCCAACACCCTCTACGTGGCCCTGGGCTTCCTGACCTGGACCCGGCCCGACAAGCCCGAGACCCGCCTGAAGGCGCCGCTGGTGCTGCTGCCCGTGACCTTGCAGCGCAAAAGCGCCCGCTCGGGCTTCACCCTGGGTCTGCACGAGGACGAGCCACTGTTCAACCCGACCCTGGTGGAGATGCTGCGCCAGGACTTCCAGCTGGAGCTGGGCGTGGCCGCAGGCGACCTGCCACGCGACGACAACGGGCTGGACATCGGCGGCATCTGGAACCGGGTGCGCACCGCCATCAAGGACATCCGGGGCTGGGAGGTCAGCGAGGAGGTCGTGCTCTCGATGTTCTCGTTTGCCAAGTACCTGATGTGGAAGGACCTGGTCGCCCGTACCGAGGCGCTGCGGCGCTCGCCGGTGGTGGCGCACCTGTTGGACACGCCGCGCGAGCCCTATGCCTCGCCGGTGGCCTTTCCCGAGCCGCGCCGGCTGGACGAGGACTATCCGCCCCAGCAGGTCTTCAGCCCGCTGCCGGCCGACTCCTCGCAGCTCTCGGCGGTGATGGCCGCGGCCAAGGGCAAGGACTTCGTGCTCATCGGCCCGCCGGGCACCGGCAAGAGCCAGACCATCGCCAACCTCATCGCCCAGTGCCTGGCCGAGGGCAAGCGGGTGCTGTTCGTGGCCGAGAAGATCGCCGCGCTGGACGTGGTGTACCGCCGCCTGCGCGAGGTGGGCCTGGGCGAGTTCTGCCTGGAGCTGCACTCCAGCAAGAGCCGCAAGCTGGAGGTGCTGGGCCAGCTGCAACGCGCCTGGGACTGCCGCGGCGGCGTGGACGAGGCCGGCTGGGCCGCCCAGGCCCAGCAGCTGCAGCGCGTGCGCAGTCAGCTCTCCACCTACGTGCAGCGCCTGCACCAGCGCCACGCCAACGGCCTGAGCGTGTACCAGGCCATCGGCACCGTGGTGGGCGGCGAGGGCGTGCCCGCGCTGCGCCTGGCCTGGCCTTCGGCCCAGGTCCATGACACCGCGGCCCTGGCCGACCTGCGCGAGCGGGTGGCCCGGCTGCAGGTCAACGCCACGGCGGTGGGTGCCTGCCTGCTGCCGGATGGGCCGCTGGCCCCGGTGCTGGCCACCCAATGGTCAGCCAAGTGGCAGCAGGAGATGCAGCGGGCCGCCACCGTGCTGCGCACGGCCAGCCTGGACGTCTGCCGCGCCGCGCAGACGCTGTGCCGGCTGGCGGGCCTGGACCTGCCGGCGTTGAGCCGTGGGCCGCGTCTGGCCCTGGGACGACTGGCCCAGGCGCTGCCCCAGGCGGCCGCGCAAGACTGGAGCTTCTGCGCCCGCGAGGACGCCGACCACCTCCTGGCCGAGCTGCGCGCGGGCCAGGACCTGCTGACCCAGCACCGCGCCCTCAGTACCCGCCTGCCCGCCCCCTGGCCCGCCGCGCTGCGGCAATCGCTGGAGCAGGCCCTGGGCCAGCTGGCGCGGCGCCGGGCCCTGCAGGCCGAGCTGGGCACCCCCTGGCCCGCCCCCCTGGCCGCCGAGCTGGCCCAGGGTGTGCAGCGCCTGGAGGAGATGCACCGGCTGCGGGCCGGCCTGTCGGTGTCCTACGGCCCCGGCCTGGCCCAGCTGCCAGTGGGCCAGCTGCAGCGCGAATGGGCCAAGGCCCAGACCCGCCTGTGGCCCCTGTCCTGGCTGAGCCAGCGCCGGGTGCGCGCGGCGCTGGAGGCCACCATCGACGGTGCCGGCGAGCCCCGCGTGGCCGAGGACCTGGCCGCCCTGGTGCGCCTGCGCCAGCTGCACGAGGAGGTGCTGCAGCTCGACCCCGGCGCCCAGGCCGATGGCCTGTGGGCTGGCGCCCGGACCCGGGTGGAAGTGCTCCAGTCCGCCCTGCGCACCCATGCCGCCTTGCTGGCCGCGCGCCAGGGCCAGCCCTACCGCCTGGACGGCCTGGGGCTGGCCGCCGAGGGGGCTTGCGGCGAGCGCTGGCAGCGCGAGGCCCGGCGCCTGAAGGCCCTGCACGAGCTGGACCGGGTGCTGGCCGACGGCGCCTCCCTCACCGCACCCAGCCTGGGCCTGTGGCAGGGCCTGGCAACCGACGAGAGCGCCCTGCGCGCCGCCCTGGCCTTTGAGCAGGAGCGTGACGGCCTGGTGCTGCGCGGCGCCCTGGCCACCCCCCATGCCGAGGTGGCCGGGGGCCGCTGCGGTGCCGAACTGCAGCAGCGCCACGCCCTGCTGCAGGCCCGCGCCCAGCTGGAGGCCCGGCTGCACGCCCTGGACGGCCTGCAGGCCCGGTGTCCCGGCACCTGGCGTGGGCTGGACACCGAGGTCGAGGACCTGGGCCAGGTGGCCCGCTTCCAGGCCGAGCTGCACGCCGGCCTGCAGGGCCTGGCGCTGCCGGCCGAGGCCCTGCCCGGCGCCCGGGCGGCGCTGCGCGCGCTGCTGGCGAGCCGGCGGGCCGAGCTGG
>NZ_JAAGOH010000027.1 GCF_010499455.1 Ideonella livida | reverse complement strand
ACCCCGGCGGGCCGGCCCGGGGGCCGGCGCGCCCGCGCAGGCGGCGGCCGCGGTGGGGGCCGACCCTGGGGCGCAGGCGTGGGGGTCGCCGCCGCTGGCGGGCGGGGCCGCAGCGGGGCGGTGGTCGGGCTGGCGGCCGCCCTCGGCCTGGCCCTGGGGGTCGTCCTGGGCGCGGGTGCGTTGCGCCTGCAGCCGGCCTGGGGCGGGCTGGAGCGCCTGCACGACGGTGTGCCCGCCAGCTACATCGGCGTGCTCTCTGATGCGCAAGGCCGCGCCGCCCTGCTGGTCAGCTCCCGGCGCCAGGGGCGGCAGGTCAGCCTCAAGCTGCTGCAGCCCCTGCCCGCCGGGCAGGTGGCCCGCCTGTGGGCCCTGCCGGAGGGCGGGGGCGCGCCTTTCGTGGTGGGCGAGTTGCCCACCGGGCCGCTGCAGGTCCAGCCGGTGGGGGCGCCGGCGCTGCGGGTGCAGCTCACGCTGGACGGGCCGGCCGAGGCGCGCTTTGCCCAGGTCACCCGCCTGGCGGTGGTGGTCTCGCCACCCGGGGTGGCGGCGGCCGACGCCCCGCCGGTGGAGGCTGCCCGCGTCTGGCAGGGGCATTGCGCCAAGCTCTGGTGAAGGGGGACGGCCGGGGGCAGGGCAGGGCAGGGCAGGGCAGGGCAGGGTTGCATCTGCTTGCAATTCGGGGTGCGCGCACTGCGTCCTGCGGCGCGGGCAACGCGTAAGTGCAGACAGGTCAGGACGGCGGGCGCCGCCCGCCACCTGACCGGACCTTCCATTTCTTACCTGTCTGCCCACGAGGAGCCTCCCATGATCCGCACCCCGATCCGCACCGTCGCCCTGAGCCTGCTGCTGGCCGCCGGCCTGTCCGGCCTGAGCGCGCCCGCCCTGGCCCAGACCCAGGAGCAGGGCGGCCTGCTGCGCGATGCCGCCGGCCGCACCCTCTACACCTTCGACAAGGACGCCAACGGCGCCAGCGCCTGCTACACCGGCTGTGCCGCCGCCTGGCCGCCCTTCCTGGCCAAGGACGGCGCCAAGGCCAGCGGCCCGCTGACCCTGCACGCCCGGGAGGGCGGCGGCCAGCAATGGGGCTGGAAGGGCCAGCCGCTGTACTACTTCGCCGCCGATGCGCAGCCGGGTGACGTCAACGGTGACGGCAAGGGCGGGGTGTGGCATGTGGTCAAGCCCGGCGCCAAGGTCGGCCAGGCCCCGGCCGAGCGCAGCGGCTACAGCTATTGAGGCCCGGGCGGAGCCCCTGCGCTGCAGGCGCCCGGCGGCGGGCCGGCACAATGCGGCCGGTGTCATGACAGGAGAGTCCGCCGTGCCGTCCGAGTCCCCCGCCCCCGCCCAGGAAGTCCTGCACGAGGGCTTTGCCCAGGTCTGCCGGGTGTTGTCCGCGCTGGGTCATCCCCATGCGCCGCGATGGTTGGAGGTGCCGGCCCGCACCTGCCAGGAGGCCGCCGAGGCCCTGGGCCTGCAGACCGGCCAGATCGCCAAGAGTGTCATCTTCCGCCGCAAGGCCGATGACGTGGCGGTGCTGGTAGTCGCCTCCGGTGACCGCCGGGTCGACGAGAAGAAGGTGGCCGCCCAGGTGGGCCCCATCGGGCGGGCCGACGCCGATTTCGTCAAGGCCCGCACCGGCTTCTCCATCGGGGGCGTCTCCCCGGTGGGCCACGCCCAGCCCCCGGTCACGCTGATCGACCGCGAGCTGTTCCGGTTCGAGGAAGTCTGGGCCGCAGCCGGCCATCCCAACGGGGTCTTCCGCCTGCATCCCGCCGACCTGGAGCGCCTGACCGGCGCCCCGGTGGCCGACGTGGTCAAGCCCGAATGAGGTCGCGCACCACGGGCCGCGCCGGGGTGGCCTCGCCCTGCACCGGCGTCTGCCGCATGGCCGCGGCCGACGATCCCGCCACCGGCGCCCTGGCCGGCCTGTGCGCCGGCTGCCACCGCAGCCTCGACGAGATCGCCGGCTGGAGCCGCCTGGACGAGGCGGCCCAGCGCGCCGTGTGGGTGCAGGTGGGCCTGCGGCGGCGACAAGCCGGCCTGCCGCCGCGCGCCGACGCGCCGCGCTGAGTCCTTGCCGGGGAGGGGCAGGACTTTCCCCAATCCCCCCTCCGCATCTCATCATGCGGAATGTGACCTCCGGGTTGCGCCTGAATTTGTCAGTCTTCGTTCAGCTAGGCGTCAGAAGTCGGTCAGACGCGGCTTTGATAGTCCCGCTCATGCGTCGCCGGTGGGGCGGTGCAGGTGGACACAAGGAGACAAACACATGGCAACTGCGGCAGCAAACGCACCCATGACCAAGGAAGAGAAGAAGGTCATCTTCGCCTCTTCGCTGGGCACGGTGTTCGAGTGGTACGACTTCTATCTCTACGGCTCGCTGGCGGCGATCATCGCCAAGCAGTTCTTCTCCGGCCTGGATCCGTCCGCCGCCTTCATCTTCGCGCTGCTGGCCTTTGCCGCAGGCTTCATCGTGCGGCCCTTCGGTGCGCTGGTGTTCGGCCGCCTGGGCGACATGATCGGCCGCAAGTACACCTTCCTGGTCACCATCTTGATCATGGGCCTGTCGACCTTCATCGTCGGCATCCTGCCCACCTACGCCTCCATCGGCGTGGCCGCCCCGGTGATCTTGATCGCCCTGCGCATGCTGCAAGGCCTGGCGCTGGGCGGTGAGTACGGTGGCGCCGCCACCTACGTGGCCGAACACGCGCCGCACGGCCGCCGTGGCGCCTACACCGCCTGGATCCAGACCACCGCGACCCTGGGCCTGTTCCTGTCGCTGATGGTCATCCTGGGCACCCGGACCGCCATCGGTGAGGAAGCCTTCGCCGCCTGGGGCTGGCGCGTGCCGTTCATCGTCTCGATCCTGCTGCTGGGCATCAGCGTGTGGATCCGCCTGTCGATGAACGAATAGCCCGACTTAAAGAAGATGAAGGAGGAGGGCAAGACCTCCAAGGCCCCGCTTTCGGAGTCCTTCGGCCAGTGGAAGAACCTCAAGATCGTGATCCTGGCCCTGCTGGGTCTGGTGGCCGGTCAGGCCGTGGTGTGGTACTCGGGCCAGTTCTACGCGCTGTTCTTCCTGACCAGCGTGCTGAAGGTGGACGGCGCGACCGCCAACATCCTGGTGGCCATGTCGCTGATCATCGGCACCCCGTTCTTCGTGGTGTTCGGCTCGCTGTCTGACAAGATCGGTCGCAAGCCCATCATCATGGCCGGCCTGGCGCTGGCGGTGCTGACCTACTTCCCGCTGTTCAAGATGCTGACCGAGGCCGCCAACCCGGATCTGGCCAAGGCGCAAGCCACCGCCCAGATCGTGGTCAAGGCCGACCAGGCGACCTGCTCCTTCCAGGGCAGCCCGATTGCCCGCGAGGTGGACTTCACCAACCCCTGCGACATCGCCAAGCGCGCCCTGGCCCAGAACTCGGCCAGCTACAGCAACGAGGCCGTGCCCGCCGGCACCCCCACCGTCATCAAGGTGGGCGAGAAGGAACTGGCCGTGCCCGCTGGCGTGCTGACCGCCGGTGGCCACAAGTTCGACGAAGCCTCCGGCAAGGCCATCGCCCAGTTCAAGAAGGACGTGGCCGCCGCCCTGAAGGAAGCCGGCTATCCGGCCAAGGCCGATCCGGCCAAGCTGGACAAGGTCAAGATCGTCATGATCCTGACCATCCTGGTGATCTACGTCACCATGGTGTACGGCCCGATCGCCGCCATGCTGGTGGAGATGTTCCCGACCCGCATCCGCTACACCTCCATGTCCCTGCCGTACCACATCGGTAACGGCTGGTTCGGTGGCCTGATGCCCACCATCGCCTTCGCGATGGTGGCCCAGAACGGCAACATCTACCACGGCCTCTGGTACCCGATCATCATCGCCTCCGTCACCTTCGTGATCGGCATGATCTTCGTGCGTGAGACCAAGGACGTGGACATCTACGCCCAGGACTGAGCCTGACCGGTGGGCGGCGCCAACCCACGGGCCGCCTCCTCTCTTGTGCGCACACGGCGCCGGCCCCGGCCGGGCCCGCGCAACCCCAGGCGGCCCCGGTGGCCGCCTGGCCTTTTGATGAGGGGCCTGTGCCCCGTCTGTCCCACTTCCCCCCTTTTCTTACCCGGAGCAAGTTCCCATGTGGAAGATCGTCGTCGGCTTCATCGTCTTTGCCGCCCTGGCCCTGTACGTCATCAGCAAGGGCGGTGATTCGCTGGACATGAGTGGAGAGAAGCACGGCACCGAGAGCCATGCCCCTGCCGAGGCGGCGGCCTCGGCCACGGCGGGGGCCGCGTCTGCCGCCCCGGTAGCCGCCTCGGCCGCTTCGCAGTGAGTCCGGCCCCTGCGGGGGCTCAACCGGGTGGGGGGGGCAGCGGCTCCACCCGCCCGCAGTGCCGGGCGGCATAGCCCGGCAGCGCGTCCACCCGGGCCTGGAAGTCCGGGTCGTGCAGCACGCCCAGCAGCGCCTGCAGCGCCGGCGTGGCCAGGGACGAGGCCCGGCACAGCAGGAAGTAGCGCTCGCTGGCCAGGGGCAGGAAGTCCAGCTTGAAGTGGCGGGCCGGGGTCTCCAGGCCAAAGCCCACATCGGCCATGCCGCTGGCCACAAAGGCGGCCACCGCCGCATGGGTGAACTCCCCCTGCTCAAAGCCGGGGATGGCGCCGGCGTCCAGCCCGGCCTGGGCCAGCAGGCCCTCCAGCAGCAGCCGGGTGCCCGAGCCGGCTTGGCGGTTGATGAAACGCACCTCCGGCCGCAGCAGGTCGGCCAGCTCATAGACCTTGCGCGGGTTGCCCGGCGCCACCATCAGGCCCTGGCGGCGGGTGGCCACGTCGATCAGCCGCAGGTCCTCGTCGGCCAGCCAGCGGCCGTACCACCCGCGCGCCTGCTCGCGCAGCGCCCCTTCGGGCAGGTGGAAGCCGGCGGCGTCGCAGGCGCCGTCGTGCAGCGCGGCGGCGGCGGCGGTGCTGGTGACGTAGCGCAGCTCCACCGCCTGGCCGTTCTGCTGCAGGCGCTCCACCAGGGCCTCCACCGCAAAGCCGTGGCTGGCCTGGATGCGCAGCACCGTGGGCTGGGCCTGCACGGTGCGGCCGATCTCCACCGCCAGCTCGCTGGCCAGGGAGTCCAGCACCGGCTTGAGCCGGGCGGTGATGCGGTGGTCGGCCCACACCAGCTTCTCGCCCAGTGGCGTGAGCGTGGAGCCCTTGCCCCGCTCCATGTGGAGCAGGGTGGTGCCGAACTGCGCCTCGCCCTGGCGCACCAGGTCCCAACCGTGGCGGTAGCTCATGCCCAGGGCTTGGCAGGCCGCCAGCAGGCTGCCTTGGGCCTGGACCTGCACCAGCAGTTCCAGCACCCGCGGCGGCAGGGTGCCGCCCTCGGGCGCCTGGATGGTCCAGACCGGGCGGATGGTGATCTTCTGCATGGCGGCATCTTCGCTCATGCCTGCGCGGCGGTGGTCGGGCTCCGGGTCGTCCCTTATGCGGTGCGCAGCACATGGCAGCGCCCCGGCGCCGCATATTGATGGACCGGGCCGGGCTGCCTACAGTGCGCCCGTTCTGGAGTCCAGGAGTCCCCATGTCATCGCCCCGCCGCAGCGCCTCCGCCGTGCCGCCTTCGCCGTCCCTGCGGCCTGCCGCACCGGCCTGCCCGCCAGCCGTGCAGGCGCTGATCGAGCAGCACCGCCACATCCCCGGCGGCCTGTTGCCCCTGTTGCATGCGGTGCAGGACAGCCAGGGCCATGTGGCCCCGGATTGGGTGCCGGCCATTGCCCAGGCTTTTCAGCGCTCACGCGCCGA
This sequence comes from Ideonella livida, assembly GCF_010499455.1. Lineage (GTDB taxonomy): Bacteria > Pseudomonadota > Gammaproteobacteria > Burkholderiales > Burkholderiaceae_C > Ideonella > Ideonella livida. Next base: position 58,519 of record NZ_JAAGOH010000027.1, on the reverse strand, counting down.
GGTGCACGGCGTCATCACCTACTACCACCACTTCCGCCAGCAGCCGGCCGGCCGGCATGTGGTGCAGATCTGCCAGGCCGAGGCCTGCCGCGCCTGCGGCAGCGGTGCCCTGACCGAGGCCGCCGAGCGCATCCTGGGCACCCCGCTGCACAGCACCCGCGCCGACGGTGCAGTGACCCTGGAGCCGGTGTACTGCCTGGGCCTGTGCGCCCAGTCGCCCGCCGCCCGGGTGGATGACCGCCCCGTGGCCCGCCTGACTGCTCAGCGCCTGCAGGCCCTGGCCGCCGGCTGGGGCCCGGCCCCGGCATCAGCCCCTGCTGCGGCCCCTGCCGTGGCCCCGACTTCGCCCTATGAGGCCTGAGCCATGAACGCCGCAACTCTTTCCGCTACAGCGGCCGCCAGCGTCACGGTCTACGTGCCGCGTGACTCGGCCGCCCTGGCTGCCGGCGCCGACGAGGTGGCCGCCGCCCTGCAAGCCGCCTGCGCAGCCCGCGGCCAGCCGCTGCACCTGGTGCGCAACGGCTCGCGCGGGATGCTCTGGCTGGAGCCGCTGGTTGAGGTGGCCACGCCCCACGGCCGCGTGGCCTACGGGCCGGTGGCGCCCGAGGACGTGTCTGAGCTGTTGGCTGCCCAACTGCTCGCCGGCGGCTTTGCCCCGGACGGCAGCGTGGTGGCCCACCCGCTGCGCCACGGCGTGACCGAGCAGATGCCTTACCTGGCGCTGCAGGAGCGCCTGACCTTCCGCCGCGTGGGCGTGACCGACCCGCTCAGCTTGGACGACTACGCCGCCCATGAGGGCTGGGTGGGCCTGCGCCGCGCGCTGACGCTGGACACCGCCGCGCTGCTGCACGAGGTCACCCACTCCGGCCTGCGCGGCCGCGGCGGTGCGGCCTTTCCGGCGGGCATCAAGTGGAAGACGGTGGCCCATGCCCAGGCCGCGCAGAAGTACATCGTCTGCAACGCCGACGAGGGTGACAGCGGCACCTTTGCCGACCGCATGGTCATGGAGGGCGACCCCTACGGCCTGATCGAGGGCATGGCCATCGCCGGCCTCACCGTGGGCGCCACGCAGGGCTATGTGTACATCCGCAGCGAGTACCCCGAGGCGGTGGACGTGATGCAGCAGGCCATTGCCCGCGCCACGGCCGCCGGCTTCCTGGGCGACAGCGTGCTGGGCAGCGGCCGGGCCTTCCACCTGCAGGTGCGCAAGGCGGCGGGCGCCTATGTGTGCGGTGAAGAAACCGCCATGCTGGAGAGCCTCGAGGGCAAGCGCGGCATCGTGCGCGCCAAGCCGCCGCTGCCCGCGCTGCAGGGCCTGTTCGGCCAGCCCACGGTCATCCACAACGTGCTCACGCTGGCGGCGGTGCCCACGATCTTGGCGCGTGGCGCGCAGTTCTACCGCGACTACGGCGTGGGCCGCTCCCACGGCACGCTGCCCTTCCAGCTGGCCGGCAACATCCGCCAGGGTGGCCTGGTGGAAAAGGCCTTTGGCCTGACGCTGCGCGAGCTGATCTACGGTTTTGGCGGTGGCACCCGCAGCGGCCGGCCGGTCAAGGCGGTGCAGGTGGGCGGCCCGCTGGGCGCCTATGTGCCCGAGTCGCAGTGGGATGTGCCGCTGGACTACGAGGCCTACGCCGCCATGGGCGCGGTGCTGGGCCACGGCGGCATCGTGGTGCATGACGACACGGCCGACCTGGCCGCGCTGGCCCGCTACGCTTTTGAGTTCTGCGCGCTGGAGAGCTGCGGCAAGTGCACACCCTGCCGCATCGGCTCCACCCGGGGTGTGGAGGTGGTGGACCGCATCACCGCCAACCAAGGCGAGGTCAAGGCCCAGCAGGTGGTGCTGCTGCGCGAGCTGTGCGACACCATGCTCTCGGCCAGCCTGTGCGCCATGGGCGGCATGACACCCTACCCGGTGCTCTCGGCGCTGAACCACTATCCGCAAGACTTTGGGCTGGCGGCGCCGGCCGCAGCGACGGCGGCGACCTCGACCGCCTCGGCGTCCACCTCCGCCTCCGCCTCCGCTTGAGCGCGGGCCCCCCCCCGAATCGACGCCTCCACCGGAGATTTCCCCATGAGCTGCGCCTCCCACTCCGCGCTGAAGTCAGCCACGCCCACGCCCACCCCCGCTGCGCCCCGCGCCGGCTGCGGCAGCGGCACCTGTGGTTGCGGCAGTGCCGCGCTGGCCGGCCTGCAGGCCACCGTGCCGCTGCGTGACCTGGATTTCGGCACCCCGGCGCGTGACGGCGCGGCGGTGTCCCTCACCATCGACGGTCGGGCCGTGCAGGTGCCGGCCGGCAGCTCGGTGATGCGCGCCGCCGCCGAGGCCGGTGTGCAGGTGCCCAAGCTCTGCGCCACCGACAGCCTGGAGCCCTTTGGCTCCTGCCGCCTGTGCCTGGTGGAGATCGACGGCCGCCGCGGCACCCCCGCCAGCTGCACCACCCCGGTGGAGGCCGGCATGGTGGTGCACACCCAGACCCCGCGCCTGCAGAAGCTGCGCCAGGGCGTGATGGAGCTCTACATCTCTGACCACCCGCTGGACTGCCTGACCTGCAGCGCCAACGGCAACTGCGAGCTGCAGACCCAGGCCGGCGTGGTGGGCCTGCGCAACGTGAGGTATGGCGTGGGCGGCCAGACCGTGGCCGGCGTGGCCGGTGCCCACCACTGCGATGCGCAGGCGGACACCTCCAACCCCTACTTCAGCTACGACCCGTCCAAGTGCATCGTCTGCAACCGCTGCGTACGGGCCTGCGAAGAGGTGCAGGGCACGTTTGCGCTCACCATCTCGGGCCGGGGTTTCGAGAGCCGCGTCACCGCCGGCCAGGGCGACAGCTTCATGGACAGCGACTGCGTGAGCTGCGGTGCCTGCGTGCAGGCCTGCCCCACCGCCACGTTGCAGGAGAAGTCGGTCATCGAGCTGGGCCAACCCGAGCACGCCGTGGTCACCACCTGCGCCTACTGCGGTGTGGGCTGCGGCTTCAAGGCGGAAATGAAGGGGAACACGGTCGTCCGCATGGTGCCCTGGAAGGACGGCAAGGCCAACGAGGGCCACAGCTGCATCAAGGGCCGCTTCGCCTGGGGCTACGCTACCCACGCTGACCGCATCACCCAGCCCATGGTGCGCGAGAAGATCACCGACCCGTGGCGCGCGGTGAGCTGGGACGAGGCCATCGGCTTTGCCGCCCAGCGCTTCCAGGCCATCCAGGCGCAACACGGCCGCGACGCCGTGGGTGGCATCACCTCCAGCCGCTGCACCAACGAAGAGGTGTACCTGGTGCAGAAGCTGATCCGCGCCGCGTTTGGCACCAACAACGTGGACACCTGCGCCCGCGTCTGCCACTCGCCCACCGGTTACGGCATGGGCCAGACCTTCGGCACCTCGGCCGGCACGCAGACCTTTGCCAGCGTGGCGCAGGCCGACGTGATCGTGGTGATTGGCGCCAACCCCAGCGACGCGCACCCCGTGTTCGCCAGCCGCATGAAGCGGCGCATCCGGCAAGGCGCCCGCCTGGTGGTGATTGACCCGCGCCGCACCGAGCTGGTGGACTCACCGCATGTGCGTGCCGACCACCACCTGGCCCTGCTGCCGGGCACCAACGTGGCCGTCATCACCGCCATGGCCCATGTGGTGGTCACGGAAGGGCTGGTGAACGAAGCCTATGTGGCCGAGCGCTGCGACACCCCCAGCTTCCAGGCCTGGCGCGAATTTGTCGCCCGGCCCGAGAACTCGCCCGAGGCCTTCGAGGCCGTCACCGGCGTGCCGGCCGCCGAGTTGCGCGCCGCCGCGCGCCTGTACGCCAGCGGCCCCAACTCGGCCATCTACTACGGCCTGGGCGTGACCGAGCATGCGCAGGGCAGCACCATGGTCATCGGCATCTGCAACCTGGCCATGGCCTGCGGCATGGTGGGCCGCGAGGGCGTGGGCGTGAACCCGCTGCGCGGCCAGAACAATGTGCAGGGCAGCTGCGACATGGGCAGCTTCCCGCATGAGCTGCCGGGCTACCGCCACATCTCCGACGCCGCGGTGCGCGGCAGCTTCGAGGCCGCCTGGGGCGTGAGCCTGAGCGCTGAGCCCGGCCTGCGCATCCCCAACATGTTCGAGGCCGCGCTGGCCGGCCAGTTCAAGGGCCTGTACTGCGTGGGCGAGGACATCGCCCAGAGTGACCCCAACACCCAGCATGTGGCCGCGGCCCTCTCGGCCATGGACTGCATCGTGGTGCAAGACCTCTTCCTCAACGAGACCGCCAAGTTTGCCCATGTGCTGCTGCCCGGCAGCAGTTTCCTGGAGAAGGACGGCACCTTCACCAACGCCGAGCGCCGCATCAGCCGCGTGCGCCAGGTGATGCCGCCGCTGGCCGGCCTGGGCGACTGGGAGGTGACGATGAAGCTCAGCCAGGCCCTGGGCTACCCCATGCACTACGCCCACCCCGAGCAGATCATGCAAGAGATCGCGGCGCTCACGCCCAGCTTTGCCGGGGTGAGCTACGCCAAGATCGAGCGCCTGGGCAGCGTGCAGTGGCCCTGCAACGACAGCACCGACGAGGCCGGCACCGCCATGATGCATGTGGGCGGCTTTGTGCGCGGCAAGGGTCGCTTCTTCAACACCCAGTACGTGCCCAGCGACGAGCGGGTGAACGCGCGCTTCCCGCTGCTGCTGACCACCGGCCGCATCCTCAGCCAGTACAACGTGGGCGCCCAGACCCGCCGCACCGCCAACAGCCAGTGGCATGCCGAGGACGTGCTGGAGATCCACCCGCACGACGCCCAGGAGCGTGGCCTGCTGGATGGCGACTGGGCCGGCATCAGCAGCCGCGCCGGCCAGACCGTGCTGCGTGTGGTGGTGAGCGAGCGCATGCAGCCCGGCGTGGTCTGGACCACCTTCCACTTCCCCGAGAGTGGCGCCAACGTCATCACCACCGACTCCTCCGACTGGGCCACCAACTGCCCCGAGTACAAGGTGACGGCGGTGCAGGTGGCCAAGGTGATGGCGCCCTCGGCCTGGCAGCAGGCCTTTGCCGACACCCACCGCCGCCAGCTGGACCTGCTGGCCCAGGCGCGGGGCCTGGCCCCGGCGGGGGCCTGATGCGGCCCGTGCCGGAAGGCCCCGTGGTGGCGGCTGCAGGGGACACCGCACCGCCCACCGCCCGCGCCGCCACGCCGGTGGCCTGGCGGCAGGGCCGTGCCGTGGCCCAGCCTGACTGGCTGGCCGAGGAGCGCCCGGTGGCTCTGGTGTTCAACGGCCTGAGCCATGCGGTGATGATGGCCAGCCCGGCCGATCTGGAAGACTTTGCCCTGGGTTTTGCTTTCACCGAGGGCCTGATCGAGCAGCCCGCCCAGCTGTATGGCTGCGAAGTGCAGGACACGCCCGCCGGGCTGGAACTGCAGCTGGACGTGGCCAGCCGCGCCTTCGAGGCGCTCAAGGCCCGCCGCCGCACCCTGGCCGGGCGCACCGGCTGCGGCCTGTGCGGCACCGACAGCCTGGACCAGGTGGGCCTGCCCCTGCCCGCCGTGGCGCCGGTGCGGGTGGCGCCCGCCGCCCCCGCCCGGGCGCAGCGCGAGCTGCGCGCCCACCAGCACCTGCAGCAGCGCACCGGCGCCTGTCACGCCGCTGCTTGGTGCGGGCTGGACGGCGCGGTGCTGTGTGTGCGTGAAGACGTGGGCCGCCACAACGCGCTGGACAAGCTCATCGGTGCCCTGCTGCGCCAGCCGGGCGGGTTTGGGCCTGCGCAGGCGGCGCAGGGTTTCATCGCCATCACCAGCCGCGCCAGCTTTGAGATGGTGCAGAAAACCGCCCGCGCCGGCGTGGGCCTGCTGGCCGCCGTGTCGGCGCCCACCGCGCTGGCGGTGGACACCGCCCGGACCGCCGGGCTGGCGCTGGCCGGCTTTGTGCGCGGCGATGACTTTGTGGCCTACACCGGGGCCGAACGCTTTGGCCTGCCCGGCGCGGCCGCTTCCTGAACCACCCACCGGACCCTTCACCGGACGATCTCGCATGGACACCGACAACCTGGTCCAGATGGCCAACCGCATCGCGCAGTTCTTTGAGGCCATGCCCGACCGCGCAGAGGCCCGCAGCGGCGTGGCCCAGCACATCGAGCGCTTCTGGGCGCCGCGCATGCGCCAGGCGCTGGCGGCGCACCTGGCGGCCGGCGGCCAGGGCCTGCATCCGCTGGTGCTGGAGGCCCTGGCGCACCCCGTCTGACCGGTGGCGCCTGCGGGCTTGACGGCAAGTACCGCCAAATTAGGGGGTGGCAAAATGCCGACTTCCTGCTCGATCCGGCCTTCATGACCCGTCGCTGCATCCTCCATGTCGGTCTGCACAAGACCGGCAGCTCCTCCATCCAGGAGACGCTCTACCGCAACGCCAGCCTGCGTGGTGCGCACTACCTGGACCTGGGAGAGGCCAACGCAAGCGGCATGGTCAAGCTCCTGTTCGGCGGGGCGGAACAGGCTTCCCAAACGCCCTTGGCCCGCCAGCAAGGGGATGAGGCCGCCCGGGACCTGGCCCGCAAGCGGTTGGATCGTGCCCTGGCTGAGGTGGGGCCGGCCGACACCGTGATCTTCTCCGCAGAAGCCCTGTCGCGGCTTTCCATCCACGGCCTGCAGGCCTTGCAGGCGGCGCTGGCGCCTCAGTTCCAGTCGATCGAGGTGGTGGGGTATGTCCGCGACATGCCGGGCTTCATGGCCAGCGCCTTCCAACAGCGGGTCAAGGGGGGGCACCGGCCATTTCGCCCCGCGCCTGCTCTATCCGCATTACCGCGCCCATCTGGAGAAGCTCGACCAGGTGTTCGGGCGTGAGAAGGTCTTGCTCTGGCCCTTTGACCCGGCGGCCATGCCCGAGGGCTGCGTGGTGCGTGACTTCTGCCAGCGCCTGGGGCTCGAATTGGAGGCGTCCACGATCCGTCGGGTGAACCAGGGCATGCGCCGTGATGCCTTGTGTCTGCTCTACCTGGACCGCAAGTTCAACCGACAGCGCAAAGAGGCCGGCTGGCGGCGTGCCGACGCCGCCCTGCAGCGGTTGCCGGGGGATAAGGTCGTTTGGGCCGACACCGTGCTGGACGAGAAGCGGCGGCGTTATCGCGCCGATCTGGATTGGGCCTGCGCCCGCTTGGGGGCGGATCTGTCAGGCGTGGGCCCGGCGCGGCCCGGCGGCCTGGCGCGGGAGCCGGATCTGTGGAGCCCCTCACCTTCCGCCGTGGCGGCGCTGGCCGAGTGGACCGGGCGGGCCCCGCCGGCCCCCATGGCGGCGCCCCGCCCGGCAGAAGACCTTGAGGTGGTCGAGGAGGCTGCTACGGGCGCGACCGCGGGCGAGCGGACTTCGCCGCTGAAGCGCCTGGCCCGGTGGTGGTCGTGGCGGTGACGGGGGCCGAAGCCGCTGCCGCCGCCGCGGCCTGCCTGAGCTTGTCTTTCTTGCTGGGGCGCCGGCCTTTGACGCCGCCGTTCGGATCCAGGCCGGTGCCTGCCGGGGCCAGGGGGGCGCCATCCTCGTCCCGTGCGGCCGGTGTGGGCTCGAAGCCGGGCACCACCTCACGGGGCAGGCGCAGGCCCTGACGCTTTTCGATCAGGCGAAAGTGCGCCTCAGACTCCGGGGGCACCAGGCTCACCGCCTCGCCGCGGGCGCCCGCCCGCCCGGTGCGGCCGATGCGGTGCTGGTGGTCCTGGGCCGAGCGCGGCAGGTCGTAGTTGACCACCAGGGGCAGGGCGTCGATGTGCAGGCCGCGGGCGGCCAAGTCGGTGGCCACCACCACCTGCAGGCGGCCCTGGCGCAGGGCGTCCAGGGTGTCGTGGCGGCTGCCCTGGCTGAGCCCGCCGTGCAGGGCCTCGGCCTTCAGGCCGTGCTGACGCAGCTTGGTGGCCACATGCTCGGCGCCGTGCTGGCTGGCCACGAAGACCAGGGCACGGCCATCGCCCGGGGCGCCCTCTGCCGGGGCGGCCTGTTCGGCCAGCAGGTGGCGCAGCAGGGCGGTCCGGCGGGCGGTGTCCACCGTCAGGGCGCGCTGGCGGATGTCCGGACGCGACTGCGCCGGGCTCAACCGCACGTTCAGCGGGGTCTGCAGCTGGGCCTGGGCCAGGGCCTGCACGTCGGCAGGCCAGGTGGCCGAGCACAGCAGCGTCTGGCGGCCGCGGCTGCCCGGCGTGGCCGGGCCGCGGGGCAGCAGGGCCAGCACCGCCTGCAGCTCCTCGGCAAAGTCGGCGTCCAGCAGGCGGTCGGCCTCGTCCAGCACCAGCAGGTCCACCTCGTCCAGGTGCAGGGCGTTGTGGCGCACCAGGTCCAGCAGGCGTCCAGGGGTGGCCACCACGATGTCGGCGCCACCGCGCAGCGCCATGAGCTGTGGATTGATCGAGACGCCGCCAAAGCCCACGGCCACCTTCAGCAGGCCCGGCAGGCCGTGGGAGAGCTCGCGCAGCAGGCTGGCGACCTGGCCCACCAGCTCACGGGTGGGCACCACCACCAGGGCGCGCACCGGGCGCGGCGTGCGTGGGCGGCCCTGCAGCCAGTGCTGCAACAGGGGCAGGGCATAGGCGGCGGTCTTGCCAGCGCCGGTGGGGGCTTGCAGCAGCACGTCCTGGCCGGCCAGCAGCGCGGGGATGACCGCCTGCTGGGCGGGGGTGGGATGGTTCAGGTTCAGCGCCCGGGCGGCCTGCACCAGGGCCGGGCGGAGGCCCAGGCTGTCGAAGGTGGGGGCAGCGGCGGGGGCGGCGGTGGCGGCAGTCGGTTCGGGCATGGGGTCGGCAGTGTAGGCGGCCGGTCCGGCGCGGCGGTGGCGGTGCGGTCGTCCCGCGGCGGCGGGCGTGGCAGACTGCCGCCGCGGATGCGCCCCGGCACCGGCCGGGTCCATGGCGTCCTATCCCTCTACCCCACCGCCTGCCTGACATGACCGTGACCCCCGTCTCTTCCCCCGCCCGCATCGCCCTGGTGACGGGCGCCAGCGCCGGCATCGGCCTGGCCTGCGCCCACGCCCTGCTGGCCGATGGCTGGACGGTGGTGTTCAACGGCCGCAGCGCCGAGCGGCTGCAGGCCGCCATCGAGGCCAGCCCGGCCCCCGGGCGGGCGTTGGCCGTGGCGGCGGATGTGGCCGATCCGGCGCAGGTGGCCGCGCTGTTCGCCACGGTGCGCGAGCGCTTCGGGCGGCTGGACTTCCTGTTCAACAACGCCGGGGTCTTCACCGCCGGGGCAGCGCCCGACGAGCTGACGGTGGAGGCCTGGCGCCGCATGGTCGACGTCAACCTCCACGGTGCCTTCTATTGCCTGCGCGAGGCCTTTGCCCTGATGAAGGCCCAGGCGCCGCGCGGCGGGCGCATCCTCAACAATGGCTCGATCTCGGCCCACGTGCCCCGGCCCAACTCGGTGGCCTACACCAGCACCAAGCACGCCATCACGGGCTTGACCCGCTCGGGTGCGCTGGACGGGCGGGCTTTTGACATCGCGGTCGGTCAGATCGACATCGGCAACGCCGCCACCGACATGACCACCGCCATGGCCAAGGGCATGCTGCAGGCCGACGGCACGCTGCGTGAGGAGGCCCGCATGGACGTGCAGGCCGTTGCCGACATGGTGGTGCAGATCGCCCGCCTGCCGCTGGCGGCCAATGTGCTGTTCACCACCGTCATGGCCACCGGCATGCCTTACGTGGGCCGGGGCTGAGGCCGGCGCGGGCGCGGTGCCGCCCGCGGATGCCGTTCACTTCTGCTTGCGCTGGATGACGGCGGCCTTGCGGGCGTCGTCGGGGTACACATAGGCCAGCTGGCCCTTCTTCCACTGCGCCAGCCAGATCATGTTGCCGGAGAAGGCGTCGTGGTCCTCGTCGGAGAAGGGCTTGGCGTGGGTGGTCACCACGCCGGTGTAGGCCCGCTGCAGGTTCTCCAGCGCCTTCTTCAGGGCCGGGCCGCTCTCGCCGCGGGCCTGGAAGTAGGCGCGCATGGTCAGGTGCAACGCGTCATAGGTCTGGGCGGCGGCCATGAGCGAGGCGATGGGCGTGTCGCCGGCATGGCGCTTGAGGCGGGCGATGAAGCTCATGCGCCGTTCGTTGTTCAGGTCGGGCACGATGGACTGCACCGTCATGGCGCCCTCGGCCGCGCCGCCGGACTTGTCCCAGACGGTGCGGAAGGACATGGGCCAGGGGCCTAGCACCAGCCCGGTGTACTTGGCAGCGGCACGTGAGGCGTTGAGCACCGCCAGCTCCGGCCCCACGCTGTAGGCGATCACGGCCTCGGCCCCGGCGGCCTGGGCCTCGCGCAGTTCGTTGGCCAGGCTGCTCACGCCCAGGTCAAAGCGGCTGATCTGCACGGCTTCCACGCCCTTTTCGGCCAGGAAGCGCTTGAGGTCGTTCAGTCCGCCCTCGCCGTAGCCGGTGGTGTCGGCGAACAGGGCGATCTTCTTGAGGCCGCGGCGCACCACCACCTCTTCCACCAGAAAGGCGGCCTGGATCTGGTCGCGCGGTGAGGTGCGGAAGATGTAGCTGTCCTTGGCCGGGTATTTGGCGGTGATGGCGGTGCCGGTGGCCACCGGCACCACCAGCACATGCTGCTGTTCCTGGAACACGTCCAGCGACTTCATGGCCACGCCGGTGTTGCAGTAGCCCAGGGTGAAGGCCACCGGCTCCTTGCGCACCAGTTCCTCGGCGGCGGCGCGGCCCAGGTCCGGCGTGGCCTTGTCGTCACGCACCACCAGCTCGATGGGGCGACCGAGGAAGCCGCCCACCTCGTTGATTTCCTTGAGCGCCAACTCCGCGCCCAGCCGGGCGCTGTTGCCAAAGTCGCCCGAGCCGCCGCTGAGCGGACAGATGAAGCCCACCCGCACCGGCTTGGCGCCCGGGCTCAGCACCGGCAGCGGGGCCGGGGCCGGGTCGGCCGCCCAGGCGGCGCTGAGGCCGGCACCGGCCAGCAAGGCGGCGGCCAGCAGGCCGCGGCGACGGCGCGGGCAGGTGCCGGCGGCAGGGGGGATGGGGCGGGCGGCGTGGGGCGTCATGACGGTCTCCAGGGCGAGTCCGCCGCAGCTGCGGCGGTGTCATTTTTGGGTAGGTCGCACAGCCTAGGCGCGACCGCCTGAACGTCAGCTTGAAACATGTGACTGCGCTGCAGCCCCTGGGGAAAGTCCCAGGCCGCGCCGGCGGTCCCCCGGCGGGCGCTTGGGGCGGGTTGTGTGCAGTGTGTGGACAAGCTGGGGGCTGAAACTGACCGAGGCGGCCAACTCAGGTTCGGGACCGCTGGGGCTGTCCACGCCGTCTGTGGGCAATGCTGTGGAAATTATGGTGAAGGATTGCGCAAGTGACTGTTTTGAAAGGTTCGGCCTTTGGCTGCCTGTAAAAGGGGCAATGACGGGGCCGGACACCTGCCGCAGGCGCCGATCCGGGAGCTGAAAGGGGCCCCGTGGCGCTTGTCAAGTGGATAACTCGGGCCGGTTGGGCAGACCCGGACCGCGGGTGGGACGGGCCGTGGGCAAGGGGCCGCCACGCAGGCCCAGGTGGCGGTTACACCTGGGGCAGGCGCTGCCGGTGCCGTGCGCCTTGCCGGCGCCCGGGTTCAGGCCTCGATCACGCCCCAGCGCAGGGCCAGCAGGGTCAGTTCGGCCTGGTTGCCGGCGCCCAGCTTTTGCTTGATGTTGTAGAGGTGGGTGCCCACCGTGCTGGGTGAGAGGTGCAGCTGGGCGGCGATCTCCTGGACGCTGCGGCCCCGGGCCAGGCGGGTGAAGACCTCGAACTCGCGTTCGGACAGGGCGTCGAAGGGGCTGTCGGAGCCGTCGATCTGCGACAGGGCCAGGGCCTGTGCGGTCTGCGGGTCCAGGTAGCGGCGGCCGGCGGCCACGGCCCGCACCGCCTCGGGCAGGGTCTCGGGGGCGGCGCGCTTGCTCAGGTAGCCCAGGGCGCCGGCGTTGAGGGCGCGACGCGGGTGGGCGGTGTCCTCGTGGGCGGAGAGCACCAGCACCGGCGGGGCCTCGTCGCGGGCCCGCAGGCGGCGCAGGGTCTCCAGCCCGCCCAGGCCGGGCATGGACAGGTCCATCACCACCACGTCGCAGCCGGTCTCGGGCAGCAGCCGCAGCAGCGCCTCGCCGTCGGCGGCTTCGGCCACCACCTTCAGGTCCGGGCTGGACGATTCCAGCAGCATGCGAAAGCCCATGCGCACGATGGCGTGGTCGTCCACCAGGACAAGGCGCAAGGGCTGGGAGGTGTCAGGGCTCATGGGGCGGTGGCGTCGGGGCTGGGGGAGGCGGGCAGCGGTGCTGCGGGGGGCGGGGGGCGCAGGGGCCAGCTGTCGGCGGGCCACTGGGCGCAGACGCGGCTGCCCAGGTCGGGCCGGCGTGCGGCCTCGAACCGGCCGCCCAGGCCCGTTACCCGTTCGCGCAGGCCGGTCAGCCCGAAGCGCGCCGGGCGCTGGTCGGGCTCGGGCAGCCCGCAGCCGTTGTCGTCCACCCGCAGTTCCAGGGTGCGGTCCGGGTGCAGGATCAGCGCCAGGCCGATGCGGCTGGCGCCGCTGTGCTTGAGGGCGTTGTTGATCGCCTCCTGCGCCACCCGGTAAGCGGCCAGCGCCACCTGCGGCTCCACCGGGCCGGGCAGCTCGGCCAGGTCGGTGTGCCACTGCAGTTGGCGGTGCCGCACGCCCAGGCCGGCCACCAGGTCGGCCAGGGCGTCGGGCAGGCCCAGCGGGTCCAGGGTGAGCGGGGTCAGGCGGGGGATCAGCCCGTGCATGGCGTCGTAAAGCCGGGCGGCTTCCTGGTCGATGAGGCGGGCGGCCTCGCGGGCGGTGGGGTCGGTGTCAGGCAGGCGGGCCAGCAGCGAGCGTGCCAGGCTGCGCATGGCGGTGACCGACTGGCCCAGCTCGTCGTGCAGCTCGCGGGCGATCTCCTTGCGCTCGGCTTCCAGCCGGGCCTGCACGCGCAGGGCCCAGTCGCGGCTCTCGGCCAGCGCCCGCTCGGCTTGGTAGGCGCGCATGCGCTCGGCAATTTCCCCCTCGATGGCCTGGCCCAGGCGGTTGACGGCCTCGCCGATGAGCTGCGCCTCGCGGCCGGGCAGGGGCGGCAGCTGGGTGGCAAAGCGGCCCTGCTCCAGCGCGCCCAGTGCCTGGCTGATCTGGCCGAAGGGCCGCACCGCGCGGGAGACGGCGGCGGCGGCCACCAGGCCGGTCACCGCCAGCATGGCCGCGGCCACGCCGGCCAGGGTCAGCAGCTCGTCCCAGCCGTCGAGCACGGCGCGCGAGGCGTCGGCTTCGATCAGCAGCTGGCCGTCGGCCACCTGGATGAGCTGGCGTTGGGGGGGCGGGGAGACCAGGGCCACGAACCAGGCGGGCGCCTCCCGTCCGGCCTTGTAGGTGGGGGCGGGCGAGCGGTAGCGCTCCCGGCCCTGGGCATCGGTGAAGCGGATGTCGTTGGCCCGCACCCGACCCAACTGCTCCAGGAAGCTGATCATGGCCTCCGGGCCGCCTCGGTTGAGGATCCAGCTGGCGCGCTCCAGCAACTGGCCGGCCACGCGGTTGGCGGCCACGATCTCCTCATGCACGCCAGAGCGGGTGGCTTGTATGCGCAGGCCGGCCAGGGCGGCGGTGAACAGCAGCATCAGCATCAGCAGCAGGCCGTTGAGCTGCCAGCGCAAGCCCAGGGGGCGGGGGCGGGGGCGCAAAAGGGCGCCGAACCAGGGGCGGGACATCCCGGCATTGTCCGCAGGCCGGTGGGCGCCGGGCGGCCCGGCGCGGGGGGATTCATGATTTTCATGAGCCCCAGTTCCAGATACGCCGGCTGTTGGGGCGGGCCTGTGGGGTCCACACTTCGTCATCGGTGCTGCCTCTGGCACTGTTCCAACGGAAGGAGACACCTCATGACCTGGGAAACCCCGAGCGCCTGCGATTTCCGCTTCGGCTTCGAAATCACCATGTACATCGCGGCCCGCTAAGCGGCTGCCGATCCCGCGGGGCCGTGCATGCACGGCCCCGTTTCGTTCCTGCCAGACCCGCTGTCCCGATGAAACTGATCGTGCTGGGCGCCGCCGCCGGCGGTGGCTTTCCGCAGTGGAACTGCAACTGCCGTCAATGTGCCGGCGTGCGCGCCGGCCAACCCGGCCTGCGCCGCCGCACGCAAAGCTCGGTCATCGTCGGCGAGGGCGCCGACTGGCTGCTGGTCAACGCCAGCCCCGACATCCTGCAGCAGATCCAGGCCACGCCGGTGCTGCAGCCGGGCCGGGCCTTGCGCGACACCGGCATCCGCGGCGTGCTGCTGGCCGACGGCCAGATCGACCACACCACCGGCCTGTTCATGCTGCGCGAGCGCGGCAGCCCGCTGCCGCTGTGGTGCACCGACCCGGTCCACGACGACCTGACCCAGGGCAACCCCATCCTGGGCGTGCTGGGCCACTTCTGCGGTGTGGACCGCCACACCGTCACGCCCGATGGCTCGCCCTTCGAGGTCCCCGGCGTGCCCGGTCTGCGGGTGCGGGCGCTGCCGCTGTGGAGCAAGCCCGCGCCCTTCTCACCGCACCGCGAGCACAACGTGGTGGGCGACAACGTGGGCTACCTGTTCGAGAACACCGCCAACGGCCGCAAACTGTTCTACGCGCCCGGCCTGGCCGAGATCGACGCCACCGTCTGGGAAGCCATGTCCGGCGCCGACGTGGTGATGGTCGACGGCACCTTCTGGACCGACGACGAGATGGTCCGCCTGGGCGTGTCCAGGAAGCTCGGTCGCGAGATCGGCCACCTGCCGCAAAGCGGTGCCGGCGGCATGCTGGAGTGGCTGGCCAAGCTGCCAGCGGCCACCCGCAAGCTGCTCATCCACATCAACAACACCAACCCCATCCTCGACGAGCACTCGCCCGAGCGCGCCGCCTGCACCGCGGCCGGCGTCGAGGTCAGCTTTGACGGCCTGGAGATCGAACTGTGACCGCCATCCTCTCTGACACCGGCGCGGCCTGGTCGCGCACCGAGTTCGAAGCCCGCCTGCGCGAGCAGGGCAAGGCGTACCACATCCACCACCCGTTCAACGTGATGCTCAACACCGGCAAGGCGACGCCGGAGCAGATCCGCGGCTGGGTGGCCAACCGCTTCGCCTACCAGATCGCGATCCCCGTCAAGGACGCGGCGGTGATGTCCAACTGCCCCGACCGCGAGGTCCGCCGCGGCTGGATCCAGCGCATGCTGGACCACGATGGCTACGAGATCGGCGGCGTCAAGGACGAGGGGGGCATCGAGGCCTGGATCCGCCTGGGCATGGCCACCGGACTGACGCGCGAGGAGATCACCGACGGCCGCCACATCATCCCGGCGGTGCAGTTCGCGGTGGACGCCTACATCAACTTCGCCCGCCAGCGGCCCTGGCAGGAGTCGGTCTGCTCCTCGCTGACCGAGCTCTTCGCCCCCGAGATCCACAAGCAGCGCCTGGCCACCTGGCCCGAGCACTACCCCTGGATCGAGGCGGAAGGCCTGCAGTACTTCCGCAACCGGGTCACCCAGGCCCGCCGCGACGTGGAGCAGGGCCTGGAGGTGACGCTGGGCTACTTCAACACCCAGCCCCTGCAGCTGCGCGCGCTGGACATCCTGAAGTTCAAGCTCGATGTGCTGTGGGCGATGAACGATGCCATGGCCACCCGGTACGGTGTGAACCCCTGACATGGACGACGCCATCACCCCCCGCCTCGCCCATGGCTTCCGCTTCCAGTGGGAAGAGGCCCAGGGTTGCCACGTGCTGCTCTACCCCGAGGGCATGGTCAAGCTCAACCGCAGCGCCGGCGAGATCCTGGCCCGCTGTGACGGCGCCACCGCGCTGGGCGACATCGTCGCCAGCCTGGAGGCAGCCTTCTCGGCCAGCGGGCTGCGCCCCGAGGTCGAGAAGTTCCTCGAGATCGCAGCGGGCAACCGCTGGGTGACACTCGCATGAACGCGTTGACGGGCATGAAGAACGCCGTGGTCGGTCCGCCTTTGTGGCTGCTGGCCGAGGTGACGTACCGCTGCCCGCTGCACTGCGTCTTCTGCTACAACCCGGTGGACTACGCCCGCCACGAGGACGAGCTGTCCACCGAGGACTGGCTGCGCACCCTGCGCGAGGCCCGCGCCCTGGGCGCGGTGCAGTGCGGCTTCTCGGGCGGCGAGCCGCTGCTGCGCGACGACCTCGAGCTGCTGGTGGCCGAGGCCCACCGCCTGGGCTACTACACCAACCTGCTGACCAGCGGCGTGGGCCTGACCGAGGCCCGCTGCGCGGCGCTCAAGGCCGCCGGCCTGGACCACATCCAGCTGTCCTTCCAGGACTCCAGCCGCGAGGTCAACGACTTCCTCTCAAGAACTAAGACCTTAGCGCTCAAGCAGCGCGTGGGCGAGATGCTGCGCGCCCAGGGCTGGCCGATGGTGATGAATGTGGTCATGCACCGCCTGAACATCGACCACATCGACCGCATCATCGCGATGGCCCACGAGCTGGGTGCCGAGTACCTGGAGCTGGCCAACAGCCAGTACTACTCCTGGGCCCTGGAGAACCGCGGCCACCTGATGCCCAGCACCGAGCAGCTGAAGCGTGCCGAGGCCGTGACCGACGAATGGCGCCGCAAGCTCGACGGCCAGATGAAGCTCTTCTTCGTCGCCCCCGATTACCACGAGGCGCGGCCCAAGAAGTGCATGAACGGCTGGGGCAACGTCTTCCTCACCATCACCCCCGATGGCACCGCGCTGCCCTGCCACACCGCCCGCATGCTGCCGGGCCTGAGTTTTCCGAACGTGCGCTCGCAGGACGTCAAGTCCATCTGGTACGACAGCGAGGGTTTCAACGCCTACCGCGGCACCGGCTGGATGAAGGAGCCCTGCGCCAGCTGCGAGAAAAAGGAAGAGGACCTGGGCGGTTGCCGCTGCCAGGCCTACATGCTGGCCCAGGACGCGGCCGCGGCCGACCCGGTGTGCGCCAAGAGCCCGTCGCACGGCGTGGTGCAGGCGGCGGTGGCGGCGGCCAATGCGGGTGAGGTGCCGGCGCGGCCGCTGGTGTTCCGCGGCCGGGCCGAGTCTTTGGCGCGCAGCGGCGGCGGTTGAGCCGCGGAGCCCACGGGCCATGGCGGCACCAGGGGTCAGTGCCGGGTGAAGAGGCCCAGGCCCCAGCCGCCCGCACCGGCCACCAGCTCCAGGCCACCGGTGTTCGGATCGCCCAGCTGCAGCAGCAGCACCGGGCCGCTGCGGCTGCTGAAGGCGCCGCGGCGCCAACCGTTATCACCTGACGACGATGCCGGCGAGCTGCCCGGCGCGCCTTGCCAGCGCCAGCTGCGCTCCACCAGGTTCAGGCCGTAGCCAGCCCCCATGGTCAGCGGTCCCAGGTGCAGCGCCACCCCGCCATGCAGGGCGGCGCGGGCCACCCAGGGGCCCGTCGCGTAGTGGCTGTCCTCCAGCCCCCAGCCGCCGCGGCGCTGTTCGCTGGGGCGCAGGTCGATCCAGGCACCGCCCAAAAACAGCCCCGGGCCCTCCCTCAGGGTGAGCACCACGTTGCTCATCACGCCGTGGCTGTGCAGCCCCGCCGACTGGGAGGTGTAGACGTCGTCCGCAGCCGCCGGCGCGGTGGCCGCCAGGACCGCACACCCGAGCAGGACGCGCCGGGACGCTCCCCCCGGCCGGTGGCGGGGTGGCTCAGGCAAAGGACGCCACGGCATCGTCACAGCGGTCAAAGATGCGGAACACGCGGTCCATGCGCATGAGCTCGAACAGCGCACGCACCGCCGGGCTCATGTGGCACAGGCGCAGGTCGCCCCGCTGGCCGTTCTGCTGGCGCAGGCAGGAGATCAGCGCGCCCAGCCCCGAGCTGTCCACGAACTGCAGACCGGTCATGTCCAGCACCACCCTCGGGTGGCCGCGGCTCAGGGCCAGGGCGGACTCCTTGAAGGCCGCCACATTGCTGGCGTCCAGGCTTTCTCCCCGCAGGCTCAACACCAGCACCTCGGCTGTGCCGCCGCCTGCCACGGTTCGTGCGCTCAACTCCATCGCTTGTCCTCCATGAGGGGCTGCGGTTCACAGCACCCAGTTGCCGCCCTCGGGCGCTTCGTCTCCGCCCGTCCAGCGCGCGCCAGCGGGATCGCCCATCAGGTCTTGCCCGCGGTAGCGGGGTCGCCGATCCCCCTCGGCCGGTGGCTGCGGGGAGAGGGTCAGCGCGTAGATCACCCCATCGGGCAGGTCCAGCGCCCGGTCCAGGTCAAACAGCAGGGGGACCTGGGTGGGGGCGTAGGGGTCCTGGCCCTCCAGCGCGCAGCAGACCGCCCAGACGTGGCGCAACCCCAGGTTCTCCCGGGCCCAGCCGCTGGGTTCCTGCACATCCCGCCATGGCAGCGGGCCGCCCAGGGCCTGTCGGCACAGCGTCTCATAGCCCGCGGCGTCTTCTGCCAGGCAGGCCCACAGCTCCGCCGCGGCCCGGGAGGGCATGTCCAGGTGTTCACCGTCGCTGCGCTGGGCCGCCAGCAGGAACTGCCGCAGACCCAGGCCCACCTGGGCGCAGGCGGCTGCATCCCAGCCGGGACGGCGGGCCTGCAGCCGTGCCAGGGCCGCCGGCGGCGGGGTCCAATCCGCCAGCTGTGCAGCCTGGCGCCGCGCCCGGCGCCGCCACCCCAGCACCGCCGCCATCGCCAGGCAGACGCTCAGCAGGGTCAAGGAGGGAAGCAGCCAGTTCGACATGCCGCAAGTATGGCCCCCGCCAGAGGCCCGCGTGGCCCCCGTTGCGGCGGTGGGGCGCGGGGCGCCCGTTGGCAGGCGACAGCTTTGTCATGGTTCGTCACCGGCGCCGCGCGGGCCTGCAGGTGGCGCTGCCCACAATGCCCAGCCATCGACCCCCAACCCACACCCCGGAGAGCCCTATGAACCGCCGTCTTGTCCCTGCCCTTTCCGTCCGCCGCCGCGCCCTGCCGGCCCTGCTGTCCGCTGTGGCGTTGGCTTGCCTGGGCGCCTGCGGGGGAGGCGGCGGTGAGGAGGCCGAGGACGCCGCTGTCACCGACGAGGCCAGCGCCCAGGCCTATGTGGCCGTTGCGGCCACCTCGGCGCAGAGCGTGAGCGCCGGACTGGAGAGCGCCGCGACTCTGGCCGAGACCGCCGCCGCCGAGACCGCCACGGCCCAGGCGGCGGCAGCGTCCGGGCGACGCCAGGCCCAGGCGGCCAACGACCGCACGGTGACTGCGCCCGCCACCTGGGACTGCCCAGGCGGTGGCAGCCTGACGCTGACCGTGCAGGGCACCGCCACCGGCGTGCTCAACGGCCAGCCCGACAGCGGTGAGGTCTATGCCCTGGACTTCGCCCAGTGCGTCAGCGCTGACGGGGTGGTCCTCACCGGCGGCGCGCGCCTGAGCTACGACACGGCGACCGTGGCCGAGGAGGGCGGCACCACCCGGCAGCTGCGTACCGGCCGTCTGCAGGCCACCGCCCTGGCCGCCAGCGCCACCAGCGTGGATGGCGAGCGGGCGCTGGCGGTCACGCTCGACGGCACGGTGCAGTTCAGCCGCCAGGTGGATCAGCAGGTGGACGACAGCGGTGTGACCGAGCAGCGCCAGACCCACCTGGCCGGCAGTGGCCTGGCCATGACGGTGGCCACGACCCGCGGGGGCTCCCAACGCTGGCAGCTGGATGACCTGGACCTGAGCCGCCAGACCCAGTGGCAGGCGGACAGTTTCTCGGCGGGCCAGCTTCATGGCGGCTGGACCCTCTCGTTGCCGGCCCGTGGCTGGCAGATGTCCACCCGCATCGACTCGACCCTGGCCCTGGACGCCCAGGGCGCGCTGGTGTCGGGCCGCTGGGTGGTGACGCTGCCGCGGGTCATCCTGGACAGCTCCGCGGCGGCCGGGGTGGTCACCGTGCAGGTGGACCAGGGCGCCGACGGCAGTGTGGACAAGACCTACAGCTGGACCCTGGGCCGCCTGGTGACAGTGGTGTCCGAGGGCGTTTGAGGGAAAGCCTGGGGCCAAGGCCCGCGGGCGTCAGGCCGGCGGGCGTGCGGGAAGGTGCCGCACGTAGAGGTCGGTGTCGGGCAGGTGCTGGCGTAGCACCTGGAAGGCCCGTTCGGCCAGGTCCATGCCGCCGCAGCGCGGCGCCACGGCCAGCACCAGTTCCGCCTCCCCCAGGGCCTCGTCCAGCTTGAAGGCGTGGACGATCTGGTTCAGGTGCAGCGCCGTGCCTTGTTCGTCTTCGGTGCCTTGCAGCGCCGGCGCCAGGGCCTCCAGCAGCCGGCTCAGGCGCGGGATGTTGCCCTGCAGCTGCGGCAACTGGTCAGGCTGGCGCAGTTCGACCCGGCAGACCGGGCCACTGGCGCTTTGGCCGCAGTGGCCGCAGGCGCCCTCGGCTGGCGCTGCGGGGGCCTGGGTAAGGTGAAGGGCAATGACGGGGTGGACGGTTCGGCTCACGGTGTCCTGAGGCGCTGGTGCCACGGAGACCGCATGTTAGTCCACCCGCACCGGCCTGAGGCGGTACGGTGCCGGGCATCGGTGAAGGGGCCTGTCGGCCCGCGGGCCCAGGGGGTCAGAAGGTTTCCCAGTCGTCGCTGGCGCCGGCGGCGCTGCCTGCCGTGGCCGGGCTGCGCGACTCGCTCGAGGGCGCCGGCAGCCGGGCCGTGGCGCTGGCGCGTGCGGCGGGTGGCTTCAGGGTGGCGGCCCGGGCCGGCTGGCGCTGCGCCGTGGGCAGGTCCTGCAGCGTGCGTTGACCTTCCGCCAGCCGGAAGGCTTGCACCAGCTGCACCAGATCGCCGGCCTGACGGCGCAAGCTGTCGGAGGCCGCGGCGCTTTGTTCCACCAGGGCGGCGTTCTGCTGGGTCACTTGGTCCAGCTGCCCCACGGCATGCGTCACCTGGTCGATGCCGGCGGTTTGCTCGTTGGAGGCCGCGCTGATCTCGCTGATCAGGTCGGACACGCGCCGCACCTGGGCCACGATGTCCTGCATCTGCTGGCCCGCCTCGGTCACCAGGCGCGAGCCCGATTCGACCTTCTCCACGCTGGTGCCGATCAGGCCCTTGATCTCCTTGGCGGCCTCGGCGCTGCGCTGGGCCAGGCTGCGCACCTCACCGGCCACCACGGCAAAGCCGCGACCCTGCTCGCCGGCGCGGGCGGCTTCCACGGCCGCATTCAGCGCCAGGATGTTGGTCTGGAAGGCGATGCCGTCGATGGTGCCGATGATCTCGCCGATGCGACGGCTGCTGGTGGTGATCTCCTCCATGGTGGAGACCACCTGGCCCACCACCTCGCCGCCGCGGGCGGCCGAGCCGCAGGCCGACGTGGCCAGCTGCGCCGCCTGGCGCGCGGTGTCGGCGCTGCTCTTGACCGTGGCGTTGAGCTCCTCCATGGACGCCGCGGTCTCTTCAAGGTTGGCGGCCTGTTCCTCGGTGCGCTGGCTCAGGTCGCTGTTGCCGCTGGCGATCTGCGAAGAGCCGGTGGCGATGCTCTCGCTGGCCTGGCGCACCTGGCCCACGATGCGCTGCAGCGAGGCCTGCATGTCCCGCATGGCCGCTTGCAACTCGCCCAGTTCGTCCTGCCGGGTCTGGGTGAGCGGCTCCGAGAGGTCGCCATCGGCGATCTTGCGTGCTGAGCCCACCGCCTGCTGCAGGGGCTGGCTGATCGAGCGGGCCAGGCGCATGGCCAGACCCAGGCCCACCACCAGCGCCGTCACCACGGCGATCAACAGCGTGGTGCGGGCGCCGGCATAGACCTCGTCAGCCGTGCGGGAGGCGGCGTTGCCGCCCTCCACATTCAGCTCCACCAAGCCCGCCAACGTGGCGCTGGCGGTGTCGTAAAGCTGCTGTGACTTGCCATTGATCAAGCCCGACGCTTCCTCATTTTTGTTCTGGCGGCTCAGTGCCATCGCTTCGGTCTGGGCCTCTAGGTAGCTTTTCCACTGGGACTGAAATTGATCCCAGCGGGCACGCTCCTCCGCAGATGAAATGAGGGGCTCATAAATCTTGGCGGCCTTAGCCAGATCGGACTGCAGCTTTTCGATGTCCTTTTCGTATCGGGTCATGCTGGCGTCGTCGGTGGAAGCAATGTGCTGCAGCACCGCGACCCGGATGTCCGAGGTCTGCGTGTTCATGCTCGAGATCTGCGTCACGCTGGGCAGCCAGTTGGCCGTGATCTCGGTCGAGGCTTCATTGAGGGCGGCCATCTTGCGCTCGGCCAGCAGGCCGATACCGCAGGTCAGCGCCAGGAGCAGCCCAAAGGCCAGGTAGAGACGCGTGCGAAGGCGCAGGTGGTTCAGCCAGTTCATGCGGTACTGCTCCAGGAGATCGTGTGTCGTGGGTCTCATGCCTGCGGGACGCGCGCGGCATATCCGGTCTTGGCACTATCGGCCGGCGGCCGCCAGCCTGAAGCCCGGAAAAGCCCGGCTGACCCGACTTCCTGGGTCGACTTGTCAAGTCTTTCCGGCTCGTCCGGGCTTGGGGATGGTCAAGTCGATCCCGCCTGACAGCGGGGCCGTTTCAGCGGATGATCACGGGTTTGGAAGCTCGAATCCCGCCCGCCCACGCCATGAATACCGAAGACCTGTTTGCCGCCTGCGACACCCCGGCCAAGCCCGCTGCGGTGTCGGGCGTCACCCCGCAGGCCCGTCCCACGGTCGCCAGCCTGCCCCCCCAGCCGATCAGCGAGGAAGTGCTGATCGAGAAATACGCAAAAGGTGATGAAAGCTCCATCACCGAAGTGCGTACTCGCGTCGCGCGGGCGCTGGCAGCCCATGAAGCCCCCGAACAACGCGCCCACTGGGAAGAGCAGTTCCTGCGGGCCCAGCAGCGTGGCTTCGTGCCGGCGGGCCGCATCAACTCCGCGGCAGGCACCGACCTGACCGCCACGCTGATCAACTGCTTCGTGCAGCCCGTGGGCGACTCCATCGCCAGTGCCGAGGACGACCATCCCGGCATCTACATCGCCCTGACCGAGGCGGCCGAGACCATGCGCCGCGGCGGTGGCGTGGGCTACGACTTCTCGCGCATCCGTCCCAAGGGCGCCTGGGTGGGCTCCACCCAGTCCAGCGCCTCGGGGCCGGTGAGCTACATGCGGGTGTTCGACCGTTCGTGCGAAACCGTGGAGTCCGCCGGTGCCCGCCGTGGTGCCCAGATGGGTGTGCTGCGCTGCGACCACCCGGACATCGAGGACTTCATCCACGCCAAGGACCAGGGCGACCTGCGCAACTTCAACATCTCGGTGGGCGTGACCGATGCGTTCATGCAGGCCGTGCAGGCTGACGAGGCGGTGGAGTTGACCCACAAGGCCGAGCCCGGGGAGAAGCTGCGCCAGGCCGGGGCCTACCAGCGTGGTGATGGCCTGTGGGTGTACCGCAAGCTGCCGGCCCGCCACCTGTGGGACCAGATCATGCGTTCCACGTATGACCACGCCGAGCCGGGCGTGCTGTTCCTGGACCGCATCAACCAAGACAACAACCTCAGCTACTGCGAGACCATTGCCGCCACCAACCCGTGTGCGGAGCAGCCGCTGCCGCCGTACGGCTGCTGCTGCCTGGGTTCCATCGACCTGACGCACTTCGTCGTGAACCCTTTTGAGGGCGAGGCACGCTTTGACGGCGAAGCCTTTGGCGAGGTGGTCAAGGTGGCGGTGCGCATGCTGGACAACGTGCTGGACGCCACCGTCTGGCCGCTGGAACGCCAGCGCGAGGAGGCCGCCAACAAGCGCCGCGTGGGCCTGGGCTTCACCGGCCTGGGCGACGCCCTGGTGATGTTGAACCTGCGGTACGACACCCCAGCGGCCCGCGACATGGCTCGCCACATCAGCGAGGTGATGCGTGACCACGCCTACCACGCCAGCGTGGACCTTGCGCAGGAGCGCGGGGCGTTCCCACTGTTCAACGCCGACCTGTACCTCTCGCGCGGCACCTTTGCCTCGCGCCTGCCGGTAGAGGTCAAGGAGCGCATCCGCGAGCACGGCCTGCGCAACTCCCACCTGCTGTCCATCGCGCCCACCGGCACCATCAGCCTGGCCTTCGCAGACAACGCGTCCAACGGCATCGAACCCGCCTTCAGCTGGACCTACACCCGCAAGAAGCGCATGCCCGACGGCAGCTTCAAGGAATACGCGGTCGAAGACCACGCGTGGCGCCTGTACCGGCACCTCAAGGGCGCCGACGCCCCGCTGACCGATGCTTTCGTCACCGCGCTCGAAATGAGCGCCCAGGCCCATGCCCAGATGGTGGCCGCCGTGGCGCCCTGCATCGACACCGCCATTTCCAAGACGGTGAACGTGCCGGCCGACTACCCCTACGAGGACTTCCAGGACCTCTACACCACCGCCTGGCAGAGCGGCCTCAAGGGCCTGGCCACCTACCGGCCCAACAGCGTGCTGGGCTCGGTGCTCAGCGTCAGCGCGCCGGCCCCCGCCCCGGCGGCGGCACCGGACGCGGTGGCCCCCGCACCGGTCCTGACCGACGATGGCGCCAACCAGCGCCTGAAGCTGGAAAAGTTGCCGGCCACCGTGCTGACCTCGCTGCGTTGGCCCGGCCGTCCCGACCTGCAGGGGGGCAACCCGGCCTGGAGCTACATGATCCAGCACCCGCACGGCGACTTCGCGCTGTTTGTGGGCGAACTGCCGGCCGAGGCCGGCCCGGACGCCGGCCTGTTTGGCAAGACCCTGCCTTTTGAGGTGTGGGTCAACGGCGCCGAGCAGCCGCGAGGCCTGGGGGCCCTGGCCAAGACCCTGTCCATGGACATGCGCGTCAACGACCCGGCCTGGCTGCGCCTCAAGCTGGATGCGCTGGCCACGGTGGCCGAGGAGCGCAGTTTCGAGATGCCCATGCCGCCCAAGGGCGACAACCGCCTGTTCCCCGGCGTCGTGGCGGCCACCGCAGCGGTGATCCGCTGGCGCTGCGAACAGCTCGGCGCGCTGGATGAGCAGGGCGACACCCCGGTGCTCAACGCCATGTTCAGCCGCGAGGAGCCGCGTACCGGCACCGCCGGCACCCTGGCCTGGGCGGTGGACGTGCAGAACCCCGGCACCGGCGAGGCCTTCACGCTGACCCTCAAGGAAGTGGCGCTGGCCAGCCCGGATTCCCCCACCGGGTACGTCACCCGGCCTTGCGCCGTGGGCTTCTCGGGCAACTACCCCAAGGCACTGGATGGCCTGGCCCGCCTGCTCAGCCTCGACATGCGGGTGATCGATCCGGCCTGGATCGGCATGAAGCTGCGCAAGCTGCTGAATGTGGGCGAGCCCCTGGGCCACTTCATGGCCCCCGTGCCCGGCGAGAAGCGTCAGCAGACCTGGCCCAGCACCGTGGCCTACGTCGCCCGCCTGATCATCCACCGCTACGCCATGCTGGGCGTGCTGGATGAGCAGGGCCGTCCGCTGACCGACATGGGCATCATGGAATCCGCCCCCCAGGCCAAGCCGGCCGCCACGGAGGCCCCTGCCGGACCGGCGGCAATGGCCGGCAAGCCTTGCCCGGAGTGCGGCAACGCCACCATGATCCACAAGGACGGCTGCGATTTCTGCACCTCCTGCGGCTACGTCGGCCAGTGCGGCTGACGCGCCGTCGGGGCGGATAGGCCGCCTCAATCGGGGGGATTCGATCAATCAATCCACGAGCCGGATCTCCCCACCTAAGATGCCTTCCATCGCCCCATGCCTGTGGGGCGTCCCTCAACCGCCACAAGGAAGACCATGTCCCTGATCAACACCCCCGTCCAGCCGTTCAAGACCACCGCCTTCGTCAACCGTGACGGCAAGGGCGACTTCATCGAAGTGACCGAGGCCTCCCTGAAGGGCAAGTGGTCCGTGCTGATCTTCATGCCGGCCGCCTTCACCTTCAACTGCCCGACCGAGATCGAGGACGCCGCCGACAACTACGCCGCCTTCCAGGCCGCTGGCGCCGAGGTGTACATCGTCACCACCGACACCCACTTCTCGCACAAGGTGTGGCACGAGACCTCGCCGGCCGTGGGCAAGGCCAAGTTCCCGCTGGTGGGCGACCCCACCCACGCCCTGACCAACGCCTTCGGTGTGCACATCGCTGAAGAAGGCCTGGCCCTGCGCGGCACCTTCGTGGTGAACCCGGACGGCATCATCAAGACCATGGAAGTGCACTCCAACGAGATCGCCCGCGACGTCTCCGAGACCCTGCGCAAGCTGAAGGCCGCCCAGTACACCGCCGCCAACCCCGGCCAGGTGTGCCCGGCCAAGTGGAAGGAAGGCGCCAAGACCCTGGCCCCGTCCCTGGATCTGGTGGGCAAGATCTGAGTCTTGCGCTAGGCGCACCACCCGGACGGTCCTTCCAGAGACCGTCCAGCCCCTCAAGCCGGCCTTGTGCCGGCTTTTTTGTGGCTGCAGCCAGACAGGTTTTTTCCTGTTTGACGGCTCCGTGTCAACCCTCTCCCTAGATCGGGGGAGGTGTCGCCCGCAACTCCTCCACGCTTCTGGGCAACTGTTAACGTCAGTTTCGCACTGTGACGTGCATGTGCTCTGGCTTGTGGTGTCCTATCCGGACCGAGTCGGCCCGGGCACCGGACTTCCCCAACCCAGGAGTACGAACTTGAGCTTGAATCGCCTGCGAATCGGGCACGCCTTGTGGCTGGCGTGTCTTTCTGGCGTGGCGGCGGCTGCCCCCTCGGCCCGCACCTACATCGTCCAGTTCAACAGTCCCCCGGCCGCCTCCTACGACGGCAGCATTCCCGGTTTGGCGGCCACCCGTGTCGCCCCGGGTGCGCAACTTGACGCCCGTCAGGCCTCCGTCAAGGCCTACCGTGCGCATCTGCGTGGCGAGCGCCAGAAGGCGCTGGCCAGCCTGGGAGCGGGAGTCAAGGTGCTGCACCAGTACGACTTGGTGCTCAATGGCGTGGCGGTCAAGCTCACCGAGGCGCAGGCCCGACAGCTCAAGGCCAACCGCTTGGTGCGTGCCGTGGTGCCCGATGAGGCCCGGCAGGCCCTGACCGTCTCCACCCCGAAGTTCCTGGGGCTGGATGCGCCGGGTGGACTGTGGTCGCAGAAGATCAACCGCCAGAAGATCCAGGGCGAGGACATCATCGTTGCTGTCATCGACAGTGGCGTGCAGCCGGAGAATCCGGCTTTCTATGATCAGGTCAACGACAAGGGCGTGCCCGTGCGCAGCGGTGGCACCCTGGCCTACGGCCCGCCGCCGGCCAAGTGGAGCGGCGCTTGCACCACCGGCCCGGGTTTTGCGGCCGACAGCTGCAACAACAAGCTGATTGGTGCCAAGGTGTTCAGCGCGGGCTTCCTGGCCCAGTCGCCCGCAAACGCCTTCGCCTACAACTTCTATGACGTGCCCCGTGACGAAGGTGGCCACGGCACCCATACCCTGTCCACCGCCGGCGGCAACGCCAAGGCGCCGGCCTACACCAGTGGCGGGGCCTACATCGGTGCCACATCGGGCATTGCGCCGCGGGCGCGCCTGGCCAGCTACAAGGCGCTGTTCGGGGTGATCCAGGACGGCTCGCTGTCGGGCTCCGGCTACAACTCTGACCTGGTGGCTGCGATTGACGCCGCGGTGGAAGACGGCGTGGACGTGCTGAACTACTCCATCAGCGGCTCCAAGACCAATCTGCTGGACCCGGTCGAAGTCGCCTTCCTCAACGCCAGCTTCGCGGGGGTGTTCGTCGCAGCCTCGGCCGGCAACAGCGGTCCGGGCAATGAAGTCGCGCATCCCAGCCCCTGGATCACCACGGTGGCGGCCTCCACCCATGACCGGGTCATGGTGGCCGATCTGAAGCTGGGCGATGGCGGTCTCTACACCGGTGCCTCTTTCAACGGCCGAGCCCTGGGCAGTGCGCCCATGGTGCTGTCTGTGGACGTGGCCGCTGCCGGCGCCAGCATCACGTCGGCCAACCTCTGTTTCCTGGGCAGCCTGGATCCCGTCAAGGCAGCAGGCAAGATTGTGGTGTGCGACCGTGGCACCAATGCCCGCACCGACAAGAGCGCCGAGGTTCAGCGTGTGGGCGGCGTGGGCATGGTGCTGATCAACCCGACGCCCAATAACGTGGTGGCGGATTTCCACAGCGTGCCCACGGTCCACCTGCCCAACACCACCCGAGATGCCATTCGCGGCTACGTGGCCGCTGGCAGCGGCACGGGTGGCATCGGCAAGGCCCGGCAGAGCACGGGCGCTGTGGCGCCGGTCATGGCCTCCTTCTCGTCGAGGGGCCCCAATCTGGCCGACAGCCATGTGATGAAGCCCGACATCACCGCGCCGGGCGTGGACATCATCGCCTCGGTGGCCTACACCCAGGGCTCCCAGGCCGAGCATGACGCCATCCTGGACGGCTCGATGGTCCCCTCGCCGGTGGTGGAGTCCCTGCAGGGCACGTCCATGTCCAGCCCCCACGTCGCCGGTCTGGCGGCGCTGCTCAAGCAGGCCCAACCCGGTTGGTCTCCGGCGGCCATCAAGTCCGCGCTGATGACCACGGCGGGCCCGGTGCGCCAGGCCGATGGCAGCGTGGATGGCAACCGTCATGGCTACGGGGCCGGGCATGTCAATCCGAACGGCGCGGTCGATCCGGGTCTGGTCTATGACATCGAGCCGGTGGACTACTACCGCTACCTGTGCGGCGCCGGCTGGCTCCCGTCCAGCCACGTGTTGTGCATGATGTGGGAGCCGCTGGACCCGAACGCCCTGAACCTGCCGTCCCTGACCGCCGAGGTGGTGAGCACCACCACACTCAAGCGCAGCGTCACCAATGTGGGCAAGACGACCGCCACCTACACCGCCTCCATCAGCCTGCCCGGCTACGAGGCAACGGTGACGCCGTCCACCCTCACCTTGGGCAAGGGCAAGACCGGGGATTTCACCGTCAAGCTCCGCAAGACTTCCGCCCCCTTGGGTGCGCCCGTCTTTGGTTCCCTGTCCTGGTCTGACGGTGTGCACCAGGTCGTCAGCCCCATCTCGGCCCGTGGGCTTGCGGTGGCTGCTCCCGCCTTCTTCACGGGGGATGTGGTCAAGGGTGAGGTGAAGTTCCCGGTGACCTACGGCTTTGCGGGCGAGACGCGCAGCGTCGTGGCGGGCATGAAGCCGGCCACCGTCCTGCCAGGTGTCGTGGCGCAGGGGGGCTTTGTCTGCCATGACGTGTCCGTGCCCTCGGGTGGCCTGGCCTTGCGTGCGGCGCTGTACGACAGCGACACCTCCGGCGCTGGCGCTGACGACCTGGACCTCTACCTGCTGGATGCGTCTGGCACGGTGATTCTGGCGCAAAGCGCGGGAGCGTCTTCGCAGGAGGCTGTCACCCTGTCCCTGCCCGCCGCGGGCAACTACTTGGCGTGCATCGACGGCTATGCGCCGGCAGGTGGTTCTGCGAACTACAAGCTGTCCACCTGGGTCCTGGGTGAGTCCGACACCAGCCGCACCTTGAGCGCCACGGGTCTGCCGACGACGGTGGCCGTGGGTGACAAGGCCCGGGTGGGACTGGCGTGGCGTGGCCTGCGCGACGGCCAGCGTTACCTGGGTGGTGTGCGCTATGACCAGCCCGACGGCACGGCGGCAGGGGTGACCCTGCTGGCGGTGGAACCCGGCGCGGCGTCCACCGTGCTGCGCCAAGGCGATGTCATGGCCCACAAGACCGCGCGCCTGAAGGCCCTGCGCGCCCGCTGAGCGGATGGTCGGCGCCGACCCGTGGGGCGGGTCCCCGCTGGCGGCGGCCGCCCACCCGAAGCCGGCGAGTCGAATGACCCAAGGCCGCCGCCTCGCGAGAGGCGGCGGCCTTTTTGCCGGGTAACTAGGCTCATGCGGCGCCCGAACGTCGCGCGCCGATCGGCACGCTGGGCGCACCGCACGGGTCGGGTTGGAGGGGCAAGACCACCCCGGGCGTAGCCAGGGTGCGTGTGCCCGCCGCCGCCATGGCGGCGCGCTGGGCCGTCAGGACGCGGTGCGGTCCCGGTCTTCTCGCGCCGGGTCGGCTGGCGGCAAAGCGTCCAACTCGCCGTGGTCGCTGCGCGGGCCGTGGCCGTACAGGCCACCGCGCATGCTGCTGCGCAGGAACCGGTTGTGGTGGTTCAATCGCGGCAGAAACCGGGCCAACTCGCTCAGCGCGGACTGATAGACGCCGCGTTTGAACTCGATGACCACATCCAGCGGCACCCAGTAGTCGTTCCAACGCCAAGCGTCGAACTCCGGGTGGTTGGTGGCTCGCAGATTCATGTCGCTGTCGCGGCCCATCAGCCGCAGCAGGAACCAGATCTGTTTCTGGCCCTTGTAATGGCCACGGGCATCCTTGCGGATGAAATGCTCGGGCACTTCATAGCGCAGCCAGTCCCGTGTCCTGGCCAGGATCTCGACATGCACGGGCAGCAGGCCGATCTCCTCTTGCAGCTCACGGTACATCGCCTGCTCGGGCGATTCCCCATGCTTGATGCCCCCTTGCGGGAACTGCCATGAATGGGTACGCAGCCGCTTGCCCCAGAACACCTGGTTGCGGCCGTTGAGCAGGATGATGCCGACGTTGGGCCTGTAGCCTTCCCGGTCGAGCATAATCGAACCCCAAATTCTGAACTGAAATCAATATAGCACCGGGTGTCCCTGGTCGGCAGGTTGTCGCAAACCCTGTAAGGGTCCCGGGCGGTCCACGTCCCATGAAAGCCTCCCAGTTCTTCATTTCCACCCTCAAGGAAGCCCCCGCCGACGCCGAGGTGGTCAGCCACAAGCTGATGATGCGCGCCGGGATGATCAAGCGCCTGGGCGCTGGCATCTACAACTACATGCCCATGGGCCTGCGGGTGATCCGCAAGGTTGAGCGCATCATCCGCGAGGAGATGGAGCGCGCGGGGGCCGTGGAGCTGTTGATGCCGGTGGTGCAGCCGGCCGAGCTCTGGCAGGAAACGGGCCGCTTCGACAAGATGGGCCCCGAGCTGATGCGCGTGAAGGATCGCCATGACCGCGACTTCATCATCCAGCCCACCTCCGAAGAGGTGGTGACGGACATCGCGCGCCAAGAGCTGCGCAGCTACAAGCAGCTGCCCAAGAACTTCTATCACATCCAGACCAAGTTCCGCGACGAGCGCCGCCCACGCTTTGGCGTGATGCGCGGGCGGGAGTTCACGATGAAGGATGCCTATTCCTTCGACCGTGACCCTGCAGGTGCCGCCAAGAGCTACGAGGCCATGTTCGCGGCCTACAAGCGCATCTTCGACCGATTCGGTCTGACCTACCGCGCCGTGGCCGCCGACACCGGCGCCATCGGCGGCGACCTCAGCCATGAGTTCCAGGTCATCGCCAAGACCGGCGAGGACGCGATCATCTACTGCCCCACCAGCGACTACGCCGCCAACATCGAGCTGGCCGAAGCGCTGGCCCCGGCCACGCCACGTGCCGAGCCCACCCAGCCGCTGGCCAAGACGCTGACGCCGGGCAAGAGCACCTGCGCGGATGTCGCCGAGTTTCTCGGCTTGCCGCTGACCCGTTCGCTCAAGAGCCTGGTGCTGGCCACCGACACGCTGGACGATCAGGGCCACCCGGTCGGTTCCACCGTGTGGTTGCTGCTGCTGCGCGGCGACCACGAGATGAACGAGGTCAAGGTGGGCAAGGTGCCGGGCCTCAAGGAAGGGTTCCGCTTTGCCACCCTTGCCGAAATCGACGAGCACTTTGGCTGCAAGCCGGGCTACCTGGGGCCGCTGGGCCTGAAGAAGCCCGTCAAGATCATCGCCGACCGCACGGTCGCGGCCATGAGCGACTTCTGCTGCGGCGCCAACGAGGCGGACTACCACCTGACCGGGGTCAACTGGGGCCGCGACCTGCCCGAGCCCGACCTGGTGGCCGATCTGCGCAACGTGGTGGAAGGGGACCCCTCGCCTGACGGCAAGGGCGTGCTGGCCATCGAGCGCGGGATCGAAGTGGGCCATGTGTTCTACCTGGGCACCAAGTACTCCAAGGCGATGAACGCCACCTTTCTGGACGAGACCGGCAAGCCGGCACTGATGGAGATGGGTTGCTACGGCATTGGCGTGACCCGGATCCTGGGTGCGGCCATCGAGCAGAACCACGACGCCCGCGGGATCATTTGGCCGGCGTCCATCGCCCCGTTCCAGGCGGTGGTGTGCCCGATCGGCATGGACCGTTCGGATGCGGTCAAGGAGGCAGCGGTGCGTCTTTACGAAGAGCTGTCGGCTGCCG
The DNA here is from genome assembly GCF_010499455.1 of Ideonella livida. GTDB lineage: Bacteria > Pseudomonadota > Gammaproteobacteria > Burkholderiales > Burkholderiaceae_C > Ideonella > Ideonella livida. The sequence continues at coordinate 26,503 of NZ_JAAGOH010000027.1, read as the reverse complement.
GTGTCGATGTCCTGCTGGATGATCGCGGTGAACGTCCGGGCGCGATGTTCGCCGACTGGGAACTGGTGGGCGTGCCGGTGCGCGTGGTGGTGTCCGACCGTGGCCTCAAGGAGGGCCTGCTGGAAGTGCAGGGGCGTCGTGACGCTGAAGCCAGCAAGGTCGCGCTGGCGGAGGTCGGTGCCTTCGTGAAGGCGCGCCTGCAGGCATGAGCCTGCGCCTGGGCGACCCGGTACGGCCGGGCCGCCGCCTGCTGTTGACCCGGGGGCTGCTGCTGCCTCTGGGCGCCGGGGTGTGGGGCCCCGGCCCGGCATGGGCCGGTCGCCAAGCTGAAGAACCTTTGGCCGATGCGGTGCGCGGCGCCTTGTCTGCCGCGGTGGCGGGCGCGGCTCCTCCGCGTCCGGCGTTCGACCGCATCGAAGACCGCCTGCAGTACCTGCGCTGGCTGGGGGCGATGAGCGACCGCCTCAAGCGGCGCAAGTCGGAGGCCCAGACCCGCCAGGAATTTCTGGAGACGCTTTGGTATGAGTCCAAGCGGGCCGGCCTGGAGCCGGCACTGGTGCTGGGCTTGATCCAGGTCGAGAGCGGCTTTCGCAAATATGCGATCAGCTCGGCCGGTGCGCGGGGCTATATGCAGGTCATGCCGTTCTGGGCCCGGCTGATCGGCGACGGTGATCCGGCCAAGCTGTTCCACATGCAGACCAACCTGCGCTTTGGCTGCGTGATCCTGCGCCACTACCTGGACCGGGAACAGGGGGACCTGTTCATGGCCCTGGGCCGCTACAACGGCAGTCGAGGACGAGCCGAGTATCCCAACATGGTCTTCGGCGCCCGAAAGTCCTGGATCGCCTGAGCCTGGAAGTTCAAGGCCGCGCCGGTGGCGTGCAGGCCGGTGAACGGGATCGTCAAAAGTTCACAGGCCCTGCCAGGCGCGCGGCCTGGCCGTCTCGATACCGGCCAGCTGCAGGGCGCGCTCGGCGGTCTCGTTGACGAGTTCCTGGATCGAGGCCGGCCGGTGGTAGAACGCCGGCAGCGGCGGGAAGATGATGCCACCCATTTCGGTGACGGCTACCATATTGCGCAAATGCGCCAGGTTCAGGGGGGTCTCCCGCACCATCAGCACGAGGCGACGTCGTTCCTTGAGTGTGACGTCCGCCGCCCGGGTCAGCAGGTTGTCGCCCAAGCCCATGGCAATCGCGGCCAGCGACTTGACGGTGCACGGCGCCACGATCATGGCACGGGTGGCGTGGCTGCCGCTGGCGATGCAGGCCCCGACCTGACCGATGCCATGGTGCTCGTCGGCCAGCGCGATCAGGGCGTCCTTGTCTAGGTCCAGCTCATGGTGCACGTTGAGCCAGCCCGACGGTGTGACCACAAGGTGCACGTACCAATCCAGCTCGCGCAGCCGCTGCAGCAACCGCAAGGCATAAGCGGCTCCGGAAGCACCGGTGATGCCGACGATGACCGCCGGCCTGGAGCTGGACATGGGCGGTCCCGTCCTGCGCTCAGGCGGTGAACAGCTGCTGCAGTTCGCCGGACTGGAACATCTCCATCATGATGTCCGAGCCGCCGATGAATTCGCCATTGATGTAGAGCTGCGGGATGGTCGGCCAGTTGGCGTATTCCTTGATGCCCTGGCGGATGGCCTCATCCTCCAGCACGTTCACCGTGGTGAGCTCCTTCACGCCGCAGGCCTTGAGGATCTGCACGGCGCGGCCGGAAAAGCCGCACATGGGGAACTGGGCGCTGCCCTTCATGAACAGGACCACCTTGTGGCCCTTGACGAGTTGGTCAATGCGTTGCTGGACGTCGCTCATGGCGCGTGGACTCCACAGAAGTGATCACAGAAAAGAATGCACGCGATTGTGCCAACGCTGGCAGCCGGTGGCTGGAGACGCGGCGCAAGCACCTTGCCCATCACGGGCTATGGGTGGAGGGCAGGTTGCGGTCAGAACGCGTAGGAGAGGTTCACCTGCAGCAGTGGGGTGAACAGCCACGGCCGCCGGCTGTCCTCACCACCGGCCTCACCCAAACGAACCTTGGGCAGCCCCATGCGCCAGGGGCTGCCGGAGAGCGTTCCGGCCAGTCCCAGGTCTGCGCTCAGGCCCAGCTGGTTGCGGGCCGACCACATCGTGTAGCCCAGACCCAGAAAGCCTGCTGTGGTGTGTTCCTGCGCCTCTCCTGTGCCAACCCAACTGCCAGCGCTGCTGCTGAGCAGCCAGGGCTGGCGGCCGAAGGCGCTGGGGGCCAGGCTCAGTCCGTTGCGGCTGCCGACCCACAGTGTGCTGGTGGCCCGCAAAGCGCCGCGGTCGCTCCAGCGGCCAAAGCGGAAATAGCGGTCACCCGAGAGCTTCAGGCCTTGGGCGTACTCGGCCGCCGGCGCGACGGCCCCCAAGGGCAACAGCACGCCCAAGCGGGCTTGCCACTGAGGCAGCGGGTCCACTGCATCGGGCAGGGCCAGGCCTTGCTCTGCGCACGCCCACTGCGCCATGGCCAGGCCGAGTGCGACGGCCAGCGTGCGGGGGGCGTGATTCATGGCGTGGCTCCTCAGGCTGCGGGGCGGCGCCTGTGCAGACAGGCCCCTGATGCCGGTGGATCCTACGCTCCGCGCGGTCTGGCGGGCAGGTGAAAAACAGGGAAATCAGTGGGCCAATTGGTGGCCAGATGTGACAAGTGTCCGCGCGACACCCCGGCCCGTCGCGTCAGGCCCGCGCCGGGCGTCGCCCCCCGGTGCAGCGCCACCGGCCGCCCAGGTCCTGGCGTGATTGCACCTCTTCCAGTCCGTGGGCCACCAGCAGCGCGGCCACCGCCTCGTGCTGGTCCCAACCATGCTCCAGCAGCAGCCAACCCCCGGGCGTCAGGTGCGACACGGCGCCAGCCGCCAGGGCGCGCACGCCGTCCAGGCCGTCGCCTTCCGGGGTGAGCGCCAACCGCGGCTCATGGTGCAGCGCCGCCAGGTGCGGATCGTCTGCAGCGATGTAGGGCGGGTTGCTGACCACCAGTTCGAAGCGCTCGCCGTGCCACGGCTGCCACCATGCGCCCTGGCGCCAGTCCACCGTCAAGCCCAGCCGCTGGCCATTGCCTTGGGCGACGGCCAGGGCGGCGGGGCTCAGGTCGGATGCGCACACCTGCCGCTGTGGACGGCTGGCCTTGAGGGCCAGGGCGACGGCCCCGCTGCCTGTGCCCAGGTCCAGCACGGGTAAGGCGCTGCCTTCGGCATCGGCGGGCAGCAGGGCCAGGGCCCAGTCCACCAGCGTCTCCGTGTCCGGGCGCGGCACCAGCACGGCGGGGCTGACCTGGAGGGTCAGGCCATGAAATTCCTGCTCACCCACCACATAGGCCAAGGGTTCGCCCGCCTGAAGCCGGGCCAGGGCCTGGCGTGTCCGCCCGGCCTGCTCCGCAGGCAGGGGCTCCTGGTCATGTGCGACCAGCCAGGCTCGGGTGCGGCCGCTGGTATGTTCGAGCAAGCGCCGGCATTCCCAGGCGGGCAGGCCCCGTTCCTGGCCTTCGCGCAGCAGTTGCGCGGGGCTGTCGCTGAGGGGCAGCGGGCTCACAATCCGGCCTCCAGATCCGCCAGTTGAGCCTGTGCCCGTGCCGCCCGCAAGGCCTCGACCACGTCGTCCAGGTCGCCCTCCATGACCTGGCCCAGCTTGTAGAGGGTGAGGTTGATGCGGTGGTCCGTCAGCCGGCCCTGCGGAAAGTTGTAGGTGCGAATGCGGTCGGACCGGTCGCCGCTGCCCACCAAGGCTTTGCGGGTGGCCGCCTCCCTGGCCCGCTGTTCGCCCTGTTCCTTGTCACGCAGCCGGGCCAGCAGCACGGCCATGGCCTTGGCCTTGTTGCGGTGCTGGGAGCGGTCGTCCTGGCACTCGGCCACCAGGCCGGTGGGCAGGTGGGTGATGCGGATGGCGCTGTCGGTCTTGTTGATGTGCTGGCCCCCTGCGCCGCTGGCACGGAAGGTGTCGATCCGCAGTTCCGCCGGGTTGAGGGTGATCGCCTCGGCTTCATCGGGCTCGGCCAGCACCGCCACGGTGCATGCGCTGGTGTGGATGCGGCCCTGCGACTCCGTGGCCGGCACGCGCTGGACCCGGTGGCCGCCGGATTCGAAGCGCAACTGGCCATAGGCCCCCGTGCCTTCAAAGCGCAGCACGATCTCCTTGTAACCTCCCAGTTCCGAGGCATGCTCGCTGAGCACTTCGCTGCGCCAACCTTGGCGATCGGCATGTCGCAGGTACATGCGGGCCAGGTCTGCCGCGAAGAGTGCGGACTCGTCACCGCCGGCGCCGGCGCGGATCTCCAAGAAGGCCGGTCGCTCGTCGTCCGGGTCCCGGGGCAGCAGGGCCCACTGGATGTCCTGCTGTGTGCGGATCAGGTCTGCCTGGGCCTGCTCGATTTCCTCGCGCCCCAGTTCGGCCAGGGCGGGGTCGTCCAGGCATTCACGGGCGGCGATCAGGTCGGCTTCGCGCTGCTCGTAGTGGCGCAACAGGTCCACCAGCCGCTGGGCATCGGCCTGCTCGCGTGAGAGCTGCCGCCAGCGGGCGATGTCCCGGGTGATGTGGGGATCCGCGAGGATGGTCTCCAGCTCGGCAAGCCGGAGGGACAGGCGTTGGAGCCGTTGCCGAAGGGAGTCCTTCATGCGCGTGGGGGAGGCGGAGGGGGCGGACCGGCAGCCTGAGGCTGCAGGGGGAGGGGCGACAGCGCGGGCGGGGCCGCGTGAGGGGTGTCTGCGGGCGTCAGGCGGCGCCAGGCGCCGCTAGGCGTCCTTGCCCCGCTCCTGGGCAGGGTCGCGGGAGGTTTGGCGCAGGAACAGCCGGGAGACCGTTTCCGCCAGGTGGAGCCGTTGCTCGCCTTCGCTGGCGTGCAGCTCGGCCAGCGCGCCGTGCAGCATCTTCTGGGTCAGGCCACGGCTCAGCGCCTCCAGCACGGCCTCCACGTCCTGTCCCTTGGCCAGCAGCCGGCGGGCCCGGCTGATCTCGGTCTGGCGCCAGTCGTCGGCCTGCTGATGCAGGGCCTGGATGAGGGGTACGCTGGCCCGCTGGTCCAGCCAGTGGGAAAAGCTCTGCACGCCGGCGTCGATGATCGCCTCGGCCTGGGCCACAGCGGCCTGCCGCTTCTCGGTGGCGGTCTGCACCAGCGAGGTCAGGTCGTCCACGGTGTAGAGGTAGACGTCGGACAGCCGTGCCACTTCGGGCTCGATGTCCCGAGGCACGGCGAGGTCGACCATGAACATGGGACGATGACGGCGCGCCCGCAGCGCCCGCTCGACCGCGCCCAACCCGATGATGGGCAGGCTGCTGGCGGTGCAGGACACCACGGCATCAAATTCGTGCAGCCGCTCTGGCAGGTCGGCCAGCCGCAGGGCTTGCGCGCCGAAACGGCTGGCAAGCTTCTCGCCCCGCTCCAGCGTGCGGTTGGCCACGGCCATCATTCGCGGCTCACGTGCCGCGAAGTGGGTGGCCACCAGTTCGATCATTTCGCCTGCGCCCACGAAGAGCACCCGGATGTCGCGCAGGTCCTCGAAAAGCTGGGCCGCCAGCCGTACCGAGGCGGCTGCCATGCTGATGGAGTGGGTGCCGATCTCGGTGGAGGTCCGGACCTCCTTGGCCACCGAAAAGGAGCGCTGGAACAGCTGATGCAGGGTGGTGCCCAAGGTGCCTGCCTCGTCGGCACCACGCACGGCCTGCTTCATCTGGCCCAGGATCTGGGGCTCGCCCAGGACCATGGAGTCCAGGCCGGAAGCCACGCGGAAGGCATGCCGCGCGGCCTCGCGGTTCTCGAGCACGTAGGTGTGCGAGCTGAGCGCACCGGCTTCCACCCCCCCCTGCGCCGCCAGCCAGTCCACGGCCGGGCGGATGATCTCGCGGGCCTTCAGGCCATGGCCTGCGGCCACGTAGAGCTCGGTGCGATTGCAGGTTGAAAGGATGGCCGCCTCTGGCAGGGCCTGACCCAGATGGGCGCGCAGGGCACGCAGGGCTTCAGGCAGCTGCGTGGGCGCAAACGCGAACCGACCGCGCAGGTCCAGTGGCGCGGAATGGTGGTTCAGGCCCAGCGCAAAGCAGCTCATGGTCTCGGATTATAAAATTTCAAGCCGTGCAGGCCAAAGTCTGCCGAAGGACATTTCCTCGGCGGGTGGCCTGATTTCTTGATGGGGATCAAGCTCTCGAGCGGGGCAGCGTCCCGGGGCGTTGAGCATGGATCCTGTCGTGGCCTTCTGGCATGTGGTCAATGGGCTGATGCCCGGTGTGGGCGTGGCCGTATGGGCCGTGCTGCTGGCCAAGGCCGTGTGGCGCCGCCGGCTGGCGTCCGTGGCTTGGCGGCACCTGCTGGCTTGGACGGTTGGGGCGGGCGTGCTTGCCCAGTTGTCGGGGCTGGTGGTGATGGGGCGCGATGGCACCATGGCGGGCTATGGCCTGCTCGCGTTGGCCGTGGCCGCGGCCCTGTGGTGGGCCGGCCTGCGGGGCCGCTGAATCGCGGGCGCAGGCGTCGCGCACGGGTGGTTGCGATCGGGCGATCGGCTCAGGCGGACTGGGCGACGGTGTCGCGCAGCGGCAGCTCGCCGCGCAGGGAGTGGGGCAGGGCTGAGGCAATGTGGATGTCCACCATCTGGCCGATCAGCCGCGCAGAGCCCGCGAAGTTGACGATCCGGTTGCACTCCGTGCGACCCATGAGCTCCTCGGCGTTGCGGCGGGACGGGCCTTCCACCAAGATGCGCTGCAGGGTGCCCACGCGGGACTGGCCGATCGCCCGCACGTTCTCCTCCAGGCGGGCCTGCAGGGTCTGCAGGCGCTGCAGCTTGACCTCGTGCGGGGTGTCGTCCTGCAGGTTGGCTGCCGGGGTGCCCGGGCGCGGGCTGTAGATGAAGCTGAACGAGGCGTCGAAGCCCACGTCGTCAACCAGCCGCATCAGCTTGTCGAAGTCTTCCTGCGTCTCACCGGGGAAGCCCACGATGAAATCCGAGGACAGGCTGATACCCGGCCGCACGGCCTTGAGCTTGCGGATGGTGCTCTTGTACTCCAGCGCGGTGTAGCCGCGCTTCATGGCCATGAGGATCCGGTCGGCGCCGTGCTGGACCGGCAGGTGCAGGTGGTTCACCAGCTGCGGAATCTTGCCGTAGGCGTCGATCAGGCGCTGGGTGAACTCGTTGGGGTGGCTGGTGGTGTAGCGGATGCGCTCGATGCCCGGGATCTCGGCCACATATTCCAGCAGCAGGGCGAAGTCGGCGATCTCGCCGCTCTGCCCCATGGTCCCGCGGTAGGCGTTGACGTTCTGGCCCAGCAGGTTCACTTCCTTGACGCCCTGGTCGGCCAGGCCGGCGATCTCGGTGAGCACGTCCTCGAACGGGCGCGACACCTCGTCGCCTCGGGTGTAGGGCACGACACAGTAGGTGCAGTACTTGGAGCAGCCTTCCATGATGGAGACGAAGGCTGAGGCGCCCTCCACCCGGGCGGGTGGCAGGTGGTCGAACTTCTCGATCTCAGGGAAGCTGATGTCGACCTGCGGGCGGCGCTGGGTCTGGCGCTGCTCGATCATCTGCGGCAGCCGGTGCAGGGTCTGGGGGCCGAAGACCAGGTCCACATACGGCGCACGCTCGATGATGGCGGCGCCCTCCTGGCTGGCCACGCAGCCGCCCACACCGATCAGCACGCCTTTCTTCTTGAGGTGCTTGACGCGGCCCAGGTCGGAAAACACCTTCTCGGCGGCCTTCTCCCGCACCGAGCAGGTGTTGAACAGCACCAAGTCCGCCTGGTCCACGTCCTGGGTCAGCTCGTACCCCTCGGCCGCCTGCAGGACGTCCCGCATCTTGTCCGAGTCGTATTCGTTCATCTGGCAGCCAAAGGTGCGGATGAAGACTTTCTTGCTCATGGCCGGGTCCAGGTCTGCGTCGAAGGGTTGAAGGTCCAGGTCTGGGCCTGCTCCAGGGTGCTGGGCCAGGGCAGGTTGGCGATCTCCTCAGCGCGAAGCAGCCACACATCCCGCAACTGGCCGGTGATGTCCAGCGTGTAGTGGATCGTCCGCTTCTGGCCGGTGAGGGTGCCCGCCGGCACGTACTGGTTGAGTTCGTTGCGAACCCTGGCCCCCGGCGACAAGGTGAGCGCCTGCTTGGCCAGCGTCACCTGCGGCGGCGTGCCGAACACGGCCTCCGCCCGCAGGGCGTCCCGGGGGAACTGGCGCCCGGGGTACTGCGCCAAGGCCAGAGCCGGCACCAGGGCCAGGCTGGCGGCCAGCAGGCCTAGGCGTTGGAGGGGAGGCGTCGCCGCACAGCAGGGCATGGTGTTGATCCAGAGGCTGTGGAGAAATGCAAAACGGCCCGACATGGTGGTGTGCGGGCCGTTTTGGCTGGTTTTGGTGGCGCTTCAGGGATTCGAACCCCGGACCTGCGGATTATGATTCCGTCGCTCTAACCGGCTGAGCTAAAGCGCCTAAGAGCCTCGCATTCTATGCACGAGTTCTGAGGCGCGCAAGCACTTTTTTGAAAAATCTCCGGTCGATGTGGATGAGGGGGTGGATTCACACTTCTTTGCGCTTCCCTGCCTTCGGCTTCCCTGGCAACCTTGTGGGGCTGTACCTGCCCACCGCTGCCTGATCTCGGCCAACCCCTCAGGGGGGCGGCCGGGATGGGCGCGACAACACATCAAGATCACGAGGTTCCCATGGCCTGCACCCCCCGTCCGCTCCCTTCGTCCCGTGGCGCGCCTGTTCTTCGCGTGCTCAACGCTGCCGCGCTGGTGGCGGGTGCCCTCGCCGCCCTGCCGGCGCAGGCCAACCAGTCCCTGTCCATCACGGGTTACGGCCTCACGGTCGGCCCGGTGTTCAACCGTTCCAACTTGGGCTCCGTGGCCTTCAATCCGGCCAACGCCGTGCGACTGGTGGGCGATGACGAGAAGTGGCGCTTCGGCGTGGGCCAGGTCGGTGGCCGTTATGAGATCGGGGATGCCTCCGATGTGGCGGGCATGGTGGACCAGGTGACGGCCGACATCGAGTTGGCACAGACGAGCGACAGCGCCTCGGTGGCCAAGACCCTGGCCACCAACATCAACAGTGTCTACGTGCCGGCGCTCGAGCGTGGTGCTGTGCTCAGTGCGCAGGCCCAGTTGTCCGCAGGCGCTCCGATCCTGTTCAAGTCCACCGAAACCCTACCGGGCGTCTGGTCCTTCAACCTGAACGCCCAGTTGCAGATGCGGGGTACTTTCCGTGGCGCCGATGTGGGCGTGCTGACGCGTTTCTCGGCGCCCGGCGCGAGTTTTGACGGCCAAGCCATGCAGGTGTCGTTGGTCAGCCTGGCCGACCAGCTGGTGACTCTCCAGCAGGCGATCTCCAATGCCAACACGCTGGAGGCTGCGGCTGCCCAGGCCTCGGCCCTGCAGTCCCTTCTGGACGCGCAGTTCGCGTCCCTGCCTCAGGCGGACAAGGATCTGCTGGGGGCCGTTGTGGATTACACCAAGGCGGGCAACAAGGTGGGGGCGTCCTTCGCGCTGCGCACCTCGTCGGCTTTTGACTTCAAGTTGGCCGAAGTCAACCAGATCAGTGCAGGCTACGCCACGGACGTCAGCGGCTGGCTCTCGCCGACCCTGCGGGAATGGGCGCCGTCTGCCAAGCTCGATGCAGGCCTGCGCGTCAATGTGTACCAGGCCAACCTCTACCGGCAGGTCGTGGCTTTCGTCGACGAGTCGGGCAACGCCAACGAGGTCGAGATCAACCGCAACGATGCTTACCTCAAACAGGCCACGGCGCTGGGCCTGGACCTGGGTCTGATGTGGGGCGACGACCATTACCAGTTGGGGGCTTCGCTCTACAACCTCAACCGGCCCAAGTTCCACTACCCCAACCCTGCGGAAGATCCGAATGTGGCCAACCGGGCGGCCGCCATGGCGTTGTCCGGCCAGGGCAAGCTGAACCTGCGCGATACCGTGGAGCTCAAGCCGCATGTGGTGCTGGAGGGGTCGGTGTTCTCGCAAAACAAGCGTTGGCTGCTGCAGGGCAGTGTCGCCCTGTCCGAAACCAATGACTTCGTGGGCGACCCCCAGAAGGTCTACAGCGTTTCGGCCAGCTACAACGCGGAGCGTTTCGAGACCGCCTGGCAGGAGTGGCTGGTGCCGAGCGTGCGCCTGGGTCTGCGCCAGAACATGGTGGGCAGCAAGCTCAGCACCATCGGGCTGGGCTTCACCTGGGGCGTCTTCAGCCTGGACCTCAACGCGTCCACCCAGCGGGTGAAGGCAGATGGCAACCAGATTCCGCGCTCGGCGGGTCTGTCCCTGGCCATCGCGGAGCGCTTCTGAGCCTGGCCTCCCGCTGATGCCCGGCGGGAGGCTGGGATGTAGGGGGCGGGCACGTCGAGCGGCGTGCCGGTCTGGGCGAGAATCCCGGCACGATGTTCAGCTTTTTCAAGAAGAAGCCGGCGGCGGTGCCGCCGCCAGTTGCCCCGGCGGCGCAGCCCTTGCCGCCCGCGGCCGTCCCCCTGGCTCCTGCCACACCGGCCGCACCGGCTGCCCTCTCGACACCGGCACCGGCACAGTCGCCTGTCGTGTCGCCGGCGCCCGCCCCTGCGCCTGCGCCTGCGCCTGCGCCGCGTGCCGGTTGGTTCTCCCGGCTGCGTCAGGGCTTGGCCAAGACTGGGGCGAGCATTGCCCAGGTCTTCAAGGGCCAGACCCTGGACGAGGCCCTCTATGAGGACTTGGAGGCCGCTTTGCTTCAGGCGGACGCAGGCGTGGCGGCCACCCAGTACCTGCTGGACGACTTGCGCAAGCGGGTGCGGCAAACCGGCTGCAAGGACGGGCAGCAGGCCCGTGAGCTGCTGGTGGCCGGCCTGGCGGAGCTGTTGCAGCCCTTGCAGCGTTCGCTGGAGGTCGGCCGGTACGACACCACCGTGATGATGGTGGTCGGCGTCAACGGCGCCGGCAAGACCACCAGCATCGGCAAGCTCACCCGCCACCTGGCTGAGGCCGACAAGCGGGTGCTGCTGGCGGCCGCCGACACCTTCCGTGCCGCGGCCCGCGAACAACTGGGGGTCTGGGCCGACCGCAACCGGGTGGAGATCGTCTCCCAGGCCGGGGGGGATCCGGCGGCGGTGAGTTTTGATGCCGTCTCGGCCGGCAAGGCCCGTGGCTGTGACGTGGTCATCGCCGACACGGCCGGACGCCTGCCGACCCAGCTCCACCTGATGGAGGAGCTCAAGAAGGTCAAGCGCGTGATTGCCAAGGCCGATGCGCAGGCCCCGCATGAGGTGCTGCTGGTGCTGGATGGCAACACCGGCCAGAACGCCTTGGCCCAGGTGAAGGCCTTTGATGAGGCCTTGGGCCTGACGGGCCTCATCGTCACCAAGCTTGACGGTACCGCCAAGGGCGGGGTGCTCGCCGCCATCGCCTTGTGGTCGCGCCAGCGGGCCCAGCAGCGGGGCGAGGCTTGCGCGATCCCGGTCTATTTCATCGGCGTGGGCGAAAAGCTGGAGGATCTCCAGACCTTTGACGCCGAGGAGTTCGCCCGCGCCCTGGTGGGTTGAGGCGATCGGCGGCGCGCCTTGGAGAGGTTCGCCGCCGTGAGCGGCTTCAGGCGCCCGGGAAGCCCGGAGGCATCATGCCCTTCATGCCGCCCATGCGCTTCATCATCTTGAAGAGGCCGCCGCCCTTCATCTTCTTCATCATGGTCTGCATCTGCTCGAACTGGTTGAGCACGCGGTTGACCTCCTGAACCTGGACACCGGCCCCTTGAGCGATACGCCGCTTGCGACTGGCCTTGGACTTGCCGTCCAGCAGCAGGGCGGGGTGAGCCCGTTCCTTGGCCGTCATGGCGCTCAGGATGCCCTCCATGCGACGCATGTCCTTTTCGGCCCGGTTCAGGTCGGCCTGTCCGGCCTTGGCCGCGAGGTGGGTGGGCAGCTTGTCCATCAACTGGCCCAGTCCGCCCATCTTCTTCATCTGACCCAACTGGGCCAGGAAGTCGTTGAGGTCGAAGCCGGAGCCTGACTTGACCTTCTCCGCCAGCTTTTGCGCCGCGGCCAGGTCCACGCCCTTGGTGACCTCCTCGACCAGGGCGACGATGTCGCCCATGCCCAGCACGCGCCCGGCATGGCGGTCGGCATCGAACACCTCCAGTCCGTCGATCTTCTCGGAGACGCCGGCAAACTTGATGGGGGCCCCGGTCACCTGCCGCACGCTGAGCGCGGCCCCGCCCCGGGCATCGCCGTCCAGCTTGGTCAGCACGATGCCGGTCAGCGGCAGTGCTTCCTTGAAGGCGCGCGCGGTGTTGATGGCGTCTTGACCCTGCATCGCATCGACGACGAACAGCGTCTCCACTGGGCGCAGCGTGGCGTGCAGATCTCGGATCTCGGCCATCAGGGCTTCATCGATGGCCAGGCGGCCGGCGGTGTCCACCAGCAGCACATCAAAGTAGTGGCGCTTGGCCCAGTCCAGCGCGGCCAGGGCGATGTCGCGAGGCTTCTGGTCGGGGGTGGAGGCAAACCACTCGGCGCCCGCCTGGGCCGTCACGGTCTTGAGCTGCTCGATGGCGGCAGGGCGGTACACGTCGGCCGAAACCGTCAGCACCTTCTTCTTGCGCTTCTCGATCAGGTGTTTGGCCAGCTTGGCGGTGGTGGTGGTCTTGCCCGCCCCCTGCAGGCCGGCCATCAGGATGATGGCCGGCGGCTGGGCCGCCAGGTTCAGGTCGGCCACCCCTTCGCCCATGGTGGCGGCCAGCTCCTTGTGGACGATGCTGACCAGCACCTGGCCGGGGTTGAGCGAGCCGACGACCTCCTGGCCCAGGGCCTTGTCCTTCACGCGCTGGATGAAGTCGCGCACCACGGGCAGTGCGACGTCCGCCTCCAGCAGGGCCATGCGCACTTCGCGCAGCATGTCCTGGACGTTGGATTCGGTGATGCGGGCCTGTCCACGGACGGTCTTGACCAGTCTGGACAGGCGTTCTGTGAGGGTCGACGCCATGAGGTTCGCGCGCAGGGCCCCCGACATGAGGGTCGCGCTTGCTGCGCGCCGGTACACTGTGGCGATGATTTTATCCCCCCCCCTTGCGACCCTGGGTCCCGGGCTGGCGGTGGCCGGTTACCTGGCGTCTTTGCTGCGGGCAACCGACGCGCGGCCGTGGCCACGGCAGGCCTGGCTGCTGGGCTGGGGCTGCCATGGGATCACCCTGATGTTGGCCGCGCTCTGGCATGAGGGCGACGGGGTGCGGATGGGCTTCGGGCCCGTCCTGTCCTTCACCGTCTGGCTGGTGTTGCTGGTCCACGCGGTGGAGGCCCGCTTTGTCCAGGTGGGCACCGTGCGTCGGGTGCTGGCTGCGCTAGGGGCCGCTGCCGTGCTGGTGGGGGCCTGGTTTCCGGGCGAGGCACTGGTCGTGGCGCACTCTCCCTGGTCGCCCGTGCACTGGCTGCTGGGCATCGCGTCCTACGGTTTGTTCGGGGCTGCGGTGCTTCACGGTTTGATGCTGGATGCCGCCGACCGGCAGCTGCGCGAGCGCCGGCCGGGGGTGGTGCTGGGCCTGCCCCTGCTCAAGCTCGAACGGCTGACTTTCCGCTTCGTGGAGGCGGGCTTTGTGGTGCTCTCCCTGGCCATGTTGCTGGGAGCGGTGTCGGGGCAATGGCGCTGGGACCACAAGACGGTGCTGTCCAGCTTGGGTTGGCTGACCTTTGCGGCCCTGGTGGCCGGGCGCCGCCTGCAGGGCTGGCGGGGGCTGCGCGCCACGCGCTGGCTGTACGCCGGAACCTTGCTGCTGCTGCTGGCCTATGTCGGCTCGCGTTTCGTGATGGAAGTGCTGATCCGCCGGCCGCCAGGTTGAGCGGCAGGCGGGGCGCGTCTGCGGGGAGGATCGGTGGCGATGCTGGTGCGCGTGTTGTGGGGCCTGGCGCTGGCCTGGCTGGTGTGGCGTCTGCTGAAGGCGGTGGGCCGGCGAGGCCGGGCCGAGGAACCGGGCGGCCCGTCAACGGCGCCCGGTGTGGGCATGCCCCAAACGCTGGTGCCCTGCGCGCGCTGCGGTCGGCTGCTGCCGCCGTCCGAGGCTGTGGCCGACGGGGCGGTCTGGGTCTGCGCTTCGGCACAGCCCTGCACCCCGCCGGCGGACCCGCGCTGATGCAGCGTCCTGGCCCATGGCGCGGCGCTGGGTGGGGCCCGGTGCGGCTCGGGGAGGCAGCCGGTGAATCCTGACACCACGGCCGTTCCTTCGGGACAGGCGCTGCAGCGCACGCTCAGGCAGGTGGTGCAGGACGGGGACCTGGCCCAGCGGCGCATCTTCGCCACCTACGTGGTGGCGCGGGCACTCTTGGCGTTGATCCTGGTGCTGGTGCAGGGCGGCCATTGGCTGGCCAGCGGCGGCATCGGCCGGGGGCTCATGGCCTTGGGCGGCCTCTATGCGGTGCAGGCCTTGTGCTGCTGGGCCCTGCCGTCCTACCGCTCGGCCGATGCCGGCCGCATCACGCTGCGGCAGTGGTGGGCCACGGTCGCGGTGGACGCGGCGGCGTTCTCCACCATGCACGCCTTGGGCAGTACAGGCAACCTGAGCTATGCAGCCCTGCTGGTGCTGCCGGCGATGATGGCCGGGGTGCTGAGCACCTGGGTGCCGGCACTGGCCACCGTCTCCGCCATGAGTCTGGCCCTGCTGCTGGTGGCGCTCAAGAGTTTTTTGGGGCCTGATGGGGCCAGCCACCTGATGCAGGCCGGGCTGGTGGGGGCGGGGTTGTTCACCGTGACCCTGTTCTCCGGCCAAATGGCCAGCTGGGTGGCTTCCGAGGAGCGGGCAGCGCTGGGCAGCCTGGGGTTGGCCCACCAGCAGGCCGCGCTCAGCCACCTGGTCATCGAGGAGATGGCTGAGGGGGTGCTCGTGGTCGACCGTGCGCAGCAGGTGCGCATGGCCAACCGCGCGGCACGTGCGCTGCTCGGGCTGGGCGCCGAGACCCCTGGTGCCGGTTTCAGCCTGAGCAGCCGGTCGGCCTGGCGCAGCCTGAGCTTGGCGCTGGAGCGGGCCTTCCTGTCCGGCCACTGGCCTGACCCCGGCAGCGACGTGGCCCTGGGTGGCGGCGACGACGGTGTGCCGCAATGGATGCGTGTGCGCGTTCGCTTCACCACCGGGCTGCTGGGGCCGGGAGAATTGCTGGAGGGCGATGCCGGGCAGGGGCTGGGCGAGCCGCTGGCGGTGGTGTTCGTGGAGGAGCTGCGACGTATCGAGGACCGCCAGCGCCAGGAGCGTCTGGTGAGCATCGGTCGCATCTCCACCAGCATTGCCCATGAGATCCGCAACCCGCTGGCCGCGGTGTCCCAGGCCAATGCCCTGTTGCTGGAGGACAGCGGCCTGCGGCCGGACCAACGCCTGCTGGGACGCATGATCGGCGACAACGTGGAGCGCCTCAAGCGCATTGTGGAGGACGTGCTGGAGGCTGCGCCTGCGGGAGGTCAGCCCTCGCCCGTCATCGAACTGGTGGAGGAGGTGCGTGCCGTCGTCGAGGAGTGGGGGCGGACCGCTGGCGTGCCTGTGGGCGAAGAGGGCGTGTTGCACCTGCTGCCACCGGCTGGCGCCTTGCCGGTGCTCTTCGATCCACACCACCTGCGCCGGGTGCTGGTCAACCTCCTGGACAACGCCTTGCGGCACAGCAGCGGATGTCCCGGCGCGGTGCAGGTCACGCTGGAGGCGCTGGATGGCGACTTTGCGCGGCTGTGCGTGGCCAACGACGGGGACCTGATCCCGCCGGACGTGGAGCGCTACCTCTTCGAGCCCTTCCATTCGACCCGCAGCCGCGGCACCGGGCTGGGCCTCTACATCTGCCGCGAGCTGTGTCAGCGCCATGGCGGCATCATCGACTACGTGCGGCGGCCGGGGGCCCCTCACGGCAACCTGTTCATGGTCGTGCTCCGCCGCGAGAATGTGCATCCCGCTGTTCAGGGGCGGTCCGAACCCGGGCGCCTCTTAGCCGGACTGTCCTGAATCTTTCCTCACGCCCACACCGCAGGAACCCTCCCCATGGCCGCCCGCCACGCCATCCTCGTCGTGGACGACGAACCCGATCTGAGAACCCTCTACGAGCTCTCCCTGCTGCGCGAGGGCTATGAGGTGGAGAGCGCCGGCACGGTGGACGACGCCCGGCAGTTGCTGGCCGCCCGACGCTTTGACGTGGTCATCACCGACATGCGCCTGCCCGACGCCAGTGGCATGACCCTGGTCCATGAGCTGGAGGCGAGCAATCGCCAGGAGCGGGTCATCGTCATCACCGCCTACGGGTCGGCCGAGAACGCGGTGGAGGCCCTTAAGGCCGGCGCCTTCGACTACCTGACCAAGCCCGTGGACCTCAAGCAGTTCCGGGCGGTGGTGGCCGCCGCCGTGGGCCGGCGGGCTGAGGGCACGCCAGTGCCCCCTGCAGCCCAGGCGCTGGACCGGCTGGCCGGGACCTCTGACGCCATGCAGCGGGTGCGCGCCATGGTCCAGAAGGTAGCCCGGGGCATGGCGCCGGTCTTGGTGCATGGCGAGTCGGGCACCGGCAAGGAGCTGGTGGCGCGCGCCATCCATGAGTGCGGCGGCCGCGCGGCGCAACCTTTTGTCGCGGTCAACTGCGGGGCCATTCCCGAGAACCTGCTGGAGGCCGAGTTCTTCGGTTACCGCAAGGGGGCCTTCACCGGGGCGGCGGAGGACCGGCCGGGATTCTTCCAGGCGGCCCAGGGGGGGACCCTCTTTCTCGACGAGATCGGCGACCTGCCGCTGGCCATGCAGGCCAAGCTGTTGCGGGTCATCCAGGAGCGCTGCGTGCGGCCCTTGGGTGCCGTGCAGGAGACGGCATTGGATGTACGCATCGTCAGTGCCACCCACAAACGTCTGGTCGACGAGGTGAGCGCCGGACAGTTCCGTCAGGACCTGTTCTACCGGCTGAACGTCATCGGCATCGACGTGCCGCCGTTGCGTGACCGGGGCGGTGACATCCCGCTCATCGCCCAGGCCCTGTTGCAGCGCATCGCCCGGGACGCCGGCCTGCCGCGCGTGCCCCGGCTGACCCCCCAGGCCGAGCAGGCCTTGCAGCGCTGCCGCCTGCCGGGCAATGTGCGCGAGCTGGAGAATCTGCTGCACCGTGCCGTCACCCTGAGTGCGCTGGACCTGCTGGATGAGGAGGCGCTGGGCTTGGCCGACGCCTCGGCTGATGTCGCCGGGTCTGGGCGGGCCCCGGAGCCCGGGACGCCCCTGCGTGAGGCGTCCGTCCTGTCTGCCGCAGGTGAGCCGCCCGCCCCCGCCCCAGGGGCGATCTCCCTCACGCCGGAATCGTTCCGCGCCGCCGCAGACAGCGGGGCGCTGCCGCCGGACTTGGCCCGGCACCTGGACGAGGTGGAGCGAATCATTCTGGTGCGCGCGCTCCAGGAGCACGGCTTCAACCGCACCGCCGCGGGCGCCCGGCTGGGGCTGACCTTGCGCCAGATGCGCTACCGCATGGCGCGTCTGGGCATCTCCGAGGAAGAAGCCTCTGATGACGCCTGAGGACGACGCCGGTCCGCCGCCGGGCGCGGTGCCGCACGGGTGGCAGCGCCCGGGCGCCGAGCCGGCCTGGGCGCAGGGCTGGTGGCAGGGGGCGGACCGATGGTGCGCCTCACCCAACCATGGCATCCGACCACCCGGCATGGCGCTGGAGCTGGCGGTGATTCACAGCATCAGCCTGCCGCCTGGCCAGTACGGCGGTCTGGATGTGCCGGCCCTCTTCCTCAACCGCCTGGACACCGGCGCACATCCTTATTACGCCGGCCTGGTCGGTCTGGAGGTCTCCGCGCACTTCTGGATTCGACGCGACGGCGAGATCTGGCAGTTTGTGGATGTGCGGCGGCGTGCCTGGCATGCCGGCCGGTCGTCGTGGCGCGGCCGCGAGAACTGCAACGACTACTCCGTGGGCATCGAGCTCGAAGGGCTGGAGGGGGAGCGCTTCGAGCGCGGGCAGTACCAGGCCCTGGTGCCCCTGCTGCAGGCGCTGCGCAGCCGGTGGGGCATCGCCGCCCTGTCCGGGCATGAGCATGTGGCGCCGGGCCGCAAGCAGGACCCCGGTCCAGGCTTTGATTGGACGGCCCTGCAGCAGGCGCTGCGGCCGTCAGCCGCTGTCTGTGCCGCCGGGGAGCGGCTGCCGTGGGATTTTCCCGGAGAGGGGCCTGTTGCCCTTGGGGGCACTACCGCTAGTGCTTGAAGGTCTTGTCGGCACCATATATAGTGGAGCTCATGGACGCATCACCTGACCACAACGCTGCCCGGCGTACAGCGCAAGCCCTCGGCCTGCCTGCCGGCGCGACAGGTGTGCGCCGGAGAGATGGCCGTCCTGCGGGTCAGCGCCAGACCTCTCCACCCGACTCCTGAGCGCCCAGCAGGCGCCCTCCGCCTTCCTGCAGTACGCCGCAGACGGCTCCGGAGGAGCCGTCCGGGACGCTCTTTTCCCTTTGTTCCTGGCTGGGTCCCGCTGTCGTGGAGCCCGGGCGGGTCCTTTCCTTTTTTGCCCCTCTGCAAAGGTCAACCCATGCATCTGGACGCCTCCCTCCCGACGCCCGCTTCGCTGCCCCTGCGCGGCGATGACGCTGCTGCGCCCACCGCTGCTGCGGCCTACCAGTCGTACCAGATCATCCGCCGCAACGGCGCGGTGGTGGCCTTTGAGCCCAACAAGATCGCCGTGGCACTGATGAAGGCTTTTCTGGCGGTGCATGGCACCCACGGCGCGGCCTCGGCCAGCGTGCGCGACACCGTGGAGTCGTTGACCGAGGCCGTGGTGCGCGCCCTGATGCGTTCGCGTCCGGCAGGGGGCACTTTCCCCATTGAGGATGTGCAGGACCAGGTGGAGCTGGGCCTGGTGCGCGGTGGTCACCATGAAGTGGCCCGCGCCTATGTGCTCTACCGCGAGCGCCGCGCCCAGGAGCGCGCACGCCAGCAGTCCGAGAAGGCCGCCGCCGAGCCGGCGCATGCCCTGTATGTCATCGATGGCGGTCAGCGCGTGCCCCTGGATGAGGCCCG
Source organism: Ideonella livida (assembly GCF_010499455.1). Lineage (GTDB taxonomy): Bacteria > Pseudomonadota > Gammaproteobacteria > Burkholderiales > Burkholderiaceae_C > Ideonella > Ideonella livida. The sequence goes on along the minus strand of NZ_JAAGOH010000027.1, from coordinate 7,555 downwards.
GCTCAAGGCCCTGGTCGAGTCCGCCTGCGCCGGCCTGGGCGCTGACGTCCGCCCCGAGCCCATCCTGGCCGAGACCCGCCGCAACCTCTACGACGGCGTGCCCATCGACGAGGTCTACAAAGCCGCCATCCTGGCCGCCCGCACGCTGATCGAGCTGGAGCCGGCCTACACCCGCGCCACCGCCCGCCTGCTGCTGCACACCATCCGCCGTGAGATCCTCGGTGAAGAGCTGACGCAAGGCGAGATGGCCGAGCGCTACGCCGATTACTTCCCGCGCTTCATCAAGAAGGGCGTGGAGGCCGAGTTGCTGGACGACAAGCTGCTGCAGTTCGACCTGGCCAAACTGGGCGCCGCGCTGGACGCCAGCCGCGACCTGCAGTTCGACTACCTGGGCCTGCAGACCCTGTTCGACCGCTACTTCCTGCACATCGACGAGCAGCGCATCGAGATGCCGCAGGCCTTCTTCATGCGCGTGGCGATGGGCCTGGCCCTCAACGAGATCGACCGCGAGGCGCGCGCCATCGAGTTCTACAACGTGCTCTCGAGCTTCGACTTCATGTCGAGCACGCCCACGCTGTTCAATGCCGGCACCCGTCGCTCGCAGCTGTCTAGTTGCTACCTGACCACGGTCTCCGACGACCTCGATGGCATCTATGAGGCGCTGAAGGAGAACGCGCTGCTGTCCAAGTTTGCGGGCGGCCTGGGCAATGACTGGACCCCCGTTCGCGCCCTGGGCAGCTACATCAAGGGCACCAACGGCAAGAGCCAGGGCGTCGTGCCCTTCCTCAAGGTGGTCAACGACACCGCGGTGGCCGTCAACCAGGGGGGCAAGCGCAAGGGGGCGGTCTGCGCTTACCTGGAGAGCTGGCACCTGGACATCGAAGAGTTCCTGGAGCTGCGCAAGAACACCGGCGACGACCGCCGCCGCACCCACGACATGAACACCGCGAACTGGATTCCGGACCTGTTCATGAAGCGTGTGATGGAAGGTGGCGACTGGACACTGTTCAGCCCGTCCACCTGCCCGGACCTGCATGACCTGGTGGGCGCCGAGTTCGAGGCCGCCTACACCGCCTACGAGGCCAAGGCCGACCGCGGCGAGATCAAGCTCTTCAAGCGTCTGCCCGCCAAGGACCTGTGGCGCAAGATGCTGACCATGCTGTTCGAGACCGGGCACCCGTGGATCACCTTCAAGGATGCCTGCAACCTGCGCTCGCCCCAGCAGCATGTCGGCGTCGTGCACTCCTCGAACCTGTGCACCGAGATCACGCTCAACACCAACGACAGCGAGATCGCCGTGTGCAACCTGGGCTCGGTCAACCTGGCCCAGCACCTGCACGAGGGTGAGCAGGGCAAGACCCTGGACCTGGACAAGCTGCGTCGCACGGTGTCCACCGCGATGCGCATGCTCGACAACGTCATCGACATCAACTACTACGCCGTCAAGAAGGCCCGCGACAGCAACCTGCGCCACCGTCCGGTGGGCCTGGGCCTGATGGGCTTCCAGGACGCGCTCTACCAGCTGCGCACCCCGTACGCCAGTGCCGAAGCGGTGGCCTTTGCCGACCGCTCCATGGAGGCCATCTGCTACTTCGCCTACTGGGCCTCCAGCGAACTGGCAGCCGAGCGCGGCCGCTACAGCAGCTACCGGGGTTCGCTGTGGGACCGCGGCATCCTGCCCATCGACTCGCTGGAGCTGCTGGCCCAGGCCCGCGGTGGCTACCTGGAAGTGGATCGCAGCATGAGCCTGGACTGGGACGCCCTGCGGCGCCAGATCGCGGTCCACGGCATGCGCAACTCCAACTGCGTGGCCATCGCCCCCACCGCCACCATCTCCAACATCATCGGTGTGGACGCTTCCATCGAGCCTGCGTTCAGCAACCTGTCGGTCAAGTCCAACCTGTCAGGCGAGTTCACCGTGGTCAATGAGTACCTGGTGCGCGACCTCAAGGCCCTGGGCTTGTGGGACAACGTGATGGTCATGGACCTCAAGCACTACGACGGCAGCCTGCGCCGCATCGACCGCGTGCCCGAGGAGCTCAAGCGCTTGTACGCCACCGCCTTCGAGGTGGAGGCCGGTTGGTTGGTCGAGGCCGCCTCTCGCCGCCAGAAGTGGATCGATCAAGCGCAGTCGCTGAACCTGTACCTGGCGGGCGCCTCGGGCAAGAAGCTCGACGAGACCTACAAGCTCGCCTGGGTGCGTGGCCTGAAGACCACCTACTACCTGCGCACCATGGGCGCGACCCATGCGGAGAAGAGCACCATCGCCGCGGGCCAGCTCAACGCCGTGTCTGCCGGGGCGGGTGGTGGGATGTCTGCCCTGGACCGCGCTGCGCAGCAGGCGCAGGCCATGCTGGCTGCCGAGGCCGGCCCGGCCACCGACATCAAGTTCTGCGGCGTGGACGACCCCACCTGCGAGGCGTGCCAGTGACCGCTCTCGCCGCCGCGGCCTGACGGCCCGGCGGACGCCGGCAGCCGCCGGTGGTGCGCCGCAGCGCCTTCGGGCCCGCGCCACCGCCGGCGATCCGTGCGGCAACCGGCGTTTTCTGCACGAATCGCTTGGTGTTTCACGGAACCGCCCCCGATAATTCTTGCTATCAGGAAACACACCATGCTGGTCTGGGAAGACGACGCGCCGAGCGTCCCGACGCCCCCTCAACGCGCCACCCCGCGAACCGGAACTGCCGAGGCCGAACGTGCCACGGCGCTCTCCTCCTCTCCCCTGCAGTCGGCCGGTCAGGCCTTCCCGCGCCCGGAGCAGGCGTCCGGCATGGTGCCCTCCGTGGTGGGCAATGCCTCACAGGCTCAGGCTGTGAGCCACATTGCGCGGGCTGCCGAGTCGCTGCGTGGCGCGCCGGCTGCTTCTGCCTCGGTGGCCTCTGCGGCCAACCGGCGCGTCAACGTCGCCGACAAGCGCATCATCAACGGCCAGACCGACGTCAACCAGCTCGTCCCCTTCAAGTACAAGTGGGCCTGGGAGAAGTACCTCGCCACCTGCGCCAACCACTGGATGCCGCAGGAGATCAACATGTCCCGCGACATCGCCCTGTGGAAGGATCCCAACGGGCTGAGCGAGGACGAGCGCCGCATCATCAAGCGCAACCTCGGCTTCTTCGTCACGGCCGATTCGCTGGCGGCCAACAACATCACGTTGGGCACCTACCGCCACATCACGGCGCCGGAGTGCCGGCAGTTCCTGCTGCGCCAGGCCTTTGAGGAGGCCATCCATACCCACGCCTACCAGTACATCGTGGAGTCGCTGGGGTTGGACGAGGGCGAGATCTTCAACGCGTACCACGAGGTGTCGTCCATCCGTGACAAGGACGAGTTCCTGATCCCGTTCATCGACGAGATCATGGACCCGAACTTCAAGACGGGCACCTTCGAGAACGACCAGAAGCTGCTGAAGTCGCTCATCGTCTTTGCCTGCCTGATGGAGGGCTTGTTCTTCTACGTGGGCTTCACCCAGATCCTGGCCCTGGGGCGGCAGAACAAGATGACCGGTGCGGCCGAGCAGTACCAGTACATCCTGCGTGACGAGTCGATGCACTGCAACTTCGGCATCGACCTGATCAACCAGCTCAAGCTGGAGAACCCGCTGCTGTGGACCCCCGAGTTCAAGGCGGAGATCAAGTCGCTGTTCATCAAGGCGGTGGACCTGGAGTACCGCTATGCCGAGGACACCATGCCGCGTGGCGTGCTGGGCTTGAACGCCAGCATGTTCAAGGGCTATCTGCGCTACATCGCCAACCGTCGCGCCACGCAGATCGGCCTGGATCCGCTCTTCCCGAACGAGGAAAACCCGTTCCCGTGGATGAGCGAGATGATCGACCTGAAGAAGGAACGTAATTTCTTTGAAACCCGCGTCATCGAATACCAATCCGGTGGCGCACTGAGCTGGGACTGAGGACTGGGTGCGGGCAGTGCCCGTTGCTCGATCCCGGTCTGGATTCCCGGAGACCGCGCCGGGGAGGCATCCGCGGCGCGAGGCGCCGCGGAGATGACAAGAGGGCGGTTGGCAGCCGGCGGACGGTGCCGCCGGATCGTCCATTTGCAACTTGATCTAGGAGAGAGTGATGGCAACTGCAAAGAAGGCCGCCGCGAAGAAGACCGAAGCGGCGGTGGAACCGGTGGTCACGCCGGCCCCCAAGGCAGCCAAGAAGGCTGCACCCAAGGCCGAGAAGGCCGTGGCGGCTCCGGCACCGGCCCCCGCACCGGCTGACAAGCCGGTGGTGAAGGCCGCCAAGAAGTCGGCCAAGAAGGCTGAGGCGGCAGCGCCTGCCCCGGCACCGGCTCCCGCGCCGGCCGACAAGCCGGTGGTGAAGGCCGCCAAGAAGTCGGCCAAGAAGGCTGAGGCGGCAGCGCCCGCGCCGGCCCCGGCCCCGGCCGACAAGCCGGTGGTGAAGGCCGCCAAGAAGTCGGCCAAGAAGGCCGAGGCGGCAGCGCCGGCCCCGGCCCCGGCCGACAAGCCGGTAGTGAAGGCGGCCAAGAAGTCGGTCAAGAAGGCCGAGGCGGCGGCACCCGCACCGGCCCCGGCCCCGGCCGACAAGCCGGTGGTGAAGGCCGCCAAGAAGGCGGCCAAGAAGGCTGAGGCGGCAGCGCCCGCCCCGGCCCCGGCCGACAAGCCGGTGGTGAAGGCGGCCAAGAAGTCGGCCAAGAAGGCTGAGGCGGCAGCGCCCGCTCCGGCACCGGCCCCCGCGCCGGCCGACAAGCCGGTGGTGAAGGCTGCAGCCAAGAAGGCGGCAGCGCCCGCTCCGGCGCCTGCCCCGGCCGACAAGCCGGTGGTGAAGGCCGCAGCCAAGAAGGCTGCCAAGAAGGCCGACGCTGCGCCGGCCACCGAGGCTGCACCGGCGCCGAAGAAGGCCAAGAAGGCCGCCAGCGCCGCCAAGACGACGCTCAGCGCGACCGCCGCCTGGCCGTTCCCGACCGGCACCAAGCCGTCCTGAACCCGCGTTCCCGCCAAGAGAAAGGCCGGTCCCTGACCGGCCTTTTTTTGTCGTTTCACGCCGCGGCGGGGAGGTTGAGCACCCCATGGCGGGCGGTCCGCGCATGCAGCGATCAGGCCTGGGCCAGAAGCTCCGGGCTCACCACATGGTTCTGGCCGCCGCGGCAGGCGATCTTGAGCGCACCCAGGCGGTTGCCCAGGCGCACGCAGCGCAGCAGGTCCCAGCCCTGTTCCAGGCCGTGCAGCAGGCCGCCGCGGAAGGCGTCGCCGCAGCCGGTCGGGTCCAGCACTGCGTCGGCCTGTACGCCGGCCACGCGGTGGCACTCGCCTTGGATCCAGACCTCGCAACCATCCGCCCCCAGGGTCACGATGACGCCCGCCAGGTGCGAGCGCGACAGCGTGGCCAGGTCGGTGCCCATGCGGTCGGTCAGCATGCGCGCCTCATAGTCGTTGAGGGCGACCCAGCGCGCCTTGGCCACGAAGGCGGCCAGTTCCTCCCCGTTGAACATGGGCAGCCCCTGGCCCGGGTCGAACACGAAGGGAATGCCGGCGTCGGCCAAGTCCTGGGCGCGTCGCAGCATGGCCTCGCGGCCATCCGGGCCGATCAGGGCCAGGCGGATCTGGCTGCGCTCCTCGGGCAGGCCGATTTCATGTGCCCGCATCATGGCGCCGGGGTGGAAGGCGGTGATCTGGTTGTTGTCCGCGTCGGTGATGATGATGGCCTGTGCGGTGTAGGTGTCGGCCACGGTCAGCACCTGCCGGGTGTCCATGCCCTGGGCCTGCATGCGGGCCAGGTAGTCGCCACCGTCATTGCCCAGCGCGGCCAACACCACCGGCGTGCTGCCCAGGGCCCGCAAGGTGTAGGCGATGTTGCCCGCGCAACCGCCCAGTTCGCGCCTGAGGGTTGGCACCAGGAAGGACACGTTCAGGATGTGCACCTGGTCCGGCAGGATCTGGTCCGCGAAGCGGCCCGGGAAGTTGGTGATGGTGTCGAAGGCGAGAGAGCCGCTGACGAGGATGGCCATGGTGCTTGCAGGTCCTGTGCAGGGGGAAGGCCGGCTGGCACCTGGGGGGCCGGCCGGATGGAGGTTCAAAGATAGAGGGCCTCGACGGTAAAGCCCGAGACGGCCAGCCCACCGACTTGGATCAGTGCCTCGGGCAGCCAGGCTTCGCCGCCGGCCAGCGAGGCGGGTGCCTGAAGCTCCTCCGGGCGCAGGATGCGCCGGCTCAGCACGGCGCCCTGGGAGTCGGTCAAGGTGAGCTCCAGGGCCGGTGCGCGCACGGCATGGCGTGCCTTGTTGTGCAGCTCCACGCTCAGGCGCAGCACGCCGGAGACTTGGGTCTGGTGGATGTGGCTGGCCTGCAGGCTCAGGGCCTCCAGCACACGGGGCGCCTGCACTTCGCAGCCGAGCTGGCGGCAACCCCAGTGCAGGGCAGGCGCCAGTGCGGGCAGCTGGGCGGCCAGGCCGTCCCGCTGCGTGTAGGCCAGTTGACCCGCCGCCGTGGCGCCCAGCAACAGCGCTGCGGCGCACAGGGCTGCCCGCACCGGCCATGACTGCCAGCGCTGCGCCCGCTCGGCCTGCTGCAGAAATCGAGCCTGCACCGCGGGCGGCGTGGCGGCGGTGCGCTCGGCGTCTGCCGGTGCTGCGGGGGCGGGGTCGGATGGAGGTGGAGGGTCTGGAGGAGCGGGGATAGCCGGCGGCGGGACGGCTTCCGGCTCGGCGGCTGAGCTGTCCGTGGCGCCGGTGTCAGACGCTAGGGCCTGTGCCGGGTCGCTTGCCGGGTCGCCCGGGGCGGCTTCCAGGAGAGGCTGCGGCGCTTCAGGCTGGAGGGGGTTGGGTACTGCGGGGGGGGCGGGTAAGGGCGCCGGGGGAGCTGTCGCCGGCGCCATGTCGGTGGCGGGGAGGGTCAGGCCCGGCGCCTCGTCACGGTGCGCGATCTCTGCCGGGGCTGCCGTGTCTTGCGGATTCCCTGCAGGGGCTTCTTGGCCCGGGGGCTCGTCGGCCCAGGGCGGTACGGAGTCTGCCTGGCCCTGGCCTGCCATGGGGTGCGCCGGCTCGGGCGCGGGAGGGTCAGGCGGTGCTTCAGGCGCCGGGGCTGGACAGGGGTCGACGGCCAAGGGGGCCGATGGGGCCAATGGGGCTGGCGCAGGTTCTGGCGCAGGGGCGTGGGCGGCTGCCGGCGTCGAGGGCGTGGGCTCAGGGGCCGGCGCATCGGTCGGCGTGCCGTCGTCAGCCGGTACCTCGGGCGTGGGGTGAGGCGTCGCAGGGGCTGGAACTGCAGGGGTATCTGGTGCGGTGGCTGGCGCGGGAGCCGGCTCGCGGGCGGGCAGCTGCAGCGTCCGTGGGAAATGGGTGACCGCGGGGGTTTCAGTCAGGCCACTGGGCAGGAAGGCGCTGGGGGTGTCCAGCAGGTTCGTCGGCGGGCCTTGGCGGGCCATCTCCAGCGCATCGGGATGGTCCAGGTCCCACACCGGGTCCGGGCGCTCGGCGGGATCGAGCCGCACCAGTTCCTGCGCCAGGCGGGTGTCCAGCCGTTCGCGGGGCTCGGCCGCAGGGGTGGGCCGTGGCGCCGGTGGCGCGGTGCGGGCCGGCGGCGGCGCGGGGCGCG
>NZ_JAAGOH010000026.1 GCF_010499455.1 Ideonella livida | reverse complement strand
ATGGCCCCCAGGAAGGTCAGCCACACAAAGGCCCAGCGCGAGAGCTCCTCGCTCACCGTGATGCCCGAGTTGAACGCGTAGCGCAGCACCACGTTGCCAAACACCAGCACCACCATCACCGCCAGCAGGCCCACCAGCGCCCATTCCAGGGCCTGGCAGTAGCGTTTGAGAAGCTTGTCCATCGTCTCGTGTCTCCGCGGCGGCAGGGGGCCGGCCGCCTGAAATGAAAACGCTCCCCGGCGGCCCCCTCCCAGGGCGCACGGAGAGCGCGGGCGCCCGGCTTACTTGGCGGCGCGGGCCTTGGCGATCTCGGCCATCACCTCATTGACCAGCGGCTCACCCAGCTCCTGGGTGTACTTGGCCAGCACGGGCTTGGCGCGCTCACGCAGCTTGGCCTGCTCTTCTGCCGGCAGCTCGATGACTTGCATGCCCAGCTTGCGCAACTCGGTCAGCACCTTGGCCGCGGCCTCGCGGGCCACCTGGCGCTGGTACACCGCGGTCTCCTGCGCCGCCTCGCGCAGGATCTTCTGCTCGGTGGCGGAGAGCTTGTCCCAGAACTTCTTGCTGACGATGACCGCCTGTGGCGTGTACATGTGGTGGGTCAGCGTCAGGTACTTGCTGACCTCGTTGTACTTGCCATCCAGGATGTTGAGCAGCGGATTGGTCATGCCGTCGATGGCCCCCTGCTCCAGCGCCGTGTAGGTCTCGGTGAAAGGCATGGGCACCGGGGAGGCGCCCAGGGCCTTCATGAAGTCCACGTACAGCGGGGTGGGGATGACGCGCATCTTCACCCCCTTGAAGTCATCTGCCTTGGCAATGGGGCGCTTGGCCGTGTGGATCTGGCGGAAGCCCAGGTCCCAGTAGGCCAGGCCCACCAGGCCACGTTCCTGCAGCTTGTCCAGCAGCTTCTTGCCCACCGGACCGTCGGCCACGGCGTCGGCTTCCTTGGTGTTGGCGAACAGGAAGGGGAAGTCAAAGATGGCCATTTCCTTGACGTTGCCGGCCAGCAGGCTGGCGTTCATCACGTTCATCTCCACCGTGCCGCCCTGCATGGCCGAGACCACCTGAAGGTCCGGGCCCAGGGTGCCGCCAGGGAAGTTCTTGACGGTGATCTTGCCGCCGCTCTTCTTGGCCACCAACTCGGCAAAGCGCTCCACACCCATCACCTGCGGATGGCCCTTGTTGCTGGCTGAGGGGAACTTGATGGTGCGCACCTGGATGTCGTCGTTGGCCAGGGCCGGCAGGCTGCCCAAGGCGCCGGCCGCAGCCAGGGCCACGGCGGCCATCAGGCCCAGGCGGCGGGCGGGACGGAAAGTGCGGGGATAGGACGGGGTCACGGGCATGTCTCCAGACAGGTTGAGGGAACGCAGGAAATGGCGCCCCCTGACCCACGCTGCGGATGGCGCGGGCGGTGGGCACGGCGGGGAACCGGTGCAGCGCGGGCTCAGCCCGGCGGTGCCGTCATCAGGTGGCGGCGCACCTCGGAGAGGTCCTGGGCCAAAGTGCCGGCCAGCTCAGGCAGGCCGACAAAGCGCAGGTAGTCGGGCACCTGTTGCACCAGCATCTCAAAGCCAGGGTGCACGGTCAGGCCGCGCTCGGCGCAAGCGCGCATCAGCGGCGTGGCCTGGGGCTTCATCAGGATGTCCACCACCGCGGCACCAGGGCGCAGATCGGCCACCTCCAGCGGCAGCGGGTCATCGGCATGCAAGCCCAGCGGGGTGGCGTGGATCACCAGGTCCACGTCATTCAACGGGGCGTGGCCATCCCACACGGTGAGCCGGGGGCCGGTGCCACTGGCCGGCCAGGCGTGGGCCTGCAGGCGCTGAAGCAAGCGGGCGGCGCGGCCCGGATCGGCATCGCGGACCCGCAGCTCGGACACCCCCGCCGCCACGAGGGCGACGGCGATGGCGGCGCCGGCGCCCCCCGCCCCCACCAGCAGCACGCGCTGGCCGGTCGGGGCCAGCTGCCAATGGTGCAGGGCCGATACCAGTCCCTCGCCATCGAACAATGCGCCTTCCAACTGGCCGTCGGCGCCGCGGCGCACGGCATTGACCGCGCCCGCCACGCGGGCAGCGGTGTCCATGCGGCCCAGCTCATCGACCAGCGTGGTCTTGTGCGGAATGGTCAGCCACAGCGCCTGGATGTTGTCGGCACCCAGCACCGCCCGGGCGAAGGTGGAGAAATGCGCTGCCGGCACCTGGGCGGGGACCAGCACAGCGTCCACGCCATGGCGCTGGAAGATGCGGTTGAAGATGGCCGGCGCCTGCACCTGGCGGACGGGATCGCCCGCCACCATGAAGACGCGTGTTGTGCCAGAGATGTTCACGATTGAGGACCGAAGGCCGCAGAAGTATGGAGACGCACTGTAGGAAGGCGGCACCCGGGCCACAAGGCATCTTCGCGACAAAATGACCGATAATCGGACGATCGTATCCGATCACCGGATGATCCTATGGATAACCCTGAACCCACCTTCCCGGCCCGCTTGCCCGGTGACGCGGGATTCCCGATTGAGGCGGCCGACCTGATCGCCGGCCTGGGACGCGGCCTGGCCGTGATCGAGTGCTTTGACGATGAGCACGCGCGGCAGACGGTGGGCCAAGTGAGCGAGCGCACCGGCATACCGCGCACCGCGGCGCGACGCCACCTGCTGAGCCTGTGCCACTTCGGCTACGCCGCCACCGACGGCAAGCTGTTCTGGCTGACGCCGCGCGTGCTGCGCCTGGGCCGCAGCTACCTGGAGGCGGCCCGGGTGCCGCGCCTGGTGCAGCCTTTCATCCAGCGCCTGTCCATGGCCACCGGCGAGACGGTGAACGTGAGCGTGCTGGACGGCCACGAGGTGGTGTACGTGGCGCGCAGCAACAGCCCACGGGTGGTGTCCATCGGCTTTCACGCCGGGGCGCGGGTGCCGGCGCATGTGGTGAGTCCCGGCGTGGTGCTGCTGGCCACGCTGGACGAGCCAGCACTGCAGCGCTGGCTGGCCGAACACCCGTTTGCCGGCTTCACCGCCGCCACGCCGGACAGCGCCCAGGTGTACGGCGATCAAGTGCGCCGCGCCCGCCAGCAGGACCACTGGATTTCCGTCGGCCAGCTCGACACGGGCCTGACCGGCGTGGCCACCGTGCTGCGCGACCGCCACGGCGACTGCCAAGGCGCCCTGGGCATGACGCTGCAGAGCGCCCACTGGCCCGCCGAGCAGGTCGAGGCCCGCCTGGTGCCGGCCTTGCTGGAAACCGCCCAGACCCTGCGCAGCGTGCTCTGAGGTGCCCTGCCCGAGGCCGCGGCGATGCCAAGCGCGGTCGCGGCCCCGTCTCAGCGCTTGCCCGTGCCGCTCAGGCCCATCGACAGGGTGGAGAGGAAGTCCATCACCTCCTGCTGCCCGTTCTTGACGGTCATCAGGAAGCTCATGCGGTCCAGATCGCCCTTCTGGTCGTACTCGGTGTAGAGCAGCACGCCGGGGTGCTTGTGGGTGCTGACCTTCAGGCCCTTGAGCGCGGCCACCACCGCCGCCCGATCGACCCGGCCGGCCCGCTCCACCGCCGCCTTGTAGACCCACACCCCAGAGTAGCCCTTGAGGCTGTTGTGGTCGGGGGTCGTCTTGTAGTGGGCCTCATAACGCTGGCGGAACTGGCGGATGGCCGGCAGCGGCGCGTCCACCGGCAGGCCCACGTGGGCGATGACGCCGTTGGCCGCCTCGCCGGCCTGCTCGATCACCTTTTGGCCGATGAGCGTGGTCTCGCCATAGACCGGCTTGCTCCAGCCCTGGCGGCGCAGCTCCTTGAGAACACGGGGCGACTCCAGCTCGTTGGTGTAGACAAAGACCCCGTCGGGCTGCAGGCCCAGCAGCTGCTTGACCGCGGCAGACATGTCCTCCTGCGCCTGCTCCACCGACACCGCGCCCAGCACCTCGCAGCCGGAGCCGGCCAGCGCCTTGCGCAGCACCTCCAGCCCCCCCTTGCCGAAGTCGTTGTTCACATGCAGCACAGCCAGCTTCTTCACCCCTGAGCGTTGCGCCAGGTAGAGCGCCATCTTGGGAATGCCGATGGCCTGGGTGAAGGCGGTGCGGACCACCGAGGGGTGCCCCTTCTCGGTCACTGCCGCCGCCTCGGCCCCGGTGAGGTGCGGCACGGCCGGGTTGCGCGTGGCCTCCATGGCCACCAGCATGGAGCCGGAGAACACTGGCCCCAGCACCGCCGGCGCGCCAGACTCCACCGCTGCAGTGACCAGCTTGAGCGCCACCTCAGGCTTGGACTGGGTGTCCTGCACGCTGAAGCTCAGCGGTCGGCCCAACACGCCTCCGGCCTCGTTGATGTCACGCACCGCCATCTCGATGCCGTTGCGGAAGTTGGTGCCGGCGACGATGCCCGGCCCGCTGAGCTCCAGCACGCCCGCCAGCGCCAGCGGCGGGCCGCCCGGGGCCACGGTCTTGGCAGGCGCGGTGCCACCGCTGGCCGGCAGCCCTTGGGCCAGGGCCTGCCAGGGCAGCAGGGCCGAAAGCCCCAGCAGTTGCCGGCGGCGATCGCCAAGGCCGGTCCGGGCAAGAGGTTCAGCGACAGTGGGAGAGGTGGGCATGTGGATGTTCTTGGGCATGGCGTGGCAAAGCCGAAACGGAACGGGGAAATGAAAAAAGGAAGCCAGCGCACCGGCGACGGACCGCGCTCCCCGCGCCCCAGCGCCGGTTGACCCGCGCCAGCCTCCTTGAAAACGAGGGCCGGCAGGTTAGGGCACACCGGCCTGGACATGGGCCAGACGCACCACCTGGCCCGAGCGACTGGCCTCGTGCACGGCCAGGCACAGACGCAGACTGGCCAGGGCATCGTCGGCCCGCACCAGCGGTTCGGCCCGTCCCTTGACGACCTCGACGAAGTGCTGGAGCTGGGCGGTGAGCGGATCCAGCGGCGCCACGCTCAGGCGGTCTCGCCGCATCGCCTGGTTCCAGCTGGCCTCCGCACCCTGCTCCACCTGCCAGCGGGTCAGGGTGGGCACGGCCAGGCTGCCGCGGGTGCCGGCCAGCAGCAGGCAGTCCTGGCTGTCGTCGCGGGCGTAGGCCGGATTCTCGCCGCTGGTCTGTTCCCAGCTGCGCACACAGGCAGCACTGTCGGAGACGATCAGCGTGCCCAGGGCACCGCTGGCAAACTCCAGCAGCACCGCCGCGCTGTCTTCCACCGGCAGATGGCGCTGGGCGTGGCCGGCCCGGGCCTGCACCGCCACCACCTCACCGGCCAGCCAGCGCAGGGTGTCGAGTTCATGCACCAGGTTGATCAGGATGGGGCCGCCCCCGGACTGGGTTCGCCAGGCGGCCTCGAAATAGGCGCGGGGCTTATGGAAGAGCACGGTGGTGTTGACCGCCACCAGCCGCCCCAGCTCACCGGCCACCACGCTGGCCTTGGCGGCCTGCAGCAAGGCGCTGTGGCGGCGATGGTGCCCCACCAGCACGGGCACCCCGCTCTGGCGCGCCTTCTCCACCAGGGTCTGACCAGCGGCCAGGTCGTGGGCCACCGGCTTCTCGATGAGCACCGGCACGCCGCGGCGCAGCAGGGCCAGGGCCTGGGGCACGTGCAGGTCGTTGGGCGTGGCCAGGATCACGGCGTCAGGCAGCGGTGCGGCCAACAGCTCATCCAGGCTGCGGTGGTGGGGCACGCCCTGCTCGGCGGCCAGCGCGGCCCCGGCGGGGCTGGGGTCGACCACGCTGTGCAGCCGGGCGCCCATGGCGGCCCCGACCGCCGGCGCCAGGCGGCGCGCATGTTCCCGGCCCACTTGGCCGGCGCCGGAGAGGGCAATCTGAAGCATGTGGTGCTCCTGGCGGGAGGGGGCGGGAACGGGCTGCTCAGGCGCCGGCGGCCGCCGGCGCAGCGACGTGGGCACCGCCCAGGAACAGCCGTTCGATGTGCGGGTCGGCCAGCAGTTCGTCGGCCTGTTTGTGCAGCACCTGGCGGCCCGATTCCAGCGCGATGGCCTCGTCAGAGATCTTGAGTGCGCTCTTGACGTTCTGCTCGACCATCAGCACGGTGGTGCCTTGGGCGGTCAGTTCGCGCAGCAGGCGGAAGACATCCGCCACCACCAAGGGCGACAGGCCGATGGAGGGCTCGTCAATCAGCAGCACCTTGGGGCGCAGCAGCATGGCGCGGGCGATCTCCAGCTGCTTCTGCTCACCGCCGGAGAGGGCCGAGGCCTGGCTGTGGAGGCGCTCTTGCACGCGCGGAAAGCGCCGGAGCACTTCGGGGATGCGTTCGTGCGTGGTCTTCATGCCCAGGGTGATGCCGCCCAGCTCCAGGTTCTGGTGGACCGTGAGCTGGCCAAACAGGTTGCGGCCCTGGGGCACGAAGGCAATGCCGTGCCGCACCAGCAAGTCCTTGGGCGCGGCCCCGGTGATGTCCTGCCCCTCCAGCAGCACGCTGCCTTCGCGCACCCTGAGCAGGCCGAACAGCGTCTTGAGCACCGTGGACTTGCCCGCGCCGTTGGGCCCGATCAGCAGGGTGATGGCCCCGCGCCGCGCCCGCATGTTGAGGCGGTTGAGGATCATGAAGTCGCCGTAACCGGCGACGACGTTGCGGAATTCGATGGCCACGTCCTGGGCCGGGATGTTCAGGCTCATGGGGCCGTCTCCTTCAACTGCCCAGATAGGCGTCCAGCACCTGCTTGTTGGCCCGAATCTCATCGGGCGTGCCCACGGCCATCACCTGCCCCTCCACCATCACCAGGATGCGGTGGCACAGGTCCATGACGAAGTCCATGTTGTGCTCGATGACCACAAAGCTGCCACCCTGGCGGCGGTTGAGGTCCTTGAGCAGGGTGCTGATGCCGCCCACCAGGCTGGGGTTGACGCCGGCGCAGGGCTCATCCAGCAGCACCAACGCGGGTTCGCTCATGAAGGCCATGGCGATGTCCACCAGCTTCTGCTGGCCGTAGCTCAATTCACCGGCCTTCTTGTCGGCCACGTGCCGGATGCGGAAGAGGTCGATCAGCGCATCGGCCTTGTCGCTCAGGCCCGAGTCGGCCGGCGCGAACAGGCGGCTCAGCAGCGTGCCGTGGTGCTCCTGCGCGGCGACGATGAGGTTGTCACGCACGGTCATCTTGCCGAAGACCTGCAGGGTCTGGAAGGTACGGCCCACGCCCAGGTGGTTGAGCGCCCGGGGCGACAGGCCGGTGATGTCGCGGCCCTGGAGCTCGATCCGGCCTTCATCGGGGGTGATCTGGCCCAGAACGCTGTTGAACAGCGTGGTCTTGCCCGAGCCGTTGGGCCCGATGACACCGAAGATCTCGCCCGGTCGAACCTCGAAGCTCACACCGCCCACGGCCTGGATGGCGCCGTAGGCCTTTTTCAGACCGCTCACGCGCAGCAGCGGCGCGTCGGTTTGGGGCTTGGCGACGCTCATGCCCGGTCTCCCTGCGAATGGGGGTGTTGGGCCGCCGCCGCGGCGCGGGCCACGGAGGCCTCACGCGCCTGGCGACGGGCCTTGAGGCGGTCGGGAATGGAGAGCAGGCCGTCGGGCAGCCACAGCATCAGCAGCACCACCGCCGTGCCGAACACGAACAGGTACCAACCCTGGGCAAAGCGCAGCCACTCGGGCAGCAGCACGCCCACCGCAGAGCCGAGCACCGGGCCGAGGAAGTAGCCTGGCCCGCCCAGCACCACCATCAGGTACATCATGATGGAGGCGCCCGCCGTGAAGGGGGCGGGCTCGATGAACTCCACCAGGCAGGCGAACAGCGCGCCGGCGGCCCCCGCATACGCCGCACCGATGGCAAAGGCCAGCAGGGTGTAGCGCTGAATGTGGATCCCCAGGCTCTCGGCGCGGATGGGGTTGTCACGCAGCGCGGTGAAGGCCTTGCCCCAGGGCGATCGCAGCAGTCCCCACAACAGGCCGGCCAGCACCAGCGCCACCGCCAGCACCAGGTAGTAGTAGGCCAGCGGGCCGTTCAGGGACAGTCCGGCCAGCGTGGGCCGGGTGATGCCGTTGATGCCAAAGGTGCCCCCGGTGAGCCACTCCTCGTTGCGCATCACCAGCCACACCGCGGTGTTAAAGCCCAGGGTGGCAAAGGCCAGGTAGATGGTCTGTACCCGAAGGGCTGGAAAGCCCAGCAGCAGGCCGGTCACGAAACAGATGGTCATGCCCAGCGGGAGGCCCACCCAGAAGCTCAAGCCATGTTGCAGGCCAATGGCCACGGTGTAGGCGCCGATGCCGAAGAAGGCGGCATGGCCCAGGCTCTTCTGTCCGGCATAGCCCACCGTCAGGTTCAGCCCCATGGTGGCGATGACAAACACCAGCCAATAGGTGAACAGGTAGACACCATAGTTCTTGAGCAGCGGGGGCACGGCCAGCAGGAGCACCAGCGCCACCCAGCCGCCCGCCTTGGCGAGTTTGGAGGATGTCATGTCAAAGTTCCTTCCGAGGCGGTCGCTCAGACCTTGCGGATCTCTTTGCGTCCCATCAGCCCTTCGGGCTTGAACAGGATCACCACCATGAACAGCAGCAGCGCCACGGCGTCCTTGTAGGCCGGGGAGATATAGGCCGCGGCCAGGTTCTCCGCCACGCCCACGATCACCCCGCCCAGCAGGGCACCGCGCGAGTTGTTGAAGCCGCCGATGATGGCGGCGAAGAACGCCTTGGTGCCCAGGCCCTCACCCATGTCGAACTTGGCCAGGTAGGTGGGCGTGACCAGCAGCGCCGCCGCCGTGGCCAGCAGGGCATTGAGCGCAAACACATAGAACACCATGCGAGGCACGTTGATGCCCAGCACGGTGGCGCTCTCGGTGTTCTGGGCCACCGCCTGCATGGCCCGGCCCGTGACCGTGCGGTTGAGGAAGGCCTGCGTGGCCAGCACCAGCGCCAGCGCCAGCGCCAGGGTGCCCAGATCCGCCAGGGTGACGTTGACACCGGCCACGGTGAACAGGCGGTCGGCAAACAGCGAGGGGAACGGATGGGCTTCGGCGCTGTAGCCGGCGCGCACGCCGTTGCGCAAGGCGATGGCCAGGCCGATGGTGGCCACCACCACCGGCATCAGGCCGTGGCGCAACAGGGGGTCGGCCACGCCGCGCTTGAAGGCCCAACCCAGCACGGCCACCGCCAGCACGCAGGTGGCCAGAAAGGCCAGCGGCAGCGGCAGGCCGGCGAAGCCGAAGCCCAGCATCAAGAAGGCCGGCAGCATCACGAACTCGCCCTGGGCGAAGTTGATGGTGCCGCTGGCCTGCCAGAGCAGGGTAAAGCCAAGCGCCGCCAGGGCATAGATGCCGCCGGTGGCACAGCCGGAGAGGAGGAGTTGCAGGAAGTCGGTCATCGCAGCGGTCCACTGTGGGCGCAGGCGGTCGGGCCGGGCCGCGCCCACCACCCCAAGGTGGCAGACGCGGGGCGTCGGCGTCGGTGGGCCCGGAGGGCGTCAGGCCGCAGGCACCCAGAGGGCACGGCCCCCCGCCCCGGCCTCGGACGGGCTTACTTCACAGCACCCAGCGGCGGCAGCACGGCCTTGACCACCTGGCGGCCGCCCTGCACCTCGACGATGTAGCTCTCTCGGTCGAGGTCCCCGTTGTGGTCAAAGGCCACATCCATCAACACGCCCGGGTGCTGTGCAGCACTCAGTTTCAGGCCATGCAGGGCCTTGGCCACCGCCACACGGTCGAACTTGCCGACCTTCTCGATGGCGGCCTTGAGCACGTACATGCCGGTGTAGCCCTTGATGCCGTTGTGGTCGGAGATGTAGCCGTAGGCCTGGTAGTACTTGGCCTTGAAGCGCAGCATGTTCGGATTGGGCGCATCCACCGTGAGGCCGACGTGGGCGGTGGCGCCGTTGGCGGCGTCACCGGCCAGTTCGATCACCTTCTGGCCGGTCAGCGTGGTCTCCCCCACGATGGGCTTGTTCACGCCCTGCTTGCGCAGCTCGCGCAGGGCGCGGGCGCTTTCTTCCTCGTTGGTGTAGACAAAGATCGCGTCGGCATTGGCCTGCTTGGCCTTGAGCACCGGCGCCGAGAAGTCCACCTGACCGGAATCGGTGGAAATGTCGGCCACCACCTTCACACCCTCGGCGGCCAGCGCCTTGGCAATGCTGTCGCGCCCGCCCTTGCCAAAGTCGTTGTTCACGAAGATCACCGCCACCGTCTTGGCCTTCAGACCCTGGGCGATGTAGCGCGCCACCTTGGGCATCGCGGTGGTCTGGGTGAAGCTGGTGCGGAAGATGTAGGGGTTGCCCTTCTGGGTGATGGCCGCGGCCTCGCCGCCGGTGAAGTTGGGCACCTCGGCACGCTGGGTCTCAGTCATGCTGACCATGATGGAGCCCGAGAACACCGGCCCCATCACCGCGAACACGCCGTCGTCCACCGCCTTCTGGGTCAGGCCTTTGGCCACGCCGGGGTTGGATTGGGTGTCGAGCGAGGAGAACTCGATCTTCTTGCCCAGGATGCCCCCGGCAGCGTTGATCTCGCGCAGGGCCAGCTCCACCCCGTTCTTGAAGTTGGTGCCGGCCGTGGCACCAGCCCCGGACAGCTCGACGATGTTGGCGATCTTGACCGACTGGGCGTGGGCCAGCAGCGGTGCGCTGAGGGCGACCGTGGCGGCCAGGGCGAGCAATGAGCGGCGGACGATGGACATGGCGCTTGTCTCCAGATGGGATCAGCCTCTTGGGGCGACCCGGCCGCCATGGCGGAACATGCGGCAACGGGCCTGGGCTGCGCCGCACGATAGGCAGCGCAGCCCCCGGTGACAAGGCGGAAGACCCGAATTTGCGCGACTATCGCGCACAGTGCGCGTAAAGCGATCATTTTTGGGGAAAGTCCTGAGCACCAGGGTGCGGAGGCCTTCGCGGCCATGGCACCATCGCGTCCACCATGGAGATCGCCAGCACCGACATCGTCGAGGGCCTGGGCAAGGGCCTGCGGGTCATCGAGGCTTTTGATGACGACCACCCCCGGCTGACCGCCTCCGAGGCGGCCTCCCGGGCGGGCATCACCCGCACCGCGGCGCGGCGCTACCTGCTGAGCCTGGTGCATTTCGGCTATGCCGACACCGACGGCAAGCGCTTCTGGCTCTCACCCCGCATCCTGCGCCTGGGCCAGAGCTACCTGGGCTCGGCCCGTCTGCCGCGGCTGGTGCAGCCCTTTGTCCAGCGGCTGGCGGCCGACAACGGCGAGAACTACAACTTCAGCGTCTTGGACGGCCATGAGGTGGTCTATGTGGCCCGCTCGGTCAGCAGCCGGGTGATGAGCATCGGCTTTCCGGTGGGCGCGCGGGTCCCTGCCCATGTGGTCACACCCGGCGTGGCCATCCTGTCGACCTGGGCGGAGTCGCGTCTGCAGCAGTGGGTGGCCGAGCATGAGTTCTCCGCCTTCACGCCCCGCACCACCACCGACCCCGAGGCGTTCATGACCAGCGTGCGCCAGGCCCGTGAAATGGGCTACTGGTGCACCGAGCAGCAGCTCACCCCCGGCCTGCGCGGTGTCGCCATGCCGGTCAAGGACCGTCGGGGCGACTGCGTGGGCGCCCTGGGCGCCACCCTGCCCATGCAGAACGCCACGCTGGCTGAGGCGGTCGAGCGGCTGCTGCCCGCCCTCACCGACACCGTGCAGGTCCTGCGCGACGTGCTCTGACCCCTGGCACAGCAGCACCTGCCGCCCCCGCGCCGACGGCGCCTGACGCCTTTCCGATGGCCCACCCACCACCCCCAGCCATGTCCCCCTCCCCGCTGCCACCACTTTGGATCGCCCGCCACGGTCAGACCGATCTCAACATCGACGAACGCTGGCAAGGCCGGCTCGATCCCCCGCTCAACGCCCTGGGTCTGGCCCAGGCCGACGCCCTGGCGGCGCGCTGGCGCCCGGCCGACACCCCTTCCGCCCTGCCCCGGCTGCGGCGCATCGTCTGCTCACCCCAGTTGCGGGCACGGCAGACGGCCGCACCGCTGGCCCAGGCCCTGGGGCTGGAGGTGGTGCTGGACGCCCGCTTCCGGGAACGGGACTTCGGGATCTTCGAGGGGCTGACCGCAGCCGAAGCCCTGGCGCGGCATCCCGAGGCGGCCCGCGCCCAGGTCGCGTGGCGCTGGGACCGGAGCCCGGAGGGCGCCGAGGCGGTGCAGGCGGTGGTGGACCGCGTGGCCGAAGGCCTGCAGGCCCTGCGCGCCGAAGCCGCCCTCGCCCAGGCGCAGGGCAGCCCGGGGGCCGTGCTGGTGGTCTGCCATGGTTTTGTGGTGCGCTGCCTGCGCCACTTGCTCGACGGCGTCAGCGCCGAAGACTTCTTCACCCAGACGCGTTTGGGAAACGGCGAGGTGCTGTCCCTGGCCTGGTGAGGCCGCGCCGGCCCCCATCCGCCCCACAGCTGCTGATTGGGCCGCCATAAGATTCACTTCATAGTTTGCTTATAGCGGCGACCAAGGTCACAATAAGAGTCATCAAATATTCATCTTCAAGCACCATGGCCACCCAGTTCATCCAGATTGAGGAGATCCGCCGCGCTCCGCCGGCGGACCGGCTGGCGCTGTGGGACCTGGGCTTTCGGCCCTTCTACCAGCTGGCGGGCCTGCAGGCCGTGGTGTCGGTACCGCTGTGGGCTGCCCAATTCCTGGGGCTGCTGCCCCACCCGGTGCTGGCGGGCCCGCTGTGGCATGCCCACGAGATGGTGTTCGGCTTTGCCCTGGCCGTGGTGATCGGTTTCCTCTTCACCGCCGGCCGTCATTGGTCGGGCCAGCCCACGCCAACCGGGCGCCCCCTGATGGCCCTGGCCGCCCTCTGGGTGGCCGCCCGGGTGCTGATGTGGAGCCCCTGGCCGTGGGCTGCCGCCGTGGCCAACGTGGCGGTGCCCCTGGCCGCCGCCTGGGGCCTGGGCCGCGCCTTGCACCGCGGCCCCCACCGGCGCAACCACTTCTTCGTCCTGTTGCTGCTGGGCCTGGCCGTGGCGGCCGCCAGCCTGCATGCCAGTGCACTGGGCGCCGGAGCCGTGACCGCCACGTTGGCGGTGCCCCTGGCGCTGGACGTCCTGCTGTTCATGATCGCCGTGATGGGCGGCCGGGTGATTCCCATGTTCAGCCAGAACGGCGTGCCCGGCTTGCGGGCCACCCGCCATCCGCCGCTGGAACGCCTGGCGCTGGGCAGCCTGTTGGGCCTGGGGGCCGCCGATGCCCTCCAGGCCCTGGTGCCCACGCCCCACTGGGCGCCCTTGCAGGCGCTGATGCTGGGCCTGGCCCTGGCGACACACGGGCTGCGGCTGGTCCTGTGGCAAGGCTGGAAGAGCGGCCGTCAACCCTTGGTCTGGGTCCTGCACCTGGCCTACGCCTGGCTGTGCGTTCACCTGGCCCTGCGCCTGGGGGCCTGGGCCGGGCTGGTGACGCCAGGCCTGGCCGTCCACGCCTTGACGGTGGGGACCCTGGGCACCATGACCCTGGGCATGATGACCCGCACCGCCCTGGGCCACACCGGCCGCGCGCTGCGGGCCGGAGCCCTGGAAACCACGGCCTACCTCCTGATCACGCTGGCCGCCTTGCTGCGGGTGGCGCTGCCGCTGGCCGCACCGGGGTGGCTGCCCCTGGCCGTCGGCGCCTCCAGCGTGGCCTGGGCCCTGGCTTTCGGCCTCTTCCTGGTGCGCTACGCTCCCTGGCTGTGGCGTCCACGCGCCGACGGTCAGCCTGGCTGACCCCCTCTTTCCCCAAACCCTCCCCGGAGCCGACATGCGCCTGACCGCGATGACCGACTACGCCCTGCGCCTGCTCATGTACCTGGGCGGCCATCCCGCACGGCTGTGCACCATTGCCGAGGTCGCGCAGGCGCATGGGCTGTCCGAGGCCCACCTGATGAAGATCACCCACCAGCTCGGCCTGGCCGGCTGGATCACCACCGTGCGGGGCAAGGGGGGCGGGATGACCTTGGCCCGCCCGCCGGCCGAGATCAACCTGGGCGCCTTTGTGCGCAGCGTGGAGCCCGATTTCCAGCTGGTGGAATGCATGGGCGCCCCGGCAAGCCCACCCGTCACCGGACCCAACGAGCGCCATTGCCTGCTGACCGGCCAGTGCCGCCTGGCCGGCGTCTTCGATGAGGCGCTGCGCGGCTTTCTGACGGCCCTGGACCGGCGGACCCTGGCCGACGTGCTGCCACGCCAGCGGGCAGGCACCGCCACCGTGGCACCGCCGCAGCCCCGCACCCGGACACGCGTGCGTGCTGCGGTTCGTCCCGCCCCCCCCGAGGCCTGAGGGCCACCGCCTGTCCTCCACCCTGGCGGACCCGCGCCCACCTCCAGCATGAGCTACCTGCTCCTCAAGCACCTGCACATGGGGCTGGCCGCCCTGAGCGTGACCCTGTTCGGGCTGCGCGCCCTCCTGGCCTGGCGGCAAGCGGCTTGGCGCCAGCGCTGGACGCCGCTGCGCTGGCTGCCTCACGTGGTCGATTCCGGCCTGCTGCTGGCCGGCCTCACCCTGATGGTGCTGAGCCGTCAGTTTCCCGGGCCCGCCGCGCCCTGGCTGGTGCCCAAGCTCCTGCTGCTGGTGGCCTACATCCTGCTGGGCCGGCAGGCGCTGCGCCCGGGGCTGGCCCCTGGCGTGCGCCTGGGCTGGACGGCCGCCAGCGCCACCGCTGTGGGCGCCATCGTGGCGCTGGCGATGCTCAAGCCGCCGCTCTGACCCCCTTAGGGACCTGAGCTGCGGGCAAACGCTGCCCCCAAAGGCCTCGGGGGCGCGACGCCAGCGGGTATGCTGCCGGCCGTCCGTCTTTGCCTGCCCGCCGCCCATGCCGCCCGCCCCTGCACACGCCAGCCTCCGCCGCCGTTTCCCGACGCCGTGCGCCCGCCGGCGCGGACGTCTGGCGCACTGGGGACTGGTGGCGCTCTGCCTGGGAGCCGCCTGGCCTGCTTGGGCCGCTACGGCGGCCGGGCGCGCAGAAGACCCGATCCAAAGCTCCCCCGCGCTGGCCAAGATCCGCGATGCCGGGGTCATCACCCTGGGCTACCGCGACTCCTCGCCGCCGTTCTCCTACCTGGACCGCCAGCGCCAACCCATCGGCTACTCCATCGACATCTGCCTGCGGGTGGTCGATGAGGTGCGGCGCCGCCTGGCCATGCCCACACTGGATGTGCGGCTGATGGCAGTGTCCTCGGCCACCCGGTTGCCGCTGCTGGCCAACGGCACGGTGGACCTGGAATGTGGCGTCACCACCAATACCGCTGAACGCAACAAGAGCGTGGCTTTCTCGGTGACCACCTTCGTGGCGGCCAGCCGGTTGATGGTGCGCCCCGGCAGCTCGATCCGCGGCCTGGAAGACCTGCGCGGCCAGCCCGTGGCCACCACGGTGGCCACCACCAGCATCCAGTTCCTGCACACCACCAACGAGAGCCGACAGCTGGGCATGAAGATCCTGGCTGGACTCGACGACCTCGAAGCCTTCCGGCTGCTGGCCACCGGCCGGGCCGTGGCCTTTGCCATGGATGATGTGCTGCTCAAGAGCATGATCGCCACCCAACCCGAGGCCGCCGCCTACCAGATCGTGGAGGAGCCGCTGACCGTGGAGCCCTATGCCATTGGCCTGCGCCGCGACGACGCGGTGTTCAAGCGCCTGGTGGACGGGGTGATCGTGGACCTGTTCCGCAGTGGTGCGATCCACGCCCTCTACCGCAACTGGTTCCAGTCGCCCATCCCCCCCAAGGGCATCAACCTGCAGATGCCCATGAGCGAAGCGCTCAAGCGCGTGGTGGCCAACCCCACCGACGCCAGCGACCCGCGGCTGTACCGGTAAACCCCCGTCGCGGGCCGCACAACGGCGCTGCCGGTGCGGCTTCAGGCTTCAACCCAGCAGCTCGCCCGGCAGCGACGGCCGCACCGAACCTTGCGCCCAGGGCAGGTCGAACTCGAACACCATGCCCTGCCCCGGCACCGGCCGCAAGGCCCGCAGGCTGCCGCCGAACTCCGCCACGATCTTGGAGGAGATCACCAGGCCCAGTCCCAGGCCTTCGCCAGCTCCCTTGGTGGTGAAGAACGGCTCGAACAGCCGGGCCCACTGCAGCTCGCTCAAGCCGGGACCGCTGTCACGCACCTGTACCAGCACCCGCTGGCCGCTGAGTTCGGCATGGACCTCCAGCCGCCGAAGCGCCACGCCACGCAGAGCGTCCAGCGCGTTGCCCATCAAGTTGAGCAGCACCTGCTCCAGCCGGTGCAGGTCGCCCAGCACCTGTAGGTCGTCCGGCACCTCGACCAGGAGGTCCACCGGCTGCTCGCGCAGCCGGTGTCCCAGCATCAGCACCACGTTGCGCACCGCCTGGGACAGCACCACCGGCTGGTGGCTCAGGCCCTCCTTGCGGGCAAAGGACTTGAGCTGCCCCACGATGCGGCCCATGCGCTCGGCCATCTCGTCGATCATGCGCAGGTTGCCGGCCACCTCGCGCAGGCGCTGGGCCTCCAGGAATTGCAGGGCGTTGCCCGAGAGGGCGCGCAGGGCGGTCAGGGGCTGGTTGATCTCGTGCGAGATGCCCGCCGACATCTGGCCCAGCACCGCCAGCTTGCCCGCCTGGATCAGCTCGCCTTCCATCTCCTCGCGCTGGGCGATCTGGCGGGTCAGCTCTTCGTTGGCGCTGCGCAACTGCCAGGTGCGCTCGTCGACCTGGGCCTCCAGCTGGTCATGGGCCTGCTGCAGCGCGTTGCGGGCCGCCAGCAACTGGCGCATGCTGCGCCGCCGGTGCAGGCCGTACAGGGCCAGCAGCCCCAGCAGCGCACCGCCGGCCGCACCGCCCCAAGCCGCATGACGGGCCAGGCGCTGCACCTCGGAGGGATCCGACAGCGCCAGCAGCCGCGCCCCCAGCGGCACGATGGTGCGCTCCTGCGCCACCTGCCGCTGGATGCTGCGGCCATCGGGGGCGGCCAGGGCCAACAGGCGCACGCCAGGCTCCAGCTCCTGGACCTCCTGCCAATCCAGCGGTGCCAGCGAGGCCGCCGCATAGCGGCCGGTGTCCTCGCGCACGGCCTGGGCACCGGTGGTCTTGTACTTCCAGGCCGGCACGGACGACAGCACGACCACCTCGTTCTCGTCGATCACCAGCAGGCGCTCGCTCTGGGTGCGCAGGCCCAGGTCAATCCAGGTGGCCTCCAGCGGCGCCAGGTTGACCCGTACCACCACCTGCCCCAGACGCCGGCCTTGGCGCTGCACCACCTGCACAAAGTAATAGTCGGTGGTGCCGTCAGCGTCGTTGGCCGCGAAATAGTCGCGGGGTCCGTCGCGAAGCAGGGCTTGCAAGGCACGCGGCGGCAGTGCATCCTGCCCCGCCGCCCCGCCCCGCAGGCTGGAGGCCAGCACTTCGGGCTCGGCGCCGGCGTCGTCGGCCAAGATCAGGATCCCACTGGCGCCGGCCCGCGCGGCGATGCGCACCAGCTTGCGCGAGGCCTCCTCACGGCGCCGCAGATCAGCCGGTTGCAACAGCAGGGCTTCGATGTCCGGCTCGGCCGCCACCAGACTGGGCAGATAGGCAAAACGGGCCAGCTCCGACTCCAATGTGGCGGCGTAGAGGGCCAGACGCTCCCCGGTGACGGAGGCCAGCTGGGACAGGCCAGCGCGTTCGCTCCAGCGGTAGCCCAACAGGCCACCCACCAGGGCAGGCACCAGCACCAGCAGGGCCAGCCACAGGCCAGACCAGGTGGGGCGCCTCAAGGAAATCAGGGCAGGTACAGCTCGCACGGGCGCAAGTGTGCCTGAGGCCAGCTTGGCTGCCAGCCGGGCAGGCCCCAGGGCGACGGCGGCGGACACGCGCCGGGCTCAATCCCCCAAGTCCAGCACCCGCACGCCGGGCAGGCCCTGCAGCCGTTCAGGGCAGCTGTAGTCCGCCACGACCCAGCAACGGTGGGATTCCTGGGCCGCCTCGGCCAGCAGCTCGTCAAGCACCCGGCAGGAACGCGCGTCCAGCGCGGCGTGGGGCTGGTCCAGCAACACCAGCCGGGCCGTGCCCGCAGCGGCAGCCACCAAACCCAGCTTACGCCGGGTGCCGGTCGACAGCATGTGGACCTGCTTGAGCAGATGGTCCTGCAGACCCAGCGCCTCCAGCAGGGCGCTGGCCACCTTGGCGCGCCAGCCCGGCTGCGCCGCATGCCGGCCCAGCCATTCGGCGGCCACCACCGCACGCAGCCCTTCCTCCTCCAGGTCAGAGAGGAAGGCAGGCCAGGGCGCCGGGTGCAGCGTGCAAGCCGCCGGCAGCGGATCGGCACCTGCCAGCAGACGCAGCAGCCGGGTCTTGCCACGGCCCTCGCCCCCCAACACCAGTTGCAGGCCCGGGTGCAGCACCCCCTCAAGCGGGCGGGCACCGGGCGGCCCCCAGTCCTGCAGCACATAGCTCAGGGTCGGCCCCGCCGCCGGCAGCTTGCGGTCATCAGCATCACAGGAGGTGTTCATGGGCGAATCGGGTGAGGACTGGGGAAACTGTGGCGGAGAAACCGGCGTGCCAGCGTCAAGGCGCCGCCATCAGCGCCTGGCGGGCCTGGGCGGTGATGGCGGCCACACAGGGGTGGCTGATCTGTCGCTCCACCGAGATGGCAAAGAGCTCCTCCTGCAGTGCCTCGACATGACCCAGCACGCGGACGCCATGCTGGGCGCAGGTCTCCTGCTCCAGCACTGCAGCCGAAAAGAACACCCCCCGCCCCTGGGCCCCGAAGGCCTTGAGCAGCGCATCGTCGTCAAACTCACCGATGACCTGGGGGCGCAACGCCTGCTCACTGAGCCAGAGATCCAGCCGCTGCCGCATGGCCGAACCCATGCCCTGGATGAGCAGCGGTGCGCCCTCCAGGCAGGCGGGAAAGGGCTGTCCCGCCAAGCGCTGCGCCAGCACCGGCGCGGCAAAGCAGGCCATGGCCGTGCTGCCCAAGCGGTGGCTGAAGGCCTTGACACTCAGCCGCTGGTCCATCGCCGCGTCGGCAATCACCAGGTCCAGCTGGTGCACTGCCAGCTGGCCCAGCAGGTCGGTCTTCTTGCCCTCGCGGCACAGCAGCCGGACCGCCTGGTCCAGCGCCAGCGCCGGCTCCAGCAGGTGGTAGGCGATGGACTTGGGCACCGCATCGGCGACGCCCACCCGGAAGGTGATGGCGGCCGCGGCCCCTTGGGTCTGCCCCAGGGCTGCCTGCAGCGACTGACCCAGGCTGAAGATGCGGTCGGCGTGGTCCTGGGCCACCAGGCCGGCCTCAGTCAGCTCCAACCCCCGGCCCACACGGCGCAGCAGGGCGCAGCCCAACTCGTCCTCCAACAGCTTAATTTGTGAGGACAAGGTCTGGGGTGTCACATGCAGCTGTTGGCTGGCACGCAGAATGCCTCCAGCCTTGGCTGTGGCCCAAAAGTAGTACAAGTGCTTGTAATTCAAGGCCCTGATCCGGTGCAATCTGTCCACTCGGTTTGTCGCCAACGGCGAACCATTCGATTTTTCCTGATCGACTCGAATGCAAATTCGAATTTACCCGACCCCACCTCTTCGCTAGAGTCACACGATGGACTTTCTACTCGACCCCAACATCTGGATCGCCTTTGCGATGCTCACCGCCCTGGAAATCGTCCTGGGCGTCGACAACATCATCTTCATCTCCATCCTGGTCGGCCGCCTGCCGCCGGATCAGCGTGACAAGGCCCGCCGTCTGGGCCTGGGCTTTGCCATGGTCTCGCGCCTGGCGCTGCTGCTGTCGCTGTCCTGGGTGATGGGCCTGACGGCCGACCTGTTCCATGTGGCGGGCCAGGGCATCAGCGGCCGTGACCTGGTGCTGCTGCTGGGCGGCCTGTTCCTGCTGTGGAAGGCTTCGCATGAGATCTTTGTGGAGGTCGAGGCACGCGAACAGGGCGGCCCGCCCGAGTCTGACCCGGCGGCTGTCAAGGCCAGCGGCAAGAAGCTGTTCTTGGCGACCATCGTCCAGATCGGCATCATCGACATCGTCTTCTCGCTGGATTCGGTGATCACGGCTGTGGGCATGGTCGACCAGATCGGCGTGATGGTGGCTGCTGTCGTGGCCGCCGTGGGGGTGATGCTGCTGGCCGCCAAGCCCATCGGTGACTTCGTCGACCGCCACCCGTCGGTCAAGGTGTTGGCCCTGTCCTTCCTGGTGATGGTGGGCATGGCCCTGACCGCCGAGGCCTTCGATGCCCACGTGCCCAAGGGCTACATCTACGCCGCCATGGCTTTCTCTCTGGTCGTCGAGTTTCTGAACATTCGGGCTCGATCCAAGCGCAAGCTGCTCGCCGAGGAGTCGGGCACGCTGGCCGAGAAGGTTTGAACGCACGTCCACGGAACCTGGAGCCGCAAGGCTCCTCCAAGCAACATAGCGAAAGTTTCGCTACATTCCCGCCCGCAACTGCAACCTCGGAGTCCGCCATGAACCACTCGTTTGACTCTTTTGCCGCCGCGTACGCGCAGAGCGTACCCTCGGTGGAGCAGCGCAACCGCGTGCTCCGCAACACCTACTGGCTGCTGGCCCTGTCCATGGTGCCCACAGTGCTGGGCGCCTGGATCGGCGTGGCCACCGGACTGGCCACGGCCATGTCGCCCCTGGTGAGCATGATCGTGTTCTTCGCCGGCGCCTTCGGCTTCATGTTCGCGATCGAGCGCACCAAGAACTCGGCGGCCGGCGTGCCGGTGCTGCTGGGCTTCACGTTCTTCATGGGGCTGATGCTCTCGCGCCTGGTGGGTGCGGTGCTGGGCCTGTCCAACGGCGCCAGCCTGATCATGACGGCGTTCGCCGGCACCGGCCTGATCTTCCTGGGCATGGCCACGCTGTCGACGGTCATCAAGCGTGACCTCAGCAGCATGGGCAAGTGGCTGTTCATCGGCGCCATCATGCTGATGGTGGCCGGCATCGCCAACGTGTTCCTGAAGTCGAGCGCGCTGATGATCACCCTGATGGTCCTGGCCATCGGCATCTTCTCGGCCTTCATCCTGTACGACCTCAAGCGCGTGCAGGACGGCGAGGAGACCAACTACATCACCGCAACCCTGAGCGTGTACCTGAGCATCTACAACGTGTTCCAGTCGCTGCTGTCCCTGCTGGGCATCTTCGGCGGCAACGACGACTGAAGTGCCGCCCGCCTCCGGGTTCTCTGGAGGTGCGCACATCGACAAGCCGGCCCCAGGGCAGGCTTTTTCATGTCCGGACCGGGAGAGGCGCAGTCCGCCTGCCCTGCCCGGCCGGCCAGGTCTCAGCCCGGCTCGCCGTCGTCGCGGTGGCCGGTCTCCAGGCCCGCCTCACCCAAGGCCCTGTCCAGCGCCTTCTCCACCGCCTCGATGCGGGCCTGACAGGTTTGGTAGGCGGCCACCGACTCGGTGACGATGCGCAGCAGGTCGTCGATGTTGGGCTCGCGCTGGCTGCGCAAGGTTTCGGCATGCTGCTGCAGCACGGCGTAGGCGTCCTTGAAGGTCTTGGGGTTCATGGCGTGTCCTGTGGGCCGGTGGCCGGGCGGCGCACCCGCCGCGGCTTGGATGTAGTGGAGGGTGCCGCCGTGGACGCGCCCGCCAGGGAGGGCGCCGCCATCGGCCCGGTGATGGTCGCAGGCACGCCCCCGTCCTGATACTGCAGGAGCACGGTCCGATCCGGTGTCAGTTCAGCCGCCCGGGTCAACACCTGACCAGAGGCGGCGTCGCGCACCACGGCAAAACCTCGGGCCAGGGTGCGCTCCGGCCCTTGGCCTGTCACCTCGCGCAACAGGGCCTGGGTGTGCTGTCGGGCCTGGATCAACTGCTCACGCGCGGCCTCCCGCACCTGTGCCAGCGCCTGCGGCACCCGCTCACGCGCCTGCCGGCACTGCGCCACGGCCTGCCAGCCCACCTCGTCACGGCGCTGCCGGCTGGTGGCACGGGCCTGCATCACCTGGGCCTGAGCGCCTGCGCGGACCGACTGCATCAGGGCCGGGACCTGCTGACGGGCCTGCACCAGTTGCAGCCCCGCCTGCCATTGCAAGCCCTGCCACTGCTGTCGGGACCCCTGGCGGGCGCCGTCCAGCCGCCGGCGCGCGAGCAGGGCCACCGCCTGCATCGCAGCGCGGACCTCCTGGACACGCAGCCGTATCTGTTGGACCATGCCCAGCACCACCTTGGACGGGGTGTCAAAGGCAAGATGCGCCACCTCATCGAGCACGCAGCGGTCCCGTTCATGGCCGATGCCGGTGAACACCGGCACCGGCAGCTGGCAGAGGCAACGTGCGAGCGCCAGGTCGTTCAGCCAAGCCAGGTCATTGACGGCACCGCCGCCCCGGATCAGCGCGATCGCATCCCAAAGCGGCGCACCGTCCTGCGTGCGCCGCCGCAGGGCGTCTTCCAGGACCGCCACGATCTCCGCCGCGGCGCCTTCGCCCTGGAAGCGGCTGTGCACATAGTCGAAGTGGCAGACACCGGCGGCAGCCAGTCGGTCGGCCTCGGCCCGGAAGTCGCCCAGACCTGCTGCCCCTTCGGGGGCCACCACCAGCACCTTCGTGAAGTCCCAGGGAGGGGCAAGGCGTCGCTGGGCGTCCCACAAGCCCTCACGCTGAAGCTGCTGGCGGATCTCGCGCTTGCGGGCTTCCAAATCACCCAGGCTGTAGTCGGGATCCAGGTCTTCGATGACCAGACTCAGGCCATAGAGGCCGTGCACCTGCGGACGGGCCCGCACCAGCAGCTTCAGCCCAGCGCCCATGACCATGCCGGTGGCCTGCTCGAAGCGCGGCAACAGGCGCTGTGCGGTGTCGGCCCAAACCATGCCCCGCGCCTGGGCCAGGACCTGGCCCTGCGGATCGCGTTCGGCCAACTCCAGGTACACATGTCCGCGCCGCACATCCGCCTTGACCACCTCCACCCGTGTCCAGGCCGCCTGCCGGAACGACTGCGCCACGCTGGCGGCCACCGCGGCCATCAAGGCCGAGAGGGATTGACCGCGATGGGCCTCGAGCGCACCGGATGAACGCTCTGGCGCGGACACATCCCGCCCCGCGGAGGGGGCCGGCGCTGCTGTGGCGTCCCAGGGCGCCGCCGGTTCTGCCCCCACCAGTGCCATGCTAGCCGCCGCCGGCTCCCTCGGAGGCGCGCCAGCCACGGCGGGCAACCAGGCGCTGAAGGCGGCCAGGTCACGCCCGGCCGGCACATACCACTGCCGACGCACCGGGTCCCAGCGGGCCCCCAGTGCCTTGACGCGTTCGCGGTCCTTGTACGGGGCGTGCAGGTAGGTGGCGCTCATGGCCTGACGATTTCCCTGTGTCAGCTCAAGGCTGCCGGTCGTCCGGCGGCAGCGACGCGTCGACGGCCGCGGAGGGCGGCAGCAGCAGGACCTCCTGGCGGCCACCCACGCAGCCGGTCTCAGCCGCCGCGACGGCACTGGCCGAGCAGTTCGGCACGGGGATGAAGCGCGGCCAATGGGCGCGTCCCGGCTGCCACAGCAGCAAGCCCCAGAGACCAGCCACCGTGGCCACCGTCACCCCCAAGATCACCAGGCGCTGGCGCCGGCTGCGGCCCGGCGGCGGCTCCACCGTGGCCAGCCATTCCGGCGTGGCGCCGGCGTCGGCCGGCGGAAAATCCTTCTCAGGGCGTGGCGGGTTCACGGCAGGTCGGCTGGGGGATGAGGCAAGCGCGAGGGCCTTGGGCTCAGAACAGCCAGCTGCCGCTCACCCCCAGCAGGTTGACCTCACTGCGCCAGTAGCGCCGCAGCTCCAGGCCCAGGCGCAGGTCACGGCGCAATTGACCGCTGATGCCCACCCCGGGGCTCAGCTCCCACAGGCTGTCGCCTGAAATGGTGCTGTCGCTGCCGTCGCGCTGGGTGGTCCCCACACCCAGGCGGGCGTCCAGGCGGACGCTGGGATTGGGCTTGTAGTGGTAGGCCAGCGCGGCACCGGTGTGAGAGGAGAAAACACGCCGGGCCGGCCCGGTCTGGTCGTCAAACCAGCTGCCGACGTCCAGCACACGCACATGGTTGATTTCCACGGCCAGCTCGCGACGCAGGGGCAGGCCCAAGGTGAGCTCAGCACTCAGCGAGGCGTCACTCATGCCACTGGCGCGCACCCGGCCGACACCGGCCTTGAGGTAGAAATCTTCTGCCTGGGCAGAGCCGGCAGCGCCCAGGCCAAGGGCCAGGGTGATGGAGGAAATCAAGGCCGGCAGGGCGCGGCCGCAAGAAGGGAAAGCCATGCCCGGATTGTGCCCGACGCCGCTACAATTCACGGTTTTGCATCATGCCGCCGGTGCGGGTGCCGAATCAGCATGGCCTCCGCGTCGTCGCGCCAGACTCCGTCCTTCGATGGAGCCTGGCGTGCAAGATGACGGCATGGCCCCGCGGCTGCACCGAGGCGCCAATCCCATCCCTGGCCAGCCGCTCCTGATCCTCTCAGCACCTGGAGTTGTCTCCTTGGCCAAGGAAGAACTGATTGAAATGCGTGGCGTCGTGGACGAAGTGCTCCCCGACTCCCGGTTCCGTGTGACCCTCGAAAACGGTCACGTGCTGGTGGCCTACACCGCCGGCAAGATGAAGAAGAACCACATCCGCATCCTCGCCGGCGACGCCGTGTCTCTCGAGCTGTCGCCCTATGACCTGAGCAAAGGGCGGATCACGTTCCGCCACATCGACCGGTCCGCGCAACCCCCCATGGGTGGCGGCCCCCGCCGACGCTGAGAGCCCTGCAGGCCCGCCACGCGGCCTGCGGCGCGGCCCTCACTGGGCCATCAGTTCGCCCATGCGGATGGCGCGACCCGGCTCCCAGCTGGCATTCAGGCGCATGTCGGCCTGCGGGAAAAGCATCACCACGGTGGAGCCCAGCAGGAATCGGCCCATCTCCGCGCCCTGCGCCAGCAGCGGCCCGTCGGCATAGTCCCAAATGCGGGGCCCGCCCGGGCGCGGCGGGTTGACCACCCCGTGCCAGACCGTGGCCATGCTGCCCACGATGGTCGCGCCCACCAGCACCATCACGAACGGGCCACGCTCCCCATCGAAGACGCAGACCACGCGCTCATTGCGCGCGAAAAGACCAGGCACGCCGCGTGCCGTGGTCGGGTTGACCGAGAACAGCTCGCCGGGCACGTGCACCATCTGCCGCAGCCGGCCCGCACAGGGCATGTGGATGCGGTGGTAGTCGCGCGGGCTCAGGTAGAGCGTGGCGAAGTGACCCTCCCGGAACTGGCTGGCCAGCACGGCATCCCCCCCTACCAGGGCGGTGGCCGAGTAGGCATGCCCCTTGGCCTGGAAGATCTGGCCGTCCTGGATGCGGCCGCATTGGCTGACCGCCCCGTCGACCGGCGACACCCACCGTGCCCGCGCCAGCGGCCGGGCGCCGGGCCGGAGTTCCCGGGTGAAAAATTCGTTGAAGGTGGGGTAGGCGGCCGGGTCCGGACGCGCCGCCTCGGCCATATTCACGCCGTAGCGGCGGATGAAGGCGCGGATCAGCGCCGTGGTCAAGGGCCCCGCGCGGCATCCGGCCAGCTGGCCTGCCATGCGGGTGAGGGCCAGCTTGGGCAGCAGGTACTGGGGAAGAACAGCCAGTCGGTCTCGCACGGCAGCAGATGTGGTTCAGGAAAGGGGCCCCGAGTGTACGCGGCCCCTGTGGCGATCCTCCCTCTGGTGGCTCCGGTGGCCGAGCCGGGCGGCCCATGTTGAAATGGCACCACACCCACCCCTCCCCTCTGCCCTGCCCCCCCCATGCGCCGCACCCTCAAGCTCATCGCCTGGTCCCTGGGCGGCGGACTGCTACTGGTCCTCATGACCCTCACCCTGTACCTCCAGGGCAAACGGCCGCAGCGTGACGGGGAGCTGGAGCTGCCGGGGCTGCAAGCGGCGGTGCAGGTGCGCTATGACGAACTGGGCGTGCCGCATCTCCAGGCCCGTCATGAGGCCGACCTGTACCGCGCCCTGGGCTATGTGCACGCCCAGGACCGCTGGTTCCAGATGGAGATGCAGCGCCGCCTGGCCCGTGGTGAGCTGGCGGAGGTCCTGGGCCCCAAGCTGCTGGACACCGACAAGCTGTTCCGCACCTTGCGCCTGCGCGAGCATGCCGACCGCATGGCCGCACGCCTGGACCCGGCCAGCCCGGCCGGCACCGCCTTGCAGGCCTATCTGGACGGGGTCAACCACTGCGTGGCGCATTGCCCGCTGCCCCTGGAATTTGACCTGCTGGGCCTGCCGCGGCGCCCTTTCACCGCGGCCGACTCCTACAGCGTGATCGCCTACCTGGCCTTCAGCTTTGCCAACGCCTTGCGCACCGACCCGGCCCTCACCTTCATCCGCGATCACCTGGGCGAGCGGCACTTGGCGCCCTTCCTGCCGCCAGAGGATCCGCTGGGCGCCCTGGGACGCCCCCAGGCCCGGCGGGGCGCCGCCCAGCCCGTGCTGGCCCGCCCCGCGCTGCCAGCGGCCGACCA
Source organism: Ideonella livida (assembly GCF_010499455.1). GTDB lineage: Bacteria > Pseudomonadota > Gammaproteobacteria > Burkholderiales > Burkholderiaceae_C > Ideonella > Ideonella livida. The sequence continues at coordinate 38,731 of NZ_JAAGOH010000026.1, read as the reverse complement.
CCCGGCCCTGGCGCGCCTGGGCGAACTGGTGGAGCAGGCCAGTGCCCTGTCGGGGGTGGGCCTGTTCGAGGGCAGCAATGCCTGGGTGGTGGGCGGCAGCCGGACCCGCAGCGGCAAGCCGCTGCTGGCGGGTGACCCCCACATCGGTTTCTCGGTGCCCGCCGTCTGGTACGAGGCCCATCTGCAGGCCCCCGGCTTTGAGCTCTACGGCCACTTCGCCGCCCTGCTGCCCATGGCGCTGCTGGGCCACAACACCGACCAGGCCTGGAGCCTGACGATGTTCCAGAACGACGACATGGACCTGGTGCTGGAGGAGACCGACCCGGCCCGGCCAGGGTGGCTGCGCCACCCGGACGGCTGGCGCCCGACCGAGGAGAGCACCAGCCGGATCCTGGTCAAGGGGGCGCCGGCAGTGGACCTGGTGCTGCGCCGTGGCCCCCATGGCCCGCTGGTGGAATCCGCCCTGCCGCCCGGCACGGCGCCCAGCCGGCCCGTGGCGCTGCGCTGGACTCTGCTGGAGACCGACAACCCGGTGCTGGAGGCCTTCTACCGGCTCAACCGGGCCAGTACCCTGCAGGAGGCCCGCGAGGCGGCGCAAGGGGTGCACGCTCCGGGGCTGAACATCCTCTGGGCGCACGCCCGCGGGGACATCGGCTGGTGGGCGGCCGCGAAGTTGCCCCAGCGGCCGGCCGGCATGCGGCCCAGCCTGATGCTGGACGCCGCGCGGGGAGAAGCCCGCACACTGGGGTGGCTGCCCTTCAGCGACAACCCGCAAGAGGAGAACCCGGCACGGGGCTACATCGTCTCGGCCAACCATGCGCCGGCCAGCCCTTGGCCTTTGCCCGGCTACTACGCCGGGCCGCACCGCGTGCGCCACCTGGATGCCGCCCTGGCGACGCCGGGCAGGGTCTGGGACGCCCAGGCGGCTCGGGAACTGCAACTGGCCGACGGCAACGGCTACGCCCCGGAGTTCATCGCCCGTGCCCTCGCGCTGCTGGAAGCCGCCCCGCTGGAGCCTCAGGAGCGCCGCCTGCTGGAGCAGCTGGGCCGCTGGGATGGCCGCCACGGCGTGGACAGCGTGGAGGCCACCTTGTTCAACCAGTGGTTCCACGAGATTGCCACCAGCCTGTTCCGTGAACCGCTGGGAGAAGCCCAGCTTGGCCTGCTGCTGCGGGCCCGCATCCTGGAGGACGCGCTGCTGCGCGTGCTGGAAGACCCCACCTCGCCGTGGTGGGACCGCCGGGACACCCCGGCCGTGGAACGCCCGGCCGAGCGCCTGAGCCAATCCTGGCGCCAGGCCCTGCGCCACCTGGAAACCACCTTTGGCGCCCAAGCCGAGACCTGGACCTGGGGACGCGCCCACACCTTGACCCACGGCCATCCGCTGGGCCGCCAAGCCCCCTTGGACCGGCTGTTCAACGTCGGCCCGTACGGCGTGCCCGGTGGCCGCGAAACCCCCAACAACTTCTCCTACCCCGTCGGTCCGGCGCCCTGGAAGGTGCAGAACGGCCCCTCCACCCGCCGGGTCATCGAGCTGGGGGACCCAACCGGCGCCTGGGCCAGCAACCCGGTGGGCCAAAGCGGGGTATGGGGCGACCCGCACTACGCCGACCAGGCCCTGGCCCATGCCCAGGGCCGGCAAGCCCGGCGGCACCTGGCCGCGGAGGATGTGCAAGCCCACACCCACCACACCCTGAGCCTGCGGCCGGCACCCTGAAGATCGGGTTCAGGTTCCGCGCTCCCCTCGTCTCCACCCCCAACGCCCATGCCGGATCCCGACGACGAGGTGCCAGCCCACCCACAAAACGGTCCCGAGTCCGAGCCGCTGGCCCGCCCCAGCGCGCCCTCCACCGGGCCCGACGGCCTGCCACCAGAAGCCGGGGAATTGCCGGACACCCCCTCGCGCCTGCAGGCCCGGCATGTGGTGTGGCTCACCGGCCTGCTGCTCATCCTGGTGTGGCTGGCGGTAGCGGCCATGATCCTGTTTGGCCAGCGCAAGGTGGAAGAGAGCGCGCTGTCCCGGGCCGATCTGCATGCCCAGGTGCTGGCCAGTCAGGTGGACCGCCAGCTTGCCGCCGCCGCCGGTCTGATGCGCACCCTGGCCGAAGGTCTGGCCGACCTGTCCAACGAGAGTGGTGTACGCCTACAGCCGCTGCTGGCCGACATCGCCCAGCGTGAACCCCTGATGCGCAGCCTGAGCCTGCTCGATGCCCGGCAGCAGGTGCGCACCAGCACCGACGCCAGGACCGTGGGCCGCCTGGCGCCGCTGGCTGCCTGCGGCCCGCTGCCCCCGCCGTCGGCGGCACCGCGCCTGGGTCCCTTGAGGGCCGGCCTGCTGCTGCCCGACCTGGAACCTCCCAGCCCCCGGCAGCATGAGGCCTATGGCCTGTGCCTGGTGCTGGCGTTGCAGAGCCCCACCGGGGTGCCCAGCGGCTGGCTGGTGGCCGTGCTGGATCCCCGCCACCTGCTGCAGGAGCTCGACAGTCTGATAGCCGACACCGGACTGCAGGTGGCGGTGCTGGGCCAGGACAGCAGCCTGGTGGCCGGTGCACAGCCCCTGTTGCCCGGCCAGGGGCATCCGGAGCTGCCAGCCTTGCAACCCGCCCTGCCATCGGCCCCCCCCGGGGGGCCGCGCACTGCCCTGGGGCAGGGCCTGCACGGCACCGAGCAGCTCTCGGCCTGGCGGCCGGTGCCGGGCTGGTCCCTGGGGGTGCTGGTAGAGCACCCGCTGCAAGACGTGTTGCGCGAGAGCCGCGGCACCACCCGCAGCCTGGTCCTGGCTGGCCTGGTGCTGAGCTTGCTGGTGCTGCCCACCGGCGCCGCCCTCTGGCGCAGCCTGCGGCGCGACGAGGACAGCCAGCGCCGCCTGCGGGTCATGCGGGCCGGGGCCCGCCTGCTGGAGGCCCGGCGCCGCGCCATCCTCGAGGCGTCGATGGACGGCATCCTGACCTTCGATGCCGCCGGCACGGTGGTGGACTTCAACCCCGCGGCCGAACTCATCTTCGGCCGCGAGCGCACCGAGGTCATCGGGCAGCCGGTGTTCCACCTGTTGCCGCATCGCGCGCGTGCCCGGGTCATGGCCAGCCTGAGCGACTACCTCAGTGGTCGTGCCGGCGGCGTGGTCAACCAGCGCGTGGAAATGGACGGCCTGGACGCCCGGGGCCGCATCTTTCCGCTGGAGCTCACCGTGGTGCCGGTGCGCGCCCGGTCACAGCTGTTCTTCACCGCCACCCTGCGCGACATCACCGCCCGACGCGAGGAGGAGGCCGAGCGGGCCGCCCTGCTGGAGCGCACCCAGGCCCTGGCCACCGACCTGGAGCGCCAGAAGCTGGCGCTGGATGCCCACGCCATCGTCAGCATCACCGACCCCTTCGGGCGCATCCTCTATGCCAACGCCAAGCTGGCCGAGCTCTCGGGCTACAGCCCGACCGAGCTCCTCGGCCGCAAGCACAACCTGCTCAAGAGCGGCGAGCATCCCGACACCGTCTACCGACAGCTCTGGCGCACCATCACCCAGGGCAGCATCTGGCATGGCGAACTGGTCAACCGCCGCAAGGACGGCGAGCGCTACTGGGTGGCCGGCACCATCGTGCCGGTGCCGGGAGATGACGGGCTGCCGCGCCAGTACATCAGCATCCAGACCGACATCTCCGCCCTGCGGCGGGCCGAGCTGGCGCTGGCCCAGGCACGCGAGCGCGAGGTGCAGATCGGGGCGCGCATCCAGCAATCGCTGCTGGTGACGCCACCGCCGGCGGCAGACCGACCGCTGTGGCTGAGCGTGAGCAACCAGGCCTCGCAGGGCGTTGACGGTGACTTCGTCGAATTCTTCGAGCTGGGGCCCAACTGCGTGGACATCGTGGTGGGCGACGTGATGGGCAAGGGTCTGGCCGCCGCGCTGATGGGGGCGGCCACCAAGCTGCAGTTCAGCCGCTCCATGGCCGAGCTGGTCTCGCGCTACCAGGGGGCCCGCCCCGAGCCGGCGGCTATCCTGGCGGCGGTGCATGGAGCGCTCACCCCCCACCTGCAGGCACTGGACGCCTTTGTCACCGTCTGCCATGTGCGGCTGGACAGCCGCCTGGGCCGGCTGAGCTGGGTGGGCTGCGGCCATGAGGAGCCGCTGTTGCTGCAGCATGGCCAGGGCCTGGTCCACCTGCACAACCAGCACCCGCCGCTGGGCGTGATGGCCGAGGCCACCTTCACCCAGGACAGCCTGCACTGGCGACCCGGCGACGCGCTGTTCCTGTGTTCGGACGGCGTGGCGGATGCCCAGCGCGCCGACGGTGCCCGGGTGGGCCGTGAGCGCGTGGCGCAGGCCTTTGCCGCACTGGCGCGGCGCCATGCCGCGCCCGCGGCCATCCTCAGCCGCCTGAGGCAAGAACTGCTGGACGCCAGCGTGCAGGTCAACGACGACCTCACCCTGGTGATGGCCCTGCACCCGCGGTCCGCGCCCGCCGAGCGGCGGCTGGAGCTGGCACCGGTGCTGGGGGCCCTGGAAGGCCTGCGCCGCGCGGTGCAGGCCGACGCCAGGGCCGCGGGACTGGACGAGGCCGGCGCCGGCCTGCTGACCGTGGCCAGCGTGGAAGGCTTCACCAACGTCATCCGCCATGCGGTCAACCGTCCGCCCGACGCCCCCATCGAGCTGTTCACCCGTGCCCGGGATGGCGGCCTGGAAGTGGATCTGGTCTCGCTGGGCGAGGCCTTCTCCCCGGCGCCACCCCGATCGCCGCACACCGACTTCAGTGCGTTTCCGGAAGGCGGCTTCGGGCTGAACATCATCCGCCAGGCCTGCGACCGGGTGCAGTACCTGCACGAGGCCGGCGTGAACACCCTTCGCCTGTTCCGGCGCTGAACCCGCCTGCGCGCCGTCCTGCGTTACCCTCTGCCGCCTGGGCCACTACCATGCGCCCCGGGCCTGCTGGGCCCGTGGGGCCGGAGGCCCCATGCCGCTGGAGCCCGCACTTGACCTCTTCGCCGCCCCGTCCCCCCCGGCGCCCGCGCCGTCCGTCCTGGCCACCGCAAGTGGGCCGGGCCTTGCGTGCCGGCACGCTGGGCCTGGGGACCACCCTGGCCGCTTGCGGCGGCGGCAGCAGCCAAGACGCCGCGCCGCCCCCGCCGGTGCAGGCCCCGGCCACCGGGCTCTACATGGCCACCCAGTTCAGCGTGGACCAGCTCACCGAGCACACCGACCTGGTCTATGCCACCCGCGCCAACCCCGATGGCGACCAGTACACCGCCGGCAACCGCCGGGCAGCCGAGACCGGCGCCGAGACCCTGGCGCTGCGACTGGACCTGAGCATGCCCCCCAATGCCGTGGCCGGAAGCCCCCAGCCCCTGGTCATCTGGGTCCACGGCGGCGGCTTCCAGAGCGGCTCCAAGGAGGACTTCCGCGCCGAAATGCGCTCCTACGCCCAGGCCGGCTACGTCGCGGCCAGCATCAACTACCGGCTTACCCCCGACAACGCCCGCAGCCCGGCCCGACGCCTGCAGGCCATCACCCAGGCCAGCGAGGACCTGATGGACGCCATCCGCTTCCTCAAGTCCCGGGCCGGCACCTACCACCTGGATGTGCAGCGCATCGCCACCCTGGGCTCCTCCGCGGGTGGAGGCATGGCCCTGATCAACGCCGTCGAGCCCGACACCTTGGCCGGCACCCAGTCCGGCGTGCCGAGGCAGAGCGCCCGGGTGCGGGCGGCCGTCTCCACCGGGGCCACCCTGGTCGAAGGCAACCTGGACACCGGCAGCCTGCTGCGCGTGGACCCGGACGACACCCCGGTGCTGCTGCTGCATGCCAATCCCACCGACCGGACCACAGGCGCCACCTGGAGCGGCCACTTGCTGCCGACCCAGGCGCGGTTCACCGCAGCCGGCGTGCGCTGCGACGTGGTCGCCCAGCCTGACATGAGCCATGTGGTCGACCTGTCTGTGCAGGGCCCGTGGTGGGAGCCGGTACGGCGTTTCCTCTGGACTGAGCTGGACCTGGCCGCCTTGCCCCGCTGAGGCCGGCCCCGCCTGCCCTGGGCCCGTCTGAAGCCGCGCCTGACCCGGTGCCCGCCCCCGCCCCGGTCGCCCGGGCCGACACCCTGCCCGCGCTGGTGCTGCGCCGCGTGGCCATCGACACTTGGCGGGAAAAAGTGGCCTACCTGCAGCGCCAGGAGCTGATCGACATCAGTGGCCGACATGGCCCAGGCCCGCGACAGCAAGATCGAGCTGGCCGCCTTCGTCGTGGCCACCCAGGGCCAGGACCTGAAGCGCGAAGAGGTGCTCTACCTGACCGAGGGCATGATTGCCGCCGGCCAGCGCCTGGACTGGCAACGCGAGGCACGCGGCGGGCCGGTGGTGGACAAGCACAGCATCGGCGGGCTGCCGGGCAACCGTACCTCCATGCTGGTGGTGCCCATCGTCACCGCGCACGGCCTGCTCTGCCCCAAGACCAGTTCACGGACCATCACCTCGCCCGCCGGCACGGCCGACCCCATGGAAGTGCTCGCCCAGGTGGAGCTGCCGCTGACACGCCTGCCGGAACTTGTGCGGACCACCGGGGGCTGCCTGGCCTGGGGGGGCACCGCCCAAGGGTCTGCTGCCGACGATATCCTGATCTCGGTGGAGCGACCCCTGGCGCTGGACTCGGTGGGCCAGATGGTGGCCTCCATCCTCTCCAAGAAAATCGCCGCCGGCTCCACCCACCTGGTGCTGGACATCCCGGTGGGACCCAGTGCCAAAGTGCGGACCATGCCCGCGGCCCTGCGCCTGCGCAAGCTGTTCGAGTTCGTCGCCGGCCGCCTGGGCCTGCCGCTGGAGGTCATGTTCACCGACGGCAGCCAGCCGGTGGGCCAGGGCATCGGCCCGGTGCTGGAGGCGCGCGACGTGATCGCCGTGCTGCGCCGCGACCCGCTGGCCCCCCGGGGACCTGCGCGAAAAGTCCCTGCAACTGGCCGGAGGCATGATCGAGTTCGACCCCGCGGTGCGCGGGGGTGACGGCTGGCGCATCGCCCGCGACCTCCTGGACAGCGGTCGGGCCCTGACCCAGATGGAAGCCCTGATCGATGCCCAGGGCCGGCGCGCCACACCGCCCCCCTGGGCCCGCTCACCTTTGAAGCCCGCGCCGCCGTGGCAGGCACCGTGCAGCAGGTGGACAACCTGCAACTGGCCCGCATCACCCGCCTCGCCCCCCGCCCGGCCCCCAGGCCTCAGAACCGCGACTCGCCCAGGGCTGTCCACTGCACCACCACCTGGAACAGCTTGGTGGTGTGCCAGGTGTACATCTGCAGGTCAAACCCCTCCTCGCTCACGTTGAGGGCCTGCACCCGCAGGCGCAGGGCTTGGTTGTTGTTGTCGTCCAGACCCACGATGCCCAGCTGCACCAGAGGCGGGCGCCGAAAGGCCGTGGGAAAGGCCACACGCACCGGGGTGGCGTCCTTGGCGTCGAACTCCTGACGCTGCGCCTCGCCAGTCATCACCAAAAGAGGGCCGATGCGTTCCTGCTTGATGCTCAACTTCTGCTCCTTGTCTGCTGAAAGACCCGTGCGCCCCGGGCGGTGAACGCACAGCGCAGCCCCAACGCAAGTGTGGTGCCGGACCGCCGGATCTTGGCCCTGCACGGTAGGGGGGGCCCATGGCGACGGCGTGACAGGCGGGTTAACCCCAGCGGCCGCCGGGCCCCACCCCCCTACCATGACGTCATGACAGCCCCTGTCTATCAACTGGTCATTGGCGACCACTTGGCCCGCAGCACTCGCGGTGTCCCCGGGGCGCCGCCGTCTGCCTTCCGGTGCTGAGCGTCGCGGTCGCGACGCCCTCGGCCCTGTCTGTTCCGTTTCCCCTCCCGGACCCCGCTCCCGCAGCGCCCCCGGCCTGCTACAGGCCGGGGGCGGCCGTGCACGCCTGTCCGCCGCGGCGAGCCTGTGCCCGCGACGCGGCCGGCCTTGTGCTTGGCCGGCAAGGCGGGTCGGCCCCGGAATCCTGCGCGGCGCACCGCCACGGCGGACGCCACGCCTACCGACACACACCTGAAGACATTGGAAGGAGGCCACACATGGCAGATCTGTTTGAGAACCCCATGGGCCTGATGGGCTTTGAGTTCGTGGAATTTGCCTCGCCGACCCCGGGGCTGCTGGAGCCGCTGTTCGAGAAGATGGGATTCACCCTGGTGGCCCGCCACCGCAGCAAGCAGGTGCTGCTGTATCGCCAGGGCGAGATCAATTTCATCGTCAACCACGAGCCCAAGAGCGTGGCCGCTTACTTTGCGGCCGAGCACGGCCCCTCGGCCTGCGGCCTGGCCTTCCGCGTGAAGGACGCGCACCATGCCTACAACCGGGCGCTGGCGCTGGGGGCGCAGCCGGTGGAGATCCCCACCGGACCGATGGAGCTGCGCCTGCCGGCCATCAAGGGCATCGGCGGTGCGCCGCTGTACCTGATCGACCGTTACGAAGACGGCAAAAGCATCTACGACATCGACTTCGAGTTCCTCGATGGCGTGCCGCGCCACCCGGTGGGCCACGGGTTCCGCCTGGTCGACCACCTCACCCACAACGTCTACCGCGGCCGCATGGCCTACTGGGGCGGCTTCTACGAGAGGCTGTTCAACTTCCGGGAGATCCGCTACTTCAACATCCAGGGCGAATACACCGGGCTGACCAGCCGGGCCATGACGGCCCCGGACGGCAAGATCCGCATCCCGCTCAACGAGGAGGCCAAACAGGGCGCCGGACAGATCGAGGAGTTCCTCATGAAGTTCAACGGCGAAGGCATCCAGCACATTGCCCTGCTGACCGACGACCTGCTGGCCAGCGTGGACGCGCTGCAGCTGGCCGGCGTGCCCTTGATGACCGCGCCCAACGACGTCTACTACGAGATGCTGGCCGAACGCCTGCCCGGCCACGGCGAACCGGTGGCCGAGCTGCAGACCCGCGGCATCCTCCTGGACGGCTCCACCGCCGGCGGCGAGAGGCGCCTGCTGCTGCAGATCTTCAGCGAATGCCTGCTGGGCCCGGTGTTCTTCGAGTTCATCCAGCGCAAGGCCGACGAGGGCTTTGGCGAAGGCAACTTCAAGGCCCTGTTCGAGAGCCTGGAGCGCGACCAGATCCGCCGCGGCGCGCTGCAGACGGCCTGAGGTCGCGAGGACCTGCCAGGGCGCAAGGTGCCAAGGCCTCAGGCTGCGGCGCCCCGGCGCCCCTGTTTGTCCAGGTACATCTGCGCATCGCCCTCACGCAGCAATTGCTCGGGCGTTTCCTCAGCCCCCAGGAACAGGCGCAGGCCCACGCTGGCGCCGCCCAGGTGCAGGCGACCCTGCCCCAGGTCATGGGGCTCGGCCAGGGCCTGTTGCAGCTTGGTCCTGAGCTGCTCGGCAGCCTGTCGGGCGGCGTCCAGGTCGCCGCCCAGCCCCTGGCAGACGACAACGAACTCGTCGCCGCCCAGCCGGGCCACGGTGTCGGTGTCGCGCAGCAGGTCCTTGAGGCGGCGTGCCACCTGGCACAGCACCTCGTCACCCGCCTCATGACCCAGCCGGTCTTTGAGGCCCTTGAACCGGTCCAGATCCACGAAGAGCAGGCCCGCCCACTGCCGGCGCCGCCGGCTGTGCAGCTGGGCCTGGCGCAGCCGCTCCATCAGCAGGCGCCGATTGGGCAGGCGGGTGAGGGGATCGTGGAAGGCCAGCTCGCGCAGCTCCTGCTCCAGCCGCCGTTGCTGGGTCACATCGCGGGCGATGTGTGCCACCCCGATCAGCTCGCCATCGCCATCGCGCAGCGGCGAGATGCTCACCGAGACCCGCACCGCCTGGCCGTCCTGGCGCAGCCGCTCGGTCTCGAAGGGCTGAACCGGTTCGCCCCGCCGCACCCGGTCCAGCAGGTGGTCCTCTTGGGCCTGAAGGTCCTCGGGGTACAGGCGGTGCAGGGTCTGGCCCACCATCTGTGCCTCGGTGTAGCCGAAGATGGCCTCGGCCCCCCGGTTCCAGCTGGTGATGCGCCCACCCAGCGTCTTGGTGATGATGGCATCGGCAGAAGAGCTGGCGATGGCCTGCTGGTGTTGCCAGGCCGCGTCCAGCTCACGCCGCGAGCGGCGGAACAGCGCCACCGCGCTGATCACCGCCAGCAGCCACGCCGCGCCGGCCACACCCACCAGGGCCAGCTCGGTGCCGGACCAAGCGCCGGGCGCCAGCCGCCGCTCCACCCCCACCAACAGCAGCAGGGGAAAGTCGGGCAAGCGCTGGTAGACGTTGCTGCGGACGACGCCATCCATGGCGGTCGGAGCGGTGAAGGCACCTTGCTGCGGCTGGGCCAGCAAGGCCTGCTGCAGCTCGGCGGACACTTTGCGGCTGCCCAGGGCGGACAGGCCCTCGGGCGGCAAGGGCTGGCGGTAGACCAGGGCCAGGTCCGCGGTGCGGATGGTGGCGGCCCCGCCATCCCCCAGGTCCACCTGGCTGAGCCCGGCGTCAAAGGCCTCGACCGACAGGGCCAAGGTGAGCCAGCCGCTGGCCGGATCGTCCTGGCGCAGGGGGCGGCTCAGCAGCAGCACCCAAGGCGCCGAAGGTTCGCCGCCGGTGGCCACGGCGCCCGGGGACGGGTCGGAAGCTGCCGTCGGCTGCAGGGGCAAGGGCCCGGCCAGGTAAAGGCCCTGGGAGGAGATGCCGATAGGGGTGGGCAAAGGCCCCGGAAAATCGCCCTGGGAGGACCACAGCGTCTGGCCGGGCGCCCGCACCGACGGGCGCCACTGCCACAGCAGCATTTCCGGCAGGAGTCGGCGGTAGTTCTGCCATGGCGCGCGCAAGGCCCCACGGCGCGCGGCCTCGGGATCCTGCTGGGCATCGGCTACAGCGGTCTGCAGCAGCAGGTCGGCACGCACCAGCACGTCACGCACCCGGGCCTCCAGCAGGCCGTTGAGGCTGTGCATCTGGGCCAGCATGCGTTCCTGCTGACGGGCGCGCTCACCGCGCACCGCCGAGACAGCCAACCCCAGGATCAGCCCTCCCACCAGGGCGCAAACGGCCACATAGGCCCAGACCTGAGGGCCACCGTGCCGCGGTGTCCGCGGGCCCGCAGACATCGCCCTGCCCTTTTGCTGCGCCACGGACATCCAGCCTCCGCATCTGGGGGTGCGGCCCACATCGGGCGCACCGCTGTCCAGCATAACAATGGTGCGTCGGCACATGCCGGTTTCTTGTCCTGTACGTCCCCGGTGTCAAGCCTGCGGGCTCATCCGCTCCCGGACGGGCCGCCGGCCTCAGGCGCCGCCCAACGCTGGCGCAGACGCGCCTTCAGGTCCACCACCGCCTGCGGCGGCGGCGTGCCGGGGGCCGACTTCAGGCCCTGGGGCCCGGGATGGTCGAACAGTGGCATCAGGGACTCGGGCAGGAAGCGGCTGCGCCCGGCCAGCAGGTGGCGGTCGCCCAGCCGGCTTTGTTGGGTGACGTGGAAACGCCGCGGCACCATCAGGCTCAGGTGCTGCCGGGCGCGGGTCATGGCCACATACAGCAGGCGCCGCTCCTCTTCCAGATCCACCGGGCTGCCGGTGGACAGGTCCGCGGGCAGGCAGCCGTCCACCACCCGCAGCACGGTCACTGCCGGCCACTCCTGGCCCTTGGCCGAATGGATGGTGGACAGGATGAGGTAGTCCTCGTCCTTCAGGGGCGGGCCGGATTCGTCGCTGGAGGCCTCGGGCGGGTCCAGCGCCAGCTCGGTGAGGAAGGCGTCACGTCCGCGGCTGCCACGGGCCAGCACGGCCAGCTGCTGCAGGTCCAGGGCACGCGGCACCGCCTGCTCATACAGGCGCTCCAGATGCGGCTGGAACCACTCGAGCACCAGCGACAGCTCCTGCGGCCAGGGTGGAGGGCGCAGGGCCAGGCGCAGCATCAGCCCGCGCAGGTCCTCGAACACCAGACGCACCGCCGGTGGCGACTCATAGCGCCGCAGCGCCGCCCAGGGGTCCGAGGCCGCCTGCAGGGCGTCCACCAGCGTGCGGGCCCGGGCCGGTCCCATGCCAGGCAGCAGCTGCACCACACGGAAGGCGGCCAGGCGGCTGCGGGGATTGGCCGCCCAGCGCAGCACCGCCAGGGCATCCTTGACGTGGGCCGCCTCCAGAAAGCGCAGGCCGCCAAACTTGACGAAGGGAATCCGCCGACGCGCCAGCTCCAGCTCCAGCGCGGCGCTGTGGTGCCCGGTGCGAAACAGCACGGCCTGCTGTTTCAAGCGCAGGCCTTCCTCGCGCCGGCGCAGCACGGCGTCGGCCACCCAACGGGCCTCGGCGGCCTCGTCGTCCACATTGACCACCTCGGGTCGGGCACTGCTGGTCTGGTCGCTCCAGAGGGTCTTGGGCAGGCGGTCCGCGGCCAGCGCCATCACGGCGTTGGCCGCCTCCAGGATGGGCTGGGTGCTGCGGTAATTGCGCTCCAGGGCCACGGTGGCGGCCGCCGGCTCAAAGCGCCGGGCAAAGCGCAGGATGTTGTCCACCGAAGCCGCCCGGAAGCCGTAGATGGCCTGGGCGTCATCGCCCACCACGGTCAGCCCCCGTCCCTGGGGGGAGAGCCGCTCCAGCAGGCGGGCCTGCAGGCGGTTGGTGTCCTGGTACTCGTCGACCAGCACCTGGTCAAAGCGCGCGGCCACCTGTGCGCCCAGCGTCGGGTCGGCCATCAGCATGTCCCAATAGAGGAGCAGGTCGTCGTAGTCGAGCAGGTGCTGGGCGTGCTTGGCGGCTTCATACGCCTGCATCAGGCGCCCCAGTTCGGGGACGACCTCGACGCACCAGGGGAAGTGCTCAGCCACCAGGGCCGGCAGCGCGTCCAGCGGCAGTGCGCTGTTGACCAGGCGCGAATAGACGGCCAGACAGGTGCCCTTGAGCGGAAAGCGCGTGCGGCCCTGCTCGCCGGCCTGGTCCAGTCCCAGGTCCTGGCGGACCCAAGCCATCAGGTCCTCGGCATCGGCGCGGTCCAGCACGGTGAAGTGCTCATCCAGCCCCAGCTGGGGGGCCAGCTCGCGCAGCAGGCGAGCACCAATGCTGTGGAAGGTGCCTGCCCAAGGGAGCTGGGGCACCGCGGCGGTGGGCGGCAGGCCCAGGGCCTGGTGCAGCAGGCGGCCGGCGCGCTGCTGCATCTCCACCGCAGCGCGGCGGGAGAACGTCAGCAGCAGCAGGCGGTGCGGCGCCGCCCCGTCGGCCACCAGGGCCGCCACCCGGGCGGCCAGGGTCATGGTCTTGCCGGTGCCGGCGCCGGCCAGCACCAGCAAGGGTCCACCCCGGTGGTCCACGGCGGCCTGCTGTTGCGGGTTCAGGACCAGCGCGCCAGGCCGGGGTGCGCATGCTGCCGACTGGATGTTCATCCAGTGCAAGCATACCCGGTGCGCGGTGGCTCGCACAGGGGGCTCATCGCGCCCGCCCGGGGGCGTGCAGGGCCGGGGGGCCGCTGGCTCAAGCCCCCGCCAGCGCGGACGATAGACACGCTTTGGCCTTCCCGTCGCCCTGCGCCATGACCACACCCGCTATCCCCCAAGCCGGCAGCAGTCCCGTCCTGGCCCCGCCCCTGCAGCGCTGGCAAGCGTGGCAGGCCCTGGGCCATGACCTGGAAAGCCTGCTGCTCCAGCCCCGGGCCCAGCCCGACTTCCTGAGCCGTATCCAGGCGCTGGCCCGCACGCTGGACCGGCTGATGGTGGAGGACGACAACTTGGGCGTCTTCGAGGCCATCCGCATCAGCCCGGACAAGCTGGCGCGCTACGGTGTGCTGCATTCGCTGCACACCGCCGTGGTGGCCTGGCTGGTGGCCAGCCGCAAAGAGTGGAGCGTGGAGCGCCGGCGGGTGCTGGTGCAGGCGGCGCTGACCATGAACATCGCCGTGACCTCCCTGCAGACCACGCTGGCCCTGCAGCCGGGCGGCATGCAGCCAGGGCAGCAGGCCCAGATGCGCCAGCATCCCCTGGAAGGCATGCGGCTGCTGCAGAGCCTGGGGGTGGGCGATGAGGAGTGGCTGGACGCTGTGGCCCAGCACCATGAGCAGCCCAAGGGCAAGGGCTACCCGATGGGCCTGGAAACCTGCAGCGAGATGGCCGACGTGCTGCGGACCTGCGATGTGTTCTGCGCCAAGATGAGTCCGCGTGCGGGCCGGGTGGCCCTGCTGAGCCCCACAGCGGCCGCGGCCATCTTCCGTCACCGCAGCGCCAATTATTTCGGTGCCACCGTCGTCACCACCTTGGGCCTGTACCCGCCGGGCAGCCTGGTGGCACTGGGCTCGGGCGAGCAGGCCATGGTGCTGCGGCGCACCCCCAACCCGCATGGGCCCCTGGTGGCCATGCTGACCGACCCCTCCGGCCAGCCGCTGCCGGCGCCTCAGCCCGCCGTGGCGGGCACGGCCCGGGTGGCCAAGGTGCGGGGACCGGGCCAGGACGCGGGCCTGGCCGGCCTGTTCCCGCCGGAGGTGGTGCTGGCCGCCAGCGCCTGAGGCTGCGCGACCCTGCCTGCCGCCTGCTCAGCCGCCCGGCTGCCCCTGCCGGGCCCGCTCCTCCTCCCGCAGGCGCAGCACCCGGCGCTGCACCTTGCCGGTCGTGGTCATGGGCAGGGCATTGATGAACTCGATCTCCTTGGGGTATTCATAGGGCGCCAGGCGCCCACGCACATGGGCCTGCAGCGCTGCCACCAGGTCGGCGTCAGGCAGGTGGCCGGGGGCCAGCACCACATAGGCCTTGACCAGCGCGCCCCGCTCCGCATCGGGCTTGGGCACCACGGCGGCATTGGCCACCGCCGGATGCAGCACCAGGCAGTTCTCCACTTCACTGGGGCCGATGCGGTAGCCGGCGGCCTTGAAGACATCGTCGCTACGGCCCTGGTACCAGAGGTAGCCGTCCTCGTCCATGACCGCGGTGTCGCCGGTGCGGCACCAGCTGTCGGCCGGGTCGCCGGTGTACTTGGCGCGGGTGGCGTCCTCGCGCCCCCAGTAGCCCAGGAAGAACACCGGATCGGGCTGGCCGTGGACATCGCGGCGGTGCACCGCCACGTCGCCGGGTGTGCCGCGCGGGCACTCCTGCCCGGCGTCGTCGATCACCGCCACCCGGTGTCCCGGGTAGGCCCGGCCCATGCTGCCCGGCCGAGCGGGCCAGCCGCCGCCGCCGTGGGCAAAGGGATGGCCGTCGGCGCCCAGCCCCTGGTGGCCGTTGCCCACCACGTAGTTGATCTCGGTCTGGCCGAACATCTCGTTGGGCGTGACCCCCAACGCCTGCCGGCACCACTGGAAGACGGCATCGCCCACCGCCTCCCCGGCGCTCATGATGGCGCGCAGGCCCAGCGCATAACGTTCCCCCGGGCGGGGCACGGCCTTCATCATGGCCTTGAGGGCGGTGGGAAACAAAAAGGTGTGGGTGACCCGGTGCCGGGCCATCAGGTCAAAGGCCGTCTCCGGGCTGAAGCGCCCCCGGTACGCGACGATGGGCAGGGCGAAGTACAGGCTGGGCAGCAGCGCATCCATCAGGCCGCCGGTCCAGGCCCAGTCGGCCGGGCTCCAGAACACCGCGTCGGCCGGCACACCGCCCGGCCCCATGGGCACGCGAGGCGGGCGTCCCGGATCACCGCGCAGCAGGTTCTGGCTGCAGACAAAGCCGCTGAGGTTGCCGATGAGCGCCCGGTGCGGGATCAGCGCCCCCTTGGGCGGGCCGGTGGTGCCGCTGGTGTAGATGAGCACGGCCGCCTCGTCGGCCTTGGTGCGCACGGCGGTGAAGTGGTCGGACTGTGCCGCCAGCGCGCTGCTCCAGTCCAGCTCCTGCGGGTCGCGGGTCTGGCCGTCGACCAGCAGCAGGTGGCGCAGGCCGGGGCAGTCGGCCCGGGCGGCGCGCAAGGCGCCCACCGTGGCGCCGTCGGCAATGGCCACCCGAGCGCCGCTGTCCTGCAGCCGGAAGGCCAGGGCCTCCGGGCCGAAGAGCTGGGACAGCGGCATGGAGACGGCGCCGAGCTGGTGGATGGCCACATGGGCCACGGCCGCCTGGGGCCGCTGGGGCAGCACCACCGCCACCCGGTCTCCCCGCCCCACGCCCAGCGCCCGCAACACCCGCGACAGCCGGTTGGCCTGGGCCTGCAGCTCGCCAAAGCGCAGCAGGCGCACCCGGCCACCCAGGCTCTCCTCACGGATGGCCACCCGCTGCGGGTGCTGTCGGGCCCAACGGCCGCAGCAGGCCTGGGCGATGTTGAAGTGTTCGGGCACCTGCCAGCGGAAGTCGGCGTGCAGGGCAGCGTAGCGGTCTTCAGGGGCGGCGTCCGCCAGGGGCGCGCCGGGACGGTGAACATGGGCCATGCCCCAGTGTGGCCCAGCCCGCGGGGGGCGGGAGCCCCCGTTTCCCCCAAGGCCAAGGGTCGGCCGGCAGGCGCAGCCCCGCGGGCCGCGCCTGCCGCCGCTCAGGGCAGACCCTTGCAGTTGGCGTAGAAGCTCACCGTGGCCGGCCAGTCGCTGAAGATGCCGATGACCCCCACCTCGCGCGCCAGCACATCGATCACGTTCATCACGTCCCCTTCGCGGGTGATCGCGCTGTCGATGGTCTGGAAATAGAAGCCGTTGTTGCCATCGGCCAGCACCCCGCTGCGCTCCAGGGTCCAGGTGATGAGCTTGAGGCCGGCGGCGCGGGCGTCCTTGGCGGCCTGCGAAGGCACGATGCGGCCCTGGGCGTTGGTGGTCAGCAAGGCAAAGGTCGGCGGTGCCCAGATGTGGATGCCCGCACGCTTGTAGGCCTTGAGCTGTTCGCGGGTGGGCAGGTCGGCCACGGTGTTGGCGTCATCCAGGAACACGGCCTGCTGGCCGTAGGCCGGGTTGTGCTGGATCCAGTGGAGCACGTCCGGCTGGTGGAAGGACTGCGGGAAGACATCGGACGGCGGCACGCCCGCGGCGCGGTATTCGTCGATCAGCTTCTGGGCGTAGGCCTCCTGGGTGAAGCCGTCGAAAGGCATGGCCACCACCGGGTACTTCAGCTCCGGCGTCATCTTCACGCCCAGGCGCTTGAACAGCGCGATGCTCTCGGCATGGGTCATCAAGGTGCCGCTGCTGGGGCCGGCGTACAGGTCAGTGCGGAAGGACGGGGTGCCGCCCAGGTACTCGGCCACGGTACGAGCCGCCGGATTGGAGGCGTCCATCTTCCCGCGCAGGGTTCGGAACTCGGCCAGGGTGATGTCGCTGGTGCGGCACTCGGCCCGGGCCGGCGTCAGCAGCTTGCCGGTGGCATCGAAGGTGGCCGGCTCAAAAGGCGTGGTGCACTTGGCCGCCAGCGGGGTGGCCAGGATGTTGGTGGTGGTGTGCAGGTCGTTCTGGGCATGGCGGCACACCAGCTCCTTGTCCTTGGTGAAGGCCACGTCGCACTCCAGGATGCCGGCGCCGGAGCGGGCCGCCGCCAGGTAGGACTCGCGGGTGTGCTCCGGGAACTGCAGCGGGGCGCCACGGTGGCCGATGGCCAAGTCGCGGCGGGTGTACTGCTGCGTCTGGCGCGCACAGGCCCGCAGCTCCTGGCGCAGCAGGCTGGGCGCCATGTCGTCGACCAGGAAGAAAGGGCGCGGGCCCAGCTGGGCGGGGGCGGCCAGCAGCGGGCCGGTCAGGGCGGCCAGCAGCAGGCCGGAGAACGTTTGGCGAAGCAGCGACATCGTGGACTCCAGGGCGGGGTGGGGCGGGTATGAACGTGATGAAAATCACGATTCACCCGCCAGGCACGGTAGGAGCGGGGGATGAATCCGGCATGTCAGGCGCCGTGGCCGTTTGGCACCCTGCCGGGGGCATGGCCTTGTCACCGTCCCTTCATGCCCTCGGCCCAACATCCGCGCAACGCGGCCGCGGGCGCCCCCTGCCCGACCCCCACCCCACGGAGCCACGATGTCCAAGCCCTTCGACACCCTCGAACACTCCAACCCCGGGCAGACGCCCTGCCTGGAGGCGGTGTCCGCCCCGGCGCGGCGCCAGCTCCTGCAAGGGGGGCTGGGGGCCGCCCTGTCCGGCCTGCTGGGCACCTGGGGCCTGGCGGGCTGCGCCAGCCCGGCTGCCAGCGCCGCCGCCTCCGATGGCCCCTTGCTGGGCTTCCAGAGCGTGCCGATGCGTGCGCAGGACAGCGTGAGCGTGCCGCCGGGCTACCGCGCCCAGGTGCTCTACCGCTGGGGCGACCCTACCGGCCTGGCCGCCGGACAACCGGCCTTTCAGCCGGACGCCGGCAACAACGCGGCCGACCAGGCGCTGCAAGCCGGCATGCACCATGACGGCATGGCCTTCTTTGCGCTGGCCGGCTCGGCGCGGGGCCTGCTGGCCCTGAACCACGAGTACGTGGACGACGGCCTGCTGCACACCGACGGCATGAAGACCTGGAACGCTGACAAGGTGGCCAAGAGCATGGCCGCACACGGCGTCTCGGTCATTGAGGTGGAGCGCGACGGTGCAGGCTGGCGCACGGTGCTGCCCTCGCGCTACGCCCGCCGCATCACCGCCACCACGCCCATGCGGCTGAGCGGCCCGGCCGCCGGCCATCCGCTGCTGCGCACCACGGCCGACCCCAGCGGCACCCAGGTGCTGGGCACCTTCAACAACTGCGCCAACGGCCAGACCCCCTGGGGCACCTACCTCACCTGTGAAGAAAACTTCGTCAACTACTTCGAGGGGCCGGACACGCCCGACGCCCACCAGAAGCGCTGGGGACTGAAGAAGGGCAATGGCGCCCTGTACCGCTGGCACGAGCACGAGCCCCGCTTTGACGCCCGCCGCGAGCCCCACGAGTTCAACCGCCACGGCTGGGTGGTGGAGATCGACCCGCTGGACCCGCAGAGCGTGCCGGTCAAGCGCACCGCGCTGGGCCGTGCCGCCCACGAAGGGGCCACCGTGGTCCCGCTGGCCGACGGCCGGGTGGCCGTCTACATGGGCGAGGACGCCCGCTTCGAGTACCTCTACCGCTTCGTGAGTCGCGACCGGGTGCGCCCCGGCGGCCTGGCCGCCAACCGGGAGCTGCTCGACCACGGCACCTTGTCCGTGGCCCGTTTTGACGCCGACGGTCGCGGTGTCTGGCTGCCGCTGGTGCACGGCCAGGGGCCGCTGACCACCGCACAGGGCTTTGACAGCCAGGGCGAAGTGCTGATCAAGACCCGCCAGGCCAGCGACCTGCTGGGGGCCACCCGCATGGACCGACCGGAGTGGACCGCCGTGGACCCGGCCACCGGCACGGTGTTCTGCACACTGACCAACAACAGCAGCCGCGGCGTCAAGGACGCACCGGGCGTGGACGCCGCCAACCCGCGTGCCCAGAACACCATGGGCCAGATCATCAGCTGGCAGGAGGACGGCGGCCTGGGGGGGACCACCTTCCGCTGGCGCCACCTGGTGCTGGCGGGAGACCCCACGCTGGCCCGCGCCGACGCCCGGGGCAACGTCCAGGGCGATGCCTTCGGCAGCCCCGACGGGCTCTGGGTCGATCCACGCGGCGTGATCTGGATCCAGACCGATGCCTCCACCAGCACCCTGGGCCGGGGCGACTATGCCAACCTGCCCAACAACCAGATGCTGGCCTGCCACCCGGCCACCGGTGAGGTGCGCCGCTTCCTCGTCGGCCCGCATGGCTGTGAGGTGACGGGCATCGCCGCCACCCCGGACCTGCGCACGATGTTCGTCAATATCCAGCACCCGGGAGAGCCGTCCAGCGAACGCTCCGACCCGGACCAGCCGCTCAAGGTTTCACGCTGGCCGGACGGCCCGCTGGCCGGGCGACCGCGGTCGGCCACGGTGGTGATCACCAAGGACGATGGGGGCGTGATCGGCACCTGAGGGTGCCACCGCCCGCCCCCAGCGCCGCAGGGACTTGCCAAGCCGGGTCATAGGCCGAGGGACGAGCTGTTTGCCGCCCGCACGCTGCGTACCCCACTACAGGCTGGGCCCCAGACTTGCCGCATGTCCGCGGCGGCGATGCTCCGCCCAGACTCCGGAGCTTGCCCATGTCCGCCCTTGCCCCCTCTGCTGCCGCCTTTGGCAAGCCCGTTGCAGCCTGCGCAGACGATGGCCTGCCGTCGCCGTGGCGAGCCCAGCTCCCCCGGCAAGGGGCCTTAGCACTGGTGCTCAGCCTGATGTTGGCGCTGAGCGGCTGCGGTGGTGGTGGTGGCGACGACGACGGCGGCCTGAAGCTGCGGGAACTGCCGCTGCAGGGCGCCCCCGGTGCCCCAGGGCAGTACGCCGCCCGCTCGCCCGGGGGCCACTACCACCTGCTGAGCAACCCCAGCATCGTGGGCAGCCAGTTCCGCCTGCCGCCGGGCGGCACCAGCTGGGAGGCGGTCACGCCCGACATGCGCAGCTTCAGCGCCCCACAGCCCGACCACCGCGTCTACGGCCAGAGCACCTACGGTCAACTGAGCCGCCTGGACGACACCGGCTGGACCCCGCTGCTGCCGGCGCCGGCGGCGGGCACCGTGATCTACCTGGGCAAACGTCTGGATGGCCAGCATGTGGCCTACAGCCGCGAGACGAGCACCGGCGTGGGGGTGTTCTACGCCGCGCCTGAAGGGGGCGGTTGGTCACTGCTGGGCTCGGCCCCCCTGCCCTGGGCCGGCATCCGTCCGGTGCACATGACCGCCACCGGCCGCCTGCTGACCTGGGAAGACCGTCGCGGCCTGGTGGAGGTGGACCCCGTGGCCCACACCACCACGGTCATCGCCGGCTGCGATGCCCCGTCGATGTCCGAAGGCTGCGCCACCTTCCGCTACGGCCTGCCCGACCGCAGCGGCCACTACTACTGGCTCAATCTGACCGATCTCACGGGCTTTCAAATCGAGCTGTGGCGGCTGCCCGCCGGCAGCGCCACCCCAGAGCGCGTGGCCGGGCCGCGCATGCCCAGCCTGCCGCGTTCGGTGGACGGCGCCTCCAATGCCTATGGCGGCCCCACGTCGCTGTATGCAGACCGCCGCGGGCGGATCTGGCTGTCCCTGCGGTGGGGAAACAACAGCGCGGCCGACGCCAACTACCTCTACCGGACTGAGGGCGGCGACTGGCGCCTGCTCAGCAAGGATGCGCCCCGCAACGCGCAGTTCTTTGGTGAAGGAGACCTGCCCGGCCTGATGGCGATCTCGCTGTACGGCGCCGTACGCGTCTACCAGGCGGAATGAGGTACACGCGCGGCCGCCACATGCTGAGACGGGCGGTCCGGTCAATCGGGACAGTCAATCGGCGTGTTCCCCCTGCCCCTGCAGCCTGAAACGCGCCACCGACTGCACCAACCCGTCGGCCTGCCCATGCAGACTCATCGTCGCCGAGGCGGCCTGCTCCACCATCACCGCGTTCTGCTGCGTAGCAGCGTTGAGGTTGTCGATGGAGACGCCCATCTGTGCCACGCCGGCATTCTGCTGCAGGCTCGCGTCGCTGATCTGCACCACCCGCTCATTGACCTGCTGGATGGCCCGCACGATATCGCCCATGGCGGCGCCGGCGGCCTCCACCAGCGCCCCGCCCCGCTCCACCCGCTCACTGCTGTCGTGCATGAGCCGCTTGATCTCCCGTGCGGCCTCGGCGCTGCGCCCGGCCAGCATGCGCACCTCGGACGCCACCACGGCAAAGCCCTTACCCGCCTCGCCGGCGCGGGCCGCCTCCACCGCCGCGTTGAGCGCCAGGATGTTGGTCTGGAAGGCGATACCGTCAATCACGCCCAGGATGTCCCCCACGCGCCGGGACGCGTCCTGAATGCCCTGCATGGTACCCACCACCTGCCCCACCACCTCACCGCCGCGGCTGGCCATGGCGGAGGCCTGCTGGGTCAGACTGCACACTTGGCGGGCGTTGTCGGCGCTGGCGTTCAGGGTGCAGTGCAGCTCTTCCATGATGGCGGCCGTCTCCTGCACCGCGCCGGCCTGTGACTCGGTGCGGATCTTCAGCTCGCGATTGCCCGTGGCAATCTGCTCCGACGCCACCGCCACCTGCTGTGCATCCCGCTGCACATGCTGCACCATGGTCGCCAGCTCCTGCTGCATGGCCTGCAGCGCACGCCCCAGGTCGGTCAACTCGTCCGCGCCAGCCACGTCCACCGGCGCCGCCAGATCCCCCCCGGCCACCTGCTGCACCGCGCGCACGGCGCGGCGCAGGGGCTCCAGCACCGTGGCGGCCAACAGCCCGGCCAGGCCCAGCACGGCCGCCAGCAGCAGTCCACCGGCCAGCAGGGATCCCTGCCGGCTCTGCGCCACCATCTGTTCAAACGCCGCCATGTCGGCCAGCGCCATCGCCGTCGCCTGGCGCACCGTCTCGTCCACCCCCGCTCGGTGCTCGGCGTACTGCCGCTGCAACTCGGGCAGGCCCGCCCGCAGCTGGGTCAGGGCCTGCTCTTCAGGCAAGGCCAGCAGCTGGGCCACGCCGTCCATAAAGGCCAGCCCTGCGCGGTGCTGCGCGCCCAGCAGGCTGGTCTCCAGGCCATGGGGCGGATGCTCACGCCAAAACGTGGCCCGCGCCTCGTACTCCTGGCGCAGCCGGGCCACCTCGGTGCGCCCCTGCGCCAAGGGCAGGCTGCCTTCAGCCACCTGCGAGACCACCAGTCGCATCTCCACCAGGTACAGCGGCGGCGGCAGGATGTCGGCCACCACGTCCTTGGAGACGAACACCCGCTGACTCAGCACGGTCAGGCCCTGGCCAAGCCAAAGCGCCAGGCCCAGGCCCAGCAGCACCGCCAGGCCGCCCAGCCCGCCCAACCAGAACAAACGGGTGCGGATGC
Source organism: Ideonella livida (assembly GCF_010499455.1). Taxonomy (GTDB): domain Bacteria; phylum Pseudomonadota; class Gammaproteobacteria; order Burkholderiales; family Burkholderiaceae_C; genus Ideonella; species Ideonella livida. The sequence continues at coordinate 16,076 of NZ_JAAGOH010000026.1, read as the reverse complement.
GCCACCGGCGCATCCAACCCTGCACACCGTGAAACATGGGACCACTCCCTCCCGCCTTCACCCTCTTGGCGCTTTCGGCCTGAGCGGAAAGGAGTTGAGCCCCTGCGGCTCAGAACTCGAGATGGGGCTTCAGACTCGGGAGGTTCTCCTGCTGTTCATTTTGTTGCCTCGCCACCTTCTGGAGACAGGTCTTCCAGTCATCGTTTTGCTTGAGCATCTCAAACACCCGCTCCGCCAACATGAACCCCGCGTTGGCATCCATGGGGTAATGGACGCCGGCGATGACGCGGTTGAAGGCCACTGTTTCGACCGCGTTCACCAGGCGGGCCCAATCACCTCGGCCGGCGGCCTTCAGCAACAGGGCCGCCAGGTAGGCCGCAGCGGCATGACCAGCGGGGTAGCTGGGATGCGCCGGCATGGCGATGACGGTGGCCGGAGTGCTATGGCCGTCCTGCCAGAAGGGTCGCGCCAGGTTGAAATGCGCCTTGGCATAGAACAGCACCGGCCGCATGGCCTGCAACGAGCGCCACAAATATTCGGCCATGGGCGCCTGCTCCGGCGCATGCGGCTGCACCCCGGCGACCGCCAGCACCGGGGCAATCGCATCCCACACGCTGCCGTTCTGGGCCAGGATGGCCGGCGTTGCCCCCGCGCGGTGGCATCTCGCCTGGCGAACCGCGCCCTCCTGTGCGGACTTGTTCTGCCTCCCGAGCAGCTCCTTCAGCGGCTCCACGATGCACTTCCAGTCGGCAGCGGGGCCCAAGAACTCCGGCTGCCGCTTGACCTCGTCCCGGTACGCCTCGCCCCAGGCCGCCCAGCCGCCAAAAAGGCCCCATGTCCCATCGTTCCCCAACTCGGGCTCCCTCGGCAGCGCCACCTCGTCCGGGTCGCGGCGGGTGGAGCGCGGCACACGCAGGCGGCCGCGGAACTCGACCGGCCACCAGGCCATGGCGCCGGCGCGCCAGGCCCGCCCTTCCTCGGTGTCGATCCACGCCAGCGCCATGACCTTGTCCTGGGGCTTGTGCTTGGCACGTGCTGAGTCGTCGGTGTCGGTTCCGCCTCCGTCCCAGTCGTCGCTCTCCGTCACCTTTTTGCTTTGCACCATGGGCATCACGTCCACTTGCATGCCCGGCGGCAGGCCCATGGGAAAGGCCTGGGGCAAGCTCCACCAGCCGTCGACGCTGTAGCTGCGCTTTGGATCGGCCCCTGAAGCCCCGCCAGCGCTGGCATCCTCCCCCAGCAACACCCCCGCCAGACGGACCGGTGGCCGGCCACCCGCCATGGGTTTCAGCGGGCCGCCCAACGGCCCGTCCGGCTCGGCGCCGTGGCTGGGGCACAGCTTCATCCAACAGAAGTAACTCCCCTCCATTTGGTGCTGCTGCTTACGGTTTGTCTGACTCATGGCTCATCGCTCCATTGCTTTGCGTTTGCCTGCCTGTGGCTCGGGGGGCAGGCCGCCCCATGGTCCTGTTCAGCGGCGGACCTGCGCAGGCGACACAATCGGCGCCAGCCATGGACCCGCCGACCACCCTCCGCCGCCCTGTGCTGCGCCGCTCGCGATCGGGCTGGGGCTGGGCTGCCCTGCTGGCGCTGCTGCCACTGCTGCGGCAGACGGCCAGCGCCCCTGCGGAGCCGCCGCGCCTGCTGTGGCTGGGCGCCACGCAGGCTGCGGCCGACCCCCTGTACCAGCATGCGCGCCAGCGTTGGGCGCAACGTTCGCCGCCGGCCTGCACCGGCCACCGCCTGGAACATGCCGCCCTGGACGGCACGCACCTGGCGGCGCTGGATGCCGCCGTGCGCCGGCACCTGGCGGCGCCACCCGATCTGGTGGTGGCGGTGACCGCCGATTCGGCCGCCGCGGTGCGCCGCCACGGCCCGCAAGTGCCCCTGGTGTTTGCCAGCTTCCTGGAGCCCCGGCGCCTGGGCCTGCTGGGTGACCCCGGCCAGCGCGCGCCCGCGACCGGAGTAGACCTGCACGACACCGCCGACGCCGTGCGCCTGGGCCTGCTTCACCGGGCCTTTCCCGAGCTGTCGCGGGTGGCAGTGCTGGCCGACGAGGCCTGGTTGACCGAAACCCGGGGCGCCCAGGACCTGCGCCTCCAGGCCCACCGGCTGGGCCTGGCGCTGCAGGTGCATGCGGTGGAATCGGCACCGGCCCTGCGACAGCTCTTCTCCCAGCTGGATGCCCTGCCCGCGTCCCGGCGCCCCCAGGCCTGGTACCTGCCAGCCACCTATGTCGCCTACTTGGCCCAGGCCGACCTGCTGGCCGCCCTGCGCAGCCGGCACCTGCCCCACCTCTCGGCCAGCGCCGACGATGTGCGCGCCGGCGGCCTGATGGCCTACGAGGCGGAAACCCAGTTCAGCTATGACGCGGTGGCCGACCTGGCCGCCCGGGCCTGCAACGGCGAAGACCTGCGACAGATTCCGCTGGAGCGCCCGCGTCGGCACCGACTGACGCTGCGGGCCGACTACGACCTGGGCGGGCTGCGGGTGCAGCCGGCGGTCGTGGCACTGGCCGACGAGGTGCTGCGCTGAGCCCATGGCCCGCGCCCACGCCCCCCAATCCCACCCCGCCCCGCCTGGGCGGCCAACGGCCTGCCGCCCGCCATGATCCAGCCCTGGATCCCCCTGCCCCCCTTGGCGCGCCGCCGGGCCCTGCAGATCGGCCTGGTGGCGGTGCTGCTGCTGGCCCTGTCGGGGGCAGTGCAGATGTTCCACACCTACCAGCAGAGCCGCGGGCAGGCGGTGCAACTGCAGGCCGCCCAAGCCGATGCGGCCGCACGCGAGATCGAGCAGGCCCTGCAGGGGCCGGCCGCCGCCCTGCGCGACAGCGGCAAATTCCCCTGGGGAGCCCCCGGCTACGGCCCCGAGCGCCTGCGCGACGAACTGCAGCGCCTGCTGGTGCTGCACACCTCGCTGGTGGAGGTGCGCACCCACGACCCCGAAGGCCGGCTGCTGGCCCAGGTCTCGCGCACCGCCCCGGATCTGCTGGGGCCGGGCCGCCTGCCGCGCCGCCCTGGCGCCACCCAGGCGGCGGTGGCCGGCCCGGTGCGTTTTGGCCAACCCTTCTTCCAGGGCGCCGACCCCCAGGTGGAGCTCCGCGTGGCCGAAGTGGACGCCGGCCGCGCCGAGGGCGGCGTGCGCACCACCGCCGTGGTCCACCTGCGCCTGGTGGCCGACACCCTGACCCGGGTGGGCGAGCGCCTGGGCGGGCGGGCCTGGCTGGTGGATGCCCAGGACCGGCTGATCGTGCACCCGGTGCAGATTGAAATGCTGCGCCAGCGCCGCCTGGACGGCCGTCCCGACCTGCGCGCCGCCCGCGCCGCCCGTGCCGCCGGCCGGCCCCTGCCCACCGGGCAGGACAGCCTGGACCTGGAGGGCCGGCCCACCCTCAACACCGTGGTGGAGCTGCCCGAGACCGGCTGGCTGCTGGTGCTGGAGCAGCCCCGCGACACCGTGATGGCCCCGGTGCTGGACACGCTGCAGCGCACCGCCCTGCTGATGGGCGCGGCCGCAGTGCTGGCCGTGCTGGCCAGCCTGTGGCAAGGCCGCCGCTTGGCCGCGCCCATCCTGCTGCTGCGTCGGGCCAGCGCCCGCATCGCCTCGGGCGACTTTTCCACTCCGGTGGCGCTCCAGACCGGCGACGAGCTGGAACTGCTGGCTGACGACTTGAACGCCATGGCCCGCCGCCTGGGCTCGTTTTACGAGCAACTGGAGGCCCAGGTCACCCAGCGCACCGAACAGCTCAGCCAGGCGCGGGACGCGGCCGAGCGTGCCAGCCTGGCCAAGACCCGATTCCTGGCCGCCGCCAGCCACGACCTGCGCCAGCCCATGCACACCATCGGCCTGCTGGTGGGCGTGCTGCGCAGCCGGCTGGCCGCCCTGGAGGCGGCAGGGGGCGGTGAGTCTGCCACGGCCCAGGTCCAGACCTTGGTGGGGCGGCTGGGCACCTCGGTGGAGGCGATGGAGCGGCTGTTCAACAGCCTGCTCGACATCTCGCGGCTGGATGCGGGGCTGGTCCAGCCCCGACTGGAGACCTTTGCCCTGCATGAACTGCTGCAGCGGCTGGCAAGCCAGTTCGAGCCCCAGGCTCAGGCCGCCCGGCTGCGGCTGCGCGTGGCGCCATGCTGCGCCCTGGTGCGCAGTGACCTGGCGCTGCTGGAGCGCTGCCTGGTCAACCTGCTGGGCAACGCCCTGCGCTACACGCCCGCTGGCGGCCAGGTGCTGCTGGGCGCGCGCCGCCGTGGCGATGGGCTGGCCGTGCAAGTGCTGGACACCGGCCCGGGCGTAGCCCCTGCCGACCAGGCCCGCATCTTTGAAGAATTCGTACGCTTGGGCACGCCTGAGGCGGGCACCACCCAAGCCGGTGGCTCCCAGGGCCTGGGCCTGGGGCTGGCCATCGTGCAGCGCACCGCCGAACTGTTGGGCCACCGGCTGTCCCTGCGCTCGACCCCAGGCCGCGGCGCCTGCTTCGAGCTGCTGCTGCCGCGGGTGCAGGCCCACGAGGTGCTGCCTGCGGGCCCCGCCCTCACGCCGTCGGTCGACCGCCTGCGGGGCGCCTTTGTACTGGTCGTGGACGACGACGCCGACAACCGTCAGGCCCTGGAGGTGCTGTGCCAACGCTGGGGCGCGCTGGTGGCCTGCGCCGGCAGCGCCAACGCCGCCCTGGCCGAGCTGGACCGCCACCTGCGCCCGCCCGACCTGGTGGTGACCGACCTGCAGCTGGGCCCTCGGGCCCAGCCTGGCTTGGCTGCCGAGACCGATGGGCTGAGCCTGCTGCCCCGCCTGCGCGAGGCCACGGGCGAGGACACCCCCGCCCTGCTGCTGACGGCTGACACCTCGGCCACCACCGCCGCCCGCGCCCTGGCCCTGGGCGTGCCGGTCCTGCACAAACCCGTCGGGGCCGACCGGCTGCTGGAGACCCTGTGTCTGCTGTTGCCGCCGCATGTCCAGGACGCCCCGTCCAACCCGCCGACGGCGACGCCGCCCGTCAGCGGCTGAAACGCCAGCCCAGGCGGCTGGCCGCCACGATGGCCTGGGTACGGGTGGTCACGTTCAGGGCCCGCAGCACCGCGGTGGTGTGGGTCTTGACGGTGGCCAGGCCCAGGTCCAGATCCCGGGCGATGAGCTTGGCCGATTTGCCCTGCAAGAGCAGGTCCAGCACCTCGGCCTGGCGGGGCGACAGGCCCAAACGGGCCGCCACCGCCGGCCCGTCGGTGCCTGGTCCCGGATCGGCACGGTCGGCCGCACCTGCGCTGCCCGTTGCGTCCGCCCCGGTGGGCCGCAGCTCGACCGGGGCGGCCACCCCGCCGGGCAGAAAAACGCTGGGCGGCAGGTAGATGCCCCGCGCCAGCACCAGCTGCAGCGCCGCCAGCATCACCAGCCCGGTGGAGCTCTTGGGGATGAAACCCATGGCGCCAGCGTCCAAGGCCCGCAGCACGCTGTCGCGGTCATCCGATGAGCTCAGCGCCACCACCTTCACCTCCGGCCGCGCCGCCTTGAGCCAAGCCATGCCCTGGATGCCCGAAGCCCCCGGCAGGGCCAGGTCCATCAACACCAGGTCAAAAGCCTCCCCCGCCTCAAACCGGGCCAGGGCCTCCTCGCAGCTGCCCGCCTCCTCCACCTCCAGGGGCTGCACCAGCGGCTGCAGCAGCAGGCGCATGCCTTCACGGAACAGGGTGTGGTCGTCGACGAGCAGCAGGCGCATGGCACGGTCCAGGGGAGGGGTCGGCGGATCTTCCCACCACCGGGGAAGCTTGTGAATTCACCGGCGGTAACCGCGGTCTCCCCCTTCGGCATGAGCCCGGTGGAGGATGGGCCGGACCGGGCGGCGGCGATGCAATGGGGCCGTCGCCCGTTTGGCGCGCCCTGCAGACCCACACCCGAGGAGTTCACCATGTCCCTGTCCCCCCGCCCCCGGTTCGCCGCCGGTACCGCCCTGCTGATCACGACCCTGCTGGCCGGACCCGGTGCCTGGGCGGCAGAGCAGGACATCAAGCCGACCTGTGAAACCGGCTGGAGCCCCAACAAGGACGGCAACTGCATGCCCGCCGAGGCACTGCAGGCCAAGCTCAACGGTAACCAGGCAATGTGCGCGTCTGCCGGCGGCACCTTCCAGAGCGCCACCCCCAACACCTGCGCCGTGGTCGCCCAGACACCCCGCTGCCCCGGTGGCCCCCAAGTACGGTACAGCAGCGCCACCAAAACCTGCGTGGTGGACACCACCGTGAACCCACCGGCCCGCACCAACTACGTGTCGGATTGCCTGAAGCTGACAACGCCCCTGAAGGGGGTTCCGCCGCATGTGACCCACATCCGCGTGCTCTCGCAGACGGAGGACGGCACCGAACTGAGCGCCGTAGCCGCTCCCCAGTCCCCCTTCTATTCCTGTTCTGCCCCCGACATGGACTCGGCAGGCCAACTGCCCACCCGGCTGACCGTGCGGGTAGAGGACGTGGTCGCCAGCGGCGCCCTACGCCGTGGGTACACCTACGGCACCCTGGTGGTACCGTTCAAGTACTACATGGGGGCCAAGGAACTGGCGCCCTCGGCCACCATTGCCCCGTATTTCGGCCGCCGCATCGAAGCGCTGGGCGGCAGCGCCTCGTTTATCGTCGCCGCAGGTGTGGGCGTGGTGTCGGGCAGCTCCAAGGACGCTGGTGGAAATGCCCAGACCGAGCAGCTCACCGCCTTCAGCACCGCCTGGGGCCTGACCTTCGAGACGCGCAAGCCCAACAGCCAGAACGGCCGCGGCCTGCAGTCCGGAATCCTGGTGGGCCGCGACTACGTGGGCCGGGCCCACCGGGCTGCCTTTGACCAGCACGGCAAGACCTGGGTCTCCGTCCAGATCGGCTACGACTTCACCGACTACTGACGCCCGCGGCTCCCCAAGGCACCTGCCGGCGCCCTGGGACTCACCCCTGCGGCTCGGCCTTGGGCTTGCGCACCCGGATCAGGCCCGCCTCCTTCAGCGCCTGCTTGCGGGCCAGGCGGGCGGCCTCTTCGGCCTCAGCCTTCACGCGCCAGGCGGCCAGCTCCTCGGGGGTCTCCAGGGTGATGCGGCCCATGGCGCCTGCACGGAAGTCAGCGATCAGCACCTCGGCGGCTTTGTGCAGGTCCACCACACCGCCGGCGCGCACCGCGCTGCGCCGCCGGCCAATGGCCTCCAGCAGGCGTTCGCTGGGCAGGGCCGCCACCTCCTCGGGGCTCTCCTTGAGGCCATAGCGGGACTGCAGCACGGCGGCGTAGTGCGGCTGCAGGGTTTCCAGCAGCTCCAGCGCCACCTCCTGCTCGTCGTAGGCGTTGGCGCCCACCGCGCCGCTGGCGGCCAGGTGAAAGCCGCTCTTGGGCACCGTGATCTTGGGCCACAGCATGCCCGGGGTGTCAAACAGGTAGGCGTCGCTGGCCAGCGTGATGCGCTGCTCGTTGCGCGTCACCCCCGCCACATCTCCGGTCTTGGTGGCCTTCTTGCCCACCAGCGTGTTGATCAGGGTGGACTTGCCCACGTTGGGCACACCGCAGATCAGGATACGCAGTGGCTTGTCCATGCCGCCGCGCAGCGGTGCCAACGCGCGACAGCCCTCGGCCAGGCGGGCCGCCGGCGCGCGCTCGCTGGCGTCCAGCGCCAGGGCGCCGGTCTCGTGCTGCGCGCGGTAGTGGGCCAGCCAGCGCGCCGTCCGGTCGGCGTCGGCCAGATCCTGCTTGTTGAGCACCTTCAGGCTGGGCTTGCCGGCGGTCAGCTCGGCCAGCAGCGGATTGCAGCTGGAGCCCGGCAGGCGTGCGTCCAGCAGCTCGATCACCACATCGATGCCCTGCTTCATGCGCTCGGTGATCGCCTTGCGCGTGGCATGCATGTGGCCGGGGAACCATTGGACGGACATGGGAGTGACTCAAGAGCAGAAGCGCCGCAGCGCGGGGCGCGTATTGTCGCCGCGACCGGTGGCCGGGGGAGCCGGCGCGCCTGCCGTACGTACGGCTGTCGCAGATCACTCAAGTCCGCTGAAAAGCGGCCGAAACCAAGCGCTAAGCCGTCGCTCCGCCACGGCCTCACCTGGGGCCGGGCTGGCGCATGACCTTCTCCTGCCTCCCCCCTCGCGCCCATGCCCCTCAACACCGCCCCCCGCTTTACCGTCGGCGACGGCCAGATCCACACCCCCTTCAGCGCCACCGGCAGCCGCGCGCTGGATGTGGCCGTTCAAACCGACGGCAAGCTGGTGGTGGTGGGCACCACCGCCGGCAATGTCGGCGTGGCCCGCTACCTGAACGACGGCACGCTGGACACCAGCTTCTCGGGTGACGGGGTGATGACCTTCAGCGTAGGCAGCGGCGAGGACATCGGCCGCCGCGTGAAGATTGATCCCGATGGCCGCATTGTCATCAGCGGCACCTCCAGCAGCGCCGCAGGCAGCACTGGCAAGCTCGACAGCTTCCTGGCCCGTCTGAGCACCGACGGCGCCCTGGACACCCGCTTCTCCAGCGACGGTCTGTTCGTGCACTCCCTCACCCCGGATCACGACGCCGGCACCGACTTCCTGCGCGATGCCAGCGGCAACTACCTGCTGGGCGGCTGGGGCCGGCCCAACACCACCGGCTCGGCGCTGAACTTCACGCTGGACAAGGTGGGCAGCACTGGCACGGGCATGAGCACGGTCTACGTCTCGCCCAGCAGCGGGGCGGACTACGGCCTGGCCATGGCCCGCGCTGCCGACGGCAAGTTGCTGCTGGCGGGCTACAGCTGGAGCGGCAGCACCTACTCGGTGGCCCTGGCCCGCCTGAACGCCAGTGGCACGCTGGACACCACTTTCTCGGGTGATGGCCTGCTCACCAGCCACCCCCTCACCCAACCCTGCATGGCGCTGGGCGTCACCGCGCAGGCCGACCTGAAGCCCGTGGTGGTGGGCAGCGTGCTGCTCACCAGCACAGACCGCGACATCCTGGTGGAACGCTTCACCGCCAGCGGCGCTCTGGACACCAGCTTCTCCGGAGACGGGGTGGCCACCTTTTCGCTCAGCAACGGGGTGGACCAGGCCCGCCAAGTGATCGCGCTGGCCAGCGGCAAGCTGCTGGTCGCCGCTGAATCAGACGGCGAGCTGGTGGTGCTGCGCCTGAGCAGCAGCGGCACCTTGGACGGCAGCTTTGGCACCGGCGGCGTGCTGCACACCGGCCTGCAAGCGCCCTCCGGCACCGCCGCCGTGGGCGGCATGAGCGTGGACGCCAGCGGCCGCATCGTGCTGGCGGGCACGGCGCTGGTGGACGGCGTGACCCAGTTCACCATGGCCCGCTACAGCGCCAACGGCGTGGCCGACCCCGGCTGGGGTGTGCGCGACACCGTTGGCACCACCCCGATCGGTTTCACCGAGGACGGGGCGGACGTGCGCCTGGCCCCAGAGGCCCGCGTGGTGGACACCGAACTGGCCGCGCTGGCCGCCGGCCGTGGCGACTACGGCGGCAGTACGCTGCAGATCGCCCGTCAAGGCGGCGCCCAGGCCGATGACACCTTCAGCGCCGCCGCGGGCTCGGCACTGGGCGCCTTGAGCCACGGCGGCGCGCTGGTGTGGGACGGCCAGACCGTTGGCACGGTGCTCAACCTGCAGGGCGGGCTGCTGCGGCTGCAATTTGCCGCCGGCGCCACCCAGGCGCAGGTGGACGGCGTGCTGCAAAGCCTGGCTTACCGCTGCCTCTCTGACACCCCGCCCGCCCAGGTGCAACTGAGCTGGACTTTCAACGACGGCAACGCCGGCGCCCAAGGTACTGGCGGGGCCAGTCTGGCCGTCAGCAGCGTGACGGTGCACATCACCTCCACCAACGACGCCCCACTGGCCCTGGTCAGCCTCGTGCAAGGGGTGGAAGACACGGCGCTGGTGCTCACCCTGAGCCAGTTCGGCTTCAGCGATGCCGACCATGACAGCCTGGCCGCCCTGCAGTTCGTGGGCCTGGAGGGGCGCGGCGAGCTGCGCCTGAACGGCACGGCCCTGGGCACCGGCCAAACCGTCAGCGCCGCCCAGATCAGCAGCGGCGCATTGAGCTACGTGCCGCAAGACAACAACGCCGGCACCGCCGTGGCGCAGATCCTGTTCAAGGTGAGCGACGGGCAGGCCTTCTCGGCCAATACCGCCGCGCTCAGCGTGGACCTGAAGGCCGTGCTGGACAACCTGAGCCTGAGCGGTGGCACCGGCAACGACAGCCTGCGAGGCGATGCCATCGACGCCGGCAGCCATGACCGCCTGACCGGGCTGACCGGCCATGACCTGCTCGACGGCGCGGCGGGCAACGACACCCTCGACGGCGGAGACGGCAACGACACCCTGCTGGACGGCAGCGGCCACGACAGCCTGCTCGGCGGCAACGGCAGCGACCGTCTGGAAGGGGGCGCGGGCAATGACACCATGCGCGGGTCTGCCGGCAGCGACACCGCCGTGTTCGGCGCTGCCAGCTCGCTGATCGACCTGAGCACCGGCACCGCCAGCGGCACCGGAGAGGGCACTGACCTGCTGACGGGCATTGAATCGGTGATCGCCGGCAGCGGCGATGACACCGTGCTGGGCAGCGCCGGCCACGACAGCCTGAACGGCGGCAACGGCCAAGACAGCCTGAGCGGTGCCGACGGCAATGACCTGCTCACCGGCGGCACCGGGGCCGATACCCTGCGCGGCGGTGCCGGCAACGACCGCTTGAACGGCGAGGCCGACCACGACTGGCTGGTGGGCGGCGGCGGCGCCGACACCCTGGCCGGCGGCGCGGGCTCGGACACCTTTGTGTTCGACGGCCCGCTGGGCGCCGGGCAGGCCGACCGCCTGAGCGACTTCAGCAGCGTGGACGACACGCTGCAGCTCGACCACCTCGTCTTCACCACCTTGCGCAACGCCAGTGGGGGCAGCACCGGCAGCGTGGCCAGCGGGCAATTTGTGGCCAACACCGCCGGCCGGGCGATGGACGCCGACGACCGCCTGGTCTACGACAGTGATGGCGGCCAGCTGTACTACGACGCCGATGGCAGTGGCAGCGGCAGCGCCGTGCTGTTTGCCACCCTCAACCCGGGCACCGCGCTCACGGCGCAGGACTTTGTGCTGGTGTGAACGCGTTGCCGATGCGTTTGGGGCGCGTGCAGTGTGAGGTGCGGTTGGCGTGCGGCTGGGGTGCGGGCGGGCCCGCACCCAAGACCTGATCCTGCAGGCGCTCAAGCAGGCCCCACACCGGCCGATCATCACCAGGTCAGGGCGGACGCGGTTCGCCCCGTTCCCCTGCCCGGGGCCTGCCCCGCGGCGGCCCGACCGCCATGCGCCATCCCCTGCTGACCCTCTGGCGGCACCATCTGCGGGTGCTGATGTTCGAGACCGGCGGCCTGCCGCCCGAGCTGGGCGGCAGCGCGGCCACGCTGTGGCGCGAGCCGGGCTACAGCGGTCTGCAGCGGCGGCGTTTCGGGCGCCCGGACGAGGCGGCCCAGTGGCTGCAGTTCTGGCGTGGCGACCCCGCCGCCCTGGCCGACCTGCGCTGGGTGGCCCAGCGCCTGGGCACCTCGACGGCGCGCCAGGCCGCGCTGCGACCGGACGACATCTTTGCCCTGCTGGGTGAGGCCCTCTGGCGCGGCGGCCTGGTGGTGGCCGAGAGCGCCTTCGGCCAGGTGCCCGCCGGACGGCTCACCCTGGCCCCGGCCTCGGCAGGCGGCATGTCCAGCGCGCTGTCCAACCTGCCCTCACTGGGCGCCATGCCCAGCATTCCGGTGCTGCCGCCGCTGCTGCCCGCACTCGAAGACCTGCAGGTTGAAGGCGCCGGCGTGCTGCCCGAGGTCAAGGAATCCATCGCGCAGATGAAGACCGGCATCGACCAGATCGCCTCGGCCAGCACCTCGCTCACCCCGGCGCCCGACAAGGTGCCCGAGATCCAGGGCACGCTCAAAGAACGCAGCGCCGCGGTGCGCAGCACGCTCGACAGCCTGTGAGCGGCTGACCACCCCAGCCCCCTGGAACCCCACCCACCGCCCGATGCAGTTCGTCACCCGCACCCAGACCGCCTTGAACGATGGCGCCACCCAGGTGGCCCAGGCGGTGCAGCAGGGTGTGACGCGGCTGGGCGGCGAGCTGGCCGCCGGCATCAGCGATGCGCAAACCGCTGCCCGCACCGTGGGCAACGGCCTGGCCGCCATCCCGCCCGAGCTGGCCAAGCTGGCCCCGCTGCTGGACCCGCGCCCCACGGTGAACGCCCTGGCCGGCGTGGCCCAGCAGCTGGCCACCGACCTGCAACACATCGCCGGCACCGCCGCCACGCTGCCGCAGCGCCTGCAGCCGGTGATCGAGGGCCTCCAACCCCTGCCCACTGACGCCCAGGCCCTGGCCCGCCGCGCCACACAAATGCCCGCTGAGCTGGCCCGCTTGGCGGTGCCCGACCTGCCCGCCCTGCGCACCCAAGCCAGCGCCGCCGCCGAGCGCGGTCAAGCCCTGCTGAACCACGCCAGCGGCCTACCCGCACGCCTGGCCACCCTGGCCACCGACCTGGCGCAGAGCGCCCGCCGCAGCGCCGAAGACTTCGCCCGCACCCAGCAGGCCACCGCCCGCCACTTGGGTGAACAGCTGCTGCAACAGGCGCTGGCCGAAGCCCGCCGCCAAGGCCTGGCCGCCGGCCAAGCCGCGCTGGTGCAGGGCGACGCCCCCCCCCTGGACGCCCTGCCCGCCCACGCCCGCCACTGGGTGCAGCAACAGGTGCGCGACCAGTTGCAACCCGCCTTGATGCGCGCCCGCGACGACGCCGTGCTGCGCGCCCGTGAGCAGCTCACCCAGGCCTGCGAGGCCCTGGCCACCCTGGCCCACGGCGAGGTGGACATGCTGCGACAAGCCGTGCAAACCGAACGCGAGGCGCTGGACACCCTGCTCGACACCCTGCGCGCCGGCGTGCAACGCACCGCCGACGGCACCCAGGCGGCGGCCAACGAGCTCACCGGCGGCGTGCTGGGCCTGCTCAACACCCTGCAGCAGCAGCTCGACGCCGGCGCCGATGTGCTGGCGCAGTTGCTGGCCGACCTGCAAGCCGAGCTGCTGGGCCTGCACGCCCGCATTGACGACGCCGGCCTCGCCCTGGCCACCCCGCTGGACCAGGCCGACGCGCTGATCGAAGGCATTGCCGTGCAGGTGGATGCCGTGGCCGCCCTCGTCACCCAGGTGATCGAGGCGCTGCAAGCCCAGGTGCGGCGCGTGGGCGAGATCGTGGCCGGTCTGCAGCAAACCGTCAGCGAGGTGATGGACGGCGTGGACACCGCCGTGGCCGGCTTCAAAGAAGCGCTGGTGCTGCTGGGTGCCGACATCGACACCCTGATTGCCCAACTGCGCGACCTGCCCCGCCAGCTCGACCCCGTGCGCGAGCAAATCACCGCCGCCGATGTGCTGCTGCAGATGATCCTGTCGCGGGTGGAGAGTTTTGTACTGCAGGCCGACGGCGCCCTCTCCGCGGCCAGCGCCGAGCTCAAGCAGGCCGGCGCGCTGTGCGACAACGCCATCGACCTGTGCACCCGCTATATGCTGCGCTGCCCGCCGCTGGTGGCCGCGCGGGTGCTGTTCATGGGCGTCAAGGCCCTGCTGCCCAAGCTGCAAAGCGCCATCAGCAGCGCCCGCAGCGTGGTCCAGAAGGCCGGGCAGACCGCCACCACCCTGCTCAACACCGCCCGCCAGGCGGTGGATGCGCTCAACGGCCTGCTGGACCAGGCCATCGCCCAGCTCCAAGGCGTGATCGAGCAGCTGGTGGGGGTGCTCAAGCAACTGCAAGCGGCGCTGGTGCAAGGGGGCGAGCGCCTCTCCGCCCTGGCCGCCCAGCTGCGCGAGAAAGCCCAAGCCGCCGCCGCCCAGCTGGACGCCATCCCCATCGCCGCGCAAAACGCACTGGACCAAGCCCTGGCCGCCGCCCAGCCCCGCGAACGGGTGGACGCCGTGGCCGCCCAGGTGCGTGCCCTGCCCACCCAACTCACCCAGCCTGTGCGCGACCGCCTGGACCAAGGCCTGCAGCACACCCACGGCCAGCTCGACACCCTGGCCGCACAGATCGACACCCCCACCCAGGCTGTACGCGACACCCAGGCCCGCCTGACCGACGCCCTGGCCCAGGTGGCCGACGCCGTGCAGCAGCCCGCCCGCGCCCTGCAAGACCTGCTCGCCCAAGCCCTGGACCAGGTGGACCAGCTGCTGGCCCGCCTGCGTGACGCCCTGGACCAAGCCCGCGACCAGGTGGTGAGCCTGCTCGACCAAGGCGACCTGGGCATTGACGACCTCAAGCGCCAGGCCCTGGAGGGCCTGGACGCGCTGCTGCCCGCCCCGCCCCAAGACATCCCGGCGGACGCCCCCCCCAGCGCCGACCCCACGGACGCCGCCGACACCCTGCACAGCGCCCTCATCGACCACGCCCAGGCCCGAGGCGACGCCCTGGACGCCGCCGCCGAACAAGCCCGGGACGCGCTGCACAGCCAAGCCAGCGCCGCCTGCGCCCCCCCCGACGATCCCGGCGCCGACCCCGGCCCGGCCTGGGCCAGCACCTGCGAGCAGGCCCAAGCCACCCTGCAAGCCCGCGCCGACGCAGCCAACGCCCAGGCCAGCGCCGTGCAAACCCAGCACACCGCCAGCCAAACCGCCCTGGCCCAGGCCGCCGAACAGCTGCAGACCCAGGCCAGCGCCACCCCGCCCGACTGGCCCGAGCCCCCCACCCTGCAAACCCGCGCCGACGCCGGCCTGGCCGACGCCCGCCAACACGCCGCCGAGGCCGTGCAGGCCAGCGAACAGGCCGCGGCCGACGCCACCGCCCCCCTGGAGGCCCAACTCGCCCCCGCCAACACCGTGGTCGACGACCTCAGCGCCGCCCTGCACACCGCCCAGGCCGAGGCCGAGGCCACCCAGTCCCAGCTGCAAGCCGAACTGCTGCCTGCCGCCGCCGCGGCCGACGCCGTGCGCGCCGCCAGCCTGACCAGCGAGGCCCGCCTGGACGCCGAGGTGGCCGCCACCCACGCCCAAGTGACCGCGCTGCGCGACCAGGCCCAAGCTGGCATTGATGCCGCCCAGGCCGAGGTGGACCGCGTGAACCGTGACATCGAGGCCACCCAAGCCCAGGTGCAAGCCGCCGAAGCCATCGTGGAGGCCGAAGTGGCCCGCCACGGCGGACAGGTGCAGCGCCCTGCGGCCGCCGACACCCCGGCACGCGACACCGGCCCGCAAGGCGCCGGGACCGCCGACGGCCAGACCACAGCGCCCGCGCCGGCGCCCGCGTCCGAACCCGCCCCGGCCCCCGCAGCAGCAGCAGCAGCAGCAGCAGACGGACGCGAAGCACCTGCCAGGTCCACCGACACCAACGACACCAACGACACCAACGACACCAACGACACCACCGGCACCGCCAACCCGGCCACACCCGCGGCAACGTCCGGCACCGGGGCCGCTGCCGCGTCTGGCGCGCCGGCAGCGGCGCCCTCCGCGGCAGGCGCCGGCAACCCCGCAACGGGCTCCGTGCCAGGCGCCGCACCAGGCGCCGCGTCAGGGGCCCCGTCGGACACGGCGCCGGGTGTCGTCCACGCGGCGGACCGGTCGAGCGGCACGGCAGGCGACAAGATCGCCCCTCAGGCCGCCAGTCGGGCGCCAGACGCCCCCGATCCCCAGATCGCTGCCGTGCCGACGGCCGCCGCCCCCGCGGCCGCCGCCACACCGGGCGATACGGCCGGCACCACCAGGGACATCCCCAGTGCGCTCCCCGGCGACGTCCAGCCGCCGCCCCCCGCCGTCACGGCCCAGGCCGCGGCTCAGGCCACCGGGCCTGTGCCCAAGCCGCGCGCGGCGCCACCGCCGCCGTCGTCCCGCCCCACGGGGAGCGTGCCCCAGGCGGGGCCAGGCGCCCCTGCGCAGGCGGACCCGGCCGTGGCCCCGGCGTCCGTGCCACCGGTCCTGCCAAGCGCCCCGGCCTCGGTCCCGGACGCTGCGCCGGTCGCCGTGCCGTCCAGGCGGCCTGACCCGGGCCGGCGGCCCGCCGCGCCCGTGCTGCCCGCCCGACCGCAGCCGGTGCAGATACCTGACCCGTTGCCTGACCCATTGCCTGACCCATTGCCTGACCGGTTG